>NZ_JARPUS010000013.1 GCF_029537485.1 Pseudomonas sp. GOM6
ACACAGCGGCTCGACGCCCAGGCCCAGCGGCAGGCGCTCGGCCAGATCGGAACTGGTGACCAGCCACTTCAGCCCCGAGTCCTCAACCATGTAGCTCAGGCGCTCACGCGGGTAATCCGGATCGAGCGGCACAAAGGCACCGCCGGATTTCAGCACCGCCAACATGGCGACGATCATCGCGTTGCCGCGCTCAAGGGAGACGCCGACGCGGGCTTCCGGACGCACGCCCTGGGCGGCCAGCAGCTGGGCCAGGCGATTGGCACGGCCCTCCAGCTCAGAGAACGAAATTCGCTCGGTGCCATGCACCAGGGCGATGGCATCCGGATGCAGGCGCGCCTGCTCGGCAATCAGCTCGGGCAGCAGGCGGGCGGGATCGAAGGTCTGGCGCGGCTTGTTCCACTCGGCCAGCAAGCGGCGCTCACCACTGCTGACCAGCCCCAGCTCGCCCAGCGCGGCCTGCGGTGAGGTGGCGAAGCCGTCGAGCACCTCAAGAAAGCCGTCAATCAGACGCTCGATGCTGCTTTCGGCGAACAGATCGGCGGCGTAGGCGAAGTTGATCGACAGCTGATCGCCCTTGTCGCGCACCGCGTCCAGGGCCAGGTCGAAGGGAATCTGGCTGGACGGCACCTCGTCAAGCACGGTCTCGATGCCCGGCAGCCAGTTGGCCGCCAGCGGGTGCTGACGGCGGTAATTGAAGGCCACCTGGAACAGCGGCTGCTGTCCCAGACTACGACTCGGCGCGAGCGCCTCCACCAGGCGCTCGAAGGGCATCTGCTGATGGGCCTGAGCGAGTTTCAAACCGACACGGGTCTGCTCCAGCCACTCGGCCACCGACAGCTCGGGGCGCGGCTCGGCCTTGAGCACCAGAGTGTTGACGAAGAACCCGACCAGGCGCTCATTACCCTTGGCGCGGCCGGCCACCGGCACGCCAATGCGCACTTCGCGCTGGCCAGACAGGCGCGCCAGCTGCAGCTGCAGGGCCGCCAGCAGCACGGTGAACAGGGTGGCGCCATGGGCCTTGGCCAGGTCACTGAGCCGCGCCACCATGGCCGGTTCCACCTGCAGCGTGCGGTAGGCGGCGCGGCGCGCGGCCTGGCCGTTATGCGGAAAGTCCGGGACCAGGCTCAGCGGCGGCTGTTCGCTGCCCAGGCGCTCGCGCCAGAAGGCCATCTGCCGCGCACCCGCCTCGCTGTTCAGCCACTCGCGCTGGCCCACGGCATACTCGCTGTATTGCAGCGGCTGCGGGGTCATGAACGGCTGACGGTTCTGCTGGCGGGCCCGATAGAACTCGGCCATCTCCTCGACCATCACCCGCACCGACCAGGCGTCGGAGATGATGTGGTGCATACCCACGGCCAGGGCGTGGCTGTTTTCGCCGAGCCGATACAGGGCGCAGCGCACCAGCGGACCGCGGGTCAGGTCGTAGTCGGCCTCGATAAAGTCGCGAGCCAATGCCTCGACGCGCTCGCTGCTCTGCGACAGGTCGATGAACTCCAGCGGCATCGGGCCCACGGGCAGGACGGCCTGCTGGGCCAGGCCGTCCTGCTCGCGAAATACGGTGCGTAGTGCCGCATGGCGGGCATAGACCTGATCCAGGCCATGATGCAGGCCGTCCAGATCCAGCGCCCCTCCGAAACGCAGCAGCCCTCCGAGGTTATAGGCGCTGCTGCCACTTTCCAGACGGCTGAAGAACCACAGGCGCTGCTGAGCAAAGGACAGCGGCGCCCATTCCAGAGCCAGGTTCGACGGGACTTGCGCGTTCATCACAACACCTCGTAGAGAGTGGCCTAAGCGCCCAGAGGCATGTCGGCCGCCTCGCGCCGCATCAGGCGCGTGGCATGAAATTCGATCAGGGACAGCAGTTCGTCTTCCTGGGGGCGCAGGTAGGCGTGATCGCCATCCAGCCACTCCAGGGTGAAGTCAGCGCGAGTCTCGCGGCGCCAGGCGCGCAGGTCGTCCTCGCTCAGGCAGTCGCGGCGCGCGCCGAGCACGTGCAGGGCGCAGGGCAAGGGCGCGCGGCGCTGGTAGCAGTAGCTCTCGGCCAGGGCGAAGTCGCTGCGCAGTACCGGCAGCAGTTCGCGACGGAACAACGGATCGGCCAACAGTTCGCGCGGCAGCCGCGCGAAGCCATCGAGGCTGGCGAACAGCTCGCCGTCGCTGCGTGCAGTCAGGCGCGGTGCCTGCAGACGACGCGAGGGCGCCCGCGAAGCCGAGGCGAACAGCGCCAGCGGCGCTTCATGGCCCTCGCCGATCAGCGCCTGAGCCAGCTCGAAGGCGAGCATGGCGCCCAGGCTATGGCCCCACAGCAGGTAGGGGCCCCGGCATTCACGGCGCCAGGCCTGCTTGAGGTCGGCCAGCAGCGCCGGCAGGTCCTGGCACAGCGGCTCGCCCTCGCGGGCACCACGGCCGGGCAGCTCCAGCGGGCAGACATCCAGCCAGCGCGGCAGGCGCTTGCGCCAGCGTGCGTAGGGCATGGCGCTGGCGCCGGCATGAGCCAGGCAGAACAGCTGCATCAGGCGTCCATGGCCTCGCGCAGGCTGCGCGGACGCATATCGGTCCAGACGCTGGCGATATGCGCCAGGCAGGTGGCCTTGTCACCGCGCACGCCGTCTTCCTTCCAGCCTGCGGGCACGGCCTTGTAGGCCGGCCAGATGGCGTACTGTTGCTCGTCGTTGAGCACGACCAGGAAAGTGGTTTGCGGGTTGTCCAGGCTCATGGGGTATCCCTCGTTGAAAGTGGCACGCTTTAAAGACGCATGAAGCTGCGAATAATTTTCATTTAATTCGATTGCGCGGACATGACAGTGCCCTGCCCCGCGTCCGGGGCAGAGGTATCAACAGCTATGCGGGGATCGAGCCGCCGATCTCGCGCACCGCGTCCTGGGTGGCGCGATCGCGGGCTTCGCCGGTGAGCTCGCTGAGGCGACCGCCATCCATCTTCAACAGGCGATCGGCCTGATCGAAGTAGTGGTCGTCGTGGGTGATGGCCAGCACGGTCTTGCCGGCGGCTTTCAGCTGCGGCAACAGCTCGCGGTAGAACAGGCGACGGAACAGCGGGTCCTGGTCGGCCGCCCATTCATCGAGGATAAGGATGTCGCGCCCCTCCAGCATCGCCAGCATCAGCGCCAGGCGCTTGCGCTGGCCCTGGGAGAAGCGCGTGTCGGCCAGGCGGCCGGCGTTGAACTTGACCTTGTGGCGCAGGCGCAGGCGATCCAGCCATTGCCCCACCAGCGACTCCTCCACCTCGGCACCGGCCGGACCGAGCAGGCGGGCGAACAGATGGAAGTCTGTGTACACGCTGGCGAACAGCTGGCGGTACGCCTGCCACTCGTGGGCCTGTACGGCACGCCCGTCGAGGCGGATCTCCCCTGCGGCCGGGCGATGCAGGCCGGTGAGCAGACGCGCCAGGGTCGACTTGCCGCTGCCGTTGCCGCCGACCAGGAATACCAGCTCGCCACGACGCAACTCCAGATCGATCGGACCGACATCGAAGCCGACCTCATCGCCCTCGCCCGGATAGCGGTATTCGATGCCGGACAGCTGCAGGCTCTGCCACTGACCGAGGCGTTCGACCGCTGCGATTTCGGTGGTTTCCGGCGCCAACTCCAGGGTTTCCAGCTTGTCCAGCGAGATGCGCGCGGCCAGCAGACTGGGTAATGCGGCGACAGTAGCGACCATCGGCGCGCGCAGGAACAGCACGGTCAGGGCGAAGGTGGCGGCCACTTCGCCGGGCGCCCAGCCCAGGCCACTGGCACAGAAAAACACGATACCGATGCTGCCCAGCACCATGGCGTTGGCCCAGTTGCCGGCCAGGCCGTTGAAGATGTCGGCGCGGGTGACATTGTCGCGGTAGGCGCGGGCGTCGCGGTCGAACTCCTCGTCATACAGCAGCCGCGCGCGGTCGCGGTTGAGCGCTAGCTCCTTGCGCCCGTCGATGATGGCCTGGTAGTCCTGATAAAGATGGTCTTCCGCCTCGCGCAGCAGGCGGATGTGGTGGTTGACCTTGCCGACGAAGAACCAGCCCACCAGCAGGGTAAGGCCCAGCCAGGCGGCAGTGATGCCGAACAACGCTGGCGACAGCCAGGCCAGGTAGGTGAAGGCGGCGATGCTGAGGATCAGGCCGTAGGTCAGCTCCGGCAGGTAGACGAAGGCGATGGTGATGTTGCGAATGTCGCTGGACAGGCTGGCGAGGATGCGCGCGCCGCCGATCTGCTCCAGGCGCTCGATATCGGTGTCCAGCACCCGCCGCACCAGGCTGCGGCGCAGGCGGTAGACGAAGCGGTGGCCGAGGGTATGCAGGGCCACCTGTCCTGCCCCGGAACACAGCAACAGCAACGCCAAAAGACCGAGGAAGCTGAGCAGCGTGGTCGCCAGCTCCCCCTCCAGGCGGATCAGCTTCTGGTTGATGAAGGCGATCACGCCGACGCTGAGCATCGCACTGCACAGGCTGAGCAGGACGATGCCGCAAAGCGGCAGGCGATTATCGCGGAACAACAGCTTGAGCAGTTTCATGACAGATCCAGGGCAGGAAGAACATCAGGCCGCTTCAGGTTCGAGACGGCTGCGGCAATGTTTCAGCGCGTCGCGCAGGAGGAAATGCACCAGCGTAGGCGAAGCACTGAGATGGCTGGCCACCTCGCGCTGGCTGTAGCCTTCCAGCTGGCTCATGGTGAAGACGGTGCGCGTGCGCTCGGGCAGCTCGCCGAGGGCAAACTGCAGGCGCTGCCATTGCAGTTGGCCGATGGCACGCTGTTCGGGGCCGGACTGCTGTGCGGGCAACTCGTCGAGTGCTTCCTCGTCAGCGCTGTAGCGGCCTTCCAGGTTCTGCCGGCGCAGGCGGTCGATGGCTAGGTTGCGCACCATGCGAAACAGGTAGCGCAGCGGATCGTCGATGGCGTGGCGCTCGCCGCTTTCCCATAGTTTGAGAAAAGCATCCTGCACCACGTCTTCGGCACGGGCGCGGCAGCCGAGCACCCCCTGAGCGGCGTCGGTCAGGACACGGCGGTGACTGGCATACAGGCGCTCCAGCCCTCGTTCCCTGCTTGCGCAAGGCAGTTGAACGGATAGCTCCGCCCCACCTTCCCAACGTCGATACGATCCCATCGGCCATTCCTCGGCGATAACGTGATGCGCATCTTAATGATAATTCTTATCAATTCAACAATTGCGCAGCGAATTGCCCCGCAGAAATACAAACGCCGCCCGAAGGCGGCATTGAGGTGGCACGAAGGTACTCAGGGTTCCAGCGTCATGACCACCCGACCGCCAGCCGGGCAGGTTTCCATGAACTGGTTGGCCGCGACGAAATCCTCGAAAGCAAATGTCTTGGCGATGGTCGGCTTGAGCAGGCGATCGGCCGTCATCTGATTGATGCGGGTCAGCGCCCGCTGCACCGCCGCTTCGTCGCGCTGCAGCCCCAGTTCCGGCTGACCGGTGAAGTCCAGTACGCAGTGGCGGAAGAACTGCAGGTGCTTCTTGAATGCGGCGCAGGCCGGGAACGCCGCATCGTTGCCGCCGTTGACGCCATACAGGATCAGCTTGCCACGGGTGGCCGCAACATCGCCGAGAAGCTTCATCTGCGGGCCGGCGCATTGGTCCAGCACCACTTCCACCCCTTTGCCATCGGTGAAGCGCTCCACCTCAAGCACCAGATCCTGTTCCTCAGTGTCGATCACCTTGTCGGCACCCAGCTCGCGCAGGTAACTACGGGTATCGCCTTCGCTGGTGGCAGCGATCACCGTAGCGCCCAGCGCCTTGGCCATTTGCACCGCCTGTGGTGCCAGACAGTGTGCGGCTTCGGTGATCAGCACGCGCTGGCCCGGCTGCACAGCGGCCAGTTCGACCAGGGCGAAATAGGCCAACAGGTAAGGGGTGTAGTGCACCGCCGCCTCGACCGGACTGAGTGTTTCCGGATAGCGAACCAGCGCACTGCGCGGCATCAGCACCAGATCACCCCAGGCTGGGTACTGGTTGGGGCTGAAGGCCGGGAAGCTGGCTACAGCCATGCCGGGCGCAAGATCGTCGACGCCCGGGCCTGTCGCCTCGATCAAGCCGGCCAGCTCGAAGCCGACACCGGCCGGCAGCTGCGCCGGCTGGTCAGGGGCCAGGTTCTGCCGCCACAGCACGTCGCGCCAACCGACACCAAGTGCCTGGGTGCGTATGAGCACTTCGCCGTGACCGGGTTTCGGGGTCGGCAGATCGTCCAGACGCAAAACGCTGGCATCGCCGAACTGGTGAAATCGGATCATGCGGGACATCAAACACCTCGCCTTCATATTGCTATGGCCACGGACTCTATACGGGCTTACCCGGCAAGACCACCCGCACAGATTGATAGTCACCATAAATAGGGATGATCCGCAGGGTCGCAGGCTACCCCTCGCTCCGCTTAAGACTTGACGCCGCCGGCTCACACACGCACCTTTCACGCATTCCCGGATGGAAGCTGGAACATGAACCGCAACGACCTGCGCCGTGTCGATCTCAACCTGCTGATCGTGTTCGAAACCCTGATGCACGAGCGCAGCGTGACCCGCGCCGCGGAAAAACTCTTTCTCGGCCAGCCGGCGATCAGCGCCGCCCTCGCCCGCCTGCGCAGCCTGTTCGATGACCCGCTGTTCGTGCGCACCGGCCGCACCATGGAGCCCACCGCGCGGGCCACCGAGATCTTCGCCCTGCTCTCGCCGGCGCTGGACTCGATCTCCACCGCGGTAAGCCGCGCCACCGATTTCGACCCGGCCACGAGCACCGCCGTGTTCCGTATCGGCCTGTCCGACGACGTCGAGTTCGCCCTGCTACCGCCATTGCTGCGCCGCTTGCGCGGCGAGGCGCCGGGCGTGGTGCTGGTGATTCGCCGCGCCAACTACCTCTTGATGCCCAACCTGCTGGCCTCCGGCGAAATCTCGGTGGGCGTCGGCTACACCGAGGAATTGCCGGCCAACGCCAAACGCAAGGTGCTGCGCCGCAGCAAGCCCAAGCTGCTGCGTGCCGACAGCGCACCGGGAACGGTCAGCCTGGATGATTTCTGCGCCCGCCCGCATGCGCTGGTCTCGTTCGCCGGCGACCTGACCGGCTTCATCGACGAGGCCTTGGAAAAGCTCGAACGCAAACGTCGCGTGGTGCTCGCCGTGCCGCAATTCAACGGCCTGGGTACGTTGCTCTCCGGCACCGATATTCTCGCCACCGTACCGGACTATACGGCGGCGGCCCTGACAGCCGCCGGCGGCCTGCGTGCCGAGGAACTGCCTTTACCGTCACGCACCTTCGAGCTGCACATGGCCTGGCGTGGCGCGCAGGACAACGATCCGGCCGAACGCTGGCTGCGCTCGCGTATCCAGATGTTCTGCGGCGACCCCGATAGTCTGGAGTGACGCCAACGCTCTAACACGGTGCACACACGCACTATTAACGAACGATGACGAAACCATCATTCCGGATGATAGTCATCTTCGGATTGTTCGATTCGTCTCATCAAACTCCGCCCAGCAGACTCCGCCCATTCTCAAATCCGACGGCGGAGTCACTCATGGAACAGCCCAACCCTCTTTTCTGGCGTTTTCCCCTCGCCTTGGCAGCAGCCTTGGTGCTCAGCGCCTGCGGCAAGGCCGAGGAAACCAGCCAGAACGCCCCGGCAGCCAAGGTCAGCGTTGCCGAAGTGATCGAACAGCCGATCAACGAGTGGGACGAGTTCACCGGCCGCCTGGAAGCACCGGAGTCGGTGGAAATCCGCCCGCGCGTATCCGGCTACATCGACAAGGTGGCCTTCGACGAAGGCAGCCTGGTGAAGAAAGGCGACCTGCTGTTCCAGATCGACCCGCGCCCGTTCCAGGCCGAAGTCAAACGCCTACAGGCGCAACTGCTGCAAGCCCGCGCCAACGGCACCCGCGCCGCCAACGAGGCGCGTCGTGGTGAACGCCTGCGCCAGAGCAATGCCATCTCCACCGAGCTGGCCGATGCCCGCGCCAGCGCCGCCACCGCGGCCCAGGCCGAAGTCGCGGCGATCCAGGCGCAGCTGGAGAATGCCCAGCTCAATCTCGGATTCACCCGTATCACCGCGCCCATCGATGGCCGCGTCAGCCGCGCCGAGATCACCGAGGGCAACCTGGTCAACGCCGGTGAATCGCTGCTGACCTCAGTGGTGTCGACCGACAAGGTCTACGCCTACTTCGACGCCGACGAGCGCGTATTCCTCAAATATGTGGAGCTGGCGCGCCAGTCCGGCGGCGATGCCCGTGGCGGCAGCCCGGTTTACCTCGGCCTGTCCAGCGAAGCCGGTCACCCGCACCGCGGCGAGCTGGACTTCCTCGACAACCAGGTCAACCCGCGCACCGGCACCATCCGCGGCCGCGCCGTTTTCGACAACAGCGAAGGCCTGTACACCCCCGGTCTGTACGCCCGGCTCAAGCTGGTGGGCAGCCAGACCTACCCGGCCGCGCTGATCAAGGACGAAGCCATCGGCACCGACCTGGGCAGGAAGTTCGTCCTGGTGCTGGACAAGGACAACGCCGTGCAATACCGCGCCATCGAACTCGGGCCGAAGCTGGAAGGCCTGCGCATCGTGCGCCAGGGCCTTTCCAAGGGCGAGCAGATCGTAGTCAACGGCCTGCAACGCGCCATGCCCGGCGCCCCGGTCGATCCGCAGAGCGTACCGATGGCCGACGACAGCACCCTCGCCCGTCTGGCCGAGTTACGCCGCGCCGTCGATGGTAGCCGCGCCCCGCAGGTCGCCGAGCAGAGCGCCAAGCCAGGCACGCCACGCAGCTGAGCCATACGTAGGCTGGAACACCGCTCGCTGGGTTACGCCGCGAAGCGGCTAACCCAGCCTACGAAGTCCGTAATCATGAACACCGCCCGGTGAGCCACGCCGTAGGCCGGCTCACCCCGAAAAAGCCTTTTCGAACAGGTAGACGAAGATGAATTTCTCCCAGTTCTTCATCAAGCGGCCGATCTTCGCCGCTGTGCTGTCGCTGCTGGTACTGATCGCCGGTGCGATCTCGCTGTTCCAGCTGCCGATCAGCGAATATCCGGAAGTGGTGCCGCCGACTGTGGTGGTGCGCGCCAACTTCCCCGGCGCCAACCCCAAGGTGATCGGTGAAACCGTCGCCTCGCCGCTGGAGCAAGCCATCGTCGGCGTCGAGGGCATGCTGTACATGTCTTCGCAGTCGACCAACGACGGCAAGCTGACCCTGACCATCACCTTCGCCCTCGGCACCGACCTGGACAACGCCCAGGTGCAGGTGCAGAACCGCGTGACCCGCACCATGCCAACCCTGCCCACCGAAGTGCAGCGTCTTGGCGTGACCGTGGACAAGGCCTCGCCCGACCTGACCATGGTGGTGCACCTGACGTCGCCGGATCAGCGCTACGACATGCTCTACCTGTCCAACTACGCCGCGCTCAACGTCAAGGACGAGCTGGCGCGCCTGGACGGCGTGGGCGACGTGCAGCTATTCGGCATGGGCAACTACTCGCTGCGCGTGTGGCTCGACCCGAACAAGGTGGCTTCGCGCAACCTGACGGCCACTGATGTGGTCAACGCCATCCGCGAGCAGAACCGCCAGGTCGCTGCCGGCGCCCTCGGTGCGCCGCCGTCCGATGCCGGCAACAGCTTCCAGCTGTCGATCAACACCCAGGGCCGTCTGGTCAGCGAGGAAGAGTTCGAGAACATCATCATCCGCGCCGGCGACGACGGCGAGATCACCCGTCTGAAGGACATCGCCCGTATTGAACTGGGCTCCAGCCAGTACGCCCTGCGTTCGCTGCTGAACAACCAGCCGGCCGTGGCCATCCCGGTATTCCAGCGCCCCGGCTCCAACGCCATCGAAATCTCCAATGCCGTGCGTGAGCGTATGGCCGAGCTGAAGCAGAGCTTCCCCCAGGGTGTGGACTACGAAATCGTCTACGACCCGACCATCTTCGTGCGCGGCTCCATCGAGGCGGTGGTGCACACCCTGCTCGAAGCCATCGTGCTGGTGGTGCTGGTGGTGATCCTGTTCCTGCAGACCTGGCGCGCCTCGATCATCCCGCTGGCCGCCGTGCCGGTGTCGCTGATTGGCACCTTCGCCGTGATGCACCTGTTCGGCTTCTCGCTCAACGCCCTGTCGCTGTTCGGCCTGGTACTGGCCATCGGCATCGTGGTGGACGACGCCATCGTCGTGGTGGAAAACGTCGAACGTAACATCGGCCTCGGCAAGTCGCCGGTGGAGGCTACCCGCCAGGCCATGAAGGAAGTGACCGGCCCCATCATCGCCACGGCGCTCGTACTGTGCGCTGTATTCGTGCCGACCGCCTTCATCTCCGGCCTTACCGGGCAGTTCTACCAGCAGTTCGCGCTGACCATCGCCATCTCCACGGTGATCTCGGCCTTCAACTCGCTGACCCTGTCGCCGGCCCTGGCCGCGGTGTTGCTGAAGGATCACCACGCACCCAAGGATCGTTTCTCCCGCGTACTCGACAAGCTGTTCGGCGGCTGGCTGTTCGCGCCGTTTAACCGCTTCTTCGACCGCGCCAGCCATAGCTACGTCGGCACCGTGAAGCGCGTGCTGCGTGGTAGTTCCATCGCCCTGCTGGTCTACGGTGGCCTGCTGGTGCTCGGCTACCTGGGCTTCTCCAGCACCCCGACCGGCTTCGTGCCGCAGCAGGACAAACAGTACCTGGTCGCCTTCGCCCAACTGCCAGACGCCGCTACCCTCGATCGCACCGAAGACGTGATCAAGCGCATGTCCGAGATCGCCAGCAAGCATCCGGGCGTGGAGAACACCGTGGCCTTCCCCGGCCTGTCGATCAACGGCTTCACCAACAGCCCGAACAGCGGCATCGTGTTCACCCCGCTCAAGCCGTTCGATGAGCGCAAGGACCCGTCGATGTCCGCCGGCGCCATCGCCGCCGAACTGAACCAACAGTTCGCCGAGATTCAGGACGCCTACATCGCCATCTTCCCGCCGCCTCCCGTACAGGGCCTCGGCACCATCGGCGGCTTCCGCCTGCAGGTGGAAGACCGTGGCAACCTGGGTTACGAAGAGCTGTACCAGCAGACCCAGAACATCCTGGCCAAGGCCCGTCAGCTGCCGGAACTGGACCCCATGTCGCTGTTCACCAGCTACCAGGTCAACGTGCCGCAGATCGACGCCAACATCGACCGCGAAAAAGCCAAGACTCACGGCGTGGCCATCAGCGACATCTTCGACACCATGCAGGTGTACCTGGGTTCGCTGTACGCCAACGACTTCAACCGCTTTGGCCGCACTTATCAGGTCAACGTCCAGGCCGACCAGCAGTTCCGTCTGGAGCCGGAGCAGATCGGCCAGCTCAAGGTGCGCAACAACCGCGGGGAAATGGTGCCGCTGTCGACCTTCGTCAAGGTCGAGAACAGCGCGGGCCCGGATCGGGTGATGCACTACAACGGTTTCATCACCGCCGAGATCAACGGTGCGGCGGCGCCCGGCTACAGCTCCGGCCAGGCCGAAGCCGCCATCGCCAAGCTGCTCGACGAAGAGCTGCCCAACGGCATGGCCTATGAGTGGACGGACCTGACCTACCAGCAGATCCTCGCTGGCAACACCGCGATCTTCATCTTCCCGCTCTGCGTGCTGCTGGCCTTCCTGGTGCTGGCCGCCCAGTACGAAAGCTGGAGCCTGCCGCTGGCGGTGATTCTGATCGTTCCGACCGTGCTGTTCTCCGCCATCACCGGGGTGATCCTGGCCGGCGGCGACAACAACGTGTTCACCCAGATCGGCCTGATCGTACTGGTGGGTCTGGCGTGCAAGAACGCCATCCTCATCGTCGAGTTCGCCAAGGAGAAGCAGGAAGAAGGCATGGACCGCATGAGCGCGGTGCTGGAAGCCTGCCGCCTGCGTCTGCGCCCAATCCTGATGACTTCCATCGCCTTCATCATGGGCGTGGTGCCCCTGGTGCTCAGCTCCGGCGCCGGCGCGGAAATGCGCCATGCCATGGGTGTGGCGGTGTTCAGCGGCATGATCGGCGTGACCTTCTTCGGCCTGCTGTTGACCCCGGTGTTCTACGTACTGATCCGCGCCTTCGTGGAGAAACGCGAAGCGCGCAAGGCCGCCCTGATCAAGGAAGCACACGCATGATGTACAAGGCTTTCGCCCCTGCCCTGCTGGCCCTGGCCGTTTCCGCCTGCGCCGTGGACCCGGACTACCAGGCCCCGGCAACCGAGCCCGCGCGGCTCGCCGCTGCCGATTCTGCCAAGGTCGAGCGCGAGCGTTTCGAAACGCTGTGGTGGCAGCAGTTCGACGACGCCACGCTGAACCAGCTGGTTCAGCAGTCACTGCAGGAAAACCGCGAGCTGCGCGTGGCCTTCGCCCGCCTCAAATCGGCCCGCGCCATTCGTGACGACGTCGGTAATGACCAGTTCCCGGTCATTACCAGCGCCGCCAGCGGTGAGTTCGGCAAGGCCCAGCAACCACCGACGACTGAACAGCGTATCCGCCAGGAACGCTATGACCTGGGCCTGAACATGGCCTGGGAGCTGGATCTGTTCGGCCGCATCCAACGCCAGATCGAAGCCAGCGAGGCTGACATCGGCGTGGCCGAGGCCGAGCTGCAGCAGCTGCAGGTTAGCCTGATCGCCGAACTGGTGGATGCCTACGGCACCTTGCGCGGCGCCCAGCTGCGTGAGGCCATCGCCAAGGAGAACCTGAAAAATCAACAGGACTCCCGCGCACTCACCGTGCAATTGCGCGATGCCGGCATCGGTAACGAGCTAGACGTGCTGCGCGCCGATGGTCGCCTGGCCGCAACCGAAGCCAGCGTGCCGCAGCTGCAGGCTATCGAAGCACGAGCACGCAACCGCATCGCCACCCTGCTCGGCCAACGTCCAGAGCAGCTGAGCGTGGACCTGTCGCCCAAACCGTTACCGGTGATCGCCAAGGCGCTGCCGATCGGCAACCCCGCCGACCTGTTGCGCCGTCGCCCCGATATCCGCGCCGCCGAGCGCCAGTTGGCCGGAGCCACCGCGCAGGTGGGCGTGGCCACGGCGGATCTGTTCCCGCGCGTGAGCCTGTCCGGTTTCCTCGGCTTCACCGCTGGGCGCGGTTCGCAGATTGGCGCCGCCGATGCCCGTGCCTGGGCCGTGGCCCCCTCCATCAGCTGGGCTGCGTTCGATCTGGGTAGCGTGCGTGCCCGTATTCGCGGCGCCAAGGCCGATGCCGAAGGCGCGCTGGCCAACTACGAGCAGCAGGTGCTGGTGGCGCTGGAAGAATCGGAAAACGCCTTCAGCGATTACAGCAAGCGCCAGCAGCGATTGGTGTCACTGGTTCGCCAGTCGGAAGCCACCCGCGCCGCCGCCGAACAGGCCGCCGTGCGCTACCGCGAAGGTACGGTGGACTTCCTCGTGCTGCTCGATGCCGAACGCGAGCGCCTGGCCGCCGAAGACGCCCAGGCCCAGGCCGAGGTCGAGCTGTATAGCGGCATCGTCGCCATCTACAAGGCCCTCGGCGGCGGCTGGCAGCCCAGCGCCTGAGCAACCTTTCCTCCTGAGTCGGCCCGCCCTTGCCGACCATTGCGCTCCCCGCGGTCCGCTCCTGGTCGCGGGGATTTTTTTGCGCATCGCCCCGGAAACTAAACTGGAACTTAGATTTACTCATCCCAGCACATTTTCGAGGATAAAACTAAGCCACAACTTATATTCGGTTGAAATTCATCCAGAAGCGCAAGTAATCTAAGCCTTAGTTTAGATTTGGAGGCCGCCATGCCGCTGATCCCCATCCACGACGCAGCCGATATCGGCACCCTCGCCCGCCAGTTGCGAAAGCGCCAGGGCATCCGCCAGGACGACATGGCGGCGATTATCGAAGCGAGCCACGTATTTCTGCGCGATGTCGAGCTGGGCAAGGGCACGGTGCAGCTGGGCAAGGTGCTGCGCCTGCTCGATGAGCTGGGCGTACGCATACATCTTGAAGTGCCCGAGGATGCACCATGAGGCAGCTGCGCGTCTGGCTCAACGAGCAGCCAGTAGGACTGCTGCGCGAACAGGACAACCTCTGGCAGTTCGCCTACGAGCCCGGTTGGCTGGCCTCCACCGAAGGCTTCGATCTGGCACCGCAGCTGCCGCGCGCTAGCGGTGAAATCCATGACGGCGGTAGTCAACGACCGGTGCAGTGGTTCTTCGACAACCTACTTCCGGAGGAGCAGGCACGCAGCCTGCTGGCCCAGGATGCACGGGTCGACGTGGCCGACGCCTTCGCCCTGCTCGCCTACTACGGCGCCGAATCGGCTGGGGCACTAACCCTGCTGCCACCCGATCAGCCACTGCCGGGCGGCGGCCTGCAGCCGCTGCCGTCCGCCGAGCTGGCACGACGTATCGACAATCTGCCCCGTGTTTCCCTGGGCCATTCCGCGCCCAAACGCATGTCGCTGGCCGGCGCGCAGCACAAGCTGGCGCTGGTACTGCAAGCGGGCGAGCTTTATGAACCGCTGGGGCAGGAGCCCTCCACCCACATCCTCAAGCCGGATCATCCCGAGCGCGAGCACTACCCGCACAGCGCCGCCAACGAATGGTTCGTCATGCGCCTGGCGGCCGCCCTAAAGCTGCCGGTACCGACCGTCGAGCTGCGTCAGGTGCCGCATTCGGTGTACCTGGTCGAGCGCTTCGACCGCCAGCGAGTCGGCGGCCGCCTGCAGCGCCGCCATATGCTGGACGCCTGCCAGCTGCTGTCGCTGGACCGCACCTATAAATACCGCATGGCCACCCTGGAAACCCTGCAACGCCTGGTCGAGCTCTGTCGCAGCAAGGCCCTGAGCCGACAGGCACTGCTGCGCTGGGCGCTATTCAATGCCTTGCTCGGCAACAACGATGCACACCTGAAGAACCTGTCGTTTTTCGTCGGCGCCCGTGGCATCGAGCTGGCCCCGCATTACGACCTGCTCAGCACCAGCGTCTACGCCCGCGACAATGCGTGGGGCTCGGCCGAGCTGTCCTGGCCAATGGGCAAGGCACGCCACTTTGCCGAGCTGACGCGCGTTGATGTGCTGGCCTTCGGCGAAGCGCTCGGCCTGCCGGCCAGCGTGACGACCCGGCAACTCGATAGCCTGTTGGGCAGGCTGCCCGAGGCAGCGGATCAGCTATTGGATGTGGCGCTGCAGCAGGGTTTGAGCGCAGGCGAGCTGCGACTGCTGCGGCAGATCCGCCATGGCGTGCTGGCGGACATGCTGCTGCAACTGGGCTGATCGGCTCAGCCGTTGCACGCGCCCGGCACGCAATCGCGCGCCGACTCCGGCACACCGAAAATCAGGTCGAAGGCCCATTGGAAGACCAAGGCGTAGAAGAAGAAAAACGTCAGCAGACCGATATCGGCAATCAGCGCCTGCCACCAGCCTATCTCCAGCCACCAAGCCATCACCGGCACCAGCAGCAGAGTCAGGCCACCCTCAAAGCCTAGCGCATGCAACAGTCGCCGGCCGAAGGTACGGGCGCGCTGCTTCTGCCTCACCTCCCAGTACTCGAACAGGCTGTTGAACAGCACGTTCCAGCTCAGCGCCAGCAGTGACAGCAACAGTGCCAGCGCACCGGAATGCGCCAGTCCCTTGTCGAAGACCAATGCGATGGCAGGCGCCACGAACAAGGCGGCGACCAGCTCATAGAGCACAGCCTGTGTCACCTTTCTCTTTGCCCCTTGCATCGCACTGATCTCCTCAAAGCAGCGCCGAAGCGGCCCTGCATGGGCGCTTACTCTATGTTTGCCGAGAGCGAGAGACAAATGACCTATAGTTCGCCAGGATGAATTCAACTCACCCATCAGGATGCCTGCATGTTTGCCCGCCTCCCCCTTACCGCGCTGCGCACCTTCGAATCGGCAGCGCGCCTGACCAGCTTCCGTGCAGCCGCGCAGGAGCTCAGCGTCACGCCAACGGCGGTATCCCACCAGATTCGTGGCCTGGAGCAGTGGCTGGGGGTGTTGTTGTTCGAGCGCCCGGGACGTGGTGTACGCCTGAGCGAAGCTGGCGAGCAACTGCGCCGCAGTCTGCACAGCGCCCTGCTGGAAATCGACCACAGCCTGGCCGCCTTGCGCCCACAGGCTGGCGAGCAATGCATCAGCCTGAGCACCATGCCA
The DNA here is from genome assembly GCF_029537485.1 of Pseudomonas sp. GOM6. Classification (GTDB taxonomy): domain Bacteria; phylum Pseudomonadota; class Gammaproteobacteria; order Pseudomonadales; family Pseudomonadaceae; genus Aquipseudomonas. Next base: position 16,073 of record NZ_JARPUS010000013.1, read on the forward strand.
GCCTTTGCCGCGCTCTGGCTGATTCCGAGGCTCGGGCGCTTCTACAAGCGTCACTCCGGCATTCGCGTGCGCATCGAGACCAGCAACGAGCTGGTCGACCTGCAGCGCGATGCCAGCATTGATCTGGTGATCCGCTGCGGCCTTGGTGACTACCCCGAGCTGTACCAGCTTGCCCTGCTGGAGGAGCACTTCGCTGCCTATGCCGCGCCACAGCTGCTGGAGAGTCTGCCGTTTGATGCGGAATTGATTGGCGTGGGCTGGGAGTCGCCACTGTCCGGGCTGCCCTCCTGGCAGAGCTGGGCCGAGCAGGCAAACGAACCCTGGGCGGCCAGCGCGACCTGCCGTGACTACCCGGACGAACACTACGCCTTGCAGGCTGCCATTTCCGGGCAGGGCCTGGCCCTGGCCAGCTCGGTACTGGTCTCCGACAGCCTGGCCAACGGCCTGCTGCGCCCCTACCGCGAGGACATTCGCCTGCCTGGCGCCCGCTACCTGGCGTTGTGCGTACCGGGCCGCGAGCGGCAGCCGGCAGTGCGGGCGTTGCTCGACTGGTTGCAGGAGGAATGTGCTGAAAGTCTGGTGTGAAGGCTTTTTCGCGGCTGAAGCCGCTCCCACAAGAGCCAGCTGTGCACTGCCAAAGAGCACACGACTTTGTCCGTGGGAGCGGCTTCAGCCGCGATTTACAAAGCCGAACAAAACAGAACCCCGGTCGCCAACAGGCTGGCAGCACTGGGTCGTTTCTTAGCCGGGGGGCTGCTGCCATATCAGCACTTAGGCCTACCGCCTTCACTACCCCGCCTCGTACCGTTAGGATCGAACCCGGCCTTCATGCCGAAGGCAGCCACACAAGGATGACTCATGAAAAAGCTCGCGCTGTCCCTGTTCTGCCTGTTCGCCCCGCTGGCCCATGCCGATTCCGCGCTGACGGAAGACAACATCCGTGCCCTCTACGACGAGATGGCCGTTGCCGCCTCGCAGCGCAATATCGACGGCGTGCTGGGGCTGATGAGCGATGACGTGACCATCAGGATTTCCGCCGCCAAAGGCAGCATCGAGCTGGATGCCGCCAAGTACCGGCAACTACTGCAACAGGGCTGGGGCGGGCTGGACAGCTATAGCATGGCCGTGGACATCGAGCAGATCGACATCGCCGCCGACGGCCAGAGTGCGACCGTGAAAGACACCACCACGGAAACCATGAGCATGCGGGGCCATGAGATGAACGCCGGCATGCAGGAAACTGCCACCCTGCGCCTGATCGATGGCGAGCCGAAGATCACCCGCATCGAGGCGCAGATCAAACAGTAGGCATCACTCGGCGGGGGCCTCGGGCTGCCAGCCGCCGCCCAGCGCCGCGATCAGCTGCACACTGGCGGTTAGGCGGCTGCCCTGCAAAGTCAGGCGGGTGCGCTCGTTGGAGAGCGCGGTGGTCTGCACGTTGACCACGTCGGTGAACTCCACGGTGCCGGCCTTGTACTGGTTGAGCAGCAGGCGCAGTGATTCGCGGGCGGCGTCCAGCGCCTCCTGCTGCACCACGGCCTCGCGCTCCAGCACAGCCAGTTGCACCAGGTAGTCCTCCACTTCACGGAAACTGTTCAGCACCGTTTGTCGGTAGTCGGCCACGGTCTGGTCATAACTGGCCTCGGCCTGTTCGACGCGAGAGCGAATCAGGCCGCCATCGAACAGGTTGAGAGCGAAGGCAGGGCCGATGGACCAGAAGCGGTTCGGCGTACTGATCCAGTCGTCCAGACCGCCGCTACGGTAGCCGCCAGTGGCAGACAGGTTCAGCTCGGGGTAGTAAGCGGCCTCGGCCACACCGATCTCGGCGTTGGCGGCGATCACCCGGCGTTCAGCCGCTGCCACATCAGGGCGCCGCTCCAGCAACGTCGAGGGCAGGCTCACCGGCACACTGGGCAGCGCAGGAATGTCCTGCCGTGGCGGCAACTCGAACTCGGACGGTGCCACGCCCACCAGTACGGCGATGGCGTGCTCCAGCTGGGCACGCTGATACTCCAGATCGACCGCTTCGGCTTCGGTGCCCTTGAGCTGGGTCAGCCCCTGGGTGACATCGGACTTGGGCACGATGCCGGCCTTGTACTGATTCTCGGCAATACGGTAGGCCTCCTTGTAGGCGGCGACGGTCTCTTCGAGCAGGCGCTTCTGCTGATCCAGCACACGCAGTTGCAGGTAGTTCTGCACCAGCTCGGACTGCTGGCTGAGGCGCACGGCGGCCAGATCGGCGGCGCTGGCATCGAGGCCGGCGCGTTCGGACTCCAGTTGGCGGCGCAGCTTGCCCCACAGGTCCAGCTCCCAGCTCACGCCAAGGCTGGCTTCATAGCTCTTGGAGACGGTCGAGGTGCCGCCACCGCTGACGCTCACTCCACCCGTGGTGCCGATGGTGCTGTCACCACCGCCCTGCCCCGCGCGGGTGACGCCGGTATTCAGACCGATGCTGGGAAAGAAGGCCGCCCGCGCACCACGCACTAGGGCCTTGGCCTGGCGATACTGAGCCTCGGCACTGGCCAGGTTCTGATTGTTGGCATTCAGGCGTTCGACCAGCGCATCCAGCTCGGCGTCGCCGTACAGCGTCCACCAGTCGCCGCGCAGCGCGGTATCGGCTGGCGCAGCCGCCTTCCAGCCGGCGGCCTGCTTGAACGCGGCCGAAGGCGCACTATCCGGGCGCAGATAATCGGGGCCAACAGCGCAGCCAGCCAGAGTCAGGGCGAGCAGAAGAGTCGAAACGCGAGGCAATGCAGACGTCATAGCGGGGTTTCCAGAGCAGCGTCGCTGCGTACGCCGCGCCAGCGGTTGACCCGGTGGCGCAGACGGTCGAGGTAGAGGTAGACCACAGGCGTGGTGAACAGCGTGAGCAACTGGCTGAGCACCAGGCCGCCGACGATGGCCAGGCCCAGCGGGCTGCGCATCTCGGCGCCTTCGGCCTGGCCCAGCAATAACGGCAGCGCGCCGAGCATGGCCGCCAGGGTGGTCATCATGATCGGGCGGAAGCGCAGCAGGCAGGCCTCGCGGATCGATTCCTGCGGGCTGAGCTGCTGTTCGCGCTCCAGCTCCAGAGCCAGGTCGATCATCAGGATGGCGTTCTTCTTCACCACGCCGATCAGCAGGAACAGGCCGAGCAACGAGATCAGGCTGAACTGGCCGCCGGTGAGCAGGATCGCCAGCAAGGCGCCGACCCCGGCCGAGGGCAAGGTGGAGAGAATGGTCAGCGGGTGGATGTAACTCTCGTAGAGGATGCCCAGCACGATGTACACCACCAGCAGGGCCAGCAGGATCATCAGCGGCTGGCCCTGGGCCTCTTTCTCGAACTGGCCGCCGGTGCCGCCCAGCATACCCTGCACCTCGGTCGGCAGGTTGACCTCCGCCACGGCCTGCCGAATGGCCGCGTTGGCCTCCTCCTGGGTCACGTCCGGAGCCAGCGCGTAGCCAATGCTCTCGGCGGCGAACTGGCCCTGGTGCTGGACCCGGTCTTCCTCCAGGCTGCGCTCCCAGCGAGCGAAACCGGATAGCGGTATGCGCTCACCGCTCTCGCTGATCACCTGAATCTGATCCAGCGCCTCCGGGTACTGGGCGTACCTGGGGTTGATCTCCATCACCACGCTGTACTGGTTGAGACTCTCGTAGATGGTGGAGATCTGCCGCTGGCTGAAGGCGTTATTGAGCACGCTGCTGATCATCGCCATGTCCACGCCGAGGCGCTGCGCGGTGGCACGGTCCACTACCAGGGTGATCTGCTGGGCGCCCTCGCCTTCGTTGGCGTCGATGTCGGTCAGCTCGGGCAACTTGGCCAGGGCATCGCGCACCTTGGGCAGCCAGGTCTTGAGCAGATCGAGCTCGCTGGCCAGCAGCACGTATTCGTTCTCCGAACTGCGCCCCTGGCGGCCGCCAAACTGCAGGTCCTGGTCGGCCATCAGCATCAGCCGCGCGCCCGGCACCTTGGGCATCTCGGCCCGGAGCCGGTCGATCACGTCCCTGGACGACTGCTCACGCTCGGCAATAGGCTTCAGGCGGATCACCAGAAAGGCGTTGTTGATGCCGCTCTCGCCGCCGATGAAGCCCGCCACGCTGTGGATGGCAGGGTCCTTGAGCAGCCCCTTGCGGAACGCCTCCATCTTCGGCTGCATACGCTGGAACGACAGGCCGTCGTCCCCCCGTACGAAGCCTATCAGCTGGCCGGTGTCCTGTTCGGGCATGAAGGTCTTGGGCACCACGACGAACAGGTAGACGTTGCCGATGATGGTCAGCAGCAGGCTGAACAGGGTCAGCCGTGAATGGCGCAGCGCCCAGTCCAGGCCACGGCCGTAGGCGGCCAGCACGCGCCTCTGTACCCGTGCAGCCCACTGTGCCACCCGTCCCGGTTCGCGCTCCTGCCCTTCGGCCTTGAGCCAGCGGGCGCAGAGCATCGGCGTAAGGGTCAGCGAGACCGCCATGGAGATCAGGATCGCCGCAGTCAGGGTGATGGCGAACTCGCGGAACAGGGTGCCGACGATGCCACCCATGAACAGGATGGAGAGGAACACCGCGACCAGCGACAGGTTCATGGATAGCAAGGTGAAGCCGACTTCCTGGGTGCCCTTGAAGGCCGCCGCCAGGGGCTTCTCGCCGGCCTCGATGTGCCGCGAAATGTTCTCCAGCACGACAATGGCGTCGTCCACCACCAGGCCGGTGGAGATGATCAGCGCCATCAGCGACAGGTTGTTCAAGGAAAAATCCAGCAGGTACATGACGGCAAAGGTGCCGACGAGCGACACCGGCACCGCCAGCGCCGGGATCAGAGAAGCGCGCCAGCGGCCGAGGAACAGAAACACCACCAGAATCACCAGGCCGACCGCGATCAACAGGGTACGCTCGGCCTCGTGCAGGCTGGCGCGGATCACCGGCGAACGGTCCATCGCCACCTCCAGCTTGGCGCTGGCCGGCATCAACGCTTCCAGCGCCGGCAGCTCGGCACGGATGTCCTCGATGGTCTGGATAATATTGGCGCCGGGCTGGCGGTTGACCACCAGCAGCACAGCCTTCTCATCGTTATAGAAACCGGCGTTGTAGCGGTTCTCCACCGAGTCGCGCACCGTGGCCACGTCGCCCAGACGCACGGCCGCGTTATTCTGGTAGCGGATGATCAGGTCCTGGTACTGCGCGGCCTTCTTCATCTGGTCGTTGGCCTGGATCTGCCACTGGCGGTCCGCGTCGGCCACATCGCCCTTGGGACGGTCGCGGTTGGCCGCGTCGATCGCGCTGCGCACCTCGTCCAGGGCCACGCCGTACTGGTCGAGCAGACGCGGCTCCAGCTCCACCCGCACCGCGGGCAGCGAGCTGCCGCCAATCTGGATCTCGCCAACGCCCTGCACCTGCGCCAGTTTCTGCGCGATTACCGTGGAACCCAAGTCATACAGCTGGCTCTTGTCCAGCAGCGGCGAGGTGAGCGACAGCACCATAATCGGCGCCTGCGACGGGTTGAACTTCTTGTAGGTCGGCATGGTGCGCATACCGCTGGGCAGCAGATTGCGCGCGGCGTTGATCGCCGCCTGCACCTCGCGGGCGGCCGCGTCGACATTACGGCCGATATTGAACAGGATGACGATCTGCGTGCTGCCTTGGCTACTGCGGCTGGTCATCTCGCTGATCCCGGCGATGGTGCCGAGCGAACGTTCCAGCGGCGTGGCCACGCTGGAGGCCATGGTCTGCGGGCTGGCACCGGGCAAAGTGGCGCGTACCACGATGGCCGGGAAATCCATGTTCGGCAGCGGCGCCACCGACAGCAGGCGAAAGCTCACCAGGCCCAGCAGGACGATGGCCAGGCTCAGCAGCAGGGTTGCCACCGGGCGGCGAATAAAGGGCGCCGAGAGGTTCATGGCTGCACGAACCACCCCCTCTCCCATTTATGGGAGAGGGCTGGGGAGAGGGAAATGAACAACAGCGAGCTTGCATCGCCCTCTCCCCTGGCCCCTCTCCCGTAAACGGGAGAGGGGAGCAACGTCCATGCGCCCCTCACGCCGGCACCCCCGCTGCGCTGCGTCCCAACATGCGCCGCGAGAGGCGGTCGAAAGCCAGGTAGATCACCGGCGTGGTGAACAGGGTCAGTACCTGGCTGAGCAGCAGGCCGCCGACCATCACCAGGCCCAGCGGCTGACGTAGCTCGGCCCCGGAACCGGAAGCGAGCATCAATGGGATGGCACCGAATAGGGCCGCCAGGGTGGTCATCAGTATCGGCCGGAAGCGCAACAGTGCGGCCTGGTAGATGGCCTCCTGCGGCGCCATGCCCTGCTGACGCTCGGCCTCCAGGGCGAAGTCGATCATCATGATGGCGTTCTTCTTGACGATGCCGATCAGCAGGATGATGCCGATGATGGCGATCAGGCCCAGGTCGTTGCCGGTCAGCAGCAGCGCCAGTAGCGCCCCCACACCGGCCGAGGGCAGCGTCGAGAGAATGGTGATCGGGTGGATGTAGCTCTCGTAGAGCACACCCAGCACGATGTACATGGTGACGATGGCCGCCAGGATCAGCAGCAGGGTCGAACTCAGCGACGCGCGGAAGGCCTCAGCCGCGCCCTGGAAGTGGCTCTGAATGGCGACCGGCAGGCCGATATCGCGCTGCACCTGCTCGATCACCGCCACGGCCTCACCCAGGGACACGCCGGACGCCAGGTTGAACGACACGGTGACCGCCGGGAACTGGCCGATGTGGTTGACCAGCAGCGTGGCCGGCCGCTCTTCGATGCGCGCCAGCGAGACGAGCGGCACCTGTTCGCCGCTGCGGGTGACGACATGGATACGGCGCAGCGCAGCGGGCCCGATCTCACCGGCACCGGCGCTCTCCAGCACCACGCGGTACTGGCTGGCCTGGGTGAAGATGGTGGAAATCTGCCGCTGGCCGAAGGCGTCGTACAGCGCGTCGTCTATAGCCGCGACGCTCACGCCCAGACGCGCCGCAGCGTCGCGATCGATATCGAGGAACACCTGCAGGCCGCGGTTCTGCAGGTCGCTGGCCACGTCCTGCAGCTCCGGCCGCTCACCCAGCGCGGCGATCAGCTTCGGCGTCCAGGTTTCCAGCAACTCACTGTCCGGTGACTCCAGGCTGAACTGGAACTGGGTACGGCTGACCCGATCCTCGATGGTCAGGTCCTGCACTGGCTGCAGGTACAGGGCGATGCCCGGCACCTTGGCCAGCTCGGGGCGCAGGCGCTCGATCAACTCGCTGGCGGTCACGTCGCGCTCGGCATGAGGCTTGAGGTTGATCAGCAGGCGCCCGCTGTTCAGTGTCGGGTTGTCGCCATCCACGCCGATATAGGAGGACAGGCTGGCCACGTCCGGGTCGCGCAGGATGACCTCGGCCAGGCGCTGCTGACGCTCGCTCATGGCCCTGAACGAGATCGACTGCGGTGCCTCTGAAATACCCTGGATCACCCCGGTGTCCTGCACCGGGAAGAAGCCCTTGGGCACCGCGAGGTACAACAGCACGGTCAACGCCAGGGTGCCGATGGCCACCAGCAGGGTCAAGCCCTGGTGGCGCAGGGTCCAGGTCAGGCCCACGGCGTAACGCGCGATCAGACCGTCGATAAAGGCGCCCGCTGTCTTGTAGAAGCGCCCCTGCTCCTCTTCCTTCTCAGCCTTGAGCAGGCGCGCGCACATCATCGGCGTCAGGGTCAGCGACACTACCAGGGAAATCAGGATGGCCACCGCCAGGGTAATGGCGAACTCGCGAAACAGCCGGCCCACCACGTCTTCCATAAACAGCAGAGGGATCAGCACGGCGATCAGCGAGAAGGTCAACGAGATCAGGGTGAAACCGATCTGCTTGGCGCCTTTCAGGGCGGCGTTCAGCGGCGTCTCGCCCTCCTCCAGGTGGCGCGCGATGTTTTCCAGCATGACGATGGCATCGTCCACCACGAAACCGGTGGCGATGGTCAGCGCCATCAGGGTCAGGTTGTTGATCGAGAAGCCGGCCAGGTACATCACCCCGAAGGTGCCGATCAGCGACAGCGGCACGGCGATGGACGGAATCACGGTGGCGGAGAACTTGCGCAGGAACAGGAAGGTCACCAGTACCACCAGGCCGATGGCCAGCACCAACTCGAACTGCACGTCCCTGACCGCCGCGCGGATGGTCTGGGTACGGTCGGTGAGCACCTGCACCTCGAGACTCGCCGGCAGCGCGGCCGTGATCTGCGGCAACAGCGCCTGGATGCGGTCGACCACCTCGATGACGTTGGCACCGGGTTGGCGCTGGATGGTCAGCAGCACCGTTTCGTTGCGGTCGGCCCAGGCGGCCAGGCGCTCGTTCTCGGCGCCGTCAACCACCGTGGCGACGTCCTGTAGGCGCAGGGCCGCACCGTTCTCGTACTTGAGGATCAGGCCGCGGTACTCGTCGGCCGACTTGAGCTGGTCGTTGGCATCCAGTTGCGAAACGCGGGTCGGGCCATCGAAGTTGCCCTTGGGCTGATTGACGTTCTGCGCGGTGATCAGCGTGCGCACGTCATCCAGGTTGAGGCCGTGGCTGGCCAGCGCCTCGGGATTGACCTTGATGCGCACGGCCGGGCGCTGGCCACCGGCCAGGCTGACCAGGCCGACGCCGCTGATCTGGGCGATCTTCTGCGCCATGCGCGTGTCGATCAGGTCGTGCACCTCGGTCAGCGGCAGCGTGTCGGAGCGAATCGCCAGCGTCAGCACCGGCGTATCCGCCGGGTTGACCTTGTTGTACACCGGCGGCGCCGGCAGGTCGCTGGGCAACAGATTACTGGCCGCGTTGATGGCCGCCTGCACTTCCTGCTCGGCGACTTCCAGATCCACTTCCAGGCTGAAACGCAGGGTGATGACCGAAGCACCAGCGGAGCTGGATGAGGACATCTGTTGCAGGCCCGGCATCTGGCCGAACTGGCGCTCCAGCGGTGCGGTCACCGAGCTGGTGGTGACCTGTGGGCTGGCCCCGGGGTACAGGGTAAGCACGCGAATGGTCGGGTAATCCACCTCGGGCAGCGCCGATACCGGCAACAGGCGGTAAGCGATCAGGCCGGCGAGGAAGATCGCCACCATCAGCAGCGTGGTGGCAACCGGGCGCAGGATGAACAGGCGCGAGGTGTTCATGCGCCCTGCTTCTGTGCAGCCTGGGTTTCGGGCTGGGCCGGGGCGCCCGGTTCTTCGCTGATCACCTGCACCGCACTACCTTCCTTGAGCTTGTCGGTGCCCTCCAGCACCAGCCGCTCGCCGACCTCGATGCCTGCAGTCACCAGGCTCACGGCACCATCGCTGGCGCCGAGCTGGATATCGCGGATCTGCACCTTGTCGTCCTCGCCGAGCACGAACAGGAAGGTGCCGCGCGAGCCGTACTGCACGGCGGCGGAAGGAATCAGCGTGGCCTGCTGCAGGGTTTCCACCCGCAGGCGCACGTTGACGAACTGGTTGGGGAACAGGCGCTCGTCGGCATTGCCGAAGCGCGCCTTGAGCTTGACGGTACCGGTGGCCACGTCGATCTGGTTGTCCAGGCTGTGCAACACACCCTCGCCGAGCAGTTCACGCTCGTTGCGGTCCCAGGCCTGCACCCGCAATTGCTGGCCGTCGCGCACCTTGGCCAGCACCGGCGGCAGATCCTTTTCCGGCAGGGTGAAGTTGACTGCGATCGGCTCGACCTGGGTGATCACCACCAGCGGTGTGGTATCGGCGCTGCTGATCAGGTTACCGACATCCACCTGGCGCAGGCCAAGGCGCCCGGCAATCGGCGCACGGATTCGGGTGAAATCGAGGTTGAGACGAGCGTCGGCTACGGCGGCCTGGTTACTTTTCACCGTGCCGCGGTACTGGCCGACCAGCGCCACCTGGGTATCCAGGGTCTGCTTGGCGATGCTGTCCTCGGCGTACAGGCCCTGATAGCGGGCCAGGTCGATCTCGGCATTTTTCAGCTGTGCCAGGTTCTGCGCCAGGGTGCCTTCTGCCTGCTGCAGCGCCACCTGGTAGGGCCGTGGGTCGATCTGCGCCAGCACGTCGCCGGCCTTGACCTGCTGCCCTTCCTCGAACAGCACCTTGAGCAGCTGGCCGTCCACCCGCGGGCGCACGTTCACCGTATTCAGCGCGGTCACCGTGCCGAGGGCCTTGAGTTCGATGTTGAAGTCGCCGCGGGTGGCCTCGGTCAGAAGCACCGGCACCGGGCCGTCCCAGGGACCATACGGCTGCTTGGTCTCGGCGTCGGAGTCGTCGGACAGCAGCCACCACAACAGCACAGAGCCGAGCGCGAGGGCCAGCAGAATCAACCAGAGGCGGGGAATGCGCGGGGCAACACGGGTATCAGGCATGGTACGGCATCACTTTCCTGGGGAGGGTGAACGATAAGTACTCCCAGCAACCAGGCAAAGGGTCTTTACCGCCTATTTACCCTTATTTGACGTAACAAGAAGTTGAGAATTTAGAAACGACAACGGCCTGCTCCAGGCAGGCCGTTGCGTCATCCCCTGTGTTACTTCAGTACGGCGAGAGCGGCTGCGTAGTCGGGCTCGTCAGCGATTTCACCCACCAGCTCGCTATGCAGCACCTTGTCATTCTCGTCCAGCACCACCACGGCACGGGCTGCAACACCGGCCAGCGGGCCATCTGCGATGGCCACGCCATAGGCCTTGAGGAAGTCGGCGCCACGCATGGTCGACAGGTTGACGACATTGCTCAGGCCTTCGGCGCCGCAGAAACGCGCTTGAGCAAACGGCAGGTCAGCGGAGATGCACAGCACGACGGTATTGGCCAGAGCCGCGGCTTCGCCGTTGAACTTGCGCACCGAGGTGGCGCAGGTCGGGGTATCGACGCTGGGGAAGATATTCAGCACTTTGCGCTTGCCGGCCAGGCTGGCCAGGGTCACGTCGGAGAGGTTGTTGGCAACCAGGCTGAAGGCAGGAGCCTGTTGGCCAGCCTGCGGCAGCTGGCCATCGACTTTTACCGGATTGCCCTTGAGGGTTACTTGAGCCATTGCGAGTTCCTTCTATGTGTTGATGCCGGGGTCACGGCACCCAGCGGGGAAATGCCCGCCAGTGTGACCGCCCGGTGCTGCGACGGCAATGCCCAGTTTTACTCAGGCGCTGGCCTGCCTCGCAGGTTGTGGATTGGGATGGAAGAACACATGTTCGCGGATCGGCCCCACTGCCACCTCGCCGATTTCCTCGTAGCCCTGGCGCTGATAGAACGCCAGGTAATGCGGGTTGCCGGTATCCAGCACGATGCCCTGAGAGCTGGAATCGGCCGCGCACCAGTCATGCAGGGCGGTAAGCAACTGCTCTCCCAGGCTCTGGCCCTGAAACTGCGGGTGTACGCCGAGCAGTGGCAGTACGTGATAGGGACCTGGCGGCAGGCAGGCCAGCACCGCGTCGTGGTATTCCAGGTAGCGTTTGGTGCAGCGAAAACCGGTGGTCATCAGCATGCGCAGGCGCCAGGCCCAACTCTCGGTGATGTCCAGGCGGCGTACCGGCGGCGCGATCAGAGCGATGCCCACCAGCCGCTCTTCAATCAGCAAGCCAATGGCGGGCAACTCTTCGGCAAAGTGCTGCTGCACCACCTCGCGCACGGTGGCACGCACACGCTGGTCGAAGCCGGGACGTTCGCTCTCGAACAGGTAGGCGAAGGTCGGATCGTGGCGGTAGGCGTGATACAGCAACGAACGGGCTTCACGGCTGTAGCCATGGTCCAGCAGACGAACTTCGGCGGTGCGATTAGGCATCGGGCTGACCTCTTTTTTATAGGGCTTTACGGGTCAACTGCCACGTTAGCATTGCCTCCCAGCCCTCGCCAGGCGCTGGCCGTCACCTCCTCAGCTGGGCTAGCATCGCCTCTTTATCTGCCGCAGGTGCCTCCCATGAAGATCGTTTCTTTCAATATCAATGGCCTGCGCGCGCGTCCTCACCAACTGCAGGCATTGGTCGAAAAACATCAGCCGGATGTGATTGGCCTGCAGGAAACCAAGGTCGACGACCCGCAGTTCCCCATCGCAGACGTCGAGGCCCTTGGCTACCACGTCCACTACCACGGCCAGAAGGGCCATTACGGCGTCGCCCTGCTCTCGCGGGAGAAGCCGCTGGAAATCCACAAGGGTTTTCCCGGTGATGAAGAGGATGCGCAGCGCCGCTTCATCTATGGCACCTTCGCCGATGCCCAGGGCAACCCGGTGACGGTGATGAACGGCTACTTCCCCCAAGGCGAAAGCCGCGACCATCCCGTCAAGTTCCCGGCCAAGCAGCGTTTCTATGCCGACCTGCAGCAACTGCTGGTCGAGCGCTTCGATCCGAGCCAGGCGCTGGTGGTGATGGGCGACATCAACATCTCCCCCGAGGACTGCGACATCGGGATCGGCGAGCCCAACCGTCTGCGCTGGCTGAAGACCGGCAAATGCAGCTTCCTCCCGGAAGAGCGCGAATGGCTGGCCACCCTCAAGAACTGGGGCCTGGTAGACAGCTTCCGCCACCTCCACCCGGCGGTGAATGATCGTTTCAGCTGGTTCGACTACCGCAGCCGCGGCTTCGAGGACGAACCCAAGCGTGGTCTGCGCATCGACGTGATCCTCGCCAGCCAGCCGCTGCAGGCGCGCTTCAAGGACGCCGGCATCGACTACGAACTACGCGGCATGGAGAAACCCTCCGATCATGCGCCGATCTGGTTGGAGCTAGACTGAGCGTTGTGCCAGCTCCTGGCAGGAAGTGAATGACTGGCCAGGCCAGATGGAGTAGATCTTGGAGAGCATCACTACCAGACAAGCCTGGTCATCTGACCTGAAAATCGCCGGCCTGGTCTGCCTGCTGGTTCTGACAGCCTGCCTACTGGGAATCGCCACCCGCCCGCTGGGCCACCTGGCGACCATCTGGCCCGCCAATGCCTTGTTGCTTGGTCTGCTGGTGCGTTACCCGCAGCTGGCCAGGCCCGCGGGCTGGTTGGGTGGCATAGCGGCCTATGTGATTGCCGACAGCATCACCGGCGGTGCTCCCCTCCAGACCCTGATGCTCACGCTGGCCAACATGGCCGGGGTCGTCAGCGCCTATCTGCTGCTGTCGCGCCTCAGTGCGGAGCACCGTCGCCTGAGCAGCCCCCTCTCGGTGCCCTATCTGGCGCTGGCGGTCACGCTTGCCTCCCTGGCATCCGGGCTGGTTGGCGCAGTCATCGACCCCCTGCTGTTTGATGGCACGCCTTTCTCGGGTCTGACGTTCTGGTTCGTCACCGAACTGGTCAACTACATCGCGATACTGCCGGTACTGCTCACCATGCCGGACTGGCCCGAGCGCCTGAAAGACCGCAGGCAGACGCTGCTCACGCCCAGGCAGCGGCTGTTGCATGCCCTGCCTGCTGTCAGCCTGGTGATATTCGGTGTGCTCTGCCTGATGGTGGGCGGCCCCGGCGCACTGGCCTTCCCCGTTCCGGCGCTGCTGTGGTGCGCATTGAGCTATAGCGTTTTCACCACAGCCTTGCTGACGTTTGCCTTCACCAGCACCTTGCTCGTCGTGCTGGCTGTCGTGGGCATTCCGCTCGCGCCGTTCGATATGAACTCGCACCCCGTGCTGCTTTCCTTGCGTCTCGGCATCACCTTGCTGGCTTTCGCGCCATTGACGGTGGCCAGCGTCATGGCTGTGCGCAACCAGTTGCTGCAGCGTATGCAGTACATGGCGTCGCATGACCAACTCAGTGGTCTGCTCAATCGTTGGGCTTTTTATGAGCAGGCCAAGCAACTATCCCCCAATCGACCGCTAGCGCTGTTGATGTTCGACATCGACCATTTCAAGCGCATCAACGACACCCATGGCCACGCTGCGGGCGATCTGGTCCTGAAAGCCTTCGCCCGCCGGGCCAGTCGAGGCCTGCGCGACGGAGACGCCCTGGCTCGCCTGGGAGGAGAGGAATTTGCCCTGCTGCTGCCGGGCTGCTCGCACAACCAGGTTCAGGCGATTGCCGAGCGCATCCGTACGGACTACGCCAATGCCTCGATCAGCCTGGAGGACGGCCAGCATGTGCACTCCACGGTCAGCATCGGTGCAGTTGTGGCCTTGCAACCGCCTGCCGACATCGACGAGCTGCTGCTGAGCGCCGATCGTGCCCTATACCAGGCCAAGGAATCGGGGCGCAATCGGGTTGTCATCCACCAATATGCCTCGGATGAACAGGCCAGAACGGAAACTGCCTGAACCCCTATCGCAGTAAAAGCGCCTGCAGCTCTGGCAAGGGCTTCTCGCTGCGCTTCGTCATCTTTCCGTAACCATTCGTTCTTATTCTGCGCGCACCTGAACGTGTGCCCCCGGCACACCAGCTCACCCACGGAATAAGGTGTCTGTTTTCATGTCGTGCGCCCTGCCTGTCAGCGATCGCCCCCTCTGGAGCCAGGCCATCACCTGGCTCATCCTCGGTTTCATCTTTTACGCCCTGCCCTGGTCGGTGTTCGCCGCCGAGCCCACCACGCTGATGCGCATCCAGGGCTCCAACACCATCGGCGCCAAGCTAGGCCCGGCGCTGATCAGCGGTCTGTTCCAGAGCCAAGGCTTCAGCAATGTCCGCATCGTGCCAGCCGGCGCCGAGAACGAGCAGCTGGTGCAGGCCGAAGACCAGCTGGGACGCACCCTGCAGGTCAGCGTCGCCGCCCACGGTTCCGGCACCGGTTTTGTCGGCCTGCAGGATGGCAGCGCCGACCTGGCGGCCTCCTCGCGCCCAATCAAGGACAGCGAGGCTTCCGCCCTGCAGAACCTGGGTGATCTAAAGGGTGCCGATGCCGAGCAGGTCATCGCCATCGACGGCCTGGCCATTATCGTCAACCCGCAGAACCCACTGGTTTCACTGACCACTGAACAACTGGCCAAGGCCTTTTCCGGCGAAGTACGCGACTGGTCGCAACTGGGCGGCGCACCAGGCGCCATCACGATCTATGCACGGGATGACAAGTCCGGCACCTACGACACTTTCAAGGAACTGGTACTGGCCGCCCACGACAAGAGCCTGGCGCCCACAGCAAAGCGCTTCGAGTCCAGCGACCAGCTGTCCGACCTGGTCAGCCAGGATCCTGGCGGTATCGGTTTCATCGGCCTGCCGTATGTACGCCAGAGCAAGGCACTGGCCATCGCCGATGGCAACTCCCAGCCAATGCCACCGAGCACTACGCTGATCGCGACCGAGGACTACCCGCTGTCGCGCCGCCTGTTTCTCTACAATCCGCCCGGCACACCCAACGAGTGGGTGAAGTCGTTGGTGCAGTTCGCCCACAGCCCTGCTGGCCAGGCCATCGTCGAGAAGAACGGTTTCATCGCACAGACGGTGCAGGCGGTAAACGTCCAGGCCAATACAACGATGCCGGCGGACTATCGCCAGCTGGCCGATGAGGCTCAACGGCTGTCGGTCAACTTCCGCTTCCAGGAAGGCAGCGCCACCCTCGACAACAAGGCGCAGCGTGATATCGAGCGCGTACTCGACTACCTCAAGCGTCACGACAAACTCAGCCACAAGGTCGTGCTGGTCGGCTTCGGCGACCCGAAGAACGATCCCGAACGCGCCGCGCTGCTGTCCAAGCTGCGCGCCATGGCGGTACGCCGGGATCTCTCCAAAGGCGGCGTGATATTCCGCGAGATCACTGGCATGGGCGAACAGATGCCGGTAGCTGCCAACAGCGGCGACGAAGGCCGTATGAAGAACCGCCGTGTTGAGGTCTGGGTGTACTGACGCGCGCATGTACACCTGGCCATGCATGCTTGGCCAGGCTATGCAAAGCAGCTAGCCTCTGCGGACAGATTACTCAACCGCCTGCGAGGCCACCTGTGATAGCTGATGTCCGGATCGAGCAGCGCAACGGCAAATGGCTGGTGAGCCTCGGCCGGCGCAAACTGAGTTTTCACGAGGAGCTGGCCGCGCGCACCTTCGCCGCCCAACTGCATCAGCGCTTCGCATGGCTGCAGCAACAGGCACAGCCAAACCAGCAGCGCTGAAACGACAAGGCCCGCATCAGCGGGCCTTGTGCATTCAAACCGCGAATCAGCGGCTGGCTTTCATCGCCTCACGCGGCACGTACTTGCCGATCTCGTACTTGCCGATGGCCGCGCGGTGCACTTCATCCGGCCCATCGGCCAGGCGCAGGGTGCGCTGCATGGCGTACCAGTAGGCCAACGGGAAGTCGTTGGAGACGCCGGCGCCACCGTGAATCTGGATGGCACGGTCGATCACGTTGAGCGCGACGTTGGGCGCGACCACCTTGATCTGGGCAATCTCGCTGGCGGCGATCTTGTTGCCCACGGTGTCCATCATGTACGCCGCGTTGAGGGTCAGCAGACGGGCCTGGTTGATCTCGATGCGCGAGTTGGCGATGTGGTCGATGTTGCCACCCAGGCGCGCCAGCGGCTTGCCAAAGGCGGTGCGGCTGGCGGCACGCTTGCACATCAGCTCCAGCGCACGCTCGGCCATGCCGATGGAACGCATGCAGTGGTGGATACGACCCGGGCCGAGGCGACCCTGGGCGATCTCGAAGCCACGGCCCTCGCCCAGCAGCACATTCTCATAAGGTACGCGGACGTTCTCGAACAGCACTTCGGCGTGGCCGTGCGGGGCGTCGTCGTAGCCGAACACCGGCAGCGGACGGATGATCTTCACGCCGGGGGTATCGGTCGGCACCAGGATCATCGAGTGCTGCTGGTGGCGCGGCGCGTCCGGGTTGGTCAGGCCCATGAAGATCATGATCTTGCAGCGCGGATCACAGGCGCCGGAGGTCCACCACTTGCGACCATTGATCACCCACTCGTCACCGTCACGCACGGCATTGGCCTGCATATTGGTGGCATCGGACGAAGCCACGCCCGGCTCGGTCATGGCGAAGGCGGAGCGAATCTCACCAGACAGCAGCGGCTCCAACCACTGTTTCTTCTGCGCTTCACTGGCGTAGCGCACCAGGGTTTCCATGTTGCCGGTGTCCGGCGCGGAGCAGTTGAACGGCTCGGCACCGATCAGCGAGCGGCCCATGATCTCGGCCAGCGGTGCGTATTCCATGTTGGTCAGGCCAGCGCCGTAGTCCGACTCCGGCAGGAACAGGTTCCACAGACCCTCGGCCTTGGCCTTGGCTTTGAGCTCCTCCATGATCGCGGTCGGCTGCCAGCGGTCACCTTCGTTGACCTGCTCTTCGAACACGGCTTCGGCCGGGTAGACATAAGCCTCCATGAACGCCGTAACGCGCTCACGCAGTTCCTGCACCTTGGGGGAGTAAGCGAAATCCATGGGAATACCTTGTGGTTGGCTTCGATGTGGAAATGATGCTAGAACAGCACCCACGATTTATCTAAGCTATTTTCCTGCCTTATCAACATTCATAAGCAATATGCGATGAAGCTTGATTTGGCATCGAATCGACGGAGCTGGCCATGAACTTGAACAAGGTAGACCTCAACCTCTTCATCGTCTTCGATGCCATCTATACCGAGGCCAATCTGACCCGCGCCGGGCAGATCGTCGGCATCACCCAGCCCGCCGTGTCCAACGCCCTGTCTCGCCTGCGCGAGACCTTCAACGACCCACTGTTCGTGCGCACCGCCCAGGGCATGGTGCCCACGCCCATGGCCCAGAACATCATCGGACCGGTGCGCAACGCCCTGCAGTTGCTGCGCGTTTCCGTGCAGGAAAGTCGTTCGTTCAACCCGCAGCAGGCCAACAAGACCTACCGCATCAGCATGACCGACCTCACCGAAACGGTGATCCTGCCGCCGCTGTTCCAGCGGCTCAAGCGCCTGGCGCCGATGGTGCAGGTCGAGAGCTTCCTGGCCAAGCGCCGCGAAACCACCAAGGAGCTGGCCGCCGGCCGCCTGGATTTCGCCGTGGATGCGCCGCTCAACACCGACCCACAGGTACGCCACGTCAAGCTGATGGAGGATCGCTACATCTGTGCCATGCGCCCCGGCCACCCGCTGGCCAAGGACAAGCTGAGCCTGGACGAATACCTGTCACTGACCCATATCCAGATCTCCAGCCGCCGCAGCGGCCTGGGCTATGTCGACCTGTCGCTGGGCAAGATGGGGCTGCAGCGCAAGGTCACCCTGCGCTCGCAGCACTACCTGATGGCCAGCAGCATCCTGATGAACACCGACATGGCCATGACCGTGCCCGAGCGCTTCGCCCGCCGCCACGGCCTGCACCAGGTACCGTTGCCAGTGAATGACGTGCCGGCCCTGGAAACCCACCTGTACTGGCATGAAAGTACCGACCAGGACCCGGCCAACCGCTGGATGCGCGAGCAAATCATCGAGATTTCCCAGCAGGTCACCCGCGCCGAGACTGAAAGTAAAAACTCATAAGGTTTCGCTAATTCATTGAATAAAAAGCCCCGCAATTGCGGGGCTTTCTGTTTCTACCCCACAAGGCCTACCCGTGGGAGCGGCTTCAGCCGCGATTGCTATTGAGCCCTGGTCAATCTCCCCAGAGGCTTCATCGCCATTACGTTGACGTTAACGTAAACATGCCTTACGTTAACGTAAAGCACTCGACGGTAATCCCCATGCCCGCCCCCTACTCCATCTCCGACCTGGCCCGCGAACTGGACATCACCACCCGCGCCATACGCTTCTATGAGGAGCAAGGCATGCTCGCCCCCGAGCGACGTGGCCAGGAGCGCATCTACAGTGCCAAGGATCGAACCACCCTCAAGCTGATCCTGCGCGGTAAGCGCATCGGTTTCTCCCTGGCCGAGTGCAAGGAGCTGATCGAACTGTACGACCCGACTAGCGACAACCGCGTTCAGCTGCAGACCTTCATGCGCAAGATCAGCGAACGCCGCGCGCAACTCGATCAGCAATTACTGGATATCCAGCAGATGCAGCTGGAACTGGATACCGCCGAGGAACGCTGCCTCGCTGCCCTGGAGCAAACCCAGGCGTAACAACCACTTAGTTAACCAACCTTACAAAGACAATCACAGGTGGAACCATGAGCTACCCAACCCTCAACTTCGGTCTCGGCGAAACCATCGACATGCTGCGCGACGCGGTGCACCAGTTCGCCCAGGCCGAGCTGGCCCCGCGTGCGGCGCAGATCGACCGCGACAACGAGTTCCCCATGGACATGTGGCGCAAGTTCGGCGACATGGGCCTGCTCGGCATGACTGTGGAAGAGGAATACGGCGGCACCAACATGGGCTACCTGGCCCACGTGGTGGCCATGGAAGAGATCAGCCGCGCCTCGGCGTCGGTCGGCCTGTCCTACGGCGCGCACTCCAACCTGTGCGTCAACCAGATCCGCAAGAACGGCAGCCACGAGCAGAAGGCCAAGTACCTGCCCAAGCTTTGCTCTGGCGAGCACGTCGGCGCCCTGGCCATGAGCGAGCCGAATGCCGGCTCCGACGTGGTGTCGATGAAGCTGCGCGCCGAGAAGCGCGGCGACCGCTACGTGCTCAACGGCAACAAGATGTGGATCACCAACGGCCCCGATGCCCACACCTACGTGATCTATGCCAAGACCGACATCAACGCCGGTTCGCGCGGCATGACCGCGTTCATCGTCGAGCGCGATTTAAAGGGCTTCTCCCGCCACCAGAAGCTGGACAAGCTGGGCATGCGCGGTTCCAACACCTGCGAGCTGGTGTTCGAGGACTGCGAAGTGCCGGAAGAGAACATCCTCGGCGCCGAGGGTGCCGGCGTGCGCGTGCTGATGAGCGGCCTGGACTACGAGCGCACCGTGCTCTCTGGCGGCCCGACCGGGATCATGAGCGCCTGCATGGACGTGGTGCTGCCCTACGTGCACGAGCGCCAGCAGTTCAAGCAGTCGATCGGCGAGTTCCAGCTGGTGCAGGGCAAGCTGGCCGACATGTACGCCGGCATGAACGCCTCCAAGTCCTACCTGTACAACGTGGCCAAGGCCTGCGACCGCGGCGAGGAATCGCGCAAGGACGCCGCCGCGGTAATCCTCTACACCGCCGAGATGGCCACCAAGATGGCGCTGGACACCATCCAGCTGCTCGGCGGCAACGGCTACACCAACGAATACCCGGCCGGCCGCCTGCTGCGCGACGCCAAGCTCTACGAGATCGGTGCCGGCACCAGCGAAATCCGCCGCATGCTGATCGGCCGCGAGCTGTTCAACGAGACGAAATAATCCTTCTCCCCCTGGGAGAAGGTGCCCGAAGGGCGGATGAGGGAGCCATGACCTGCTCCCTCACCCTGCGCGGGCCGCCCCAGCCCTCTCCCAAAGGGAGAGGGAATCAAAGCATACGAGGCATCCATGGCCATCCTGCATACCCAGATCAACACCCGTTCGCCGGAGTTCGCCGCCAACCAGGCGGCCATGCTCACCCAGGTGAACGACCTGCGCGCCCTGCTCGCCCGCGTCCACGAAGGTGGCGGCGCCAAGGCCCAGGAGCGTCACACTTCGCGCGGCAAACTGCTGCCACGTGAGCGCATCAACCGCCTGCTCGACCTCGGTTCGCCCTTCCTCGAAGTCGGCCAGCTGGCCGCCCACGAGGTGTACGGCGAGGACGTACCGGCCGCCGGCGTGGTTGCCGGTATCGGCCGGGTGGAAGGCGTCGAGTGCATGATCATCGCCAACGACGCCACGGTAAAAGGCGGCAGCTACTACCCGCTGACCGTGAAGAAGCACCTGCGCGCGCAGACCATCGCTCAGCAGAACCGTCTGCCGTGCATCTACCTGGTCGACTCCGGCGGCGCCAACCTGCCGCGCCAGGAAGAGGTGTTCCCGGACCGCGAGCACTTCGGCCGCATCTTCTTCAACCAGGCCAACATGAGCGCGATGGGCATTCCGCAGATCGCCGTGGTGATGGGCTCCTGCACCGCCGGCGGCGCCTATGTGCCGGCGATGAGCGATGAGACCATCATGGTGCGCAACCAGGCCACCATCTTCCTCGCCGGGCCGCCGCTGGTGAAGGCCGCCACCGGCGAGGTGGTCACTGCCGAGGAACTGGGCGGCGCCGACGTGCACTGCAAGACCAGCGGCGTGGCCGACCATTACGCCGAGAACGACGAACACGCGCTGGCCATCGCCCGCCGCAGCGTCGCCAACCTCAACTGGCGCAAGCTCGGCCAGCTGCAAGTGCGCGAACCGATCGCCCCGCTGTATGCCGCCGAGGAGCTGTACGGGGTGATTCCTGCCGATGCCAAGCAGCCCTTCGATGTGCGCGAAGTGATTTCGCGCGTGGTCGACGGCAGCGCATTCGATGAATTCAAGGCGCTGTTCGGCACCACCCTGGTCTGTGGTTTCGCCCATGTCCACGGCTACCCGGTGGCGATCCTGGCGAACAACGGCATTTTGTTTGCGGAAGCGGCGCAGAAAGGCGCGCACTTTATCGAGCTGGCCTGCCAGCGCGGCATCCCGCTGCTGTTCCTGCAGAACATCACCGGCTTCATGGTCGGCAAGAAGTACGAGGAAGGCGGTATCGCCAAGCACGGCGCCAAGCTGGTCACCGCCGTGGCCTGCGCCAAGGTGCCGAAGTTCACCGTGATCATTGGCGGCAGCTTCGGCGCCGGTAACTACGGTATGTGCGGCCGCGCCTATGACCCGCGTTTCCTGTGGATGTGGCCCAACGCGCGTATCGGCGTGATGGGCGCCGAACAGGCCGCCGGCGTGCTGGTCCAGGTCAAGCGCGAGCAGGCCGCCCGTGCCGGCCAGCCGTTCAGCGACGAGGAAGAGGCGCGTATCAAGCAGCCCATCGTCGCCCAGTACGAGCAGCAGGCCCACGCCTACTACTCCAGCGCCCGCCTGTGGGACGACGGCGTGATCGACCCGGCACAGACCCGCGACGTGCTCGGCCTGGCCCTGTCCGCCAGCCTCAATGCGCCCATCGAGCCGACCACCTTCGGGGTGTTCCGCATGTAACTCGTGACTGTGGGAGCGGCTTCAGCCGCGATGCTTTTCGCGGCTGAAGCGGAGTGCCGCCCAGCCGCCCCCACACAGAACGGATAACTCTGAGAGTCCGCCGCCATGACCGACTTCACTACCGTACAGCTGGAAAAAGACCCGCGCGGCTTCGCCACCCTGTGGCTCAACCGCCCGGACAAAAACAACGCCTTCAATGCCGAGATGATCCGCGAGCTGATCCTAGCCATCGATGCCATCGCTGCCGACAAGAGCTTGCGCTTCCTGCTGCTGCGCGGCCACGGCAAGCACTTCTCCGCTGGCGCCGACCTGGCCTGGATGCAGGCTTCGGCCAAGCTCGACTACAACGCCAACCTGAATGACGCGCGTGAGCTGGCCGAGCTGATGTACAACCTCAACGGCCTGAAGATCCCGACCCTGGCCGTGGTCCAGGGCGCGGCCTTTGGCGGCGCTGTGGGCCTGGTCAGTTGCTGCGATATGGCCATTGGCGCAGACGATGCGCTGTTCAGCCTATCCGAAGTGCGCATCGGCCTGGCCCCGGCGGTGATCAGCCCCTTCGTGGTCCAGGCCCTCGGCGAGCGCGCCGCGCGCCGCTATGCGCTGACCGCCGAGCGCTTCTCCGGCAGCCGCGCCCGCGAGCTGGGCCTGCTGGCCGAGGCCTACCCCGCCGCCGAGCTGGACGCCCAGATCGAGAGCTGGGTAGCCAACCTGCTGCTCAACAGCCCACAGGCCATGCAGGTGAGCAAGGACTTGCTGCGCGAGGTCGGCAGTGGCGTGCTCAATCCGCCCCTGCGCCGCTACACCGAGAACGCCATCGCCCGCATCCGTGTCAGCCCGGAAGGCCAAGAGGGGCTCAACGCCTTCCTGGAAAAACGCACACCCGCCTGGCAGGAGCCGCAAGCATGAGCACGCTGTCCCATTCATCCCTCACCCCGGCCCTCTCCCGTGGGGAGAGGGAGAAGAGCATCGATACCCTGCTGGTCGCCAACCGCGGCGAGATCGCCTGCCGGGTGATGCGCACCGCCAAGGCCCAGGGCCTGAAGACCGTGGCCGTGCACAGCGCCATCGACGCCCAGGCGCGCCATGTGCGCGAGGCCGACATCGCGGTGAACCTCGGCGGCGCCAAGCCGGCCGAGAGCTACCTGCTCATCGACAAGATCATCGCCGCGGCCAAGGCCAGCGGCGCCCAGGCCATCCACCCGGGCTACGGTTTCCTCTCCGAGAACGCCGGCTTCGCCCGCGCCATCGAGGCTGCCGGTCTGGTTTTCCTCGGCCCACCGGCGTCGGCCATCGACGCCATGGGCAGCAAGTCCGCCGCCAAGGCACTGATGGAAGACGCCGGCGTACCGCTGGTGCCCGGCTACCACGGCGAAGCCCAGGACGTGGAGACCTTCCGCGCCGCCGCCGAACGCATTGGCTATCCGGTGCTGCTCAAGGCCGCCGCCGGTGGTGGCGGCAAGGGCATGAAGGTGGTCGAGCGCGAGGCCGATCTGGCCGAGACCCTGGCCTCTGCTCAGCGCGAGGCCCAATCGGCCTTCGGCGACTCACGCATGCTGGTGGAAAAATACGTGCTGCAGCCGCGCCACGTGGAAATCCAGGTATTCGCCGACAGCCACGGCAACTGTCTGTACCTCAACGAGCGTGACTGCTCGATCCAGCGCCGCCACCAGAAGGTAGTCGAGGAAGCCCCCGCTCCGGGCCTAACACCCGAGCTGCGCCGCGCCATGGGCGAAGCCGCGGTCAAGGCCGCCCAAGCCATCGGCTATGTCGGCGCCGGCACCGTGGAGTTCCTGCTCGATGCCCGCGGCCAGTTCTTCTTTATGGAGATGAACACCCGCCTGCAGGTCGAGCACCCGGTCACCGAGGCCATCACCGGTCTCGACCTGGTGGCCTGGCAGATTCGCGTGGCTCGGGGCGAAGCGCTGCCGATTACCCAGGAGCAGGTGCCGCTCAACGGTCACGCCATCGAAGTGCGCCTGTATGCCGAGGATACCGAGCAGGACTTCCTGCCCGCCTCCGGCGACCTCAAGCTGTACCGCGAAGCGGCTGGCGGCGAAGGTCGCCGCGTCGACAGCGGCGTGGCCGAGGGCGACACCATCTCGTCGTTCTACGACCCCATGCTGGCCAAGCTGATCGCCTGGGGGGAGGACCGCGAGCAGGCCCGTCAGCGCCTGCTGGCCATGCTCGACGAGACAGCTGTCGGCGGCTTCGCCAGCAACCTGCCCTTCCTGCGCCGCGTACTGGCCCATCCGGCCTTCGCCGGTGCCGAGCTGGATACCGGCTTTATCGCCCGTCACCAGGAGCAGCTGCTGCCGGTCGCCGGCGAGCTGCCGGGTGAGTTCTGGCAACTGGCCGCCGAGGCCTGGCTGCAGAGCGAAATACCCAGCCGCGCGCACGAGGACTATTACTCGCCGTGGAACAGCCACTCGGGCTGGCGCTCGGGACTGGCCTCTGAGACCGACCTGCACCTGAGCTGCGGCGAGCAGCGCAGCACCGTGCACCTGCGTGGCCCGCTGCGTTCGCGCCTGCTGGGCGAGCAACTGTGGCTCGAACAGGACGGCCTGCGCCGCGCGCATCGAGCCATCCGCCAGGGCGATGCGCTCTACTTGGAGTGGCAGGGCAAGCTGCATGAAGTACGTCGCATCGACCCCATCGCCGAAGTCGAGGCCAGCCACGCCCACCACGGCGGGCTGACGGCACCGATGAACGGCAGTATCGTGCGCGTGCTGGTCGAACCCGGCCAAACCGTGGAAGCCGGCACCGCCCTGGTGGTGCTGGAGGCCATGAAAATGGAGCACAGCATTCGCGCCGCCCAGGCGGGCACCGTCAAGGCGCTCTACTGCGCCGAGGGTGACATGGTCAGCGAAGGCACCGTATTGGTGGAGCTGGAAGAAGCCTGATGCAACACGCTATTCCCTCTCCCTCCGGGAGAGGGTTAGGGTGAGGGCATAACAGGCAAATCAGCTGCTACCCGGGCGACCCACTCCCTGCACCCTGGAGCGGGCCGCCAAACCAATCTTGCGAGGAAATCCATGAATCTGCCGCAACACGTCCGCCTGGTCGAAGTCGGCCCGCGCGACGGCCTGCAGAACGAGAAACAGCCGATCAGCGTGGCCGACAAGGTGCGCCTCACCGACGACCTGAGCGCCGCCGGCCTGAGTTATATCGAGGTGGGCAGCTTCGTCTCGCCCAAGTGGGTGCCACAGATGGCCGGCTCCGCCGAAGTGTTTGCCCAGATCCAGCGCAAGCCCGGCGTGGTCTACGGCGCCCTCACCCCCAACCTCAAGGGTTTCGAGGCCGCCGTCGAAGCCGGGGTCAAGGAAGTCGCGGTGTTCGCCGCCGCTTCCGAGGCCTTCTCGCAGAAGAACATCAACTGCTCCATCGCCGAGAGCCTGCAGCGTTTCGTGCCAGTGATGGACGCCGCCAAGGCCCAGGGCATCAGCGTGCGCGGCTATGTGTCCTGCGTGCTCGGCTGCCCCTACGAGGGCGAAGTAGCACCTGAGCAGGTCGCCGCCGTGGCGCGGGAGCTGTTGGCCATGGGCTGCTACGAGGTGTCGCTGGGCGACACCATCGGCACCGGCACCGCCGGCAAGACGCGCCAGTTGTTCGACGTGGTCGGCCGCGATATCCCGCGCGACAAGCTCGCCGGGCATTTCCATGACACCTACGGTCAGGCCCTGACCAACATTTATGCCAGCCTCCTGGAAGGCATCGCCGTGTTCGACAGCTCGGTCGCCGGCCTGGGCGGCTGTCCCTATGCCAAGGGCGCCACCGGCAACGTCGCCACCGAGGACGTGCTCTACCTGCTGAACGGTCTGGGCATCCACACCGGCATCGACATGGACAAGCTGATCGCCGCCGGCCAGCGCATCTGCCAGGTGCTTGGCAAGGACAACGGCTCGCGAGTGGCCAAAGCCAGCCTCGCGCGAGCCTGAACCGAACTGGACGTTCGCACAGCGCTGAGCAGCGCGCTGACTTGATCCGTGGCGGTTATGCTATCGGTATCTCCACTCGACGCACGAGAGACCGAGATGCAGCAACCGCTCTGGACCCCTTCCGCCGAACGAATCGCCGCCACCCGCCTCGATGCCTTCCGCCACTTCGTAAACCGGCGCCATGACCAGTCGCTGGCCGACTACCCTGCCCTGCACGCCTGGAGCGTGGCCGAACGCGGAGCCTTCTGGCAGGCCATCGTCGACTTCTTCGACATCCGCTTCAGCACCCAGCCCGAGTGCGTGCTGCGCGAAGGCAGCGCCATGCCCAGTGCCCACTGGTTCCCCGGCGCCACCCTGAACTTTGCCGAACACCTGCTGCGTCGACGCGACGCCCACCCGGCGCTGGTCGCCATCGGCGAGGACGGCAGCCGCGAGCAACTGACCTACGCCGAGCTGGCCACGCACGTCGCCGGCCTGCAGCAAAGCCTCAAGGCCGCCGGCGTCGGTGTCGGCGACCGGGTGGCTGCCTTTATGCCCAATACCTGGCAAACCGTAGTCGGCATGCTCGCCACTGCCAGCCTGGGCGCGACCTGGTCGAGCTGTTCGCCGGACTTCGGCACCCAGGGCGTGATCGATCGCTTCGGCCAGATCGAACCCAAGGTGCTGATCGCCGCCGCCGGCTACCGCTACGCCGGCAAAAATCTGGACCTGACCGCCAAGCTCAACGAAATCCTCGAACGCCTGCCCAGCCTGCAGCAACTGCTGGTGGTGCCCTACTCCAACCCTGAAGCCCAGGCGAGCGACTTCCGCACCGCCGCCCGCGTCAGCCTGTGGCAGGACTTCTACCAGGTCGGCGGCGAACCCGGCTTCACCCCGGTGCCCTTCGAACAGCCGCTGTACATCCTCTACTCCAGCGGCACCACCGGCGTGCCCAAGTGCATCGTCCATGGCGTCGGCGGCACCCTGCTGCAGCACGTCAAGGAGCTCGGCCTGCATACCGATCTTACGAACAACGACACGCTGTTCTACTACACCACCTGCGGCTGGATGATGTGGAACTGGCTGGTCTCCGGCCTGACTCTCGGCGCCACCTTGGTGCTGTTCGACGGCTCGCCGTTCCATCCCACGGCAGAACGCCTGATCGACCTGATCGATGCCGAGAACATCAGCCTCTTCGGCACCAGCGCCAAATTCATCGCAGCCCTGGAAAAGGCTGGCGCCAAACCGCGCGAAACGCACAGGCTGCAGCGCCTGAAGGCCATCCTCTCGACCGGCTCGCCACTGGCCCACGAGAGTTTCGAGTACGTCTACCGCGACATCAAAAGCGATGTCTGCCTGTCCTCCATCTCCGGCGGCACCGATATCGTCTCCTGCTTCGCCCTCGGCAATCCGACCCTGCCGGTGTGGCGCGGCGAGCTGCAGTGCAAGGGCCTGGGCATGGATGTGCAGGTGTGGAACGAGGCCGGCCAGCCGCTCATCGGTGAGAAAGGCGAGCTGATCTGTGCCCGCCACTTCCCCTCCATGCCGGTGGGCTTCTGGAACGACCCGCAGGGCGAGAAATTCCACGCTGCCTACTTCGAGACCTTCCCCGGTATCTGGGCTCATGGCGACTATGCCGAAATCACCGAGCACGGCGGCCTGGTCATCCACGGTCGCTCCGACGCCGTGCTCAACCCCGGCGGCGTGCGCATCGGCACCGCCGAAATCTACCGCCAGGTGGAAAAGGTCGAGCAGGTGCTGGAATCCATCGCCATCGGCCAGGACTGGGAAGGCGATGTGCGCGTTGTGCTGTTCGTACGCCTGCGGGACGGCGTGGCATTGACCGATGCACTGCAAGCACAAATCCGCCAGATCATCCGCGCCAACACCACCCCCCGCCATGTGCCGACCAAGATCGTCCAGGTCGCCGATATCCCGCGCACCATCAGCGGCAAGATCGTCGAGTTGGCGGTGCGCAACGTGGTGCACGGCAAGCCGGTGAAGAACACCGATGCCCTGGCCAACCCACAAGCTTTGGAGCTGTATCGTGACCTCAAGGAATTACGGTCGTGAATAAGTGAGCCACTCCCAACTGAGCCAGAAATACCGCAGCATTAGCTATATTGGATGGCATACCAGGACAGGATACTGCTGATGCAAATCGTCCTCTGGCTGCTGGTTGCTCTGCTGTTTGCCGGCTACGTTGCTGCCGAAGAACCACTGAACCTGCATATGCCGGACGCGCCCCCGCTGACGTTGCAAAACGACAGCCGAGGCCACGGCATGGTTGGCGATATCACGCTCGCAGCTATCGCGCTTAGCGGCCGAACGGTGCGCATTATTGATGAACCCTGGGCAAGAGCCCAGATGAACGTTGCCACGGGCCACAATCAGCTCATCATTCCGCTATCTCGTACTCCGGATCGCGAGGCCAGCTACACCTGGATCGTCCCGGTCATGCCACTGGAGCGTGCTTTCTTTAGCCTCGACGAGCCTGTCCGCAACTTCGACCAGGCACGCCAGCGATACCAGCGCATTGGCGTCGGGCTTGGCACAGCCCAAGTAGAGATCCTGCGACGCGAAGGCTTCGCCGACGAGCAGATCATCCAACTCAAGCTGGGCGAGAACCCAGCCATTCTGCTCGAGCTCGGACGTATAGATGCCTGGTTTACTGGAGTTCCGGAAGCACTGTACATCTGGAGCCAATCGTCACCACAGCGGCAGAAATTGCGCCAGAGCCCTGTTCTGGCCAGCTCAGAACTCTACTTGGCCTGCTCCAAGAGCTGCGACTCGCAACTCGTGGAGCAATTGAAAGCCGCCGTGGTGCAACTGGAGTCAAGTGGCGAGAGTCTGCGTTTACGTCAGGTCTATGTGTCTGAACTCGAACCGCACTGAACCTCGCCCGCGCAGCCAATGCATCGCACCGACCTGCCAGGCCAAAGGCAGCAAGAACAATTGGAATAGCAAATAAATGGAAGCGCTCAGTACTTTTAAAGTACGCAATAAGGGCCTATTGCGATTGACGACGAGAAGTACCAAAACCTCAAAAACCGCCGCCGCGCCTGGGCTGCTCAGCTACTGGTCTTGAAATGCAGGCTTACAAAATGGAGGCGGCCCCATCAGCCACACCCCGGCACACGACGTTCCCGCTATGGCTGCTTCCTTCCGGACCTGACCAGGTTGACGGGTAATCGTTGCGGGGGGACCGATGGGGCCACCATAACGAAGCCCGTCGAACGACGGGCCGCGCCATTGTACTGACTGGGAGCAAAGTTACAACCGCTTCAAGCACTTAGCCGTGTGATTGGCTTGCAGGCGCTAGACACGGAAGCGGCCCACCAGCTGCGCCAGACCATGAGACAGGTCGGAAAGACGCGCGCTGGCCTGGGTACTCTGCTCCGAGGTTGCCGCAGCTTCGTTGGAAAGGTCGCGAATATCGCTGATGTTGCGGGCGATTTCCTCGGTTACGCTGCTTTGCTGCTCGCATGCGGTGGCGATCTGGGCAGCCATATCATTGATGCGAGCGACCGAATCTCCGGTAGCAGACAGTGCGCCATCGACGCCCGCAGCACGCTCAACGCTGTCGCGAGCCTTGGCACTACCGGAATGCATGGCCTTGACGGCATTCTGCACACCGACCTGCAGGCGTTCGATCATTTCCTGAATGTCCTTGGTCGAGTCCTGGGTGCGTGCAGCCAGAGCACGCACCTCGTCGGCCACGACAGCAAAGCCTCTCCCCTGCTCACCCGCACGCGCAGCTTCGATGGCGGCATTCAGTGCCAGCAGGTTGGTTTGCTCGGCAATACCCTTGATCACGGCGAGCACAGCACCGATGTTGGCCGTTTCCTGCTCCAGCGTTTGAATAGTTTCGGAGGCACTTTCGACCTCGTGTGCCAACTGACGGATAGCGTGGATAGTGGCGCCTACGACCTCGGCCCCCTCGCGGGACTGGGTTTCCGCGTTACGAGCGGCATCCGCCGCATTCTGGGCGTTGCGCGCTACTTCATGGACAGCGACGCTCATTTCAGTGGCCGCCGTACTGACCTGATCGACAGCCGCATGCTCGCTACTGATCAGTCGGTCATTGGCCGCAGCCATGCCCGCCAGACTCTGGGCCGACTCAGCCACTTCGCCGGTCACTCGTCCAACTTCTTTGATTAACGGCTGCAACTTGTCGAGGAAGCGGTTGAAGGCATCGCTGAGCTTGCCCAGTTCATCGCGCGATGAAACCTCCAAACGCACACGCAGATCGCCATCGCCCTCGGCAATCTCTTCGATACGGTTGAGCAGACTGTGCAGCGGACGAGTCACCAGCAGCGGGAAGCCCAGCACCAGCACGGCGCATATGAACAGGCCAACAGCAATGATGCTGCCTTGCTGCCAGCTGAGTTCTTCACCCAGGGCAATAGCCTTGAGGCCTTCGGCGTTAGCTTCGTTGTCCTCCATTTCGCCCAGCTTATCGATCGACTCGCGCATGGCTTCAAACTGACTCTCGCTTTCCCCGAAACTCAGCGCCGAAGCCGCACCCGGATCACTGACGGCAAGCTCCAGAACCTTGGTGGAGGTCGCCTTCCAGCGGGCGAATCCGGCATCGAAACTTTTCACCAAAGCCAGCGCCTCGGCGCTGGGTTGCATTGCGGCGTATTTGTGCACGCGGTCGTAGGCTTGCTGCATATTCTCCGCGTGAGACGCCCGCAAGGCCTCAGCATGCTCACCTGCGGACTCGCCAAGGAGACTGCGCTCGGCGACGAAGGCCTGGTAAAGGTCGCGATCCGCATTGAGCAACACACTGATCGCAGGCAGGTAGCGATTGGTAAGACGAGTGCTGGAATCAGCAACCTGCTGAATACCACTCATGCCCAAACCTCCCATCAGCACCAGCAATAAGGCCAGTAGCAAGATGGGCAGAGCAATCTTCCAGCGAAAACCCAGATCGGCAAACAAGCGCAGCATGGTGGCTTCTCCCGCGCAGTAAAACGCTATTGTTCTGCCATCAGCATAGTCAGTCTTGGGACATCGACACCTAAGGGACCGGAGAGGATGGCAACTACGGCCTGGATCAGGCCGCCAGGCTCACTTCCAGTTTAGCGGCAGAACAAGGCCGGTCTTTATGGTAGCGTTCGCGGCAAACCACACGACTGGAGCCCTTATGGCCATCACCAAGGATCAACTCATTTCCGACCTCGCCGAAGCCTGCGATCTGCAAAAAAGCAGCGTGCGCGCCCTGCTCGATCAGCTCGGTGAAATCGTCGCCGACGCGCTGGAGAACGATGGCGAGATCAATCTGCCCGGCATCGGCAAGCTGAAAGTCAGCGAACGCCCAGCCCGCACCGGCCGCAACCCGTCGACCGGCAAAGCCATCCAGATCGCCGCCAAAAAGGTGGTCAAACTCGTGCCGGCCAAAGCCCTGGTCGATGGGCTCAACTGAGCCAATCTGTGGCCGGCTAGGGATCGATACCGTAGTCGGCCAATGCCGCAAGGAACTGTTGTTCGTCCAACACCCGCACCCCCAGTTCACTGGCCTTCGCCAGTTTCGAACCCGCACCTGGGCCAGCTACCACGCAGTGGGTCTTGGCTGACACGGAACCCGCCACCTTGGCCCCCAGGCTTTCCAGCTTTTCCTTGGCTTGGTCGCGGCTCATCACTTCCAGCGTGCCGGTCAGTACCCAGGTCTGGCCCGCCAGCGGCAAGCCCTGCACCACCTTCTTCTCGCTCTGCCAGTGCATGCCGAACTCGCGCAACTGAGCCTCAATCAGGGCCGCACGCTCGGCATTGGCCGGCTTGTCGAAGTAGTCTCGCAGGGACTTGGCGGCCTTCTCGTTGAGACGTTCGACCTGGCGCAGGTCCAGCCAATCGGCCTTGATCACCCCTTCCAGGCTGCCGAACTTGGCGGCCAGCTTTTCCGCGCCGGTCGCGGCGATGAAGGGGATATTGAGCTTGTCGATAAAGCCCGGCAGGGTCGCACAGGCAGAGAACTCAGGGTTGAGGTCGCCCTCTTCCTGCAATTCGACGCCACGGGACAGCAGCTCGTCGATGACCTTGAGGTTGTGCGCATCACCGAAGAAGTTGTGGATCTCATGGGCCACTTCCAGCCCCACATCCGGCAGGTAGGTCAGCACTTCCGGCAACGCCTGGCGGATACGCGCCAGCGAACCGAGGGCGCGGGCTAACAGCTTGGCGGTTTCCTCGCCCACATCGGGAATGCCCAGCGCATAGATAAAACGGGCCAGCGTGGGTTTGGCGCTGTCCTTGATCGCCGCCAACAGGTTACGCGTGGAGAGGTCGGCGAAGCCTTCCAACGTCACCACCTGCTCGTAGGTCAGGGTGAACAGATCGGCTGGGGAAGCAACCAGACCCGTGTCGACCAGTTGTTCGACGATCTTGTCGCCCAGCCCCTCGATATCCAGCGCACGGCGGGAAGCGAAGTGGATGATCGCCTGCTTGAGCTGGGCGGCGCAGGCCAGACGGCCAACGCAGCGATAAACCGAGCCCTCACTGGTGGTTTCCTTGCCCTTGCCGCGCTTGATCAGCTGGGTGCGCTCCACTGCCGAGCCACACACCGGGCAGCATTCGGGAATCTGCACCGGGCGGGCATCGCCCGGACGGCGCTCGGGCACCACCTGCATCACCTGCGGGATGACATCGCCTGCGCGGCGGATGATCACGGTATCGCCGATCATCAGGCCCAGGCGCGCCACTTCATCCATGTTGTGCAGGGTCGCGTTGGACACGGTGACACCGGCCACCTTGACCGGTTTCAAGCGCGCCACCGGAGTCACCGCGCCCGTACGACCGACCTGGAATTCCACATCGAGCAGCTCGGTCAGCTCTTCCTGGGCCGGAAATTTGTGGGCGATGGCCCAGTGCGGGGTGCGGGCGCGGAAGCCCAGCTGTTGCTGATCCTCGATCGTGTTGACCTTGAACACCACGCCATCGATGTCATAGGGCAACGCCATGCGCCGCTCGCCAATGTCGCGGTAATAGGCCAGGCAAGCCTCGACGCCGCGCGCCAATTTCAGCTCGCGACTGATCGGCACGCCCCAGGCTTTCAACTGCTCCAGCATCTTGACCTGGGTTGCCGGCAGCTCACCGCTCACCTGGCCGACGCCGTAGCAGCAGAACTCCAGCGGGCGGCTGGCGGTAATCTTCGGGTCGAGCTGGCGCAGGCTGCCAGCGGCTGCGTTTCGCGGGTTAGCGAAGGTCTTGCCGCCACTCTCGGCCTGACGGGCATTGAGCTCGTCGAAACCGGCCTTGGGCA
Organism: Pseudomonas sp. GOM6; assembly: GCF_029537485.1. Taxonomy (GTDB): domain Bacteria; phylum Pseudomonadota; class Gammaproteobacteria; order Pseudomonadales; family Pseudomonadaceae; genus Aquipseudomonas. The sequence goes on from NZ_JARPUS010000013.1 coordinate 49,049, forward strand.
TGTACACCTCGCCACGCACTTCCAGCACGGCCGGCCAGCCCTCGCCCTTGAGCCTGAGCGGTACATTGCGGATGGTGCGCACATTGGCGCTGATGTCCTCGCCCGTACTGCCATCACCACGGGTTGCACCGCGCACCAGCTGGCCATCGCGGTACAACAGGCTTACAGCCAGACCATCGAGCTTGGGCTCGCAGCTGTACTCCACCTCGGCACCGCCACCAAACAGATCACCACCCGACAACCCGAGACCATTTTGCACGCCACGGTCGAAAGCGAGCAGATCATCCTCTTCGAAGGCGTTACCCAGGCTGAGCATGGGCACCTCATGGCGGACTTCGCCGAAAGCGCCCAAGGCTTCACCACCGACGCGCTGGGTCGGGGAATCGGCGGTAATCAGCTCAGGGTGCTGCTCTTCCAGTGCCTGCAGCTCGCGAAACAGGCGATCGTACTCCGCGTCGGGTACGCTCGGCTCATCGAGCACATAATAGCGGTAGTTGTGCTCATCCAGTTCGGCGCGCAGTTGGAGAATGCGCTGGGCGACGTCAGTCATGGGGCTTGTGTCCTGAAAAACGACAAGAGCAGCCTAGGCTGCTCTTGGGATTGCATAAGGTGGAACGGTCAGCGCTTGCCGGCGAGCTGCTTCTTGCGCTCGAACTCGACGATACGCTGACGGTAGTGCTCGATGGTCTGCGCGGTCATCACGCTGCGCTGGTCGTCCTTCAGCTCACCGTTCAGCTCGTGCGCCAGCTTGCGCGCGGCGGCGATCATCAGGTCGAAGGCCTGCTTGGGATGACGCGGGCCTGGCAGGCCGAGGAAGAAGCTCACCGCCGGGGTGTAGAACAGGTCAAAGTCATCCAGGTCAAAGGTGCCCGGCTTGACGCCGTTGGCCATGGAGAACAGTACTTCACCATTGCCAGCCATGCTCTCGTGGCGGTGGAAAATGTCCATTTCGCCGAAGCGCAGGCCGCTCTCCAGGATGTTCTGCAGCAGGGCCGGGCCCTTGAAGCCCTCATCGCCGCGAGCGATCACATTGATGACCAGCACTTCTTCGACCGGCGCCTGCTCTTTGTGCGACTTGAGGCTGGCTTGCTCCTCTTCGTCCTCGACCGGGGTCAGCAGGGTCGGCACCGGCTCATCGGCATCCAGGTTGAGATCACCCTGCTGCGGTTCGATGTGGCGCTTGCGGTTAGGCTCAGGCTGGGGCACTTCAATATTGCGCCGGCGATTGAGTTCGCTGGCGCTCATGGTGGGCATGTCTTCTTCTTTGAATTCCGGCTCGCGCTTGCGATCGACAACACGGGGCGGGCCAAGCAGGTCAGGGTCGGAATCATCGTCCGGCAGATTACTGAAGCTGTGATCCAGCTTGAATTTCAGCTTGCCGCTACCACCACGCATGCGGCGCCAGCCATCAAACAGAATGCCGACGATAACGATCACACCAATGACGATCAGCCAATAGCGCAGCTCCATGAAACTCCCAAGCCCCTGAACGGTGAATTTGTAATGGAAACAAGGCCTTCCAGGCCCTTTTAAACATCAATAACTGTATGTTTCTACAGCTGTTTTTCGTAGGTAATAAAAGTGAGGCCTAAGCTAGCACGACGAATGGTAAATGTGCACCGCCGCAAGGCATTTCACCATGTTTAATGCCTCGCCTTCAGGCATCCACCAACGACATGGCCTCTTCGACATCCACAGCGACCAGTCGCGAACAACCCGGTTCGTGCATCGTGACGCCCATCAACTGATCGGCCATTTCCATCGCGATCTTGTTGTGGGTGATGTAGATGAACTGCACGGTTTCCGACATCTCCTTGACCAGACGTGCATAGCGCCCAACGTTGGCGTCATCCAGCGGCGCATCGACTTCGTCGAGCATGCAGAACGGTGCCGGGTTGAGCTTGAAGATGGCGAACACCAGCGCCAGAGCCGTCAGCGCCTTCTCACCACCGGACAGCAGGTGGATGGTGCTGTTCTTCTTGCCCGGCGGCCGCGCCATGATCGCCACCCCGGTATCGAGTAGATCTTCGCCGGTAAGTTCCAGATAGGCGTGACCACCGCCGAATACCTTGGGAAACAGGGCCTGCAAGCCAGCATTGATCTGGTCGAAGGTTTCCTTGAAGCGGTTGCGGGTTTCCTTGTCGATCTTGCGGATGACGTTTTCCAGGGTATCCAGCGCCTCGACCAGGTCGGCGTCCTGGGCATCCAGGTAGCGCTTGCGTTCGGATTGCTGCTGGTATTCGTCGATCGCTGCCAGGTTGATCGCCCCCAGCCGCTGAATGCGCCCGGCGAGTTGCTCCAGTTGCTGCTCCCAGGCTGCCTCGCTGGCCTCGCTCGGCAAGGTAGCGAGCACGCCATGCAGGTCGTAGCCCTCCTCCTGCAGCTGATCCTGCAAGGCTTTGCGGCGAATGCTCAGCCCCTGCCAGTCCATCCTCTGTTGCTCTAGCTGGCCACGCAGCAGCTGCGACTGCTGCTCGGCCTGGCTGCGGCGCTTCTCGGCGTCACGCAGCTCGCGGTCAGCATCTTCCAGGGCCAGGCGAGCGAGCTTGAGCTCGTCCTCCACGCCCATGCGCTTCTCCAGCAGCTCTTCGAGCTTCATGCGCAACTCTTCCAGCGGCGCGGCGCCCTCCTCCAGATTGAGCGAGAGCTGTTCGCGTCGTTCGATGGCCCGCTCAAACTGCATTTCCAGGCGCTCCAGCGCCTGGCGGGTCGACTCGTGCTGAGCCTTGATCGAGCCCAGGCGCACGGCCAACTGGTGGGCGTGATCCTTGTGCTGGCGAGCCTCCTGACGCATCCGGTCAAGGCGCTCACGGAGTTGGTCGCGGCTGGCCAGCAAGTGCTCGCGCTGCTCGGTGTCCAGCGCCATGGCCTCCAGCGCCTCCTGCAGGATCAGCCTTGATTCGCCCAGTTGCTCCTGCTCAAGCTCGCGCTGTTCGGCGGCCTCGACCTGTTCCTCTTCGAGACGGCTACGACGCAGAGCCAGCTGCTCGGCCTTGGCCTGGCCGGCAGAAAGTTGTGCCTTGATCTCGCCCAAGCGCCGCGATTCGTCCTGCACCTGGCGGCGCTGCTGCTCGCGTGCTTCCTCCTGCTGACGCTGAGCGGCCTGCAGCTGTTGCAGGCGCTCATCCAAATCAGCCAAGGCCGCTTCACGCTCATCACGCTCGGCCTGTAGGCGCTCCAGCTCCTGGCCACGAGCCAGCACACCACTTTCGGCCTCGCTGGCACGACGCACCCGCAGGAAGTGCCGGCCAACCCAGTAGCCGTCGCGGCTGATCAGGCTCTCGCCCTCGCCCAGCTGCAGGCGTTGAACCAAGGCCTGCTCCAAATCCTCCACCGGACGCACCTGCCCCAACCACGGAGCCAGGTCGATATTGGCTTCGACCTTGTCCAGCAGGCTGCCGGCGATGCGAGCACCGCCGTTCTGCGGGTTGAGCAGGCGCAATTCGCCCTGGTCGAAGCCGCCCAGGTTCAAGTTGGCGAAGTCGTCCAGCAGCACGGCCTGCAGATCGGCGCCCAGCACCGTTTCCACCGCCAGCTCCCAGCCGCTTTCCACGCGCAGGCCCTCGGCCAGGCGCGGACGGCTGTGCAACTGGTGCTCGCGCAGCCACTCGGCGGCACCCTTGCCGGGATTGAGCGCGGCCTGCTGCAGCGCCTCCAGCGAGACGATGCGACCGTTCAGGCGCTGCAGCTCGCCCTGAGCCTGCTGCTGAGCCTGGGTGGCCTGCTGCAGCTCGCCGCGTAGCTGTTCCAGGCGCTCAGCCTGGCCCTCCTCTGCGGCGTGCAACTCTTCCAGATTCAGCTCGCTGGCGGCCAGTCGCTCGGCCAGTTCAATAATGGCCGCATCCTCAGGATCGGCGGACAGCTGCGCCAGCTCGTCGGCAAGGCGGCGCTGGCGCTCGACCAGACGCTCCAGGCTCTGCTCCAGCTGGGCGATGCGCGACTGCTGCACCTCGGCCTGGCGGCGCGGTTCGGCACTGCGCTGGTTGAAGCTCTCCCACTGCTCCTGCCAGCCGTGCATGGCGCTTTCGGCCTCTTCCAGCGTCGCGGCGGATTCCTCGGCGGCGGCGCTGGTCAGGTCCTGCTCGGGTTCAAGCATGGCCAGCTCTTCGGCCAAGGTGGCCAGCAAGGTGCGGTCGTGGCCGAGGTGGGATTCGGTTTCCAGGCGCGCACGCTCGGCCTCGTTGAGGTCGTCCTGCAACTGGCGCAGACGCTGCTGGCCGTGCTGGATGCTTTGCTCGACACGGGCAATGTCGCCGCCGACCGAATAGAAGCGCGCCTGCACCTGATTGAAGCGCTCGGACAGTTCATGGTGCCCATCACGCAGGCGCTCGATGCTGGCGTCGGCGCTGCGCTGCTCGGCCACCAGGGCCTCGAAGGCCACTTCCTGGTCACCAATGACCTTTTCACGGGCGCCGGCCTGCTCGTTCAGTGCCTGCCACTTGAGTGCCGACAGCTGCGCCTTGAGCTGACGCTCCTCGGCCTTGTATTCCTGGTACTTCTCGGCCGCCTGGGCCTGGCGATGCAGGCGTTCAAGCTGGCGCTCCAACTCTTCGCGCAGGTCGGTCAGGCGCGCCAGGTTTTCCTGGGTGCGGCGGATGCGGCTCTCGGTCTCGCGGCGGCGCTCCTTGTACTTGGAGATGCCGGCCGCTTCCTCGATGAAGTTGCGCAGGTCTTCCGGCTTGGCCTCGATCAGCTTGCTGATCATGCCCTGCTCGATGATCGAGTAGCTGCGCGGGCCCAGACCGGTGCCGAGGAAGATGTCGGTGATATCGCGGCGGCGGCACTTGGTGCCGTTGAGGAAGTAGGTGTTCTGCCCGTCGCGGGTCACGCGGCGGCGGATGGAAATCTCGGCGAAGGCTGCATATTCACCGACCAGCGTGTTGTCGCTGTTGTCGAAAATCAGCTCGATGCTGGCCTGGGTGACCGGCTTGCGCGTGTTGGAGCCGTTGAAGATGACGTCGGTCATCGACTCGCCACGGAGATTCTTCGCCGAACTCTCACCCATCACCCAGCGAACAGCATCGATGATGTTGGACTTGCCGCAACCGTTGGGGCCGACCACGGCCGCCATATTGCTGGGGAAACTGACGGTGGTCGGGTCGACGAAGGACTTGAAGCCGGCCAGCTTGATGCATTTCAGGCGCATCTTATGCATCCACTCCTGGCATGTGTCGTTCACGGAGGCACTGCGGGGCCTGGAAGCTCATGCTGTTCCTGTTCTTAGAGTGGGAAATTCGGGCGCGGGCGAGTTTAACACAGGCATTTGGCATGCCAATCCAGGGGCCTGCAAGGTGCATGACAGAGCCTTTGGTGCGCTCAGCTGACCTCACGGTCAAATTTTATTGACCCAAAAGTCAGAAAATTCTACATTGGCTTCATCACAGCCTCGTGACAACAAATACAAAGCCTGGAGGTCGCCTTGATCCAGTTCCTTCTCAACGGCGAGTTACGCAGCGAGCGTCAACTCGACCCCAACGTCACCGTTCTCAACTACTTGCGCGAGCATGTCGCCAAGCCTGGCACCAAAGAGGGCTGCGGCTCCGGTGACTGCGGCGCCTGCACCGTGGTCGTTGGGGAACTGGAGGGCGAACGTATTCGCTATCGCACGCTCAACTCCTGCCTGACCTTCGTTTCTTCGCTGCACGGCAAGCAGCTGATCACCGTGGAAGACCTGCGCTACCAGGGCAAGCTGCATGACGTGCAGCAGGCCATGGTCGACTGCCATGGCTCGCAATGCGGCTTCTGCACCCCCGGCTTCGTCATGAGCCTGTTTGCGCTGCAGAAGAACACCGATGGTTACGACAAGGGCCAGACCCTGGAAGCCCTGGCCGGCAATCTGTGCCGCTGCACCGGCTACCGCCCGATCATCGACGCCGCCGAACAGGCCTGCTGCAACCGCCAGCCGGACCAGTTCGACGCCGCCGAAGCCGACACCGTGGCCAAGCTCAAGGCCATCGCCCCACGCGAAACCGCCGAGTTGAACAGTGGCAACAAGCGCTGCCTGCTGCCGCTGACCGTGGCCGACCTGGCCGACATCTATACCGCCAACCCGCAGGCCCGCCTGCTCGCCGGCGGCACCGACCTGGCCCTGGAAGTCACCCAGTTCCACCGCGAGCTGCCGGTGATGATCTATGTCGGCCATGTCGCCGAGATGAAACGCATCGAAGTGAAGGCCGACGTGATCGAGATCGGCGCCGCGACGCCGCTGTCGGACTGCTACGGCGTGCTGTCGCGCGAATACCCGGACTTCGGCGAACTGCTGCACCGCTTCGCCTCGCTGCAGATCCGCAACCAGGGCACCCTCGGCGGCAATATCGGCAACGCCTCGCCGATCGGCGATGCCCCGCCCCTGCTGATTGCCCTCGGCGCCAGCATCGTGCTGCGCAAAGGCAGCCAAACCCGCACCCTGCCGCTGGACGAGTTCTTCATCGACTACAAGGTCACCGCTCGCCAGGAAGGTGAATTTATCGAGCGCATCATCGTGCCACGGGCCAAGGCCAACCAGGCGTTCCGCGCCTACAAGGTGTCCAAGCGCCTGGACGACGACATTTCCGCCGTGTGTGCCGCCATCAACCTGACGGTCATCGATGGCGTGGTGCGCGACGCGCGCATCGCCTTCGGCGGCATGGCGGGCATTCCCAAGCGCGCCACGGCCTGCGAGCAATCGTTGATCGGCGCTGCCTGGTACCCGGGTTGCATCGAACGCGCCTGCGAGGCACTGGCCGAGGACTTCACGCCGCTGTCGGACTTCCGCGCCAGCAAGGAATACCGCCTGCTGACCGCGCAGAACCTGCTGCGTCGTTTCTTCCTCGAACTGCAATCCCCTGAAGTGGAAACCCGGGTGACCGCCTATGTCTAATCATCACGCCTCCAAGTCCCAGGCAGAGCTGGCCGAACTGTTCCGCGCCGGCATCAATACCGGTGTTGGCCGTGGCGTCAAACACGAGAGCGCGGACAAGCACGTCAGTGGCGAAGCGGTGTACATCGACGACCGCCTGGAGTTCCCCAACCAGCTGCACGTCTACGCCCGCATGAGCGAGCGTGCCCATGCGCGCATCACCAAGCTGGACGTCAGCCCTTGCTATGAATTCCCTGGCGTGGCCATCGCCATCACCGCCAAGGACGTACCCGGCCAGCTCGACATCGGCCCCGTCGTCGCCGGCGATCCGCTGCTAGCCGACGGCAAGGTCGAATACCTCGGTCAGGTGGTGCTCGCCGTGGCCGCCGACAGCCTGGAAACCGCACGCAAGGCGGCCATGGCCGCCATCGTTGAATACGAGGACCTGGAGCCGGTGCTCGACGTGGTCGATGCCCTGCGCAAGAAACACTTCGTGCTCGACAGCCATCAGCACAAGATCGGCGACTCCAATGCGGCACTGGCCCGCGCCAAGCACCGCATCAAAGGCACCCTGCACATCGGCGGCCAGGAGCACTTCTACCTGGAGACGCAGATTTCCTCGGTGATGCCCACCGAGGACGGCGGCATGATCGTCTACACCTCGACGCAGAACCCCACCGAGGTGCAGAAGCTGGTCGCCGAAGTGCTCGGGGTGCCGATGCACAAGATCGTGGTCGACATGCGCCGCATGGGCGGCGGTTTCGGCGGCAAGGAAACCCAGGCCGCCGGCCCGGCCTGCCTGTGCGCGGTGATCGCCCACCTGACCAAGCGCCCGACCAAGATGCGCCTGCCACGCATGGAAGACATGACCATGACCGGCAAGCGCCACCCCTTCTACGTCGAGTACGAAGTGGGCTTCGACGACGACGGCCTGCTCAGCGGCATCCAGATGGAGCTGGCCGGCAACTGCGGTTATTCGCCGGACCTGTCCGGCTCCATCGTCGACCGCGCCATGTTCCACTCAGACAACGCCTACTTCCTCGGCAACGCCACCATCAACGGCCATCGCTGCAAGACCAACCTCGCCTCCAACACCGCCTACCGTGGCTTCGGCGGCCCGCAGGGCATGGTCGCCATCGAGGAAGTGATGGACGCCGTCGCGCGCCACCTCGGCAAAGACCCGCTCGAGGTACGCAAGCACAACTACTACGGCAAGGAAGACCGCAACGTCACCCACTACCACCAGACGGTCGAACACAACGCTATCCATGAGATGACCGCCGAGCTGGAGGCAAGCAGCGACTACGCCAAGCGCCGCGAGGAAATCCGCGCCTTCAACGCCAAGAGCCCGGTGCTGAAGAAGGGCCTGGCGATGACCCCGGTGAAATTCGGCATCAGCTTCACCGCCACCTTCCTCAACCAGGCCGGCGCGCTGATCCACATCTACACCGACGGTTCGATTCATCTGAACCACGGCGGCACCGAGATGGGCCAGGGCCTCAACACCAAGGTGGCTCAGGTGGTGGCCGAGGTGTTCCAGGTCGAGATCGAGCGCATCCAGATCACCGCCACCAACACCGACAAGGTGCCGAACACCTCGCCGACCGCGGCATCAAGTGGCGCCGACCTCAACGGCATGGCGGCGAAGAACGCGGCCGAAACCATCAAGCAGCGTCTGGTCGACTTCCTGGTGCACGAGTACAAGGTCACCCCGGAAGACGTCGAGTTCCGCAACAGCCAGGTCCGCGTGCGCGATCACTTCCTCTCGTTCGAGGAGCTGATCCAGAAGGCCTACTTCGGCCAGGTGTCGCTGTCGTCCACCGGCTTCTATCGCACACCGAAGATCTACTACGACCGCAGCAAGGCCGCTGGGCGACCGTTCTACTACTTCGCCTACGGCGTGGCCTGCTGCGAAGTGCTGGTCGACACCCTGACCGGCGAGTACAAGATGCTGCGCAGCGACATCCTGCATGACGTAGGCGACTCGCTGAACCCGGCCATCGACATCGGCCAGGTCGAAGGCGCCTTCGTCCAGGGCATGGGCTGGCTGACCACCGAGGAACTGGTGTGGAACGCCAAGGGCAAGCTGATGACCAACGGGCCGGCCAGCTACAAGATCCCGGCCATCGCCGACATGCCTATCGACCTGCGCGTGAAGCTGGTGGAGAACCGCAAGAACCCGGAGCAGACCGTGTTCCACTCCAAGGCCGTGGGTGAGCCGCCGTTCATGCTCGGCATCGCCGCCTTCTGCGCGATCAAGGACGCTGTGGCCAGCCTGGCCGACTACAAGGTGCAGCCCAAGATCGACGCGCCGGCGACCCCGGAGCGCGTGCTCTGGGGGGTGGAGCAGCTGCGCAAGCTGAAGCAGACAAGCAAAGCCGCCAGCACCGCCGAGATCGAACCGGCCTGACGCGTAGCCCGGATGCCATCCGGGGAAAGCCCATCCTGGATTACATCCGGGCTACGACTAGCCGCGAACAATGTACGAAACGGGTGTAGAACAATGACAAGACACACCAACACCAAAAACCAGGAGCAACGGCCGCTACCCACGCCGCTGCTGGAACCCTCCCCGAGCAACTGGCGCCTGCCACGCCCGGGGCAGACCTCGCCAAGCTGGAGGCTGAGCAAATGAGCTGGATCAGCGCCCTCGCCGAACTGCAGCAACAGGGTGAGCCCTGCGTGCTGGTGACCATCATCGAGGAGCAAGGCTCCACGCCGCGCAATTCCGGCTCGAAGATGGTTGTCACCGCCGAGCGCATCTTCGAGACCATCGGCGGCGGCCACCTGGAATACAAGGCCATGGAGCTGGCCCGCGAGATGCTCACCAGCCGCACCCAGCAGACCCGCCTGGAGCGCTTCAGCCTGGGTGCCAGCCTGGGCCAGTGCTGCGGCGGTGCCACCGTGCTGCTATTTGAACCCATGGGCCAGCCGCAGGGGCATATCGCCCTGTTCGGTGCCGGCCATGTCGGCCGCGCCCTGATCCCGCTGCTCGCCAGCCTGCCGCTGAAGGTGCGCTGGGTCGACTCGCGTGATGCCGAATTCCCGAACTACATCCCTTCCAATGTGGAAAAGGTGCTCAGCGAGGACGTGGTCGACGAAGTCGACGAGATGCCAGCCGGCAGCTACTTCATTGTCATGACCCACAACCACCAGCTCGATCTAGAGCTGACCCAGGCCATCCTGGCGCGGAACGACTTCGCCTACTACGGCCTGATCGGCTCGAAGACCAAGCGGGTCAAGTTCGAGCACCGCCTGCGCGAGCGTGGTTTCTCCGCCGAGCAGATGCAGCGCATGCGCTGCCCGATGGGCCTGCCCGAGGTCAAAGGCAAGCTGCCGGCGGAGATCGCCATCTCCATCGCCGGCGAGATCGTCGCCCAGTACAACGCCCACTTCGGCCAGGACACCCGCAAGGGCGAGTCCACCGTCAGCCGACTGCTGCCGGACTCGCGCCGCGCCCAGAACCACTCCTGATTCAAATGGCCGCCCGACGGCCCTATCGAGATTTCCCATGAGCCAGAAAACCGCGTACCGCTCCGCCATCCTGCACAGCCTCGCCGACCCGGCCGAGGTCGGTATCGAGGCCTCCTTTCAGTATTTCGAGGATGGCATCCTGCTGGTCGAGAACGGCCAGGTGCTGGAAGTCGGTGCCGCCGCAGACTTGCTGCCAAAACTGCAAGGCATCGAGATTCGCGAGTACCGCAACGCCCTGATCACCCCCGGCTTCATCGACACCCATATCCATTACCCGCAGACCGGCATCATCGGCGCCTACGGCGAGCAGTTGCTGGACTGGCTAAATACCTACACCTTCCCCGCCGAAGGCGCCTTCGCCGACAAGGCCCATGCCGCCGACGTGGCCGGCATCTTCCTCAAAGAACTGCTGCGCAACGGCACCACCACCGCCCTGGTGTTCGGCACCGTACACAAGCAATCGGTCGACGCCTTCTTCGAGGCTGCCGAAGCGCTGAACCTGCGCATGATCGCCGGCAAGGTACTGATGGACCGCCACGCCCCGGACTTCCTCACCGACACCCCGGAAAGCGGCTATGCCGACAGCAAGGAGCTGATCGAGCGCTGGCATGGCAAGGGCCGCCTGCACTATGCGGTGACCCCGCGCTTCGCCCCGACCAGCAGCGACGCCCAGCTGGAGCTGGCCGGTAAGCTGTTCGGCGAATTCCCCGACCTGTACATGCACACCCACCTTTCGGAAAACAAGGCCGAGATCGCCTGGGTCAAGGAGCTGTTCCCGGCACGCAAGGGTTACCTGGACGTCTACGACCACTACAAGCTGACCGGCCCGCGCGCCGTATTCGCCCACGGCGTGCACCTGTGCGACGACGAGTGCAAGCGTCTGGCCGAGACCGGCTCGGCTCTGTCCTTCTGCCCGACCTCCAACCTGTTCCTCGGCAGCGGCCTGTTCGATCTGGAGAAGATGGAACGACACGGCGTACGCGTCGGCCTGGGCACCGACGTGGGTGGCGGCACCAGCTTCAGTCAGCTGCAGTCGCTCAACGAGGCGTACAAGATCATGCAGCTGCAGGGCAAGAAGCTGAACCCGTTCAAATCGCTGTACCTGGCAACCCTGGGCGGCGCCCGCTCGCTGTACCTCGACCAGCACATCGGCAACTTCGAAGCCGGCAAGGACGCCGACTTCATCGTGCTCGACTACAAGGCCACGCCGCTGATCGACTTCCGCATGCAGCAGGCGCGCAGCCTGGAGGAACGCCTGTTCGCCCTGACCATCCTCGGCGACGACCGCACCGTGAAGGAAACCTTCGCCGCCGGCCGTTCGGTGCACCAGCGCGACAGCTAACCCGAGTAGCCCTGATGCAATCCGGGCTACGACTGAGTATCTGTGGGAGCGGCTTCAGCCGCGAAGCGAGCGACACGGCAGCGACCGACCATCGCGGCTAAAGCCGCTCCCACAAAAACCGTCCCGAGCCGCGGTCGAACAGCAGAAACAAAAAGGCCCCGCAATGCGGGGCCTTTTTCATTACAACTGAGTTCAGGCGCTGCGCGGCACGCGCCCGGGCTTCTTCTTGTCCTGCAGCAGGTGCGAGAACACCGCGTGCAGGTCATCGGTGGCGCTGTCGTCTTCCAGGTTGAGCTTGGCGTCCACGCTGTCCATGTGGCGCATCATCAGGCCCACCGCGCGCTCCACGTCACGCGCCTCGATGGCATCGATGACCTGGTCGTGCTCGTCGTCCGAGCAGTGGGTACGGCTGCTGCTTTCGTACAGCGCGATGATCAGCGAGGTCTGCGATACCAGGCTGCGCAGGAAGCCAACTAGCGTCTGGTTGCCGCCGGCCTCGGCCAGTTTGAGGTGGAACTCGCCGGACAGGCGAATGCCCTTGGCCCGGTCACCACGGGCGAAGCAGGCGCGCTCTTCCTGCACCATCTGGCGCAGGCCGGCGATCTGCGCCGGTGTGGCATGGGCGCAGGCCAGCTCGGTAATGGCGCGCTCGATCATGCGCCGCGCGTAGAAGATCTGCCGGGCTTCGTCAGCGCCGGGACTGGCAACCACAGCGCCACGGTTGGGGCGCAGCGACACCACGCCCTCGTGGGCCAAGCGCGACAGCGCGCGGCGAATGATGGTGCGACTGACACCGAAGATCTCACCGAGCGCTTCTTCGCTCAGCTTGGTGCCTGGCGCCAGGCGCTGTTCGAGGATGGCCTCGAAGATGTGTGCATAAACCACTTCGTCCTGGGTACCCGCACGGACGGCCTTGGTGGCACGCGGAGTCTTGCTCAGAGATTGCACGGCTTCGTTCATGTGGCTCACGTAGGAATAAGGACTCTCGTTGACGCGACACTACGACGAAGCGAGGGCTGTTGGCCAGTCTCTGATCACGCAGGCGCTTGATTGCGGGCATTGTACACAAAATATCCGCCATAACCATGCATCCCAAGCGCCATGCGGCCTGCATCGATGGTGAGCGGCCCAGGGAAATCCTTAGAACGCTTTCCCCGGCTTTTTCCTGAGCATATTTGAAAACATCAATTGACTTTTTTGTACACAAAAAGATAATCCAATCGCACACTTTCTGACTTAAAAGTCAGGAACAGGCACAGCCCCGTGAGGCAAAGCACCTCAAGTCGACTCGCCGCGCAAGGGATTCAGGTCAACCAGCCGGACGAACGACTCACAACAACATCTGAGAGGTACCTGCTGTGGAAAGCGCTAAACAACAAGAACAACGACCGCTTGCGGAATATTCATCGGGACGAGGGCTGCTGGAGCGCCTGTTCAAGCTCACCGAACATCGCACCACGATCAAGACCGAGATGATTGCCGGCCTGACGACCTTCGTCACCATGGCCTACATCATCTTCGTCAACCCCAACATCATGGCCACCGCGGGGGTCGATCATGGCGCCGCGTTCGTTGCCACCTGCCTGGGTGCGGCGCTGGGCTGCTTCCTCATGGGACTGTATGCCAACTGGCCGGTCGGCCTGGCGCCCGGCATGGGCCTGAATGCCTTCTTCACCTACACCGTGGTCGGCGAGATGGGGTATAGCTGGCAGGTCGCCCTGGGTGCCGTGTTCCTCTCCGGCATTCTGTTCATGATCATGAGCCTGTCGAAGATTCGTGAATGGCTGCTCAACAGCATCCCGATGAGCCTGCGCTTTGCCATGGGGGCCGGGGTCGGTCTGTTCCTCGGCCTGATCGGCCTGAAGACCGCCGGCATCGTCGTCGACAGCCCCGCCACGCTGCTGACCATGGGGTCGTTCAGCGAACCGTCCGCCCTGCTCGCCGCCATCTGCTTCCTGCTCATCGCCGTGCTCAGTCACCGCAACGTGTTCGGCGCGATCCTGTTCAGCATGCTGGCCGTCACCGCCATCGGCTGGATGTTCGGCCTGGTGGAATACAACGGCCTGGTCTCCATGCCACCGAGCCTGGCGCCGACCTTCCTCGCCATGGACATCGCCGGCGCGCTGAATGTCGGCATGATCAGCGTCATTCTGGCCTTCCTCTTCGTCAACATGTTCGACACCGCTGGCACCCTGATGGGCGTTGCCCACCGCGCGCACCTGGTCGATGAAGACGGCAAGATCCAGAACCTGTCCCGCGCCCTGAAGGCAGACAGTACGTCCAGCGTGATCGGCTCCATGGTCGGCTGCCCGCCGGTCACCAGCTACGTGGAGAGCGCCTCGGGCGTCGCCGCCGGTGGCCGTACCGGCCTGACCGCCATCGTGGTCGGCCTGCTGTTTCTGGCAGCCATGTTCTTCGCCCCACTGGCCGGCATGATTCCCGCGTATGCCACCGCTGGCGCGCTGATCTACGTCGCCATGCTGATGATGAGCGGCATGGCCCATATCGACTGGAAGGACCATACAGACACCATTCCGGCCATTGTCACCGTGGTGATGATGCCGCTGACCTTCTCCATCGCCAACGGTATTGCCCTGGGCTTCCTCACCTACGCCACGCTCAAGCTGCTGACCGGCCAGCGCGACAAGGTGTCTGTCAGCCTCTACGTGCTGTGCGTCATCTTTATCGCCAAGTTCGCCTTCCTCTAAGGTCAGACTGCGCCCACGAAGCCCCGGTAGCGATACCGGGGCTTCTGCATTCTGCCAACACCACGCCTAATCGCCTTTGTCGGCTGGGTTAGGCCAAAGGCCGCAAACCCAGCGCAGAGGCAAGACGCATAGCATTCGCTGGGTTTGCCAAGCCTACGACCTGCTGCCTGGCGCCACGCTTGCGCCATCCGGCCACAAAAAAGCCCGCACTAAGCGGGCTGCAAAGCACCAAAGGACCGGTAGAGCTCAGCTACCGCGATAGGTCGAATAGCTGTAAGGCGAAATCAGCAGCGGTACGTGGTAGTGCTCCTGCTGCTCATCGATGCCGAAACGCAGCACCACCACATCGAGAAACGCCGGCTCGGCCAGCTGCACGCCGCGAGCACGGTAATAGTCGCCGGCATGGAAATGCAGCTGGTAGACGCCCGAACGGTAGTTATCGCCCTGCAGCAGCGGGGCATCGCAGCGGCCATCGTCGTTGGTCTTCGCCTTGGCGACCAGCTCCAGCCCGCCAGCCTCGACCCGGTACAGCTCGAGGGTGATATCGCGGCCAGGGCTGCCGTGGGCGGCATCCAGTACATGCGTAGTCAATCGTCCCATATCGCACAGGCGCCAACGGCGCCTTACCTCCTCTGCTAAAGATTGTCGTGGGGATCTAAGCTAAACACATAGAACAGCAAAGTCGTATTTTTGTACACAATTTTTACGCACAACAACAGCGCAAATTGACCATAACCCCATTGGAAACGCGCCATAAAGGCGCGGCAGCCGGCCATAAACAGGCGCAACAAATATAGAAATAGTGATTTACAGGCTGCGATTGTTTTTGTATACAATTGCTCAGGCCAATTAATCCGGCGACCCCGGAGCGGCATCCACTTCGATGAAGGAATCCACACGTGAGCGCTGACTATCCTCGCGACCTGATCGGCTACGGCAGCAATCCTCCCCATCCACACTGGCCGGGCGATGCCCGTATCGCCCTCTCCTTCGTGCTCAACTACGAAGAAGGCGGCGAGCGCTGCGTCCTGCACGGCGATAACGAATCCGAAGCCTTCCTCTCCGAGATGGTGGCCGCCCAGCCCCTCAAGGGCGAGCGCAACATGAGCATGGAGTCGCTCTACGAATACGGTAGCCGCGCCGGTGTCTGGCGTCTGCTCAAGCTGTTCCAGCGTCACAACATCCCGATGACCATCTTCGCCGTGGCCATGGCCGCGCAGCGTCATCCGGACGTAATCCGCGCGATGGTCGAAGCCGGCCACGAAATCTGCAGCCATGGCTACCGCTGGATCGACTACCAGTACATGGACGAGGCCCAGGAGCGCGAGCACATGCTCGAAGCCATCCGCATCCTCACCGAACTCACCGGCGAGCGCCCGGTTGGCTGGTACACCGGCCGCACCGGCCCGAACACCCGGCGCATCGTGCGCGAGGAAGGCGGTTTCCTCTACGACAGCGACACCTATGACGACGACCTGCCCTACTGGGACCCCGCTAGCACGCCGGACAAGCCGCATCTGGTGATCCCCTACACCCTGGACACCAACGACATGCGCTTCACCCAGGTGCAGGGCTTCAACTGCGGCGACGATTTCTACAACTACCTGCAGGACGCCTTCGACACCCTCTACGCCGAGGGCGAAGCGGGCGAGCCGAAGATGCTGTCCATCGGCATGCACTGCCGCCTGCTCGGTCGCCCGGCGCGTATCGCCGCCCTGGCGCGCTTCATCGACTACGTGAAGAGCCATGACAAAGTCTGGTTCGCCCGCCGCGTCGATATTGCCCGCCACTGGCACGCCACCCACCCCTTCAAGCAAGAGAGCGTGAAATGAGCCGCTTCCAGACCCTGACACCCTCGAGCCTGAGCCGCGAGGCCTTCGTGGCTGCCTTCGCCGACATTTACGAGCACTCGCCCTGGGTCGCCGAGAAAGCCTACGACCTGGGCCTCGACGCCTCGGTCGACGAGATCGACAGCCTGCACCAGCGCATGGCTGACATCCTGCTCAGCGCCAGCCGCGACCAGCAGCTGGCACTGATCAACGCTCACCCGGACCTGGCCGGCAAGGCAGCCATCCGCGGCGAGCTCACCGCCTCCTCCACCTCGGAGCAGGCCGGTGCGGGCATCCACGAGTGCACTGCCGAGGAATTCGCCCGTTTCACCGAACTCAACGATGCCTACAAGGCCAAGTTCGGCTTTCCCTTCATCAAGGCGGTGAAAGGCAGCAATCGTCACCAGATCCTGGCGGCCTTCGAGGAGCGTATTCACAACTCCCCGGAGCAGGAATTCGCCACCGCCCTGGCCGAGATCAACAAGATCGCGCTGTTCCGCCTGCAAGCACTCTGATTGCAGACGGCCCGCCCCTTTCACCTGAATAAGCAGACAGCCATGCGTACTCTGAAGATCGAACCGTTGACCAAGGAAGCCTTCGCCCCGTTCGGTGATGTCATCGAAACCGACGGCAGCGACTACTTCATGATCAACAACGGCTCCACCCGCCGCTACCACAAGCTGGCCACGGTGGAGACCGCGCAGCCCGATGACCGGGCGATCATCAGCATCTTCAGCGCCGAGGCGCTGGACATGCCGCTGCGCATTCGCATGCTGGAGCGCCATCCGCTGGGCAGCCAGGCCTTCGTGCCGCTGCTCGGCAATCCCTTTCTGGTCGTGGTCGCGCCACTTGGCGATGTACCTGTACCGGGTCTGGTCCGTGCCTTCCTCACCAACGGCAGGCAGGGCGTTAATTACCATCGCGGCGTCTGGCACCACCCGGTGCTGACGATCGAAAAGCGGGATGACTTCCTGGTGGTTGATCGCAGTGGTTCCGGTAACAACTGCGACGAGCATTACTTCACCGAGGACGAGCAACTGCTCCTCGCCCCCCACCAATAAGAGAAGCCTGTCGGGCTGCGTGTAGGCCGACGGGAAAGAGGTAACGACTGTGGACGCACATCTGACCGAATGGCTGAACCTGGGCATTCGCTGGCTGCACATGATCACCGGCATCGCCTGGATCGGCGCATCCTTCTACTTTGTCTGGCTGGAGAACAACCTCAACCGCAGCAACCCGCGCGACGGGCTGTCCGGGGACCTCTGGGCCATCCACGGCGGTGGTATCTACCACCTGGAAAAATACAAGCTGGCGCCGCCGAAAATGCCGGAGAACCTGCACTGGTTCAAATGGGAGGCCTACTTCACCTGGATGTCGGGCGTGGCGCTGTTGATGGTGGTGTACTACCTCAACCCCAGCCTGTACCTGATCAAGCCCGGCGTGGAACTGGCCCCGGCCGCCGCCATCGCCATTGGCGCCGGCTCCCTGCTGGTGGGTTGGATCATCTACGACCTGCTGTGCGACTCGCCGCTGGGCAAACAACCCGCCCTGCTCGGCCTGGTGCTGTTCGTCCTGATCATCGGCGCCGCCTGGGGTTTCTCGCAGATCTTCAGCGGCCGTGGTGCCTACATCCATGTCGGCGCCGTGATCGGCACCATCATGGTGGGCAACGTGTTCCGCATCATCATGCCGGCCCAGCGCGCCCTGGTGAAGGCGATCGAAGAGAACCGCACGCCCGATCCGGTGCTGCCGGCCAAGGGTCTGCTGCGCTCGCGCCACAACAACTATTTCACCCTGCCGGTGCTGTTCATCATGATCAGCAACCACTTCCCGAGCACCTACGGCAGCCAGTACAACTGGCTGATCCTGGCCGGCATCGCCATCGTCGCGGTGTTGATCCGTCACTATTTCAACACCCGCCACGAGAGCAACAAGTTCGCCTGGACCCTGCCGGCCGGCGCCCTGGGCATGATCTGCCTGGCGTTCGTCACCTCGCCCAACTACAAGGCCAGCACCGCGCCGATCGCCAATGTCGCGCCGACTGCCCAGCAGGAGCAGGCGGCAGCCACACCGCCGGCCCAAGCCAGTGAGCCGGTGCAGGTGAATAAGGTCGAGGAAGTGCCCGCCACCACAACCCCGGCTACGGCAGCGCCGAAGCTGGACAAGGTGGTCAGCGTCATTCACGAGCGCTGCACCGTCTGCCATTCGGCCCAGCCCACCAGCCCGATGTTCAGCGCTGCACCCGGCGGCGTGATGCTCGACACCCCCCAGGAGATGCAGGCCAACGCCGCACGTATCCAGGCGCAGAGCGTCGCCACCCAGATCATGCCGCTGGGCAACATGACCCAGATGACCCAGGAAGAGCGCGACCTGATCGGCGCCTGGATCGCCAAGGGCGCCCCCATCAACTGATCTACCACGACGGGCCGCACTGCCTCCCTGGCGGCCCATCGCTTCGTGCCTGTCTCCCGACAGGCCTTTTTATCCCCCGCCCCGGGTGCCTCGATTTTCTGGCCCCAAGCCAGACGTCCGACTGCACACGCCCGGGTATTTCCCGACCCGCCCGCTGGCGGGTTCTTTTTTCGGGGAATGACTGGCCCGAGCGTGGATTATGCTGACGCGACAGGCGTCGAGCTGAAGGCACCATTGCGTGCGTTCATCCCCTCGGGCGACTTGGCCTGGAAAGTCAGCGCCTGCGCGCGTAATGTTCGCCCCCGTCAAAGCCATGATCTTCAGTGGATATGCCTCACATAAGTATCGATGTGGCCGACTGCGCCACGCGCCTGCGGGCTGGCCAACTGGTCGCCATGCCCACCGAAACTGTCTACGGCCTGGCTGCCGACGCCCGCCAGGATGCCGCCGTGCAGCAGGTGTTTGCCCTCAAGGGGCGGCCGAGCAGCAATCCGCTGATCGTGCACCTGCAGAGCGCCGCGCAAGTGAGTGAATGGGCCGCGCAGGTGCCGGCGGCAGCACAGCGCCTGATGGACGCCTTCTGGCCGGGTCCGCTGACGTTGGTGCTGCCAGCGCGGGACGAGGTCTCGCGCGCCGTCACCGCGGGGCAGAACAGCGTAGCCCTGCGGGTGCCGGCGCACCCCACCGCGCAGGCGCTGCTGGCGGCCTTCGGCGGCGGTCTGGTGGCGCCCTCGGCCAACCGCTACATGTCGATCAGCCCGACCAGCGCCGAGCACGTGGCGCAGCAGTTCGCCGCCAGCGACCTGTGGATTCTCGACGGCGGCCCCTGCCAGGTGGGCCTGGAATCGAGCATCGTCAGCCTGCTGCCGGACGACAGTCCGCGCCTGCTACGCCGGGGCATGCTCGATCAGGCCCGCCTGGAGGCCGTGATCGGAGCAGCGTTGGAAGGCAAGGCCGGCAGCCTGCGCGCGCCCGGCCAGCATCATCGTCACTATGCACCCAGCACCCCTACCCTCGCCTTCGTGCAGACGCCGGCCGAGGCCCTGGCCTCGCCGCGCTGCGGCTGGCTCTGGTGCGGTGGCGCACAGCCCAGCCAGGGACCGGCCCTGGACCTAGGCGACGAGCCGCAGGCCTACGCCGCACAACTCTATGCCGCGCTGTATCAGCTCGACGCACTCGGGCTGGAACGCCTGTATATCCAGCTGCCACCGCAGAGCGAGGCCTGGGCGGCAGTGCACGACCGCCTGGCCCGTGCCAGCCAGCGCCTGGACTGACGCCTCAGCCCAGCAGACTGGGAATTTCCAACGGCGCGTCGGCGAAGCGGCTGAAGGCCTGCGCTGCCGGGGATGGACTCTTGGTGCGCCAGCGCACCAGGTACCAGCGGTTGGGAATCGGGAAGCCCTCCACGTCCAGCTCTACCAGATTGCCCGGCGCCGTATGGATCAGGGTGTGCCGCGACAGGATGGCGATGCCCAGACCGGCCGCCACGGACTCCTTGATTGCCTCGTTGCTCTCGATGGTCATCTGCGGTCGCAGGGTCCAGCCACAGCGCGCGAAATGCTCCTCGATGGCCAGGCGTGTGCCCGAACCGGGCTCACGGCTGAGAAACGGCTCCGCCGCCAGCTGCTCCCAGCGCAGGCGCTGACCGGCGAAACGGTGGCCGGCTGGCGCGATAACCACCAGCGGGTTGTCGGCCAGTGGCACCACCTCCAGGTCCAGGTGCCGCGGCGGCTGGCTGAATACGTAGAGGTCGTCGCGGTTGTCCTCGAGGCGGCGGATCACCTCCGAGCGGTTGGCGATGTTCAGTTCAACCTCCACCTGTGGATATTGCCGGCAGAACGGGCCAAGCAGCCTTGGCACCAGGTATTTGGCCGTGGTCACCGCACCGAGGCGCAGCTGCCCGGCGGTCAGCCCGTTGAGCTGCGCCAGGCGCATCTCCAGATGATCCAGGGCGTCGAAGATGTCCCGCGCACCTGCCTGCACCTCGCGCCCGGCATCGGTCAGGTGCAGGCGCTTGCCGAGCTGTTCGAACAACTGCATGCCCAGGGCCTGTTCGAGCTTGGCAATCTGCGTCGACACCGAAGGCTGAGCCAGGTGCAGGGCACGCGCCGCTTCGGTCACGCTCAGGCGCTCGGCCACGGCGAGAAAGGTTTCCAGCTGGCGGAAGGTGGTCTGGCGAGTGTGGAAGCGCTGCCTTTTCATTGCTCATCACCGATGATATTCGACTCAATAATCTATTTTTGACTATATCGATGACTGGTGAAAATGCCTGCAACGACATCTGCAGGAGTTATCGCCATGTCTGCCGCTCAAGCCCCTCACGGAACGCTCACTGCCACGCAGCAGGTGCAGCACGTCAGCTTTCTCACCTGCCATGACAAGACTCGCCTGGTTGCCGACGCGCTCGCGCCGCTGGGGCTGCGCATCGACACGGTGAACAGCTATGACACCGATCACTTCGGCACCTTCAGCCGCGAAGTGCCTCGTCAGGGCAGCGCCCACGACTCGGCGCTGGCCAAGGCGCAACTGGCCTGCTCACTGGGTGCAACGCGTTACGGCCTGGGTAGCGAAGGCAGCTTCGCTCGCGACCCGCACCTGGGCTGGCTGCCCTGGGATTACGAGATCCTCTGCTTGTGGGATGCCCAGCTGGAATACCCGGTATTTGCCATGGCCGGTTCGGGCGCCACCAACTACGCCCAGGCCGAGATCGCCAGCCTGGAGCAGGCGGAGACCTTCATGCTGCGCGCCCGCTTTCCCGAGCACGCCCTGATCCTGGGACGTCCTGGCGAACCCTGGTTCCGTAAGGGGGTGCGCAATCCAGACTGGCTGCGCGGCCAACTGCAGTGGCTGCTGGAACGCGAGGCGCTGGTCTGGCTGGAAACCGACATGCGTGCGCACCTCAACCCCCTGCGGCAAAAGGTGATTCGTGAGGCGGCCGAACAGCTGGCGCAGCGCCTGGCCAGCCGCTGCCCGCGCTGCCGGGCACCCGGCTTTGCCGTGGCCCGCAGCGAACCCGGGCTGCTGTGCGGTGATTGTGGCCTGAGCACGCCCCTGGCAGCGGCACACGTCTGGCAATGCCCGGCCTGCCAATATGAGGAACGACAGGCCGTCGGCCGGCTGGCCAGTCCCGGCCAATGCGCGCAGTGCAATCCATGAGCAGCATTGCCGCCGGTGCGCGCCTGACCCACCTGCGCGCCCTTGAGGCCGAAGCCATCCACATCCTGCGTGAAGTGGTGGCGGTGATGCGCAACCCCTGCCTGTTCTATTCCATCGGCAAGGATTCCACCGTGCTGCTGCACCTGGCGCGCAAGGCCTTTTTCCCGGGGCCGCTGCCGCTTCCCCTGCTGCACGTGGACACCGGCTGGGAGTTCCACGAGATGGGCCAGTTCCGTGATCGTCTGGCCGCCCGCCTGGGCCTGGACATGCGCGTGCACATCAACCCCGACGGCGCGCGGCTGAACATCACGCCGTTCTCCGTGGGCTCGGCCAAGTACACCGACCTCATGAAGACCGAGGCGCTCAAACAGGCGCTGGCGCAGTACGCTTTCGACGCCTGCTTCGGCGGCGCCCGGCGCGACGAGGAAAAGTCGCGGGCCAAGGAGCGCGTCTGTTCCTTCCGCGACCCGCACCAGCGCTGGGACCCCAAGCAGCAGCGCCCCGAGCTGTGGCAGCTGTACAACACCCGGATCAATGCCGGCGAAAGTCTGCGGGTGTTCCCGCTGTCGAACTGGACCGAGCTGGACATCTGGCAGTACATCCACCTGGAGAACATCGACATCGTCGACCTCTACCGCGCGGCGCCACGCCCGGTGGTGGAGCTGCACGGCACGCTGATCTGCGTGGACGACGAGCGGCTGCTGGAGCACCTCACCCCGCAGCAGCGCGCCGGTATCCAGACGCGCTGGGTCCGTTTCCGCACCCTCGGCTGCTACCCGTTGACGGGGGCCGTGGAATCCCAGGCGCAGACGCTGCCGGCGATCATCCAGGAGATGCTGCTGACTCGCACGTCCGAGCGCCAGGGCCGGGTCATCGACCATGACCAGGAAGGCTCGATGGAGAAGAAGAAAATCGAGGGTTACTTCTAAACCGCTCAACCTCTGCCGCCAGAATCACCGAGGCCGCGTCATGCAGGCGCGGCCTCGGTGTTTTCAGGCATCCGGCAAGGCCTCCCAGCCGCAGGCGGTGCGCCGCTCCAGGCGCGCCGGCTGGCCGTCCAGGCGCAGCAGGTACAGCCAGCCGTGCTGCACCAGATCGCGCACCACTGCGTGCACCTCGATCACCCGGTCGATCATCGCCTGCGGCGCTTCGATGACCACGTGCAGGCGCAGCGGGCGGTGCATCCACTGCTGGCCGTCGTGCAGCGACTGGCGCGCCAGACCGATGCGCAGATCGCCGCCGTTGCCCTCGAACACGCCGATATGGCCGCCCACCACGTTGTGCAGCAGCTTATTGCCGCTGCCGAACCGCAGGTTGTCGGTGGTGGAGGTGAAGTACTGCAGGTTGATCCAGTGCGCCACCACCATGGGCGCGGTCATGATCAGTTCCAGCACGCTGCCGTCGCGATCCTCGCGCCAGTCGTAGTCGTGCAGGAAGGCACGGCCCTGCAGATCCACGCCACGGGTGCGGCTGCGCGGTGCGGCGATGAACGCGGCGTTGCCGGCCAGGCCCCACTCGGGGCGGGTCTGCGCCCAGTCGCGGGCGCGCCGGCGCAGCCGCGCGAGCAACCTGTCGGGCTGCTCGCGCAGAGGCGCCAGGCCCAGCTTCGCCGCCCGCTGCCGACGCACCTCGGCGGCGGCGCTGTCCAATGCCGCCCGCAGGCGCTGCCAGCTGGGTTGCAGTGTCGGGGGCAGCGCCGCGTGATCGAAGACCTGGACTTCATCAGTGGTGGTGTTGTGCAGCCCGGCCAGCACATGGCAGTGCGGCGGCAGATCAAGTCCGCGCTCGCGCAGGCCGGCGCGCACCCCGGTTTCATTGAGCAGGCTGGCCAGCAGGCGTGCATTGATCTCTCCGCTCTGCCCGCAGCAGGCACCGCAGTCGAGCCCGGCTGCCTGTGGGTTGTTGGCGCTCTGGCTGCCATGCCCGACCAGTACCAGCAGTGCCGGCACGGGCCCGCTGAGGCCCATGGCCGTGAGGATGCGTTCGGCCAGGTCGACCTTCTGCGCCAGGGCCATGGTCGGCAGCTGCGGTTGCAGGCGTTGCCATTCACTGCGGCGCCAGGCGCTGCGATCCGGCTGGGCTGGGCTGTCGCTCAGGCCGTAGGTGCGCCGTAGCAGTGCGCCGGCGTAGCCCAGGCCGACGCTTTCAACCAGGGTAAAAGTCGAGGCCGGCAGGCGTTCGAACAGGCGCCAGCTGCCCTGGCGCGCGAGGCGGCCCTGGCGTGCCTGGGCCAGCTGCCGGTCCTGCGTGGCGTCGCCCGTGCCCTCGCCCACCTGCAGCTGCGGGGCCAGCAACCCCGGCAGTTGTGGGCGTGTGGCGCGGGTGCCCAGCGGCGTATAGGCGATCGGCAGGCCGAAGAAGCCGGCGAAGCCGCCGGTCTGGAGATCCGGGCAGACCTGTTCCAGCGCCCGGCGCAGCGGTTCGGAACGCACGTCGATGCAGAAGAACAGCTTGGCCAGCGGCACCGCCGGCGACGCCGCTGGCGCAGCCCGGCCCAGGGCGCGCTGCAGCTGTTCCTGCCAGGCCAGCTCGTCGGCCCGCTGCCAGGTCTGCAGAGCCTGCCAGGTCGCCGAGGGCGGCTGTTGCAGGCGCGCCTGCCAGGCCGCACGCCAGCACTGCCAGCGGCTGTCACCGTCGCGCCGGCGGTCATCCACCAGCCACTCCCAGGCGGCGCGAATGGCCAGCAGCTCGAGCATGCTGTGGTCGTCAGCCCCCTGCAGACGCGCCTGCCAACGCCGGTAGGCGCACCAGGAGGCCCAGCCAAGGCTGCGCAACAGCAGGCAGTCGAACCAGGGCGCCCAATCTGCCGCCGTAAGGCCAAGGCGCTGCACCGCCGCCTCCAGGGCCGCCTGCGGTTGCTCCGGCAGCTCAAGGATGCGCTGGTGCAGATCACGACAGGCGCTGAGCACACTCAGGCCCTTGTCCGCCAGCATGCTACTGCGCCAGGCCTGGTACAGCCCGGTGCTGTTATCCGCGCGCCAGTCCGCCTGCTCGCGGTCGAACCAGGCGGCGCAGCACTGGCCGATCTGCTGGGTGATCAGCACAGGCCAGCCCGGCAACGGAATGCCCGGTTCGGCCAGGTCTTCCAGCAGCGGCAAGCCGTGGCCGGGCTCTTGGGGCGCGTCCAGTGCCTGCAGCAGGTCGGCTGGGCTTTCGGCCATACCGCGCTCAGCCAGTGCCTGACGCAGGTGGCGCTCGGTGATGGTGCCGTCCTGCCAGGCCTTGCGGTAGTCGGCGGCATCCAGGGTCAGGCGACTGCCGGCGCGCTGCCAGAGCTGCTCGGCGACCACCTGCCAGGGCTGCTCGCGGCGCTCCCACAGCGGGCTGACGGCGATCATGCGGTCAAGCGGCCAGGTTGGCGCGATCCGCGCACAGGCTTGGCGCGCTGCCTCGTGCAGGGCTTGCCGGTCGAGGCCGGCGAGAGGTTCTAGCGCAGTCATGGGCGGTCTCCAGAGGTTGAGATGAGGGGCTGCGACGAGCGCACCGGCCACAGGCGGAAGGTCAGGCGGGTGAAGTACTCGTCCAGGTAGAAGCCAGCGAACGCCAGTGGGTAGAGGCGTTGCGCCAGAGCGCCGTTGGGATGCGCGATGAGCAGGGACTGCAGCAGAAACAGGCCAAGGAACAGCAGCACCGCCAAACCGGTCAGCGCCAGCGGCGTAGTGCCGAGCGGCTGGTCGAGCACCCAGCCGGCAAGCTGGTGCCACAGCAGGTAGGCACCCAACAACAGGGTGAACATGGCCAGCCCGTACGGCAGTTGCCCACGGCGCAGGCACCAGGGCGCCAGGCCGATGGCCAGCAGCGTCAGGACAACCAGGGGCAAGGTGTGGCCCGGCAGCGCCCAGGCCCACAGCGTATGCAGCAGGGCCAGCGCCAGGCCTGCCAACAGCAAGGCGAACAGCAGGCCACCCAGCCCCGGCGCGGCCGTCTGCGGCTGCAGGGCATGCTGGCGGGCCTGAGCCACGGTTTCGCCGGCCGCGAGGAAGGCATGTGCCTTGTACAGCGAGTGAGCCAGCAGGTGCACCAGAGCCAGTTCGTAAAGGCCCAGGCCACATTCCAGCAGCATCAGACCCATTTGCGCGCAGGTCGACCAGGCCAAACGAACCTTGATGCTGATGCGGGTCATCATCACCAGCGCGGCGATCACCGCCGTCAGACCGCCCACCACCACCAGCAGGCTCTGCGCCGGTACGGCCGCGGAGAACAGCGGGGCGAAGCGCAGCAGAAGAAAGCCTCCCAGGTTGACCAACCCGGCGTGGAGCAGCGCCGAAACCGGCGTTGGTGCTTCCATCACCTGGATCAGCCAGCCGTGTACCGGCAGCTGGGCGGACTTGAGGATCACCGCCAGGGCCAGCAACAGTGCGGCCAGTTGCAGATCCCAGCCCAGCTGGCCGCTGGCCTGCAGGCGCGCGTTCACGGCCTCGAGAATCGTGGCGATCTGGCTATCGCCGCCGGCACGCACCAGCAATACGGTAGCCAGCAGCAGGCAGGCATCCGCCAGGCGGCTGGCGAGAAATTTCTTGTGCGCCACCACCAGCGCTTGGGGGCGGTCGCGGTAGAAGGTCAGCAACTGGTGCAGGCACAGGCTGGAGATGATCCAGGCACCGACAAGCAGATACAGGTTGGCGCTGGTCACCACCGTGGCGACGGCGGCCAGGGTGGCGAGCAGCGCCAGCACGTAGCGGCGCTGCCCCGGCTCACCCTCCAGATAGCGCCGGGAATAGTCGATGATCACCAGGGCCAGCAGGCCGACCAGGCCGGCCATGGCCAGGACGAGACGGTCGCTGCCCTGCTCGTCCAGGGCGGCCTGTATCCAGGCGGCTAGCACCAGACTCAAGCCCAGATAGCCGGCCGCCCGGGCCGGCCACCAGAGCCGGTATGGCGAACCCATTAAAGCGGCTGGCAACAGGGCCAGGGCATAGACCCAAGGCAGCAGCTGAACCAGTGAGAAAGACAGACCGGGCATGGCATAGGCTCCACAGACGCTTGATGGCGCCAGTGTCGTGGAGCGCTTGAACTATTAAAAATAGATTGATAAGAATTGATCGTTCACATTTGAAGAACCAAAAATGCGCCGACTGAATTTCCACCACCTGCACTACTTCTGGGCCGTGGCCAAGGAAGGCAACCTGACCCGCGCCGCCGAGGCGTTGCATGTGTCGCAGTCGGCACTATCAACCCAGATCCGCGTGCTGGAAGACCAACTCGGCCATGCCCTGTTCATTCGATCCGGCCGCAGCCTGCGGCTGACCGAGGCTGGGCAACTGGTACTGGACTACGCCGAGACCATCTTTGCCCTCGGCAGCGAGCTGCAGGCCACCCTGCACAACACCCGGCAAGCTAGCCAGACGCTGCGCATCGGCGCCGTGGCCACCCTCTCGCGTAACTTCCAGGAGAACCTGCTGCGGCCCTTCCTCGGCCGTGCGGGCCTGCACATCACCCTGGAATCCGGCAGTGTGGATGAGCTGCTGGAACGCCTGGCCCTGCACAAACTGGATGTGGTGCTGACCAACAAGGCGGTCAGCGCCGACAATCAGCGCACCTGGCAGTGCCGCCTGCTCGATCGCCAGGCGGTCTGCCTGATCGGCCCGCCGCGTGCGGATTCACGCCCCTTCGAGCTACGCCGCGACCTGCAGCAGGCCCGCCTCATCGTGCCCGGCCGCAGCAGCGACGTGCGCAGCCAGTTCGAGGTCTACTGCAACAGCCATGGCCTGCAGCCGGACATCTGCGCCGAAGTCGACGACATGGCCATGCTGCGCCTGCTGGCACGGGACTCCGGCGACATGGCGCTGCTGCCGGCCGTAGTGGTACAGGACGAACTGCGCAGCGGCGCGTTGCAGCTGTATGCCGAAGTACCCGACATCGCCGAACAGTTCTACGCCGTTACCCTGCAACGCCAGTTCAGCCTGAGCATTCTGGATGAACTGCTCGGCCTATCGCCGCCCAAAGACAGCACATAAAGGAAACGTGCTAGCCAGGGGTTATTGCAAATTCGCTGCCCGCTAATGAGCGACAACCGCCACCGCTTAAAGATCTCTGGATTACCCCGCAATGTCTCCGGCGAGACTGAGCTTCAGTACCACTACTTTTCCTTTGAAGGATGGGGCAGCAATTAGCACTGCTTTCAGGGAAGTACCCTCCTCGTACGACAAGACGAGGATGCCGGCTAATACCAAAGGCACTAACAGACATAGACTGCGCCCTGATCAAAGGCGGTACGCCTCCATAACTGCAGTCGACGGCCAAGGACAGGCCATAGACATGCTGCTATCAGCTTCGTACTCTTTGCCAGGCCATGTCGCTTTTTCTTCCCGCCTCATGTCGCACCTCCACCGCCACCCCGCAGGCAAATGAAGGACTTACCGATGGACAAGGAACGTTATCCGACACAAACGGCGCAAAATATTACGCCACATCTGTCGTCTACTTATAGTTAGCCTAATCGTGGTTTCCTTATATGGTTTTGTACCGCGTGAATCCACTGCATCGCTCCACCGCTTTAGGTTTCACCAGGCGTCAAAAATGCGTTGGCTGAACGGCCGCCCTCACCATCCGGGCACGTTCAAAATCGCTGTCAGTCAGCAGCATCGTCACAATGAATTGGGCGCGGTTTTTCAGCTTCACCGCGTAGTTTTTAAAAAGCAGAATGCTGGTAGTTTTAAATGGCGTGCGGCAGGAGAGCTAACAAACGGTTCAAGTCGCTCGCTGTGCTCGCTGGGACTGGCTAAAGCCAGCCCCTTAACCTGAACGTTAGACAAACATGAAAAAATTCGCCAGCTCAATATTTGTCTTACTCGTATCACTGCCCACTTACAGCGCAGAGATAGGCGAGCACCACAATATGCAAATCGAAGAAATAGAAAGAGAAATTCAAAATAATCAAGATTTATACAGCAGACCTAGAATCGCTCATTCCGTGCCGCAAACAGCTAAACACAAAGACCCCATCAATCTTTATGCAGAGGCGTGCTTGGCCAAAATCTTAAAATCTGAAAACTTAGCAGCCACAGGCACTGCAGTAAATGGAACTGCGCTTGTAGTATTTTCGGTAATCCAAAACGGAATAATTGAGGACGCCAGCTTTATCAAGTCATCCCAAAACAATGAAACAGACCAAGCTATTCGCCAAACCATACAGCGCACACCATCATGTGGGGAGTTTCCAGCGCAACTAAAAAAACAGGCCAATAAACTATCCATTCTCCGCGAATATCATTTTATAAAGGCAAATCCAAACCTGCCCTGAGCCATTTGTCTAACAATGTATATGGACTCTCCCCACAAGTAGTGGGCAAAGCTTTTGATCTACGCTGTCGGCAGCGCGGTTGCTTTCGTATATCCGGCCTGCAGCGCGCGTAGGCACCCTGGCCATTTTGTAGTTTGCGCAGCGGGGCTGGATGTCCAGAGCTGCACCTTGGATGGCCGTTAACCTAATCCTCAGTGGCGGCTTTACAGAAAAAACGGCGCATCAGCGCCGTTTTTCTTAACTGGTACACGCAATCAATGTGCATGCGCGGCCTGTCGTCGACGCTTTGCTGAGGCTTGCGCCCCCTCCTCCCCACTGTCGGCCTCGATGATGGGAACCTCATTGCCATCACAGTCGTACAGCTTGCCGTCACGGAAGTAGTCGCCATCGTTGAGGGCGGCGATGTCCTGATAACGCAAGGTGCGGTCGCTGGCGGCGACGAATACCGACTGCTGGTCGGAGTTGCCGGCCTTGAGGTGGTTGAACAGCAGGTTGAGCAGGATCGCCATGATCGCCGCCGAGCTGATGCCGGAATGGAAGATGGTTTCGAACCAGGCCGGGAAGTGGTGATAGAAGCTGGGCGCGGCGATGGGGATCATGCCGAAGCCGATCGAGGTGGCGACGATGATCAGGTTCATGTTGTTGCGGTACTCGACCTGGGCCAGGGTGCGAATCCCACTGGCCGCCACGGTGCCGAACAGCACCACGCCTGCGCCGCCGAGCACGGCAGTGGGCACGGCGGCGATCAAACGGCCCATCACCGGCAGCAGGCCGAGGGTGACCAGAATCAGGCCGGCCGTGGCCACCACATAGCGACTCTTGACGCCGGTTACGGCTACCAGGCCGACGTTCTGGGCGAAGGCGCTCTGGGTGAAGGAGCCGAACAGCGGCGCCAGGCTGCTGGAGATCATGTCCGCACGCAGGCCATTGCCCAGGCGCTTGGAGTCGACCTTGGTGTCGATGATTTCGCCCACCGCGAGGATGTCTGCCGAGGTTTCCACCAGGGTGACGATGATCACGATCAGCATCGACAGAATGGCGGCGAGCTGGAACACCGGCATGCCGAAGTGCAGCGGCTGTGGCATGGCGACCAGCGGACCTTCCAGCACCTGAGAGAAGTCAGCCATGCCAAAGCCTACGGCGACGAGGGTGCCGATCACCATGGCCAGCAGGATCGACAGGCGAGAAATGCTGGCATTGCCCAGTTTGCTCAGCAGCAGCACGGTGGCCAGGGTGAACGCTGCCAGGCCGATATTGGCGGTACTGCCGAAGTCCGGCGCGGAGCTGTTGCCGCCCATGGCCCAGCGCGCCGCGACGGGCATCAGGGTCAGACCAATGGTGGTGATGACGATGCCCGTCACCAGGGGCGGAAAGAACTTGGTGATGCGTGAGAACACCGGCGTGATCAGCAAGCCGATCAGTGACGCGGCAATAACCGCACCGAACACCACCGGCAGCCCTCCCGCGCCATTGCCACCGATGATGGCGATCATGGTCGCCACGCCGGCGAAGGACACGCCCTGCACCAGCGGCAGCTGACAGCCGAAAAAGGGAATACCGAGGGTTTGCAGCAAGGTGGCGAGGCCACCGGCGAACAGCGAGGCCGCGATGAGCAGGCCGATATCGGCCGGTGCGAGACCAGCCGCCTGCCCCACGATCAGGGGAACGGCGACGATGCCGCCGTACATGGTGAGCACATGCTGCAGCCCGTAGGCCAGGTTGGCAGCAACGCCGAGGTTTTCGTCCTCGGGACGCCGTGTTGCGGAGGATGATACGGAGGAAGTCATATGCAGTTGCTCGCGTTGTTGTTCTGGCGCGTCTTACGACAGGCGCTGGCGCACAATCGGATGATTTCTGTATACATATTCCATACCGCGCGCACCCACTCAGGCACGCGCGGCACTTGTGGGCACGACCTTAGAAGTGCACCTTGGCGATCCAGCTGAAGGTGTTCTGGTCGGTGCCGCCGAGGATCTGGTCACCCAGGAAGCTGTCGTCGTCGATGCCGTACTTGTCCTTCCAGTAGTCGTACTCGATACCGACGTACAGCTGCTTGGCGCCCCAGCCCATGGCCTTGCCAAGGTCGTACTTTATCTGCGGGTTGAAGTGCAGGTTGGCGTGGTAGGTGCCGCGGCTGTTCTCGTCGTTGTCCACCACCCAGTCCATGAAGCCGTCGATGAGGATGTCCGAGTCGCCGAGCGGGATGGTGACGCTCCAGGCCGGGGTAACCTGCCAAACGTCGTCGCCGGGACGGCTGCCATCGCTGGTGCGGTTGTAGAAGTTGAGCGAGAAGTAGTTGAAGCCCGGGATGTCCAGGTCGAAGCCCGGTCCAATCAGGTAGGACTCCACGTCGCCCTCGCCGAACTCGTAGGTCATGGCCAGCAGCACGTCCTTGACCGGGCCGAACTGGATCTTCTGGTCGAAGATCTTGCCCAGTGACAGGCGTGGCGAGAACTCGCCGTAGTAGGTGTTGCTGCCGACCTGGGCGTCGTCCTCGCCGTTGTAGAAGATCTTGTCGACGAAGAAGAAATTGTCGCCGTACTTCCAGCCATCGGCATGCTCGAAGGTCAGGGTTTGCTGGATGTTCGGGTTGATCTTGTAGCTCTGCCCATAGAGGTAGGTCAGGCTGTTGCTTTGCCAGTGCAGCAGGCCCTCAGCGGACGCCGGGGCGGCAGCCAGGCATGTGGCGGTCAGTGCCAGGGAATGGGGCAGATAACGCAGTTGCATGTGGGTATTCCTTATTGTTTTTTGCGGTTGCAGTTGCCCCGTCCACGATCCCCCCTCCACGGCGAGCGGCTTGCAGACAGGTGAATGGAATAGGCGGAACTCAGCCGAGCAAAGGGCTAGGAAATAAGGCAGCTCTGGCATTGCCCGCACGCGGCGTTGGTGCAGCAGCCACGGACATGGCGAGCAAAGGGAATATGGCGCTGGGCATCTCGCCCAGCCGGGAGCGAACTCCGCAGCGCATGGATGAACTCATGGGTAAAGCCTGCCTGTTGTTGTTCTCGGTCGTGGGCTTACTTGGGTGTTCACGGACACCCATGTGTTTATCGTCAAAGCCTGACCTTTCGATCAGCTTTGGCTCGTTATACACCCTGTAAACAGATCAAACAATATTCCAATACAGGAATGTATACATTTGTAAAAACAAGCGTTTGTCAGAGCTGCTTTTTCTCTTTCTGACGCTTGAGGAAATCCACCTTCCACTGCTCCAGGCCCAGGTATTCGGAATCCAGATTGGCTTCCACGCCATGGCGCAGCTTGAGCGCGGCGATGGCCTCGGCATGGCTGGCCTGGAACTGGTCGAAGCGCTGCAGCAGCTGTGGCTGGCGTACGCTGGAAAGGTGAAAACTGCCTCGGCTGTGCGGCAGCGCCGGGTCGAACACCAGGGCCCCCGGCCGGGCGCGAATGTTGTCCAGGTAGTAGGTGGCCACGACCACGTTGTAATAGGCCCCGTCGGCTTCATCGCGCAGGGCCAGGCGCAGCATCTGTTTGAGATCGGCCCCGCTCACCACCTGGGTCTGCCCGGCGGAGATACGCGCCTTGTAGTCCCCGGGAGTCCAGCCTTCGACCAGGGCCAGGCGCTGCAGGCGCCCTACCCCCTTGCCCAGCTGCTGCGGCGGCACCAAGACGCCATCCACGTAGTCGACCACGGGTTGACTGTAGGCGACGCCAGCGCCCTGCTTGGCGTCCTGGGCCCATTGCGGGCTGTCCGGGTATTTGAAGTCGATGCTGCCGTTGAGCAGATGGCGCGTCAGCTGGCTGACCGGCAAGGCCTGGTAGCGCAACTCGATGCCCGCTTCACGGGCGAACAGGTCGAGCACTTCGCGCGCGAAGCCCTGGTAGTCGCCCTTCCCGTCCTGCCAGTAGTGCGGCTGGAAAGACTGCTGCTCGACACCCACCACATAGCTTTGCGCCAAGGCGCCTTGCGTACACAACAGGCCGGCACTCAGCCAGCCGATTACCCGAGGTTTCATGACCTTCTCCTTGTTTTCGTTTCGGGTAGACGCGCGCAAGCCCCGCGAACCCCTGGCTCGCGGGGCTTGCGCGCAGTTTTACTCGCCGTTGACCAGGTGCAGCGCCAGCTGGTTGTGACGCTCCAGCACGCGCGGCAGGTCGATGGTGGTGATCTGCCCACCACTGACCACCACGCGGCCGTTGATCACGCTGGTATCGACCTGGCTCGGGGTGCAGAACACCAGCGCCGCCAGTGGGTCGTGGTGGGCGCCGGCATAGGCCACGTGGCCGAGGTCGAAGGCCACGAAGTCCGCCGCCATGCCCGGTGCCAGGGCGCCGATGTCGTTGCGGTTGAGCACCTTGGCGCCGCCCAGGGTGGCGATCTCCAGCGCCTCACGGGCGGTCATCGCATCCGGGCCGAAGCCGACGCGCTGTAGCAGCAGCGCCTGGCGCACTTCGCCGATCATGCTGGCGCCGTCGTTGGACGCCGAACCGTCGACCCCCAGGCCGACCGGCACGCCGTGGTCGCGCATCTTGCGGATCGGCGCGATGCCCGAGGCCAGGCGCATGTTCGAACACGGACAATGGGCCACGCCGGTGCCGGTGCGGGCGAACAGCTCGATGCCGTGCTGGTCCAGCTGCACGCAGTGGGCGTGCCACACGTCATGGCCGACCCAGCCTAGGTCCTCGGCGTATTCGGCCGGGGTCATGCCGAACTTCTCGCGGCTGTAGGCGATGTCGTTGACGTTCTCCGCCAGGTGGGTGTGCAGTGACACACCGTAGTGGCGCGCCAGCACCGCCGCCTCGCGCATCAGGTCGCGGCTCACCGAGAACGGCGAGCACGGTGCCACCACCACCCGCAGCATCGAACCGTGGGCCGCGTCGTGGTAGTCCTCGATCAGGCGCTGCGACTCCTTGAGGATGTCGGCCTCCTTCTCCACCACCGAATCCGGCGGCAGGCCGCCCAGGCTACGCCCGACGCTCATGCTGCCGCGCGCGGCGTGAAAGCGCATGCCGATCTCCCCGGCCGCATGGATGCTGTCGTCCAGCTTGCAGCCGTTGGGGTAGATGTACAGGTGATCGCTGGAAGTGGTGCAGCCGGAAAGGATCAGCTCGGCCATGGCGGTCTGGGTCGACACCGAGATCATCTCCGGCGTCAGCCCGGCCCAGATCGGGTAGAGGTTGGTCAGCCAGTTGAACAGCTCGCCGTTCTGCGCCGCCGGCACCACGCGGGTCAGGCTCTGGTACATGTGATGGTGGGTGTTGACCAGGCCGGGAATGACCACCTTGCCGGTCATGTCCAGCACCAGGTCGGCGGTTTGCGGCAACTCATGCGAGGGGCCGACCTGGCGAATCAGGTTGTCTTCGATGAACATCCCGCCGCGTTTGATCTCGCGGCGCTCGCCGTCCATGGTCACCAGCAGTTCGGCGTTCTTGACCAGCAGTGTTTTAGGCATGTGTATTCCTCGACCCGCCAAGGCAGGCAGCAAAAAATGGTGTCTGGAATCCCCTCTCCCATAACGGGTGGGGTGAAGAGCACGGCGTTCAGCCGCCGGTCATGCTCATGAAGCGCACGACCTGAACCTGTTCATTGGCGTCGAACCAGTGCCGCTCGGGTTTCAAACGCAGCGCATCAATCAGCGCCGCGCGCAGGCGTTCGCCGTCGCCGGGGTGGCGACGCAGCAGTGCCTTGAGGTCGAGCGCGCCCTCGTGGCCCAGGCACAGCACCAGCTTGCCTTCGGCGGTGACGCGCACGCGGTTGCAGTCGCCGCAGAAGTTGCGGCTGTGCGGCGAGATAAAACCGACCTGGGTATCGCTGCCGACCACCTGCCAGTAGCGCGACGGTCCGCCCGTGCGATGGCTGCTGGGCAGCAGCTGGAAACGCCCAGCCACCCGCTCGCGCACCTCATCCGAGGTACACAGGGTGACCTTGCGCTCGTGGCTGGAGATGCTGCCCAGCGGCATCTCCTCGATGAAGCTGATATCCAGCCCGCGCTCGACGGCGAAGGCCACCAGATCCTCCACCTCGTCGTCGTTGCGCCCCTTCTGCACCACGCTGTTGAGCTTGATGCGGCGGAAACCGGCGGCGCGTGCGGCGTCGATACCCTGCAGCACCTGGTCGAGACTGTCGCGGCGGGTGAAGGCGGCGAAGCGCTCTCGCTGCAGGGAATCCAGGCTGATATTGAGGCGATCGACGCCAGCCTCGCGCAGCGCCGGTGCCAGATGCGCCAACTGCGAGCCGTTGGTGGTGATGGCCAGGTCTTCCAGCTCGCTGCGCCCGCCCAGGCGCCCCAGCAAACTGAGCAGATTCTTGCGCACCAACGGTTCGCCACCGGTGATGCGGATGCGCTTCACCCCCAGGCCGATAAAGGCATCGGCCACGGCGTAAAGCTCTTCCAGGGTGAGGATCTGGGCGCGCGGCGCGAAGACCATGTCTTCGCTCATGCAGTAAGTGCAACGAAAGTCGCAGCGGTCGGTGACCGACAATCGCAGGTAGGTAATGCGACGCCCGAAGGGGTCGAGCAGCTGTGGGTCTTGCATGACTTTAGCCTGTCGCAATACGCAGCGGCGACTGCCGCTGTCGTAGGCGCCGAAGAATGGAAACAGAAGATCTATTTTTTGTATACAGGAAATTCATCCAGTACCTTGCTTGAGGCTCGCGCAAACCCGGTGCTACCATGCCGAACCCTCGCCAGCCGGCCCTTCCGGGGCTGTCGACGAGCCATTCAAGGAGAGCCTGTGAGTAGTATTCGCGAGCGCAACATGGCGCTGATCCTGCAAGCTGCGAGCCAGGAATTCGCCGACAAGGGCTTCGCCGCCGCCAAGACCAGCGACATCGCCGACAAAGCCGGCCTGCCCAAGCCCAACGTCTACTACTACTTCAAGTCCAAGGAAAACCTCTATCGCGAGGTGCTGGAAAGCGTGATCGAGCGCCTGCTGAAGGCCTCCCTGCCGTTCGACGAGGACGGCCACCCCGAACAGGTCCTGCGCGACTACATCCGCACCAAAATCGCCATTTCCCGCGACCTGCCCTACGCCTCCAAGGTGTTCGCCAGCGAGATCATGCACGGCGCGCCGCACCTGTCCGCCGAACGCACCGAACAGCTCAACGGCCAGGCGCGCTTCATCATCGGCTGCATCGAGCGCTGGATCGACCAGGGACTGATGGCCAAGGTCGATGCCAGCCACCTGCTGTTCAGCATCTGGGCGGCAACCCAGACCTACGCCGACTTCGACTGGCAGATCTCCGTGGTCACCGGCAAGACCAACCTCAGCGACGCCGATTACGAGGCCGCCGCCGAGACCATCATTCGCCTGGTGCTGAAGGGCTGCGAAGTGCAGCCCGTCGCCAGCTGAGCCGGATAAATAATCGGCGCGTGGTTAGAGCCAGCGCCAGCCGCCCTAACCCAGCATTACCGACGCGCTTAACCCCTTCAATTACCACCTCTCGCAGCTGAAACGCTCCCACAGCAGCTTGGGCTGAGTTCCGTGGCAGCGGCTTCAGCCGCGATTAGCGGATCGAGTGATAAGAGTTGCTCGGCCCTAGCTAGCCAGACCAATCACACCCCCGGATCGGCCTGCAGGCGCATGGCTTCCAGTGCGCTGACCGCGCACTGTTCATCGATATCCGACGCATCACCGCTGATACCCACCGCCCCGATCACCTCCCCGGCCTGATCGCGGATCAGCACACCGCCCGGTGCCGGCACCAGATTGCCGCCTGCCAGGTTATTGGCTGCACCAATAAAGGCCGGGCGCTGCTGGGCATCAGCGGCGATCAGCCGCGAGCCCTTGCCCAGGGCAATGGCGCCCCACGCCTTACCGATGGCGATCTGCGGGCGGAGCATGCTGGCGCCATCTTCGCGCTGCAGACAGATCAGGTGGCCACCGGCATCCAGCACGGCGACGGTCAGCGGCGCGGTGCGCAATGCGCGGGCGGTGTTGAACGCCTGACTGGCAATGCCCAGGGCGGTTTCCAGGTTGAGTTGCGGCATGGTCATAGCTCCTTGAAGGATGGCTGGCCAGCAATTTGGCGCCATCGATTACACACATTGAATCTGTTTTTTGTATACATTTAGCTGAGCAGAATTTTTACAAACCCGCCACAGATCAATTGAAACAGCCGTTTCAAAACAAAATCACTTTGCTTGCCGCACCGCTTGACCCTCGTCGAAAGCCATGAATAGAATCTGCCGCACACAGCTTTGTATACACTTTCACAGGCATAGAGGAACAATAAATGGCCAGAATGAGAGCAATAGAAGCCGCGGTACTGGTGCTGCGCCGTGAAGGCGTAGACACCGCCTTCGGCATCCCCGGCGCGGCGATCAATCCGTTCTACGCGGCGCTGAAGAAGGTCGGCGGTATCGACCACGTTCTGGCTCGTCACGTCGAAGGCGCCTCGCACATGGCCGAGGGCTACACCCGCACCACTCCGGGCAATATCGGCGTGTGCATCGGCACTTCCGGCCCCGCCGGCACCGACATGGTCACCGGTCTGTACTCGGCTTCCGCCGACTCCATCCCGATCCTCTGCATCACCGGCCAGGCGCCGCGTGCGCGTCTGCACAAGGAAGACTTCCAGGCCGTCGATATCACCAGCATCGTCAAGCCGGTGACCAAGTGGGCGACCACGGTGCTGGAGCCTGGCCAGGTGCCCTACGCCTTCCAGAAGGCCTTCTATGAAATGCGCAGCGGCCGCCCCGGCCCGGTGCTGATCGACCTGCCGTTCGACGTGCAGATGGCCGAGATCGAATTCGACATCGACGCCTACGAGCCGCTGCCGCTGGCCAAGCCGAGCGCCACCCGTGGCCAGGCCGAGAAAGCCCTGAGCATGCTCAATGCCGCCGAGCGCCCGTTGATCGTCGCTGGCGGCGGCATCATCAACGCCGATGCCTCGGACAAACTGGTGGAGTTCGCCGAGCTCACCGGCGTGCCGGTGATCCCGACCCTGATGGGCTGGGGCACCATTCCCGACGACCACCGCCTGATGGCCGGCATGTGCGGCCTGCAGACCAGCCACCGCTACGGCAACGCCACCCTGCTGGCATCCGACCTGGTATTCGGCATCGGTAACCGCTGGGCCAACCGCCACACCGGTTCGGTCGAGGTCTACACCGAAGGTCGCAAGTTCATCCACGTCGACATCGAACCGACCCAGATCGGCCGCGTGTTCAACCCTGACCTGGGCATCGTCTCCGACGCCGGTGCCGCCCTGGATGCCTTCCTCGAGGTGGCCCGCGAGTGGAAAGCTGCTGGCAAGCTGAAGGACCGCAGCGCCTGGGTGGAATCCTGCCGCGAGCGCAAGCGCACCCTGCAGCGCAAGACCCACTTCGACAACGTGCCGGTCAAGCCGCAGCGCGTGTACGAGGAGATGAACGAGGCGTTCGGCAAGGACACCTGCTACGTCAGCACCATCGGCCTGTCGCAGATCGCCGGCGCGCAGTTCCTCCACGTCTACAAGCCGCGCCACTGGATCAACTGCGGCCAGGCCGGCCCGCTGGGCTGGACCGTTCCGGCCGCCCTCGGCGTGGTCAAGGCCGAGCCGGCGCGCCAGGTGGTGGCGCTGTCGGGTGACTACGACTTCCAGTTCATGATCGAAGAGCTGGCCGTCGGTGCGCAGTTCCACCTGCCGTACATCCACGTGCTGCTGAACAACTCCTACCTGGGCCTGATTCGCCAGGCGCAGCGCGGCTTCGACATGGACTACTGCGTGCAGCTGGCCTTCGAGAACATCAACGCGCCGGAGATCAACGGCTACGGCGTCGACCACGTCGCGGTGGTCGAGGGCCTGGGCTGCAAGGCGATCCGCGTGTTCGACCCGAACGAACTGCAGAACGCCTTCGCCGAAGCCAAGCGCCTGATGGCCGAGCACCGCGTGCCGGTGGTGGTCGAGGTGATCCTCGAACGCGTCACCAACATCTCCATGGGCACCGAGATCAACGCGATCAACGAGTTCGAGGAACTGGCCGCGCGCGGCATCGACGCACCGACCGCCATCTCGTTGCTGGACTAAGCAACCAATCCCCTCTCCCGCTTGCGGGAGAGGGTTAGGGAGAGGGCAGCTCTATCACCCCTCTCCCCCAGCCCCTCTCCCTGCTCTCTAGATGAGTCGGGGGAGAGGGAGACAAACCAAGGAGCCGTGACATGCCCCGTTTTGCCGCCAACCTGTCCATGCTGTTCACCGAAGTGGACTTCATGGACCGTTTCGCCGCCGCCGCCGAAGCCGGCTTCAGCGGTGTCGAATACCTGTTCCCCTACGACTACCCGGCCGAGCAGATCAAGGCTCAGCTCGACGCCAACAAGCTGGAACAAGTGCTGTTCAACCTGCCTGCGGGCGACTGGGCTGCCGGCGAGCGCGGTATCGCCTGCGATCCACGCCGCGTCGAGGAATTCCGCACCGGCGTGGACAAGGCCATCGCCTACGCCCAGGTGCTGGGCAACCGGCAGATCAACTGCCTAGCCGGCATCCGCCCGCAGGGCTACGACTGCACGACCATCAAGCAGACCTTCGTCGACAACCTCAAGTACGCCGCGGGCAAGCTGGAGGCCGCCGGTATCCGCCTGGTCATGGAGATGATCAACACCCGCGACATCCCGGGCTTCTACCTCAACACCACCCAGCAGGCCCTGGAAATCCGCGAGGCCGTGGGCAGCGCCAACCTGTACCTGCAGTACGACATCTACCACATGCAGATCATGGAAGGAGATCTCGCCCGCACCATGGAAGGCAACCTGGCCGCGATCAACCACGTGCAGCTGGCCGACAACCCGGGCCGCCACGAACCGGGCACCGGCGAGATCAACTACCGCTTCCTGTTCGAGCACCTGGACCGCATCGGCTACCAGGGCTGGGTTGGCTGCGAATACAAGCCCAAGACCACCACTGCCGCCGGCCTCGGCTGGCTGAAGACGCATAACGCCATCTAACAAGAGGACTTTCACATGGCCAAGATCGGATTCATCGGTACCGGCATCATGGGCAAACCCATGGCGCAGAACCTGCAGAACGCAGGCCACACCCTGTTCTTCTCCGAGCACTTCGAAAAAGCGCCGGCTGAGCTGATCGGCGACAACGGCATCGGCCTGGCCAACCCGCGCGAAGTGGCGCAGGAAGCCGAGTTCATCATCGTCATGGTGCCGGACACCCCGCAGGTCGAAGACGTGCTGTTCCGCGCCGACGGCGTCGCCGCAGGTGTCGGTGCCGGCAAGGTAGTGATCGACATGAGCTCCATTTCGCCGACCGCGACCAAAGTCTTCGCCGAGAAGATCAAGGCCACCGGCGCCGCCTACCTGGACGCCCCGGTGTCCGGCGGCGAAGTCGGCGCCAAGGCCGCCACCCTGTCGATCATGGTCGGTGGCTGCCCGAACGCTTTCGAACGCGCCCTGCCACTGTTCCAGGCCATGGGCAAGAACATCACCCGCGTCGGCGGCAACGGTGACGGCCAGACCGCCAAGGTCGCCAACCAGATCATCGTCGCCCTGAACATCCAGGCCGTCGCCGAAGCCTTGCTGTTCGCAGCCAAGAACGGCGCCGATCCGGCCAAGGTGCGCGAGGCGCTTTCGGGTGGCTTCGCCGGTTCGAAGATCCTCGACGTACACGGCGAGCGCATGATCAAGGGCACCTTCGACCCAGGCTTCCGCATCAGCCTGCACCAGAAGGACCTCAACCTGGCCCTGGCCGGTGCCAAGGAGCTGGGCCTGAACCTGCCCAACACCGCCAACGCTCAGCAGGTGTTCAGCACCTGCGCGGCCATCGGTGGCAGCAACTGGGACCACTCCGCGCTGATCAAGGGCCTGGAGCACATGGCCAACTTCAATATTCGCGGCGAATAAGAGCCAGTCCTTTCGGAAGGTTGTGGGAGCGGCTGAAGCCGCTCCCACGCCGACTGACGAGCTGCTCCGCCCACCCTATCGACCTTCCTGGCCTGCGGAGTCACGGCCCAAGGGCCAGGTTGGTCGATTCCATTGCACAGCTGCCGTGCGCGACGGCTGTGCAATGGAATCGGCCTGCACAACAAGAGATCCCGAGATGACCATCGACCCGCAACGCCTGCTGCGCGACCTGTTCGCCACCGCCATCGCCGCCGCCCATCCCGATCAGGTTCTGGCCGACCACCTGCCCGCCGACCGCAGCGGCAAGGTCATCGTCATCGGTGCCGGCAAGGCCGCTGCAGCCATGGCCGCGGTGATCGAACGCGAGTGGCAGGGCGAGGTCAGCGGCCTGGTGGTGACCCGCTACGAGCACGGTGCCGACTGCAGCAAGATCGAAGTGGTCGAGGCCGCCCACCCGGTGCCGGACGATGCCGGCGAGCGCGTCGCCCGCCGTGTGCTTGAGCTGGTCAGCAACCTCAGCGAAGACGACAAGGTGATCTTCCTGCTCTCCGGCGGCGGCTCCTCCCTGCTGGCCCTGCCGGCCGAGGGCATCTCCCTGGCCGACAAGCAGGCGATCAACAAGGCGCTGCTGCGCTCTGGCGCCGCCATCGATGAAATGAACTGCGTGCGCAAGCACCTCTCGGCGATCAAGGGCGGTCGCCTGGCCAAGGCCAGCTGGCCGGCCAGCGTCTACACCTACGCGATTTCCGACGTGCCCGGCGACGAAGCCACGGTCATCGCCTCCGGCCCCAGCGTCGGCGACCCGACCACCTCAGCGCAAGCTTTGGCGATTCTCGAGCATTACCAGATCGACATTCCGGCCAACGTGCGCGCCTGGCTGCAGGACCCGCGCTCGGAAACGGTCAAGCCGGGCGATCCGTGCCTGGCGCGCAGCCACTTCCAGCTGATCGCCACGCCGCAACAGTCGCTCGACGCCGCCGCCGAACGCGCCCGCGAAGCCGGCTTCACCCCGCTGA
The DNA here is from genome assembly GCF_029537485.1 of Pseudomonas sp. GOM6. Lineage (GTDB taxonomy): Bacteria > Pseudomonadota > Gammaproteobacteria > Pseudomonadales > Pseudomonadaceae > Aquipseudomonas. The sequence goes on from NZ_JARPUS010000013.1 coordinate 90,860, forward strand.
TTCTCGGTGACCTGGAAGGCGAGTCGCGGGAGGTGGCCAAGGTACACGCCGGCATCGCCCGTCAGGTGGTGCTGCATGGCCAGCCGATCAAGCCACCCTGCGTGATTCTTTCCGGCGGCGAAACCACCGTCACCGTGCGCGGCAACGGCCGCGGCGGGCGCAACGCCGAATTCCTGCTTAGCCTCACCGCCTGCCTCAAGGGCCTGCCCGGCGTCTATGCGCTGGCCGGCGACACCGACGGCATCGACGGCTCCGAAGACAATGCCGGCGCCATCATGACGCCCTATAGCTTCGCCCGGGCCGGCCTGCAGCAGCTGGATGCCGAGGCCGAACTGGCCAACAACAACGGCTACGGCTACTTCGCCGCACTCGACGAACTGGTGGTCACCGGCCCGACCCGTACCAACGTCAACGACTTCCGCGCCATTCTGATCCTCGAGGCCTCTGCCCAATGACTCCGAACAAGAAAGCCAAGATTCTTGCCACCCTCGGCCCGGCCGTAAAAGGCATCGACGACATTCGCCAGCTGGTCGAAGCCGGGGTGAACATCTTCCGCCTCAACTTCAGCCACGGCGAACACGCCGACCACGCCCAGCGCTACCAGTGGGTGCGCGAGGTCGAGCGTCAGCTCGGCTGCCCGGTCGGCATCCTCATGGACCTGCAGGGGCCGAAACTGCGGGTCGGTCGCTTCGCCGGCGGCAAGACCCAGCTGTTCAAGGGCCAGGCCTTCCGCCTCGACCTCGACGCCACGCCGGGCAACGACGTGCGGGTCAACCTGCCGCATCCGGAAATCATCGCCGCGCTGGAGCCGGGCATGAGCCTGCTGCTGGATGACGGCCGCCTGCGCCTGGAAGTGACCGCCAAGCATGCCGATGCCATCGACACCATCGTCATCGCCGGTGGCGAGCTGTCCGACCGCAAGGGCGTCAACGTGCCGGAAGCGGTGCTGCAGCTGTCGCCGCTGACCGCCAAGGACCGCGCCGACCTGGCCTTTGGTCTGGAGCTGGGCGTGGACTGGGTGGCGCTGTCCTTCGTCCAGCGTCCGGAAGACATCATCGAGGCGCGCGCGCTGATCGGTGACAAGGCCGCGCTGATGGCCAAGATCGAGAAGCCCTCGGCGGTGCAGCACGTCGAAGCCATCGCCCGCCTGTGCGACGCGATCATGGTGGCCCGCGGCGACCTCGGTGTGGAAGTGCCGGCGGAGAACGTGCCGCGCATCCAGAAGGACATCGTCCGCGTCTGCCGCCAGCTCGGCCGGCCGGTGGTGGTGGCCACGCAGATGCTCGAATCCATGCGCTTCTCCCCCGCCCCGACCCGAGCCGAGGTCACCGACGTGGCCAACGCCGTGGCCGAAGGCGCCGATGCCGTGATGCTGTCGGCCGAGACCGCCTCCGGGGACTACCCGCTGGAAACCGTGCAGATGATGAGCAAGATCATCCGCCAGGTGGAAAACGGCCCGGACTACCAGGCCCAGCTCGACGTCGCACGCCCGCAGGCCGAGGCCACGGCGAGCGACGCCATCAGCTGCGCCATCCGCCGGATCAGCGCGATCCTGCCGGTCGCCGCCCTGGTCAATTACACCGAGTCCGGCGCCTCCAGCCTGCGCGCCTCGCGTGAGCGGCCAAAGACGCCGATCCTCAGCCTGACGCCGAGCCTGGAGGTGGCGCGCAAGCTCACCGTGGCCTGGGGCATTTACTCGGTGATCAACGCGCGCCTGGGCAAGATCGATGAAGTCAGCAGCACCGCGCTGGAGATCGCCCGCAGCCAGGGCTTCGCCGGGATTGGCGATACCGTGGTGATCACCGCCGGCGTGCCGCTGGGCCAGCCCGGCAGCACCAACCTGCTGCGCATCGAGCAGCTCGGCTGATGCCATGGTCCTGGCCAGCGGCTTTCGCGCCCTGCTCTGCGCCTTCGCGCAGATCTTCCTGCAGCAGCGCCCGGGCTTCGGCCTGGCGGTGCTGCTGGCGCTGCTGGTCGGGGCACCCAACCTGCTCGGTGATGCACTGCTCGGTGCCTTGGCCGGCAACCTGGTGGCGCAGCGGCGCGGCTACGCCCAGGCCGATATCGACATCGGCCTGTACGGCTACAACGGCGCACTGATCGGCCTGCTGCTGAGCCTCAAGCTGGCCTGGACGCCCCTGCTGCCACTGCTGGTGGTGACCCTGGCCGGGGCCTCCTGCCTGATGCTCAAGCCCTGGATGCAGGCCCTGCGCGAACGCCGCTGGCTGCCTGCCTATACCCTGCCGTTCGTGCTGTGCGGCTGGGCGCTGCCGGGGCTGGTCAGCCTGCTGCAGCTGCCCCTGGTGCCCGCTGCGCCGCCCGTGGCGCTGGTCGACAGCGGCTGGCAGGCGTTCGTCGAAGCGACCCTGCGCGGTCTGGGCCAGGTGATCTTTCTCGACCATCCGCTGGCCGGGCTATGCCTGCTGGTCGGCCTGTTTCTCAACGCGCCGCGCGCCGCGACCTGGGCGCTGGCCGCCGCCGCGCTGCCGGTGGCCCTGGCGCTGCTCAATGCCCCCGCCTCGCCTGTGGTGCTGCAGGGCCTGCTCGGGTACAGCCCGGTACTGGCCGTCGTCGCCCTGACCCAGCTCTATCGCCGTCCCTGGGCGCCGCTGGCCGCGCTGCTGCTTAGCCTGGTGCTGCAACCGGGCTTCAGCGCCCTGGGCCTGGCGCCGCTGACCATGCCGTTCATCCTCGCCTGCTGGCTGGTGCTGGCCAGCGACCGTCTGCTGCGCCGCGCCGCCACGGGCTGCGCGCCCTTGCCAGAGTCGCGACGCATTCCCTAGGCTTGTACCCCTGCGCCCATCCGGCGCAGGGTTTTCGAGCACAAGGAACAGGCACCATGGATCAGCCGCACAGCTGGCGCGAGCGTCTCTACATCATCATCTTCCACACCGATACGCCGGCCGGACAGCGCTTCGACAACTGGCTGCTGGCCTGCATCCTGGCCAGCCTGGTGGTGGTGATGCTGGACAGCATCCAGAGCATTCACCAGCAGTACGGCGTCTGGCTGTTCAGCATCGAGTGGGTGTTCACCGCGCTGTTCGCCGTCGAATACGGCCTGCGTCTGTACTGCTCGCCCAAGCCGCTGCGCTACGCCTTCAGCTTCTTCGGCCTGATCGACCTGCTGGCCATCCTGCCGGCGTTCATCGGCCTGTTCTACGACGGTGGCCAGTACCTGATGGTGGTGCGTGCCCTGCGTCTGGTGCGGGTGTTCCGCGTGCTCAAGCTGAGCCCGTACATGAAGCAGGCCAACTTCCTGCTCACCGCGCTGCGCGGCAGCCAGCAGAAGATCATCGTGTTCTTCGTCAGCATCGCCACGCTGGTCACGGTGTTCGGCGCCATGATGTACGTGATCGAGGGGCCGCAGCACGGCTTCACCAGCATCCCCAAGGGCATCTACTGGGCCATCGTCACCCTGACCACCGTGGGCTTCGGCGATGTGGTGCCGCAAACCCCGCTGGGCCAGGCGCTGGCCTCGCTGGTGATGATCACCGGCTACTCGGTGATCGCCGTGCCCACCGGCATCTTCGGCGCCGAACTGGCCAACGCCATGCGCGAGCACGGCCGCCTGCGCCGCCCCTGCCCCAGCTGCAGCAAGGTCGAGCACGAACCCAACGCCGCCTTCTGCGACCGTTGCGGCAATCCCTTGTATCCGCGCCAGAGTGATACGACGCAGTGATGCCGATCAGTAGCTGAAGCTGCGCCCAAGCCCCGCCGGCACACCACTGCTGTCGGTCGGCTGCCAGGGGCCCTGTGGGCTACTGGCCCAGCTCCAGCCAGGGTTCCAGCGGTAGTAGACGCGCTCGCGGTAATAGACCTTATGGCTGCCCTGCAGCACATACACGCCCAGGCTCGGGTCCCAGTAGGCATTGCCGCCGGGCGGCGGCGCATAGCGCGGGTGGCTCTGCTGGCGCACCGGCTCGCCCCGATCCGGCAGCTGCGGCTGTAGCGAGCAGCCCGCCAGTGCCAGCAGCCCCAACAGCGTCAGCGCGGCGCGCATCACTGTGCCTGTTCCGGGCTATCGATCAGCAACTGCTGAGCTTCCTTCGTGCTGCTGGGAATCGCCTGACCGCGGCCGATCCACTCGCCCTGGGTCGCCACGCCGCTGCGCGAGATACGCGCCGCCAGTTGCACCTGCGGGAAGCTGGAGAGCTTGAGCTGCTCCATCATCGCGTCCTGATCGCTCAGCTCCACCGTCGCCGGCAGATCGGCCACCGTCAGGCGCTTGACCGCCAGCGGCATGGGCGGGCCAGACGCGGCGCGAGCGAAAACGAACACGCTGTCGCCAGGCTCTACCTTGGCCTTGACCTCAGGAGCCAGGTCGACCGTGACCTTTATCGCCGCCATCGACTTGTTCACCACCTCGGGCTGCGTCGCCGGCTCGGGCATTGCCGCTTGTGCCGGCTGGCCAGCCTGTTCACGCGCACGATCGATTCCAACCTGGATGGACTCTCGCGCCGGGTCATCTGCCGGCATCTGCGCCAGCAGGCGCTGCCAGTAGTCCACGGCGTCACTGAAACGCTCGTCTTCGAAGGCGGCAATGCCAAGCAGACCCAGGCTGGTGGTTTCCGCCGGATCCGCCTTCAGGGCTTCATCGGTCAGCGCCTGCATCTGCGCGTTCCACTGCTTGCCGTTGGCGAAGTACAGCGCCTGGGCCCACTGCCCGAGCAGCTCGGGCGCGCGATCCGCCAGACGTGCGGCTTGCTCATAAGCCTTGGCGGCCTCGGCAGGCCGACCATTGCCCATCTGCATGCGCCCGAGGAAATACCAGGCCTCGGCGGAGTCCGGGTTTTGCGCCACGGCCTGCTGCAGGCGGACGGTCATCTGTTCCATGCTCGGCTGCTGGCCAAGGGAGGCAATTTGCTGACTGGCGCCCCAGTGCCAGTACAGGCCGAAAGCCAGGCCCGGCACAGCCAGGGCGACCAGCAGCGGCAGCGCCTTGCCAAGCCGACGTGAACGGCTCGGGCCATTGGCCTCTGTGTCGGCCAGCAGCTCACGACCGGCCTCCGCCTGGCCAGCCTCGAACTGTTCGGCGGTCAGGGTGCCTGCGTCACGCTGCGCGGTGAGTTCTGCCAAACGTTCCTGGTACAGGGCCACGTTCAGTGCGGTGCGGTCTTCTTCGGCCTGGGCACGGCGGCCACGGAGCACGGGAATCAGCAGAAAAGCCGTGCCGACCAGCAGCAACAGGCCGACGGCGAGCCAGAATTCGATCATCAGTCTTGGGTATCCCGGTCTTGTTTCAGCAGAGCGTCCAGGCGCTCACGTTCGGCACGACTCAAAGCCGCCTGCTCGGGGGCCGCTTCGACCTTGCGCCGGCGCAGCACCAACACGCAGAGCATCACGGCACCTACGCCCAGCAGGCCGAAAGGCCCGTACCAGAGCAGCCAGGTACGGCTGTCCAGCGGTGGTTTGTACATCACGAAGTCGCCGTAGCGCATGACCAGGAAATCGACGATCTCCTTATCACTGCGCCCCTCGTCCAGCATGCGATAGATCTCGCGGCGCAGGTCGGTGGCGATGGGGGCATCGGAGTCGGCGATATTCTGGTTCTGGCACTTGGGGCAGCGCAGTTCTTCGGTGAGGCTACGGAAACGCTCGCGCTCCACTTCGTCCCTGAACTCATAGGTGTCGATGGCGGCACGGGCCACGCCGATCAGGCTCAGGCCCAGCAGACAGGCAAGCAACAGGCGCTTCACTGTTTTTCCTCCAGCAGCGCCTGGTAACGCGGCGCCAGCTCCTGACGCCAGACGCGCTCGTCGATGGCCCCCACGTACTTGTGACGGATGATGCCCTGGGCATCGATCAGGAAGGTCTCCGGCGCGCCGTACACGCCCAGGTCCAGGCCCAGGCTGCCCTTGGCATCGATCAGGGTGCGCTGGTACGGATCGAGGTAATCCTTCAACCATTGGCGTGCAGCATCGGCGTCGTCCTTGTAGTTGACGCCGTAGATGGTCACGCCGGCCTTGGCCAGGCTGTTGAGCATCTGGTGCTCGGCCTTGCAGGTCGGGCACCAGGTGGCCCACACATTGATCAGCGCAGGGCCCTTGAAGTCAGCCTGGGTAATCAGCGTCTGCGGCGCTTCCAGGTCCGGCAGGCTGAAGCTCGGCAGCGGCTTGTCGATCAGCGCCGAAGGCAACTCCTGCGGGTCGAGGAACAGGCCCTTGTAGAGAAATGCCGCCATGCCGAGAAATAGCGCCAGCGGCACCAGCAGAATCAGTCGTTTCATGCAGCGGCTTCCTTGAGACCGAGAACGTCACGCACGCGGGTGCGCACCTTGACCCGATAGCGCGGGTCGAAGGCCGCCAGCAGCCCGCCCAGGCCCATCATCAGGCCACCCAGCCAGATCCAGCGCACGTAGGGCTTGATATGGACACGCACGGCCCAGGCGCCATTTTCCAGCGGCTCACCGAGGGCGACGTAGAGGTCGCGGGTGAAGCCGGCGTCGATGCCGGCCTCGGTCATCGGCATCTGCTGCACGGTGTACAGACGCTTCTCCGGGTGCAGCACGGCGACTTCCTCGCCGTCCTCCAGCACGCGCACGGTGCCTTTGTCCGAGGTGAAGTTGGGGCCCTCGAAGTGCTTGGCGCCCTCGAAGACGAAGACATAGCCACCGAGTTCGAGCGATTCCCCCGGTGCCAGGCGCAGGTCACGCTCGGCACTGCTGTGGCTGACCAGCACGACGCCGATGGCGCAGACAGCGATACCCAGATGCGCCATCTGCATTCCCCAATAGCTGCTGGACAGGCTGCGCACACCTTTGATCAGGCCCTTGTGACGGCACTTGTCGAGCAGGTCGCGCACACCGGCAAGCGACACCCAGAACGCCAGCAGGAATACCGCCAGCACGCTCCAGTGGAAATCACCGAACACCCAGCTAGCGACAAAGCCCAATACCACGGCGCCAATCAGCACCGGCGTGAGCATGCCGCGCAGCCACTTGACCGGCGTGTCCTTCCAGCGCACCAGCACACCGACCGCCAGCACCAGCATCAGCAGCCCCATCAGCGGTACGAACAGGGCATTGAAGTATGGCGGACCGACCGACAGCTTGGCGCCGGTCAAGGCATCCAGCACCAGCGGGTAAAGCGTGCCGAGCAGGATCATCGAGGCCGCCACCACCAGCACCAGGTTGTTGGCCAGCAGGAAGGTTTCCCGCGACCACAGGGCGAAACCTATCTGGCTCTTGACCACGGGCGCGCGCACGGCAAACAGTGCCAGTGAACTGCCGACCACGATCAGCAAGAAGATCAGGATGAAGACACCGCGCTCCGGATCGTTGGCGAAGGCATGTACCGAGGTGAGTACACCGGAACGAACCAGGAAGGTGCCGAGCAGGCTGAGGGAGAACGCGGCGATGGCCAGCAGTACGGTCCAGCTCTTGAACACGCCGCGCTTCTCGGTCACGGCCAGCGAGTGGATCAGCGCGGTACCGACCAGCCAGGGCATGAACGAGGCATTTTCCACCGGGTCCCAGAACCACCAGCCGCCCCAGCCCAGCTCGTAGTAGGCCCACCAGGAGCCCAGGGCGATGCCGACGCCCAGAAAGGCCCAGGCGACGATGGTCCACGGGCGCGACCAGCGCGCCCAGGCTGCATCCAGCTTGCCGCCGAGCAGTGCGGCGATGGCGAAGGCGAAGGCCACGGAGAAGCCGACATAGCCCATGTACAACATCGGCGGGTGAACGATCAGGCCGAAGTCCTGCAGCAGCGGATTGAGGTCACGGCCATCAGCCGGGGTATCTATCAGCAGGCGCTCGAAGGGGTTGCTGGTGACGATCATGAACAGCAGAAAGCCGATGCTGATCATGCCCATCACCGCCAAGACGCGCGCCAGCATCACCTCTGGCAACTGGCGCGAGAAGATCGCCACGGCGAAGGTCCAACCGGCAAGAATCAGGGCCCACAGCAGCAGCGAGCCCTCGTGCGCGCCCCACACGGCGCTGAACTTGTAGTACCAGGGCAAGGCGCTGTTGGAGTTGTTGGCCACGTAGGCCACGGAAAAGTCATCCGCCATGAAGGCCCAGGTCAGGCAGGCGAAGGAGAACGCCAGCATGGCGAACTGGCCCCAGGCCGCCGGCTGGGCCAGGCCCATCCACTGGCGATCACCGAGCCAGGCGCCGATCAAGGGCACGGTCGCCTGGACGATGGCCAGGCACAGGGCCAGGATCAGGGCCACATGCCCTAGCTCCGGAATCATCAGCGCGGCATTCATTGTTTAGCCTCGTCTGCGGCCGGCAGCTTGCCGCTCTCCTTGAGCGCCTTGGTCACTTCAGGCGGCATGTAGTTTTCGTCGTGCTTAGCCAGCACTTCATCGGCGATCAGCACACCCTCGGCATTCAGCTTGCCCAGGGCGACGATGCCCTGCTCCTCGCGGAACAGGTCTGGCAGGATGCCGCGGTAGCGGATGGTCACGTTCTTGGCGAAATCGGTGACCACGAATTCGACGTCCAGCGAATCGGCAGAACGCTTCACCGAGTCTTTGGCCACCATGCCACCAGCCCGGATGCGGGTATCTTGCGGCGCCTCGCCATTGGCGATCTGGGTCGGCGTGTAGAACAGATTGATGTTCTCCTGCAGCGCCGACAGGGCCAGGCCCACGGCGGCGGAGACACCCACCAGAATGGCCAGGACGATATACAGACGTTTCTTGCGGACCGCGTTCACTGTTGTTTCTCCCGGCGCAAACGGCGCGCCTCGTCTTGCAGATAACGCCGGCGCGCCAGGATCGGCAGCGCGACATTCAGGGCCAGAACAGCCAGGCTAATGCCGTAGGCCGACCACACATAGGGGCCGTGGTGCCCCATGGCAAGGAACTCGCCGAAGGTTTCGAAACTCATGCTCTACCCTCCACCAGGCGTGCCACTTCAGCGCGCACCCAACTGCTGCGGGCCTCGCGCTTGAGCACTTCGGTACGCATGCGATAGAGCAGCACGGCACCCAGGAAGCAGTAGAAGCCGAGCACGCAGATGAGCAGTGGCAGCCACATTTCCATGCTCATGGTTGCCTTGCCGGTGACCTTGAAGGTGGCCGGCTGGTGCAGGGTGTTCCACCACTCCACCGACTTCTGAATGATCGGGATGTTCACCGCACCGACCAACGCCAGCACCGCGCAAGCCTTGGCCGCGCTGTCACGGTTACTGATGGCGTTGCCCAGGGCGATGATGCCGAAATAGAGGAACAGCAAGATCAGCATCGAGGTCAGCCGCGCGTCCCACACCCAGTAAGTGCCCCAGGTCGGTTTGCCCCAGATCGCGCCGGTAACAAGGGCGATAAAACACAGCCAGGCGCCGATGGGTGCGGCCTGCTGCAAGGCAACGTCGGCCAGCTTCATCTTCCAGACCAGGCCAACCAGGCCGGCCACCGCCATCAACAGGTAGCAGGCCTGGGCGAGGAAGGCTGCCGGCACGTGGATATAGATGATCCGGTAGCTGTTGCCCTGGTACTTTTCCGGCGGCGCGAAGGCCAGGCCCCAGACGATACCGACAGCCAGCAACACAACAGCCGCCGCGGCCAGCCAGGGCAGCCAGCGACCACTGCGCTCGTAGAACCACTTGGGCGAACCCCATTGGTGAAACCAGGTCCATCTCATCACGGTGACTCTTTAGTTATTCGCCGACGCTGATTTTCAGGCCGGCGCCGATGGCAAAGGGTGTCAGGGTGACCGCCAGGGCGGTCAGGCTGGCCAGCCACAACAGGTGACCGGCAGCCGGCAATCCTTGCAGGGCCGCCTGCAGCGCCCCGGTGCCGAGAATCAGCACCGGGATGTACAGCGGCAAAATCAGCAGCGCCAGTAGCAAGCCACCGCGCTTGAGACCGACCGTCAGCGCCGCACCGACCGCGCCGAGCAGGCTGAGGATCGGCGTGCCCAGCAGCAGCGAGAGCAGCAGCACCGGCAGGCAACGCCCCGGCAGACCGAGCATCAGCGCCAGCAGGGGCGACAGCAGCACCAGTGCCAGACCGGAGAAAAGCCAGTGTGCCAGTACCTTGGCCAGCACCAGAAGAGGCAAAGGGTGCGACGAAAGGACCCACTGCTCCAGCGAGCCATCCTCGAAATCACTGCGAAAAAGCCCGTCCAGCGAGAGCAGCACGGCCAATAGCGCCGCTACCCAGATCAGGCCGGGGGACAAGGTCTGTAACAGATTGGTCTCCGGCCCGACCGCCAGCGGAAACAGGGCGATGACAATGGCAAAGAACACCAGCGGGTTGGCCAGCTCCGCTGGGCGGCGGCAGAGCAGGCGTGATTCGCGGGCCAGGAGGAGAAGAAAAACGCTGTTCATGCTGCACGCTGCCCCAGGTCGAGCACTCGGTAGCCCGAGGGTGTCTGTTGCAGCGTGTGGTGAGTGGTCAGGACGACCAGACCGCCCTGCTCGCAATGTGCCGCCAACTGCGCTTCCAGCTGCGCGACACCCTGCTTGTCCAGGGCGGTGAAGGGTTCATCGAGAATCCACAGCGGCGGTGCGTCCAGATATAGCCGAGCCAGGGCCACGCGGCGCTGCTGCCCGGCGGACAGGGTGTGACAGGGCACATCCTCGAAACCACGCAATCCGACGGCGGCCAACGCTTGCCAGATCGCTTCGCGATGCGCCAGCTGGTGCAACGCGCAGAGCCAGGCCAGGTTCTCTTCGGCAGTCAGCAGGCCCTTGATGCCTGCTGCGTGACCGATCCACAGCAGGCTGCGGCCCAACTCGCCCTGCTGCTTTGCCAGCGGCTTGCCGTTGAGCAGCACCTCACCGGTGGTCGGCTGCATGAGCCCGGCCAGCAGGCGCAGCAAACTGGTCTTGCCGCTGCCATTGGGGCCGGCAACCTGCAACAAAGTGCCGCCGGCAAGGTCCAGATCCAGGCCTTCGAACAACAGGCGCCAGTCCCGCTCACAGGCGAGGGCTACGGCTTGGAGGCGTGGATTGATCACGGCATGGTGTCCCGGAGGGGTTCAAGTCGGCAGGTGGGTGGCCGCTATACTGAAAACCTGCCTACGATGAGGCAAGTTGACCGCTTAGCCAGCCCGAACGGGGCGGCATTATACATGGCAGCCTTGCCCCTCCGAAGCCGGCTTTTCAACAGGGTGTAACCCGCACATGGCAGAAATCAGCAGCTCTCGTCCGCTCCCTGCGGCCACGCCAGCCACGCGGCCGGCGCAGGTCAATGCGGCTGATCTGGCGGTCAAGCTGCTGCAACCGCTCGAGGGCCTGCTCAGCGCCGGGCAGAGCGCCCAGGCCGAAGTGCTGGAAGCCAAAGCGGTGGCGCAGAGCTTTCAACTGCTGCTCAAGCTCACGCTGGAAAGCGGTAAGCAGGCCACACTGCAAGCCAGCAGCCCTCGCCCGCTGGCACAAGGCAGTACCCTGGCCGTGACCGCGCTGTCGGAAACCCGCCTGGCCCTTGCCCTGCAGGGCGGCGACAATCGCCTGCTCAGCAGCCTGGATCTGAAGCAACTGCCCGTTGGCACGCTGATCCAAGGCAAGGTCGAAGCCCGCGAGCAGCTCGTCCAATTGCGTGGACAGCAGGCGCTCTACCGCGCCGTGGTCAATCTGCTCAACACGCCCCTGGCCGGCAGCAAACTCAACATCGAAACAGCCCTACCCTTGCCAGTTGGCAGCCTGCTGACGGCTCAGGTACAGGGCAATCAGGCCCTCAACTTCCTGCCCCTGAGCGGGCGCCTCGATCAACTGGTACTCGGCCAGCAGCTGGCCGCCCAGCAGAGCCGGCAGGCCTCCCTCGAAGGCCTGTTCAAGGGGTTGCAGGGCATGGCAAGCCAGGCGAGCCTGCCCGATGAGCTACGCACCAGCATCGACAAGCTGCTCGGCCTGCTGCCCGATGGCAAGCAGCTGAGCACAGCTGACGGGTTGACCAAGGCACTGCAACAGAGCGGCGTGTTTCTCGAAGCCAAGCTGCTGGGCGGGCAGGCTCAGCAGTTACCACAGGATCTCAAGGCCAACCTGCTGCGTCTGATCAATCAACTGCTTCCCCATCTGCCGGGCTTAACCCCGCAAGCCGCGGCGGGCGCTGGCGGCACGCTGGCCCAGGCCTTACCCTCCTTCGTGCGCACAGCGCTCGGCTCGCTCGGCCAACCCAGCCAACGCCAGCAGGCCATGAGCTTTCCCCTTCCCTCGCGCCTGCTTCAGGCCATGGATCAGGAGGCAGACCTGGAAACGCTACTCAAGCTCGCCGCCGCGGCCGTCTCGCGTCTGCAGACCCATCAGCTGGCAAGCCTGGCACAGACCCAGATAACCCCCGAAGGCAACCTGCTGACCACCTGGCAGCTGGAAGTGCCGATGCGCAACCAGCAGGACGTGGTGCCGCTGCAGATCAAGCTACAGCGTGAAGAATCCGAGGCTCAAAGCCGCAAGGAGCAGAAGGAAACCCTGTGGCGCATCGAACTGGCATTCGATCTCGACCCACTGGGCCCGCTGCAGGTGCAGGCGCAACTGGTGCGCGGCAGCCTCTCCAGCCAGTTGTGGGCCGAGCGCGCGGAAACCGCGCGCCTGGTCGACGCTGAACTGGACAACCTGCGCCAACGGCTGCAGGCCGCAGGCCTGGAGGTGGGCGAACTGAGCTGTAGCCAGGGCATGCCGCCACAAGGACCGAAAACCCACCTGGAACAACGCTGGGTGGATGAAACCGCATGAAAAAACCGCCCTGCCAGGCCATTGCGCTGTCCTACGACGGTAGCAACGCGCCCAATCTGACCGCCAAAGGCGACGACGAGCTGGCCGAAGCCATCCTCGCCATCGCTCGCGAATATGAAGTGCCGATCTACGAAAATGCCGAACTGGTGCGCCTGCTGGCCCGCCTGGAGCTGGGTGACGCCATCCCCGAGCCGCTGTATCGCACCATCGCCGAGATCATCGCCTTCGCCTGGTATCTCAAGGGCAAGCGCCCAGCCGGTGGCGACGAGGAGCGCGACATCACTCCAGGCCGGGGCTCGTCAGGCCCGCAGCTGTTGGCTGCGCCCCCAGAATAAAGGCATACATCTCGCCTTCCTGCCCTTTGCCCTGGGGGAAATCCAGCAGCTGCCAGGCAAAGTAGCCGGTGCGGAAGTAATACACCTGCTGGTAGCCCCAGCTCACTGCGCGCCGCGCAGCCTCTGCGCTGTCCGGGCAGACCTCGCTGTCGCAGTACAACACCATGGGCATGCTGCGCGGCCAACTGGCTTCGGCCAGGTCGGAGAAACGTCCATCCAGCGCCATGTGCAAGGCACCATGCACATGCCCCCAGCCCCACTCGCGCGGCGCCCGCACATCGATGAACAGTACGCCGTGCTCATACAGCTGGCGCGCCTGCAGTGCATTCACCGTCACCGCACCGTCCACCTGCAAAGGCGCCTCGCGCGCCTCGGCCACGGGTAACAGCACACACAACAGCAGCAAGAGTCCGACTCGCATGGCGAACCTCCCAGGGGACACGCTCCGTGCTCATGCTTTGAGAATAGGCAGCCCATCCACCTGGGTTAGGAACCAATAGGGCCTGATTGGGACCAGTTAATAACCGCAGCGATTAAGGCGCGCGGCCAGTCAGGGCGCGAAGACTTCGTCAAACAGGTCATTCATGGCCTTGAACGCCCGCGCAGCGACCACCGGATGGTATTCATTGCGCCCCGGCACGTTGGCCAGCGGGTTGGTGAAGGAGTGCACTGCCCCGCCATAGCTGACCAGTTGCCAGTCAACCTTGGCCGCCTTCATCTCGGCAATGAAGCCATCGACCTGCTCCTGCGGCACGGCTGGATCATCCGCGCCGTGCAACACCAGCACCGGCGCCTTGATCTGTTTGGCGTCGGCAGGGTTGGGAGTATCCAGGTTGCCATGGAAAGAGACGAAGCCCTTGAGCGGCGCACCGTCACGGGCCAGTTCGAGAATCGCACCGCCACCGAAGCAGAAGCCGATCGCTCCCAACTGCGCAACATCCACGCCGGGCTGGCGCTTGAGCACGTCCAGTGCGGTCTGGGTGCGTTTGCGCATCAACGGCCGGTCGCTGCGCAGCGCGGTGGCGGCAGCCTTCGCCTCATCCGGGTTGCTCGGGCGGATGGCCTTGCCATACAGGTCCGCCATGAACACCACATATTTGTCGCTGGCCGCCCTCGCCGCCTTCTTGGCCGAGGGTTCGTTCACCCCCATCCAGTTCGGCACCATCAAAAGACCTGGGCGGGGCTCCTTAATCGCATCGTCATAGATCAACACGCCTTCATAAGGCTCGCCGTCGATCTCGTAGGGTACCGCCTTGGTGACGACCGCAGCCTGGGCGAGGCCGCTCAGGCTGGCGAGAGCTAATGCCAGGATTGTCTTGCTCATGCTCGAAGTCCATGTGGATGGCTGGAGCCGACAAGACTAGCCGCTAAACAAGAGCGATGCGCAATTACACCGCGCCGACCATGGAGCAGACTGGATTCTCAGGCAAAGACCTCATCGAGCAGGTCATACATCGCCGCGAAGGCACGACGCGACACCTTCTCGTCGTACTGCATCTTGCCCGGGACATTGGCCTGTGGATCGGTGAAGGAATGCGCCGCACCGCCATAGCTGGTCAGTTGCCAGTCAACGCCAGCGGCACTCATTTCCGCGACGAAGCCTGCCAGTTGCTCGCGCGGCACCAACGGGTCCTCGGCACCATCCAGTACCAGCACCGCGCCCTGGATATTCTGGGCGTCCGCAGGGTTAGCCGTATCAAGCGTGCCGTGGAAGGAGATGGCTGCCTTGAGCGGCGCACCGTCGCGGGCCAGTTCCAGGGCGCAGTGGCCACCGAAGCAGAAGCCGAAGATCGCCAGACGATTGGGGTCCAGCGGCACACCGGGCTGGGCCTTGAGCGCCGCCAGCGACGCCTGCAGACGCTGGCGCAGGGCCGGCTTACCCTTCACCGACATCATTGCCGCGCCCGCCTCGTCATGGTTCTGCGGGCGTACGCTCGCACCATAAAGATCGACAACGAACACCACATAGCCACGCTCCGCCACCCGCTGAGCAATCTCGATGGCCCCGGCCGATACGCCCATCCAGTTCGGCGCCAGCAGCAATCCAGGGCGCGGATGCGCATGGGCGTCGTCGTACAGCAGCTGCCCCTCGAATGGCTCGCCGCCGACCTCGTAACGCACGGCACGATTGATGATCTGGCTCATATGTACCCCCTGTTTTCAGCTAAGGCGGGCATTGCCCGCCGTGGACGGACAAGACTGGTCAGTCTTGAGAATGCTTCGCCTCTTCGTCGGCCAGGCCCTGGATATAGGCGGCAAAGCCCGGGTCCTCGCCGCGCAACAACAGTGGCAAACGCTCGCGGAAGTCCTCGCGGCGGCTCCAGTCGCGCATGTAGTCCTCCCAGGAGTGCCAGCGGCGGCGCTGCTTGTCGCTCATATCTTCTGCATAGGCCAGCAGGTAGGCGCGCTCGAACAGCGAGATGAGCATGTCGAAGATCACCCACATGCGCTCGCGCTGCTCGTCGCTCAGATCAGGCGTGGCATTGTGGCTGCGCAGGCGCAGATCGGGGTTGGCCAGCACCACTTCGAGAAAGTCGATATAGGCATCGGAAATCTGCTGCCAGATCGCCTCTTCCTCGTTCTCGCGCTCCTTGCGCTGCTCGAAGAGGAACACAGCGATGGCGAACGGCAGTGCAACGACGGTGACGATATAGGACAGCAGCTCCCAGGTTTCGTGATTCATACGGGCTCCCGAATGCAAGCCCGCATTGTGCCCTACTCCGTCTCCGCCCAGCGCTCCTTGATTTCGAGAATTGCCGGCATCTGGCCGAGAAACAGCTCTACCAGCTCCGGATCAAAGTGCCGGCCGCTCTCGCGGCGCAACAAGGCCACGGCCTCTTCCACCGGCCAGGCCGGCTTGTAGGGACGCACACTGGTGAGTGCATCGAACACATCCGCAATGGCGACGATACGCCCGGCCAGGGGAATTTCCTCGCCCTTGAGGCCATTGGGATAACCACTGCCATCCCACTTTTCATGGTGTGTCAGCGCGATGCTGCGAGCCATCTGCAGCAGGCCGGAGTCATGTTCGCCAATGATCTCGGCGCCGATCTGGGCGTGCTGGCGCATCACCGCCCACTCCTGGTCATCCAGTTTGCCGTTCTTCTGCAGGATGGCGTCGGGGATACCGATCTTGCCCACGTCATGCATGGGCGCAGCGTTGAGCAGATCATCCGCTTCGTGCTCGCTGTAGCCCGCGGCCAGAGCCAGGACATGGGTGTAGTGGCTCATGCGGATCACGTGCAGACCGGTCTCGTTGTCCTTGTATTCAGCGGCCAGCCCCAGGCGCTGGACGATCTGCAGGCGGGTCTCGCGCAGCTCCTCGGCACGCACCAACGACAGGTGCGTGCGCACTCGCGCACGGACAATGGGCGGGCTGACCGGTTTGGTGATGTAGTCCACGGCCCCGAGGGCAAAGCCCTGGGCTTCGTCCTGCACATCCGCCAGGGCGGTGACGAAAATCACTGGAATGCCCGAGGTGGCAGGCTGCGCCTTGAGCCGGGAGCAGACCTCATGACCGGTCATGCCCGGCATCATCACATCCAGCAGGATCAGTGCAGGACGCTCCTGGGCCGCCAGTTCCAGGGCCTTGTCCCCGCTTTTGGCAAACAGCAGCCGGTAGTCATCCTGCAAAATCTGCCGCAACACCTGCAGATTGGTCGGCTCGTCATCTACCAATAACAGTTTGGGCCGGACATCAGCGGGCTTGATCATGGGTTGATCTCTCCAGAGTCGAGCAGTTGGGCCAGCAGAGCATCCGCTCGTTCGAAATCGAAGTCATTGAGAGCGCCTTCCAGGCTTTCGGCCTGTTGCGCCGGCAGTGCAGCGAGCAGACATTGCAGGGCCTGCTCGGCCAACTCGCCATGCTGCAGCGCCGCCCGGCTCAACCCGATCAGTTCGGCCAGCTCGGCCTTCGTCAGGGCCGTGGCAGGCGACTCCACTGCAGACGTTACCTCGGGCAGCTCACCGGGCAGCGCCGCAAGCTGGGTAGCAAACGCACGCAGCAGTTCATCCACCGAGGCGGGAATGGCGCCCTTGAGCGCATGCTCCAGCTGTCCGGCCAGTCGACTGGCCCGCAGCAGCGCCAGGTTGCCGGCAGCCCCGCGCATGCGGTGCACCAGTTCAATGGCCTCAGCGCGCTGGTCATTGCGCAGCAGGCGCTCAACCTCCGCGCAGCTGCCGGCGTGCTCGGCGAGGAAACGCCGAATGGCGGCAGCCATTACCTGTTCACTGCCCCACAGCTGAATGCCGCGTGGCCAGTCAATCATCAGGTCTTCGGCCATTTCGCTGGCAGTAGCAGGCTGCATGCCAGCCTCCGGGGCCAGGCCTATCAGTCGCGCCACTTCGGCCAGCAGCTTGTCCATCTCCAGCGGCTTGGAGGCGAAGCCATCCATGCCAGCCTCGCGAGCAGCACGGCGATCCTGCTCCAGCACACTGGCGGTCAGGGCGATGATCGGCGTCGGCTTCAAACCATGGGCCTGCTCATGGCGACGAATGCGCCGGGTCGCCTCGAGGCCATCCATGCGCGGCATCTGCACATCCATCAGCAGCACATCGAAGCGCCCGCCGACAAAGGCAGCCAGCGCCTGCTCGCCATCGTTCGCCGTGGTCACCTGATGCCCCATGGCCCCTAGGGTCAGGCTGAGCAGCTCGATGTTCTGCGCCACATCGTCGGCGGCCAGGATATTCAGCACCGGCAGTTGCCGCGCCATCGCACGGCGTTCGCCATGAGCCACAGCGCCAGCCGGCAACGGCAGCTCTACGAGGAACAGGCTGCCCGCCCCCAGGCGACTCTCGACCTGGATGCTGCCCCCCATCAGCTCGGTCAGCTGGCGCGCGATGGTGGTCCCCAGGCCGGTACCGCCAAAGCGCCGACTCATCGAGGCGTCGGCCTGGGCGAAGGGATCGAAGATATGTTGCAGGCGATCTTCGGCGATGCCGATACCGCTGTCGCGCACGGCGAGCTGAACCCTACCCGGCTCGCCACTGACCTCCAGACGCACCCAGCCGCTTTCGGTAAATTTCACCGCGTTGCCGACCAGATTGGTCAGCACCTGCTGGATACGCAGCGGGTCACCCTTGAAGAAGTCACCCAGGCCTGCTTGATAGTCCAGACTCAGGCTCAGCCCCTTGCCCTCGGCGCTCAGGCGCAGGGCATCACAGACCTGCACGCACAGCTCGCGCAGGGAGAAGTCCATCTGCTCAAGCTCCACCGCGCCGCGCTCCAGCTTGGCGGTGTCGAGAATGTCGTTGAGCAGGCCGAGCAGCGAGCGTGCCGCCTGGCGCACAGTACCGAGGTGGCGACGCTGCTGCTCGTTGAGCACGCTGTCGAGCAGCAGCTCGGTAAAGCCGATGATGGCGTTCATCGGTGTGCGGATTTCATGGCTCATGTTGGCCAGGAAGGTGGTTTTCACTGCCGCTGCCAACTCCGCACGCTCCTTGGCGATGCGTAGCGCCTCTTCCATCTCGCGCCGCTGGCTGAGGTCGGTGGCGAACTTGATCACCTTGAACGGCTTGCCATCGGCATCGAAGATCGGGTTGTAGCTGGCCTGAATCCACACCTCGCGACCGCCTTTGGCAATGCGCAGGTATTCACCGCTGTCCAGTTCACCGCGGGCCAGGCGCGCCCAGAACTCTTCATAAGCGCCGCTTTCGACCCAGCTCTGCTCGCAGAAGATGCGGTGATGCTGCCCCAGGATCTCTTCTTCCTCGTAGCCCATCAGTTCGAGGAAGTTGTAGTTGGCACTGAGCACCCGTCCCTGCAGATCGAACTCGATCACCGACAGCGCGCGACTGATGGCCTTGGCCGTGCCCTCGAATTCGGCGTTGCGCAGCTTGCTCTCAGTGATGTCCAGCAACACGCCGTCGATCCATTTGGGCTCACCATCATCGCCCAGAACCGCGCTGCCGCTCTCCCAGACCCAGTGCTCCTCGCCCTGGCGGTCGTAGATACGGTACTCGACCGTGTAATGGCGACCACGGGAAATATCTTCCAGCACCTCCTCGGCCACGCGCTGGTAGTCCTCGGGGTGATAAAGCTCGCTGATCGACTTGCGCCGGCTAACAAAGTCATCCGCGCTCCAGCCGGTTAGTGTCTCCACCGCATCGCTGATGAACAACATGCTCCAGTTTTCATCCAGCAGGCAGCGGAAGGCCACGCCCGGGATATTGCCGATCAGCGAGCGGTACTGCTGCTCGCTCTCGCGCAGCGCCTTCTCCATGGCCTTGCGCTCGCTGATATCACTGATGAACCCCACAAACAGGGTGCGATCGGGCAACTTGGCACGGCCGATAGCCAAACGGATCGGCAGCTCGCTACCGTCCTTGCGCAGCAACTCAACCTCGCGGCTGCCGCCGATGATTTCCGACTCACCGGCATTGAGCAGCTGCGGCAGGTAGTTGGCGATGCCCTGGCGATAGCTTTCAGGAATCACGGTATCGATATGCCGCCCCAGCAGCTCTTCGCGGTTCCAGCCATAAAGCTTGGCCGCCGCGGCATTCATGCCTTCGATAACGCCCCTGTCGTCAATGGTCACCACGCCATCGACGGCGGTTTCCAGAATGGCGCGCAAGCGTGCCTCGTTGGCCTGCACCTGGCGCAGCAGATGGCGATAACGCAGCAGGCCATTGATACCCGCCACAAAGATGGTCAACGAGACCGTGATGAGCGCCACGGCCAGCGCGAGAAACAGGCTGGGATCATCCTGCGCGGCAGCCGGGTCAGGCGTACCGACGAAGCGTGCGGCGGCCATTCCGGTGTAATGCATGCCACTGATGGCCAGGCCCATGACCACGCCGCTGGCGACGATCGCCTTGCCGGCGGACAACCGCCCACGCAGACCGAAGCGCACCCACAGCGCCAGAATCGCCAGGCCCACCGCCACCAGGATCGACAGGGCAAAAATCCAGGGGTCGTAACGCAACAGCGGGTCCATGCGCATGGCCGCCATGCCGCTGTAGTGCATGGCACCGATCCCCGCCCCCACCAGCACACCACTGCCGATCAGTTGCCACGCCGTGATCTGGTGTCGCGACAACAGCTGAAGCGCAACCCAGGAAGCTCCCAGGCTCGGCAGCAGCGATAGCAGGGTCATGCCCGGCGCGTAATGCACCGGCGCGCACAGCTCGAAGGCCAGCATGCCGATGAAGTGCATGGCCCACACACCGCCGCCCAGAGCCAGAGAGCCTGTCAGCAATGCCGTATGACGATGCAGTGGGTTGCGACTGAGTCGCGCCATACCTGCCACTTGCAGCGCCATGCCCGAGGTGAACATGGCAATCGCCAGCGACAGGATCACCAGCCACGGATCATAGGTGCCAAACAGCAGCAAACTGGGATCGGCATCGAGAAGAAACAGGCTGAACAGATAGGACATGCGACGGCGACTACTGGACGACGGCTGATAGTTGAGCAGGCAGAAGGATATCGGCACCTCAGTGCCGGCGCTTGAGCTGCCATTAAATAGCCATCACGCAACCGGCGCCAGCACCAATAGCCCTAACGGTCGCAATCAAACAGGCGCAGAGAGCCAAAGCATCAGTGCACATATCAACCGTTTCAGTCACTTGTCGCCCATGTAGTCCATCTTGCCAATGGCTAAGCCGTTGTGACGCAAAATGGCGTAGGCGGTGGTGACATGAAAATAAAAGTTGGGCAGCACGAAATGCACGACATAGTCCGGCGCCGTGAAGTTGAATTCGGCATTGGGAAATTTAAGTGAGATCTCGCGCCCCTCACCACCCTCAATCTGCTCCGCGGTCACGCTCTTGACGAAATCCAGGGTTTTGCCGATACGGGCCTGAAGTTCGGCGAAGCTGCTCTCGTTATCAGCGAAGCTGGGGGGCTCAATCCCGGCCAGACGGGCGACACAGCCCTTGGCCAGGTCACTGGCAATCTGCACCTGGCGGGTCAGCGGATGCATGTCCGGCGCCAGCCGCGCATTGAGCAGCACACTGGGATCAATCTTGCGTTCCATGCAGTAGGCCTCGGCCTTGGCAAGGATGGCCGAGAGGTTGCCGAACATGCGCACGAATGACGGCACACAGGCCTGATACAGGGAAAGCGACATGGCAAAAGCTCCTTGCAGGGAGGTAACGGGACTCTGCTAGGTTAGCCACATTACTGACAAAGGAAGGGAGAGCAGATGACCGAAGAGCAGATCGCCGCCTTCTGCCTGCAACTGCCCGGCGCACGCGAAGACTACAAATGGGGCGGGGTCCGAGTGTTCTCGGTCGCCGGCAACAAGATGTTCGCCCTGCTCAACGCGGGCGTATCGTTCAAAGTCGGGCCGGAGCTATTTCTCGGCATGGTCGACCGCCCCGGCATTCGCCCTGCCCCTTACCTGGCGCGCGCCTACTGGGTCAGCATGGCGCTGCCCTGCCCCATCGGCGACGATGAAATGCGCACGCTGCTACGCCAGGCTCACCAACTGGTGGTCAGCAAGCTGCCGAAAATTCGCCAGATCGGCCTGCGCCTGGACAGTGAAATCTAGAAGCAGGCCCCTTACAGCGGCAGCCACTGCCCGAGATAGCGCCCACCGAGCAACAGATGGTCGATCCAGAAGGCCTGGTGCAACGCCACGATGGCCCAGAACACCAATTGAAAGGAAACCTTACGCGTCTTGTGGCGAAACACCTGCTGCGCAATCAGCGCGCCTGGCCAGCCGCCAATCAGTTCGGCGATATGCAGACTGTTCTCCGGCGTACGCCAGCGCCCCTTCTGTGCGGACTGCTTGTCCAGCCAGTACTGGCAGAAACTGAACAGACTGACCAGCGGATAGACCAACACCATCCAGACCACGCCGTGGCTGAACAGACTCAGGCTGCCCCATAGCGGCAGCACGCACAGCCCAGCCAGGATTAACAGTTTCAATGGCAGATCGCGAATACCCGGCGTATCGGCGCGCCTGGGCTGGCGCGTCGGCTGAGCCACTTTCGGCTGGCCAGTAGTGGACGCTTTAGCCGCAGGACGCGGTTTACGCCGGATTGCCGGTCGATCCAGGCTGAGCCCGGCATGGCGCATGTGCTGCGCGCGCGGCCGCCCCTGAGCATCACTGCCGCCGATGTAGAGCACTTCTTCGCCGGCCTGCGGACGCTTGTCGCCACGTACCGCGGAAATATGCACGAACAACTGTTCACCACCACCCTCGGGCTGGATGAAGCCGAAACCCTTGTCGTCGTTCCAGCTCTTGAGAATGCCGCGCTTTTCCATATCAGCCCTGAGCGCTGCTCCAGTCGATCAGATGGAACTGCCAGGTCGCCAGAATCAGCAGGCCAAAACCAATGCGATACCAGGCGAACAGCGCATAGCTGTGATTGGCAATGAACTTGAGCAGACCGCGCACGGCAATCATGGCGAAGATGAAGGACACCACGAAACCCAGGGCGAAAACCGGCAGGTCGCCCGGCTGGAACAGGTCACGGTACTTGTAGCCGGAGTACACCGCCGCCCCGACCATGGTCGGCATGGCCAGGAAGAAGGAGAACTCGGTGGCGGCGCGGCGCGAGAGGCCGAACAACAGGCCGC
Organism: Pseudomonas sp. GOM6; assembly: GCF_029537485.1. GTDB lineage: Bacteria > Pseudomonadota > Gammaproteobacteria > Pseudomonadales > Pseudomonadaceae > Aquipseudomonas. Next base: position 113,343 of record NZ_JARPUS010000013.1, read on the forward strand.
CGATGATGGTCGAGGCCGAGCGCGAGGTGCCGGGAATCATCGCCAGGCACTGGGCGAAGCCAATCTTCAGCGCCTCCTTCCAGCTCATGTCGTCCACTTCCTCGACATGAGTTTCGTGCTGGCGCCGTTCGGCCCACAGCATCACCACACCGCCGATGACCAGCGCTGCAGCCACGGTAATGGGGTTGAACAGGTACTCATGGATCAGGTCGGCAAAGGCGACCCCGATCACCACGGCCGGCAAGAAGGCAATCAGCAGGTTGGCGGTAAAGCGCTGTGCCTGGGGCTGATGCGGCACATTGAAGACAGTTTCGAGAATTTTGCGCCGATACTCCCACATCACCGCCAGGATGGCCCCCAGCTGGATGATGATGTTGAAGGCCATGGCCCGCTCGCCGCCAAAATCGATCAGGTCGGCCACCACAATCTGGTGGCCGGTACTGGAAATGGGAAGAAACTCCGTCAACCCTTCAACAATGCCGAGGATTATGGCCTTCAAAGCAATCATTACATCCATGCGCTACCTCGGACTGAGCTTTTCGTGAGAACTGCCGATAAGAATTCTTAAGGCCTGCAGCAGCAGGCAATAAATCGCCGGAATGCTACCAGAAAGCCCGGTCTAGGCGCTCTGCGCCCAAAGCTTGATTGAACTGATACTAAACTGCCACTTAACTGTACCGACCGCTCTCAGATAACAAGAAGTTGGAGTCGCCATGAACAGCCTGCGCAACCTGCCGATCAGCCGTCGGCTCTGGATCATCCTGCTCTCTGCAATTGTCATGCTATTGGCGTTGACCGGGTTGATGCTGAAGCAGAGCCTCGACGAGCTGTACCAAGCCAAAGCGCTCAAGACCCGTCATGTGGTGGAGAGTGCCATGGGCGTACTGAGGTACTTCCATGCACAGGAAAGTTCCGGCCTGAGTCGTGAGGATGCACAAAAACAGGCCATGGAAGTCATCCGCGGCCTGCGTTACGAGCAGAACGACTATTACTGGATCAATGACATGACCCCGACCATGGTCATGCACCCTACCAACCCCAAGCTGGAAGGTCAGAACCTCTCCAGCCTGAAGGATCCGGATGGCAAGTTCCTGTTCAACGAAATGGTGGAAATCGCCAAGAAACAGGGCTCCGGGCAGGTCGACTACCGCTGGCCCAAGCCAGGCTCCGAGGAACCCGTGCCGAAAATCTCCTACGTCGAGCTGTTCCAACCCTGGGGCTGGATTCTCGGATCAGGCATCTATGTCGATGACGTACAGGCCGAGTTCCGTGAACAGGTACTGCGCACCCTTGGCATCGTCGTCGTCGTCATCGGTCTACTGGCTGCGCTGGTTATCCTGATCACTCGCAGCATTTCCCGCCCACTCGATGAAGCCGTCAGCGCCATGGCCAATATCGCCAGCGGCGAAGCCGATCTGACCCGCAGCCTGGACCATAGCGGTCGAGATGAGCTCACCGCCCTGGGCGGCCACTTCAACGCCTTTACCAACAAGCTGCGCGGCGTGATCGGCCAGTCTCTGGAAGCCGCCGGCTCACTCGACCAGGCCTCGCAATCGCTGGGCGTAATCGCCAGCAATGCGCAACAGCACAGCCAGCAGCAATCCCAACAAATGGAACTGGTAGCCACCGCCATCAACGAAGTCTCCTACGCCGTGCAGGATGTGGCGAAGAATGCCGAGCACGCCGCCAGCGAGGTGCGCGAGGCCGAGCAACGCGCGCTGCAAGGCCAGGAAAGCATCGACAGCAGCCTGCGTCAGATCGACCAGCTCTCCGACACCATCGGCCAGGCCGTCGAGGTCATCCAGAGCCTGGCTCAGGAAAGCACCCAGATCGGCAGTGTGCTGGAGGTCATTCGCTCGATTGCCGAACAAACCAACCTTCTTGCCCTCAACGCGGCCATCGAGGCGGCTCGCGCCGGCGAACAGGGCCGAGGTTTTGCCGTGGTAGCCGACGAAGTACGCCTGCTGGCTCAGCGCACACAGCAATCGACTGCTGAGATCCACACCATGATCGAACGCCTGCAAGGCAACTCGGAGGCCGCGGTCAAGGTGATCAACGCCAGCAGCCAGGCCACCCAGCAGACCGTCGAGCAGGCCCGACAGGCGGGCGAGAACCTCAGCCAGATTGCCGCCGCCCTGCGCAATATCACCGGACTCAATGCTTCCATCGCCAGTGCCACACTGCAACAGTCGCACGTCGTTGAGGACATCAACCACAACGTGACGCAGGCCGCCTCGCTGGCCCATGAAAATGCCCTGGCAGCGGATCAGTCGAGCGAGGCAAGCCACAGCCTGGGCCAACTGGCCAGCCGGCTGAGCGGTCTGTTGAACCAATTCCGCGTGTGAGGTGTGGATGAGCGACATGCAGCACCAGGAGGTCAACCTCGGCCAGCAGCAGAACCAGGACCTGATCTGGGATCTGGACAGCATTGCCCGCCGCGAACTGGCCGAGCGCTTCATCAAGCTGTTCGAAAACCGCCTGTGCGTGTATTCCGAATCCACCCGCCAGCTCTACACCAACTACGACCTGCACTTTCCCAGTGACTACGGACGCAAGATGGTGGTGCTGCCCAACCCCTATGCCTTCCACGACACCCTGCACGGCATTGAAAGCCTGGCCGTGCGCAAGACCGGCCTGTGCGTCCTGCCCGGTGTCGTACTGGGCAAACCAGGCCTGCTGCTGACCACCCAAATGAAGGAAGGTGGCCCCGCGCCCAAGACCATGCCGTTCAAACAGGCCCTGGCGCAGATCATCAGTAACCAGAAAAAGATCGGCGATGTATTTCTGCCGATCCTGATGAAAGGCGATCTGCGCGAGTTCGACCAGAAAATGCCCTATATCCACCTGCATCGCCTGCAAGTGCAAAAGCTCACGCGTCTGTCGTCCTTCGAGCGCGACGACATACAGCAAACCATCACCCGCAAGTTGTTGATGCTCTACCGCCAGGCGGACAGCCTGGACTGTTAGTGGCTCTTCAGCCCCGTCCCAATCGAGTGTGTAACCCTGGCTTTACAGCTCCCGCGCCATGAGGCTGAGTGGGTGTGCAGTGTTTCATCGCCTTTACACTGGGCCGCGCCTGGCAAACCTTTGCCCTAGAGGCTTGCGCCAAAACGGGCGCCGCAAAAATGTTTCGTCGATGAAACACAAAGGCTCTGCCTAGGCTTCAGACAAATCTCGCAAGAGATTGATTTTTAAGACAATGCTTTAAATGGCACAAAGACTGCCTTGATCGATTGGCCAGAAACTCGTTCAAGGATACGGCGATGAAACCCCTGTTCTTTGTCTGCCAGGGCTTGGTCTTCTCACTGATTTTCCAGGCTATTCCGTCCTTCGCCGGTGACGGCGATGTGATCCTCACCCGCACCGTACAACCCCGCGTGGCAACCAGGGCACCCCTCGTCCCAGACCCGAACCCGGTCAAGGTCAATGTCTCTCCCGCCCGTCAGATAGAACGCCAGACGGGTGAGCTCAGCGATGCCGATTTCGCCAATGTCAGCGGTAGCCTCGGCGCTCAGAATCGCATGCTCAACCCTGATAACTCCGGGGTCTTGAGCAACAGCCAGCTGCGTCACTCCGGCACATCGGCCGGGCATGGCGCCGGCACCTCCAGCAGTGGTCTGGGCGGACAAATCAACCGCACCGTACAGCAAGGGCTAAGCCCACTGCAGAACCTGGGAGGACGCTGAAATGCGCCCTTTCATCGCGCTCGTGCTGGGCCTGGGCGGGGTCATAGGCACCTCCACCAGCCTTGCGGAAAACACTGCTCATATCGGCAGCAGCGGACAGGATTATCGGGGCAACCTGATGGTCAATCAGGCCGCAGGGGATTGGCAGCAGCAGGCCAATAGCCGGGCAATCGCAATAGGTCATGGCAGCCAGACCAGCATCGCCATACAGCAGGATATCGAAGCCCTCCCGGCCAGCGCCGCTGGCAATGCCAAGGCTGAAATCGCAGGTGCCGCCTTCAGCAGGGGCAGCGGCATCCTTGGCATCAACCAGGGAGCCGGCATCGGCAACCAGCAAATCAATGCGTTACGCCTGCAACAGGGCGTAGCAGCACACAGCCTCGACGATGACGAGCTGGCTCAAAGCGCGTCCTTGTCCCCCCTCTCCGGCGCAGCCGAATCACTGGCAGGGTCACGCCTGGTCGTTACTGACGACAAGGCGTTCTCCGGTAGTCGTGGTGTGGTCCAGCTGAACCAGAGCGCCGGCGTTGGCAATCAATCGGCCAACAGCTTCGGCATCAGGGTAGTGGAAGCACCCTGAACCAACTGACCATGTACAGCAGGAGACATCATGAAAACGCCCAAGATTCTCAGCCCACTCGCCGTGGTGATTGCAGCAGCGCTGGCCAGCAGTGGCGCCTATGCCTTCAACTTCGGTTCTGACGCCGACGCTTCGATCACCGACAGCCAAGACGTCAACTACAACACCGTCAACAACAAGATGACGGTTAACAATGCCAAAGTGAAGGACGGCTCGATCACCGATGTTAGTGGTAATGCCGGTGTCAACGTGGTGGCCGGCGACAACAACCAGCAGGCCAACGCAGCAGCACTGGCCAGCGCCGATGCCTCGTTCGTATTCGGTTCGAATGCCAATGCGACCATCGATGTCAACCAGAACGGTAACAACAACCTTCTCAACAATGTCAGCGTGCCGAACACCGCCAGTCTGAACGGCTCGCTCTACAACACCTCAGGCAATGTCGGGGTCAACATCGCGGCGGGCAATTACAACCAACAGAAAAACGACATGGCAGCAGCCGTGGCCGGCGGTAGCGCTAGCGCCAGCGCCGGCGTCAGCCAGACCCTGAGCGGCAACACCACCAACAACGCGGCGCAGATTGCGCTGGGTGAGGTCGCGAAGAAGGTCAATGTCGAACTGAGCGGGACCTATGAGGGCAACTCCAAGCAAAGCAACAATGTTTATCCGGAAATCTGGGTAGGCGGTAGTGATCCTGATCACCCCGGCGGCGGCACTCAGATTGGGCATATCGACTATGACAACGAAGGCGAAAACCCCGGCAAATTCAAGTTCCGCGAGGAAGGCGACATTACCCTGTCCGGCAGCGTGACCTCGATCAACACCGTAATTACGAAGATCGTCCCGGTCACCAACAACGCCACCTTGTCCAATGCGCTGTACTCGGTATCCGGCAATGTCGGCGTCAACATCGCCGCAGGCGGCGGCAACCAGCAGGCCAATGCGCTGTCCATCGCGGCAGCATGCAATGTCTGCGGCAGTACGACTCCAGGCTTGGATTAAGACCTGAGCAGTGCAGAGGCGCCTCGTCAGGAGGCGCCTCCCTGCAGCAGGAAGGACCCATGCTCAGAATAGTTGCCATCGCTGGCTGCTTGCTGTGCAGCACTCAACTCATGGCCGGACAACAGGGCATTCCAGCCCTGCCTGGTGGTGGATTGGTGTTTAAGCAGGTCGAAAGCCTGCGCGAGCGGCGCTTTGCCGGACTGGTCGAACAAAAGACCGACTTCAGTTGCGGCGCGGCTGCAATCGCCACCCTGCTCAACCAGGCCTACGGCATGAACCTCAGCGAGGCCGATGTGATAGTCGGCATGCTGGACAGCGCCGATATCGAGCAAGTGCGCACCCAGGGATTTTCCATGCTGGATATGAAGCGCTACGCCCAGGGCCTGGGACTGCGTGCTCGCGGCTATCGTATCGATGCCCAGGCGCTGGAACAGATCAAGGTGCCGGCCATCGTGCTGCTCGATATTCGCGGCTACAAACACTTCGTCGTGATGCAGCGCAGCCACAGTGGCTGGGTATACATCGGCGATCCGGTACTGGGGCACAAGCGCATGAGCCTGGACGAGTTCGCCAAGGGCTGGAACGGCATCGTATTTGCGCTTATCGGTCCCGGTTACAACCGCAACAACGCGTTGCTATCCCCACCTGAGCCCTTGACCGCCAGGCAGCGCCTGGATCGCTTCAAGCCGGTGCAGGATGCCGAGCTCATGGAATTCGGCTTTATCCAGAGCGACTTTTTCTGATGCGGGTCCCGCCCACATCGAGGACGTCACCATGAAAGCTATTCATTGGCTTGTTACTCCCCTGCTGGTCGTCAGCCTGCAGGCACATGCCACTCCTGTGTTGCAGCCCATAGAACTGAGTGACAAGGAACTGGCGCAGCTACGTGGGCGTTATGTGCTCCCCGACCGCATCATCAACTTCGGTGTGACCATGAATACCCTCTGGCAGAACGCTGCCGGCCAGGCCATTGGCGCCCAGGTCAGCCTGCAGGTACAAGCCAACCTGCAACCACAGCTGAGCGTTTCCTTCACTGACAAGACTGGCAATGCTACTGCTCTGCCGGCGGCGAGCGGACAAATCATCGGTGGCGCTGGCCTTTCCCAGGTCGACGGCGTGGTACAGAGCGTGCGCAGCGCCGGCGACTTCAATCGCGGCAATAACCAGATAGAGCTGGAGATTCACAAAAACCAGGCCGCCCCCGTCAGCGCCGGCGCAATCGTCATTGCCAATGGCGCGCAAAGCTTCAGCAACGCCGCCGGCCAGGTCAAAGTGCTGACCAACGCCCAGGGCCTGCAGGTACAGCTCAGTGCAGCAGGGCAAGGCACCGCCAGCCAGCAACTCGGGCAAGGCGGCATTCGTCAGCAGACCGAAATACTCGGCAGCCTGAACAGAGTGCAAAACCTGACTACATTGAGTGTTGGGCTGCGAGAGCGTCTGGAGGGAGCAGGACTCGCCTCGCCTGACTGCTTCACGCCTCACTCGTTAAGCCGCCCGATCGGATACTGACTGCCAAGGAGCCCCGATGAAACGGCCCAACCCCACGCCCGCCCTATTGACGCTCGCCCTCGCCTGCTCGGCCCAGGCCGCCAGCGATGCCGATGTGGCTGCGCTACGCGCCGAGTTGCAGGCCCTGCAGCAGCGCTACCAGGCACAGCAGAATGCACTGATGGTACTGGAACAGCGCCTGCGTGATGTCGAAGGACAACGACAACCTGCCCCTGCTCAAACCGCACAAGCCTCGCCACCTCCAGCCACTCAGTCGGCAGCGCAAAACGTCGCCAGCAACAGCGGCTCGTCCTATGGCTCTCGCCTGCAGGAAGACAGTGAGCCAGCGCCAAGCGTGGAAAACATCTACCAGGAAGCCAGCGGCTTCTTCGGTGGTGGCAGCTGGAGCTTCGAACCAGGCTTCACCTATACCCACTACGATGCCCGCCAGCTGTTTCTCAATGGCTTCCTCGCCCTGGACGCGATCTTCCTGGGCAACCTCGGCATCGATCAGATCAACTCCGACAGCCTGACGGTTGATCTGACCACCCGTTACAACTGGCAACAGCGCTGGCAGTTCGACCTCAACGTGCCTGTCGTCTATCGCGAAGCGACCTATGAGTCTGCCGGAGCCGGCGGCGCCAGCACCCAGGTCAGCGATGAGACCGTTACCGGCGACCCTCGTTTGGGCGATGTCAGCTTCGGTGTCTCCTATAAATTCATGGACGAAACCGCCGATCTGCCAGATGCCGTGTTCAGCCTGCGCCTCAAAGCCCCCACTGGCGACGAACCCTACGGCATCAAACTGCGCGAGGTGCCTGGCAACAACAACCTGAATGTTCCGGAGGACTTGCCAACCGGTAATGGCGTCTGGTCGCTGACGCCCGGCATCAGCCTGGTCAAGACCATCGACCCCGCCGTGCTGTTCGGCAGCCTGTCTTACACCTTCAACTTTGAAGAGAGCTTCGACGACATCAGCGCGCAGCAAGGTGTGAAAGTACCCGGCAAGGTCGATCTGGGTAATTGGATACAGCTGGGCGTAGGCACGGCATTCGCCCTCAACGAACGCATGAGCCTGTCCATGTCCTTTTCCGAGTTGATTGCCCAAAAAAGCCGTATCAAGCAGGACGGTGGTACCTGGCAGAGCATCAGCAGCAGTGATGCCAACGCGGCTTATTTCAACATCGGTATGACGCTGGCCGGCGAAGACGGCCTCAGCATCGTGCCCAACCTGGCGATCGGCTTGACCCCAGATGCACCGGACTTCAGTTTCAGCGTGAAATTTCCCTACTACTTCTGAAGCACTAACGCATCTGGTGCTTGTGCAGAAGGCGATAGAGGGTCGGCCGAGAAACCCCCAATGCCAGAGCGGCGCGGCTCATGTTGTCGGCATGGCGAAGCAGTGCATCACTGAGCGCTTGCTGCTCAGCACGATTGATATAGTCCTCAAGGGTATTGAGCGCAGGATGCCGCGAGAACCCATCGGTAAGCCCCAGATCAACCGCCTCAATCTGCTTGCCATCCGCCAGCACCATGCCTCGCCGCACGCGGTTGGCCAACTCCCGCACATTGCCAGGCCAGGCATGCTCGAGCATGGCACTGCGCGCCTGGCGACTGAAGTTGCGCGGGCGGCGGCCAATCTCCAGCGCATAGCGCTGAGCAAAGAAGTCAGCCAGGCAAGGAATATCCTCGAGCCGCTCGCGCAATGGAGTGGTCTGCACCTGCAGCACATTGAGCCGATAGTAGAGATCCTCGCGAAAACGGCCCCTGCGCACCGCCTCTTCCAGGTCGACATGGGTCGCCGCCAGCACTCGTACGTTGACCGAGATGGGGCGATGGTTGCCGACCCGCTCTATCTGCATCTCCTGCAAAAAACGCAGCAGGTTGGCCTGCAACTCCAACGGCAGGTCACCGATCTCGTCGAGGAACAAGGTGCCTCTATCAGCCAACTCGATACGGCCCAGCTTGCGCTGATGCGCGCCGGTAAAGGAGCCTTTTTCATGGCCAAACAGCTCGGACTGGATCAGGTGTTCGGGAATCGCGCCGCAATTGACCACGACAAAGGCCTCATGAGCCCTGCGCGAAAGCCGGTGCAGAGTATGTGCCACCAATTCCTTGCCGGTACCGCTCTCCCCCCGAATCAACACCGGAGCATCCGTAGGCGCCAACTTGGCCAACAGTCGGCGCAGATCACAGATCTTTCGGCTCGCTCCCAGCAGATCGTGATCATCCGACTCCCGACTCTCGGAACCCACCTTGCCACGCAACCTGGCCATACCCAGGGCGCGTCCTAGAGCAATATCGAGCCGACCGAAGTCAAACGGTAAGGTGTGATAGTCGAAGAACCACTCGCCAATGAAGTTGCCGATCTCCGAATCCTGCAGAGCATCGGCATTGAGTACGGCAATCCACTCGGTGCCACTCTGGCTGATCAATTCCTTGAGCGCTTCAGGCCGGGCCAGATGGGTAGGGCGCAGACGTATCAGCCCCACATCGAAAATGGCATTACCTGCATCTGCCAAGCCGCAACTGTGCACCGCCCAGGCGCTTGCCTGAAGATGGGGCAGCAACAACTCGCACTCTTGACAGGGATCTACCACCAGCAACCGCCGTGGCGCCTCAGTCAATACTTGCGACATAACCATTCCTTGGCGCCATTTTTTTGAAAACTTATTAAAAACAACAATTTGGCGCAACGAAAAGAGCCTAGCAAAGACAAACGGCGGCCAAAGAACGATTACCTATAAGGTATGAGTCAAATAATTGATAACGCTCCTAAAAATCCACCCGGTTATGACTTCTTGCCATCAACCCGGTGTATTGGCATAAACCTACCCCATAACAAAATTGCCACACGGATGTTGATGTCATGCGAATGCTGCGCCGCGCTCTAGCACTGATCCTCCTACTTATCCTCGCCGCGATCGCCGTAGTGCTCTATTACATCGCCCGGCCAAACCTGCCGCTTTTCGACAAGCCGCAGCAAGTGCACTACCTCGACCAGTGGAATGAGCAGCAGCGCCAGACCTACTACTACACCCCTCAGGGCACCACGGTGAAAGGCCTGCGCTACGACTGGTTTACCGCCCTGGAACTGCCCTTCTCCCAGGAAAAATTCGCCAGCCCCGACTACCTCGCCCGATTCGGTTTTTTGACCGACCCCCGGCAACAGCCCAGCGCGCTCAATCCCGGTAACCTGCCTGTAGGCTTCGCCCGCCACCAGGACGATGAGAGCGGCGTGCAATACCTGGACATCACCTGCTCTGCCTGCCACAGCGGCGAACTGCGTTACCGAGGCCAGGCCGTGCGCATTGACGGCGGCGCCGCCCTGCACTCGCTGGCATCCACCGTGCCCACGCTCAAAGGCGGCAGCTTTGGCCAGGCGCTCGGCATGAGCATGGCCTTCACCTACTACAACCCGATCAAATTCCACCGCTTCGCCAAGACCGTCCTGGGCGAGAACTACGACCAGGACAAAGATCAGCTACGCGAAGACTTCAAGGCGGTGCTCGACCGCCTGCTCGGCACTGCCTATAACGACTGGCATCGCGGCCTTTATCCGACTGAGGAAGGTTTCGGTCGCACCGACGCCTTCGGTCGTATCGCCAACAGCGTCTTCGGCGATGCCATCGATGCCAGCAACTACCGGGTCGCCAATGCCCCGGTCAGCTATCCACAGGTGTGGGACATCTGGAAGTTCGACTGGGTACAGTGGAACGGCTCGGCCATGCAGCCGATGGCACGCAATATCGGTGAAGCCCTGGGTGTCGGCGCCACCCTGCATTTATTTGGCGAAGACGGGCAGCCGCTGACGCACGAGCAGCGCTACCCCTCCAGTGTGCGCCTGCGCGACCTATTCACACTTGAAGAAACCCTCAAGCAACTCAAGCCGCCGACATGGCCCGAGGAGGTGCTGGGCAAGGTAGATATGGAACTGGCCAGCCAGGGCCGGGCCTTGTTTGCCGAGAACTGCGCCTACTGCCACGCCCCCGACCCGGTACCGCGTGACCAGCGCCTGGCCCCGGCCCGCGACCCGGAATGGCACATGCGCATCGTGCCGACCCGCATCATCGGCACCGACCCGACCACTGCCAACAACATCGCCGACCACCGTTTCGATATTCGCAAGCTGGGCTGGCAGAAAAGCGAGCTGGCCAACCTGGACGTCAAGCTGTTTGGCAGCGACCTGAGCGAAGTGGACTTCGCCAGCATCTCCAGCGCCAAGGGCCTGGCCTATGTCACCGCCTATGTTGAGGACCGCGCCTACCGCGACGCCGGTATCCAGCCCCGCGAGCGCTGGCGCATGGACGGCTACGGCCTGGCCATCGGCGTACAGGAAAAGCGTGGTTACAAGGCGCGCCCGCTTGACGGCATCTGGGCAACCCCGCCCTTCCTGCACAACGGCTCGGTACCCAACCTGTTTCAGTTGCTCTCGCCAGTGGTCGAGCGTGACCGCAGTTTCTGGGTCGGCAACTTCGAGTACGACCCCAAACGCGCGGGCTACGTCACCACTGAATTCCAGGGTGGTTTCCTGTTCGATACCAGCGTTACCGGCAACGGCAACCGTGGCCACGAGTTCCGCGACGGCTGTCGTAACGAGGGCGTTATTGGCCGCTACCTGGAGCCGGAAGAGCGTTATGCGCTGATCGAGTACCTCAAGGTCATGGGCAACGAGTCTATGGAAAGCCAACTGCAGCCAGCCGAAAGTCGTCCCTGGACACCCGGCCCCAGCTGCCAGAACAACCATTAAGGAATAACGCCATGCTCATGCGTGTCTGGCTTCGACTCTGCCGCCTGCTAGGCAAATTGCTGTTGACCCTGCTGATAGTAGGTTTGCTTGGCTGGGGGGCTGGCGAAGCCTATTACGCCTGGAAGTTCTCCGGCCCGGTCTCGGCCGAGGAACAAATCCCGCCGGAAGAAGCCGCCCTGACCCAGACCATCATCGAAGATGCCATCCGCGTGGTCGAACAGCATCGTGACAACACCCGTGTACTGCGTGATGCCCATGCCAAGGCCCACGGCTGCGTGAAAGCCGAAGTCAGCGTGCTGGCAGACCTCGCCCCCGCCTTGCGCCAGGGCGTGTTCAGTGAACCCGGCAAAACCTGGCAAGCCTGGATGCGCCTGTCCAACGGTAACTCCTACCCGCAGTTTGACCGCGCCCGCGACGCCCGTGGCATGGCCATCAAGCTGCTCGACGTACCGGGCGACAAACTGCTCAGCAGCAAAGCCACCGCTGGCAACCAGGACTTCGTGATGTTCAACCACCCGGCGTTCTTCATTCGCGACGTAGCCGAGTACAAGCAGAACTTCGCCGCCCAGGCCGATGGCAAGAAGGCCATGGCGTTCTTCCCCAGCTGGGACCCGCGCACCTGGGAAATCCGCCACCTGGTCATTGCCCTGAAGACCCTGGCGCCCGCCCCGGAAACACCGGTGGCGACCACCTACAACTCGATTGCGCCCTTCAAGTACGGCCCGCACAACATCAAGTACCGGGTCATCCCCGACCCGGCCAGCTGTCCGCCGTATGAACTGCCAGAGCAGAACCGCGACCTGCCCAACTTTTTGCGCAACGCCCTGTACCAGCAATTGTCGCTGGACCGGGTGCCCGCCTGCTTCGCCCTGCAGGTGCAATTGCAGAACCCGAACTACTACATGCCCATCGAGGACCCCAGCGTGGAGTGGAGCGAAAAGATCTCCCCCTTCCAGACGGTCGCGACCATCAAGGTGCCGGCCCAGGACTTCGATAGCCGTGAACAAAACCTGTTCTGTGACAACCTCTCATTCAACCCCTGGCATGCCCTGTCCGAACATCGCCCCATCGGCGGCATCAACCGCCTGCGCAAGTCGGTGTACGAAGCCGTCAGCGTCTACCGCCACCAGCGGAACGACGAGCCCCAGTCACATTAACGAAAAGGCCGCCTAGCAGGCGGCCTTTTACATTCAGAGCATCAGGCTTCGAGACGGGGAAATGCACTGGCGATGGGGTCCCCCGTACAGGATGCAGCCGAGCCTGTGCGCAACTCCAACACAATCAGATGGGGAAACGCTCCCTGGTCGAACCAGTAGCGGGTACCGGACGGAAGCGACAGCAGAACGTCTTTCTCGCACAGCACAGCAAACACATGCTCGCCAATATGCAGGTTGAACAGTCCGCGCCCTGCTGCCAGCCAATGCCCCTGCGCTCCGGCTGCACACAACTCTTCCAGCATCTCGGCCTGCGGTTCGTCCTGGTAGGTGCGCGAGCAGCTCAGGCTAAGCACTTCGACACCGGCATAGCCGCGCTCAACCATCAGCTCATCGAGCGACGGGCGCAAGGCGCCAAGTACCTCATCCTGGCTCTGGCCTGGTTTGAGGGACACCTCGACCGGCCAACGCTCGAAGCCCACACCGACCTCGGCTAGCGTCGCGGCGATATCTTCGTCATGGGTCAGCAGTTTGCTCGGCACATCCGGGCTGGACTGGTGGTAGACGGTCAGGCTGCTCATGCACATGTCCTTAATGGGTTCGGTTCACCGGTGCATCGCGCAGCCGGCTGGCAATGATAAAGGCCGCCATCAATGCGGCCAAACTGGCGATGGCAAAGGTCCAGCCTGGGCCCAGACTCTTCCAGCTGTAGCCAGAGTAGAGGGCGCCCAGTGCACCGCCGACACCCGCCAGGGATGCGTATAAGGCCTGCCCCTGGCCTTGCTGACCGGCCCCAAAGCTGCGCTGGATAAAATGAATGGCCGCCGCATGGAAGCTGCCAAAGGTGGCCGCATGCAGCAGTTGGGCAAACAGCAATACGCTCAGGTACTCGGCCAGATTACCCAGCAGCAGCCAGCGCAAGGCCGCCAGCAGGAAGCTGGCCAGCAGCACCTGGCGCAACGAAAAACGCGCCAGCACGCGGGCCATGAACAGGAACAGGACGATCTCCGCCAATACCCCCAGAGCCCATAGCAGCCCGATCACCAGCCGGCTGTAGCCCAGCGACTCCAGGTGAATGCTAAGAAAGGTGTAGTACGGCCCATGGGACACCTGCATCAATCCGACGCACAGGTAGAAAGCCAGCACACCTGGCCGCCGCAGCTGGCGTAGAAAACCACCCTCGCCCGCCGTCACGCTGTGTACGCCTGGCGAGGCATTGGGCACCCAGAAGCTGCTCAGGGCGATGCCGCCAATGATGACCAGCAGCACCCAGGGATACAGCCCCAGGCTGAGGTACTGAAACAGCCAGCCAAGCCCAACCACCGCCAGCACGAAACCGATTGAGCCCCACAGACGAATCTCGCTATAGCGCGCACTCTGCTCGCGCAGATGGGCCAGGGTGATGACCTCGAACTGCGGCAGCACCGCGTGCCAGAAGAACGCGTGCAGCGCCATGACCAGCGCCAGCCAGGCGTAGCTCTGGTCGACGAAAATCAGGCTCAGGCTGAGAAAGGTACACACCGCGCCGAAACGCACGATGCGCAGGCGTTGCCCGCTGCGGTCCCCCAGCCAGCCCCAAAGGTTGGGCGCCACGCAGCGCATCAGCATGGGGATGGCGACCAGTTCACCGATACGCGCTGGGGAGAAACCCAGGTGATCAAAGTACAGCGCGAGAAAGGGGGCCGTGGCCCCCAGCAAAGCGAAATAGAACAGGTAGAAGCCGGAGAGGCGCCAGTAAGGCAGGGCGTCGCTCATAGGACTGTCCGCTGCCGGCAAGGCTGGGGTTCGCTGTGCTCTACCCAACCCACGGCGTGGATCACAGCTGCGGCAGCACCGGGGTGTTGACCTGCACATCGGCGTTCTGCCCGCGATGACGCAGCAGATGATCGAGCAGCACGATGGCCATCATCGCCTCGGCAATCGGCGTGGCGCGGATGCCGACGCAGGGATCGTGACGACCCTTGGTGATCAGCTCCACCGGGTTGCCGTCGACGTCGATGGAACGCCCCGGCGTGGTGATGCTGGAAGTCGGCTTGAGTGCCAGGTGGGCGACAATCGGCTGGCCGCTGGAAATGCCGCCCAGGATGCCGCCGGCGTTGTTGCTGAGAAAGCCTTCAGGAGTCAGCTCATCGCGGTGCTCGGTGCCGCGCTGGGCCACGCTGGCGAAGCCGGCGCCGATTTCCACGCCCTTGACCGCATTGATGCTCATCAGCGCATGGGCGAGATCCGCGTCGAGACGGTCGAAGATCGGCTCGCCCAGGCCAGGCATCACGCCTTCGGCGACCACGGTGATCTTGGCGCCTACCGAATCCTGGTCACGGCGCAGCTGGTCCATGTAGGCCTCCAGCTCCGCCACTTTGTCCGGGTCGGGACTGAAGAAGGCGTTCTGCTCGACGCTGTCCCAGGTCTTGAACGGAATCTCGATCGGGCCCAGCTGGCTCATGTAGCCACGCACCTGAATGCCCAGACCAGCCAGCACTTTCTTTGCGATAGCGCCAGCGGCAACGCGCATGGCGGTTTCGCGCGCCGAGCTACGGCCGCCGCCGCGGTAGTCGCGGATGCCGTATTTGTGGTGGTAGGTGTAGTCGGCGTGGGCCGGACGGAACAGGTCCTTGATCGCCGAGTAGTCCTTGGACTTCTGGTCGGTGTTGCGGATCAGCAGGCCGATCGGGCAGCCGGTGGTCTTGCCCTCGAACACGCCGGAGAGAATCTCGACTTCGTCGTCTTCCTGGCGCTGGGTGGTGTGACGGCTGGTGCCTGGCTTGCGCCGGTCGAGATCGCGTTGCAGGTCCTGCAGGGACAGCTCGATGCCCGGCGGGCAACCATCGACGATGGCCACCAGGGCCGGGCCATGGCTTTCGCCAGCGGTGGTGACGGTGAACAGCTTGCCGTAGGTATTGCCGGACATGCAGGGCGCTCCGCGAAATCAGCCTCGAACAAAGGTCGGCGAGTATACCCCCGGCGCCCGACCAGTTCACCTGCATTGGGCAAATGGCAGATGGCCAGCCTGAAGCCAGCACAGAACCGGCCGATAATGCTTGCACGAACGTTCAAGGATGCCGCAATGACGGAAATCGACCCTCAACCCTCGGCCCATGAGGCTGAACAGCCCCCGCAGCCACACCCTTGGGAGAACCTGACCGCCGAGCAGTTCCAGTTGCTGCGCCTGGCGCCTTTGCCCGCCGATCGCAGCAGCGGTTTGCGCCCGCTGCGCTTTGTTCGGCTGGGTCGTATTGAGCGCCATAGTGACGAGCAAAGCCTGCTGCGCCTTTCCGTCGAGGTACCGGGCCAGCGCCTGCGCCGCGAACAGAACCTGCTGGAGGTCTGGGCCGACCATCGTAACCGGGAGGTGCGCTTTGGGGCCGACAAAGGGCTGCAGGTCGAGCCGCTCAATCGTGGCCTGGGCCGTTTCCTGATGGCTCAGGGTATCGCCTGGGCGCGCCAGCGCTGGGGTAGCTACAGCGTGGAAGGTGGCGCCTTGGCAGTGAAGGATGTGCTCAGCGAGGAAGCTCGCCAGCGCCGCGACCATTTTCTGCGCATCCAGGGCTTCGAGGTGGAGTACCAGGACCTGGCGCAGGTCAAGGCCAGCTACAGTGCATCGCGCGTCAGCACCCTGAACCCGGAATGGAATCACGACAAGGTCCAGCAGCTTGAGTTGCTGGAATGCGCCGCCATGCTGCAGCAGGCCGACCAGAACCTGCATGAGCAGCAGGTGAAGATCACCAAGCTGGAACAGCGCATCGGCGTGCTCAAGCGTGAGGACAGCGGCCTGCGCTTTACCATTGCCTGCCTGGTGGCACTGGCGCTGTTTCAGGCCGGTCTGCTGATCTGGATCGCTACCCGCTAGCCCTCCAGAGCTGGCATCTACATAAACCCGTAGCCCGGATGCAATCCGGCAACGGAGTGGCCTGCGCCCCCGGACTGCACTCGGGCTACAGTTTCAACCCTTCAGGCGCGAACGAAACAGCTTCTGGTACTCACGGCACTGCGCCGCGGCCAGCAGGAACACGCCATGGCCGCCCTGTTCGAACTCCAGCCAGGTGAAGTCCACCTCTGGATACAGCGCCTCGACATGCACCTGGCTATTGCCCACCTCGACGATCAGCAGGCCCTTCTCGCTCAGATGATCGGCAGCCTCGGCCAGCATGCGTCGAACCAGGTCCAGACCATCGTCACCGCAGGCCAAGCCCAGCGCCGGTTCATGCTGGTACTCGGCCGGCATGTCGGCGAAATCCTCGGCATCCACATAGGGCGGGTTGGAAACAATCAGGTCGAAACGCTGCCCCGGCAGGCCAGCGAAACCATCGCCCTGCACCGTATAGACCCGCTCTTCCAGCTCATGCCGCTCGATATTGTGGTTGGCCACCTCCAAGGCATCGAAGGACAGATCGCCCAGCACCACCTCGGCTTCAGGGAAGGCATAGGCACAGGCGATACCGATACATCCCGAACCGGTGCACAAGTCGAGAATGCGTGCCGGCTCGGCGGGTAACCAGGGCGTGAAACGCTGGGAAATCAGCTCGGCAATAGGCGAACGCGGCACCAGCACCCGCTCATCGACCAGAAACGGCAAACCGCAAAACCAGGCCTCGCCGATCAGGTAGGCGGTCGGCACACGCTCCTCGATACGACGGCGGATCAACTCCAGCAAATGCTGCTGCTCATCCTCTTCCAGACGGCAATCGAGGTAGCTGTCGGCAATCTCAAACGGCAGGTGCAAGGCGCCCAGCACCAGCTGGCGGGCATCGTCCCAGGCATTGTCGGTACCATGACCGAAGAACAGACCGGCCTCGTGAAAACGGCTGACGGCCCAGCGAATATGGTCGCGCACGCTGCGCAGGCGGGATGGGGACACGGAGGTTACCTCGAGAAAAACAGGTCGAGATTCTAGCCGGAACCACGCAAAAGGTTCACAGATGGCCTTGGCAAGCAGAGAATAACCCCATCACAGCTACAGGAGCCCAACCATGTCCGCACCGAAAACCCTGTTCCAATTGCTCGGACGCGGTTATGCCCCTGCCACCCTGAGCAAGGCGACCTTGCTGGTCATTGATGCACAAGAGGAATATCGCAGCGGCACCCTGCAACTACCTGACATCGAGCCCGCCATCGCCGAAATCACCACGCTGCTACGCGCAGCACGCGACTGTGGCGCCCCCGTGGCGCATGTGCGCCACCTGGGTATACCGGGCGGCCTGCTCGATCCCCAGGGGCCGCGCGGCAATTTCATCAGCGGACTGGAGCCGCTGCCGGGTGAGCCGTTGGTGGAAAAACGTCTTCCCAACGCTTTTGCCGGTACCGACCTGCATGAACGCCTGCAGCAACTCGGCCATCTGGACCTGATCATCTGCGGCTTCATGACCCATTCCAGCGTCAGCACCACGGTGCGTGCCGCCAAGGACTATGGCTACCGCTGCACCCTGGTGGATGCCGCCTGCGCCACCCGCGACCTGCCCTATGATGGCGACATGATCCCGGCCCGTGACCTGCATCGCATGACCCTGGCGGCGCTGTCCGACAACTACGCCATGGTGGTGCCCCAGGCGCGCGCCTTGCTCTAGCGCAGCCAACAGGTCACCGCAGGGACCGGGCTCCGGAACCCTGAGGACGGGTTCGGGTCACAGCGCCGATACGCCAAGAGGAAATCGGTATGAAGTTGTCCGACGATGGTTTCAACGCTCGCCACTTGCGCCCCCGTGGTTCGTCCGCCTGGCGCTGGCGCCTACTGGCCGGGCTGGCAGCCCTGTTTGCCGCCTTCGGTGTGCTACTGAGCATGGCCGGTGCGGCCACCTTGCTCGGCCGCCCACCGGCTCTCGGCCCGCTAAACGACAGCATCGGCGCCGCCATCACTCTGCTGCTGTTCGGCATGTTCCTGCTCTGGGGCGGCATCAATGTTTGGCGCCGTTGCCGGAGGCGTATGCGGCGCAACCGCGGCGCAGACCTGAGCCTGTCGCCCGGCCTGCTGAAAAAACGCCACTGAAGCCGGTAAACTCGCCGCTTCCGTGGAGGCCTTCATGCAAGACGACGATTTCTCTCTGTTCCAGTCCGCCGTGCGCGGGGTCAAGCCCATCCGCCATGACCGCGCCGATACCGGCAAGCCGAAACCCGATCGCAAGCAACTCAATACCCTGCGCCAGGCTGCAACGGTAAAAACCGATGAGGTCCGTGTCGACGGTCTTTCCGACCAGTTCGTTATCGATGTCGGCGCCGAGGACGAACTCTACTGGGCCCGCGACGGCGTACAGGACGGCCAGATGCGCAAGCTCAAAGCCGGCCAGGTGCCCTTTGATGGCAGCCTGGACCTGCATGGCATGAGCGTCGAGAAGGCTCGCGAAATCCTCTGGGACTTCTTTGCCGAAGCCGCCCGCATGGAAGTGCGCTGCGCCCGCGTCACCCATGGCAAAGCCGTACGCATGGACGGTAAGCGCCCGATGATCAAAAGCCACGTCAACACCTGGCTGCGCCAGCACCCACAGGTACTCGGCTTCACCTCCTGCCTGCCCAAGCATGGAGGCACCGGTGCCGTTTATGTATTGCTCAAACGCACCATGCTCGACGGACGCGACGAGTAAACGGCTGGCAACCGAGCCCCGAGCGTCACGGCAACCACCCAGAAGCAGGCTGTACTGGCGCATTCGGCGCTTGCAAGCGGTGCGCCCGCGCCCTACCCTGCGCCCCTGTGCCTCTTCACCCCCACAGGAAGACCTATGTCCCTGGAACAGCAATACACCGCGATTCTCGGCCAGATCGGCGAGGATGTAAGCCGCGAAGGCCTGGTCGACACCCCCAAGCGTGCAGCCAAAGCCATGCAGTATCTCTGTCGTGGCTACCAGCAGACACTTGAGGAAGTGACCAACGGAGCCCTGTTCAGCTCCGACAGCAGCGAAATGGTGCTGGTAAAGAACATCGAGCTTTACTCGCTGTGCGAGCACCACATGCTGCCATTCATTGGCAAGGCTCATGTCGCCTATATCCCTAATGGCAAGGTGCTGGGCCTGTCCAAGGTAGCGCGCATCGTCGACATGTATGCCCGCCGCCTGCAGATCCAGGAAAGCCTCAGCCGTCAGATCGCCGAAGCGGTTCAGCAAGTTACCGGCGCGCTCGGCGTGGCCGTGGTGATCGAAGCCCAGCACATGTGCATGATGATGCGCGGCGTGGAGAAGCAGAACTCCTCCATGGTCACTTCCGTGATGCTCGGTCAGTTCCGCGAAAACGCCGCCACCCGCAGCGAGTTCCTCAGCCTGACTCGCTGACTGGCGCGACGCCGAAGAACCGGCCTGTCGGCCGGTTTTTTTGTGCCCAGTTAACGGAGGGGCAACGACATGTGGTTGTACCCGCGCCCCTGAACTCGGGTACCCTGCCGCCCTTTTCAACCCATCAGGATCTTACGATGCTTCTCAAGGCACTGCGGATCGGCCTCGGCCAGATCATCATCTTTCTCGACTTCATCACCCGTCCGCGCAAGCTCAAACGCAGCCCGCAAAGCCAGGCACAAGTCGAACGAGAAGCCGCTGGGATGGCCCTGTATCAGTTCCACGCCTGCCCGTTCTGCGTGAAGACCCGCCGTCACCTGCATCGTTTGAACGTGCCGGTGGCACTGCGCGATGCCAAGAACGATGCAACGCACCGCCAGGCGCTGCTGGAACAGGGCGGCAAGATCCAGGTGCCCTGCCTGCGCATCGAGGATGAGGGTGAAGTTCGCTGGCTGTATGAGTCCAAGGCCATCGCCGCCTACCTGGACCAGCGCTTCGCGGCGCAGTAAGCGCCTGGGAAGGGCCAGTCAACAGCCCCTCCCCGGCACGATTCAGCCGAACATGCTCACATAGCGTGGATGGCTGGCGACGCGTGCCAGCCAGGCATTGATCGCCGGGTATGCCGCAAGGTCGAAGCCGCCCTCATCGGCGACATGGGTGTAGGCATACAGCGCAATATCGGCCAGAGTGAACTGCTCACCCACCAGATAGGGCGTGCGCTGCAGCTGCTGCTCCATCACCTTGAAGGCCTTGTAGCCACCCTTGTGGCAATTCTCGTACTCGGCGCGGCGGGCTTCCGGCAGCCCCTGATACAGCTGGATGAAACGCGCCACCGCCACATAGGGCTCGTGGCTGTATTGCTCGAAGAACTGCCACTGCAGCATCTGCGTGCGCAGGCGCGGCTCGGCCGGAATGAACTCGCTGCCATCGGCAAGGAAATTGAGGATGGCATTGGACTCCCAGAGGAACGTGCCGTCCTCCAGCTCCAGTACCGGAATCTTGCCGTTGGGGTTCTTGGCCAGAAATTCGGCGGTCTGGGTTTCACCTTTGAGGATGTTGATCGGCAGCCACTGATACTCGTGCCCGAGCAGGTGCAGCATCAGCTTGACCTTGTAGCAGTTGCCGGAACGATAGTCGCCGTAAACCTTGAGCATGGCTATTGACCTCCTTGTGCATGCAGAGCGCCCTGCGCTTCGCGGATGACCGCCGCCAGGCGGCGCAGGCCCTCGCCGAGCTTTTCCGGCGGAACATGGCTGAAGTTCAGGCGCAGATGCCCGGGGTTGGCATCCGGGTCGACGAAGAACGGCTCGCCCGGCATGAACGCGACGTTCTGTGCCATGGCCGGCTGCAGCAGCGTGCGAGTGTCCAGCTTGTTGTTCAACGTCAGCCAGAAGAACAAGCCGCCCTGCGGCACCTGCCAGCTGGCCAGGTCGCCGAAGTGCTCCTCCAACGCCAGCTGCATGGCATCGCGGCGCACCCGGTAGAAGTCGCGCAACTCGGCCAGATGGGCAGCGTATTTCTCGGTGCCGAACCACTGCAGCGCCTGCCATTGACCAATGCGGTTGGTGTGCAGGTCGGCGGCCTGCTTCAGGCGCAGCAGGTGCGGGAACAGGTCGGGCGTGGCGATCAGGAAGCCGACGCGCAGGCCCGGCAGCAGGGTCTTCGACACAGTACCGGTGTAGATCCAGCTGGCACGCTGCATACGGCTGACAATGGGCGTGGCACTGCCGGCATCGAACACCAGCTCGCGGTACGGTTCGTCTTCGATCAGGGTGACGTTGAACTCGTCGAGCAGCGCCGCCACGGCATCACGCTTGGCCTCGCTGTAGCGCACGGCAGACGGGTTCTGGAAGGTCGGGATCAGGTAGGCGAAGGCCGGCTTGTGGCTCTGCAGGCGCTCGCGCAGCGCTTCCAGCTCGGGGCCGTCGGCCTCCTGGGGCACGGTGATGCAATCGGCGCCGAATAGCTGGAACGACTGCAGCGCGGCCAGGTAGGTCGGCGCCTCGACCAGGATCTCGGTGCCCGGATCGATAAACAGCTTGCTCGCCAGATCCAGCGTCTGCTGCGAGCCGCAGGTGATCAGCACCTGACTGGCATCGCATTTCACGCCGAGCTTGTTGGCCTCGGCGGCAATTGCCTCGCGCAGTGCAGGCTCGCCCTCGCTCATGCCGTACTGACCCAGCGAGGCCGGCATTTCGCTCCAGTCCACCTTGGGCAGCATCGGCTCGGCGGGCAAGCCGCCGGCAAAGGACATCACCTCCGGGCGCTGCGCCGCAGCAAGGATTTCGCGAATCAGGGAGCTTTTCAGGCGGGCAACGCGTTCGGAGAAGGCCATGGAATCACCGGGTAGCACAGGCAGGGAAAATTGGGTCAAACTGGTTGACCGAAACTACGCCGGCCGCGATGGATACGTCAATATGCTTGACCTGAAAAACCCAACCATGCAGCAGAGTGCCATGGCGGCCTTCTTCTTTGGCTACCAGGCCTTCACCGCCAAGCCCGACGAGATGCTGGCCAAGCGCGGCCTGTCGCGGGTTCACCACCGCATCCTGTTCTTCATCGCCCGCCATCCGGGGCTGAGCGTCAGCCAGCTGCTCGGTTATCTGGGGGTCAGCAAGCAGGCGCTGAATACGCCACTGCGCCAGCTGCAGGAAATGCACATGGTGGAGAGCGTGGCGGCCACGGATGACAAACGCAAACGCCAGCTGGCGCTCACCAGCGAGGGCAGCAAGCTGGAAAAAGCCTTGCGCCGGGAACAGAGCAAGCTGCTGGAGCGCGTACTGCAGGAAGCCGGCGAACCGGCCATGCAGGCCTGGCTGGCGGTCAACCAGGCCCTGGCCAACACTCAAAAAAACTGAGCGATCAGGCGGCCTGATTGCCCTTCAGCTCGCGGGCACCGCGGAAGAACACCAGCGCCATGGCCAGCGTGCCACCCAGTAGCGGGATAATGGCAACGACCACTAGCACCACCGAAGCGAACATTCCGCCACCGACGATCTCCATCCAGGCCATCACCCGTAGCGCTGGATAGGGGTTGGCGATACGCAGCAAAACAATTCCCAGCCACAGCGTCATCACGCCCATCAGCATGATCGTGGCGAAGAAACCCAGGGTCTTCCAGCCCAGCTCCGTGAAGATCGCATCCCCCCAGAGCCAGTCAAGTCCCTCGGCCAGCAGGCTAAACACAATGATCAGGGCAATGGGGATCAAGAGCCCCTTGGCGGCGAAACGCTGCTCCAGAAACGTCCTCAGGCGCAGCAGCAGATAACAGCCCAACACCGTCGACAACAGGCCCAGCCAGTCGCCCACGCGCTCGCTGAGCGAGCCCGGCTGCTCAGCTGCAAACATGACCGCCAGCAGCGACACCAGAATCATGGCGATCGAGGCCAGGCTCAGCCAGGCCAGCAGTTGCAGCTGCCCGACGCTCCACCCCGCCAGTGAGCGGGGAGCCTGTTCATCAATCAGCGCGA
Organism: Pseudomonas sp. GOM6; assembly: GCF_029537485.1. Lineage (GTDB taxonomy): Bacteria > Pseudomonadota > Gammaproteobacteria > Pseudomonadales > Pseudomonadaceae > Aquipseudomonas. The sequence continues at coordinate 136,726 of NZ_JARPUS010000013.1, forward strand.
CTTGCGGTGCGGCATAGGGATTGTTCGGATCCATGGCATTTCCTTATGAGAGGAGAACAGTATTTCCAGCCAAGCACAGTGGCAAAAACTGTACCGCCGATTGACGGTATCGCTGTATCGGGACGACCGCCTGCACAGCGCATAGGCTGCCAGCAACCTCGGAGAATCACTATCATGACCCCGGAACTGCTGCTCGCTTTTGTGCTTTTCGCTTTCGTCACCTCCATCACGCCCGGCCCGAACAACACCATGTTGCTGGCTTCCGGGGTGAACTTCGGCGTGCGCCGCAGCCTGCCGCATCTGCTCGGCATCAGCCTGGGCTTCATGGTGCTGGTGGCCTCCGTCGGCCTGGGCCTGGGCCAGCTGTTCGAACAGTTTCCGGCGCTGTACACGGCGCTGCGCTATGGCGGCGCGGTCTACCTGCTGTACCTGGCTTGGAAGATTGCCGGGGCTGGCGCGCCGGATGCAAACGGTCAAAGTACGGGCAAACCCTTTACTTTCCTTCAGGCAGCCGCATTCCAGTGGATCAACCCCAAGGCCTGGATCATGGCCATCGGCGCCATCACTACCTATACGCCGCAGGAAGGCTTTCTGACCAATGTGCTGCTGATCGCCGCCCTCTTTGCACTGGTCAACTGCCCGACCTGCAGCCTGTGGGCCGTGGCCGGCAGCCTGCTGCGCCGCTGGCTGAATCGCCCGGCGATATTGCGCGCCTTCAACATCGCCATGGCCCTGCTGCTGGTGGCCTCGCTCTACCCTATCCTCAAGGACAGTTTCTGATGACCGACAGCACCATGGACAGCGTCAAGCGCCTGCGCCCTTTCGCCGATTCCTCCCCCTCCGCCGTGGTCGCCGGCTTCGTCGCCGCCCTGACCGGTTACACCAGCACCCTGGTGCTGATGTTCCAAGCCGGCCAGGCCGCCGGCTTGAGTACCGCACAGATTTCTTCCTGGCTGTGGGCGCTGTCGATCGGCATGGCCATCTGCACCATCGGCCTGTCACTGCGCTATCGCGCCCCGGTCGTAGTGGCCTGGTCGACGCCCGGCGCGGTGCTGCTGATCACCAGCATGCCCGGCGTAAGTTACCCGGAAGCGATTGGCGCCTTCGTGGTCTGTGCTGTGCTGCTCGCCGTGCTGGGGCTGTCCGGTACCTTCGAGCGGGTCATGCGTCACCTGCCCGCCTCGCTCGCCGCGGCGCTTCTGGCCGGTATTCTGTTTCGCATCGGCAGCGAGATCTTCATCGCCGCGCAGACCAGTACCTTGCTGGTGCTGGCGATGTTCTTCAGCTTTCTGCTGTGCAAACGCCTGTTGCCACGCTATGCGGTGATGGTGGCGCTGCTGGTCGGTGGTGTAGTCGCCGGCGCCCAGGGCATGCTGGATTTCAGCCACTTCAAACTGCAGGTAGCCGTGCCGGTATGGACCACGCCGAGCTTCTCCTGGAGTGCGGCGATCAGCATCGGCATTCCGCTGTTCGTGGTAGCAATGGCCTCGCAGAACATTCCCGGCATCGCCGTGCTGCGCACCGACGGCTACGACCTGCCCCCCTCACCACTGATCGCTACCACAGGCATCGCCTCGCTGCTGCTGGCGCCCTTCGGCTCCCACGGCATCAACCTGGCCGCGATCAGTGCCGCGATCTGCACCGGCCCGGAGGCCCATGAAGACAAGCACAAGCGCTACACCGCTGCGTTGTGGAACGGCGTGTTCTGTGGCCTAGCCGGGATCTTCGCCGCGACCCTGGCCTCGCTGTTTGCCGCCTTCCCTAGCGCCCTTGTGCTATCCATCGCGGCCCTGGCCCTGCTCGGCTCCATCGGCAACGGTCTGGCCCAGGCGATGAACGCCCCGGCGGAGCGCGATGCGGCGCTGATCACCTTCATGATCACCGCCTCGGGCATGACCCTGCTCGGCATCGGCTCGGCCTTCTGGGGCCTGGTCGGTGGGGCCGTGACCCTGTTGATGCTCAACTGGCGCAAAAGCTGAGTGAGACAACCACAAAAAAGCCCGGGAAGTACCCGGGCTTTTTATTGCATGTGATTTACGCCGCTTCGGCTTCCTCCGCCGCCAGCTCCTTGCCGTGGGCGAAGTTGACCCACCAGCCAAACGCCGCCGCGGTGAAGAACATAATGAAGCTGTAGATTGCCGCCGGGATGCCCATGGTGGCGTTGTTCAGCAACATCGGGCTGAGTGCCAGGGCGATGGCCAGGGTGCCGTTGTGAATACCGATCTCCATGCCAATGGCCACGGCCTGGCGGCGAGGCAACTTCATCAGGCGCGGCACACCATACCCCACGGCAAGGCTGATCAGGTTGAACAGCAGCGCCGCCATACCCACCACCGGGGCGTACTCGACCACGGTCTGCCAGTCCTTGACGAAGGCCAATATCACCACCAGCAGCAGGAACAGCGCGGAGATGATCTTCACCGGCTTCTCCATAGCCTGAGCGAAGCCCGGCGCCAACCGGCGGATGACCATGCCGATGGCCACCGGCCCGAGCACAATGGCGAACACCTGCACTACTTTGGCGAACTGCAGCGGAATGGCCTGATCGCCTTCCATGAAGTAAGCCAGCGACAGGTTGACGATCAGCGGCATGGTGAGGATCGCTACCACCGAGTTGACTGCCGTCAATGTGATGTTCAGGGCGACGTCACCATGAGCCAGATGGCTGTAGAGGTTGGCGCTGGTGCCGCCAGGCGAAGCTGCCAGCAGCATCAGGCCCACGGCCAGCGCCGGCGCCAGGCCAAAGCCCTTGACGATGAAAAAGCACACCAGCGGCAGCAACAGCAGCTGACAGCCCAGACCGATCATTACAGGCTTCGGGTATTTGACCACCCGCATGAAGTCGGCCACGGTCAATGACAGGCCCAGGCCGAGCATGATGATGCCCAGGGCGATAGGAAGGAACGCGGTCAGCAAGGGTGAAGCAGTCATTATTGTTGTTCTCCGGAACGAAGGGCTGCGGCGATTCTTGTCGAGCCAGACAAACCTTGTAACTGGCTTTGCGTGCCAAAGAGCTGGGTACTCGTAACAGAATGCAAAAAGGGCGCCCTAGGGCGCCCTTTTCGTCAGATTGCGGTGGCCCCGCCATCGACCGCCAAGGCATGGCCGGTGGTAAAACCGGCTGCATCACTGCACAGATACAGCACCGCAGCGGCGATCTCCTCGACTTTGCCAATGCGCCCGACAGGGTGCATGCCTGCTACGAACTCGGCCTTCTTCGGGTCGGCTTCGTAAGCACGGCGGAACATGTCGGTATCGATCACCGCCGGGCACACGGCATTGACGCGGATCTTCTTCTTGCCGTACTCGACGGCGGCCGACTTGGTCAGGCCGATGACTGCATGCTTGGAGGCGGCGTAAATACTCATCTTGGGCGCGGCCCCCAACCCGGCAATCGAGGCGGTGTTGACGATGGCGCCACCGCCCTGGGCCAGCATGATCGGCAACTGGTGCTTCATGCACAGCCATACGCCTTTGACGTTGACGCCCATGATGGCGTCGAACTCATCCTCGCTGCCGTCGGCCAGCTTGCCCTTCTCGATCTCGATGCCGGCGTTGTTGAAGGCGTAGTCCAGGCGACCGTAGCTGGCCACCACCTGGGCCATCAGCGCCTGTACCTCGGTGTCGCGGCTGACATCGCAACGCACGAAGGTCGCTTCGCCACCCGCATCACGAATCAGCTGTACGGTGCCTTCGCCGCCTGCCACATCGACATCGGACACCACCACCTGCAGCCCTTCGGCGGCAAAGGCCAGCGCAGTCGCGCGACCAATGCCTGCAGCACCACCAGTAACCAGGGCAACCTTGCCGGAGAAACTCATGCTCATCTATGCATCCTCGAAGGGCTGAAATCTGTAGCCGAGTCTAGCCAGCCCCGGCCTTGCTGCGTCAGCACTATCAGGTCGGCATAGAAAGGCGCATCCAAACGAGTGATAAAGAGCGACAAGGGTAATCAACCAAATTCATACCAAAGCATTCTGTTAAGTAACGAACCTTGCCGCCTAGCCTGCAGCGGTCTATCACCACCACTTCACTTCTTGGAGTTCCTGCCATGTCCCAGACCAACCGCCAGTTCCTGCTTGCCAAACGCCCGGTCGGCGCGGCCACTCGCGACACCTTCACCTATGTGGAAGCCCCGGTAGGCGAGCCCGGCCCTAACCAGATTCTGGTGGAAAACCTCTACCTGTCGCTGGACCCGGCCATGCGTGGCTGGATGAACGATGCCAAGTCCTACATTCCGCCGGTGGGCATCGGCGAAGTCATGCGTGCCCTCGGTGTGGGCAAGGTGATCGCCTCCAACCACCCGGACTTCGCCGTCGGCGACCACGTCAACGGCGCCCTCGGCGTGCAGGACTACTTCTGCGGTGAGCCGCGCGGTTTCTACAAGGTCGACCCCAGCCGCGCGCCACTGCCGCTGTACCTCTCGGCCCTGGGCATGACCGGCATGACCGCCTACTTCGCCTTCCTCGACGTCGGCCAGCCGAAAGAAGGCGACACCGTGGTGATTTCCGGCGCGGCCGGTGCGGTGGGCAGCGTGGTCGGACAAATTGCCAAGATCAAGGGCTGCCGCGTGGTCGGCATCGCTGGCGGCGCCGAGAAATGCAAACTGTTGAAGGATGAACTCGGCTTCGACGGCGTGATCGACTACAAGAGCGAAGACCTGCATGCGGCCCTCAAGCGTGAGTGCCCGAAAGGCGTGGACGTGTACTTCGACAACGTCGGCGGCGAGATCCTCGACGCCGTACTGACCCGCATCGCGCCCAAGGCCCGCATCGTCATCTGCGGCGCCATCAGCCAGTACAACAACAAGGAAAACGTCAAAGGCCCGGCCAACTACCTGTCGCTGCTGGTCAACCGTGCACGCATGGAAGGCTTCGTGGTAATGGATTACGCCGCGCAGTTCGCCGATGCCGCCAAGGAAATGGGCGGCTGGATGGCCGAAGGCAAGCTGAAGAGCAAGGAGGACATCGTCGAAGGTCTGGAAACCTTCCCGGAAACCCTGAGCAAGCTGTTCACCGGCGAGAACTTCGGCAAACTGGTGCTCAAGGTTCGCTAAGTCAGACCGCGACAAAAGCAGCGAGCAACACCTGGCAGAACGAAAGGGGCGGCCTGTAGGTCGCCCCTTTCGTCTTTCAGCTTACCCGTGCCGGCTTGCCTGACGTACGAGCATCAACGACGCTCAATGTCGATCACTTCCAGCGAGCGTTGGCCGAAGTTCACCGAAGCGATGCTGATATCCGTGAGCAGCCACACTTCTTGGCCACAGGTCATTTGCGACCGTGCCGGGCACCACTATCCAGCACACGCCAAACCAACCCTACAGATACAGACCCGACACTGGCGCAGTTTTATCTGCCGCCCCGCCGCGCAGTCGTTAAACTTATTCCTGAAACGGCCGATGCGCCGGCATACATCATCTATTGCCAAAAGCGATACCCATGCGAAACAACCAGCCGATCACTCAGCGCGAACGAACCTTCCCTGCTCAGCAACGCCTGATCTCTACCACGGACCTGAAAGGCCAAATCACCTATTGCAACCAGGCCTTCATCGAGATCAGCGGTTTCGAGCGCGAAGAACTGATCCGTGCGCCACACAATATCGTGCGCCACCCGGATGTGCCGCCTGCGGTGTTCGAGCACATGTGGCAGACGCTGAAAAAGGGCCGCCCCTGGATGGGGATCGTGAAGAACCGTTGCAAAAACGGCGACCATTACTGGGTCAATGCCTATGTCACGCCCATGCTGGATAAAGGCCAGGTCGTTGGCTATGAATCGGTACGTTCCAAGCCCAGCGCTGAGCAAATACGACGAGCAGAAGCGCTCTATGCACGCCTCAATGCAAGCAAGCCGGCCATCCCCAGCACGGACCGCTGGCTTCCCGTTCTACAGGCCTGGCTGCCATTCATCCTGGTTAGCCAGGTCGGTTTTTTGATCGGCCATTGGGTCGGTTCGACCTGGGGCTTTCTCCTTGCCGCGCTGCTCTCCATCCCTCTGGGTCTGGCCGGCATCACCTGGCAGACCCGCGGAACCAAGCGCCTGCTGCGCCTGGCCGAGCAGACCACTTCAGACCCGCTGATCGCACAGATGTATACGGACAGCCGCGGGGCCGAGGCGCGACTCGAGATGGCCATGCTCAGCCAGGAAGCACGCCTGAAGACCTGTCTGACTCGCCTGCAGGACAGCGCCGAGCGGCTGACCAGCCAGGCCCGCGAGGCCGACAAGCTATCGCACAACAGCTCCGCCGGCCTGGAGCGCCAGCGTGTGGAAACCGAGCAGGTGGCGACCGCAATCAACGAAATGGCCGCCACCACGCTTGAGGTAGCAAGCAATGTGGCGCGCACTGCTATCGCCACCCAGGAAGCCAATCGCCTGACCGGCGAAGGCCGCCAGGTCGCCGCGCAAACCCGCGAGGCCATCCAGCGCCTGTCCGCCTCGGTTGGCGACACCGGCGAAACCGTTTCGCGCCTGGCCCAGGACAGCAACGAGATCGGCGGCGTGGTCGATGTCATCAAAGGCATTGCCGACCAGACCAACCTGCTGGCCCTAAACGCTGCCATCGAAGCAGCACGCGCCGGCGAAATGGGCCGCGGCTTCGCCGTGGTGGCCGACGAGGTTCGTTCGCTGGCGCAGCGCACTGCGGAGTCCACCGAACAGATCCACGGCCTGATCGCCAAGCTGCAGCGCACGGCCGAAGAGGCCGTGATGACCATGGAGGTTGGCCGCCAACAAGCCGATGAGGGTGTGGCACGCGTGCAGCGCGCCGACGAGGCGCTGGCCGGCATCAGCGATGCCGTGGCCAATATCGCCGACATGGCCAATCAGATTGCCGCAGCGGCCGAAGAGCAGAGCGCAGTAGCCGACGAAATCAACCAGAACATCACCACCATCGCCCAACTGGCCGACCAGACAGCCTCCGAGGCGCATGACACCGCCCAGCTCAGCGAAGAACTGACCGCCACCGCCCAGGATCAGTATGCCCTGGTGGAGCGCTTCAACCGCTGATGTCCCGCAGCATGAAAGAGGCCGGCAAATGCCGGCCTTCTTCTTTATTGCCTCATGCGAGCGCTAGCCCCCTCTTAGCAAGCACGTTGTTGCCCGGAGGCAATCCGGGAAAACGGCTGCTCCGATCCCGGATTGCATCCTGGCTACTTTCGCGAGCCCTGCACCAGAAATTCCGCCACCACATCCGCCGTACGCTGCAGATGCTGCTCATGGGTGAGACCTGAAGCCTTCAGCGGTTTCAGATCATGGTCCGCCGCTGCCAGCCACTCCAGGCTCACACACGGCGCCAGTCTGTAACCCGCCACCGCCTCACGATTGCCCAGAGCATCGCGCTCACCCTGAGCGATCAAGGTGCGCGTGTGCAGTTCGGCCAAATGTGCAACGCGCGGTTTCTCCGGTTTGCCGGCGGCATAGAAGGGATAGCCCAGACAGACCAAGGCATCGGCGCCCAGCTCGTCTGCCAGCAGGCTGGCCATGCGCCCGCCCATGGACTTGCCGCCAATGGCCAGCGGCCCATCCACTGCGGCGCGCACCTCGCACCAGACTTCACGCCAGCACTCCAGCAACTGCCCCTGCGGATTGGGCGGTCGCTTGCCGCCCCCCGTGCGCCTTGCCGCCATGTAGGGAAACTCGAAGCGCAGCACGTTCACCCCGCGCGCCGCCAGCAGCCCGGCCATGCGCTGCATGAAGTCGCTGTCCATTGGCGCACCTGCGCCGTGGGCAAGAATCAGGGTGGCCTGCGACATTCCGTCCGCCCCGTTCCACAGCCATCCCCGCGCGCGGCATTGATCCTCGTCAATAACTGTCACCTTGCCATTACCCATGCTTGCCCTGCTTTTAAAAAACCGTGGATGGAAGCCCAACACATGAATACAACCAGCACTGCGGCCTACAACTATAAGGTTGTCCGCCAGTTCGCCATTATGACGGTGGTTTGGGGCATAGTCGGGATGGGGCTCGGCGTGTTCATCGCCGCTCAACTGGCCTGGCCCGAACTCAACTTCAACCTGCCGTGGACCAGCTTCGGCCGTCTACGACCGCTGCACACCAATGCGGTGATCTTCGCCTTCGGCGGCTGCGCCCTGTTCGCCACCAGCTACTACTCGCTGCAGCGCACCTGCCAGACCCGGCTGATCTCCGACAGCCTGGCAGCCTTCACCTTCTGGGGCTGGCAGTTGGTCATCGTACTAGCGGCGATCAGCTTGCCGATGGGCTGGACCAGCTCCAAGGAATACGCCGAGCTGGAATGGCCGATCGACATCCTGATCACCATCGTCTGGGTCGCCTACGCGCTGGTGTTCTTCGGCACGCTGATGCAGCGCAAGACCAAGCATATCTATGTCGGCAACTGGTTCTTCGGCGGCTTCATCCTCACCGTGGCGATCCTGCATATCGTCAACAACCTGGAACTGCCGGTCAGCCTGACCAAGTCGTACTCGATCTACGCCGGTGCCACCGACGCGATGATCCAGTGGTGGTACGGGCACAACGCGGTGGGCTTCTTCCTGACCGCCGGCTTCCTGGGGATGATGTACTACTTCGTACCCAAGCAGGCCGAGCGCCCGGTGTACTCCTATCGCCTGTCGATCGTGCACTTCTGGGCGCTGATCACCCTGTACATCTGGGCCGGCCCGCAC
>NZ_JARPUS010000014.1 GCF_029537485.1 Pseudomonas sp. GOM6
CCATGCTCAAAGGTCTGGCTATCACTCCGCCGGTACTCGGGCGGATTTCCATCGGCAAGGTCATCGAGAAGAACGGCAAGCGTCTGCCGGAGAAAGATGACCAGTTCACCATCACTTCCCAAGTGCAAGGCAAGGACGGCTGGCTGCTGCACCCGCTCAATGACGAGCTGCGCCAGGGCAAGGACGACAAGCTGCGCAGCATTCCGGTACGGCTTCTGTTCAACGAACCGGAGCTGAATTTCCGAGCTGACTACACGCTGTTCGACCGACAGTCCGGACGCCCAATCTGCGTGGGCAATGGTGAAACCTGCAAGCGGGTCACTCAGGACGGCATGCAGTCACTGCCCTGCCCGTCACCGGATGCCTGCCCACTGGCCAAAGGCGGTGCCTGTAAGCCCTACGGCCGACTGAATGTGGTCATTGGTGATGAGGATCCGCTGGGCAGCTTCGTGTTCCGCACCACCGGCTTCAACAGCATCCGCACCCTCGCCGCTCGCCTGCATTACTTCCAGGCCATCTCGGGCAACCGCCTGGCCTGCCTGCCACTGGAACTACGTCTACGTGGTAAGTCGACTCGCCAGAGCCATGGCACGCCGATCTTCTACGCCGATCTGACGGTACGTGGTGGCATGGACATGTCTGAAGCACTGGTGTCCGCCAGTGAACTCGATTCGCGGCGGCAAGCTGCCGGCTTCAATCAAGCAGCGTTGGATGAGGCTGCACGACGCGGCTTCGGCAACGGAGCCTTCGAGGACAGCGAGGAGGATGCCAGCGCCATCGTGGAAGAGTTCTACCCCGAGGGTGAAGCTCCTGCTGCAGCAACAATTTCCCAACTCAACCCCACCAAACCCAGCCTGGCTGAAAAGCTCGATGCACAGGCTGCTCGTCACACCCCACCCACAGACCAAGACCAAGGAGGCCGCCATGCACCTGCACAAGCTGAAAGCCAGTGACACGGCCGGCACCTACTTGGTCGAGTCCCCGGTGACGGAAAACGACATCCTGCTGATGGCCAGGCAACTGGCCAGCCTGCGCCTGCGCAAGGGACGTGCACTGACCTCGCCTAAGGAGGCGTTCAGTCACCTGCAGACGCTGCTGGCTGATTATGAGCACGAGGTTTTTGCACTGCTCATGCTCGACAGCCGACACCGGGTGATTGCGTTCGAGGAAGTGTTTCGCGGAACCCTGGATGGAGCCAGCGTCTACCCACGGGAAATCGTGAAGATCGCCTTGGAACACAACGCAGCGGCAATCATCCTGGTACACAACCACCCCTCAGGTGATCCCGAGCCCAGCCAGGCGGATCGCAATCTCACCACGAAACTGCAGGACGCACTGAATCTGGTCGGAGTCAGAACGCTCGATCACGTTGTGGTAGGCCAGGAGGATTGTGTGTCGTTGGCTGAGCGCGGCTACCTGTAAGGAGGTGCCAATGAAACTGCTGCTACGGACTGTTGCCTCGGCATTCATGTTTGCCGGGATCTTGGCCGGTTGTCTGGCGATATTGCTGCTGATGATTCTGATGGTGCGCTTTCCACCATTGCTGATTGCCGTGGTGTTGGCGTGCTGGATCTACCGGAAGCAGAAAGTAAGAATGAACCCTTGAACGGTGAGCCAGCGTGGGTAGTCGAAAGACTGCCTGCAATGGCTCTCACTTCTTCTTTTGCCCTGGTAGCTAACGCTTACCTGCTGCCTTGTAAGCTGCACTTCGTTCACGCTTGCCCACTGCGACCACAATCACAACCACCCGATCATCTTCGACCCGATACACCAAACGATAGCCTGCTGTTCGGAGCTTGATCTTGTAGTGCCCAGGCAGATCCCTGAGGGCATCAGCCTGTACCTTTGGTGCTTCCAGCCGCTCACGCAGTTTTTTCTTTGCCTGCTCACGCACTGTATGACCCAGCTTCTCCCATTCCTTCAGCGCTGAGGGCAGGAACTCGAGCTTATAGGTCATCCAGGTTCACCGGCACCCCCTTCTCACCGGAGCGTGCATTAACGACATCGATCAGATCCAGATCGTCCAGACGGTCCAGCATCTGCTCGTACAGCTCGGCTGGCACCATGTACCCCATCACGCGGTTATGATTGAGAACGGCGACCGGCATGCCACCAGCACCAGCCATAACACCGGTGGGGTTTTTCTTCAGCTCAGAAACGCTCACTGCAACGTCAGCCAAAACACTCTGCATACCATAGCTCCTTTTTTAGGTCTTTATTTTGGTCTTAAGGTGCATAGCATAGCAAGGCATCCCCATGGGCAATCTTCCAAATGGCACGAGGCGTCCAATTTTGAACCGCCGCCATCTGGGAGAACTGATTGCCCTGAAGCCTCCCATTGAGCTGTGAGCCCATGCGGCTTGCGCGGACTGCTCCCTACCCCCGACTGGTCTCGAAACTCCGCTGACGATCGCCGTAGGACTTGGTCGCTTTCTTACACAGGTAGCTGGCTCGTTTGAACAGCTCAGGCAGCTCATCGAACTCGTCTCGACGAATTTCTCGATTGATAAAGTACTCAGGATTCTTTGGCCTATGGACCAGCCCCCTAACCTGATCAGCTGATAATCCAAGTACACTGGCCCAAGACTCTTCAATCCGTCTGAACATGTTAATCCGTTCAGAACCTATCCGGCCTAGCCTGTAATAGGCATCACGGTTCAAAAGAATCAGTAGGTGGTAATGGCGACGACCTCTCTGACCGATCTCTTTCGACCAGACGTATCGTACTTTGCAACCACGCGAGTAACCACGCTCAGCCACGCGCTCCTGGTGGTACTGGATCTTCTTCGTAAACGATTCGAAGAACTTGCTTATGACCTTGTTCGTATAGGCGTACTCGGGTAGCTCGATAGCATTAGGCACATAAAGATCTACTCTGAAGGCAAGTACTCTAGGGTACTCAGCCATGGCTAAGTCGATGGTATGTTTGAGATCATAAAGGTATTCCAGAGCAAAGGGGCCTACTTCTGCCTGGATAGGAAAACCTTCAAAGGTCTCCCCGTAGTGCAAATGAAGATTGGTATTATCGGGATGACGTAGTGGGGAGTGCTGGGTTGTAGCGATATCGTTGACCATGGTTATGACTCCAGTTAATTTGACTCATAACACATATGCCATTATTAAATATTTAATACACCCTACACCCTCCACCCTTAACACCCGCACCATGCTAGATAAGTTTAATAGTTATCAATAAAATAATAATACTCCCGCCGCAAAATAAATAAGCAGAAAGCCCAGCAAACACGAAGGGCGCTATAGATAAAACAAAGCAATTACAGAGCTTTTAACAATCAATACAATTTCGGAATTAAATTATCCAAATTATCCAAAAATAATACGCTGATCCATGTAGTTAATTATAGAGTGATTATAGAATCCTCTTTGGCCTGAACTCTATCGCTTGCTCGATTGAAATCTCACCCGCTACAAAATCAGCTCGCCCTGTGAGACCAGCCACTCTATTTGATCCAAATCAACGAAGTGCTGTTATCGTCAAAAGGAGCATTCATGGCTCGGGGGCAATCTGCTATCGTCGGCCTATTGCCCCGCCTGGTGAATTGCTGTGCGTCGGATTGGATTGATCCTGCTAATGATTGCTAGCCTCGTGCTGCCGACCTTCGGCGGTGTGGCTTTCAGCATGCCGGCACAACCTTGCCCGATGCAGAGCGCCGATCATCAGGGCCATGCAATGGCCGATGCTCCGTGCTGCGAGCAAATGGACAAGTCTGATGGGGTGGCCAAGAAGTCCCCTTGCAAACCCGGCCAGGAATGCAAGACCGGAGGACTTCTCCAGACCACCGTGATCAAGAGCATATCCCCTCTCCCCTCACGCCCCGAGATATTGCTGACCCAGTCGGTGATTAAGCGAGAGCCCGCAGGACTCTGGCGCCCTCCTCGTTTCGTCTAATGCAGTGATCATCCCGCGCCTTACAGTCAGGCGCATCGTCGCGGTCACGTTTCGTAGTCGCGACTTCGATCAATCGCAATGGAGGCGAAAGCATGTCCGCTTTCCTTTTTCCACGCCGTGGCTTTCTCGGTGTGTTGGCTGCCGCATTCTGGGCAGCTCCCTGGCTTGCCGCGCAGGCGCAGCCCCTAACTTTCGAACGAGCCCAAGCTCTGGCCGAGCAGAGTGCCCCTGAGAACCTCGCGCGCCAGGCGCAGGTGGCATCGGCACAGCAGGCTGTCGAGCCCGCAGACGCCCTGCCCGATCCCAAGCTGATTCTAGGCATCGACAACCTGCCGATCGAAGGCCCTGACCGTTACACGCTTAATCGTGACTCCATGACCATGCGCCGCATTGGGTTCATGCAGGAAGTCCCCAACAGTGACAAGCGTCAGGCTCGGCGCCAGTTGGCCGAGGCTTCAGTAGGCCGAGCCGAGGCCGAGCAGCGTGCCATGCAGTTGGAGATCAAGCGCCAGACGGCAGTGAGCTGGCTGGATGTGTACTACGCCGAACGCAGTGTTGGCCTCTTCGATCAACTGGACCGTCAGATCGAGATGCTCCGCTCGACCGTGCAATCGCTGATTGCCGGCGGTAGTGCTCAGCCTGGCGAGCTGTTGCAGGCCGACCAGGAAGCTTTGGCGTTACAAGATCGGCGAGATGAACTGAATCGCGATGTGGCAGTAGCTCGTGCCAAGCTGCGCCGCTGGATAGGCAACGAGGCTGACCAGCCTTTGCAAGGAGGTGTTCCCAGTCTGAACCTGGTGGCACCGCACCTGCAGCAACGCATTGCCTCACACCCTGAGTTGCGCGCTGCCTCCGCCCGAGTCGGCGAGGCTAGCGCCGAGCTGAACGAGGCCATCGCCGAGAAGACCCCCGACTGGGGTGTTGAGTTTGCCTACAACAATCGCGACAACCAGTTCGGCGATATGGTGATGGTGCAATTTACCTTCGACCTGCCGTTGTTCGTAGGCACACGTCAGGGGCCCAAGATCAACGCCAGACAACAAAGCGTGTCGCAGATGGAAGCCGAGCAGGAAGCATTACTGCGCGCCCATCAGGCTGAGCTGGAAGGCGGTATTGCCGAGCTTGAGCAACTGCGCAGGACCTTGTCACGCACCGAAAAAACCTTGATCCCGCTTGCAAGCAAACGTGCCGATCTCGAACTGGCCGCCTACCAAGCCGGTAACAGCCAGCTCACATCCGTTATTACTGCCCAGCGCGACCTGATTGATGCGCAACTGCGGCAGATTGAACAACAGCGCAAGTTGAGCCAGCTCTCCGCAAGCCTGTACTACGCCTATGTGGAGGGCCTGAAATGAAGATATCGACATTTGGTTTTGCGGTCGCCGTGCTGACCGTGGGCATTGGCGCGGCGGGCGGTGGCTACTGGCTGGCCCAGCGGCAAGCCAAACACGAGCTACTGCCTAGCTCCGCACCGACGGACGAGCGCAAGGTGCTCTATTGGTACGACCCGATGCAGCCTGAGCAGCGCTTCGATAAACCGGGCAAGTCACCTTTCATGGATATGGAGCTTGTCCCTAAATACGCAGGATCCGAGCAAGATCCGTCTGTCCTGAGCGTCCCCGCTCAAGCCGTGCAGAACCTCGGAATGCGGACCTCGACGGTGATCCGCGGTGTACTGCCCTCGGATATCGAGGTGGTCGGCTCCCTGGCCTATAACCAGCGAGAGGTAGCGAACCTCCAGGCCCGCGCTGGCGGATTCGTCGAGCGGGTTTACGGGCGTGCCCCTGGCGATGTACTGCCAGCTGGAACACCCCTGGTCGACCTGCTGATTCCCGAGTGGTCCGCCGCGCAGTTGGAGTTCCTCGCGGTACTGCGTACCGGTGACGCCCGCTTGATCACTGCGGCCCAAGAGCGCCTCCGCCTGCTCGGCATGCCACAAGCGTTGATAGAGCAGGTTCGCCGCAGCGGCAAACCGCGGGCAGTGCAAACCCTCACCACACCTATCAGCGGCGAGCTCCAAGCCTTGCAGGTACGCGCCGGGATGACCGTTGAAGCCGGGCAGGATCTGGCGTTGATCAACGGGCTGTCCAGTGTCTGGCTCGATGCGGCGATACCCGAGGCCATGGCCGGAAGTATCCAGGTCGGGGACGAGATCCGCGCCAACCTGACGGCCTTTCCTGATCGACCGCTGCTGGGCCGCGTCATAGCCTTGCTGCCGAGTGCCGATCCGCAAACGCGCACGCTCACGGTACGCAGCGAGCTACCCAACCCTGCCGGTAAGTTGCGCCCCGGCATGTTCGCCGCCGTACGCCTGAACAGTGCCGTCGAACAATCCACGCTTCTTGTGCCGAGTGAAGCCGTGATTCGCACCGGGAAGCGTGCATTGGTGATGCTGGCCGAAGGCGACGGACGCTACCGTCCCCAGGAAATCACCTTGGGCCGCGAGGCCGATGGGCGTCTGGAGGTGTTTTCCGGTCTTGAGGAAGGTCAGGCGGTCGTTACCTCCGGCCAGTTCCTCATCGATTCGGAAGCCAGCCTGCAGGGCATCCTGGCCGGCAATGCAGAACAGGACAGCACGGAGGGGCTGCATGTGTCTCACGGCGTTATTCGCGCACTGGACGGGAAACAAGTCACCCTGGAGCATGGCCCCTTCGAGAGCCTGAATATGCCAGGTATGACCATGGCTTTTCCTCTGGTCAGCTCCGAAGTAGCTGTGGGACTTAAGCCAGGAGATCACGTACGCATCGCCGCACGTCAGACAAACTCCGGCCTGCTGATCGAGCAGCTCCGCAAGGAAGGAGACCAGCCATGATCGCGCGCCTGATCCATTGGTCGATCGGCAACCGCTTCCTGGTACTGCTGGCCACCCTGTTCATCACCGCCCTGGGCCTCTGGTCGCTGCGCAACACGCCGTTGGATGCACTGCCGGACCTATCTGACACCCAGGTCATCATCAGAACCAGCTTTCCCGGACAGGCACCGCAGATCGTCGAGAACCAGGTGACCTACCCACTGGCCACAACCATGCTCTCGGTACCGGGGGCGAAGACGGTGCGCGGCTACTCGTTCTTCGGCGACTCCTTCGTCTACGTGCTGTTCGAGGACGACACCGACCTCTACTGGGCGCGCTCGCGGGTGCTGGAGTACCTCAACCAGGCGCAGGAACGCCTGCCCGAGGGTGTTACCACCACCCTTGGGCCGGATGCCACCGGCGTGGGCTGGATCTACCAGTACGCCTTGGTCGACCGCAGCGGCCAGCATGATCTTGCCCAGCTGCGGGCACTGCAGGACTGGTTCCTCAAGTACGAACTCAAGAGCCTGCCCAACGTAGCCGAAGTGGCCACCCTCGGCGGCATGGTCAAGCAATACCAAGTGCTGCTCGATCCGCAGAAGCTGGTGGCTTATGGGGTAACTCAGCAGGAGGTCGAAGCGGCGCTGAAGAGCGCCAATCAGGAAACCGGCGGCGCCATCCTGGAGCTGGCAGAGCGCGAGTACATGGTGCGGGCTTCAGGCTATCTAGAGAGCCTGGCGGATTTCCGCAATGTGCCGCTGCGGGCTTCGGCCAGCGGAGTTCCGGTGCTGCTGGGTCAGGTGGCCACCATTCAGCTGGGGCCAGAGATGCGTCGTGGCATTGCCGAGCTGGATGGCCAGGGTGAAGTGGTAGGCGGCGTGGTCATCTTGCGCTCCGGAAAGAATGCCCGCGATACCATCGCCGCGGTGAAGACCAAGCTGGACAGCCTGAAGGGCAGCTTGCCGGCCGGCGTCGAGGTGGTCACCACCTATGACCGTTCGCAATTGATCGACCGCGCCATCGATAACCTCAGCTACAAGCTGCTGGAAGAGTTCGCGGTGGTTGCCCTGGTTTGCCTGATCTTCCTCTGGCACCTGCGCTCGTCGCTGGTCGCGATCATCACCCTGCCCCTGGGCATCCTGATGGCCTTCATCGTCATGCGCTACCAGGGCGTCAATGCCAACATCATGTCGCTCGGCGGGATCGCAATCGCCATCGGCGCCATGGTCGATGCCGCCGTGGTGATGATCGAGAACGCGCACAAGCACATCGAGGCCTGGAAGGCTCGACACCCCGGTGAACCGCTTCAGGGCGAGGCGCACTGGCGGGTGATCGGCGAAGCTGCGGCCGAGGTCGGGCCGGCGCTGTTCTTCAGCCTTTTGATCATCACCCTGTCTTTCCTCCCGGTCTTCACCCTGGAGGCCCAGGAGGGTCGCCTGTTTGGCCCGCTGGCATTCACCAAGACCTATGCCATGGCTGCCGCTGCTGGCCTCTCGATCACCTTGGTACCGGTGCTGATGGGCTATTGGATTCGTGGGCATATCCCCAGCGAACAACAGAACCCCTTGAATCGTTGGCTGATCGGTGCATACCGGCCGGTGCTGGAGTGGGTGCTGGCTTGGCCTAAGGTGACCCTAGCGCTGGCCTTGCTAGTGTTTTTGTCCAGTCTCTGGCCCCTCAGCAGACTCGGAGGAGAGTTTCTACCGCCGATGGACGAGGGCGACTTGTTGTACATGCCATCAGCCCTGCCCGGCTTGCCGGCCAGCAAGGCCACCCAGCTGCTGCAGCAAACCAACCGGATGATCCTCACGGTGCCCGAAGTGGCACGGGTATTCGGCAAGGCCGGGCGAGCAGAGACCGCCACCGATCCAGCACCGCTGGAAATGTTCGAGACCACGGTGCAGTTCAAACCACGCGATCAATGGCGCGCGGGGATGACACCCGAAAAGCTGATCGAGGAACTGGATCGCGCGGTAAAAGTTCCGGGGCTGTCCAATATCTGGGTGCCGCCCATCCGCAACCGCATCGACATGCTGGCGACGGGGATCAAGAGCCCCATTGGGGTGAAAGTGTCCGGAACCTCCTTGGTCGACATCGAGCGCATAACGCGCGATATCGAGGCCGTGGCCAAAGAGGTGCCTGGGGTGAGTTCGGCCTTGGCAGAACGCCTTACTGGCGGCCGTTACGTGGACATCCAGATCGATCGACTGGCCGCGGCGCGCTATGGCCTGAGCATCGCCGATGTGCAGGCGGTGGTATCGGGCGCCATCGGCGGCAGCAATATTGGTGAGACGGTTGAAGGACTGGCCCGCTTCCCGATCAACCTGCGCTATCCCAAGGAGTGGCGAGACAGTCCGCAGGCACTACGGCGTATGCCGATCCTCACGCAAGCCGGCCAGCAGATCACCTTGGGCACCGTCGCCCAGGTTAGTCTGACCGAAGGGCCGCCAATGCTGCGCAGCGAGAACGGGCGTCTGTCCGGTTGGGTCTATGTCGATGTCCGTGGGCGCGACCTGGCATCGACCGTGCGCGAGTTGCAGCAACGCGTAGCTGAGCAGGTACAACTCGATGCTGGCATGACCGTCTCCTACTCCGGTCAGTTCGAGTTCCTGGAGCGCGCCAATGCACGGCTGGCCTGGGTGGTACCGGCGACCTTGTTGATCATCTTCGTGCTGCTTTACCTGACCTTCAGCCGCTTCGGTGAGGCCCTACTGATCATGGCAACCCTGCCCTTCGCCCTATCGGGCGGCATCTGGCTGCTCTACTGGTTCGGCTTCAACCTGTCGGTTGCCACTGGGGTCGGCTTTATCGCCTTGGCCGGCGTCTCGGCGGAATTTGGGGTGATCATGCTGCTGTACCTGAAGAATGCCTGGCATGCACGTATGGATGCCGGGCGCAGCGGTGACCCGGCACTACTGGAGGCAATTCGTGAAGGCGCAGTGCTGCGCGTGCGGCCCAAGGTGATGACGGTGGCCGTGATCATCGCCGGCCTGTTGCCAATCCTCTGGGGCGGAGGTGCCGGATCTGAAGTGATGAAGCGCATCGCCGCGCCCATGGTCGGCGGCATGATTACCGCGCCGCTGATGTCCATGTTGGTTTTGCCGGCCGCGTACTGGCTGATGCGAAGGCAGCGTACACAGAAGGTTCGCGCACCGCAGGAGCTATAGCTTTACAAACCCGGGCAAGCCACGCGCCAAGCTGACTCGCCCGGGTAACGCGGCAGGAAGCATTACGGCGATGTAACTTTGACTTCATTTTTATGACAGGTTGAGCGGATATATTTTAATCACCACCTTGAAGGAGTGATTAAACATGAAAAGCCTCAAAGTTATTGCAGCCCTTGCCGCTATGGTTGTTTCCTCTGCCACTCTGGCAGAAGGCGGCGCTGATCGTGTTTATGGTCGGATGATTCAGGCCAATGAGCAGGCCATGCAAGAGTATGCTGCCGCTAACGGAAAGAATCCGCCTGAAGTTATTCATTACCGCTACGGCATGAAGCTCGATATCGCCAGGGTCGTGGCCACTACCTCAACGGACTCTAGCTGCAATGTGATGCCAGCCCAGATGACCTACGAGGACTCCAACGGCGATCTGAATATTCTTGAATACCGTGCAGCCGGAACAGGTTGCCGGAACCAAAACTAATAAATGACATCGCGCTGACTGAAAAGTAATTTTCAAGTCACCCTGACGTTATTTGGCATGTGGAAATATGGCCAAGGCGCGCCTGGTTATGCCCGGCGCGCTTGGCACATATATGCAACCACACAATGACAACTGCCAATAACATCAGGAGAATTTATGAATAACAGAACCCTGTTAGGACTTTCTCTACTCGCTCTGAGCATCAGTACCGGGCAAGCTGCAATGGCCGCCGACGAGAAAGGCGAGGGATTTATCGAAGGCAGCAGCCTGACCATCCTCAATCGAAATCTCTACTTCAACCGTGACTTCCGCAAAGGCCAGTCCAGCAGCTCGGGTAATGGCTATTCGGAAGAGTGGGCGCATGGCGTGATAGGCCGATTCGAGTCTGGCTTCACCGAGGGCACCATAGGCTTCGGTGTCGATGCCTTTGCCATGCTAGGACTCAAACTTGACACCGGCGACGGCCGTTCAGGAGCCGGTGGCTCAGTCGATGTGCTGCCTTACAACAGCCTCGGGCAGGCTGAGGATAACTACTCCAAACTGGGTGGCGCGGTGAAAGCTCGGTTCATGGATACCGAGATCAAGGTAGGCGACGTCTTTCCTGTCAGCCCTGTCGTCCAATACGGTGATGCGCGGCTTTTACCGGAGAGTTTCCGAGGTATCACCGTGCTCAACAGCAGCGTGGAAGGACTGTCGCTTCAAGGTGGTCGCCTCCACTCGATGAGCCAACCCAATACCAGCAGCATGCGCGACGGCTTCGCTACCTTCTACGCAGGCGAAGTGGACTCGCCATGGATCGCCTATTTCGGTGGTGATTACACGCTTAATGACAACGTCGGCTTTAGTCTCTACACCAGCCGCCTCAAGGATGCCTGGAATCAATATTACGCGGGCACCACGCTGAGCTACCCGCTTGCGGACGATGTCGCCTTGATCGGCGGGCTGAACTACTACAAGGCGGTCGATGAAGGGAAGCAGCTCCTCGGGAGCTTCGATAACAACATCTGGAGCGGCAAGGTCGGCATCCAATTCGGCGCTCACACAGTGCTGGTGGGTCTCCAGCGCAACAATGGCGATGATGACTTCGACTACTTGCGCCAATCGGACTCCATCTACCTCGACAACTCCATCCAGTACAGCGACTTCAACTCGCCGAAGGAGAAGTCATGGCAAGTGCGCTATGACCTGGATATGGAGCCTTTCGGTGTGCCTGGGTTGAGCTTCATGACTCGATATGCCCAAGGCTGGGATGCCGACTACAGCAAGGCCAACGAAGTCTATATGCGCCGTGATGACAACGGCGATCCGTTGACCAACCAGAAGCGCTGGGAGCGGGACATCGAGGCCAAGTACGTTGTGCAGACTGGATCACTGAAGGATATGTCTTTCCGTGTTCGCCAAATGACCACTCGCGCGACCGATTACGAGTCGGATCTGGATGAAGTCCGCCTGATTGTCGAGTACCCGCTGGAAGTTCTCTAACCCTGGCAAGCGGGCGGGTTGATTGCCCGCTCGCGCCTTGGTCCTGCTGTCCCCTCGTAGTGCTCCTTTGGTTTGGAGACAGCCCTTGGCGCCCTCGGGCGCCTTTTTTACTTAGGTTAAAGGGCGTATGAAAAAGAGTCGGCCACTACACACAAGCGGCCGTGCTGGCAGGCAGTACTACTGAGCGGGATATTCTGCAACGACCTGATCAGACCCCGCCTTGGTCAAGCCAATGACCTGGTAGGCATGCTGTACGCCATCGACTTCCATACCGGGGGAGCCCGCCGGCATCCCGGGAACAGCGATGCCCACGAGATCATCGCGCTTGGTGAGCTCGATGACCTGAGCCGCCGGCACATGACCTTCGACGAACTTGCCGTCAATCACCGCGGTGTGACAAGACGCCAACCGCGGCGCAACGCCCAGACTTTGCTTCACTGCCGACATGTTGCTTTCGACATGGTCGACGACTTTGAAGCCATTCGCTTCGAGGTGTGAGATCCACTTCTTGCAACATCCGCAATTAGCATCACGATGGACATCAATCGTCAGGGCATCAGCGGCTTGAACTCCAGTTGTGACGGAGAGAGCGGCCAGCAAGGCCAGATATTTAGCTTTCATGCACGTGCTCTTTGCCATCGGCGTGGGTGTGGGTCTTGGGCGAGGCATTCGGAGTTTGCTCGGAATGATGGTCTCCGCCGCTTGGGGCGGCCTCATCCCCGGCATGGTGATCATCGCCACTCATGTCCGAATGGTGACCTGCCTCAGGTGCGGAGCCACCCTCGCTATCAGTAGCCGCGGCATCGTGATGGCCAGGCTCTCCGGCATCACCTGTTCCATGATGGTCTTCGCCACCGCCGCTATTGCCATGATGGCCAGGCTTGTTGTCGCCGTGCTGACCTTCATGATTGTGCATTTGCGTTTCCCCACCACCATGCTGATGGCCGCCACTGGATGCGACGAGTGCTTGGTATTGCTTGGCATCCATCGTCGGCAATTGGTCAATGAAGGCAACCATGCCCCAGATGTACTCATCGCCCATGCTCTTGCCCCACGCAGGCATACCCGTTGCCTTGATGCCATGCTTGATCACCCAGAACGCTGCTGACGGATTGCCATCGACACCGATCTTGGCGAGGTTGGGGGGCGCAGGATAAAGCGATTGGCTCAGCTCGGTCTCCGCCACACCTGGCGCCAAATGACAGCCGATACACATGGAGTTGTAGTTGCCCGCACCGGCGCGAATAAGAGCTTGATCATCCAGGTTGGGAACCTCGATGTTCCGCGAACGGACTTCGATAGAGCGGTCACGGGCCATCGTGAGAAACGCATTCACTGCAGGAAAATGGGGATCGTCGGCCCCCACGTTGACCACGCCAAAGTAGGCACCGGCCAGGACAGCTGTGCTACCGACCACGCCGGCCGCCACCAAAGTTTTAATTGTTCTTTTCATGTCAGGTTCTCAAAACCACATCCGGATACCGGCGACAAAACGCGCCTCGTCTACATCACCGCCCTCGTCGCGCACCATGTCTGCCGTGTTGCCATAGGAGCGGCTCCAAGAAACCCCGATATAGGGGGCAAACTGCCGGACAATCTCGTAACGCAGACGTAAACCGAGCTCGGTATTGGCCAACCCGGACCCCACACCTCGCTCAGGATCGTTCTTGCCGTAGAAGTTCATTTCGGCAGTTGGCTGGAGAATCAGCCGGTTGGTCAGCAGAATGTCGTACTCGCCCTCCAGTCGGGCAGCAGTTTGGCCATTCTCGCCGACGAAGGCCGTGGCTTCGGCCTCAAAGGCGTAAAGCGCCATGCCCTGGATACCGAAGGCGGCCCAAGTCTGCGGCGACTCCGGTTTGAAGTCCTGGCGGACGCCCGCGACGACATCCCACCAAGGGCCGATCGAGCGGCCGTACAGCAGCTGTAATTCAGCGTCCTCGGTAACGCCGTTGGTACGCTCGCCTTCGGAGCGGAACCAGACCCGGTTGATATCACCGCCTACCCAACCCGACGCATCCCAGGCCAGGGTGCTGCCCTCATCTGCGTCTTGGTATTCGAGCTGATCGAGCAGGAAAAAGCTGTTGATGGCGCTGTCATGCACCTTGTGGCCAGGCAGTGGCGGGAAAGCCGCTTGGCGATCAGCATCCGTCAGAACGGGAATCGGCGTACGACTGGTAGTTCTCGGGGCTTCAGCGGAGCCATGGTTCATCTTCGAATGATCCATGCCCTCCATCTGTCCCTGCATGGTGCCGTGTCCCATCTTGCTGTGGTCCATGGCTGGGGCCTTCTCTTGGCTCTGGCTGTGGCCCATCTGGCTATGGTCCATTCTGCCCGATTCGCTCTGCATGGCACCATGATCCATCTTGCTGTGATCCATGCCCTCCATCGGCGCTTTGGCGGAACCGTGGCCCATCTGGCTGTGGTCCATCGACATGGAGCCGTGCCCCATTGCCGAATGATCCATTTCTTCCGCAGCCTGGGTAACGCCGCCGCTGAGTGCACTCAGCGACACGACCAGCGCTATGAGGGACGGGCGTGAAAACCTAGTGGTCATGGTTCGAACCTGCTTCGGCTTCGGTGCCGCCATGCTTATCCATCATCTTCTCGTGCCCCATATCGTCATGGTTCATGCCCTCATGATCCATGGTGCCATGATCCATCTGCTGGCCAGCGGCCTTGCCTTTCGATTGATCTGCAGGCTTGTCACTGATGGCCTCGGGCGCAGCCGACTCGGCAGCATGTTGTTCGTGCTCGCTGTGCCCCTCACCTGCCAATGACGTCGGCGCGTACAAAGCAGCCAAAAAACTGAACATCGCTGCGCTGCCAAACAGGGCATTACGCTTCATAAAAGTACTCATCAGAAATCTCCTTTACTCATCCACACGGACTTCACGGAACATGCCCATTTCCATGTGGAGCAACAGGTGGCAGTGGTAGGCCCAACGCCCCAACGCATCGGCGGTCACCCGATAGCTGCGCTTGGAACCTGGCGGCATGTCGATGGTGTGTTTACGCACCAGGAAATTGCCGTTCGCATCCTCCAGATCACTCCACATGCCATGAAGATGGATCGGGTGAGTCATCATGGTGTCGTTGACCAGCGTGATGCGAACACGCTCGCCGTACTTGAGGCGTAGAGGCTCGGCGTCAGAGAACTTGATTCCATCGAAGGACCAGGAGAATTTCTCCATATGCCCGGTGAGGTGCAGCTCGATGGTGCGACTTGGCTCACGCCCGTCCGGATCAGGGAAGGTGCTGCGCAGGTCAGAGTACGTCAGCACGCGCCGGCCGTTATCACGCAGGCCGATACCTGGGTCGTCCAGCTTGTGCGTCGGCGTCATGGTCTGCATGTCGACCAAAGGATTGTTGGTCTCTGAGGCCGGGTGTGCCTGCATGTTGCCAGCCATGCCAGCCATGCCAGCCATGCCAGCCATGTTTGAATGATCCATTCCGGCCATCTGGCTGTGATCCATACCAGCCATGCCACCCTGCATGCTGCCATGATCCATTCCCGCCATATTGCCCTGATCCATCCCGGCCATGTTCCCGTGATCCATACCGCCCATGCTGCCGTGATCCATACCCATGTCGCCCATGGCAATCAGCGGACGCGGGTCGGGGCTGGGTACTGGTGCACTCAACCCCTCCTGTACAGCAAGGGTGCCGCGCGCATAGCCAGTGCGATCCATGGATTGTGCAAACACGGTATAGGCCTGTTCGCTGTCTGGTTCGACGATCACGTCGTAGGTCTCGGCCACGGCGATACGGAACTCGTCGACGCTGACCGGTTTGACGTGCAGACCATCGGCCGCAACCACAGTCATCTTCAGGCCCGGGATGCGCACATCGAAATAGGTCATCGCCGAGGCGTTGATGAAGCGCAGGCGGATCTTTTCGCCTGGTTTGAATATGCCGGTCCAGTTGCCATTGGGTGCCTGGCCATTCATCAGGTAGGTGTAGGTGTAGCCACTGACGTCAGCGAGATCCGTCGGGCTCATCTTCATCTCGGCCCACATCTTGCGATCGGCTACGGCGGCGGACCAACCCATCTCGCTTACGTCATCGATGAAGTCACCAACGGTGCGCTTGTGCTGGTTGTAGTAGTCCGATTGCTTCTTCAGCTTGGCCAGAACCCGAGCTGGGTTTTCATCGGTCCAGTCGCTCAGCAGTACGACGTAGTCACGGTCGTAAGTGAAGGGTTCGGACTCTTTGGCATCGATGACCAGCGCGCCATATACGCCGACCTGCTCCTGAAGCCCCGAGTGGCTGTGATACCAGTAGGTACCGTTCTGATTGACCTTGAACTTGTACTCATACATGCCATCAGGCGCGATGCCATGGAAGCTCAGGCCCGGAACGCCATCCATGTTCGCCGGCAGGATAATGCCGTGCCAGTGAATGGACGTGTCCTCCTTGAGGCGGTTGCGTACGCGCAAAGTCACGGTCTCGCCCTCCCGCCAGCGCAGGATCGGGCCTGGCAGCGAGCCATTGATCGTCATGGCGGTACGCGCTGCGCCGGTGATGTTTACCGGAGTCTCTCCGATAAACAGGTCGAAATCGTTACCGCTCAGCACGTTGGGCTGACCTGGGCTGGTTACCGCCCAGACCGGCGTGCGCCACATGCCCATGCCGCCGAGAATACCGGCGGCGGCGAGGCCTTTGACGAAAGTACGTCTTGTGGTTTTGCTTTGCATGCCGTTATGTCCAATCCGTCAGATGAGCCGGTGATGTGCATCCGGTCTCGGGTTCATTGACTGCTCCAGTGTCGGGAGATTTGATCTTCAAGCCTTGCGCGTTGCGCAAGTTCCCCCCGACACCAAGCAGTATGAAACTGCCATATCTCAACCATCCGGGTGATTACATTTCTGTAAGGTTGAGGGGGCTCAGCAGTTGGCGTGTTCCGCCTGTTTGGCTTGGCTGCCGGCGACGGGAGCTTCATCCTTCTGCTGCTTGGCCAACTGATAGGCTTCCAGCGAGGCCTGACGGGCTTGTTCCATGCGTGCAAACGTGCGATCAGCACCGCCTTCGGCCATCGCCAGGCTGGAAACACTCAGGGCAGCAACTACAAACAGGGTTTTGATCGATTTCATTTCGTTAATCCTCGTAAGTTCAAAAGCCCCCGTAACAAACGGAGACGAGCGTTAAGCTCGATGCCACGTTAACCACGAAGCCCTGTCAGCAACCTGATCCGAACATTACAGTTCTGTCAGGTTGCTATTTCTTTCTTGTAGGCCCTCCTGAAGGCTCGGTACTGTCTTCCTGCCCGCGCAGCCTTGCGGATTTCATGGGCCTGCTCGGTAGCAATGCCTGAGCTAACTCGCTCACTCGCTCACTCGCACCGACGGATCGCGACCATCAAACAACCAAGAGAGATAGCCACTATGTCGAACAAATCCAACGTAGCTACCGGTGCCGCCCTGGCTCTGGTGGCCGCCAGCCTGTTCTCCACCCTGCCTGCCCAGGCTGCCCAGGACACCAAAGCAGCTGAAGTGAAGTGCTTCGGGGTCAATGGTTGCAAGGGGCAGAACGACTGCATGACCGCGAAAAACGCCTGCAAAGGCCAAGGCGAATGCAAAGGCCAAGGTTTCAAGTTGATGACCCAGGCCAAATGTGACGAAGCCGGTGGCAAAACCAGCGAATAAGGCGGTTCAGGGGAGTGCATGCCACTCCCCTGCTGGAGTCTCGAATGAGTAAGCGCAAAACTCTGGGTTTCGGTCTTGGCCTTCGCAACGAGTATTACCGGCAGATCCTGGAGGAACGGCCTGCGGTCGACTGGTTCGAGATCATTTCCGAGAATTACCTGGTGGAAGGCGGCAAGGCTCTCTACTTCCTCGATGCGATCGGCGAGCACTACCCCCTGGTGATGCACGGGGTGTCTCTTTCGATTGGCGGCTCACATGCCTTGGACATCGACTACCTACGACAGCTCAAGCAACTGGCAGATCGGGTGCAGCCTCAGTGGGTGTCTGATCACTTGTGCTGGAGTCGAGGCAACGCCCATCAACTTCACGATCTGCTGCCGCTGCCGTTTACCCAGGAGAGCCTGCTGCATGTCGCGGCCCGGGTGCGCCTGGTGCAGGATGTTTTGGAGCGTCCCATCGTGCTGGAGAACGTTTCCTCCTACGTGCAGTGGACAACATCCAGCATGAGCGAGTCTCAGTTCCTCTCGGAGCTCAGTTACCTGACCGGGTGCGAGCTGCTTCTCGACGTGAACAACGTCTACGTCAGCTCGCGAAACCAGGGTTTCGACCCTTGGCAGTTCATCATGGAGTTGCCGCACGAGCGGATTCGGCAAATTCACCTGGCCGGGCACAGCGATTACGGGCAATACCTCATCGACACCCATGATCAGCCCATCGCTGATCCGGTTTGGTCTCTATACAGCAAGACGTTGAGCTACTTGGGCCCGACATCGACCTTGATCGAGCGGGATGACCAGTTTCCGCCGCTGGAGGAGCTGCTGTCCGAATTAGCACATGCCCGTGCTATCGCCAAAGCTGTGATATCGGGGGCCATCCCTTGAGCCTGATCGCCGTACAGACTGCATTTGAAACTTACCTGACAGGTGACAGTGCCCTGCCCTCCAACGAACTTTTGGAGCAGATCCGAGGTAGCACAGCGCTGAGTGCTCTCGAAGGCCTGCAGATCTACCACAATGCTTACCGTTCGCGCCTGCTTGCGGTATTGCGAGAAGACTTCCCTGCCCTGCTTCACTGGATCGGCAACGAATCATTCGAGCAGCTCGCACTGGCCTACTTGGCCGCCTGGCCACCACGACATTTCAGCATTCGCTGGCTGGGCGAGAAGCTGCCCGAGTTCATTGGCAGCTACGTCGAAGAACCCCAACTATCGCCGATGCGCGAACTCGCGGAGCTTGAGTGGGCTTTTACACTGGCTTTCGATGCTCAGGACGTCGAAGTGCTTTCACTGCAGGCCATCAGTGATTTTTCGGCTGAAGACTGGATTTCACTCAGGGTTTCCCTGACTGCATCTGCCCGGTGGTTGCAGCTGCAGTACAACACGCTGGAGTTGTGGAAAGCCGCCAAGTCCGGCAGCTTGCTGCCTGATATTACCCGCCTGCCAACGAACCTAGCCTGTCTTGTTTGGCGTCATGAACTCGTCTGCCAGTACCGGAGCCTGGAGCCAGCGGAGGCTTCGGCATTGCAGTTTCTCATCGAGGGCGGATCGTTCGCTGAACTCTGCGAGTCGTTGAGCGCCACGCATGGCGAGCAAGCTCCCTTGCAAGCCGCGACCTGGTTGAAGTTGTGGGTCAACGACGGTTTGCTAAAGCGCGGCCAGCTATTACACGAATGACCCGGAACCTTTAGGCTAGCGCTCTCTCTTTGGCCACTCCGAGCGCTTCTATGACTCACCGCATCATTCATTTCAAACAGCAAAGCCTTGCTTGACCCGGAGACCTATCAGGCAATGCTGGCCGACGGCGTTGGTCACTGGGAGCGGCTTGCAGGAGAAGTCGTCGGCATAGAAGACGAAAAAAGCCACGAGTTCGCTGCATTGAAAAGCCTGTTCAAGCGCAAGCGGTACTCCTATGACACGCTGGAAATGCGCGAGCCAGGCGATCACTCAAACTGGCTTC
Organism: Pseudomonas sp. GOM6; assembly: GCF_029537485.1. GTDB lineage: Bacteria > Pseudomonadota > Gammaproteobacteria > Pseudomonadales > Pseudomonadaceae > Aquipseudomonas. The sequence continues at coordinate 19,426 of NZ_JARPUS010000014.1, forward strand.
GCGGCCGAGATGGTTCAGAAGGTATGACCAACGAGGTCACCAGTATCCCAGGGCTAAAAGAGCTCTCAGAACTGGAGATTTAGTGGGATAGCAGGTCAGCGCTCAAGCGCTGACCTGGGCCGAATAGCCAAGCTCCTGGATGAGTTCGCGGATCGACTCGGCACTTTCTGTGCTCTCAACGGTGACCTTGCCGGCCGTTCGATCCACTTCTACTCGTGCGTTCTGATCCAGCGCCTGGATGGCCTTCGTGATTTTGCTTACGCAACTGCCACAGCCCATCCCCGCAACACTCAGACTGAACATGTCTTTCACCTCATTTCGTCAGCGGCTCAAGTTACCGCACAGACAGGATCGACCTTGACACGATGGCAAGGTCAAGCCCGTACTCTACAAGAGGTTCAAGCGCCAATGCAGGCTGCGATCTGGCTGAAGGGGCTTCAGTGGCGATGGCTCTTGCCAACGTGCGTATGCTCTGCCTCAGGCAAAGGTTGAACCCCTCCGCTCGAACTAAGTTGCTGGATGATTGCGCATGCATCGACACTTCTCTCCGCGGCGCATCGATGGCGCAACTCAACGAGCTGCTTCTGCAGAGCTAACAGACTGTTGATCCGAAGCTCCACATGGCGAATGTGCTCGTCTACCAAGCCGTTAACGCTATCGCAGCTCTCCTCCGGACGATCGATGAGCAAAAGCAGCCGCCGTATTTCATCAAGCGTCATGTCCAGGGTTCGGCAGTTACGGATGAATACGAGCCGCTCTAGGTGCTCCTTCCCGTAGACCCGGTAGTTCCCCTCGCTTCGACCAGGAACAGGCAGCAGCCCTTCACGTTCATAGTAACGAATAGTCTCCACCTGACAGTCAGCCTGCTTTCCGAGCTCACCAATCTTCATGGGACGAATCTCCTGATCAATGCTTGACCCTATAGTGGCTTCAGGGTGTTGACTCTGCAATGACTTAGATAAGAGATCCCGCCATGAGCAGTTGCTGCAGTCACGACCACTCGGATCATCATAAACCTGAAGACCAAAAGCGCGAGCCAGCGCCACCAGGAACGACATTCAGCGCTTTCCACATCCAGGCGATGGACTGTCCGACAGAGCAGAGCCTGATTCAGAGCAAGCTTGGCTCGCTGGCCGGGATACACCAGCTCGACTTTAACTTGATGACTCGCGTTCTAGGGGTACAGCACAGTCTCCCTTCGGTCACCCCCATCATTGATGTGATCGCCTCCCTGGGTATGCAGGCCGAGCCCACGGACGCTCATGTACAAACACGAATTCGCATCGAGCAGATGGACTGTCCTACTGAGGAGAAGCTCATTCGCGACAAGCTCGCTAACCAGAAAGGCATCAGCAATCTGCAGTTCAACCTGCTGCAACGCACTCTGGTCGTAGACCATGTTCCAGAGCTGTTACCTCAGCTCATGGCAGCCATCCAGGAGCTCGGGCTTTCACCGGTTGTCGAGGAGAGTGCCGACCGCCAGGAACCTACCCCAACGAAGAAGAAGCATTGGTGGCCGCTGGCGATCGCGGGGATCGCTGCGGTTTCAGCCGAAATAATCCACTTTGGGCAGTTGGCCCCCGAATGGGCGGTTGCAGCCTTAGCAATAGTGGGGATAGCGCTAAGTGGGCTCGGTACCTACAAGAAGGGCTGGATTGCGCTCAAGAACCGCAACCTGAACATCAATGCCCTCATGAGCATTGCTGTAACCGGTGCCGTATTGATTGGCCAATGGCCCGAAGCGGCCATGGTTATGGTGCTCTTCGCGGTAGCCGAGGTTATTGAAGCGCGCTCACTGGAGCGTGCACGTAACGCCATCCGTGGACTCATGGACTTAAGCCCCGAGCGGGCCACTGTTTTGCAGGCGGATGGATCCTGGCTAGATGCGGACATCAAGGCGGTAGCACTTGGCGCTGTTGTTCGGGTACGGCCAGGTGAGCGAATTGGCTTGGATGGCGAGGTGACGGCAGGCACCTCCACCGTCAATCAAGCACCTATAACCGGCGAGAGCTTGCCGGTAGATAAGAGCATTGGAGATCAGGTTTTTGCGGGCACGATAAACGAGGCAGGGTCGTTGGAGTTCAGGGTAACAGCAGCGTCTACCAACACTACCCTGGCTCGGATCATTCATGCGGTGGAGGAGGCTCAGGGCTCTCGGGCGCCGACCCAACGTTTCGTTGACCGCTTTTCTCAGATCTACACCCCCGCCGTGTTCTTGGTGTCCCTAGGGGTCGCCTTGCTCCCACCGCTATTGCTGAGTGGCGCATGGCAGGAGTGGATCTATCGAGCGCTGGTATTGCTGGTCGTCGCGTGCCCATGCGCGCTGGTCATTTCCACTCCCGTTACCATCGTCAGCGGCCTGGCAGCGGCGGCTCGCAAAGGCATCCTCATCAAAGGTGGGGTCTATCTGGAGAGCGGCAAAGATCTGGCACTGCTTGCACTCGACAAGACTGGAACCATCACTCAAGGGAGGCCGGTTCAGACAGACTTCCTGCCGCTCAAAGAAACAGATATCGAAATGCATCGTGTCAGTGCCGCTAGCCTAGCTGCTCGCTCTGATCACCCGGTATCAAAAGCACTCGCTCGACATGCGATGGATAACGATGTGTCGCTACTGGACGTCAAGGAGTTTGAAGCGCTTCCTGGACGGGGAGTCAAAGGCCGTGTGAAAGGCCAACTGTTGTATCTAGGCAACCATCGTCTGGTTGAGGAGCTGGGGCTCTGTTCTAAGGAGCTGGAGCTTACGCTGGAGCGGCTGGAGCGTCAGGGTAAGACCGTCGTCATCCTGTGCGACGGCCAACAGCCCCTTGTTCTATTCGCAGTCGCAGACACCGTGAAAGAGACCAGTGCCGATGCCATGCGGCAGCTCCACGAGCTTGGGGTAAAGACATGTATGCTCAGTGGCGATAACGAGCACACAGCCCTGGCGATAGCCCAGCAGGTGGGTATTGATGAGGCTCGTGGCAACCTGTTGCCGGCAGACAAGCTCACAGTCATCGCTGAAATGCAGGCCCAAGGTTTAACGGTTGGCATGGTGGGAGACGGCATTAACGATGCCCCAGCGCTGGCAAAAGCTCAGATTGGCTTTGCCATGGGTAGCGCAGGGACCGACACGGCGATAGAAACCGCGGACGTTGCACTGATGGATGACGACTTGCGCAAGGTCGCTACGTTCGTCCGTCTATCTCGTAGTACTGCTGCCATCCTCAAGCAGAACATCGCCCTGGCACTTGGCATCAAGGCTATCTTCCTGGGCATAACCATCACAGGAGGCGCCACTATGTGGATGGCTGTCTTCGCTGACATGGGCGTCAGCCTGCTCGTGGTGTTTAACGGCCTGAGGCTGCTCAGACAATAATGGGAGGTAGCCATGCAATCTCAACTGAAATCAGCAATTGCAGAGGCCTTTGCGCAAGCCGATACGAACCTGCGGCTGAAGCAGCCTGGTAGAGCATTTGAGTGGTTAGAGCGCGCCCACATCCTGACTCAACGGCATCCCTACCTGCATGCAAAGTCACATTGGCTGATGCTACGCCTAGGCCTGCAGACCAAGGACTATCGGGAGGTCCTTGGGCAAATACCTCGCATAGTGGCTGCACTACTTTTCTCACGCATCTGGGTCCCCATTGGCAATACTGGGCGTGCACGAGTTAGCGCATTCCTCCCCATGCCCGTCCCAGAAGATCTGCAGCAGCTCCTCGCAAACGATAACTAAACCAGAACTGACTCCCTCGACTCTGCGCACCATTCGAGTGCGCCGCTGGGTGTCGTTTGTGCAAAAAATGTCAAATTAAGCAGCCCCATCCCTCATCTTTTCGAAGATTACAAAATTGTAATTTTCCAATCATCTTCAAGTTATCTACGGCTTGCAACGATAGGTGCGACCGCCTCTGGCTGCTCTCGCACCGGGGCTCAATACCTACAAGAACAGTCATGGCAAATATCCAATTCTGCCAAGAATAAAGGAGCAATTAATGAGCAAGACCAAATTATCTCTTGCAGTATTTTCGGCAATCATTGGAATCAGCCCCATGGTGGCCACTGCTGAGGAAACAAAAGGCGAGGGTTTCGTTGAAGGAAGCAGCCTTAATATCCTCAATCGAAATTTCTACATGAACCGTGACTTCCGAGATGGTCAGTCCAGCTCAACTGGAAATGGCTATTCCGAAGCATGGGCGCATGGCGTCATGGTGAACTTTGAGTCCGGCTTTACCGAGGGAACCGTCGGGGTGGGTATCGACGCGTTCGCCATGCTGGGCATCAAACTGGATACCGGTGATGGTCGCTTTGGCCCTGGCGGCAGCATCAACCTGCTTCCCGTGAACAGCGATGGGGAAGCGGAAGACGAGTACTCCAAGCTGGGCGGAGCTGTAAAAGCTCAGCTCTTCGATACGGTCATTAAGGCCGGCGATGTGTTCCCGATGACCCCGGTTCTTCACTATGGTGACTCTCGCCTCCTTCCGGAAACCTTCAAGGGTGTCACCGTCGTCAATAACAGCGTTGATGGTCTGACCCTGCAGGGTGGTCGAGTTCATGCGATGAGCCAACCGCAGCAGAGTGGCATGAGCGAAGACTTCGCCACCTTCTACGCCGGCGGCGTGGATGCACCTTGGGCGGCCTACTTTGGCGGCGACTACACCCTGAATGACAACCTGGCGTTTAGCCTTTACACCAGCCGCCTGGAAGATGCCTGGAATCAGCACTATGCCGGCATGTCCTGGAGCCACCCGCTTTCTGAGAGCGTCTCGTTGTTCGGCGGCCTGAACTACTACAAAGCCGTTGACCAGGGGCAGAAGCTGCTGGGCGAGTTCGACAACGACATCTACAGCGGCAAGGTCGGTGTGAAGTTCGGTGCCCACTCCCTGGCGTTGTCTCATCAGCGCAACAACGGCGACGATGACTTCGACTATCTGCGTCAGTCTGACTCGATCTTCCTCGATAACTCGATCCAGTACAGCGACTTCAACTCCCCGAATGAGCGTTCCTGGATGCTTCGCTACGATCTCGACATGGCCACCTTCGGTGTCCCTGGCCTGAGCTTCATGACCCGCTACGCCTTCGGTACCGACGCCGACTACTCCGATGCGAACAACGTGTACATGCGTCGTGATGAAAACGGCAACCCGCTGACCGATCAGAAGCGCTGGGAGCGAAACATCGAAGCGAAGTACGTAGTTCAGTCTGGCTCGCTGAAGGATATGTCCTTCCGCGTTCGCCAGATGACCACTCGTGCGACCGACTACGAGTCCGATCTGGATGAAGTTCGCCTGATTGTCGAGTACCCACTGGAAGTGCTCTGACTAGAAAGTGGAGCGGGCAACTACTTGCCCGCTCTCTCTAGCGCTGCATGTCAATATTGTAATTTTGAGCTCATGCTGCCGTTAGCTTCATTTTCGTAAAATCTAGGCATCTTCACAGAGCGCAAGCAAATAGCTCATTACAAACTGAACGAGGCCTGATTTATGAAGATCGCAAATATTGCACTTATTGGAATTCTCGCACTCGGTACTGCTACTTCTGCACTTGCAGAAGATGGCTACGGCCGCTCTTTGGAAGCGGTGAAAAAATTTCGGGAAAACCAAGAAAAAATTCACGGGAAAGACAACAAGGCATTTCAAGTAGAAAGCCAGAAAAGTGGAGCTACTGAAAAAGACGCCGCCAAAAGCAACAACACAACCAACGAAGACTGATTGTTTTTCCCCTACCGAGTCCACCTCTAGAAGCTCCACGAGCTCCTTTGGAAAGAGGTGTACCCTAAGCGCCCTTTAAGGGCGCTTTTTTTATGCCTTTCTTTGTCATCATGGCGCGCGACCATGAGAGCTCCTGCACTTACTTGAGGGTCAGTTGTAGGTTCAGCCAGATCTGCCCGTTCTTTATAGTCCTGGATGTCAACATTTTAATCTTGAGCTCACGCTCCGGTTAGTTTCATCTTTCTAAGATTTAGGCGTGTTCAAAGAGCGAAACCCAATAGCTCATCACCAACTGAGAGAGACCCAGCTTATGAAGATTGCACATGCAGCACTTATTGGAATTCTTGCCCTCAGCGTTACAGCTCCCGTGCTTGCGCGAGGTGATAGCCATAACCGTCACGAAATGGTAAAGCGATTCAAAGAGAATCAGAAAAAGATTTACGAAAAAGACAACCAGGCGGCACAAGCAGAAAGCCAGAAAAATAGCAGCACTAAGAAAGATACAGCCCAAGATAAAAATACAGCAAACGAACGCTGATAGCCTTTTCCCTGCCGAGTTCACCTCTAAAGGCTCCACGAGCTCCTTTGGAAAGATGTGTACACTTTGCGCCCTTCCTAGGGCGCTTTTTTATCCCTGTTGTGGCTCAATGATTCTGGACACCCCGATAAGGCGTTAAGCTTCGCCCAAAGTCGTGGTTCCGCAGGAGCCAGAACATTATCGGCAGCGCTGCGAATACAGGGTGTGCAGGTTGGTCACTTTCTGGCTGGACGCCTGATGAAAGAAGCCAGGCTATACAGCTGGCAATGTCGCAAGCATCGCCACCGCAAGGCCGATGGTGAAGGTGCCATTGCGGCCAACACACTGGATCGGCAGTTCACAGTGAGCAGCCCCAACCAAGTGTGGTGCGGTGATGTGACATACATCTGGGCGGGTAATCGTTGGATCTACCTGGCAGCAGTCATGGATTTGTATGCGCGCCGCATCGTCGGTTGGGCACTGCCCAATCGACCTGACTCGCAGCTCACGACACGCGCGTTACGCGTGGCCTACGAGTCCCGAGGTTGCCCGCAGCAGCTAATGTTTCACTCTGACCAGGGTTGCCACTACACCAGCATTGAATTTCGCCAGATGCTCTGGCGCTACCGTATCAAGCAGTGCATGAGCCGCCGCGGTAACTGCTGGGATAACGCGCCGATGGAGCGTTTTTCAGAAGCCTGAAAACGGAATGGTTGCCGGAGCATGGATATGCCAGCCAAGGGCAAGCGGAGGCTGATGTGCTGCGCTACCTGACGGATTACGCCTTGCGCTGGATGCAATAGATGGGGCAGATGCATACCCAGAAATGTTTGAATCTTCCTGGGCAGCCCAACCTGATTGGTTTGACGATCCGATGCGAGAAGACTAAAGATTTGGGCGGTTGCAGCGGGTCTAGATGTGGAGCAGACCACGGCTGAGACGAGCTCATCTGACATCGATGACATGCTCGAAGCCGATTGCAGGCTGTATTGGGGATTGGTGTTTCAGGTGCGCCCGCGCTCTTGAACGGCTAGCTGCTGCAGAAGTTCGGCCCAGGAGTCCTGCGCAAAATGGCTCTCGATGAGATTACGAAAGCGAAGGTGGGTTGACCATGCGGTGGTCCATACCGCCTGGGGCACGGACCACCTGGTTCATTTGAGTGACGTCATCCCTTGTGCAAGGCTACATCTCCATCGGTTTCCGACGACTCAGCATCCTCTTCCTCATCCCGTCGGTGTACCCACTGATACAGCACTGGCAGTACCAAGAGCGTGAGGGTGGTGGAGGATAGAATCCCTCCGATGACGACTGATGCCAGAGGTCGCTGAACTTCGGCCCCGGTACCTGTCGCCAGCGCCATTGGCACAAAGCCCAGCGACGCCACCAACGCTGTCATCAAGACCGGCCGCAAGCGAGTCAGAGCACCTTCAATGATTGCCTCGTGCAGCGTCCTTCCTTCCTCACGCAGATTACGGATGAAGGAAATCATCACCAAGCCGTTCAGAACCGCGACGCCCGACAAGGCAATGAAGCCGACGCCAGCCGAGATGGACAGGGGGATATCTCGCAGCCAAAGGGCTAGTACACCGCCAGTCAATGCGAAGGGAATGCCGGTGAACACAACCAGGCCATCCTTGACGTTATTGAACATCATGAAGAGCAAGGTGAAGACCAAGAGCAGAGCGACCGGGACTACGATCTGCAGCCGCTTGGCTGCTGACTGCAGCTGCTCAAACTGACCACCCCAGGTGGTCCAATATCCGGCCGGAACCTTCACATCCTGCAGCAGGCGATCGCTGGCCTCTTGAACAAAGGATCCGATATCCCGTCCTCGCACGTTGGCACTGACCACCACCAGGCGTTTACCGTTCTCACGGCTGACTTGGTTAGGGCCAAGTACGAGGTCGAGGCTGGCGACTTCTGATAGTGAGATGAACGATATCTGCTCTGCCGCTCCGCCTGATGGCGCAGGAACTGGAATCAGCAGGCGCGAAAGGCCCTCGATATCCGTACGCAGCCGATCCGAGAGCCGCACCACCATGTCAAAGCGACGGTCGCCATCGAACAAGGTGCCTGCACGCTGGCCTCCTACCGCGAAAGCGATAGTGTCTTGAACATCGCCTACGTTCAGGCCAAAGCGAGCAGCCTTGTCACGATCAATGTTGATGGTTAGCACGGGCAGCCCAGTGGTTTGCTCAACCTTTACCTCGGAAGCGCCCTCTACTTTCTCCAAGGTTTCCGCAATCTCAGCAGCAGTGCTGTTGAGCACACCCATATCGTCACCAAACACCTTCACCGCGACGTCACTGCGTACACCTGAAATCAGCTCGTTGAAGCGCAACTGGATGGGTTGAGAAAGCTCGTAGTTGCTACCTGGAACTTCCGCACTCACACGCTGCAGGTCAGCTATCAACTCTTCTCGCGACTTGTCCGGATCAGGCCACTGGTCCTTGGGCTTGAGCATGACGTAGGCATCCGAGATGTTCGGCGGCATTGGGTCAGAGGCGATCTCAGCGGTACCGGTCCGGGCAAATACCCTCTCGATCTCCGGCACCTTCTCTACCAGTCTCTTTTCCAGGCGCGCCTGCATCTCCACCGACTGCGTCAGGCTAGTTCCTGGTACGCGCAATGCCTGCAAAGCAAAGTCCCCCTCGCTGAGGCTAGGGATGAACTCGCTGCCCATGCGACCTGCCAATACACCGGACAACACCACCAAGGTAACTGCGCCGGCAAATACTGCGGTTCGGTTGCCCATGACCCAGCCCAGTACCGGCTCGTAGCCTTTGCGGGCGGCACGCATAACGAAGTTCTCTTCCTCTTTGACCTTGCCGGTGATGAAGAGCGCAATTGCAGCTGGAACAAAGGTCACGGAAAGAATCATCGCCCCGAACAGAGCAATCACCACAGTGAACGCCATGGGGTGGAACATCTTCCCTTCGACCCCTGTCAGCGCAAAGATCGGAAGGTAGACCACCATGATGATTAGCTGGCCGAAGATCAGGGCCCTGCGCGCCTCTCGCGAGGCGGCAAACACTTCATGCAAGCGTTCGGAACGGGTAAGCATCCGGCCATGGTGCTGTTGCGCATGAGCCAGCCGGCGAATGGCGTTCTCGACAATGACCACCGCGCCATCAACGATGATGCCGAAGTCCAAAGCACCGAGGCTCATCAGGTTAGCGCTCACCTTGTTGGTGAACATCCCAGTGAAGGTGAAGAGCATCGACAGCGGGATCACCATCGCGGTGATGATCGCTGCGCGAATATTGCCGAGGAACAGGAAAAGGATGGCGATTACCAGGATCGCGCCCTCGATGAGGTTCTTCTTAACCGTAGCGATGGCCTTGTCCACCAGATCGGTTCGGTCGTAGACCGTGATGGCTACTACCCCATCTGGGAGCGATCGATTGATCTGCTCCAGCTTGGCGGCAACTGCCTGCGAGACGCTGCGACTGTTCTCGCCAATGAGCATGAACACCGTGCCGAGCACAACTTCGCGACCGTTTTCGGTGGCAGCTCCAGTACGCAGTTCTCGGCCAATCTGCACATCCGCAATATGGCTGACCCGAATGGAGGTCCCGTCGACGTTGCTAATTACAATGTTGGCGATGTCCGCTGCAGTGGCGACCTGACCGGGAGCCCGAATCAGCAGCTGCTCGCCACTGCGCTCGATATAACCGGCACCAACGTTGGCATTGTTGCGTTCAAGCGCAGTGACCAGGTCTCCCAAGGTGAGCTTATAAGCGGCCAAACGCTTGGGGTCCGGGGCGATCTGGTATTCCTTCGCGAAGCCACCGATGGTGTTGATCTCGGCCACGCCTGGAACATTGCGCAGCTGAGGTTTGATGATCCAATCCTGGATTACCCGCAGGTCGGTGGGCGTGTATGGCGTGCCGTCCTCCTTCAACGCCCCCTCTCTAGCCTCGACCGTCCACAAGAAGATCTCACCCAATCCTGTCGAGATTGGACCCATGATTGCCTCTGCTCCTTCTGGCAGTTGTTCGCGGGCAACCTGCAGGCGCTCATTGACGAGCTGGCGGGCAAAGTAGAGATCCGTGCCGTCTTCGAAGATTACGGTCACCTGCGACAAACCAGAGCGCGATAGCGACCTGGTCTGTTTGAGGTGCGGTAAGCCGGCCATGGCCGTCTCGATCGGAAAGGTAATGCGCTGCTCGGTTTCTAGAGGTGAGAAGCCTGCTGCTGCGGTATTGATCTGTACCTGAACGTTGGTGATATCAGGGACAGCGTCTATGGGGAGCTTCTGGTAGCTGGCAATACCTAAGCCAGCCATCGCCAGTACGGCAAGCATCACGATGATGCGCTGCTCGATAGCGAACTGAATTATGCGTTCGAACATACGAATTTCCCGTCAATGGCAGGTCAGTGGGCGTGGTCGGCGGAGCCTTTGCCCAGCTCGGACTTGAGGATGAAGCTCCCTTCTGTCGCTACCTGCGCTCCGGCGGCCAAGCCTTGGGTAATTTCCACAGCCCCTTCGCTACGGGCGCCTAGCACCACGGGAAGCGCCACGAATCCATCGTCCACGCGAACGAAAACCGTGGGTTTCTCTTCGATGGTCTGAATTGCCTGGACTGGAACGGTGACGTTGGCCTGGCGGGAGTCGGCTGACAACGCGACGGATACGAAGAGGCCTGGGCGCCATGCGCCATTTGGATTTTCGAGAGTGGCGCGGGCAGTCGCCGTGCGTGTCTGCTCGCCAAGCAAGTTACCCACGTACGAAACGTTGCCTACAACCTCAGCCTCCAGCTCCGGGGCACTGATCTTGACCGGCTTGCCGACCTGGACCTTGCCCAAGTCCCGCGGTGCAACACTGAAGGTTGCCCAGACACGGCCGAGATCTGAAATGGTGAAGGCGTTGCTCGCCTCGTTCACAACCTCGCCAAGCACTAGGTGCTTTTCCACCACGATGCCATCGAACGGGGCCCTTAGCTCGTAGCGGTTCCCCCCCGCAAGAGCAACGTTTTCGCCCAGGGCTCCCATTTTCTGACGAGCATTGCTGAGAGCAATTTCTGCCTCCTGTAGCGCCTGGCGGGCCTGCAGGTAATCCTGTTCTGCAGAAATCTTCTCCTTCCACAGTTGCTGCTCTCGCTCAAAGGTTGTGCGGGCCAGTTCGACCCTGCGCTGGGCCGCAGCAAACTCACTACGCTGATCTGATATTTGCTGGCTTGCGATAACAGCCAGGAGTTGCCCCTTCTTAACTGACTCTCCCAGGTTGACCTGGACGCTTTCCACGACACCAGCAGTTCGAGGAACCACGTGAGCCGTATGGTCCTCATCGAAGCGAATCTCACCGGGAAGGCTGATGGTAGTGCTCATAGCTCCGGCAGTAGCCTTCACCAACTGGATTCCGGCGGCATCGATTTGCTCGTTGCTGAGCTCGATGAGTCCCTCCTCTTTGGCGTAGCTGAAACGATAGGCCCTCCCTTCTCGCTCAATCAGAATGCGAGCCTCGAAGTAGTGCGGCTCGGCGATACCCATGGCACTGACAAAGGCATCGCCCTTGGGCTCGAATCGGAGCGTATTCACTTCACCTGAAGGACGTCTGACCTCCATGGACACCCGGGTATTCTCCCCGGGCACAATCTGCTGCCCTTCCTGTGCTAGATACAGCGACATGGGAGCACTTCCATCCTGACTCTCTGGCGCAACTAGCTCGGCACTGAAGTTGTCCTGACTGAACAGCGTTCCTCCGTTTGGACCGCGAGAGTGATGCTCGGTATCTCCATGTTCATCAGCATCGCCGTGACCCTGCTTTGCTTCTTCGCCATGGTGCTCTGTGTCCTGATGGCTGCTTGTCTCGGCGTGCTCATCCGATTCATGGCCTTTCTCCTCATTCATGAGGGTTACTCCGCCACCAATAAGCCCTATGCCCGCAATGATCGCGAGTACGAGGGGTAATTTTTTGCTCATAAGCAACTCCTAAAGGAAATGCAGCGACCCGCACTCCAGATGCGGGTCACCAAGACGGTCGGTAGGAACTCGGCGGCTCAACGTGCAGCGGGGATGGCTGATACATCGCCATACACGCGCTCTAACTGCACCCATGCCGCGGTGGCTGAGGCCAGGGCGTCGACATACTGCGTGCGGGCACCAATCAACGTGCGCTGAGCATCCAGCACATCGAGAAAAGCGAATTTGCCCATCTCAAATCCGCGGGTAGCGCTATCAACAGCGCTCTTGGCCGATGGGAGAATCGTCTGGTCGAACGAGTTGATCTCCTCCTTCGCAACGACCCACTGATCCATGGCTTGCTCTACATCTGCCCTGAGGCGTAGCTCGGTCGCGTTGCGCAGGTCGCGGGCTTGGTCGGCGCGACGTGCAGCGGAGAGAATGTTGCCCTGGTTACGATTGAAGAGAGGGATCGGCATCGATAGGCCAACTACGTTGACTCGCTCCCGATCTTCAGCGCTGTATTGGCTGCCCAGGCTCACATTCAGGTCTGGAATGCGCTGGGTCTTTTCCAGCTCGAATGAAGCCTCTTGCTGATCCACAGACAGCCGGGCTAGGCGCATTTCTGCGGTTGTCTCCAAGGCAGACCACAGCTGATTGACTGTTGGCGGTTCTGGGATGCTGGTCGCACTCCCAACAACCCTGATGTCTGCGTTGCCACCGATGACAGCCTGCAGTCGAGAATGGGCTCTAGCCTGATCCCGTTGAGCTCGACGTAGCTCAAGTCGGACCTCAGAGAGCTGCACCTGGGCCCGAGTTAGCTCAACTGGTGAAACCTTGCCCGCCTTGACTCGCCCCTCGGCCCCCTGAACTCCTCGCTCAGCCAGCGCGAGAGATTGCTCCGCCAGCTCGACGCGCATCCTTGCTTGCAGGTTGTCGTAGAACGACTGGATGACATCGGCGCGCAGCTCATTCTGGCTGCGCTCTAGCTCGACCGATGCCGCACTCTGCCCCTTCTCCGCTAGCTCGATGCGTGCCCCTCGCTTTCCCCCAAGCTCAATCGGCTGCGTAATCTGGGTGGTAGTGGTCCGCGTGTTGCTGCGGGTGTCTTCCACCTCCCATGACAGCTCTGGGTTTGGCAGCAGGCCGGCTTGCTGCCGCTCGCCCAAAGAGATGTCTACCAATCGGCTCGCAGCCGAGAGAGTCGGACTGTTGTCTTGCGCCTGGCGCAATGCTTCAGCCAGCGACAGCTCCGAGGACGCAGCGACTGCTGGCCGGCCAACCACCCATAGGGACACCAGTAACACCGGAAGCAACTTCCGATAAAAACCTGCAACACCACCATCGCAAGAGAGCAAGGGTTAATCCTCCGCAACCAATGATCATCCCTGACTAAAACGGCTCGACCCGGCAGTAGCGGTCAGCTGATGAAGACAGGAAATGAGTTAGCCGCAGAATTTAGATATCAGTTCATATCGCCAAGGTGACTGGAAAATTACAAATATGTAATCAAGGCCTACAGGCTATTTCGCTGTATTAAGATGCCCCCATCAGAGAGTCCTGTGAAGTTACATGCTGATACAAATATAGCGTCAGCGAAGGAACCTTTAGGGAAATCAGTAACCCCACCAGGGAAATCTGCCTGAAATACTCGCTAAATGTGACAGCTTGTCGCAATGCCAGTCACAGCAAGGCTTGCGCATTGACCCTGTAGCCGCTACAGGCTTTAGGATTGTCTACTCCTATCGTGCGCTAAAAGCCTCTTCATGCCACGTCATTATTAATTTATGAAACTTTACGCGGCCCAATAAACAACAATATGCCGCCTGCCTGGGTAAATTTAATATGCGAATCCTAGTTATCGAGGACGAGCCCAAAACTGCCGAATATCTGCATCAAGGACTGACCGAGAGTGGCTATGTAGTCGACAAGGCCTCTACTGGATTAGATGGTCTTCATCTTGTGCGCCAACACACTTACGACTTGGTCATTCTGGATGTAAACCTTCCAGAGATAGATGGCTGGGGCGTATTAGAAAACCTTCGCCGTGATAACAACACAAGGGTCATGATGCTCACCGCCAGAGGAAGGCTGGCAGACAAGATCAAGGGCCTGGACCTAGGTGCGGATGACTACTTGGTGAAGCCCTTTGAGTTTCCTGAGCTGCTGGCCCGAGTTCGCACCCTTCTGCGTCGCAGCGAGCAGGCTCCGGCACCAGAAACTCTACGTGTAGCAGACCTAGAGCTGGACCCTGCCAGACATCGAGCCTTCCGCGGTGAGCAACGGATAGACCTGACGACCAAAGAGTTTGCGCTGCTGCACTTGTTGATGAGGCGTTCGGGTGAGGTGCTTTCACGCACTCAGATCATTTCGTTGGTGTGGGACATGAACTTCGATTGCGACACCAATGTGGTCGAAGTCTCCATCCGCCGCTTGCGCGCCAAAATCGATGACGCCTTTGAAAGGAAGCTCATCCATACCCTCAGAGGGGTTGGTTATGTACTCGAGGAGCGGGGATGAAACCTGCCAGCCTCTCCATGCGATTAGGGCTATCTGTCGCCCTGATGGGAGCCGCATTGGTGGTGCTCCTGGCCGCCCTTGCTTACTTCTCGCTGACGCACGAGCTGGCCTCGCTGGCCCGAAGCAGCCTGAACGGCAAGCTTGAGCAGATCCAGCACCGACTCAAAGAAGATTCGATATCGAGTGCCGACATCGCCAAGCAACCGCATGGACTGCTCGACCTTGTTGTAGGCCACGACAACCTACAACTTGCCATCTATGAGCGAGGGCCTGAAGGGAAGAAGCTGCTGAGCGTTAGCAACAGGTCGAACGCTCCGAAACTGCATTCTGAAGGCGCCGTGGGCGTTTTCTTCCACGAATGGCTGGATAGCACCAAGCACAGTTTTCTGACGGCCTCGAAGCATGTGCGCTTGAAAGATGGCAATGAAGTCACGATCCAGCTCTCTATAGATCGCTCTGCAGACGACGCACTGCTAACGGCGTACCTGCGATCCACCATGATCGCCTTGCCTTTTCTTCTGCTCTTCATTGGCGTTGGAGCTTGGTGGATTGTCCAACGCGGATTGTCACCGCTGCGCCAGTTCAGAAAAATAGCGTCACAGGTTTCCACTCAGGACCTGACCCATCGCATACCAATAGATCGACTGCCTCAAGAGCTAAGCGAGCTGGCACACGGCATCAACTTCATGCTCCATCGCCTGGACAGTGGCGTTCAACAGCTCTCGCAGTTTTCTGACGACCTGGCCCACGAGCTACGTTCCCCCATCAGCAATCTGATGGGTAAGGCTCAAGTAACGCTTTCACGAGAGCGTCCACCAGAAGAGTACAAGGCGGTCCTTGAATGCTGTACCGAGGAGCTTGGGCGCGTGACACGCATTGTCTCGGACATGCTCTTCCTCGCTCAGGTAAGTCACCCCGCTTCGTTGGTGCCTTTCGAGCGAATTGATTTAGACGACGAAGCACGGCGAGTTGTAGACCTCCTCTCTATCTCCGCCGAGGAAAAGCAGATTGCGATAGACATCAGTGGGGCAGGCCACACCTTCGGTGATCGATTGATGATCCAAAGGGCCGTCTCGAACCTCTTGTCGAACGCCATACGTCACAGCCCCCGCAACAGCAGCATCTCGCTGCTGATTGAAAAGCAGCATGAGACGGTCTCGCTGTCTGTTGGCAATCCAGGGATTGGTATCCCAGCCCAGCACATTCCTCATCTGTTCGAGCGCTTCTACAGAGTAGATACCAGTAGATCCCGAGCAGAGGGAGGCACGGGCCTGGGATTGGCCATCGTGCGCTCCATCATGAGCCTGCACCAAGGCACCGTCGATGTGTCCAGCGTGCCGGGCAACTACACCGTTTTCCGATTGTTGTTCCCTCGCGCGCCAGAAACTCCAACGAGCCTGGTGCGTGCCGGAATCGGAAAGCAGAGAAGACAGCTGAGCTGACTTCTATCGCCTTAGCCGCTGTGATCTCACATACGGCTGAGCCGCCTTTACCCCGGAGCATCACCATGAAAAAAATAAGTGCCTCCCTAGCACTGGGACTTTTGAGCCAGCATGTATACGCCGCCGGCTTCATCGAAGACAGCAAGGCCAGCCTCGGCCTGCGCAATTTCTACATCAACCAGGACACCCGCAACGCGGACGGCGCCACCCAGGAAGAATGGGGTCAGGGCTTCCAGTTCAACTACATCTCCGGCTACACCGAGGGGACCGTCGGCTTCGGCGTCGACGCTCTCGGCCTGCTCGGCGTCAAGCTGGATTCCGGCAAGGGTCGCCATTACAACCCCGACTCCAGCAAATACGGCGGCACCGTGTTCCCCACCGACGAGAACGGTCGCGCGGTGGACAACTTCGGCAGCCTGGGGCTGACCGGCAAGGTGCGTCTGTCGAAGACCGAGGCACGCATCGGTACCCTGCAGCCCAAGCTGCCGGTGGTCACCTTCAGCGACGGTCGCCTGCTACCGCAGACCTTCGAGGGTGGCCAGATCACTTCAGCCGAGATCGACAACCTGACCCTGGTCGGCGGCCAGCTGGAACACGCCAAGGGGCGCAGTTCGAGCAACAACGAAGGCCTGTCCATCTCCGGAGCCAACAACGCCAAGACCGGCCAGTTCAGCAACAAGTTCTACTACGCCGGTGGCGACTACAAGATCGGCAAGGACCTGCTGGCGCAGTACTACTACGGCGAGCTGAACGAGTTCTACCGCCAGCACTTCCTCGGCCTGACCCACAGCCTGGCCATCGGCCCGGGCGCGCTGAAATCCGACCTGCGCTACTTCAAGAGCGACGCCGACGGCAAGAACGACAGCGCCGCCGGGGTGGCCAAAGGCTATGCCAGCACTGGCTACTACGGTCTGAACGCGGCCGGCAAGGCGATCACCAAGGGCGAAGTGGACAACGACACCTGGAGCGCCCTGTTCACCTACAGCCTCGGCGGCCACGGGCTGAGCGCCGGCTACCAGGAAGTCTCCGGCGACAGCAACTTCCCCTACCTGAACCAGGGCGACGGCGCCACCGCCTACCTGATCACCGACCGGCAGATCGGCAAGTTCGCCAGTGCCGGCGAGCGCACCTGGCTGGCCGAGTACGGCTACGACTTCACCAAGGCCGGCGTACCAGGTCTGAAGGCCACTGTCACCTATCTATCCGGCGACAACATCGATTCGGCCGACGGCGAGAAGAAGGAATGGGAACGCGACTTCCGCCTCGACTACGTGCTTCAGGACGGTGCCCTCAAAGGCCTCGGTTTCTCCTGGCGTAACGCCAGCCTGCGTGGCAACACCAGCGCCGCCGACCAGGACGAGAACCGCCTGATCGTCAGCTACAGCCTGCCGATACTCTGAGCTAGCCCCAAGAGGAGCCTCGCCTGATGGCGAGGCTCTTAGATTGCTATGTCGTGGGCGATGGGGAATGCCCCTACGATGAAATGGCGTCAGCTTGCCCTTCGTCGACCGAGGCAAACGATGTTAGCTACCGCAAGGTCTAATCGATCCGTGACTGCCGCAGCCGTAAGGCGTTAAACACCACGGACGCGGAGCTGACACTCATCGCCAGCGCAGCGATCAAGGGCGACAGAAGATGTCCTGTCAGCGGATACAGCAGCCCGGCCGCTAGCGGGATTCCCATCGCGTTGTAGAGGAATGCAAAGGCAAGGTTCTGCCTCATGTTCTTCACCGTGGCCACCGACAAGGTGCGCGCCCGCAGGATGCCCATCAGGTCTCCCTTGACCAGGGTCACCTGGGCGCTGTTCATCGCCACGTCGGTGCCCGTGCCCATAGCGATGCCTACGTCGGCCCTGGCCAAGGCCGGCGCATCGTTGATGCCGTCGCCCGCCATGGCAACACGCCGGCCATAGCTCTGCAGTTCGGCGACTAATTTCTCCTTGTCCTGCGGTTTCACCTCGCCATGCACCTCCTCGATGCCTAACTGCTTCGCCACGGCTCTTGCTGTGGTGAGGCCATCGCCAGTGGCCATGATGACCTTCACGTCAGCGTTCTGGAGTTGAGCAACAGCCTGTTGGGAGGTCGGTTTGATTGGATCGGAAACGGCCAGGAGACCCGCCAGGCGACCATCGACGGCCAGATAGATGATGCTGATGCCCTCCAGGCGCAGTTGCTCTGCACGGTTACGCAGCGGAGTAATATCGACGCCCGCCTCCTCCATCAACGCTGTGTTCCCAAGCTGCAGTTGATGGCCATCGACCTGTCCGCGTACACCAATACCTGAGCCAGATTCGAAGGTCTCCGGTTTCACCAGGGCAAGACCCTGTTCACGCGCATGATCGACAATGGCATGCGCCAGCGGATGCTCGCTGCCCTGGTCGAGGCTTGCGGCCAAGCGCAGAACCTCGACCGAGTCGAACGGCCCGGTTCCCTCTGCACTATGAAAGGCCGGCCGCCCCTGCGTCAGGGTCCCGGTCTTGTCGACGATCAAAGTGTCGATTTTGCAGAGGTTCTCGATAGCGCTGGCATCACGGAACAACACACCGCTGCTGGCGGCCTTGCCGGTCGCGACCATGACCGACATCGGCGTTGCCAAGCCCAGGGCGCATGGGCAGGCAATGATCAGTACGGCCACGGCGTTGATCAGGCCAAATACCCAACCTGATTCCGGCCCGAACAACCCCCAGCCAAAAAATGTCAGGATCGCGATCAGGATCACCCCCACCACGAAATACCCTGCCACGGCATCGGCCATACGCTGCATGGGCGCCTTGGAGCGCTGGGCCTTAGCCACCATCTGGACGATCTGCGACAACATGGTTTCGGCGCCCACCTTCTGCGCTTCCATCACCAGACTGCCGTGGGTGTTCAGGGTGGCACCGATGAGGGTATCCCCTGCCCGCTTGGTGACGGGCACCGGCTCGCCGGTGAGCATCGACTCGTCGACAGCGCTCTCGCCCTCCAGCACGGTGCCATCCACCGGGACTTTTTCGCCCGGCCGGACACGCAAGTGGTCACCCTGATGGACGTGGGTCAGCGGAATATCTTCTTCCTGGCCGTCAGGCCTGATGCGCCGGGCAGTCTTGGGGGCCAATCCCAGCAGTGACTTAATGGCGGCAGAGGTCTGCGAGCGGGCTTTGAGTTCGAGCATCTGGCCCAACAGCGTGAGCGAGATGATCACCGCGGCGGCCTCGAAGTAGACGCCGATGCGTCCATCCTGAACGAAGGCCGCCGGGAACCACTGCGGCACCAGGGTGGCTGCCACGCTGTAGAGGTAGGCGGCTGCAGTTCCTAATCCGATCAGGGTCCACATATTAGGGCTGCGTTGCCGGATGGAGTCTATTCCGCGAGTGAAAAATACCCAGCCACCCCAAAGCGTCACGGGCGTTGCCAGAACCAGCTCAACCCAGTTCTGGGATGTTCCATGGAACAGCTGCAAGGAATGACCAGCCATCGCCAGCACGGTCACGATGACGGTCAATGGCAGGGTCCACCAGAACCGTCGCGAAAAGTCTTTCAGCTCCGGATTTTCTTCGTCCTCCAGCTCTGGAATGACGGGTTCGAGCGTCATCCCACAGATCGGGCAGTTGCCAGGGCTCGGTTGGCGAATCTCGGGATGCATCGGGCAGGTGTATTCAGCCCCCAGTCCTGCCTGAGTTGAGTACTCTGGCCGAGCGGCATGCTGGTGGTGCCCGGCATGCGATTGATGGCTCATGTACTGATGAGGGGCTGCCTGGAACTTCTCCTGGCATTTTGTACTGCAGAACCGATAGGCCCTTCCCTCAAAGTTCTCCTGGTAAGGACTATCAGATTTGACCTCCATGCCACACACCGGATCGCGTGGGCTCTCTGGATGGCCGTGCGAGTGATGTGCATGGCCCTGGTCATGATGGCAGGAGGTCTTTTGCATTCGAGTTACTTCCTATCCTCGTCCTTGGAAACTGCGGCTCCGCTGGAGTGGGAGTGCCCGCCATGATTGTGGCCAAACAGATGCATCAGCGGGCATAGCAGCAGGATGAGGTATGGCAAAGCCTGCGAAAGATGACCGTAATGCTCGCGCGCGACATAGAAGATGCCGATTACGGCCAGCATGATCAGTGCGATGCCAATCTTGCTCTTCCAAAAAGGTGGTTCCGTAGTGCCAGTGTGGTGCGTGTGATCCATGACAATAGCCTCGGTTCAATGACCATAGAATCAGCATAGGTTGCTCTAGCCAGGCAGAGTTGACGCGTATCAATGGAGTTCAGCGTACGGTCACCTTACCGACCATTCCCGACTGATAATGTCCAGGAACATTGCAGGCGAACTCCAGATCAGTAGCGTCGGAGAAGGTCCAGATCAGCTCTTCGCGTGCACCTGGCTCGACCAGAACGCTGTTGGGATCGTCGTGCTCCATGCCGACCATCTTCATGCCGCCCATGGCGTGGTCCATTTTGCTCATGTCATGCGCTGCAGTCGGGGACAGCGTGCCGTTCTGAAACATCGCAGCCATCTCTTTCTGATGCGCGGCATGGGATGCCGCTTTGCCAAGATTGAATTCGTGTAGCAGTGCACCGTCATTTTTCAGGACGAAGCGAACTGTCTCGCCTGCTTTGATCTCCATTGCTTTGGGTTCGAAGAAGATGTCCCCCATCCGGACTTCGATGGTGCGATCTACTGCCTGACCGTCTCCCGGTTGCCCAATACTGTCTTTCTTGTGGCCCGGGCTGGCCAGCGCATTGGCAGCACTGAGCAGTAAACCAAGGGTGGTGATTATGAAAGCGGGTCTGAGTTTCATGGTGTGCCTCTGAGGTGTTGAGGAGGGATGAGTCCCGATGCTAATGAGGTGCAACTGGCGGTACGCTGACGCGAAAACTACATCGCAGTAAGGTTCGTCAGATCGGTGCTACCCAGCCCGCGGCCAACGGGTAGCACCGGTGCCGGACTAACGCAGAGCAAACTCACCGACCATCCCCGCCTGGTAATGCCCAGGCAATGTACAGGCGAAGCTCAAACTGCCCGCCTGAGGGAAGGTCCACACGAACTCTTTAGTTGTGCCGGGCTCGACGAGAACCGCGTTCGGGTCGTCATGCTTGGCTTTGATGACTTCCGGATAGCCTGGAGGGTTGGAGTCTCCCGTGCCATAACGCTCATGCCAGACAATGCGCTCGGCCATGCCGGTCGGGGTCAGTGTGCCGTCCTTGAACAAGGACGCCATCTTGCGCTGGTGCTCCAGCTGGGACGCTGCCTGCCCGATGTTGAACTCGTGCATCAACGCGCCCTCGTTCTTCAGAACGAAGCGCACGGTTTCACCTGGCTTCACATCGATCGTTTTCTGGCTGTAGTTGATGTCGTCCATCTTTACCAAGATGGTACGAGTCGCTGGCGTCGCCTGGGCCTGCTGCCCAATGCCATTGCTACTGCCGCCGACCTCGGCAAATGCCGGAAAGGTGGTGCTGATGAACAGAGTGCTGATCAGCAGTTTAAGGGGTAAGCGTTTCATGGTGAGACCTCGAGATGGGTGCTGGAAATCTCATGCTATTCCCCGCTTGCTGCCAGGCCGCTGACCCCAAAACTACAATTGCGTCAGCTGGGAAAAAGCACGGCGCCATAAAGGCGCCGCTAGGCCAAAGGAGCAATCACGGAAGGCCTGGAAGATGGGAAAATCCTTATCGATGGCACTCTTTGTCGGCCATCATTAGCTTGTGCTCGCGGATCATTTGAGCCAGCACGTCGTCTACCAGCTTGTCATGCTTTTCCATCCAGGCCAGATGCTCTTCGGCAGACATGTTTGGCGCGGGATGTTCGTTGTGCAGCTGGCTCATGATGTCTTCGAGCATGTTCATATGCTCCTTCATGTGCACATGCCGCTCGCCGACCGGGGCCTTCTCCGCCTGGATCAGCACGGCTTCTGCTTTGTCGCGCATCTGCTGGATGCGCTCGAATACACGGTCGCTGCCCCCTTCGGCCCAAGCCATGGAAGACAGCAGTAGCGAACCAACCAGAAGCAAAGGTTTCAGCGATTTCATGGGCAGTCTCCATCAGTGCAAACTATGGCCGGCACCTCTGCTTTTGGTCTGTCGAGGGCCGAGAGCACAACCTAGTACTCATGCTTGCACCCTAGACAAGCCACCCTGTCAGTGAGCTGAAGTCAGAATTACATTTTCGTAAGCTTCTGGTTGGGGCCGCGGTTTGCCTGCAAACTCAGGCCACCCGACTTTTGGAGTCTGCACACATGAAACTACTGGTAGCTGAAGACGAACCCAAAACCGGTACGTACCTCCAGCAAGGTCTCACCGAGGCTGGGTTCAATGTCGACCGGGTTATGACCGGTACAGATGCCCTTCAGCATGCACTTAGCGAAGCCTATGACCTGCTAATTCTGGATGTAATGATGCCTGGGCTGGACGGTTGGGAAGTGCTGCGCATGTTGCGCGCAGCAGGAAAAGACGTCCCCGTACTGTTCTTGACGGCACGCGATGGTGTGGAAGACCGCGTAAAAGGGTTGGAGCTGGGTGCGGACGACTACCTGATCAAGCCATTTGCTTTCTCAGAGCTTCTGGCCAGGGTCAGAACGCTGTTGCGCAGAGGTAATGGTTCGCCGACGCAGACCACCATGAAAATTGCCGATCTGGAAGTCGATCTGATGAAGCGGCGTGCGATCCGTGGCGGGAAAAGAATTGACCTGACCGCGAAGGAGTTTTCACTGCTGGAACTGCTACTGCGCCGGCGCGGCGAGGTGCTCCCGAAGTCGCTGATTGCCTCTCAGGTTTGGGACATGAATTTCGACAGCGACACCAATGTCATTGAGGTTGCGGTACGCCGGCTACGCGCAAAAATCGATGACGATTTCGATCTCAAGCTGATTCATACCGCCCGCGGCATGGGATACATGATGGATGCTCCGGAGTGAATATGAAGCACCTTTCGCTGACCGCACGCATGAGCCTGATGTTCATGTCCGCGGTAATTGCAGTCCTGACGGTAGCAGGGCTGAGTTTCAATATGCTCAGCCAGCACCACTTCAAGATGTTGGATCGGCAGGCCCTGGTGGAGAAACTCGAATCCGCCAAACATATCCTCAACAATGCTCGCGGTGAAGCGAGCCTTTCGGAAGAATTACCGCAGTTGCGAGCTTTGCTGGGAGCCCATCAGGATCTGGCCGCCACTATCCTGGCCAGTGACGGTTCTGTACTGTTTTCCGACCCCAGAGCAGTCGAAGTACCTGAGCGTTTCAGACGTGCAAATGAGCAGAGCATGTGGGAGTGGCAGAACGGCCAACACATGTACCGTGGCATGACGGAGCAAATCTCGGTAGCCGATCAGGCTGAGCCGCTCACTGCGTTGCTGATTCTTGACGTCACCAATCACACACACTTTTTCGACACGCTGCAACGATGGTTTTGGATTGGATTGGTCATCAGCGCCCTGTTCAGTGCCGCACTCGGCTGGGTGGTTGCTCGCAGCGGCCTTAGGCCTCTGCGGCAAGTCACTCATGTGGCCTCCGGGATGTCCGCTCGCTCGTTACAGGAGCGAATCCCTCTCGAACCAGTGCCGCGGGAACTTCAGCAACTGGTTCTCTCCTTCAATGCGATGTTGGCTCGGCTAGAGGATGCCTTCGTTAGGCTCTCCAATTTTTCGGCCGACATTGCCCACGAGCTACGAACTCCAGTCAGCAATCTGATGACCCACACCGAGGTCGTGCTGAGTAAAAAACGCGATATCAATGCCTATGAGGAGAATCTGTACTCCAACCTGGAGGACTTGAAGCGCATGTCTCGGATGATTGATGACATGCTGTTCTTGGCCAAGGCTGATAATGGCCTGATCATCCCCGAGCAGGCCAGGATCGAACTGGCTGACGTAGTCTTCAAGCTGTTTGACTACTACCACCTTCTGGCCGAAGAGCGCGGCATTGAGCTATCGCTCACAGGCAAAGGCCAAGTGCTGGGAGATCGGCTGATGCTTGATCGCGCGCTATCCAACTTGCTGTCCAATGCGCTGCGCTACACGCCGGCGGGACAGACAATTTCGGTTCTGATCCGCGAGACAGAGGACTCCACTACCTTCAGTATCGAGAACCCAGGGGACACAATCAGCTCAGAGCATCTAGAGAAGCTCTTCGACCGTTTTTACCGGGTTGACCCCGCTCGGCGGGAGGGCAGCCCGAGCAACGCCGGGCTCGGGCTTGCAATCACCCGATCCATCATTGAGGCTCACAAAGGCCGCATCTGGTGCACCTCAGCGGCTAGCCTCACGGGCTTTCACATCGAATTGCCCCATCCCAGATAATGCCGGTCTGGCGGTAAGTAGGCTACAGCTAACCGCTAGCCCAACTTGACAGGGTGGGTGCAGGTGCAACTCGACTGAGCGCAGATTGCATTCGCCATCCAGATAGGTAACGAGCGGTGAGCTGACACAAGAGGAAACTGCGGGTAGTCGCAGGCGACCGTCTCGCCGCTTTCCAGCTCCTCAGCTTCCAGCGTCTCGCCATCGGTAGCGAGCACATATTTAGCCTTGGCACGGGCCGTCGCGGGGCTGGCCTTCAGTGCCGCCAGGGTTTCGGTGACCTTGCCTGGCTCACACACAGCCAAATGGATATTGCTGGTCTGCAGTACGCCGCCCAGATCGGACTTATTGGTTGCACCCGAACGCAGGCGCTTGAGGGTGGTTTCCTTGTTACCGAAAGCCTGCAGGAAGGCATAAGGGAACTCGACCCGGTCAAACGGCTGGCTGGCCAGGTCGGTGATGGCTTGTTCGATTTCTACGGCGTTCATATAGGGCTGTTCCGATCACTGCTGCCAAGGCGGCACAGGGGGCCTTTAGGCCCACCATCCATGCAAAGTGCATGGATGATAAAGGAACGAGCATTGGCATGTGAAAATGATCCTGTGCCCCATGGAAGCTATCAAAAACTGCTGAGGACGTGGAACGCTGCAGCCAGGACGCATCGCCAAGCCAGTCGAGTGGGCTATGCGAAGAAAACTGCTATCCCCCGCCTACACCACTCGCTGGTCTGAGTTAATGGTCGCAAAGGCGAACTAGCCACTACCCTCGACTGGTACCGAATCCTCGCTGACGATCCCCGTAGGACTTGGTCGCTTTCTTACACAGGTAGCTGGCCCGGTGGAACAGATCCGGTAGCTCATCAACAAGAACCTTGTGTTCTGACCATGCAACCTTCCGCATACGGGGATGCCGATCTATCCGATACGTTGGATTGTCGGGGATATGTACCAGCCCGTCGACCTCATGCTTCGACAACCGCAGTGCACTGGCCCATGACTCTTCTATCCGGCTGATCATGTTGACCCTCTCTGAGCGCAGCAGCCCCAGGGTGTAATAGGCATCGCGGTTCAACAGGATCAGCAGGTGATAATGCTGCCGGCCTGCCTGACCTATTTCTCTCGACCAGACGTACCGTACTTTGCAGCCACGCGAATAGCCACGATCAGCCACTCGTTCCTGGTGGTACTGGATCTTCTTCGTAAACGATTCGAAGAATCGGCTGATGACCTGGTTCGTATAGGCGTAGTCAGGTAGCAGGACGCCTTGAGGCAAGTGGAGGTCAACTCTGAAGGCTAAGACCCTCGGATACTCAGCTAATGCCAGGTCTATGGTGCGCTTGAGATCGGACAGGTGCTCACGAATGAAAGGCCCCTTGTCACGCATCAAGCGGAAGCCCTCAAAGGTGTCGTCGTAGTGAAGATGCAGATTGGTATTGGCTGGATGACGAAGCGGGTAGCGTTGGATGGTGTCGGTATCGTTGAGCATGGTTATGACCTCTCGTTGGTGGAGTTTCATAACCTTTTGTCTACTGTGTACTTTTTAACCGCTACCTTGCTCGCCTGATCCGTTGGTTGGTCTCTCTGGACACGCTGTAGTGTTGGCCTCTCAGATGGTGGATCAGTGTCCGACTCCCTGTGTAGGTCAGTGAAGGTTGCTACTCGGTTAGGCGTGAACCCTTCGGGGGGTAATAGCTAGTAAAAGCATAATACCCGCACCGCAATTTCCTTCGCCGAGCTGCTCGGGCAAAGCCACCTCAATCGTCCCGCCATAGCGGCAATTTTTGCCGAGTTCGGATTTCGGAAATAAATCAAGCTGAAGAGGCCTGAGCCAGATATCGAAGAGGCTGTCGGGGCGGCGGGAGCGACACCGCCACGACTTGCCATGCGAGGCCGCACAGCCAGTGACTGAACGACGGCATAAGCGCCATGACCAGCCGAAGCTGATCATGGCGCAGGAGCGGTTCTAGCCGGCCATACTCAGGTGGCCAATCGGGCGCGTAGCAGCACCCTCAGCCTGGTCACGCTCCTCAATCCTGGCCAGGATCCAGTCGTGCACCTCGCTATCGACCCAGCCGACGCATCGGTCGCCCAACGATACCGGTTTCGGGAAGGTGCCTTCCGAGATGTACTTGTACAGGGTCGACCTAGACAGGCCAGTAGCAGTGATCACGTCTTGTAAGCGGAAAATTCGCATCAGCAGGGCTCCTCTGTATGTCCCAGAGGATCTGCGAGGGCCGTATAAAATGACCTGCCTGTTGCTCGCCTAGGGGGCCCTGGTCAAAAGCCTTACGTCATAGCGAAGGGCCGAGTCCAGCGCATCCTCACGGACATACGAGTCAACCCTCCCACCGCGTACGTCCCATACCCAAAGGCATATGTTGTTATCTCTCGGTGCGGGATGAACAACCAGCGACACAATGCTGAGGCCATCCTTTCTCACCGGAGCTGGAATGAGCCGAACCAGGTGGGGCTTGTATCCTGGCCAGACTTTCATACGGCGCAACCCCTTGTGGATGCTTTCCGCCCACCGGCAAGCCTCGGCCTGGAAACTTTCCCTCAAGCCTCCCCAACCAGCGTACGCAGTCCGATCAGAATTAACGGTCAACGGACCGCCCAGCTCTTCAGCAATCCTTTTGGAAATTTCCGCTTTCGCATCACCCAGGTCGCATTCTGGATCTGACCAAATAGCCGTCAGCAGATACGACGTATGGCTTGCCAGCTTGTGATAGAGCAGATCCAGCACATAAGGCTTTTGTCCTTGCTTTGGCTTCAGCGCATTTAGCGCCTCTGTCGTCGGCATTGCCGCGCCGAGTATGTCGTATCTGCCCGGCCCATGCGTTACGTATACCACTACCCCCCGTTCCCTCTGTCTCAAACGAAGCTGCGGGTGATCCAGGTTTAGGTAGTAGATGCTCGTTACCTTTGAGCCAACGAAGACCCCATGCGACAACCCCGGCATATAGCTCCTAACGAACCCCAAGCTCAAAAGACGCTTCAATTGATGCTTGATCGATAAGGTGTCGAGACCAGTCATAGCCCTGAGCCTAGGCCCTCCAAGCCCGGCCACTACACCGCACTCGTCAGCCTCACTGAGAAGGGCCGCTAATAAAACCCGGGTAGCAGCCCCCAACCGCCCCTTGGCACCAGGAGCTGCAGGCCGACCGTCTTTGCGCGTCGCAGTACGGGGTGGCTTTTCCTCATGCCCTGTCGATGCCGTCGTTTCACCGTCCCTAACTGCGTGAATCTCCGGTTCAAGAAAAAGACGAAGCATCAGCTCGCGATGAGTGAATTCTGGGTCTGCCTTGACGAGCACTCTAAGCAAGTTTTCTGAGGCTACGTAGCTGACATCAGGACGCCCAACCCTGCCGTCCTGCTTGCACTTCTTCAGAAGCCCAGCCCTGACCAGCTCTTGCGAAGCATCCCAGACAAACCTTTCCGTCAGACAGAGTTGCTTCGCTACAGGCTTGATCTTGTAAGGCACGTCCAGACTGACGTCATTCCGACAAACAAAAGCCTGCAAAAAAAACCGTGCCTCTGCATCTGCTTCTATATCTGATAGAGCTATCATGGCCGTAAAAATCTTAATCCAAAAATAGAAATTGAGATTTTATACCCTATTTTATCAGAACAGTTAATTCAGTTAACAAGACCGTTAACGATGCATTTAACATGCTAATTAACAAATCAGTTAACACCTCATAATTCACATCAGCTAACACATCAGTTATCTTTTCTGTTAACAGGCTTGGCATAGCGAGCGCCCACGGCATGGTGGTGGAGCTCAGTAAGAGGAGAGAGGTGGATGGCGAGGACTGAAGGCAAGCCGAGCTGGCTCAATGAGGATGATCATGAAGAGTGGCAGTGGGCCGCGAACTATCTGTCCAAACACTGCCCTGATCGACTCAAGGACAAGCTCAGCCTGATGGCCGCGACGATTTTCAGCTCGCTTGTCAGATCGATCCATGCCCTAGAAAAAGAGGCCGAAGGCGTAAAGCTCATTCAGCGACTGAGAAATGCCATCCGGCAACGGCGCTATCGAGCGACAGAGGGTGGCCGGCAGACGTGCTCCTTCACCCTCCCCAAAGCAACCAAGGCAAAGCTCAAGACCTTGGCAAAAAGACACAAAATTACTGAAACAGGCGTGATTGAAAGCCTGATCGAGGTAGCCTCTAAACAGGTTTCCATTAACAAAGAGGAAGCCAGGCACGAATCTCAGGCAATGAAAGCCATACGCAACGCACGCAAGCTTGAACAAGAGTTAGCCAAGATCCGCATTGATGAAACCTGGAAGCAGCTGCGCCATTGCATAAAACAGCTTGCGCAGTGGGAGGCCTACCTAAAGGAAACACTCCCTGCGCTATCCCCCGAGGAAGAAGCCGCTGCAACGCCTCTTGCAGAGGAACACCTGCGTGTAATCCAAGAGGCCATCGACGCCGCCGTATTCAAGCATAGAGAGATGAGCCCAAGAGCCATCTGAAATCATCGCCCCAGGGCAGCGACCCACCAGAGTGTGGGTCAAAGTGTGGGTCAAAGTAATTTATAAATATAAAATCTTATAAAATCAATGAGATACAACAATAATACACCGGCCACAAGCCGGCCTTTTTATTGCCTGAGATTTTTCATCAGCCCTGTGTGCCCGAGCGCAGCTGCACTTCGGCACTCACCTCCTGAGCCAGTAGCCAGTCGAGCGCCTCATCCCACAAGGGCGCCAGTGTCGGGCGGAAATAGCCCATGTGGCCAATCGCTTGACCGGCTGAGACCGGCAGATCGCGGCGCTCCAGCGTTGCGTTGCGGTAACCCACGATAAAAGCGTCACGCGAGCGCGGCAGGGCCCAGAGGTCATCCTCGGCATTGGCGAACAGGCAGGGCATGCGCACGTCCGCGAAGCGGCGTACGGTGTCCGCCATCTGCGGGTCATCAAAGAAATAGCGGGGGAAGCTGCACCAATGCCGCCAGTCCCGATAAACCCCACGCGGCAAGTCCTCACCCATACCGAGCAGGCTCCAGGCCAGATAGCCCTTGACCCGGACGATCAGCGGTAGCACACCACCCCACATCAAGCGCACCTTGAGCGCCTCCAGGCCAGGCATCCAGCCAGCCCAGCCGGCGCCCGTACCAAAGCAGTAGGCTGCGGCAATACGTGTCTGATTGGGTAGCAGCCCCAGCGCGTGCCCGCCGAAGGAGTGCCCCATCCAGTACAGAGGCTGATCGTCTTTGCCCAGGTAATCGACGGCGGCCTTGAGATCAAGTAACGCCCAGTCCAGATAGGCCATGTCGAAGCCTTTGAGGGAATCGGGCTTGGAGTCGCCAATGCCTCGGTAGTCGAGGGTCAGCACGGTGAAACCGCGCTGACTGGCGTGCTCGGCAAAGCGCCGGTAGAAGCGCTGTGGCACCCCCGTGGCAGACGCCATCAACAGGTTGCCCCTGGCCTTGCCCTACGCCGGATAGCGGGTCGCGCCCAGGGGGTAACCATCGTCCGCCTGCAAGGTGAACTGTTCGGGAGAAGTGCTGGCCGTCATCGCTGTATTCCTGTCTCGTTCCGGGGGTGGCGCAGTGCGCCGCCCAGCAAAACTAAACAAACGTTCGGTAATCGTCAAATTGAGTCAATACGGCGCATGACATAGAATCAACCGCACTTATCGCTGACAGGATGCTGCTGTGCGCCCCCCCAAGATTTCTCGCGATGAACTGCTGCAGCACTGTGCCAGAACCTTCAAGCGCCATGGCTACCATGGCACGACCATGGACATGCTGGCCCAGGCCTGCGGCCTGACCAAGGCCTCTTTCTACCATCACTACCCGAACAAGGATTCACTGCTGCGCGATGTGCTGAGCTGGTCTCACGAGCGCCTGAAGCATTCCCTGTTTGCCCTGGCCTACGATGAGTCGCTACCCGCTGCCGAGCGGCTCAGCGTGATGGGGGAAAGGGCCAAGCGCCTGTTTCAGGACGACTCAATTGGCTGCCTGATGGGCGTAGTGGCGATGGACGCGGCCTATGGCAATGAGACGTTGATGGCACCAATCCGTGACTTCATGGATGACTGGGCCAGGGCCTTCGCCTGCCTGTTCGAGGCGCAGCATGGCGCCGAGCAGTCTCTGCAACAGGCTCGCCAGCTGGTCGCCGACTTCGAAGGCGCTATTCTGCTGGCGCGCATCTACGCCGATCCCGGCTATATCGATGCAGTCTGCACACGGGCGGCGCGCCAGCTGCAGGCCTGATCAACCGGCCGCTGTCAGCGCGATGATGACCGGCCCGCACACCGCCAACAGGACGTTGGAGATGGCATAGCACACGGTAAAGCCGACCACCGGGGTATTGCTGCCGGACTGCTCGATAATCTTGTTCATCGACGCCGCTTCGGTCTGTGCCCCCGCCAGGGCGCCCAACAGGATCATCGGGTGCAGGCGCAGGACATAGCGGCCGAAATACAGCGCCACAAGGGGCGGCAACAACGTCACCACCACGCCCGAAATCAGGATCGCCACCCCATGTTCCTGCATCGCCGCAATTGCCGCCGGGCCGGCCAGCAGACCGACCACAGCCCCAAAGGCGGTCAGACCGAACTCGGAGAAGGCCCACTGTGCCGCCGGCGGCATGGCCCCCAGCTCAGGATGCCGCGAGTTGATCCATCCGATGACCAGCGCCACCACCAGCACGCCACCGCCCACACCAAGCTCCACCGGAATCATGCCGATATGGGTCGATAGCAAACCCAGCAAAGAGCCCAGCGCCATGCCCAGCGCATGCACCGCGATATCGGTTCGGTAGTTTTCCTTGCGGATGCGCCCCAGCCGCGCGGCCAGCGACTCGACGCTGGCAGTACGTCCAGCCAACGCGATGACATCACCACGGCGCAGCACGGTATCCGGCAGTAGAGGCAGCTCCAACCCTTGACGGGTGATGCTGCGCAGGAAGCAGCCCATACGCTCGACACCCACCAGCTGGGACTTGATCTGGTGAATGGTGTGGCCGGCAAACTCCTTGCTGGTCAGCACGATATCGACTTTCCGGGTGGGGAAGGACATCGACTCTGGATGGTCGACTTCCTCACCAATCCAACCGGCCAACTCACCAACGGCCTCACGCAGGGCATACACCCCCACGATGTCGCCCTCGGCCAGGATCAGCGACGGATCACGCTCGATCACCTGCCCGCCCCGAACCACCCGTTCGACGCTGAAAGACGGATGCCTGGCCTCCACCTCGGCAATGGTCTGCCCCAGCGCGGAACCACCACTCATCACCCGATGAGCACGAACTACGATGCGCGTGTAAGGCACGGTGATGGCGTCTTCGTTCTTGGCGATCCCCAGTTCCAGCTCCAGCTCGCGGGCCGAGCTGACCAGATCAATACCCAGCAGGCGCGGCGCCACGCTGCCGACGAAAACAATCAGCCCGACCGTGCCAAACAGGTAGGTGATGGCATAGGCGATGGCCATGTGGCTGTTCAGCTGAGCCTTCTCCGCGGCACTCAGGTCCAGATGACTGATCGCACTGCTCGCGGTCCCCATGATCGCCGTGTCGGTCAGCGCGCCGGCGCCCAGCCCGGCCGTGAAGCCGGCGTCGAACTTGTAGATGCTGAACATCAGCATGATGCTGGCCAGCGCCACGCCACAGAGCACCACGGACAGCACCACCAGTTTGAGCGTGCCGCGGTTGAGACTGCCGAAAAACTCCGGGCCGCTCTTGAAGCCGATGGCATAGATGAACAGCACAAAGAACACTGACTTGAGTACATGCGGCACCTCCAGGCCGATCTGCCCGATCAGCAGGCCCATCAGCAACGCCCCCGCCACCGAGCCCAGGTGGAAGCTGCCCAGCCGCAGGCGTCCGATCAACACACCCAGTGAGATAGCCAGGAATACCGCTATCTCGGGTGTGGCCCGCAGTGCATCGAGAATGAAGTCGAGCATGTGCTTCTCCCTGTTACTGAACAAGGCCGCCGCCGGCAGGCCGCTGCATGATCACTCTTGCGCAGGCTCCCGGGCGGGCGCCTTGAACCAGTGTTCACGCGGCACCAGCTTGTCGCTCTGCGGGTCACCCAGATAGTGCGGCGACATGATCTGTACGCCGTACTCGTTGAACACATCCTGAATATTGGCGTGCAGCATGCTCAGCAGCACCGCCCGTGGCAGCGGCTGGCTGGGGATGGCCTGGGCCACGAGGCGGTACTCCGGATAGAAGTCCGACAGGGCCGTCTGAAACACGATAGGCTCAGGTTTCTGCAGTATGCCGTCGGTACGCCGGGCGGCCTCCAGCAGCATGGCTTCGACCTGGCGCCAGGGCGTGTCGTAGCCGATGGTGACCACCGTATCGACGATGTAGCCCTCGCCCTGCACGGCTCGCGAGTAATTCTTGGTCACCGCGCCGGTGATCATCGAATTGGGAATGGTCAGCACCTCACCCAGGCCGGTGCGGATAGTGGTGGTGAACATGCCCATCTCGGTCACCGTACCCTCGTGTCCGCCCACCTGAACAAACTCGCCGGGGCGCAGAGTGCGTGAATAGGTAAGGATCAAACCCGCCGCCGCCTGACCGACCACACTGGAGGCGCCCAGAGAAATCATCAGACCGATCAATACCGACAGCCCCTTGAACGCTTCGGTACCGGCCCCCGGCAAATAGGGATAGGCCATGGCCAGGGCAAACAGCCAGATGGCCAACGACGTCAATCGAGTCGTCGGTTGCAGCGTCTCGTGACTCAGCCAGCTGATGGTGCCAGGACGCGCCATGCGCTTGAGCAGACTGCGCATGAAACCACTGATGCCACGGGCGATCAGGAAGATCGTCACGGCAATGGCCAGCCCCGGTAACGCACCGACAATTCCGTCGAGCAGATAGCGAGCCATGTGCAACAGATAGATGTTGAGGCTCTCTCCCCAAGGCCGGGTATAGGGGAACTGCGACAGGACGAAGCTCAGCCATTGGTAGCTGAACAACAGCACCAGCAGCCAATAGATCAGCCACAACAGACGATTGACCAGGTAATACAGGTTCTGCATGTCAATGATTGGGGTGTGCCCGACCTTGAGCATGCGGGTGTGGCGCTGCATGACTTGGGGAATCAGATTGAGCAACTTGCTGCGCACAAAGCTCGCCCCACGCAACAGCGCGATATAGAGCAAAGTGGCGATCGCCGAGAACCCAGCCGCCTTTAGCAGGAAGCGTACGTTACGCGCCTCACCGCTCTCCTCCACGACCAGGCGCAGATTGTCTGCCGCCACCTGAGCCGCTTCACGCACCGAGGTCTGACCTACATCCAGATCCTGAGGCGTCACGATGAAGGCCCGACTGTAGCCCAGCAATACCATGTAACTCTGCTGGATCGGGTCGATGCTGACCTTCAGCTCATCATCCCCAGCCAGTGCTTCGTTAATGACAGCCCGCGCGCGCTGCACCCTGAGCGCAGGCGTTTCCCCCAGCAAGGTCGCGCGAAACACCATCACACTGCGATTGGCCAGCTTGAGTTCTACAGCCTCTGCCGCAGGTGCCGCAGCCGCCTTTTGCTCTGCCGTTTCCACTGCCTCTGCAGCCACACCGACAGCCGACCAGAAGAGCGCAGCAAGCAGCGCTCCCCATGCAAACATCCGA
The DNA here is from genome assembly GCF_029537485.1 of Pseudomonas sp. GOM6. Taxonomy (GTDB): domain Bacteria; phylum Pseudomonadota; class Gammaproteobacteria; order Pseudomonadales; family Pseudomonadaceae; genus Aquipseudomonas. The sequence continues at coordinate 53,360 of NZ_JARPUS010000014.1, forward strand.
CGCCCCATGACACTCACCCCAATGATTAGACCGCCTCAACGCATGGGGTCTGTGCCCCTGCAACATTCCATTGCACCGCTGACAAGCAAGCGTAGCGCAGCTCCGTAAACGCGCATGGCAGCAGCACAGCGGCGACCGAGCCGAATCATTCCAACCTTGCCGCCGTAGCCTGCTACTTTTCTTGAGGGGCCACATTGCAACCGATAGCCATCATCCAAGCTGCATTCAGCGCATGACCACAGGAGTGCTCAATATGCCGGGACTTTATCGCTCACGCCGACGCCTGTTCTGCGTCGCACCGCTGCTATTGGCAGCGAGCCCGAGCTGGGCGGGCGGCATCATGATTTACGAGGCCGGCAACGAAGGTAGCGGCCTGGCCAACGCCGGAGCGGCGGCGCTTGCCAGCGACCCCAGCGTATTGATGAACAACCCCGCCGGCCTGACAGAACTGGCCGGCACGCAGATATCCGCCAATGGCCAGTTGATCCTGGGCGACCTGACCTTCTCCCGCGACGGCAATAACGATTTTTCCGGCAACGAAGGCGGCAACATCCTCAAATACCTCCCCGGCAGCAGCTTCTTCGTCAGCCATCAGATCAACGAACGGGCCAGCATCGGTTTCGGTATGTATGGCAACTTCGGCCTTGCCGTTGACTACGACGATGACTGGGCCGGGCGCTATTTCACCCAGGAGTCGGCCATTCTGGGGGTATCGCTACAACCCACCTACGCCTACAAGATCAACGATGACCTCTCCATCGGTTTCGGACCACGCCTGATGTATGGCTATTTCCGCACCGAAGTGGCAGTCAACAACAATGTGCTGGGGCTGGCAGACCGTGAAGATGGCCAGCTGGAATACAAGGACACCGATGTCGGCCTTGGCTTCAATATCGGCGCGCTCTACCGCCTCAATGAACGCACCAGACTCGGTATTGCCTACACCAGCAAGGTCGACCTGGAGTTCGAAGACAAGGCCAGCCTCGACGACATCAGCAACCCCTTGCTGAACTTGGCCCTGCAACGCGCCAACCCCAGCGGCCTGGAGATAGACATGGAGGTGCCACAAACCGCCGTGCTCAGCCTGGCCTATGACCTGGACTCACAATGGAAACTGCTCGGCAGTCTCGGCTGGCAGGACTGGAGCGAGTTCGGCAAGATCGGCGTCGAAGTGGACACGGATCTGGCGGGCACCAGCACCAGCGTCGACCGCCAGTACAAGGACACCTGGCATGCCTCCCTCGGCGCACAGTACCAGGCCACCCGCCAATTGCGCTGGAGCATGGGGGTGGGTTACGACAGTTCGGCGGTCGACGACGAAGATCGCACCGCCGACAACCCCATGAACGAGAGCTGGCGCCTGGCCACCGGCATCAACTATGCGGTGGACGAGGGGCTTGACCTGCACATGGCCTACACTCTGGTATGGCTGGGCGACATGGACATCAACCAGACCAAGAGCAGATCCGGAGATAGCCTGTCTGGCAGCTATGACAACAGCGCCCTGCATATCATTGGCGGAGGCGCTACCTGGCGCTTCTGATCATGCAAACGCCCACAAAAAAGGCCGCATCAGCGGCCTTTTTCATGACAGCACCGATCAGGCGAACGGATGACGCAGCACGATGGTCTCGTTGCGATCCGGGCCGGTGGAGATGATGTCGATCGGCGCACCGACCAGCTCTTCCACGCGCTTGATGTAGGCACGGGCAGCCGCCGGCAGCTCTTCCAAGCTCTTGGCGCCGACGGTCGAGTCGGTCCAGCCCGGCATCTCTTCGTACACCGGCTGCAGGCCGATGTAGCTGTCGGCGTCGGTCGGCGCGTCGGTCAGCAGGTTGCCGGCGGCATCCTTGTAACCGGTGCAGATACGGATGGTTTCCAGGCCGTCGAGCACGTCCAGCTTGGTCAGGCACAGTCCGGAGATGCTGTTGATCTCGATGGCGCGGCGCAGGATTACCGCGTCGAACCAGCCACAGCGACGGGCGCGACCGGTGGTGGAGCCGAACTCGTGGCCCTTCTTGGCCAGGTAGGCGCCGGTCTCGTCGAACAGCTCGGTGGGGAACGGACCGGAGCCGACACGAGTGGTGTAGGCCTTGGTGATACCGAGGATGTAGTCCAGGTACAGCGGACCGAAACCGGAGCCGGTGGCGGTGCCGCCGGCGGTGGTGTTGGAGCTGGTGACGTAGGGGTAGGTGCCGTGGTCGATGTCCAGCAGCGAGCCTTGGGCGCCTTCGAACATGATGTCCTTGTCGGCGCGACGCAGCTCGTGCAGCTCGGACGTGACGTCAGTCATCATCGGGCGCAGCTGCTCGGCATAGGCCATGCACTCATCCAGCGTCTTCTGGAAATCGATGGCCGGTTCCTTGTAGTAATTGACCAGCACGAAGTTGTGGTAGTCCAGCAGCTCGCCGAGCTTGGAAGCGAAGCGCTCACGGTGGAACAGATCACCGATACGCAGGCCGCGACGGGCCACCTTGTCTTCGTAGGCCGGGCCAATGCCGCGACCGGTGGTACCGATCTTGGCATCGCCGCGGGCCTTCTCACGGGCCTGGTCGAGCGCCACATGGTAGGACAGGATCAGCGGGCAGGACGGGCTGATGCGCAGGCGCTCGCGCACCGGTACGCCCTTCTCTTCCAGCTTGGTGATTTCGCGCATCAGGGCGTCGGGGGCGACCACCACACCGTTGCCGATCAGGCAGCGCACGCCTTCACGCAGGATGCCGGACGGGATCAGGTGCAGTACGGTCTTTTCACCGTCGATGACCAGGGTGTGGCCGGCATTGTGACCACCCTGATAGCGCACTACCGCGGCGGCCTGCTCGGTCAGCAGGTCGACGATCTTGCCCTTGCCCTCATCACCCCACTGGGTGCCCAGGACGACGACATTCTTACCCATAACACTTGTCCTCTATTCGGAAAGCTCGATGCCGGCCGCAGCCGGCGGAAAACTCGTCAGGACGCCAGCGGCGCCACTTGCCAACGGCCATCGCGCAGCTGCAGCTGGCGATCACAGCCCGCCTCGCTCGCTGCGCTCACATCCTGCTCAGGCAGGGCCTGAACCACGCGAACACCTTCGCTGCGCAGTCGCTGCACGGTCTGCCACAAATACAGATCATGGTGGTCAGGCGCCCAGACGCCGCCGACTTGAGCCTCGGCCTGCATGTCACCCAGCGTCACCAGCGTCTTCAGGTCGGTGGAGAAGCCCGTGGCGGGGCGCGCACGACCGAAGTTGCCGCCTACATCATCGTAGCGGCCACCCTGGGCGATGGACTGACCGACACCCGGCACAAAAGCGGCGAACACCACGCCTGTGTGGTAGTGGTAGCCGCGTAGCTCGCCGAGGTCAAAATACAGCGGCAGCTCGGGGTAGCGCAGCTCCAGCTGGTCTGCGATGGCGACCAGTTGATCCAGCGCTGCGTGCACTTCAGCTGGCGCCTCGACCAGGCAGGCCTGGGCCAGGTCCAGCACTTCGCGACCGCCACACAGCTCGACCAGTGCGCGCAACATGCTGGCCAGGTGCGGCTGCAGGGATTCGGTGAGCGCATCAACCTCATCGACAGCCTTGCGCTGCAGGGCGTCAAACAGCTGCTGCTCGGCCTCGCCGGACAAGCCTGCCGCACGAGCCAAGCCGCGGTAGATGCCGACATGACCGAGGTCCATGTGCACATCCGGCACGCGGGCCAGCGCCAGTGTGTCGAGCATCAGGCTGATGACTTCCACATCGCTGGCCGGGCTGGCGTCGCCATACAACTCGGCACCCAGTTGGATCGGGCTGCGCGAGGTGGCCAGGGCACGCGGCTTGGCATGCAGCACGCTACCGGCGTAGCACAGGCGGCTGGGGCCTTCGCGGCGCAGACTGTGAGCATCCATCCGCGCCACCTGCGGGGTGATGTCGGCGCGAAAACCCATCTGCCGGCCTGACAGCGGATCAGTCACCTTGAAGGTACGCAGATCCAGATCCTGACCAGCACCCGTCAAAAGGGACTCAAGATATTCGATGTGCGGAGTAACGACGAACTCGTAGCCCCAGCGCTGGAACAGATCCAGTACCTGGCGGCGCGCCGTTTCGATCAGTGCCGCTTCCGGCGGCAGTACTTCTTCGATGCCATCTGGCAGCAGCCAGCGGTCTACCGTTGCCATTTCGCCATTCCCCTCTCGGTACGGGCGGCAGCCTTCAGTGAAGCAAATAAAGGAGGGCAGTTCCCAGCAGCATGCTGGCCAGCCCCATGAGGCGCAGCTGACGATCGGACAGCTGAGCCAGTTGCGTGATAGCCCCACGCCAACGTCGCGGATAGAGGAAGGGCAGGATGCCTTCCAGCACCAACATCAGACAAATCGCGATGCCCAGTTCCTGCCACATGATTCCCGCAGACGCAAAAAAGCCGGGCTTTTTCCCGGCTGACTCATGATAACACGTTTTCCCCGAAGATCACCCCGATGCGGCCGAATGGCCGCGCCGGGGTGACTGGATTAGGGCTTGGACTGCTGCAGATAGCGGAAAAACTCGCTATCGGGGTCCAGCACCAGCACATCGCTCTTGCTGGCGAAGCTATCGCGGTAGGCGCCCAGACTACGGTAGAAAGCGTAGAACTCTGGGTCCTGCCCATAGGCCTTGGCATAGATGGCTGCTGCCTTGGCATCGCCATCACCGCGGATTTCCTCGGACTCGCGATAGGCCTCCGCGACAATCACTCGCTTCTGCCGGTCAGCGTCGGCACGAATACCCTCGGCCAGCTCGCGACCCTTGGCGCGATGCTCGCGGGCCTCGCGCTCACGCTCCGAGCTCATGCGATCGAACACGCTGCGATAGACCTCTTTGGGCAAATCAATGGCCTTGACGCGAACGTCCACCACCTCGATGCCCAACTCCTTCTGCGCCATGCCGTTCAACGACTTGGTAATGGCCGCCATCAGCGCGTCACGCTCACCGGAAACCACTTCATGCAGAGTGCGGGTACCGAACTGGTTGGCCAGTGCCGTGATCAAACGCTGGGACAGACGGTCATCGGCAATCTGGCGAATGCCGGAAGTCGCCGTGTAATAGCGCTGGGCATCTGCCACGCGCCATTTGGCGTAGGCATCGACCATCACCGCCTTCTTCTCCAGCGTCAGAACACGCTGGATTGGCGATTCCAGAGTCAGCAGGCGTGCATCGAATTTGCGCACCTGGTTCATCACCGGCACTTTTACATGCAGGCCAGGCTGCACGTCAGCTTCAGCAATCTTACCGAACTGCAACAGCACCGCCTTTTCCGTCTGATTGACGATATACAGGCTGTTCCAGCCAACCACGACCAAGACCACCGCAGCAATCAAGGCAAACAGGGATTTATTGCTCATCAGCGGCTCTCCCTCGTGCGCAGGTCACGCTGCTGCATGTCCTTGATGATGCGCGAACCGGCGTCGCTATTGCTCGAAGTCGCAGAAGCAGAAGTGCCAGAGCGCGAATCGACCATCTTGTCCAGCGGCAAGTAGAGCAGATTGTTTTGCCCTTCCTTGCTAGTGACGAGCACCTTACTGGTGTTGCCGAAGACTTCCTGCATGGTGTCCAGATACAGACGCTGACGGGTCACTTCAGGGGCCTTGCGGTACTCGGTCAGCAGCTTGCTGAAGCGATCTGCCTCACCCTCTGCACGTGAAACCACCTCGTCACGGTAACCGTTGGCATCTTCGATGATGCGCTGAGCCTGACCACGCGCCTCGGGAACCACCCCATTGGCGTAGGTCTCGGCCAGGTTCTTCTCGCGCTGCTCATCTTCACGGGCACGAATCACGTCGTCGAAGGCGTCCTTCACTTCGGCCGGCGCCGTGGCGCGCTGAATGTTGACCTGGGTAATGGTGATACCCGTGCCATAGTCATCGAGGAAATCCTGCAGACGCTTGCTGACTTCGGTACCCATCTGCTCACGCCCCAAGGTAATCACCTCATCCATCGAGGTGGAACCGGCAACGTGGCGTAGAGCACTCTCAGTAGCGTGCTGCAGACTGACCTCAGGCGCATCGACGTTGAGCACGAAGTCCTTCAGGTTGCTGATCTTGTACTGCACGGTCAGCGGCACCTCGACGATATTCTCGTCCTCGGTGAGCATCTGCCCCTGCTTGGAGAACGAACGCTCGCGAGTGACGTTCTCCTGGAACTTCTTGTCGATCGGCGGGAAGTAGATATTCAGACCCTGACCCACGGTGTCGTGATACTTGCCAAGACGCAGAATCACCGCCTGCTCCTGAGCATCGACGATGTACACGGCATTCCACAGCCAGACCGCGCCAAGCAGCGCAGCACCGATCCAGAGCAAACCGAAACCGCCGCCCTGACCATTGTCATTACGTTTTTTGCCGCCACCGAAGATACCGTTCAGGCTCTCCTGCAGTTTGCGGAAGGCTTCGTCGAGATCCGGCGGCCCCTGGCGTCCGCCGCCCTTGCGGCCACCCCAGGGATCCTGATTGTTCGAGTTGCCACCCGGCTCATTCCAAGCCATAGCGCTCTCCATCTGATAAAGCAAAGACGCGCTCACGACGCGCCGCCCCATGCTACAGAAAGCCCGTTACCAGCCGCAAAAAACGATGGCTCGGGCTTTATTGCAAAGTATGTTGCGCGAGAAACTCCTGCGGCACCAAACCCGCTCGACTAACCAGTCGGTTGAGCTCGGCACGCGGCAAGCGGATTGCCAGCAGAGTATCGCCCACTTCGTTGTGCTGCTCGTCCTGCACTGCATTCAACTCGAAGAACTGCGCTCGCAAGCGCCCCAGCCGCTGCGGCAGACGTAAAGTACCCACAAATAGATCTTCACCGAGCAACTCGGCGATTGCCTGACGCAGCAGGTCAAGGCCCTTGCCATCACGCGCCGATAGCCAGACACGCTCAGGCTTGCCATCACCGTCGCGCTGAATCTGCGGCTCGACGCCTTCCAGCATGTCGATCTTGTTGTAGACCTCAAGCATCGGCAGCTCATTGGCACCGATTTCGCCAAGTACCGCCATGACCTGCTCCATCTGCTGCTCACGCTCGGGCTCGTGGGCGTCGATGACATGCAACAGCAAATCGGAGTTGCTGGACTCTTCCAGCGTGGCGCGGAAGGCCTCGACCAGCTTGTGCGGCAGATGGCGAATGAACCCCACGGTGTCGGCCAGCACCACCGGCCCCAGGTCGTCCAATTCGAGCCGGCGCAGGGTCGGATCGAGCGTGGCGAACAATTGATCGGCCGCATACACCTCGGACGTGGTCAGGCTGTTGAACAGGGTCGACTTGCCGGCGTTGGTGTAACCGACCAGAGATACGGAGGGTACATCGGCACGCCGCCGACCACGCCGGGCCTGCTCACGCTGACTGCGTACCTTTTCCAGCTTCTGCTTGATCTGGCGAATACGCACTCGCAGCAGACGACGGTCGGTTTCCAGCTGGGTTTCACCCGGGCCGCGCAGGCCGATACCCCCCTTCTGCCGCTCTAGGTGGGTCCAGCCGCGCACCAGACGCGTACTCATATGGTCCAGCTGAGCCAGCTCGACCTGCAGTTTGCCCTCATGGGTACGGGCGCGCTGGGCGAAGATATCGAGAATCAGCCCTGTCCTATCAAGCACGCGACACTCAAACACACGCTCGAGGTTACGTTCCTGACTGGGCGTAAGGGTGTGATTGAAGATGACCAAATCGGCCTCTTCGACTTTTACCAGGTCGCGCAGCTCCTCGACCTTACCGCTGCCGATCAGGAACTTGGCGCTGGGCACGTGGCGCGATACGGTGACCAGCGCCACCATATCCGCACCCGCAGAGAGCGCCAGATCCTGAAACTCCTGCGGGTCTTCAGCCGCCTCGGGGTTACTGCCTTCCAGATGAACGAGAATGGCCCGCTCACCGCCGCCGTGGCGCTCAAAGAACAAGGCTGGCTCCTATCAAGCGTTGCCCGGCTCGACTTGCTCGCCTTCGCCCGCGCTGGGCAGACGCACCGGACGACTCGGCACAACGGTGGAAATGGCGTGCTTGTAGACCATCTGGCTGACAGTGTTCTTCAGCAAAATCACGAACTGGTCGAAGGATTCGATCTGACCTTGCAGCTTGATGCCGTTGACCAGATAGATGGAAACCGGTACGCGTTCCTTACGCAGGGTATTCAGGTAAGGGTCTTGTAGCGAATGCCCTTTTGACATGTGCCGCACTCCTTAAAGGGTCAAATGTAGTAACGCCAAGATGGCTTATGCCGTATAGGCCTCAAAAACCAAGGATAGACGGCGAATAAACAGGTCCCATCACAATATGGTGACCGAATGTAGGTATTTCAAGGCGCGAGCCAGATTGTCATTGGCCAGACTGTCCAGCCAGTGCAGGTTTTCCCACCCCCGCAACCAAGTGAACTGTCGTTTGGCCAGCTGACGAGTGGCAATAATGCCTCTTTCCGTCATGTCCTCGCGGGTTAGCTGCCCACCCAGGTAATCCCATACCTGGCGGTAGCCCACTGCGCGGATAGAAGGCAATCCAGCATGCAGGTCGCCCCGCATGCGCAACGCTTCGACCTCTTCGACAAAGCCCTGTTCCAGCATCAGATGAAAACGCAGCGCGATACGCTCGTGCAGCACCTTGCGCTCGACCGGAGCTATGGCGAATTGCGCCACAGTATAAGGCAAATGCGCCATACCAGGCGCCTGCGTAGCGCCATTTTGCCGCTGATGAAGCTCGGTCATACTAAGACCACTGACCCTATACACCTCAAGGGCACGAGTCAGGCGCTGCGGGTCATTCGGATGGATTCGTGCCGCCGACTGCGGATCGACCCGCGCCAGCTCACTATGCAACACCTCCCAGCCTTCGGCCGCAGCCCAGGCCTCCAGCTCAGCGCGCACGACTGGGTCGGCGCTGGGCATTTCAGCCAAGCCTTCCAGCAATGCTTTGTAATAAAGCATGGTGCCGCCAACCAGCAGCGGAATACGGCCTCGCGCAGTGATATCGGCCATGGCGGTCAGGGCATCGGTGCGGAACTCGGCCGCCGAGTAGCTTTCGGCAGGATCACAGATATCGACCAAACAGTGCGGGTAGCGTTCCAGCGTCGCCTTGTCGGGTTTGGCCGTGCCGATGTCCATACCCCGATAGATCAGTGCCGAATCGACGCTGATCAGCTCGCAAGGCAGCGCATCGGCCAGAGCCAGAGCCAAATCGGTCTTCCCGGCGGCGGTAGGCCCCATCAGGAAGATTGCAGGCGGCAGGTGCTTCGACATCTCAGGTAGCGCTCCAGGCGCAGTAAGTCCGGGCTCAGCGACCGCGTAGGAACAGCTTGTCGAGATCATCCATGCCCAGCTGCGTCCAGGTCGGACGCCCATGGTTGCACTGACCGCTGCGCTCGGTGTTTTCCATATCGCGCAGCAGTCCGTTCATCTCGGGAAGGGTCAGGCGCCGATTGGCCCGCACGGCGCCATGACAGGCCATGGTCGCCAGCAGCTCGTTCAGATGAGCCTGAATGCGGTCACTGGTACCGTATTCCAGCAGATCAGCCAGCACGTCCCGCACCAGCTGGGTAGCCTCGGCCTGTTTGAGCAGTGCCGGAATCTGCCGGATCGCCAAGCTTTCTTCGCCCAGGCGCTGCAACTCGAAGCCCAGGCGCTGGAACCACTGTGCATGCTCCTCGGCGCAATCGGCTTCGCGCTGACTCAGGGCAATCGATTCGGGCACCAGCAGGGGTTGGCCGCGCAGACCTTCGCTAGCCATTGCAGTTTTCAGGCGCTCATAGGTGATGCGCTCGTGCGCCGCATGCATGTCCACCAACACCATGCCCTGGGCATTTTCGGCAAGGATGTAGACGCCCTTGAGTTGGGCAAGGGCATAGCCCAGCGGCGGGATATCGCCCTGCGTCTGCGGCAGGGCTGCCGGGGCTGATTCTGGGAGCGGGGCGAAATACTCACGGTAAGCACCCTGAGCCTCGGCCTGCGGCATCGCGCCTTGCGGGCGCGGCGCCTGGTAACCGGCACCAGCAGAGCGCCACACGGAGTCCGGCTGAGCCTGGGGCTGCTCCAGCACCCGGGCAGCAGAGAGCCCCATTTCACCCTGCGGACCGAACTCCCCGGCAGCCAGGCCGGAGGGACGCACGATCTGCCCCACCGCGGCAGGCGCGGCCAACTGATCTTCCGGGCGCACATCACCCAACGCGCGATGCAGGGTGCCATAGAGGAAGTCATGCACCATGCGACTGTCGCGGAAACGCACCTCGTGCTTGGTCGGGTGCACATTGACGTCCACCACCGCGGGGTCGATTTCCAGGAACAGTACGAAGGTGGGATGACGACCGTTGAACAGCACGTCGCGATAAGCCTGGCGCACCGCATGGGCGACTAGCTTGTCGCGCACCATGCGGCCGTTCACGTAGAAATACTGCAGGTCAGCCTGGCTGCGGGAAAACGTCGGCAGGCCAACCCAGCCCCACAGATGCAGGCCATTGCGCTCCACTTCGATGGGCAGGGCCTGCTCGAGAAAGGCCGAACCACAGACGCTGGCCACCCGCCGGGCGCGACCGATATCGTCATTGGCCTCATGCAGGGCGAACACCGTTTTGCCGTTGTGGCGCAGATGGAAAGCCACATCGAAGCGCGCCAGGGCGAGCTTCTTGATGACATCCTGCAGGTGATCGAATTCGGTCTTCTCCGCACGCAGGAACTTGCGCCGCGCCGGAGTATTGAAGAACAGGTCGCGCACTTCCACCGAGGTGCCGACCGGATGCGCGGCGGGCTGCACTCGCGCGGCCATGTCGCGACCTTCGGTTTCCACCTGCCAGGCCTGCTCGGCATCGGCCGTGCGCGAAGTCATGGTCAGCCGTGCCACGGAGCTGATCGAAGCCAGCGCCTCGCCACGAAAACCCAGACTGGCCACCGCCTCCAGGTCTTCCAGCTCACGAATCTTGCTCGTGGCATGGCGCGCCAGGGCCAGCGGCAGGTCGTCGGCCGGAATGCCACTACCATCATCGCGAATGCGCAGCAGCTTGATGCCGCCCTGCTCGACTTCCACATCGATGCGTTTGGCACCCGCATCCAGGCTGTTTTCCAGCAGCTCCTTGGCGACCGACGCGGGCCGCTCGACCACCTCGCCGGCGGCAATCTGGTTCGCCAGCCGCGGGCTCAACAGCTGGATACGACGCGCCTCGCTCATGGCTGGCCTGCCAGCGCCGTCGCCGGAATCTGCAGAGTCTGGCCGACCTTGATCACGTCAGTCTTCAGCGAATTGGCACTGCGCAGAGAGGCCAGGCTGATCTGGTAGCGCTGAGCAATCAGCGCCAGGCTCTCACCGGAGCTGACCACATGCTCGCGCGGCCCGCTGGGCAGCTTGCCCTGGTCGCGCAGCGCAGCGATGTAGGTGCCCGGTGGTGGGTTCTGCTGGAAGAACTGGCGCACACCGCTGGTAATCGAACGCGCCAAGGCCTGCTGATGGCTGGTGGTGGAAAGTTTCTTGGCTTCATTGGGGTTGGAGATGAAACCGGTCTCCACCAGGATAGAGGGAATGTCGGGTGATTTGAGCACCATGAACCCAGCCTGTTCGACCCGACGCTTGTGCAGCGGAGTGATGCTACCCATGTTGCTCAGGACTTTCTGCCCGACGTTCAGGCTGGACGACAACGAAGCGGTCATCGACAGGTCGAGCAGCACACCGGCCAGCATGCGGTCCTTGTCATCCAGGCTGACGTTGCCAGCCCCGCCGATCAAGTCGGACTGATTTTCGGCATCGGCCAGCCAGCGCGCGGTCTCCGAGGTCGCACCACGCTCGGACAGGGCATAGACGGAAGCACCGAAGGCTGCTGCACGCGGCGCGGCATCGGCGTGGATGGAGACAAACAGATCGGCGCCCTTCTTGCGGGCGATCTCGGTACGCTTACGCAGCGGAATAAAGTAGTCGCCGGTACGCACCAGCTCGCCACGGAAGCCCTTCTCGGCATTGATCTGCCGCTGCAGCTCCTTGGAAATCGCCAGCGTAACGTTCTTCTCGTAGAGCTTGCGACCAGGACCAAGAGCACCTGGATCCTCGCCACCATGCCCGGCATCGATAGCGATTACGATATCGCGCTGCCCACCCGGCACCGGCGGCAGCTTGGTCGGCGTGCTACCGGGCACTACGGAGGCCTGAACCGGACGACTGACAGGTGGTGCAGTCGATGCTACCTGCGGCACGCTTGGCGCCGCATCCCGATCAAACAGGTCAACGACCAAACGATGGCCGTATTGCTGATTGGGCGCCAGGCTGAAGCTTTTGGGCGTAACCTCGGCAGACAGGTCCAGCACCAGACGCAGATCATCGGCCGAGCGCTGGGCGGAACGGATACCCGTGATGGGGGTGTTGCTCAGGGACAACTGATCGAGTTTGGCAGCCAACTGGGCGCCGTTGACATCGATCACGATGCGATTGGGAGCCGCCAGAGTGAACACGCTGTGCTGCACGGGGCCGGACAGGTCGAACACCAGACGGGTGTTATCCGGCGCTCGCCAGAGGCGCACACTACGGACTTCCGAGGCGGCCAGCACATCGGCCGCAACGACCGTCAGCATCAATCCCAGCCCACCCAACAGCGCCCGCATGCGCATAGCCTTCCCCATTTTTATATACAGACTCTTATAAGGCAGCACACCACGCCTCGGCCCGCGCGCTGTGTGGCTGCAGGTGCAGCGACCGGCCGACTCCTTGCGGGCTAATGGTAATGTCCATGTCTGCCTTTGGCAAAACGCCGGCGCCGCGCTGCGGCCACTCGATCAGGCACAGGGCATCGCCTTCGAAATAGTCGCGGATGCCGAGAAACTCCAGCTCCTCGGGGTCGACCAGTCGATACAGGTCGAAGTGATAGGCGCGCAGCTCGCCCAGCTCGTAGGGTTCGACCAGGGTAAAGGTCGGGCTCTTCACCGCGCCCTGATGGCCCAGGCCACGCAGCAGGCCGCGTGACAGCGTGGTCTTGCCGGCGCCCAGGTCGCCATGCAGATAGATGATGCCGCGACCGCCGGTCGCCTGGGCCAGGCGCGCGCCCAGCGCAAGCATGGCGTCTTCGCCTTCGGCATAGAGAGTCACTGCAGGCACGGGGCATGCTCCTGTAACAACTGACGGATGGTAGGAATCAAATCGCTGGCCGCCAGCCCACGGCCCAGCTCGCCGAGTTGCTGCCCGGCACTGGCGTGCAGCCAGACGCCCAGGCAAGCAGCTTCGAAGGCCTCCAGCCCCTGACCACGCAGCGCACCGATCAAACCGGCCAGCACGTCACCCAGGCCGGCTGTAGCCATGGCCGGATGTCCTTGATCGCACAGGCGCAAATGCCCATCGGCCGAAACGACCAGGCTGCCGGCGCCCTTGAGCACCACCACTGCCTGGTACTTTTGCGCCAGCGCCAGGGCCGCGGCAGGGCGATCGGCCTGCACCTCGGCTGTACTGCGGCCGAGCAGGCGCGCGGCTTCGCCCGGGTGCGGAGTCAGTACGCAATCCGCAGGAAGCTCGATCTGGCCCGCAGCCAGCAGATTGAGAGCATCGGCATCCCAGACCTGCGCACAGGCGCTGGCTGCCGCCACACTGATCAGACTGCGCCCCCAGGGCTGCAGCCCCAGGCCAGGACCGACCACCAGCACATCGGCGCGCTGGCACAGCGTCGGCAACTGATAGGTGGACTCGCAGGCCACGCACATCACTTCCGGCAGGCGCGCCAGGCTGGCGGCCACATGCTCCGGGCGGGTAGCCAGCGAAACCAGCCCAGCCCCTGCGCGCAACGCGCTTTCAGCCGCCAGCAGCGCAGCGCCACCGAAGCCACGGTCGCCACCGATCACCAGCACATGACCAAAACTGCCCTTGTGCGCACTGCGTGCACGCGGCGCAAGGCGCGGCAAGGCCGCATCCGCAAGGCGTAGCGCGCTGAACGCCTGCTGCGCGACGATGCTCGGCCCGGCCTGCAAATCATCGAACACCAAATCGCCGACCCAGTCCGCGGCAACGCCGGTGAACAGACCAACCTTCAGACCGATGAAACTGACGGTGAGATCGGCGCGCACCGCCAAATCAGCCACATGACCGGTATTGGCACAGAGCCCGGAAGGGATATCCACCGCCAGCACCGGCAACCCGGAGGCATTGATCGCCTCAACGGCAGTGGCATAGGCCGGGCGCAGCTCGCCCTGAAACCCCGCACCGAGTAGGGCATCGACCAGCACGCCACGCAACTCGGCGCCGTCATGCCAGGCCTCCACCCTCACGCCCGCAGCCAACGCCGCAGCATGGGCTGTAGCCGCATCCCCCCGCAGCTGATCCGGCGCGCCCAGCGCCAGCACGCTGACGGCCCACCCGGCCTTGCGTGCCAGTTCGGCCACCAGATAGCCGTCACCAGCGTTGTTGCCAGAGCCGGCCAGCACGGTAATCTCGCCCGCCTGTGGCCAGCGTCGGCGCAAGGCACGCCAGGTGGCATGGGCGGCACGCTGCATCAACTCGAAGCCCGGCGTGCCGGCGGCAATCAGCCGCACATCCAGCTCACGCACTTGGGCGGCGCTGTACAAAGGCAGAGGTAGAAGAGTGTCGTCGGCAGGCATGTTCGGCGCTTCTGGGCGAGGTCTGGCAGAATTATACCCATCTCCCTTGCCCTGCCGCCCTGTCATGTCCAGCTCCCCACCCGATCTCGCGCATCTCGCCCAAGCCATCAAGGACTGGGGCCGCGAGCTGGGCTTTCAGCAGGTCGGCATCACCGACGTCGAACTGGGCGAACACGAGCAGCACCTGCAGCGCTGGCTGGATGCCGGCTACCAGGGCGAGATGGACTACATGGCCGCCCACGGCAGCAAGCGCTCACACCCCGACGAACTGGTGCCCGGCACCCTGCGCGTGGTCTCGCTGCGCATGGACTACCTGCCTGGCGACACCCAGATGGCCGAACGCCTGGCCCAGCCCGAGCAAGCCTACGTGTCGCGCTACGCCCTGGGGCGCGACTACCACAAGCTGATCCGCAAGCGCCTGCAACAACTGGCTGAACGCATCCAGGCCGCCATCGGCCCGTTCGGCTATCGCGCCTTCGTCGACAGTGCCCCGGTGCTGGAAAAGGCTATCGCCGAGAAAGCCGGCCTGGGCTGGATCGGCAAGAACACCCTGGTACTCAACCGCAAGGCCGGCAGCTGGTTCTTCCTCGGCGAGCTGTTCGTCGACCTGCCACTGCCAGTCGACGCCCCCCACGGCAGCGAGCACTGTGGGCGCTGCAGCGCCTGTCTGGACATCTGCCCGACCCAGGCCTTTGTCGGCCCCCATGTGCTGGATGCGCGGCGCTGCATTTCCTACCTGACCATCGAGCTCAAAGGTGCGATCCCCGTCGAGCTGCGCAGCCTGATCGGCAACCGCGTGTTCGGCTGCGACGACTGCCAGATCGTCTGCCCGTGGAACCGCTTCGCCCGCCCCACCGAACAGGGGGACTTCCAGCCGCGCCACGGCCTGGACAATAGCAGCCTGGCCGAGCTGTTCCTGTGGACGGAAGCGGAGTTTCTCAGCCGCACCGAAGGCTCGCCGTTACGCCGCACAGGCTACGAAAACTGGCTGCGCAACCTGGCCGTGGGTCTGGGCAACGCACCCTCGACCATTCCCGTGCTGCAGGCGCTGCAGGCACGCCGCGAGCACCCTTCTCCCCTGGTGCGCGAACATGTCGAATGGGCCTTGCAGCGCCACGCCCAGGCATGAAAAAGCCCGCAGCAGCGGGCTTTTTCACAAGACTCAGACTTTGAGAAAGTGCTCACGATAGTGCTTGAGTTCGGCAATGGACTCACGGATATCGTCCAGTGCCTGATGGGTGCCCTGCTTCTGGAACGAGTCCTTGACCTGTGGCGCCCACATGCCCGCGAGAATCTTCAGGGTAGAGACGTCCAGATAGCGGTAGTGGAAATAGGCTTCCAGGGCCGGCATGTATTTGTAGAGGAAGCGCCGATCCTGGCCAATGCTGTTACCACAGATCGGCGACTTGCCGATTGGCACCCACTGCTGCAGGAAGGCAATGGTCTGCGCCTCAGCCTCGGCGGTATCGATCTTGCTCTCGCGTACCCGCTGGGTCAGGCCGCTGTCGCCGTGGGTGCGGGTGTTCCACTCGTCCATAGCAGCCAGCTTGGCATCGCTCTGGTGCACGGCGATCACCGGGCCTTCGGCGAGGATATTCAGGTCAGGGTCGGTAACGATGGTGGCGATCTCGATGATCACGTCCTGCTCCGGCTCAAGACCGGTCATTTCCAGGTCGATCCAGATCAGGTTGTTGGCGCTCTGCGGCATAAGGGTTACTCCTGTGCGAATGGCAGCAGTTTAGCCGTTCACAGACGCCACAGCAGCAGACGCGAGTTGCGCCAGTCGTTCAGCTCGACAACTTCCTGCGCCGGCACGCCCGGCACCTCGAAGCTGTTGCTGATCAGCAGACTGCCGGGGCGCATCTCGCGCCGTGCCTTGGCCCACAGCTCGGCCATGGGGGCCGGCGACAGGAAACAGTAGACCGCGTCGTAAGCAGCCAGATCCTCGCGCCACAGGCTGCGGTAATGGACCCGGCAATGGCGATAGGGCAGGCAGCGCAGCCAGGCCAGGGCAAACACCAGGGGCGCAGTCTCTACCCCGACCAGTCGCGCCGCCGGATAGTCGCGCGCCAGTTGCACCAGCGTGCTGGCCAGGCCGCAGCCCAGGTCGACAAAAGCAAAGCCCTCGGGCAGGCGGGACAGGCGCTGACTGAGCAACTGCCGCGTACGAGCCCCACTGAGATACAGCGGCACCCGCTCGCGAAAGCTGTTCCAGTTGAGCAACAGCAACAGCAAAAAAGCCACCAGAAACCACCAACCCGGCCACTGGCGCGCCTGTAAAGCCAGCAACGCCGGCAAAAAAAACAGGTTGAGCACCAGCCACCAGCGCCGCAATCCGAGCCACTGACCCAACATTGCCGCCAGCAGCCCCTGTGCCAGCGCCGCCTGCATCAGACTGGGTCGCCAGGCGCCCAGCTGCGCCAACGCCCACAGCAACAGGGCAATGGATAACAGCGCCATGAGTTGGGCCAACAAGGCCAGCAGTGCCGGGTAACGGCTGCGTAGAGGTTCGAACATGCCGTCGTTTTACCAGCAGGCAAGCGCCAGGGCCATATGGCGCCCGTGCTAAACTCGCCGCCGTTTTCTCCCTGCGGAATCATCATGGCCAAACGCCAACTCACCCGTCGCCAAAGCTGGCGCATCGACAAGGTTCAGGAAGAGCGCGCCGCCCGTGCCGCCAAGCGCGAGTCACGCATGCTCGAAGAGCTGGAAGGCGGCGACCTCGGCCCGGAGCAGACCGGCCTGGTCATCGCCCACTTCGGCGTACAGGTCGAGGTCGAGGCCCTGGAAGGCGAGCTGAGCGGCCAGGTGCAACGCTGCCATCTGCGCGCCAACCTGCCGGCGCTGGTCACCGGCGACCGCGTGGTGTGGCGCCCCGGTCATCAGGGCAACGGCGTGATTGTCGCCCAACTGCCGAGAACCTCCGAGCTGTGCCGCCCGGACATGCGTGGCCAACTCAAGCCGGTGGCCGGCAACGTCGACCTGATCGTGATTGTCTTCGCCCCCCTGCCGCACGCCCACGCCAATCTGATCGACCGCTACCTGGTCGCCGCCGAACATGCAGGCATCCGCCCACTGCTGCTGCTCAACAAGGCCGACCTGATCGACGACGAAAACGCCGCGCACCTCAACGGCCTGCTCACCACCTATCGCCAACTAGGTTACGAACTGCTGGAAGTCTCGGCGCGCGAAGGTGGCGGAATGGAAGAGCTGAAGGTTCGCCTGGACGGCCACGTCAGCGTCTTCGTCGGCCAGTCAGGTGTCGGCAAGTCCTCGCTGGTCAACAGCCTGCTGCCGGGCGTGGACACCCGCGTCGGTGCGCTGTCGGAAGTCACCGGCAAGGGCACCCACACCACCACCACGGCGCGCCTGTTCCACTTCCCGGGCGGCGGCGAGCTGATCGACTCCCCCGGTATCCGCGAATTTGGTCTGGCCCACGTCAGCCGCGACGACGTGGAAGCCGGCTTCATCGAATTCCGCGACCTGCTCGGCACCTGTCGCTTCCGCGACTGCAAGCACGACCGTGAGCCAGGCTGCGCCCTGCTTAAAGCCCTGGAGGATGGGCGTATCCAGCCGCAGCGCATGGCCAGCTACCGCCATATCCTGAGTGGTATCAGCCAAGACGAGTACTAAGTAAAAAAGCCGCGATCATCGCGGCTTTTTACTCACTCCTGAGGTTCATCGAACTGCAGGGCACCCTCTTCGAAGATGTTCAATCGCTGTCGCAACTCAGGCGCCTGCACGGGCGCCCCAGGCGCGACAGGTGGAGTTGAAGACGCCTCAGTGGGCACCTCAGGCTCCACAGCACCACCGTCCTGCTCGCCCTCGATGGCACGCTGGGCCCTCTTGGTGAGCACGATGATGTCGATGCGACGATTCACCGGGTTGAACGGGTCATTGCGATCAAACAGCGCTGATGAGGCATAGCCAACGACACGCGCCACGTTATCGTCCGGATAGCCACCCGCCACCAGTGTGCGCCGCGCGGCGTTGGCACGGTTGGCCGACAACTCCCAGTTGCCAAACTCGCCGGTGCCGGCAAAGGGCTTGGCATCGGTATGGCCGCTGACGCTGATCTTGTTCGGCACTTCCTTGATGGTTTCGGCGAGGATCAACAGGATGTCCTCGAAATAGGGCTGCAACCGCGCACTGCCGATGTCGAACATGGGCCGGTTCTCGGCATCCATGATCTGGATGCGCAGACCGTCCTGGGTGATCTCGAAGAGGATCTGATCCTTGAACTTTTGCAGCTGCGGGTTCTCATCGACCTTGGTCTGCAGCTCCTGCAACAGGAGCTCCAGGCGCTCACGCTCGATCTGCTCGGCCAGGCTTTCGGCCTGCTCCTTATTGACCGAGGCCTCCTGATCAGACTCGGCGTCGACCGCTGACTCGGCAGCGTCCGGGGCATCCTTCATCTCGGGATTGAGGGTTCGATCCGGCGCCGGTGTTGGCGTGCCTCCCAGATCGATGACGTAGGGGCTGGCGCTCTCGGTGAAGCCGATCGGGTCCTGAAAGTAGCCGGAAATTGCCTTCTTCTGCTCCGGCGTGGCCGAGGACATCAGCCACATCACCAGGAAGAAAGCCATCATGGCGGTGGCAAAGTCGGCGAAGGCGATCTTCCAGGCACCACCATGGTGGCCGCCGGCAACTTTCTTGACCCGTTTGACCAGTATCGGCTGATTGTTCTCCATGGCTCAGCCTTGATCAGTTGCCGCGCATGGCCTGCTCGAGCTCGCTGAAGCTCGGGCGGTGCGCAGGCAGAAGTACCTTACGACCAAACTCCACGGCCAGGGTCGGGGGCATGCCGGAAGCAGAGGCGACCAGCGTGGCCTTGATCGCTTCGTAAAGATTCAGCTCCTCCTTGGCATCGTGCTCCAGGGCGCCGGCCAGCGGGGCGAAGAAGCCGTAGGAAGCGAGAATACCGAGGAAGGTGCCGACCAGCGCGGTACCGACCTTCTCACCGATCTGCGCGTTGCTCGCGCTGGCGAGGATCGACATGGTGATCACGATACCCAATACAGCAGCAACGATACCCATCGCCGGCATGCCATCGGCGACCTTGGCGACGGCATGGGACGGGTGCTCCAGTTCTTCCTTCAGGCTGGCGATTTCCATGTCGAACAGGTTTTCCAGCTCGTGCGGCGCCATGTTGCCACTGGACATGATGCGCAGGTAATCGCAGATGAACTCGGTCATCCGCGCATCCTTGAGGATCCCCGGATACTTGCTGAAGATCGGACTGGCATTGGGATCCTCAACATCCGCCTCGATGGCCATCATGCCTTCGCGACGACTCTTGTTGAGGATCTCGTAGAGCAGCTTCAGCACTTCCAGATAAAACGCATGGGTAAAACGACTGCTGAACATCGCCAGCGACTTCTTGAAAACCGTCATGAAGGCGCTGGAAGGGTTGGCCTGCAGGAAAGCACCTAATGCAGCGCCGCCGATGATCAGCACTTCGAAAGGATGCACCAGCGCCATGAACTTGCCGCCGGACAGAATGAAACCGCCGATTACGCAGCCGAAAACAACCAGGATGCCGATGATCTTGACCATGAGAAAAATATGCTTGCTGAGTCAGTCGAAAGGGTTATGCAAAACAACCCTTCTATTTATCGGAAGTATTGCGCCAGACTATAGGCAGTAAAGGCGAAAAGCCAGTTTGGCTCAACCTGCATGCCCATGAATCAAGCCTCTCCGCGCAGTCTCGACAGCTGGATCAAGCAGCTCGATGCCGTGCGCCTGCCCATCGCCCGCCAGCATCATGAAATGGCGCGCCGCACCCTGCTCGATGGACGCAAGTCGCTGCGCGAAATCGCCGACAGCATGCAGGCCAGCCCGGCCATAGCCCTGACCATTCTGCGCGAAGCCAACCGCAACGCCGGCAGTTTTGGTGAGCCGGCGGAAAGCCTGGAGATGGCCCTCAATCGCCTGGGTCTGAAACGCGCGGAAACGCTGCTTGAACAGATGCCGGTGCAGGAAGAAGCCGAGATCCCACTGGCCCTGCGCCAGCTGCAGCTGATCAGCCTGCACGCCTCACAGCAGGCCAATGGTCTGTTTGCCGGTCGGCTGGCACGTCTGTGGCAGGAAATACACTGGGGCAGCCTGCTGTTTCTGGCACCGCTATGGCCCCTGGTGGCCCACCAGCCGGCACTGTTCGAAGCCTGGGAAAGACGTGTACTTGGCCAGGGCGAGCCCGCTGCCAAAGTCGAGCGTGAACTGCTCGGCACACCTCTGCTACCGCTGTGCCTGGCCCTGGCCCGGCACTGGCGACTGCCGGAATGGATCTGCCAGGGCTACCGCCTGCTGGTGGAAGACCGGCGCCTGCTGGTCAAGGCGCTGCACATCGCCCATGACAATGAACATCCGCTGCACCAGCAACAGCTGCTCGATGCCGACCCTGCACTGCGACGCTGGCTGACCCTGCCGGGCAACTGCGTGCTGCTGGCCAACGGCCTGGCCCTGTCCAGCCATCATAACTGGAGCTGCCAGCACCACCTGCGCTGGCAGCGCCTGACGGGTCTGTACCTGCAAACCGCGGTAAACGAACTACAGCAACTGATCCACCAGCAAGCCGTGCTGAGCGCGCGCCATCACACCGGCAAGGGCCTCTGGCACCCGACCGAAGCCCTGCTCTGGCCTTGGGACAGCTGCCGCCTGAAAGCACTCCAGCCGCCCGCCGCCCCGCCGCCCCGCGACACGCTGAGCCAATGGAAACAGCACTGCACGCGCCTGCTGGCGCAGCCCAGCGCCTTTGCCAACGTGCTGCAGCTGACCGACTGCGCCGCCGAGGCCCTGTACAGCGGCGGTATGCAGCGGGTGTTGATCCTGCTGGCCGACCGCCAACACAGTCGCCTGCACGCTCAGCAAGCCTTGGGGCTGCAGGACGCCGCCAAGCAACTGCGCCTGGATCCAGCACAAAGCCAGGTGCTGCGTAAGCTCTTGGCCGAACCTGGGCAACTGCGCCTGAGCCCGGCCAATATGGCGCAGGTATCCGCCCTGCTGCCCGGCACGCTCAAGGCCCTGTTCAACAGCGAGCACCTGCTGCTGCGCTCGATAGCCCATAACGGCCGGGTGGCGATGATGCTGATCGTCGACCAGGGCGGCGGCGAATTCGGCGCCACTCAGCTGCAGGTATTCGGCAAGACCGTGCAGTGCATCGAGCGCGCCCTAAGTACGTTCGCTCGCCGTAGCGGTTGAACCGTCGTAACGTTTCCGCCGCCCGGGGCCGTCAGCTTTCGCTACAATCCGCCCTTCCCCTCACGCCACGGAGCCCTTTATGTCCGCCTTCTCCGGCCTGCCGCTAGTGATCGAGCCCGTCGACCTGGCCAGTCGCCTGCAGGCCCCCGAGCTGATTTTGCTCGACCTGAGCGGTGCCGCACGCTACGCCGAGGGGCATATTCCCGGCGCACGCTGGGTCGACAGCAAGCGCACGCAGCTGGGCCAGCCGCCGGCACCTGGGCTGCTGCCGGAGCGTGCTCAGCTGGAAGCGCTATTCGGCGAACTCGGCCATCGAGCGGATGCCGTCTATGTGGTGTACGACGACGAAGGGGGCGGCTGGGCGGGTCGTTTCATCTGGCTGCTCGACGTGATCGGCCACAGCCACTATCACTTCCTCAACGGTGGCCTGCAGGCCTGGATGAGCGAAGGCCGCGAGTTGAGCCAGGCCGTACCGCCTAGCGCAGCCAGCCAGACCAGCCTGACGCTGCACGACGAACCTACCGCCAGCCGCGACTACCTGCAAAGCCGCTTGGGCGCGACCGACCTGGCCATCTGGGATGCTCGCAGCCCAGCCGAGTTCAGCGGCGAGAAGGTACTGGCCGCACGCGGCGGCCATGTGCCGGGCGCGGTCAACTTCGAGTGGACTGCCGGCATGGACACCCAGCACGGGCTGCGCATCCGCAGCGACATGGCCGAGGTATTGGAAAAACTCGGCATCACCAAGGACAAGGAAGTGATCACCCATTGCCAGACTCATCGCCGCTCCGGCTTCACCTATGTGGTGGCCAAGGCGCTGGGCTATCCGCGGGTCAGGGCCTATGCCGGTTCCTGGTCCGAATGGGGCAACCTGCCCGACACCCCGATCGAACACTGATTTCAAGGAAATGCGATGAAAGAGCGCCTATTTATCCTCAGCCAGTACCTGCTGCCGCACCACCTGCTGTCACGCCTGATCGGCTGCGCCGCCGAGTGCCGTGCCAGCTGGTTCAAGGACCGCCTGATTGGCTGGTTCGCCAAACAGTATCAGGTCAACATGGCCGAGGCCGAGGTCGAGAACCTGGCCGCCTACGAGCACTTCAACGCCTTCTTCACGCGCGCCCTGAAAGAAGGTGCGCGCCCGCTGGACGAGACGCCCGGCGCCATTCTCTGCCCGGCCGACGGAGCCGTCAGCCAGCTCGGCCCTATCGAGCAGGGCCGCTGCTTCCAGGCCAAGGGCCACAGCTTTAGCGTGCTGGAACTGCTCGGCGGCGACGCCGAACGTGCCAAACCCTTCATGGGCGGCGACTTCGCCACCGTCTACCTGTCGCCCAAGGACTACCACCGCGTGCACATGCCGCTGGCCGGCACCCTGCGCGAGATGGTGTATGTGCCGGGCCGCCTGTTCTCGGTCAACCAGACGACCGCCGAGAACGTACCTGAGCTGTTCGCCCGCAACGAGCGCGTCGTCTGCCTGTTCGATACCGAGCGCGGCCCTATGGCCGTGGTACTGGTCGGCGCCATGATCGTCGCCAGCATCGAAACGGTCTGGGCAGGCCTGGTCACCCCACCCAAGCGCGAGCTGAAGACCACTCGTTACGACGCAGCAGCCCGCACCGCCATCGAACTGGCAAAAGGCGGGGAACTGGGTCGCTTCAAGCTCGGCTCCACCGCCATCGTGCTATTCGGCCCGCAACAGGTGCAATGGGCCGAAGACCTTGCCGCTGGCAGCACCGTGCGCATGGGCCAAGCCCTGGCTGTACCTCGCAATGCCTGAGCTTAATCGCGCGATGGAACATCCATCGCGCCTTGCCTGTCGAAGCCTTACCCAATCTTGCTCGGTTAGGGCTTGCCTATGCTGCTAGAGTTCCTGCAAAGCTCGTCACCAGAAAGAGCTGCCTGACCCTTGGATATCTACTCCGGTATGGATAAGCAAAGCCCTCACCTGCTACTGCGTGTTTCCACTCCCGACAGACAGGGCCTGTCCTTCTGCGAAGCGACCCCGCGCGAGTTCAAACGCTGGATCGCCGATCTGCCCAAGGCCAATATCGGCGAAACAGCCCGACAGCTCTACCAGTGCCTAGTGGAGCTGAACCAGCTGGTCACCTCCAGCGAAAACCGCCTGCAACTGCTCGAACTGCTGCGCCCGGAGGTGTACTTCGTCTGCAGCCATCTGGAACGCCACTTTCTCAACCAGTCCATCGTCCTCGATGAACGCCCGCGCAAGGTCGCCAACCTGTGCCAGGCGCTGCAGAATCACCTGGCCATTGGCTACAAGCTGATCGTTACCCGGGTAATGCCGCGTTTCAGCAAGGACAATGCTCCGGTGCTGGCCATGGCCCTGCAGCGCGCCAGCCATAGCCTGTGCGGCCCACTAGTGCGGGCCAGTCAGCTCTATTGCCCGGTTCCGGAAGGTTTGTGGCTGGAGCTGCACCAGCTTTACCTGATGGCACGCAGGCATGGGCTGCAGCAACTACAGATCAGCGATGGCCTGACCCGTAATGGTCGCAGCCTGAGCATCGAGCAGGTGTACATCGGCGCACTGCTCCTGGGGTGCGCCCGCTGCAACCAGATGCGCCAAAGTAGCATCGCTCGCCTGGCCGAGGGCCTGGAAAGCTGGAGCAAGCTGGCCACACTGCAGGCGGCCGATGCCCCCGGAAGCCTGTTTGCCATCAGCCCACAACTGGATGGCCCGCCTCGCTACAAGTCACTGTTCGGCGAAGCTGAACTGCATAGCCTGCTGGGCCTCGATCCGACCCCGCTGGTCGATGCCATCAAAGAGTTCCTCCTGCTGCCCCCTGAGAGCACGGAAGCCAAACAGCTGCAGATACCAGAAGGGATGCCACTGGATCTGCTGCAGCACCTGAGCTCCGCCTGGGGCGACATTGCTGAACGTACCTTTCAGCGCAACCCCGGGCGCGGCAGCCTGTTCATCTGCATTGGCATGTCTGCCCTGCATTTCAACCTGGCCGGGCAACGCAGCTTCGCTGAAGTCCTGAAACGCCCCGAAGAAGAGCGCAGCGCCCGATTCAGTGTGAGTAACACCAGCGAGGCCACGGGCCCGGACATCTGGGCAGGCGCCTTCGATGCCCAGCGCGTCAGCAACTGGGAACCCGGCATGCCACTGGAGGAGATCCAGTACCGCTCCACCAAACCGGGCGAACAGCACGTAGTCGAAGAAATCGCCGAGAGCTATCCCAGTCATGAGCTACCCATCGTCAACCACAGTCCGGGCGGCTACTGCCTGAGCTGGCCACGGGAAGTTCCGGGCCAACTGCAAGCAGGAGAGCTACTGGGCATCCAGGACATGCCCGGGCAATCCTGGAGCGTGGCCGTGGTGCGCTGGATCCGCCAGGTACGGGGTGGCGGCACGCAGATGGGCATCGAACTGATCGCCCCGCACGCACAGCCCTGCGGCGTACAACTGGTGCGCAAGAGTGAGCAGAACAGCCAGTACCTGCGCGCTCTGCTGCTGCCGGAAATTCGCGTGGTATCGCGCCCAGCCACATTGATCACGCCACGCCTGCCCTTCCAGGAGAGCCACAAGGTGCTGATCAACCACAACGGCGAGGAAACCCGCGCCGTGCTCAGTCGCAAACAGAGCTCCACCGGTAGCTTCAGCCAGTTCGAATACCGTCCGCTAACCCAGACGGAACAGCCCGGAGGGACTTCTGTCACAGCCGTGAAAGAGCCCGGCAAGGCTGGGGACGAAGACTTTGACTCCCTCTGGAAGTCGCTGTAGATTGCCGAAATAGACGATTTGTCGCCTTTTTCGCCCGCTCTTCGGCGCACTCCAAGCAAACTCTCATGGCCATCGAAAAAAAAACCATACGGCTGCTGATACTTGAAGATTCGCAGAACGAGGCCGAGCGCCTGGTTAGCCTGTTCCGTAACGCCGGTCGCGCCACCCGTGTTCATCGCATCACCTCCAGCGACAACCTGAGCGAAGCCTTACAGCAAAGCTGGGATCTGTTGATCAGCGCGCCGAGCAGCGAGCAGATCGCCCCCAGCGAAGCCATCGGCATCATCCGCCGTCAGGCCAAGGACATTCCCGTCATCCAGCTCACAGATGGCAACGACTCCGACCTCATCACCGAAGCGCTGATGCTAGGCGCTCAGGATGCGCTGCCTCAGGGCGAAGATGAACGCCTGATTCTGGTGGCCAATCGTGAACTGGCCAACCTTGAACAGCGTCGTGCCCGCCGCGCGGCCGAGGTGGCCCTGCGCGAGGCTGAAAAACGCTGCCAGCTACTGCTGAACAGCTCGGTGGACGCCATCACCTACGTCCACGACGGTATGCATATTTATGCCAACCGTGCCTACCTCAAGCTGTTCGACTACGAGGATGCCGACGAGCTGGAAGGCATGCCGATGATCGACCTGATCGCTTCGGCTGATCAGAGCCGCTTCAAAGACTTCCTGAAGAACTACGCCAACGCAGAAGGTGACGCAGAACTGAGCTGTGGCGGAGTCAAGCCAAATGGCCAGCAGTTCCAGGCACGCATGAGCTTCTCGCCTGCCACCTATGACGGTGAACCCTGCATCCAGGTCGTTATCCGCGCCGAAAACGACAATGCCGAACTGGAAGAAAAGCTGCGCGAGATCAGCAGCCAGGATCTGGTCACCGGCCTGTTCAACCGTTCGCACTTCCTTGAACTGATGGATGGCGCCGCACAACGCGCGATCAACCACAACCAGATAGCCAGCCTCGCCTACATCCGCGTCGACCGCTTCAGCGAATCCGTTGGCGAGGTAGGCGTAGCAGGCATCGATATTCTTCTGACCGATCTGGCCAACCTGCTGCGCAGCCACTTTGGCAGCGACGTTCAGCTCGCGCGCTTCAGCGACGACGTCTTTACCGCTCTGATCAGCGGTAGCACACCGGAGCAATGCCAGGAACAGCTGTCCAGCCTGCTGAAAAAGGTCGAGGGACATCTGTTCGATGTCAGCGGCCGCACCGTGCAGACCACACTGTCGATCGGAGTCGCCGGCCTGAGCGAGCAGACCAGCAAAGCGCAGGAAGTGATCGAGAGAGCCCACCGCTGCGCCGACGAAATCAGCGACGGCAATGCCATCAAGACCTACAACCCGGCCGACGAACTGGCTGCCGCCGCCAACCGCGGCAATCTGGTCGCCATGGTGCAGCAGGCCCTGGAGAACAACAGCTTCCGCCTGTTGTTCCAGCCCATCATCAGCCTGCGCGGGGATAGCGACGAACATTACGAGGTGCTGCTGCGCCTACTCAGCCCTCAAGGCACTGAGGTGCCACCGACGGACTTCCTCGCCGCCGCACGCGATGCCGGCCTGGCCGAGAAGATCGACCGCTGGGTAATCCTCAACTCGATCAAGCTGCTGGCCGAACACCGTAGCAAGGGCCACAACACGCGCCTGTTCGTGCACCTGTCGAGCAGCAGCGTGCAGGATCAGACCCTACTGCCCTGGCTCAGCGTAGCGCTCAAGGCTGCCCGCCTGCCTTCTGACGCACTGGTGCTCCAACTCAGCGAGCAGGACGCCGTTGCCTACCTCAAGCAAGCCAAAGCACTCACCCAGGGGCTGGCGGAGCTGCACTGCAAGGTGGCGCTCGGCCAGTTCGGCTGCGCACTCAACCCGTTCAACACCCTCAAGCACCTGAACATCGACTTCGTGAAGGTCGACGGCTCGTTCTCCCAGGATCTTTCCAGTGCCGAGAACCAGGAGGCATTGAAGACGCTGCTGGCCAGCCTGCACGCCCAGGCCAAGCTGACCATCGTCCCCTTCGTCGAGACCGCCAGCGTGCTAGCGACCCTCTGGCAGGCCGGGGTCAACTATATTCAGGGGCACTACCTGCAGGGCCCGAGCCAGTCGATGGACTACGACTTCTCCGCCGGCGACGAATAAACCGCAAGAAAAAGCCCCGCATCTGCGGGGCTTTTTCCCTCACTCCAGACCGTCGCGGTCGCGGAAGCCCAACAGATATAGAATGCCATCCAGACCCAGGGTGGAAATCGCCTGCTTGGCCGATTGCTTGACCAGTGGCTTGGCGCGGAAAGCCACGCCCAGGCCAGCCAAGCCCAGCATCGGCAGGTCGTTGGCACCATCGCCCACGGCAATGGTCTGCTCCAGACGCAAGCCTTCCTGTTCGGCGAGCTGACGCAGCAGGTCAGCCTTGCGCTGGGCGTCGACGATGGGCTCCACTGCACGCCCCGTGACTTTGCCGTCGACTATTTCCAGCTCGTTGGCAAACACATAGTCGATGCCCAGCTTGGCCTGCAGCTGCTTGGCGAAGTAGGTAAAGCCGCCTGACAGAATGGCGGTCTTGTAGCCCAGACGCTTGAGCTCGGCGAACAGCACTTCGGCGCCCTCGGTCAGACGCAGCGAGGCGCCGATTTCCTCCAGCACACCCTCGGAAAGCCCCTGCAGCAGGGCCAGACGCTCCTTGAAGCTGGCGCGAAAATCCAGCTCGCCACGCATGGCCCGCTCGGTGATCTCGCTGACCTGCTCGCCAACGCCGGCCGCCTTGGCCAGCTCATCAATCACCTCGGCCTCGATCAGCGTCGAATCCATGTCAAACACGGCCAGACGGCGGTTACGACGGAACACCGAGTCACGCTGGAAAGCGATATCGACATTCAGTTCCTGGGCCACGCTGAGGAACTCGGCACGCAGGGCATCCACATCGGCCGGCTCGCCGCGCACCGAGAACTCGATGCAGCCCTTGCCCTGATCCGCCGGCATGTCCAGGCCCATGCGCCCGGAAAGACGATCGATATGGTCGATATTCAGCCCGTACTGGGCGGTGATGGCGCTGACCCGCTGCAACTGCTCGGCGCTAACCTTGCGGGTCAACAGGGTGACGATATAGCGGCTCTTGCCCTGTCCGCTGACCCACTGCTGGTAATCCGCCTCGGACACCGGAGTGAAACGCACCTGCTGGTCCAGCTTGTAAGCGGTGAACAGCACTTCCTTGAGCACCGACGAGCCCCGCTCGGTATGCGGAATCTCGACCAGAATGCCGAAGGACAGGGTGTCGTGGATCACCGCCTGACCGATGTCGAGAATATTCACCCCACCCTGAGCCAGGGCCCCGGTGATGGCCGCGGTCAGGCCCGGGCGATCTTCTCCGGTGATGTTGATCAGGACGATTTCGCGCAAGGCGTTCACTCCCATGCAGGCAAGGGGGCAGACGCCCCATGAAAAGGCGCACATTCTAACCGGATTCGCCCCGCCCAGGGCACGGGCGGCGCTTTGCCGCCCTGTATGCGCTGGGTATACTGCGCGGCAATTCCCGTCGAGAAGAGCCGCGCTCCCGTGAACCGGCCCGCCCAAGTCAAGCCTGACAATTTCTTCCTCCTGCTGTTCAACGCTCTGCGCCAGCGCCGCGTCCCGCTGGCGTTGCGCATTGCCAGCCACAGTCTCCTGCTGGTCGCCCTGGCGCTGGTGATCTATGCCTGGGTCATGGGTATGCAGTTCAAGCAGGCCATGCAGCAACAGGCCGACGCCCTGGGCCAAAGCCTGATTGTGCAGACGGCCGCCTCGGCCACCGAGTTGCTGGTGTCCAACGACATCCTCAGCCTGAATGTCCTGCTCAGCAATCTGGCGAAGAATCCGCTGGTGGCCCATGCGGCCATCTACAGCGTGGACAATCGCATCCTCGCCGAAGCCGGCTCGCGCCCGGCGCAGAGCCTGCTGGGCGAGGATGACGGGCTGTATTCGACCGTCATCAACTTCCAGGAAGTGATGGCCGGGCAACTGAGCATCAGCCTGGACATGCAGCAATTCCAGCAGCCGATGACCATCAGCCTGCAGAGCATGGGGCTGCTCAGCCTGATCCTCCTGGCCCTGGCCCTGTCACTCAGCCTGCGCCTGGGCCGGCATATCTCCACACCACTCATGCAGCTGCGCCTGTGGCTGCGCGACCCTGACGACCCTGCTCCGGGTGCCGGCCGCCAGGATGAGATCGGTGACCTGGCCCGCCAGCTGCAGGCCAAACTGGTGCCGGAAAAACCGGAGCCGGAAGTGCAGCTCGAGGAAGAAGAGGATCACTTCGATCCCGAACCGGACTTCCACGAAGAGGAAGACGCGGAACCGGGCTTCGCCATGCCCGACCTGCATGCGGCAGATGAGGACAACTTCAACGAGCCTCACCAGTACCGCAAGCCCAGTCCGCAGCCCGAGGCGGACGACCCCTTTGCCGACCTGCGCGACTTGCAGGAGCTGCAAGATCAGTACACCGCGGCACCTACGCCAGCGCTTCCCGAGCCGGAAGCAGAGCATGAGCCGGAGCCCGAACAGCCGATCAGCAACGCCGTACTGGCCGTACAGCTGGGCGCCCAAGAACAACTGCGCCACCTGCCCCGTGCCCGCCTCATGGAGCTGCTGCAGCACTATCGCGACTGCCTGGAAAAGGCCGCAGCGCTGTATCAGGGCAAACTGTTCACCCTCAGCGACGGCAGCAGCCTGATCCTGTTCAGCAGTGCCAACAGCGACGAAGACTACCTGACCCATGCCCTGTGCTGCGGCGAACTGCTGCGTGCGCTCGGCCATGCCCTGCAGATCGAAGTGGCGGACAGCGGCATCACCCTGCAACTGCAACTGGGCCTGACCCGCAGCGATGAGGAGATCATCCCCAGCCAGGCCGAACTGCTGCTCAGCGAAGCCGCCCAGGCCGCCCTGGCACTGGCCCAGCACAGCCGCAACCTGCTGCTGGTGCAGCGCAGCGTGGCCGACGATCCGCTGCTGCGCCAGCGGGCACGCATCCGTGCCATCGCCAGTCCGGAAGGTGCCAGCTGTGTCGAACGCCTGCTGGAGCCCTACCCTTCGCTGCTGGAGCGGCAACTGGCGCGCATGCACGAACACTCGTGAGCACGCTGCCCAGTCTACGAATCTGCGGCCTGATGTGACGCGACCGCCCTGGGGCTGATCTTGGGGCCCCGCAGGCTGGGTAGAGTCCGCGAAAACTAGCGTTTATTGCCGTCCGCCGCTGGGTTTCGGCGCTAGGCGCCTCTACCCAGCGAATCCACGGCCTAATGCGGTGTGGCACTAGGCGGCCTGATTGGCCTATCTGTTAACGCGCCGGCAACAGACGCTCTAGCCCCGACAGCAAGCGCGCCAGCGCACCCTGGTTGGCGCGCAGCACGCCCAAGCCAGCGTCGGCCATGCTGGTCGCCACTTGCGGTTCGGCGAACAGATGACGCAATACGGCATGCAGCTGCTCGGCATCCGCCACTTCAAGCAGATCCCCCGCCTCACGCAGCTGGTTGGCGATTTCCAGGAAATTGAACAGGTGCGGCCCACTCAGAAGCGGCTTGCCCAGTGCCGCCGGCTCCAGCAGGTTGTGCCCGCCGTTGGCCACCAGGCTGCCGCCGACGAACGCCAGGTCGGCCAGGGCGTATAGGAACAGCAACTCGCCCAGGGTATCGCCCAGCAACACCTGAGTACCGAAAGCAACCGGCTCGTCTATTGAACGGCGCACCGTGACAAAGCCATCACGCCGGCACAGCTCATAAACATCGGCGAAACGCTCCGGATGACGCGGCACCAGGATCAGCAAGGCATCGGCATGCTCACCCAGCAACTGGCGATGGGCCGCCAGAATCACTTCGTCCTCGCCAGCGTGGGTACTGGCCGCGATCCACATCGGCCGCTGCGCCGCGCCCCACTCGGCGCGCAACTCGGCAGCACGGACGGGAAGCTGCGGATCGACGCTGAGATCGAACTTGATCGAGCCGGTGACCTCGATGCATTCGTTACGCGCCCCCAATTGACGGAAACGCTCGGCCTCGGCCTGGGTCTGTACGGCGATCAGGCTCAGTTCGGCCAGCATCGGCGCCGTCAATCTGGCGAACCGCGCATAGCCACGCGCCGAGCGCTCGGACAGCCGTGCGTTGGCCAGCACCACAGGCACCCCGCGGCGATGGCAGGCATGGATATGGTTGGGCCATAGTTCGGTTTCCATCACCACCGCCAGGCACGGCTGCAGACGCGCCTGAAAGCGCGCGCAAGCCCAGGGCAGGTCGTAAGGCAGATAGCAATGCTGGATGCGCGAACCGAACAGCGCCTGGATACGCTCCGAGCCGGTCGGGGTCATACAGGTGACGGTGATCGGCAGTTCGGGGTGACGGGCCAGCAGCTCGCGAATCAGTGGCGCCGCGGCGATACTCTCGCCCAGCGACACGGCATGAATCCAGATACCGCCCTGACGCAGCGGCGGCAGGCCGAAGGCGAAGCGCTCGCCAATGCGCCGCCCATAGGCCGGTGCGAGCCAGGCCCGCCACAGCAGGCGCAGAAAAATGAACGGCAAGGCCAGGTGCAAAATCAGGCTATAGAGGGTTCTGTTCATGGGCGCGCAGCTTATCAGTCCATCGCCTGCAGGTGTTCGGCAAAGGCCTTGGCCAGCCATAGCGCCGCCGGTCCCGGCGCCTCATCACGCCGGCAAACCAACTCCACGACCAGTGGCGGCGGAGTCCAGTCGCAACGCAGCTCGACCAGCTGCGCCTGATAGGTCGGGTACTGGGCCACATGGCGCGGCAACCAGGCCCAGCCCAGATTGCGCATGAGCAATTCGGCCATGACGTAGAAGCTGTCGGCCCGCCAGACCGACGGGCTGATCTGCTCGCCACCGGGGTAATGACTGCCCTGCGGCGCCATCAGCAGCTGCCGATGACGCGCCAATTCGCGCCGCTGCAGCGGGCCAGCAGACGCCAGCGGATGCCCGGCACCACACACGGTGACCATCTCGATGGTGCCCAGGCGCTGGCGCTCCAGCTCGGCGGGCATCTGCTCATGGTGAAACAGCAGGCCCAGGTCGGCGCGACGCTCCAGCAGCTTGCGCGCCACATCCCCCTGGGCGCCGCTGGCCAGCTGCACTTCCAGCAGCGGAAACGCCTGAGCCAGAGCCTCCAGGCTATCAAGCACGGGCTGATAGGGCATCGCTTCGTCCTGGGCCAGGCGCAGGCATTCTTCCTCACCACGGACCAGGCCCTGGGCCCGCGCCTCCAGGCGCTCGCCCTGGCGCAACAGCTCACGCGCCTCCTCCAGCAATGCACTGCCAGCACGGGTCAGACGCGGCTGGCGTCCGCTGCTGCGCTCGAACAGCACAACCCCGAGGTCGGCCTCCAGCATAGCGATGGCACTGCTCACCGCCGACTGCGCACGGCGCATGTCTCGCGCCACCGCCGAAAAGGACTGCCCCTCGGCAACGCCGACGAAGAGGCGGATTTGCTCAAGACTCCATTGCATACCTATCTCCATAACAGATAGGTAATGACTTTATCCCATCACTCCGAAATCTAGAATGGTGCCGCTCAGCCAGGAGTCATGACATGCACGGCTATTTCTATCTCGCCATCGCCATCACCGCAGAGGTGATCGCCACCACCTCGATGAAAGCCCTGGACGGCTTCAACAAACCACTGCCACTGCTGCTGGTGGTGCTGGGCTACGGACTCTCGTTCTGGATGCTCAGTCTGGTGGTCAAGACCATCCCGGTCGGCGTCGCCTATGCCGTGTGGGCGGGCCTGGGCATCGTCCTGGTGAGCATTGCCGCCACCGTGCTGTACCAGCAGCGCCTGGACCTGCCCGCCATGCTCGGCATGGCCCTGATCGTCGCCGGCGTGGTGGTGATCCAGTTGTTCTCGCAGAGCGTCGGCCACTGATCGACCGGGCCAGGGCAGGCGCGCGTTATACTGCGCGCCTGTTCAGATGCGAGCCTTATTCATGTCCCAAGCCCTCAGCACCGATGTCCTGATCGTCGGCGGCGGTATCGCCGGCCTCTGGCTCAACGCCCGCCTGCGCAAGCTAGGCTACTCCACCGTCCTGGTGGAGAACGCCAGCCTCGGCGGCGGGCAGAGCGTGAAGTCCCAGGGCATCATCCACGGCGGCGCCAAGTACGCCCTGCATGGTGCGCTGACCGGCGCCTCCGAGGCCATCGCCGACATGCCGCGACGCTGGCGCGAGGCACTGGACGGCAGTGGCGAGCTGGATCTGCGCGGCGTGCGCCTGCTGTCCGAGGCGCACTACCTCTGGTCACCCGGAAGCCTGGCCGGCAACCTCACCAGTTTCTTCGCCAGCAAGGCGGTGCGTGGCCGCGTCGACCAGGTCAAGGGCGAGCAACTGCCTCCCGCCCTGCAACACCCCAAGTTCAAGGGCAAGGTCTACCGCCTGGCTGAACTGGTGCTCGACGTGCCCAGCCTGATCTCACGCCTGGCCGAACTGGCCGCAGACAGCCTGCTGCACGGCCGCGAAATCAGCGCGCTACGCGAGAACGATGAATTGGCCGGCCTGCTGGTGGACGGCCGGGAAATCCGCGCCCAGCGCATCGTGCTCGGCGCCGGCGCCGGTAACGCCGCCCTGCTCGCCACACTGGACGTACAACAACCACAGCAGCAGCTGCGCCCGCTGCACATGGTGCTGGTCAAGGGGCCGGGCCTGAAACCGCTCTATGCGCACTGCCTGGGCGGCGGGCCCAAGCCACGGGTCACCGTCACCAGCCACCCAGCGGCCGATGGTCAGTGGGTCTGGTACCTCGGCGGCGACATCGCCGAAGCCGACGGCGTGGCCCGCGACGAAACCGCGCAGATTCGCGCTGCCCAGCAGGAACTGGGCCAGCTGCTGCCGTGGATCGATCTCAGCACCGCACGCTGGGCCTGCCTGCGGGTCGACCGCGCCGAACCGGCACAATCCGGCCTGGTGCGCCCGGACAACGCCTTCCTCGCAGTCCAGGGCCGCCTCCTGGTGGGCTGGCCAACCAAGCTTGCGCTTTCGCCGGACTTCAGCGACCGGGTCATCGCCGCCCTGCAGCGCGACGGCATCCAGCCAGCGGCAACCGCAGCATTGCCAGAACTGCCGCGCCCACCACTGGCGCAGCCGGTCTGGGAGGAACTGCTGCCATGAGCCTGCACGACCTGCACCGCCCGCTGGGCGACAGCGGCCTGATCGTCTCGCCGCTGGGCCTGGGCACCGTCAAGCTGGGACGTGACCAGGGCGTGAAGTACCCCAACGGTTTCACCATCCCCGATGATGCCGCCGCCCGCGCCCTGCTTGACCAGGCCCGCGCACTCGGCATCAACCTGATCGACACCGCGCCGGCCTATGGCGTCAGCGAGCAGCGTCTGGGCCCGCTGTTGCGCGGTCAGCGCCAGGACTGGGTGATCGTCAGCAAGGTCGGCGAGGAGTTCGACAGCGGCCAATCCAGCTTCGACTTTTCCCCGGCACATGCGCGCCTGTCCCTGGAGCGCAGCCTCAGGCGCCTGGAAACCGAGCATATCGACCTGCTGCTGGTGCACTCGGACGGCAACGACGTCGCCATCCTGCGCGACAGCGGGCTCTACGAAACCCTGGCGGAGTTCAAGCGCGAGGGTAAAATCCGCGCCTTCGGCCTCTCCGGCAAGACGGTCGAAGGTGGTCTGCTGGCCCTGCAGCGCGGCGACTGCGCGATGGTCACCTATAACCTCGCCGAACAGGGCGAGAAGCCGGTGCTCGACTACGCGGCTGCCCACGGCAAGGGCATCCTGATCAAGAAGGCCCTGGCCAGCGGCCACGCCGTACTGCGCGAAGGGCAGGACCCGATCCAGGCCAGCTTCGAGTTGTTGTTCAGCCACCCCGGCGTCAGCAGCGCCATCGTCGGCACCATCAACCCGCAACATCTTGCGGCAAACGTCGCGGCCGCCGCCGCGGCGATACGCGACTAAACTGCAAGGCTCCGACCCGCCGCCTGCACCGGGCGGCCCCGACCGAGGAGCCGATATGTCGAGACTGCTGGCGCGCAAGGACCCTACGGCATTCAAGACCCTGCCACTCTATGTGGAGGCTGATCGCGAGCGCCTGCACTACCGCAGCCTCGGCCTGCCGCTGAACTTCAGCCAGATGCTCGAGCGCCGCCGTGGTATCGCCATCAATGACGCGCAGCACTTCGCCGTGGAGCTGGCTAACCTGGGCGTCTCGGTGCGGCTGACCCTCAATTGGCAGGGCCGCGATTACTGGCTGGTGGTGCGCCAGCGCCGCCCCGACCGTGGCGATGTAGTGCTCAAGCTGATCTCCGGCTATGTACCGGCCCACGAACTCAACCTGCCGCTGCTCACCGCCATTCAGGAGGTTGCCGAGGAGTGTCTGATCGAGAGCGAAGGCAGCTGGCTGACCGGCCGTTTCGCCGACACCTGGCTGCCGGCGCCCTACCAGAACGCCCTGCGCTACCGCGACAGCAGTCATTTTCGCCTCAGCCCCTTGTCGGGTGCCGCGCGCCCGGTGCACTGCGGCAACCTGACCCTGCTGGAGCGGCCCAGGGCCTACGTGCACCTGCCCACCGCCTCGCTGCAACTGGTCTACGACCTGCGCCTGGAGCTGCCCGAAGATTGCCGCCAGCCCAGCCTGTTCCATGTCGACGAGCGCCTGGAGGAACAGCAACTGGTAGCCCGTCTGGAGCGCCGCCGCCCGGACCTCTACCTGCTGCCGCTCAGCAGTGGCTTGCCCAGTGGCGAGCTGCTGCACCTGCAGCAGGGCGAACTACGCCCGGCCAGCACACGCGGACTGTGGTTGTCGGAAAGTTTCGCCGCTCAGGACGGCTGGCTGGTGCGTGATGAACGCATCCGCTGGAAAGACTGGCTGGCCGGACTGGAACGTCCGGCCAGCAAACCGGGGCGGCGCGCCGGCTGAAGCTATTTGCTGCGGATCTTCTCGACGATAGCGGTGGTCGAGCTGTTTTCCACCAGCCCCAGCACCCGCACTTCGCCGCCGTAAGCTCGAACGATATCGGCGCCGACCACCTGGTCGATGCCGTAATCGCCGCCCTTGACCAGCACATCCGGCTGGATCGCACGCAGCAGGTTTTCCGGGGTGTCCTCGCTGAAGCTCACCACCCAGTCCACCGCGCCGAGTCCGGCCAGCACGGCCATGCGCCGATCCACCGAATTGATCGGCCGGCCCGGTCCCTTGAGGCGCGACACCGAAGCGTCATCGTTGACCGCCAGCACCAGGCGATCGCCCTGGGCACGGGCCTGCTCCAGATAGGTGACATGGCCGGCATGCAGGATGTCGAAACAACCATTGGTGAAGACGATCTTCTCGCCATGGGCACGGGCGTCCTCAATGGCCACCAGCAGTTGCTCCAGGCCCAGCACGCCGCGCTCGGACCCCTGCTCACGCTGCACCGCACGACGCAGCTCCGGCGCGCTGATGGCGGCGGTACCCAGCTTGCCTACGACGATGCCAGCGGCGAGGTTGGCCAGGGCCACGGCCTGTGGCAGCTCTTCGCCGGCGGCGATGGAAGCGGCCAGGGTGGAAATCACGGTGTCACCGGCGCCGGTCACATCGAACACTTCGCGGGCACGGGCTGGCAGGTGTAGCGGCGCATGCTCGGGGCGCAGCAGGGTCATGCCGTGTTCGCCACGGGTCACCAGCAGCGCGCCCAGCTCCAGCTCGGCCATCAGCTTAGCGCCCTTGGCCACCAGATCGGCCTCATCGGCACAGTGGCCGACAATGGTCTCGAACTCGCTGAGGTTGGGGGTGATCAGGCTGGCACCGCGGTAGATGGAGAAATCCTTGCCCTTGGGATCGGCCAGCACCGGAATTCCCTTGGCCCGCGCCAGCTGCACCAGGGCCTGGTGATTCTTCAGCGCACCTTTGCCGTAGTCGGACAGCACCATCACCTTGACGCCATCGAGCAGGCGTTCGACATCCACGGCCAGAGCCGCAGCGTCGGTGTTGAAAGGCTCTTCGAAGTCCATGCGCAGCAGTTGCTGGTGACGGCTCATCACCCGCAGCTTGACGATGGTCGGCTGAGTCTCGATACGCTGAAAATGGGCGCTGACACCCGCCGCAGCCAGGCTGTCAGTCAGACTATCGGCCGCTTCGTCCTCGCCGGTCACGCCCACCAGCAGCGCCGGTGCACCGAGGGCAGCAATGTTCAGCGCCACGTTGGCCGCACCACCGGGACGATCCTCGATCTGCTCGACCTTGACCACCGGCACCGGGGCCTCGGGAGAAATCCGCGACGTGCCGCCATGCCAGTAACGGTCGAGCATGACATCGCCCACCACCAGAACGGGGGCTTGATCGTAACGGGGCATGGAAAGCTTCATTGCGGCTCCGGGCAGCGGAAAAACGGCGGCGATGATAGCACAGCCGCCCACTCGCCCCAGGCGAGCGGGCAGTAAGCACTAGGCATCCTGCTCCAGCGGTGTGGGCTCGTCGACATCCTCGAATTGCTTGGCATGCAAGCGGGCGTAGTAGCCGTTGAGCGCCAGCAGCTCGGCGTGGCTGCCACGCTCGACGATCTGCCCCTGGTCCATCACAAGAATCAGGTCGGCCTTCTCGATAGTCGACAGACGGTGGGCAATGACCAGAGTAGTCCGACCACGCATCACCTGATCCAGCGCAGCCTGGATATGCCGCTCGGACTCGGTGTCCAGCGCCGAAGTCGCCTCATCGAGAATCAGCAACGGCGCGTTCTTCAGCAACGCCCGGGCAATGGCCAGGCGCTGGCGCTGGCCACCGGAGAGCAGCACACCGTTCTCGCCAACCAGGGTGTCATAGCCCTGCGGCAACTTGTCGATGAACTCGGCGGCATAGGCGGCCTCGGCGGCCTGACGCACCTGCTCGAAGGGAGCGCCAGCGAGATCACCATAAGCGATGTTATTGGTCACGCTGTCGTTGAACAGGGTGACGTGCTGGGTGACCAGGGCGATGTGCTGACGCAGATTGCGCAGGGTGAAATCCTCGACATCCAGATCGTCCAGCAGAATCTGCCCATGCTCATGGTGATAGAAACGCGGGATCAGACTGGCCAGGGTCGACTTGCCACTGCCGGAACGCCCCACCAGGGCGATCATCTGCCCAGGCTCGGCGACGAAGGAAATATCCTTCAGAACCGGCTTCTCGGCCCCGGGATACTGGAAGCTCAGGTTACGCACCTCCAGACGACCACTGACCCGCTCGCGCTCCTGCGTGCCACGATCGATCTCGGGAGCCTCATCCAGCTGCTCGAAGATACTTTCCGCGCCGGCTACACCCTTCTGAATGGTCGAGCTGACTTCGGACAGCTGACGAATCGGTTTGGGTAACAACCCCGCCAATGTGATGTAGGCCACCAGATCCCCGGTCGATGCATCCCCGCGCAGCAGCAACACCAGGAACATCAGAACAGCCATAGCGCTGTATATCACCAGCTGCAGGCTGGGGGTATAGATGGCGCTGGTCTTGACCATGCGCAGCTGTTTGGCCTTGTTATCGTCGGCCGCCTTGAAAAAACGCTGACGCTCGTAGGCCTCACCACCAAAGCTGCGCACCACCCGGTAACTCTGGATGGTTTCCGATGCCACATGGGTCACATCCCCCATGGCTACCTGGATCTTCTTGCTCTGCTTGCGGAATTTCTTGCTGGCACTGCCCACCATCAGGCCGATCACCGGCAGGATCGCCAGCATGACCATGGTCAGTTTCCAGTTCATCCACAGCAGGCTGGCGAAGAGAAACAGCACAGTCATACCCTCGCGCACCACCACCTTGATCGCATCGGTGGCGGCCCCGGTGACCATGGTCACGTTGTAGGTGATGCGCGAGATCAGGTGGCCTGAGTTGTGGTTATCGAAATAACGGTTGGGCAGGGTCAGCAGATTGTTGAACAAGGCGATGCGCAGATCCTGTACCAAGCCCATGGAGACCTTGGCCAGATAGAAGTTGCCCAGAAACGAGCCAACTCCCTGCCACAGTGCGATCACCACGATCAGCAGCGGCACAGCCTGTAAAAGCGGCAGTCCAGCCAGCCACGGCAGGTACTTGAGCAGCCAGGGCACCTCGGCGAACAACCCTGCCGCCGGATTGCTAAGCCCGTCGACGAAGAACTTCAACATGTAACCCAACATGGGCTGGGTCGATGCAAAAATCAGGAAACCAAGGATGCTGATGGCAAACAGCCCCCAGTAAGGCACCACATATTTCAACAGCCGCAGGTAAACCCTAAGGCTTGATTGCTGGGTAGAATTGGCCATTCGGCAGCCTCGTACGACTGGCTAGAGGAACAAGATGCGGATTGTAACAGCGCGGGAACTGGAAAGCTGGCTGACGAGTGGCCAGGTTCTGGAGCGGGATACCCGCGGCCCCAAAGTAGTGGCCCTACCCGATGGTCGCTTCCTGAAGATCTTCCACACCCGCCGCACAGCGCTGCAGTCACGACTGTGGCCAGCCGCTCGGCGCTTTCTCCACAACACCGAGCGGCTGCGCGCGCGGGGCGTTGCCACCCCTGGCATCAGCGAGATTTTCTGGCTGAATCGCGACAAAGGACTCAGTGCCTGTCTCTATACCCCCCTACCGGGGGAGTCGCTAGAAAAACTGCTGCACGATGATGCCCCAAAGCTTGAACTGGAGCTGCCGGCACTGGCGACCTTCATCCGCCACCTGCACAGCCAGGGCATCTATTTCCGCTCCCTGCATCTGGGCAACATACTGCTTATCGCACCCGGCCGGTTCGGACTAATTGACGTGCTGGATCTACGTTGCTACCCGTTTCCGCTGAACCGCGGCCTGGTTCGTCGCAACTTCGAACACCTACGCAGCTACCTGCAGCGGCGCAAGCTGGAACACTTCCCCCTCGACCGACTGCTGGCGCTATACCAGACAAGCCTGTGAGATCCAACCGCGCAGGGCAATGACCGGGAGGTAGCGCTGCAGGCGCACCCGGCCCCCAGCCTCCCAGGAAACTGTCGCACACCTCTGGCCAAGCGACTTAACCACGACTTGCCACGTCCATCCCGCTAGGTGCCGGCGCATAGGTGTCGCGCCAGCGCCTTAACGCCCCTCGCTCCCCCCACGCGCCGAAAAAGGCGCCGATCGGCAACACCCACTCTCGCCGCCCTTGTTTGGCATCGAAGCCATGCGCCAGCAATACCCGAATGTCATCATTGACGTTGACCAGCTCAGAGAGCTTCGTCGGATCGAAGGACGTGGACTGGTAATAATCCAACATTGATCTGAGCAGCTAATGTCCCGCCTCGATCCCTATGATGGAAGTTGCGAACCGCTGCCGGTCTTCGAGGCCTATCAATAGGGCCGAATCAAGCAATTTATCGAAGCGCGCGAGCACTTCAACGTCGACCTCCATGGAGTGATGGGACGCAGGATCGAAACTGCGCCTATCCCAAAGGATCAGCTCATAATTCGGCAGATGGTAACGCCAGGAGGCCAGATACAGACGCGCCTCCGGGGGCAGCGGACGACCACCGAACCCGTAGAAGTGAATACCCTCAGGGATCAAGCGCGCCGCCTTAGAAAGAAGGCTTCGGGCGAACCTCTCAGAGATGGGACCGGATCCACACCAAGCTGTTGGCGCATCTCGCTGACACGCTCATGAAGCTGAACCACCCGCTACTGGAATAACCTATCCGCACTCAGCTGGCCCGACTCAAGAGCAAGCGCTCTCAGCTTGGCCTCAAGCACCGGCTGCGCCAGTGCCAGCGGCCAGTCCGGCGGAGTCAGGCTGCGCCACTTGCGCTTACCCACTCCGCGCCGCCATAACCAGGCCTTCAGCGAATTACCCGCATGGTGGGGCAGGCCCATGCACGCTCCATGGCGTGAAACATCATAGCCCCCCTGCAGCCGGTGGAGGCTCAGAGATAGATCGAACGCCAGAACCAGTCCTGCCACTTGTCCTCTGCGCACTGCCGCCCAAAGCTGAAAGCCACCCAGGGTTTGCGCAGAATGTCGGCGAGAATCGCGCCATGCATGACCTTGGAGGGCAACAACCGGGCACCGCACAAAGCCCGCATAAAGGCACGTACCGGCATCAAGGGTGACAGAAACCTCAGCCCCCCGACTGCAGAGCTGCTCCCAGTCGACCAGGCGCAACGAAAGATGGTGCGGGACGAGCACCACATCACCAGCATCGACCGAACATCAACCAGACCAATCCAGGAGTAGCCAGCAGATGGGCCGCATCGGCCACAGCCCTATCATCCACCAGCTCCATTGCGCGTGCGCTCAAGGGCTCGCGAAGCGCATGCCAATGCCAGCGCGAATCAACCCTGGTAGCTCAAGTACCCAACACATGCATGGCCGAGGCATCACACAGACGCTCGCAGAAGTGCTGATTGAGAAGTGTTTCTAGCCCAGCAGCACCTGCATAGCGGACACACTTCCTGTATCTCCAAGCAGCACGGGCCAGAGCCAACCGTTGAGGTCGTCCACCACATTTTCGCTGCCAGCCGGGTAGATCACTTGCATCTTGTACTGCCTCGCCAACGCCCCCGGCCTCAGCTTGACGCCTGCAGTGAGGCATCCAGTTGTATCCAATCAAGCTTGGGTACCAATCTTTCCGGAATGCGGCTCTGCTTGGAAAGATTAAACACTTGAAAGTGCGGCCCCAGCACCTTGCCCCCGAGTAGCTCGAAGCTTGGGAGAATATAATCATCCCAGTCGTCATCCAGCCGGCTCGGCACCACACCTTTAGGTTCGTAGAACCGCCCCTGCGCCGGATTCATATCCACCCCGACCATGAATACCCTACTAAATCCCAAATGGCAGGCCAGCTGCAGGGCCGCATACGGGATGGTTCTGCCATTGAAATAGCCTTGGCTGAGATCGCGGCTGAAACCGATGCGATTGCGCTTCTGGTGCAACAGGGACCAGTGCACCACCATGTCCGGGTTGTGTCGGTTGCGCCAGGCAAACATTCGATCCGACAGTTCGACCTGCCCATGCATACGGTTTGCACGCTCGAGCAGCATGAGCTCTCCCTCACCCAAGACATCCGGACTGTGTCGCGCCATCTGCTCCAGGCAGGAAAAACCCAGCGCAGCATATCGCGCATGGCGAATGCCGTCGGCGACAGCCCCCGCCTTGGCCTGGGCAAAGCCCTTATCATCACATAGATAGAACAGAGGACTAACTTCTTCTTGAAGAAAACGCTGGATGGATCCGTTCATCGCCAGCATTGGCCAGTCGCGGTAGCGCGACATCTGGAACTGGGCCACCGAGGGCCCGGAAGCCACCAAAAAGACCGAACCCGAGAACTTCCCACGCAGAGGGGAAAAATCGCCCAAGGCAACACTTGCTCCATTAGCTAATTGCAATCGCTGACCGGAGGCCCCTACTTTAAGCTGCATGAACACTTACCTCGCGAACCCAGCGCAATGGCCATCGGCAACCAGATCCATAACCAAATCAGATTCGGGGAGTGTATGAACGAATGCAACTCAAAAAACATTACCGCCGA
Source organism: Pseudomonas sp. GOM6 (assembly GCF_029537485.1). Lineage (GTDB taxonomy): Bacteria > Pseudomonadota > Gammaproteobacteria > Pseudomonadales > Pseudomonadaceae > Aquipseudomonas. The sequence continues at coordinate 96,255 of NZ_JARPUS010000014.1, forward strand.
GCTTGCCAGTAACAGAGCCAGAGCCAGCAACGCAAGAGGGCTCGAGCAGAGCCAAAGACGCCTGATCGCCAGCGCAAACATGCCAAGAAACATCAGCAAGCCCGTCATACCGTATTGGAACAGCACTTCCAGATAGAGGCTGTGGGTATTGACCACCGTCTGATTCGGAATATGCATAACATCCATACTGACTCCGGCTCCATGCCCCTGAAGCCAATAGCCGGGCATGGCATCAAGCACCATCCGCCAGATCAGGTCTCGATAGGTCACATTTCTGGCAGCCTCGATGCCGAACATACCGGGAAACCGCATCAGCACCATCGCCATCACAAGCAAGAACGCAGCACCACTCAGCAGCCAGATTCTCCGATTACCGAAGCGCCACAGCAGAAAAAGACCGCCGACCACAAGCGCCAGCCACGCGCTCCGGGAAAAAGTAAGGAATGCGTAGCCCCCAATCGGCAACAGCAGAAGCCCCCAGAACAAGCGTGATGACCAAAGGCGACTGCTCAATAAACAGCAAAAGGCGGTAAGCCCGGCAAAAGCCAGATGCATGCCCGAAATGATCGGATTGCCGAATTCGGCGAATCCAGAAATGCCAGAGCTGTGAAGCTGGAATGCCCGATAGCGGAAGTCGAAGCCACTCTTCTGCAACTTCAAGTAGAGGGTGACCACGGCGGCGAAGGCACCGAGCACAGCGGCCGCTTGAAGCAACTGCATCAGCGCTCGCGGATATCGACCAGCTAGGAAGGCGACCGCTATCATGAACACTAGCAACACCAGCCCACGCCTCAGGATATCTGCCTCCCCCCCCAGCCACAGCACACTTGCAACGACCCACAGCGTAAAGGCGGCCATCAGCAACAGCAGTTGGCGGTCAGCGAGTTCAAACAAGACCTGACGCCATCTCAGCAAAGCCGCTAGCAGAAAGAAGCCCAGGCAGAAACGCAGAGTGCTGGCCCAGGCCGATGTCTCGCCCGGCCACCAGAAACGCCCCAGCAACAGTACCATCACAGACAACCAGGCAAATACCAGCGGCAACCGGCTCGCTGTCTCTCGAAAATCCATCAGTATCACGACTCCCGTTGACAGCAAGTCTGGGCAATTTGGCGGAACATTTCATACGCCTGTTCGCGAGACCGAACCAGAAAAGCGTCCAAGGAATGCCGCTCTGCAGGCGAAAGAGGCCAACGAGGCGCCTGTTCCAAAGCCTCTGCATAACTATCGGCAAGACGGGATTGCAGGCCCGCCTCCTGGAGCAGCGACTCGATCTTGTGAGTATTGGAAGCAACTGTGACAAAGGGGGTGCGCATCAGCAGGCAAAGTGTCACGCAGTGAAAGCGCCCCGTAACTACCCATTCGGCTGCCCCCAAGCGCTTCAGAAAGGAATGTAACGTCCGGGCCGAATAACGCCAGCGCAAGTGGGTCAGAGCCTTATCGCTCTGGGCATCCGGCACAGCAGAGACGAGGCTGGAGAGACGCTTCAACTCAGCTCTAATACGCCGAGCCATACTCTTGATCACATAAGCGGGAAAGCCCTTGCCTAATTGCAGAGGGGGTAGTGCCTTGATGCTCAGGTACGCAACCCTGGCATTTCTGGCCGCTTGCCAGCCCTCCCAGGTCCGCTCGGCAAACACACTGCCATTGACCAGCCCCCCCGAACGCGAGCCTGACGCAGGCAGCTCATCCAAGCTCAGAGTCAGATCAGGAACCACCCGGGCTATGATGCCTGCCCTCTCAAGCTCCTGCGCGCTGAGACGATCCCGCACATAGATACCGCTGAAATCACGGGCCAGCTCGTTGAGCCTGTCGTTGCGTTGCCATACGCTGTTAATCAGGAAGCAGGGGACACCATGAGTCTTACAATAGCCTGCCAGCTCCCCAAGGCGGAGGGCCTGCTGGGCATCATCATGCATGGTGCCCTCGCCATTGATCAAACACAGGTCAGCGCGGCGTATATCGGCCTTCAACCGCTCGTCCGACTGCCAGTCATAGCGCATGGGGCAAGCACGACTAATGTGTATACCCACACTAGTAGCCAGTCGATATATCTGTCGCACCACCAGTTGGGAACCGTGGTGCTGTTCATAGGAAGTGTCGTTGAAGAGCAAGGCCTGCATGAGGAGTTTCATCCACTGAGTGCATCATGACCGCGTGCGCGGTCTTTTAAGCGATAAGATCATATAAACCGCTGAGGATTTCTATCGACCCGGCGTCGCAGTACTCACGCCAGCCCTTGAACTCACTCCAGCCATGCAAGAAGACGAAGTCCAGCCTGGCCTAGCGAGCACGCTGATCGAAGCTGCTGTTGCCGATATACAAGGCAGGCTGCCGAATGTTTTCCTGCTGCAGTTCACGTTCGAGGATCAGGTCTTTGGCATCCGGGCTGCCGAAGATGCCGCCATCGCGCAGTGTGCAGTGTGCAGCGTCAGAGCGAGTCGATTCATCACGGAATCTCATGTAGTTTTTTTGTCAAGCCGTGCGCGAGCAATGGCTCGCCTGAACAAGGCTCACCACGCAGAAGCGCTTCAAGCAGTTCCAGATTGTGCGCCAACCCTCTGCTTCCATGTGCAAGATGAAAATGTGCGAATTCATCGGCTTGGCGAAGGTGCCGCTCGTAATCGTATTCAATGGCTGAAATACCGGCATCAAGGCACGAAACATTCATCAAAGCCCCTCCGAAAAAACGAGCTTGCTCGAAGATGTCCGATTCGCCACTGACATTCACATAAAGTATCGGCCTGCGTGCCAATGCGGCCTCTATAACTGCATTGGACATGATATTGACCACTAGCGATGACTCAGCCAGAGCCTGCGCCAAGCTGCATGATACTGGCAGCACCAGCAGGTTCCGTAACTCGGAGGCTGCCTGTTTCCAGAAGGGGACCTGACTGCGTGGATGCGGTTTGACCAGCACCCGGTAATCGGGATGAGCAGCAGCCCAATTACGCAACAGCTCATACGCTTTTTGGTAGCCGGACTCCTTTTCCTTGTCAGGACCGACACCGAGGATCAACAAGGCACGCTTGGACGGCTTGGCCGGAGCTAGGTCGTATGTACTATCAATCATATGCGAGCCGGCCAGTACCGCCGTGCTGGTACCAAAGCGCAGCGCCCTGGCCTTCAGGGCATCCAGCGAACTCTGACCAAAAAGGAAGTAATAGTCGTAGTCGTTCATGCTCAGGCGCCGCGAGCCCTCAACAGTGGTCGCGTGCGCCAGATGCACCAGCGTGGCGTTACGGGCATTCAACGCCAGTCGCAGGAACGGGGAATACAGGCTGCCGTTGCGATCATTCAGCAACACGCGCGGACCGTAGCGTTCGTCGAGCCATTGCGCATGAGCGGCAAAACCGAAATAACGGGTGGGCACCTTGCAGGGGGGGCAACGCAACCGACGCTCCTGCAGGATCACGGACGGCTCCTCCAGCGCAGTTTCCACCAGCGCATGCCCCCGCTCGCGCAGCGCCCCGATCAGCAGTTTCTTGCGCTGCAGCTTAATCACCTTGGGGGCGGACTGCAGCAGCAGGAAATCGCAGCACTCTTCCTGAACCTCCGCCGCCAGGCGGCGCCTGGCGCGTAGACCAAACCACCAGTCGGACAGCGCTTCCCGGGCAAAGCGCACGGCACTGCCCAGCACGCCATAGCGCTCGCGCAGCAATGCCCAGCGATAATGATCGAGCGCACGCGCCTTCGCTGCCCAGAGGTTGTTACTCATGCGCCTAGCAACCCGGCCTGCCGGCTGATCGACCAGAAATGCTCGCGTACTGCCTGATCGGAGAAAAGCGCCTGCAAACGTTCCTGCATCGCCGACTCAACAGCCTGACGATCCCCTCGGTAGACCTGTGCAACCAACGCCTGGGTAAGTTGTTCAACATTACCCAGCTCAAACAACGCGCCAACACCCTCAATCACTTCGCGACCACCGCCACAGGCCGTGCCAAGCAAGGGAACCACCGCCGCCATGGCCTCCAACAGTACCATCCCGAACGGCTCATGGTCGGAGCTCAGTGCGAACACATCGAAAGCTTTGAAGTAGCGGCGCCCGTAGGCAACCTGGCCGAGAAAGCGTACCGACTCGGCCACGCCGAGTTCCACAGCCAGGGACCTTAGCGAGTTCTCCAGACGTCCGCTGCCCATGATCACCAGCAGGCTGCCGGCGGGTAACTGCGGTAGGGCCTGGGCGAAGCCACGAATCAGGGTGGCCTGGTCCTTGTCTGGATGCAGGCGGCCGACATTGCCGACCACCCAGGCGTCCTGCGGCAGCCCGAGGTGGACGCGGGCCTCCTCACGGGAAACCTGTTCGGCCTGCACGGCCTCGATGTCGATGCGGTTGTACAGCGTCTCGATGCGCTCGGCCGGCCAGCCACGCAGATCGCGACGTATCTCGTCGCGCACGGCATTGGACACCCCGAGCAGCAGCAAACGCTCACGGAAACGGTTGATGAACAGGCGGCGGCTCAGGCGGCCGTAGACACCGAACGCATGGTGCACGCCGATCACCGGCAGCGCGGTGCCCAGCAGCGCCACGTAGATTGGCTTGAAGCGATGGGCGATGCACAGGGCGAAATCACGCGTGGTCGCGATACGGCGGATGTCGCGGATCGCCTTGAGCTTCAGGCCACTGACATCCTTGCTGCGGTAGTCGAGGAAGATGACCTCGTCCGAGGCCGAGCCCTGCTCCACTTCGGCGCTCGGCGCGCCCGTCAGGTAGACGGTGCAGACCTTGTAGCGCGTGCCACGGAACAGCACGGCGTACTGCCGCGCACAGTCCAGGAAGGGCCCGTCGTAGCCATGGCAGAACTGCAGAACCCAGCGCTGCCCGGCAGCATCTGCGTTAGACGTGGTCATACCAGTCACGGCCGTCCTTGACCACGAGGATGTCTTCCATGATCAGGTACTGCAGATCCGAGCCATAGAACATGTTCAGCGCATCGGTCGGCGAACAGATCATCGGCTCGCCGCGACGGTTGAGCGAGGTGTTCAGCGACACGCCGTTACCGGTCAGCTTCTCCAGTTCCAGCATCAGGTCGTACCAGCGCGGGTTGAAGCGACGTTCCAGCACCTGGGCACGCGAGGTACCGTCCTCGTGTACCACTTCGCCGACACGCTCCTTCCACTCGTCATTAACCTCGAAGGTGAAGGTCATGAACGGGCTCGGATGATCGACCTTGAGCATCTGCGGCGCCACGGTATCGAGCATCGACGGGCAGAAGGGTCTCCAGCGCTCGCGGAACTTGATCTGCTCGTTGATGCGGTCGGCGACGCCCGGCACGCTCGGGCAGCCAATGATCGAACGGCCACCGAGCGCGCGCGGGCCGAATTCCATGCGCCCCTGGAACCAGGCTACGGGATTGGCATCGACCATGATCTTGGCGATGCGCTGCGGGGTATTGTCGATGCGTTTGAACACCGGCTTGTTCGGGTGCTTGGCGCAGGCGGCGATGATTTCTTCGTTGGAGTAGGACGGGCCGAGGTAGACGTGCTCCATCTTCTCCACAGGCACGCCGCGCTGGTGCGAAACGTAGGCGGCGGCGCCGACCGAGGTACCGGCGTCGCCGGAAGCGGGCTGCACGAACAGCTCCTTCACATCGTCGCGGGCGATGATCTTCTGGTTCAGCTTGACGTTCAGCGCGCAGCCGCCGGCGAAGGCGATCTTGCCGGTTTCCTTGAGGATATCGCCGAGGTAGTACTCCATCATCTCCAGCGCCAGCTTCTCGAACAGCGCCTGCATACTGGCGGCGTAGTGGATGTAAGGGTCGTCGGCGATGTCGCCCTGGCGCTTCGGGCCCAGCCACTCGATCAGCTTGGGCGAGAAGTAGTAGCCCTTGCCGTTTTCCTTGTAGCGGCGGAAACCGATGACGTTGGCGTAGTCGGTGTTGATGATCAGCTCGCCGTTCTCGAACTTGGCCAGGCGCGAGAAATCGTACTTGGCCGCGTCACCGTAGGGCGCCATGCCCATGACCTTGAACTCGCCATCGAGCATCTCGAAGCCGAGGAACTCGGTGATCGCGCCGTACAGGCCGCCAAGCGAATCCGGATCGTAGAACTCCTTGATCTTGTGGATCTTGCCGTTCTCACCGTAGCCGAAGAAGGTGGTGGCGTACTCGCCCTTGCCATCGATGCCGAGGATCGCGGTCTTTTCCTTGAAGCCCGAGCAGTGGTAGGCGCTGGCAGCGTGGGCCAGGTGGTGCTCGACCGGCTCGATCTTGACCTTCTTCAGGTCGAAGCCCAGTTGCTCCAGGCACCACTGGATCTTCTTGTGGTAGCGCTTGTAGCGGCGGTTACCCATCAGGATCGCGTCGAGGGAACGATCAGGCGCATACCAGTAGCGCTTGGCGTAGTGCCAGCGGGCCTTGCCGAACAGGCTGATGGGGGCGAAGGGAATCGCCACCACGTCGACGTCGGACGGTTTGATCCCGGCCTGTTCCAGGCAGAACTTGGCGGATTCGTAGGGCATGCGGTTCTTCGCGTGCTTGTCGCGCACGAAGCGCTCCTCTTCGACCGCCGCGATCAACTTGCCGTCGATGTACAGGGCGGCGGACGGGTCATGGCTGAGCGCGCCGGACAGGCCGAGAATGGTCAATGCCACGGAAAAGCCTCTTGCTGCTACGGGCGGACGAGCCGCCACGGAAAGTGGAAGGCGAGCCACGGCTCGCCCAAACAAAGCGAAGGATTATAGCCGCAGCGCCGGGCCGAGGGTATCGCCGACTGCTGACCGAGCGGTCGCCATCAGAGACGCGGCAGGCGTTGATCCAGCAGACGATGAAGCGCCGAGTCCTGCGGCCAGTTGCGCAGGAAGCGGGCGCGGTCTCGGGCGAAGGCTGGCGCGAACGAGGCCTGGCTGCGGTGCTGGCGCATAGCGTCTAGGTCGATCAGGGTCCAGCGGCCGCTTTCCCAGAACAGATTGGTGCCCTTGCAGTCGCCATGACTGATGCGCTCGCGAATCAGTGCCGCGAACAGCTGATCCAGCGCCTGCAGCTCCTCTTCCGGCGGCGTGCTGTCGAGATAAGGGGCAAAGCGCGTCAGCAGATCCTCGCCCGCGCAGTGCTCGGTCAGCAGCCAGGCCCGGCTGCGCAGCCAGCACCAGCGTTGCTCACGCACTGCCAACGGACGCGGCGTGGCGATCCCCAGCAGCTCCAGGCGATGGCCCTCGACCCAGCTGTGCCACGCCCGGCTCGGCCGCCAGAAGCGTTTGAGCCAGTGGCCCCAGCCCTTGATGTTGTAGCGTTTCAGCACCCGCAACCGATCGCCGACCTGCACCAGCGCCACCGTGGCGCTGCCGCCATCCTTGAGCAGGCGACCGGCCGCGATGGCGGCATCCGGATCGTCCAGCAACGGCGCCAGCTCGGCTTGCTGGGCACGCCGTACCACCCGCAGGCCGAAGGCGCCGACGCGCGCCGCGAACAGGCTGCAATCGCGCCCGACCTTCTTCAGGTAGTCGCGCAGGCGCCACTGGCGCACCTTGGCGATTTCCTTGAGCAGCGCCTCCAGCGGCAGCGCATGCTCGCCGTTGGCCAGCAAATAATGAATCAGCAACTCTTCGAGATAGGGCTCCAGCTCGGCCGGCAACTGGGCGAAGAACACCCCGAGGTTTTCCAGCACGCGCTGGCGCGATAGCGGCTGACCTGGCGTCTCGGCCTGCACACCGCCGCCATCGATCAGGTAGAGCTGCCCCTGCTGGCGCAGCAGATTGTCCAGATGCAGATCGGATTGCCACAGGCCGCGGGCGTGCATACCGGCGATGGCGGTCAAAGCCTCGGCCAGCACCCCATGCTGCCCTTCGGACAGAGGAGCTTCGCGCTCGACCAGGCGCCAGGCGCCCCACAGGCTTTCGGCACCTTCGAGGTAATCGAACAGCAGCCAGCCGCCCTGCCCCTCCACAAAAACCTCGGCCAGCAGAGCGGGCGTGGTCAGGTCCTGTTCGGCCAGCAGGCGGGCGCCGTCCAATTCGCGGCGATAATGCCGCTCGGCCCGCTCGCCCACCAGCAACTTGACCAACACCGGGCGCCCCCGCCACTGGGCCTGGCCGACATAGCGCTGCCCGGGCAATACGCGCAGCAGACGCTGCAGCTCCAGTTCGTCGCCCGCCAACTCCAAGGTCAGCGGCAGGGACGGCTCGCGCCCGGCCTGGGCCAGTTGCGCCAACTGCATCAACGCGCCCCCTTGCGCCGACGGCGCGCGCCGAGCCGCTCATGCCAGCGTTCGACATCAGCGGAATCGCCCAGATAGGCCACCAGCAGCTGACGCACTTCCGCCTCGTTCCAGACGGCGGCGCGGCGCAGCAAGGGCTCCAGGTCCCTGACCCGGTCACGCTCACCGAACAACAGAGGGCGAGTCTTCTCCAGATCGATCAGCTGCGCAGCGAAATCGTCGCCTTGCTCACGCAGAAAGATGTGCTTGGGATAAAAGCAGCCATGTACCTGACCGGCATCATGCAGACGACGGACAAGCCCACCACAGGCAGCCAGAATCGCCTCGCGCCGGGACGTGCTCAAGCTCGCCCAGCCCTGCAACCAATGCTCGAGGTCCTGCCAGCCGTCCAGGGCACGGGTGAGCAGCACGGCCCGCTGCTCGCCCGGCAGCTTGCGTTCGGCGAAGAAGGCCGCCTGCAACGCCGGAATGCCCAAATCGGCATAACGGCGAATATTGCGAAACTCGCAGGCGAAGGTCGGCTCGCCGAAGGGATGGCGCAGGGTACGGGTCAGGTGGTTGCTCTGACGCTTTAGGTAATAGGCCGCGCCATCCAGTTCCAGGCGATAGACGCTACTCCAGCCACCGCGCTCGGTGTTCGGCTCATCGACCGCCTCCAGCTGCAGCGCCCACAGCGCATCGAAATTCGCCAATCCATGGCGTTCAAGGATCGGGCGATCCTCAGCGGCGATAAAGTCGCTCATTCCCTGCCCTCGAAGAATTGCAAAATCTTGTGAATAACGCGCTTGTCGTCGGCGCTCAGGCGCGCGTTGCCGCTGTACTGCTGGTAAAAGCGCAGACGCTGGGTACGCGACAGCTGGTACTTGGCCACCTTGTCCAGACAGGCCAGATCCTTGATCACGCGATAGTCCAGCAGAGGGCCCCACCAGAAGCCGCCAGTGGGACAATCGATGAAGAACAGCTCGGCGTGATCATTGACCAGCAGGTTGCGCCACTTCAGATCGTTGTGCACGAAGCGATGGGCATGCAGCGTGCGCGTCGCCGTAGCCAACTGTTGGCTGACCCGCTGCACCCAGGCACCATCCTTGAGGCGTGCATCGCCGCACTTGGCCAGCAGGGCCAGATCCTGGGTATTCGGCAGTTCGCGGGTGATCAACGCACCGCGCACGAACGCCCCCCTGCGCCGCTCCAGGCCATAGCCAACGATCTCAGCCGTCGGCACGCCCCACTTTGCGAAATACTTGAGGTTCTGCCACTCAGCCTTGACCCGCGGCCGACCGATATAACGCCGCAGCCCCTTGCCCGCCCCCCAGTAACGCTTGACGTAGTAACGCACGCCCTCGCGCTCGATCAGGATTACCTCGGACAGCGGGTCGCGGGTCAGGCGCTTGCCTTGCAAGGCAAATACATGCTCCAGGCTGGCCAGTTCCAGCGCCAGCGCCGCCGGCAGATCATCACTCACACGCCAACCGCTCACCCCTGAGCCCCCGGCGCATATTTACGCGCATAGCGGGCCAGCAGCTTGTCGGCCTTGCGCTCCAGCCAGGCCAGCAGCGCCGCCTCGTCACGCAGGATTTCACGCAGCGGGCGCTGGAAATAGGTCTTGAGAAAACGCAGCTTGTCGCGACGGGTCAGGCCGATGTTCAGCGCCGAGAAATACAGCCCGGCCAGATCCTTGTTACGCCAGCGCAGCGGCGTAGCACTGCGTACCTGGGCGCGGTGCAGGTCGATCAGCGATAGACGCAGGTCGTTCGCCGTCACCGGCCTGTCGGTGTGCAGCAGGAAGTGGCAGATATAGCAGTCACGGTGATTGACCCCGGCACGGTGCATGGTGCCAGTCATCCGCGCCACCTCCTTGATAAGCGCGCGCTTGAGCTGAGGCTCGGGCGGTTGCTGCAGCCAGTTCAGGCTCAGCTGCTCCAGATCGGTGGTCGGCGCCAGCTCCTCGGTGACGATAAAGGAATGCTGCGCCGCCGGATTACTACCACGCTCGCCGTAAGCCACGGCGGTCATGGTCGGCACCCCGGCCTCGGTCAGACGCTGAATCGCCGCCCATTCCTGGCCGGCACCGAGCACCGGCGCCTTGGCGGTGAGCAGGTTCTTGACGATCTCGCCCCAGCCAATACCGCGATGGATCTTGACGAAGTAACCGCGGCCGTCGACCTCGGTGCGCAACGTGCGACGCCCCTCCAGCTCACGATAGACCTGGCCCTGCAGGGCCTCGACCGCAGCGAAGGCGTCCTGACCAGCCCATAGCGACTTGAAGGGTTCGGCGAGCACCAGCTTCATGGGCGCTCCGCCAGAATCACATCGGCCGCGCGCTGCGGCATGGAATACAGGTCAGCCGAATCAGCAAAGGCCAGCCCATTGGCGCTCCACTTGCTGCGCGCCGCATCGTCGCCGAGCATCTCGGTCAGCATCCGGTTGAGGTCATCCTGGGCGAACGGCGCCGGCACCACCCGCCCAGCATCAGCCTCGGCGATGTAGTGAGCATAACCACACACCTCGCTGACCAGCACCGGCAGACCGGCGACCACCGCTTCCAACAGCACAGTGCCGGTGTTCTCGTTATAGGCCGGGTGGATCAGCAGGTCGGCGCCGAGCAGGAAGCGCGGAATATCGCTGCGCCCCTTGAGGATCTGCACCTGCTCGGACACACCGAGGGTCTTCGCCTGCAGCTGGAACGAACGCGGGTCATCCTGGCCGATGGCGATCAGGCGGGTGCGCTGCTTCAGTTCGCGCGGCAGGGCGGCCAGCGCCTTGAGACTGCGATCAAGCCCCTTGGTCTTGAAGCCCGAGCCGATCTGCACCAGCAGCAGGTCATCATCCTTCAACTTGAATTCACGACGGAACTCGGCGCGAATCTCGGCGGCATTGGCCGGCGCGCGACGATCCTGGGCAATGCCCGGCGGCAGCAGATGGAAGCGCGCCTGCGGGGTGTTGTAGTGCTTGATAAACAGCGGCTGCTGCACCTCGGAGATCATCAGGATCTCGGTCTTCGACTCGGGGGCGAACACCGCCCGCTCATAGTCGGCGAAGTGCTTGTAGCGGCCCCAACGCTTGTAGATCGGTGCGCGCAGGGTCTGCGCCTTGTCCTCGTAGCAGCCATCGGCGGCGTAGTAGACGTCGAGGCCCGGCATCTTGTTGAAGCCGACCACGCGATCCACCGGATCGCGCGCCAGGTCGGCGGCCAGCCAGGCGCTGAACTTCTCGTTGCGATGGTGATTGAAGAACGCCTTGATCGGCGCGACGCGCACGTCGAAGCCGGTCGGCACTTCGCCTTCCCAGATCGGCGTGTAAACGCGAATGGCGTGACCGCGCGACTGGCATTCCAGAGCAATGCGCATGAAATCACGCTGCAGGCCGCCGAACGGGAAGTACTTGTAGAGCACGAAGGCCAGCTGCATCAGACCGCCTCCTGCTGCGCCAGCAGCAAGGCGTTTAGCTCGTCGCCGACGCGCTGGGCGCCGAGGCCGTCGAAGCAAGGCTTGTGGCGATCCCCCCCGCCGGCATCCGGCCCTGTAGCGCACAAATGCACCTGACCACGGCCGTAGGCGCCGACCTTGCCCGGCAGAGTGGGCCCGTACAGGGAGATGGTCGGCACGTCGAGCGCCGCGGCCAGATGGCCGAGACCGGTATCCACGGCAACGCAGGCGGTGGCGCCGGCGATCACCTTGGCCACGCCGGCCAGATTCAGCTTGGGCAGCACGGCGGCACCTTCGATACCGGCAACGATACGCTGGGCGCGCTCGCGCTCGGTCTCGTTACCCCAGGGCAGGCGGATGGCCCAGCCCTGCGCGGCCATGCGCTCAGCCAGGGAGCGCCAATCGGCCTCCGGCCAGTGCTTGCTGGCCCAGGTGGTGCCATGCAGGAACAACAGGTACGGCTGAGCAGAGGCATCAGCCATGGCCGCGCGATCCAGGCCGTAGTCGCCGATCTGCTGCGGCAGCGGGTAGCCGAGCGCCTGGGCGAACAGCTGGCGGGTGCGCTCCAGCGCGTGCTGCTCTTTCGGCACCGCATACAGGCGATCGTAGAAACGGCAGGCAATCGGCTCGCGCGCCGAGTCGCGGTCCAGCCCTGCCACCGGCGCCTTGCTGTAGCGGGTCAGCACGGCACTCTTGAACAGGCCCTGGGCGTCGATCACCAGGTCATAGTCGACCTCGCCCAGGCGCTGCTTGAAGCGCTTCCACTCGCCACTTTTCCAGGTCTGCAGCAGGTGTTTGCGCCAGCGGCGGATGGCCACCGGGATCACCTGCGCCACGGCCGGGTGCCAGGCGGGAATCTCGGCGAAGCCCTCCTCCACCACCCAGTCGAACTGGATGCCGGGAATGGCCCGCGTCGCATCGGTGAGCGCCGGCAGGGTATGAATCACGTCGCCCAGCGAAGACGTCTTGATCAGCAGAACCCGCAAGCTATTGCACCTCGACCGGGTCGGCGACCAGGCGGTCCAGCGCCTCGATCACCGGGCGCGGCTTGAGCTCGCGCAGGCAGTTGTAGTGGCCGAAGCGGCAGGTTCGCTCGAAGCAGGGACTGCACTCCAGCCCCAAGCGCACGATCTCCACTTGATCGGCCAGCGGCGGGGTGAACTGCGGCGACGTGGAGCCATACACCGCCACCAGCGGACGATTGAGCGCGGCCGCCACATGCATCAGGCCGGAGTCGTTGGACACCACGGCGCCAGCGACCGACATCAGGTCGATGGCCTCGGCCAGCGAGGTTTCCCCGGCCAGGTTGACGCTTTCCTCGCGCAGCCCCGGGATCAGCCGCGCGCGAATCGCCTCGCAGCCGGGATGGTCGTTTTTCGAGCCGAACATCCACACCTGCCAGCCAGCACGGACCTTGATCTCGGCAACCTTGGCGTAGTGCTCGACCGGCCAGCGCTTGGCCTCGCCGAACTCGGCGCCGGGGCACAGGGCCAGCACCGGGCGATCCAGGCTCAGGTCGAACTTGGCCAGCGCGGCCGCGCGGCTGGCCTCGTCGATGACCAGACGGGGCTGTGGATAAGGCTTGGGCAGCTCGGCATCCGGCTCATAGGCCAGCGCCATAAAGCGCTCGATCATCAGCGGCAGGCGCTCTTTGTCCAGCGTGCGGATGTCGTTGAGCAGGCCGTAGCGCATCTCGCCCTTCCAGCCGGTGCGCGTGGGAATGCTGGCGAAGAAAGGCACCAGGGCCGACTTGAGCGAGTTGGGCAGCAGGATCGCCTGATCGTACTGACCGGCCAGGGACTTGCCGATCTTGCGCCGGGTGGCGATATCCAGCACGCCATGCCCCAATGGAAAACTCAACGCCGCACGCACTTCGGGCATGCGCTCAAGAATCGGCCGGCTCCATTCGGGCGCCAGCACATCGATCTCGCAGCCGGGATGGCGCTGTTTGAGGCAGACGAACAGGGTCTGCGCCATCACCATGTCACCGACCCAGCTGGGCCCAACGATCAGTATTTTCATGCTATTTCCAGAAACGAGCAGGGAGGCTCAGAGCCTCCCCGTCATACCCTTGACGACCTTTTATTTAACCAGAGTGCGCCACTCGGCGTGGGCACTGGTCTTGCCGGTGACCAGGTCGAAGTAGGCCTTCTGCAGCTTCTCGGTGATCGGGCCACGGCGGCCGATGCCGATCTGACGGCCGTCCACTTCACGGATCGGCGTCACTTCAGCGGCGGTACCGGTGAAGAAGGCCTCGTCGCAGATGTATACCTCGTCGCGGGTGATGCGCTTCTCCACCACCTTGATGCCGTGCTCTTCAGCCAGGGTCAGGATGGTGCTACGGGTGATACCGTTGAGGCAGGAGGTCACTTCCGGGGTGTACACCACGCCATCCTTGACCAGGAAGATGTTCTCGCCCGACCCCTCGGCCACGTAGCCTTCCGGGTCCAGCAACAGGGCCTCGTCGGCGCCGCCGGAGATGGCCTCCTGCAGGGCCAGCATCGAGTTGATGTAGTTGCCGTTGGCCTTGGCGCGGGTCATGGAGATGTTGACGTGGTGGCGGGTGAAGGAACTGGTGCGCACCTTGATGCCGGTCTTCAGGGCTTCTTCGCCCATGTAGGCGCCCCAGTTCCAGGCAGCAACGATCACGTGCACCTTCAGGCCAGAGGCGCGCAGGCCCATGCCTTCGCTGCCGAAGAACACCATGGGGCGCAGGTAGGCGCTCTCCAGGCCGTTCTCGCGCACCGCGGCACGCTGGGCTTCGTTGATCTCTTCCTTGGAGAAGGGGATCTGCATGTTGAAGATGTGCGCCGAGTCAAACAGGCGGTCGGTGTGCGCCTGCAGGCGGAAGATGGCGGTGCCGTCCGGGGTGTTGTAGGCGCGCACGCCCTCGAACACGCCCATGCCGTAGTGCAGGGTATGGGTCAGCACATGGGTGGTGGCGTCGCGCCATTGCACCAGTTCGCCGTCATACCAGATCACGCCATCACGGTCGGACATCGACATCATTGCCACTCCTCAGTCTTCATCGGTTCAGGGCGGTTCAGCTCAGCCCCAGTTCGCGCCACAGGCGCATCACGCAGCGCCGCTCGGCTTCGAACTGGTCTCCGGCAACCTTGCCCGGTTGTTTCTGCAACGCCTGCCGGTGGGCAGCGGAGCGATAGGCCTTGTAGGCCTCCTGCAGCAATTCGACATCGGCGGCGGGCATCAGGCCCACGTCACGCAGACCGTCGAGAATGCGGATATTGTCGGTGTAGCGATGCAGCTCCGAGTGCTGCCGCGACCACGCCAGGGCCGCGTATTGCACCATAAATTCAATATCGACGATACCTCCGGCATCCTGCTTCAGATCGAAGGAAGTCGCGGCCTCGAAGGCATTTTCACCGGTTCCCGCCGCCGTTTCCCGACTGCCCAGGTTGTCGCGCATCTTGCCGCGCATCTCACTGACTTCCGCCTGCAGCTTGGCCAGATCACGCTCGCGTTCGAGCACATCCGCACGCACCCGCTCGAAGCCAGCGGCCACCCGCGCACAGCCGGCCAGCACGCGGGCGCGCACCAGCGCCTGATGCTCCCAGGTCCAGGCCTCGTTTTCCTGATAACGCTGGAAGGCGCCGAGCGAACTGACCAGCAGGCCCGCCGCGCCTGACGGGCGCAGGCGCATATCCACCTCGTAGAGCTGACCGGAAGTGGTCTGCGCGGTGAGCAAATGGATGATGCGCTGACCCAGGCGGGCGAAGAACTGCGCGCCATCGATGGGCTTGGCGCCGTCGGTCTCGGCCTGGGAGTCACCGTCATGGATGAACACCAGATCGAGGTCCGAGCCATGGCCCAGCTCCAGGCCACCGACCTTGCCATAACCGACGATGACAAAGTCCGGGTCGCACTGACTGCCATCGGCGCGGCGCGGTGCACCGTGTTTGGCAACACACTGGCGCCAGGCCAGCGCCAGCACCTGTTCGAGAATGGCCTCGGCCAGCCAGGTCAGGTAGTCGGAGACCTTCATCAGCGGCAGAGTGCCGGCGATTTCCGAGGCGGCCACACGCAGGCCGTGGGCCAGCTTGAAGTGGCGCAGGGCCTCCATCTGCTGTTCCAGATCGTCTTCGGGGATTCGCGTCAGCCGCTCGCGCAGCTCGGCGGCCAGCTCGGGCGCCAGCGGCGGACTGAACAGGCGGCCCTCGTTGAGCAGCTCATCGAGCAACAACGGGAAGCGGGTGATCTGCTCGGCGATCCACGGGCTGGCCGCGCACAGGGTCATCAGCCGCTGCAGGGCACCAGGGTTTTCGCTGAGGAGCACCAGGTAGGCCGAGCGCCGCGCCACCGCCTCGACCAATGGCAGCACCCGCTCCAGCACCAGGTCCGGCTCATCATGCTCCACCGCCTGGGCCAGCAGTCGCGGAACGAAGGCATCCAGGCGTTCGCGCCCCAGGCGCTGCATGGTGCGTACCTGCGAGCCGCTGCGCAGGTCGATCAGGCGCTTGAGCGCGGCGGCGGGCTCGCGAAAGCCGGCTTCGGCCAACTGTCGCTCGGCCATCTCCTCGTCCAGCGCCTCTTCCCACAGCGGCAGCCACTCACCACCGACGCAGGACTCGCTCTCGCCGCCCTCTTCCTCGTCCGGGTCGGCGATGACCTGACGGAAGTGCCATTCGATGCGCCCACGCCAGTACATCAACTGCTCGTGGAAAGCCGCCCAGGAATCGAAGCCCATGATGCAGGCGACGCGCGTGCGATCGATGTCGTTGTCCGGCAGCATCTGCGTCTGCCGGTCGCCGATGGCCTGTAGGGCATGCTCGACATAACGCAGGAATTCGTAGCCCTGGCGCATCTCGTCGACGATCGGCGCCGGCAGGTAGCCCTGGCCTTCGAGGGTGGCCAGCACCTTGAGCAGCGGCCGCTGCTGCAGGCTGAGATCGCGGCCGCCGTGGATCAGCTGGAAGGCCTGGGCGATGAATTCGATCTCGCGAATGCCACCAGAGCCCAGCTTGATATTGTCGGCCATGCCCTTGCGCCGCACTTCCTGCTGGATAAGCTGCTTCATGGCACGCAGCGCTTCGATGGCGGAGAAGTCCAGGTAGCGGCGATAGACGAACGGCCGCAGCATCTCCAGCAACTGCTTGCCGGCGGCCTGATCGCCGCCGACCACGCGCGCCTTGATCATGGCGTAGCGTTCCCAGTCGCGGCCCTGATCCTGGTAGTACTGCTCCAGCGCATTGAAACTGAGTACCAGCGCGCCGGCCGAGCCGTAGGGGCGCAAGCGCATGTCGACGCGGAAGACGAAGCCTTCGACGGTGATGGCGTCCAGCGCCTTGATCAGCCGCTGGCCGAGACGGATGAAGAACTCCTGGTTATCCAGCGAGCGCTTCACGCCCTCGGTCTCGCCACCTTCCGGGTAACCAAAGATCAGGTCGATGTCAGAGGACAGGTTGAGCTCATGAGCGCCCAGCTTGCCCATGCCAAGGATGACCATGTGCTGGGGCTGGCTACTACGCCTCCCGATGGGCGTGCCGAACTGCTCGCAATGGCGCGGGTAGAGCCAGTGATAGGCCAGGTCGATGCAGGCGTCGGCGAGGTCGGACAGGTCACGGCAGGTTTCCGCCAGGTCGGCCTGGCGATTGATGTCGCGCCAGATGATGCGCACCTGCTGACGGTTACGGAAGCGACGCAGGCGCCGCCCCAGTTCGTCCTCGTCGACGCACTCCTCCAGCAAGGCCTGCAGCTGGGCGCGCAGTTCGCCCGCCGCAAAGCGGCGCTGCAGATCACCACTGGCGAGCAGCGCTGGCAGCAACTCGGGATCACGGGCCAGTTGTTCGTAGACGAAATCGCTGGTCGCGCACAGGCGCTCCAGAGCCTCGCGGCACGGCGGCGGGCAGTCGGCAGGCACAGAGAGCGCAGAGCAGCGTTCAGCGAGAGTTTGCAAAGAGGTCGGCAAGGCGGCCAGTGGCGGCAGGCTCATGGTCTATCCTTGAGGGCGGAAAACGCCACGTGCCGCGGGCAGGAGCGCTTTCCAGCGTTCAATTGTGTAGTTTTACTACTAAAGATTGTATCCAGGGCGCTGCAAAAGCCGTCGAAATGTAGTAAAACTACAGACCGGCCAGTCAAGTCCGGCCAATAACGACTTCACGGAGCACGCCCAAAAAGCGTGTGACGAGCCCAGGCATCCGATTCTGGAAGCCTTTCCGCCTTGGAGCAAGCCATGCAAGACCTCGATCCCGTCGAAACCCAGGAATGGCTGGACGCCCTTGAGTCCGTCCTCGACAAAGAAGGTGAAGACCGCGCCCACTACCTGATGACCCGCATGGGTGAACTGGCCACCCGCAGCGGTACCCAGCTGCCTTACGCGATCACCACGCCCTATCGCAACAGCATCCCGGTCGGCCACGAGGCACGCATGCCGGGAGACCTGTTCATGGAGCGACGCATCCGCTCGCTGGTGCGCTGGAACGCTCTGGCCATGGTCATGCGCACCAACCTGAAAGACCCGGATCTGGGCGGCCACATCTCCAGCTTTGCTTCCTCGGCGACCCTGTACGACATCGGCTTCAACTACTTCTTCCAGGCCCCCACCGCCGAACACGGCGGCGACCTGATCTTCTATCAGGGCCATGCCAGCCCCGGCATCTACGCCCGCGCCTTCCTCGAAGGGCGCATCAGCGAAGATCAGATGAACAACTTCCGCCAGGAAGTGGACGGCAACGGCCTGTCCTCCTACCCGCACCCCTGGCTGATGCCGGACTTCTGGCAGTTCCCCACCGTGTCCATGGGCCTCGGCCCAATCCAGGCGATCTACCAGGCGCGCTTCATGAAGTACCTGGAAAGCCGCGGCTTCATCCCCGCCGGCAAGCAGAAGGTCTGGTGCTTCATGGGCGACGGCGAGTGCGACGAACCGGAATCCCTCGGTGCCATTTCCCTGGCCGGCCGCGAGAAGCTCGATAACCTGATCTTCGTCATCAACTGCAACCTGCAGCGCCTGGACGGCCCGGTGCGCGGCAACGGCAAGATCATCCAGGAACTCGAAGGCGTGTTCCGCGGCGCCCAGTGGAATGTCAACAAGGTGGTCTGGGGCCGTTTCTGGGACCCGCTGTTCGCCAAGGACAAGGACGGCCTGCTGCAGCGCCGCATGGACGAGGTGGTCGACGGCGAATACCAGAACTACAAGGCCAAAGACGGCGCCTACGTGCGCGAGCATTTCTTCAACAGCCCCGAGCTGAAGGAGATGGTCAAGGATCTGTCCGACCAGGAAATCTGGAACCTCAACCGCGGTGGCCACGACCCCTACAAGGTCTATGCGGCCTACCACCAGGCGGTCAACCACCAGGGCCAGCCGACCGTGATCCTGGCCAAGACCATCAAGGGCTACGGCACCGGCGCCGGTGAAGCGAAGAACACCGCGCACAACACCAAGAAAGTCGATATCGACAGCCTCAAGCAGTTCCGCGACCGTTTCGACATCCCGGTCAAGGATGACGAGCTGGAAAACCTGCCCTTCGTCCAGGCGGAGCCGGGCAGCCCGGAGTACAAGTACCTGCACGAACGCCGCGAAGCCCTGGGTGGCTACGTGCCGCAGCGCCGCGCCAACAGCTTCAGCATCCCGACCCCGCCGCTGGAAACCCTCAAGGCCATCCTCGACGGTTCGGGCGACCGCGACATCTCCACCACCATGGCCTTCGTGCGCATCCTCGCGCAGCTGGTCAAAGACAAGGATCTCGGCCAGCGCATCGTGCCGATCATCCCGGACGAGGCGCGCACCTTCGGCATGGAGGGCATGTTCCGCCAGCTGGGCATCTACTCCTCGGTCGGTCAGCTCTACGAGCCGGTCGATAAGGACCAGGTGATGTTCTACAAGGAGGACAAGAAGGGCCAGATCCTCGAAGAGGGGATCAACGAGGCGGGGGCCATGAGCTCGTTCATCGCCGCCGGCACCTCCTACTCCAACCACAACCAGCCGATGCTGCCGTTCTACATCTTCTACTCGATGTTCGGCTTCCAGCGTATCGGCGACCTGGCCTGGGCTGCCGGCGACAGCCGCTGCCGTGGCTTCCTGATCGGCGGCACCGCCGGGCGTACCACGCTGAACGGCGAAGGCCTGCAGCACGAGGACGGCCACAGCCACATCATGGCCGCGACCATCCCCAACTGCCGCACCTACGACCCGACCTATGGCTATGAACTGGCGGTGATCATCCGCGAGGGCATCCGCCAGATGACCGAAGAGCAGCAGAACGTCTTCTACTACATCACCGTGATGAACGAGTCCTACGTCCAGCCGGCCCTGCCGCAGGGTGTCGAGGACGGCATCATCAAGGGCATGTACCTGCTCGAAGAAGACACCAAGGAAGCCGCTCACCACGTGCAGCTGCTGGGCAGCGGCACCATCCTGCGCGAGGTGATCGAGGCGGCGAAGATCCTGCGCGAGGAGTTCAACATCGGCTCCGACGTGTGGAGCGTCACCAGCTTCAACGAACTGCGCCGCGAGGGCCTGGCCATAGAGCGTAAGAACCGCCTGCACCCGGGGCAGAAGCCGCAGCAGACCTACGTCGAGCAGTGCCTGTCCGGACGCAAGGGCCCAGTCGTGGCCAGCACCGACTACATGAAGTTGTACGCCGAGCAGATCCGCCAGTGGGTGCCGGTCAAAGAGTACAAGGTACTCGGCACCGACGGCTTCGGCCGCAGCGACAGCCGCAAGAAACTGCGCCACTTCTTCGAAGTGGACCGCTACTGGGTCGTCCTGGCCGCGCTGGAAGCGCTGATCGACCGTGGCGAGATCGAAGCCAAGGTGCTGGCTGATGCCATCACCAAGTTCGGCATCGATCCGAACAAACCCAACCCGCTGGACTGCTAAGGAGCGTAGCGATGAGTGAGTTGATTCGCGTACCCGACCTCGGCGGCGAAGGCGAGGTGATTGAACTGCTGGTCAAGGTCGGCGACCGCGTCGAAGCCGACCAGAGCATCCTGACCCTGGAGTCCGACAAGGCCTCCATGGAGATCCCCGCGCCCAAGGCCGGCGTGATCAAGGAGCTGAAGGTCAAGCTGGGCGACCGCCTCAAGGAAGGCGATGAACTGCTGGTGCTGGAAGTCGAAGGTGCCGCCGCTGAAGCCGCACCCGCTGCCGAGGCCCCGGCTGCCGCCGAAGCGCCCAAGGCCGCCGAGCCTGCGCCGGCCGCCGCCCCTGCACCGACAGAAGCCCCGGCTGCCGCCAGCGTGCAGGACGTGCATGTGCCGGACATCGGTACGGACGCCAAGGTCAAGGTCATCGAGGTGATGGTCAAGGTCGGCGACAGCATTGAGGCTGACCAGTCGCTGATCACCCTGGAGTCGGACAAGGCGAGCATGGAAATCCCCTCGCCGGCCGCCGGCGTGGTGGAAGAACTGCTGGTCAAGCTGGATGCCGAAGTCGGCACCGGCGACCTGATTCTCAAGCTGCGTGTGGCAGGGAGCGCCGCCCCGGCGTCTGAAGCCGCCAAGGCACCCGCGGCTGCGGCGCCGGCCAAAGCAGCTGCCGTGCACAGCACCCCGCCAGGCGCTGCGCCTGCAGTTGCAGCTGAAGTCGGCGCCATTGCTGCGCTGTCTGCCGCTGCTGCGGCTGTCGCCGCCCCCGTGCGTGACAGCAGCAAAGTGCACGCCGGCCCCGCCGTGCGCATGACCGCCCGCGAGTTCGGCGTCGACCTGGCCGCCGTACCCGGCACCGGGCCGAAAGGCCGCATCCTCAAGGAAGACGTGCAAGCCTACGTCAAGGCCATGCTGCAACAGGCCAAGTCGGCGCCGGCCGCCGCCGCGACCGGTGGTGCCGGTATTCCGCCGATTCCGGAAGTGGACTTCAGCAAGTTCGGCGAAATCGAAGAAGTGGCGATGACCCGCCTGATGCAGGTCGGCGCCGCCAACCTGCACCGCAGCTGGCTCAACGTACCCCACGTGACCCAGTTCGACAGCGCCGACATCACCGAGATGGAAGCCTTCCGCGTGGCGCAGAAGGCCGTGGCGGAGAAGGCGGGCGTCAAGCTGACCGTGCTGCCGATCCTGCTCAAGGCCTGCGCGCATCTGCTCAAGGAGCTGCCGGACTTCAACAGCTCGCTGGCTCCCAGCGGCAAGGCGCTGATCCGCAAGAAGTACGTGCACATCGGCTTCGCCGTGGACACCCCGGACGGCCTGCTGGTGCCGGTGATCCGCAACGTCGACCAGAAGAGCCTGCTGCAGCTGGCTGCCGAGGCCGCCGAACTGGCGGACAAGGCGCGCAACAAGAAGCTGTCGCCGGACGCCATGCAGGGCGCCTGCTTCACCATCTCCAGCCTCGGCCACATTGGCGGCACCGGCTTCACGCCGATTGTCAACGCGCCGGAAGTGGCGATCCTCGGGGTCAGCAAGGCGACCATGCAGCCGGTATGGGACGGCAAGGCCTTCCAGCCACGCCTGATGCTGCCGCTGTCGCTGTCCTACGACCACCGGGTGATCAACGGCGCGGCCGCCGCACGCTTCACCAAGCGCCTGGGCGACGTGCTGGGGGACATCCGCACCCTGCTGCTGTAAGTACATCGAGTAGTGCTTTGAGGCATCGACGCCTCTCCCCTTCGGCCCCGCCTCTGGCGGGGCTTTTTTATGGGTTCATTAGCGGATTTCGGGGGAGGCGCGGCTTGATACCGGACTGCCGAGATTGCGTTTGGTGGCCAAGCCAATTTTCGCGTCTTCCGATACCTCCCGTTTCGCCCTTCCTGGGCGACCTACTTTTCCAGTCGCGGAAAAGTAGGCAAAACGCTTGCCCCCTCATCCGGCCCTACGCTGCGCTCCGGGTCCGTTCGCTCCATGCCGCTCCAGGGGCACGGCGCGAAGGGCCATCCTTGGCCCATCGCGCCTCTCGCGGCATCCCTGCCGCTCAACGCCTTTCACGACGATTCCACTCACCCTCCTGCAAGGGGCGTTTGGCGCTGCCTGACAGTTCGCAAGAACAGAACGAAAAACAGAGCAAAAGCATCAAGCAGTGCGGAGCCCAAGTCCCCGTCAGTAGGCCGAGTGGAGGTGTTGCGTAGGGGGACGCGAGGCAGGACGCCGAGCGAGGCACGATGGGACAGGGACGTCCCTTCGTGACGGCCCCCGGAGCGGCACCGGAGGGAGGGACCCCCGCCACAGGCGGGGCCGGATGTCGTGGAGCGCTTTCTTTTGCTTACTTTTCTTTGCGCAAACAAAGAAAAGTGAGTCGCCCGGGAGGGGCGAAACAAAGACCATCAGACAACTCGGAAAGCGATTAAACGCCAAAATTCACACCGCCTTGCCAGTCCAGTTTCAAGACATGGCTCCCCGAGACACACGCGCCGGTGCTGGAAATGGAAAAGTAATGGCCAAGTGCTAGCCTCTGGGAGTTGTCCAGAAACCAGCACTTGGCCATGCAGATTCGCGTAGTCGCACCAACCGCCGAGCAACCGCAATGGCGGCTCTACCTCAACCAGTTCTTCATCCCCTGCGCCAGCGAGGAGGAAGCCCTGCGCCTCGCCCAGGAGGTCGGCCTAGCCAATCGCCACCAACCCCTGCTGCCGCCACGCTGCGGCAGACCGCTCAGTTCCGCTGCAGGTTGCGAATCAAAAAGCTGATCGCCTTAGCCAGGTCGGCCGAGCCCTGGTGATCGCGCAGCACAGTAATCCACGGACTGCCATCGGCCGGGTTGTCGAGCACGCAGGTGATGCCGCTGGTCGGACAGTTGTAGCGGATATACGGATCAACCCCGAACACCGACAAGCGCTGATTGCTCACGGCCAGGATCTTGCTCTGCTCGGTGCGGGTTTCCTGGCGCACCAGCAGCTCGCCTGGGCCGGCCACGCTCAGCTGGTAGCGCAGGTCACTGCGCTGCGCCGGGGCCTTGCCCAGTTGGTAGCCGGCACGCAGGGCATAGGTATCGAGCAGCGCGTTGCTGTGCGCCAGCAGTGCCTTGCGCTCATCCTTGGTCATGTACAGTCGCTTGAGCTCGGCCAGATAGCGTGCCTGCTCCTCCCCGCCCAGCTGGGCCTCACTGGCCTGAACCGGGGCCGTTCCGCCCAGGCTCAGCATCAGCAATAACCCGCTCAGTCTTCTTGTCAGTCCCAGCCGCATGATGCACCCTTGCCGAACTTGGTTGATGTAACAGACCTTAGCCTGCTGCCTGTTGGCAGCATACTGGAAGCCAGTCGTTCGATGAAAAGCCATCCCGATGCCGCCAGCCGTTCGGCAGCTGAGGTTGTGACGCAGTTGCCAGTGCCCTCGCGCCTGGGAATGCTGCGCTTCGAACGCATTAACGAGCCCAGTTGGTCCCTTCTGTTTCTCGATCCCGCCTGTGAGCGTCAGCTCGGCGTCAGCGCCGGCGAACTCTGCGCCCTGCTCGACTCACCCTATGCCAGCCTGATGGAGCCCGAGGCGCGCTATCGCCTGCACGAGGACATCCAGCAGCAACTGGCCTCCGTGCAGCACTACTCGGTGCGCTATCGCCTGCATACGCCCAACGGTGCCCTGCACCTGTTGGAGGTCGGCGAGCTGTTCCTGCAGCGCGGCCGCCAGTTGCTGCGCGGTTACCTGCTGGTCACCAGCGAGGCTGGCGAGAACCAGACCGAACAGCGCCTACAGGAACTGCAGGAACAGAACGGCAAACTGCAGACCTCGCTGGAGCTGTATCAGCATGCCCAGGAAGAACACCTGCAGCACTTGATCCGCTCCCGCGCCCAGCAAAGCCTGATCGTGCGCCTGGCGCGGCACCGCTACAACGCCCTAGACCCGCTCAAGGAAGCCGCCGAGCTGATTACCCAGGCCGCCTGCGAGGCCTACGACGTGGCCCGGGCCAGCATCTGGCACCTGGTCGGCGAACGCCTGGAACCGGTGGCCATGTACCGCCGCGACATCGACCGCCACGAACTGCCACAGCCGATCGATGCCAGCCTGTTTCCGCACTACCTGGCCGCGCTGCACAGCGGCCGCGCCCTCGATGCGCACAATGCCCAGCGCGACCCGCGCACCAACGAGCTGGCCCGGGGCTACCTCAAGCCGCTGGGCATCAGCGCCCTGCTCGACGCCAGCATTCGCCTGGGCGGCGAAGTGGTCGGCGTACTGTGCCTGGAGCATGTCGGCCCGGAGCGCACCTGGCAGGCCGACGAGATTGCCTTCGCCGGTGAACTGGCCGACCAGTTCGCCCAGGTCATGAGCAACCAGCAACGTCTCGACGCCACCAGTGCCCTGTACCTGTTCCAGCGCGCGGTCGAGCAGAGCGCCAGCGCTTTTCTGCTGTTCGACCGCGACGGCCTGGTGCAGTACGTCAACCCCAGCTTCACCGCCATCACCCAGTACGGTGCCGAGGAAGTCCAGGGCCGGCGCATCTCCCAGCTACCGGCCCTGGAAAACCTCGGCGACCTGCTGTTCGATGCCCGCGCCGGGCTGGCCGAGCGCAACAGCTGGCAGGGCGAATTCCGCAGCCGGCGCAAGAACCTGGAGCCTTACTGGGGCCAGCTGTCGATTTCCAAGGTGTACAACGACGACGGCGAGCTGACCCATTACATCGGCATCTACGAAGACATCACCCAAAGCAAGCTGGCCCAGCAGCGCATCGAGCGCCTGGCCTACAGCGACAACCTTACCGGCCTGGGTAACCGCCCCTACTTCATCCGCTGCCTGGAAGAGCATTTCGCCAAGCGCGACAAGCGGGTCTTCAGTCTGCTGCTGGTGGATATCGACAACTTCAAGCGGATCAACGACAGCCTCGGCCACCAGACCGGCGACAAACTGCTGGCCAGCCTGGCCCGCCGCCTGCGCAACAGCCTGAGCAAGGACACCATCCTGGCACGCTTTGCCAGCAACGAATTCGCTGTGCTGCTCGACGATGCCGGCGAAGTCGCCGGTCTGCAGCTGGCTCAGGAGCTGCTGAACACCCTGGACAAGCCGCTATTCGTCGACAACCAGCTGATCAACGTCACCGGCTCGGTCGGCCTGGCCTGCGCGCCCGCCCACGGCAACGATCCGCACATCCTGATGAAGCATGCCGGCCTGGCCCTGCACAAGGCCAAGGCCAACGGCAAACACCAGGTGCAGTTGTTCACCGAGGCGCTCAACGCAGAAGCCAACTACAAGCTGTTCGTCGAAAGCAACCTGCGTCGCGCCCTGACCCAGAACGAGCTGGAGGTGTACTACCAGCCCAAGCTGTGCCTGAAAAGCGGTCAGCTGGTCGGCCTGGAGGCTCTGTTGCGCTGGCAGCATCCGGAAAAAGGCATGATCAACCCGGATCAGTTCATCGCCGTGGCCGAGGAAACCGGCCTGATCATCCCCATCGGCAAGTGGGTGGTACGCCAGGCCTGCCGTGCCAGTCTGGAGCTGGCCGCACTTGACCTGGGCCAGGTACAGGTGGCGATCAACCTGTCAGCCAAGCAGTTCACCGACCCCGATCTGGTTGGCTCGATCGCGGCAATTCTCGAAGAGGAAGGCCTACCCGCCAACCTGCTCGAAGTCGAACTGACCGAGAGCCTGCTGCTGGAAGGCAACGATGATACCCGCCAGCAAGTGTCGAAGCTCAAGGCCCTGGGCCTGACGCTGGCGATGGACGACTTCGGCACCGGCTACTCGTCGCTGAGCTACCTGAAGAAGTTCCCCATCGACGTGATCAAGATCGATCGCAGCTTCATCAAGGACATCCCGCAGAACGAGGACGACATGGAGATCACCTCGGCGGTGATTGCCATGGCCCACAACCTCAAGCTCAAAGTGGTTGCAGAAGGCATCGAAACCGCTGCCCAGCTGAGCGTACTGCGCCGGCAAAAGTGCGATGTCGGCCAGGGCTACCTGTTCGACCGCCCAATCCCCGGCAGCCAGTTGGTGCAAGCTCTGCGCCGCTACCCCTGTCGCAGCAGCCCGTAACATCCGTCGCCCGCCACCGTCTATTCGTTATCCAGCGGTTAAGCTAGGCCAACCCACCGTCACTCCGGGAAGCAATCATGGTTCTGCGCTCGCAAATCCTCGCCCACAAACTCGAACTGCCCAGCGCCGAGCAGGCACTACCGGGTCGTGCAGAGCGCATGGCGGTGCCGGCAACGCATCATGTCAACGGCAACCCCCTACTGCCCCCGTTCCCTGCCGGCCTGCAGCAGGCGCTGTTCGCCCTCGGCTGCTTCTGGGGCGCCGAGCGGCGCTTCTGGCAACAACCCGGAGTCTGGAGCACGGCGGTCGGCTACGCCGGCGGCCACACGCCGAACCCGACCTACGAGGAAGTCTGCTCCGGCCTGACCGGGCACACCGAAGTGGTGCTGGTGATCTTCGACCCGCAGCAAACCAGCTACGCGGCCCTGCTAAAAGTATTCTGGGAGGCGCACAACCCGACCCAGGGCATGCGCCAGGGCAACGACATCGGCACCCAGTACCGCTCAGCCATCTACTGCTTCGACGCCGCTCAGCGCGCTGCCGCCGAGGCCAGTCAGGCGCAGTTCCAGGCAGAACTGGCCAAGGCCGGTCTGGGCGCCATCACCACCGAGATCGATGACGCCCCGCCCTTCTACTACGCCGAGGCCTACCACCAGCAGTACCTGGCCAAGAACCCCGGCGGCTATTGCGGCCTGGGCGGCACCGGTGTGTGCCTGCCGGGCTGAGCCTGTGAATATGAAGAGGAAGACAGCATGGAACTGAACATCAGCCAGGTCTCCGCACAGGCATCGGCGCAAGCTTCGGCCCAGGCCTCGCTACTACTGTTGCAGAAGACCCTGGAACTCCAGGCGGCCAGCGCTGCCAACCTGGTTCAGCTCGCCGCACCGGCCAGCACCGCGAGCAACCCGCCCAATCTGGGCAACAATGTCGATGTAATGGTCTAGCCCTCGGCGCCCGCCACCTCGGAGCGGGCATCCCCACCCGGCGCCGACTTCCAGTTCTTCAACAATCCACCCACCTGATAGCCGCGCCAGCCGAGCATGCGCGTGGCGGTCAGCACGCCCGCCATCAGCGCGCCGCCGACGCCTGCAGTGACGGTATCGGCCCCTGTCAGGTAGAGGCCCTTGATCGGCGTCTGGCTGTGGATCCAGTGCTGATCGAAGCGTTGCACCGTGTGGTCGATGCCGTAGATCTCACCCTGCTCGTTCCACTGGAACCATTCGGTGGACAGCGGCGTGGCCAGCTCGCAGAAATCCAGGGCCTCGCGCAGTTGCGGATGATGGCGGTACAAGGTGTCCAGCAATTGCTCGGTGAGCTGGGCCTTGAACGCCTCGTACTCGGCACCGCGCTTACCCCAGGTGCTGCCCTTCCACTGTGCGAACCACTGCGGCTGGGTCGGCGCGACAATTTCCACCGTGGCCTTGTGCGGGTACTGGGCATCCCAGGCCGGGTCCTTGGCCGAGGGAAAGCTGATGTAAATCAGCGGCATATCGCCACTTTGCCCGCTCATGAAACGGTCGATATTGCGGTCGTGATCGTGGCCCGGATAGACCCAGTAGTTGGTCTTCGGCAGTCCCAGCTCGGCGGCGCTGCCCTTGAAGCCGGCGTACAGGCACAGGGTGGCGGCCGACAGTTCGACCTGCTTGAGCGGCGCCAGCAGGCCATGCTCGCTGGCCACCTGGCTGTCCAGCAGACGGGTGTAGGTGGGGACCAGACCGGCACAGCTGACGATCTGCGGCGCGCGGATTTCCACACCATCCTTGTGCATGCGCACGCCGACCGCGCGGCCGTTCTCGACCAGAATCTTGTCCACTCCGGCGTAGGTGAACACATGGCCGCCGGCCGCCTCGATCAGTGGGATGATGTGCTCGGATATCTTGGTCGCGCCCCCCACCGGATAGTTGCCACCGGTGATGTAGTGCTTGGCGACCATGGCATGCATGACAAAGGCGGCCTTGGCCGGTGGCAGTCCATAATCGCCCCACTGGGCAGTGAGCACGCCGATCAGCTCCTGGTTGCTGGTCAGGCCTTCCAGCACTTCGCGGGTGCTCTGGAAGAAATAGGCCGGTAACCACATCCGCCGCAACCTGGCATAGAGCATGCCCAGCGCACGCGGCATGGCCTGGCCAGCGAAGAAACGCGGCACCCGCGCGCTGACCTCGCTGAGCAAGTCGACATAACGGTCGATGGCCGCCGCCTCGTCCGGGAAATGACGCTTGATCTCGGCCTTGAACGCCTCGCGCCCGGCCACGTAGTCATAGGTCTTGTCGCCGATGACGATGCGGTCGTAATGAGCGTCCATCGGCGCCCATTCGATCTTGCCGTCGCTGATCACGTCGAACACCCGGCGAATCACCGACCAGGGTTTGTGCACCTCGCCGATGTAGTGCACACCGACATCCCACTCGTAGCCCTCGCGCTCGTAGCTGTGGGTGTAGCCGCCGGCGGTGTAGTGCTGCTCCAGCACGCACACGCGCTTGCCCAGCTTGCTCAATAGGGCGGCGGCGGTGAGGCCGCCAATGCCGGAGCCAATGACGATGACGTCGTAGTCGTCGCGTGCCAGGCGCGGGCGGAAACGGGTGCCGGTGCGTTTCATGGGAGGGCTCCTGCGTGATAGTTTTTATGCAAGTTTTTGCATACTAGCAGCGAATCATGACCATGCAACTTTTTGCATAGCCCTTATACTCCGTCCCATCGTCCTCCGCGAAAACCGCCCATGTCGCTCAAGCACGCCATCCTCATCCTCCTGGAAAGTCAGCCCGGCAGCGGCTACGACCTGCTCAAACGGTTCAAGGAGGGCCTCGGCTACTTCTGGAACGCCAAGCACCAGCAGGTCTACCAGGAACTGAAGAAGCTCAACGAGGCCGGCTGGCTGGAGTGCGAGGCGCAGGCCCAGGAGACCCGTCCGGACAAGAAGGTCCATCGCCTGACGCCCGCCGGCCACGCCGAATTGCTGCGCTGGCTGGGCGAACCGGTGCAGCCGAACAAGATCAACGACGCCCTGCTGGTCAAACTCTATGCAGGCGCGCATACCAGTACGGACAACCTGCGCGAGGAGATGGCCCGCCACCGCGACGTACACCGCAAGACCCTGGACAGCCTGCTGGCCATCGAGCGCGACTACCTGGCGCTGAACGACGAACAGCGCACCCGCCTGCGGCTGCCCTACCTGACCCTGCGTCGCGGCATTCTCGGCGAGCAGGCCTGGCTGGCCTGGGCCGATGAAGTGGACCAGGAACTGAACGGCAGTAGCTGAATGCACGGCACTGCATCACTGCCATGGCATGACGCAAAACGCTAGACTGCCATCAAATAGCCAGCAGCTTGCGACCAACGGCATGCCCGCAGTTACTCAACTCATCAGCCCCGAACAGCTCTGCGTGGGCCTTTATATTCATATCGACCTGAAATGGTGGGAGCACGATTTCGCCTTCAACAGCTTCAAGATCAAGGACGGAAACCAACTGCAGGCCCTGCGCGCACTAGGCCTCAGGCAGCTGCGCTACGAACCGGCACGCAGCGACTGCCCGCCGCTACCGCTGCCGGCAGCAAACGCCGTGACGGAACCCGAAGCGCCGCCGCCCGACCCCGAGGAGCAGGCACGCCAGGCCCGGGCGGCCAAGCTTGGCGCGCTGCGCAAGCGCCTGGCCGAGGTGGACCGCACCTTCGTCCAGGCCAGCCAGCGCGTCAAGGCACTCAACCAGACCCTGCGCCGCCAGCCGGAGGAGGCCCTGAAACAGGCCGGTGAAGTGGTGCGCGAACTGGTGCAGGCACTGTGCGGCGAGGATGGTGCCGCGCTGCACAGCATCAACGGCAAGGCCGCAGACGACGCTTACGTACACCCGCTCAACGTCACGGTCCTGTCGGTGATGCTTGGGCGCCAGCTCGGCTTCGACTCCGAGGCCTGCCATAGCCTGGGCCTGGGTGCGCTGCTGCACGACATGGGCAAGCTGGAGGTACCGAGCAAGGTACTGCTCAAGAGCGAGCCGCTGACCCGCCCCGAACAGCAACTGCTGCAACTGCACTGCGAGTTCGGCGTGCGGCGCGGTCAGGCGTTGATGCTCGACGACGACGTGCTGCGGATCATCCAGGAGCACCACGAATACTGCGACGGCAGCGGCTATCCCAAGGGGCTGCGCGAATCGGCCATCGGTCGCCTGAGTCGCGTGGTCAGCCTGGTGAACGCCTTCGACAACCTGTGCAACCCGCTCAATCCGCGCGATGCCCTGAGCCCGCACGAGGCTCTGGCACTGCTGTTCAAGCAGCAGCGCGAGCGTTTCGACGAGGTGGCACTGAAAACCTTTATCCGCAGCATGGGCGTGTACCCGCCGGGCAGCCTGGTACAGCTGGAGGACGAGCGCTACGCTCTGGTGCTGGGCATGCACCCGAGCCTGCCCCTAAGGCCCACGCTGATTCTCCACGAGCCGAGCATCCCCAAGGCCGAGGCGCTGATCGTCGATCTGGAGCATGAGCCCGGGCTGACCATCGCCCGTAGCCTGCGCCCGGCACAGCTGCCATCCGAGGCGCTGGAATACCTCGACCCACGCCAGCAGCTGAGCTATTACGTCGACCCGCGCCAACGCGGCAAATAGCCCGCCCACCACGAGCAGACCGGCCCATGCCCAATCCGCGCTTTTCCGATCTTCACGACATTCCGCCCCGGGCCTTCAGCCCGGTCGCCGTTGCGCTACAACTGTCGCCCTGGCTGCTGGTCGGGCTCGGCGCCTGGGCCGGCCTGCCACTGTGGATCAGCCTGCTCTGCGGCCTGTTCCTGAGTTTCGGCCTGCTGCCCGCACTGGCCACCGCGACCCACTGGGGCGCGCTGATGCAGGCGCGCCCAGACGCGCCGCAGGTGCCGGACTGGCTGACGCCGCTGGCCGACGCGCTGCACACGCAGTGCACCCAGTGCCAGCAGCTGCTCGAGCACCTGCAGCAGGACCTGCAGGCCCAGGCCGCCGAGCTTCAGCAACACTGGCAATGGCAGACCGAACAACTGGCGCAGCAGCACGACAGTGCCCGCACCCTGCTGGCCGAACTGCCGGCCGGCACCCATGACGCGGCGCAAGCCCAGCAGGCACTGACCGAACTGGGTGCACGCCAGCAGCAGGGCCGCGATCAGGCCGCGGCATTAGCTGAGCAGATGCGCGGCATCGCCCAGCGCGGCGAAACCATCGTGCGCGCGACTGACGACATGGACGCCATCGCCAAGCAGACCAACCTGCTGGCGCTGAACGCCGCCATCGAAGCGGCCCGTGCCGGTGACAGCGGCCGCGGCTTCGCCGTAGTGGCCGACGAGGTGCGCGCCCTGTCCAGCCGCTCCACCGAGTTCTCCCTGGCCATTCGCGCCACCGTCGGCGAGATGCTGGACGCCCTGAGCCAAGCGGACGCCCAGGCCAATCTGCTGGCCGAGGCCGATACACACACTACGGAGGCGGCGCAGCAGCAGATCGCGGCGTGCCTGCAGGCATTCGCCACGCGGCAGGCCCATGTCCAGGCCACAGCCAGCCGCCTGGACGAGCTGCTCCTGGGCGCGACCGCAGCGCTCAGTCCACCGCAGGAAAACCGCGACGCGCTGGCCGACCTATGCCATCAGGCGCAGCGACTGGTCGAGTTGGCCGAGCAACTCCACCAGCGCGCAGTGGAAAACGCCAGCACCTAGGGCCCCACGCTGCGTCTCAGTCGGCGATCAGCCACTCGAGCCTGTAGGAGCCCTGACTCTGCGCCAGCTTGCCGGCCAGCCAGGGCAGCAGTTGCTTCAGCTCGTCCTCCAGCCCCCAGGGCGCGTTGGCGATGGCCAGGCCGGAGCCAGCCAGGCGGCTGGCATCGTCCGCGGCATGCACGAACAACTCGGCACGCAGCAGCTTGGGCGCGCTGGATTTCTCCAGGCCCTGGTAGAAGCGCTTGAGCTGACGCTCGTCCTTGATCGGATACCAGATCGCCACCACGGTCTGGCGCATGCGGCCGATGGCCTCGTTCAACGCAGTGACGCAACGCTCCAGCTCATCGGCCTTCTCGAACGGCGGGTCGATCAGCAGCAGTGCACGCTTCTCCGCCACCGGCAGCAAGGCGCGCGGCACGTGCCAGCCCTCGCCCAGGTGCACCGCCACGCGGTGATCGCGCTTCATGTTGTCCTTGAGCAGCTGGCCATCTTCCGGGTGTTTCTCGTTGAGCAGCACGCGGTCCTGCTCGCGGCTCAGTTGCCGCGCCAGCTCCGGCGAACCGGGGTAGTAGCGCAGCTGGCCGTTCGGGTTGAGCGCGTGCAGCACACCAAAATAATCGGCAGTCAGTTCGGGCAGTTCCTGCTCATCCCACAGCCGGCCGATGCCTTCCAGCCACTCGCCGGTGCGACTGGCCTGATCGCCCTGCAGGTCATACAGGCCGACGCCGGCGTGGCTGTCCAGGCAGACGAACGGCGCCTCCTTGCGTGACAGCAGGGCGATGATGCGACTCAGCGTGATGTGCTTGAGAACGTCGGCGTGATTGCCGGCATGGAAGGCGTGGCGGTAGTTCATGAGTGTGTTACCTGAAGCGGGACCTGGAGCAGGTCGCGAATTGTAGCCCGAAGGGACGAGCGCATCAGGTTCTGGCGCTGTATTAGCAATGTGAATCTTGCTAGGCGACCTCTATTCACCATCTTAGACTCGCAAAAGATCCCACCGGAGACGCCTCCCATGTCCGAGACCCTGCTCAGCTCCCGCAACCTGGCCTTCGAGCTCTATGAAGTGCTCGACGCCGAAGCCCTGACCCAGCGCGAGCGCTTCGCCGACCACAACCGCGAAACCTTCGATGCCGCCATCGCCACTGCCCGCGGCATCGCCGAAGAGCTGTTCGCGCCGCACAACCGCAAGAATGACGAGCACGAGCCGCAGTACGTGGACGGCGCCGCCGAGCTGATCCCGGAAGTGGCTCCGGCCCTCAAGGCCTTCCACGAGGCCGGCTTCCTCAACGCCACCCGCGACTTCGAGCACGGCGGCATGCAGCTGCCCAACCTGCTGTCACAGGCTTGCTTCGCCCACTTCCAGTCGGCCAACTGCGCTACCAGTTCCTACTCCATGCTGACCATGGGCGTAGCCAACCTGATCGAGGCCTTCGGCAGCGACGAGCAGAAGCAGCGCTTCTTGCAGCCGATCATCGACGGCCGCTTCTTCGGCACCATGGCACTGACAGAGCCGCACGCCGGCTCCTCGCTGTCGGACATCCGCACCAAGGCCGAACCGCATGCCGATGGCAGCTACCGCCTCAAGGGCAACAAGATCTTCATCTCCGGCGGCGACCAGCCGATCTCCGAGAACATCGTGCACATGGTGCTGGCCAAGCTGCCGGATGCCCCGCCCGGCGTTAAGGGCATCAGCCTGTTCATCGTGCCGAAATACCATGTCAACGACGACGGTTCGCTGGGCGCCCGCAACGACGTGACCCTGGCCGGCCTGTTCCACAAGATGGGCTGGCGCGGCACTACCTCCACCGCGCTGAACTTCGGCGATAACGGCGAATGTGTCGGCTATCTGGTCGGTAAGCCGCATGCCGGCCTGAGCTACATGTTCCAGATGATGAACGAGGCGCGCATCGGTGTCGGCATGGGCGCCATCATGCTCGGCTACGCCGGCTACCTGTACTCGCTGGACTACGCACGCAACCGCCCTCAGGGCCGTCACGCCGATGGCAAGGACCCGAGCAGCCCGCAGATTTCCATCGTCGAGCACGCCGATGTGCGGCGCATGCTGCTGACCCAGAAGGCCTACGTGGAAGGCGCCTTCGACCTCGGTCTGTATGCCGCCCGCCTGTTCGATGACACCCAGACCCTGGGCACCGAGGAAGAGCGCAGGAAGGCCCTGGAGCTGCTCGACCTGCTCACCCCCATCGTCAAGTCCTGGCCCTCGGAGTTCTGCCTCAAGGCCAACGAGCTGGCCATCCAGATCCTCGGCGGCCACGGCTACACCCGCGAATACCCGGTGGAGCAGTACTACCGCGACAACCGCCTCAACCCGATCCACGAGGGCACCCACGGCATCCAGTCGCTCGACCTGCTGGGCCGCAAGGTGTCGATGAACGGCGGTGCTGCGCTCAAGCAGCTGATGGGCCTGATCCAGGGCACCTGCCAGCGCGCCACCCAGCACGAGTCGCTGAACGCCCTGCGCCAACCGCTGGAGCAGCTGGTCAACCGCCTCGGTAGCGTGACCCTCGCCCTGCTCGGCGACCTGATGGCCGGCAAGGTCAACCAGGGCCTGGCCAACTCGGCGCTCTACCTCAAGGTCTTCGGCCACGCGGTGATCGGCTGGCGCTGGCTGGAGCAGGCGATCCGCGCCGAAGAGGGCCTGGCTTCCGGCAACCCTGCCGATGCCGACTTCTACAAAGGCAAGCTGCAGGCCGCGCGTTACTTCCTGACCTGGGAGGTACCCAGCTGTCACCACGAGCTGGCGATTCTTGAAGCCCGTGACGACACCTGCCTGGGCATGCAGGACGGCTGGTTCTGATCTCGCTAAGCATCTGAATTCACTTGAAAAGCAAAGCCCCGCCAGTGCGGGGCTTTTGTTTTGACAGCCACGCGAAGCCACGGGTTAGAATCGGGCACGGCCCCTGCATAGACGGAAGGCCTTCCCCTTTTTCCCGGAGCACGCCTTGGACGCCAGCGCCATCAACAGCCTGTTTCTGATCGGTGCGCTGCTGGTAGGCATGAGCATCCTGGTCAGCGCCTTCGGCTCGCGCTTCGGCATCCCGATCCTGGTGATCTTCCTCGCCGTGGGCATGCTCGCCGGCGTGGACGGCCCAGGCGGTATCGTCTTCAACGACTACTCCACCGCCTATCTGGTCGGCAACCTGGCACTGGCGGTGATCCTGCTCGACGGTGGTATGCGCACCCGCGTCTCCAGTTTCCGCGTGGCGCTATGGCCCTCACTGTCCCTGGCCACCCTCGGGGTGCTTATTACCGCAGGGCTGACCGGCGTGGCAGCCGCCTGGCTGTTCGACCTGACGTGGATGGAAGGGTTGCTGATCGGCGCCATCGTCGGCTCAACCGACGCTGCTGCGGTGTTTTCCCTGCTCGGCGGTCGCGGCCTCAACGAGCGGGTCAGTGCCACCCTGGAGATCGAATCCGGCAGCAACGACCCGATGGCGGTGTTCCTCACTGTGACCCTGATCGACATGCTGCTCAAGGGCCAGGCCGGCCTCAGCTGGAGCTTCGCCGTGCACCTGCTGCAGCAGTTCGGTCTTGGCACCCTGCTCGGTTTCGGCGGTGGTTGGCTGTTACTGCAACTGGTCAACCGCATCACCCTGGCCGGGGGACTGTACCCACTGCTGGTGGTCAGCGGCGGCCTGATGATATTCGCCATCACCAACGCCGCGGGAGGCAGCGGCATCCTGGCCATCTACCTGTGCGGCCTGCTGCTGGGCAACCAGCCGATCCGCTCGCGCCACGGCATCCTGCACATGCTCGATGGCCTGGCCTGGCTGGCACAGATCGGCATGTTCCTGGTACTCGGCCTGCTGATTACGCCACATGAGCTACTGCCCATCGCCGTGCCGGCCCTCGGCCTGGCCCTGTGGATGATCCTGTTCGCCCGCCCGCTGTCGATCTTCCTCGGCCTGCTGCCATTTCGCGCCTTCCATGACCGCGAGAAGGCCTTCATCGCCTGGGTCGGCCTGCGTGGCGCAGTGCCGATCATCCTCGCCGTGTTCCCGCTGATGGCGGGCCTGGAGAACGCCCAACTGTTTTTCAACGTGGCCTTCTTCATCGTTCTGATCTCGCTACTGCTGCAGGGCACCAGCCTGCCGCTGGCTGCCAAACTGATGAAAGTGACCGTGCCGCCAGACCCGGCGCCGATTTCCCGGGCCGGCCTGGAAGTCCACCCCACCAGCCAGTGGGAGCTGTTCATTTACCGCCTGGGGGCCGAAAAGTGGTGCATCGGCGCCCCCTTGCGCGCGCTGAAGATGCCCGAAGGCACGCGCGTGGCCGCGCTGTTCCGCGGCGAGGAACTGCTCCACCCGTCCGGCAGTACCACCTTGCAGGAGGCCGACATT
The DNA here is from genome assembly GCF_029537485.1 of Pseudomonas sp. GOM6. GTDB lineage: Bacteria > Pseudomonadota > Gammaproteobacteria > Pseudomonadales > Pseudomonadaceae > Aquipseudomonas. The sequence goes on from NZ_JARPUS010000014.1 coordinate 132,695, forward strand.
CTCTGCGTGATTGGCCATGAACATGACCTGCCTGCCCTCGGCAAGCTGTTCAGCCAGGCCCCGCAGCGCGGCAAGGACCTGCGTTTCTTCGGCGACTTCGTGCTGGAAGGTGACGCCGAGCTGGCCGCTATCGCCACCCTCTACGGCCTCAAGCTCGGTGACGAGGACGGTAACCAGCCCCTGGGCCGCTTCATCGCACACGAGATTGGCGGCGAACCGGTGGTCGGTGATCAGGTGGAATGGAACGGCCTGACCTGGACCGTTGCCCTGATGGAGGGGAACAAGGTGCGCAAAGTCGGCGTCAAATTCCCCGAAGGTCAGAACAAACCGGGGCCCGGCCTGTTCCTCTAGGCATGTACCGACCCCAGCGCCGATGGCGCAGCTGACATATCATTAGCCACAATTTTCCGCACGAGCCGCAATCGCGACCATGTCCTTACTGCGCCCCCTGTTTACCGGCCTGCTGCTCAGTCTCTGCCTGAGCGCCCAGCCACTGGCGGCCGAGCTTCCCTCGGCCACTGCCCTGCAGCAAAACCTCGACAGCTTGAGCGAGCGCAAGCTGCCGGAGGCCGAGCACAACGCCCTGAAAGGCCACCTTGAAGCCACTCTGGGCTTTCTCGCCAGTCGCGATGACAGCCAGCAGCGTCTGACTTCGCTCAAGCGCCAGCTGCGCGATGCACCCAAGCTGATCACCGATGCCCAGCGCGAGCTCAAGCAACTCAAGGGTGACACAGCGCAGGACATCGCCAAACGCTATGCCAGCGCCAACGTCACGCGCCTGGAACAAATGCTCAGTGAGCGCAGCAATCAGCTGAGTACCTGGCAGCAGCAACTGGCGGAGGCCAACAGCCTGCTGATCACCGCGCAGACCCGCCCGGAAAGGGCGCAAACCGAGATCAGCAACAACCAGAACCGCGCCCTGCAGATCAACAACCAGTTGAAGAGCGGCAAGGATGGCAACCGTCCGCTGAGCAACGAGCAACGCGACCGCCTGAACGCCGAGCTGGCCGCCCTGGAAGCACAGACCGCACTGCGCCGCGAGGAACTGGCCGGCAACAGCCTGCTGCAGGACCTGGGCAACGCCCGCCACGATCTCCTGCAGGAGCGTATCCGGCGTGTCGAGCAGGAAAGCCTCGACCTGCAGGCCCTGATCAGCGCCAAACGCCGGGAAAGCTCGGAACAGACCGTCGCCGAACTTTCTCGCGAGGTCGAGAAGGCCACGCCGGACAGCCTGGTCGCCCGGGAAAGTGCCTCCAACCTGAAGATTTCCGACTACCTGCTGCGCGCCACCGACCGGCTCAACGAACTGAATCGCCTGAATCTGGAGACCAAGCAGCAGCTGGATAACGTCAACCAGGCCGCCAACGCCCTGGAAGAGCAGATCGAGGTGCTCAAAGGCAGCCTGCTGCTGGCCAAGATCCTTTACCAGCAGAAACAGGCCCTGCCGAAACTGCAACTGGACAACAACCTGGCCGACGAAATCGCCGACATCCGCCTGTACCAGTTCGAGCTGAACCAGGCCCGCGACAAGCTGGGCAACCTGCAGGACTACGTCGACGGCCTGCTGGTCGGCCAACCCGCCGACCAGGCCACACCACAGCTGCGCGCCACCCTGCTGGAGCTGGCCACCACCCGCAGCCAGCTGCTCGACCGCATGAGCAGCGACCTCAACGCCCTGCTCAATGCCTCCATCACCCTGCAGCTCAATCAGAAGCAACTGCAACAGGTGGCCAGCAACCTGCGCGCCACCCTCGACGAGCAGATGTTCTGGATTCCCAGCAACAAGCCGCTCGACCTCGACTGGCTGAAACTGGTGCCCGGCCTGCTCGAACGCCAGCTGGACAGCATCGCCTGGGGCTCCTCGATTAAGGAACTGGGGGCAGGCCTGATCGATCGACCCTGGCTGTTCGTGCCCTTGCTCCTGCTGATTGGCGCCCTGATCTGGCGCAGGAACTGGCTCTACAGCAAGCTCAGCGCGGTGCACCAGGACATCGGTCACTATAAGCACGACAGCCAGCTGCACACTCCGCTGGCCTTGTTGATCAATGTGCTGCTGGCGCTGCCGGTGGCCTTGTTCCTGGCCCTGGGCGGCCTGGCGCTGCTGCTCGATGCGCGTGGCCAGAACGCCACACTTGGCAGTGCCTTGCTGGACATGGCCCAAGCCTGGATGGTGTTCTACACCCTCTATCGCATCCTCGCCCCTGGCGGCGTTGGCGAAGTGCACTTCCGCTGGCCACGCCCCCAGGTGCATTACCTGCGCCAGCAGGCGCGCAGCCTGGGTCTGGTGGTACTGGCCCTGGTTGCCGTGGTCACGGTGGCAGAACACCAGCCAGCCATGCTGGCCGATGACGTGATCGGCGTATTCGTGGTGCTCGCCTGCTATACCCTGATGGCCGTGCTGCTCAGCCGCCTGCTGCTGTCCGGGCCAATGCGCGAAAACACCTCGCCATTCCGCCTGCTGCTGGGGCTGACCTTCACCTTGCTGCCCATCGGTTTGATCGTGGCGGTGGGCTTTGGCTACTACTACACGGCCCTCAAGCTCAGCGACCGCCTGATCGACACCCTCTACCTGCTGATCCTGTGGCTGCTGCTGGACGCCATCTTCGAGCGCGGCCTCAGCGTGGCGGCTCGTCGCCTGGCCTACCAGCGCGCACTGGCCAAACGACAGAGCGCGGAGAGCACCGATAGTGATGTGCCACTCGAAGAGCCGACTCTGGGCATCGAGCAGATTAACGAGCAGTCCATGCGCCTGATCCGCCTGGCCCTGCTGGCCGGTTTCATCGGCTGCCTGTATCTGGTCTGGGCCGACCTGATCAGCGTCTTCACCTACCTGGACAACATCACCCTGTACGAGTACAGCAGCGGCACAGGCGACGCCATGGTCATGGTGCCGATCAGCTTGCTGGATGTCCTGGGTGCACTGATCATCATCGGCATCAGCACGGTGCTGGCCCGTAACCTGCCAGGCTTGCTCGAGGTACTGGTGCTGTCGCGCCTGAAGCTGGCCCAGGGTAGTGCCTACGCCACCACCACCCTGCTGTCCTACGCACTGGCCGGCATCGGCTTCGTGGCCACGCTGTCCACCCTCGGGCTGAGCTGGGACAAGCTGCAGTGGCTGGTCGCCGCGCTGTCGGTCGGTATCGGCTTCGGCATGCAGGAGATCTTCGCCAACTTTATCTCCGGTCTGATCATCCTGTTCGAGCGCCCGGCGCGCATCGGCGATGTGGTCACCATCGGCAACCTGTCCGGTACGGTCAGCCGCATCCGCATCCGCGCCACCACCATTACCGACTTCGACCGCAAGGAAATCATCGTCCCCAACAAGACCTTCATCACCGACCAGTTGATCAACTGGTCGCTGACCGACACCGTCACCCGCGTGACCCTGCAGATTGGCGTCGGCTACGGCTCCGACCTGGAACTGGTACGCAAACTGCTGCTGCAGGCTGCACGCGAGAACCCGCGCGTACTGCGCGACCCGGAGCCGCTGGTGTACTTCCTCACCTTCGCCGAGAGCACCCTCAACCACGAACTGCGCATCCACGTGCGCGATCTTGCCGACCGCAACCCGGCGATCGACGAAATCAACCGTTTCATCGACCGCGAGTTCCGCGCCAACGGCATCGAGATAGCCTTCCGCCAGCTCGACGTGCATGTGAAGAACATCGATGGCGGCGAATATCAGCTGATTCAGCGCAAGCACGACGCGGACAAAGGGCAGAACGCTGGCACGCTGCCCGAGCCACCCGCTGACGAGTAAGCGTACTGGCGCTGAACGACAAGCCCGAGCACAATGCTCGGGCTTTTTCGTTGGAGCCCGCCGTTGAAAGCCCTCGCCGATTTCGTGTTCGACAACCGCTTCGCCCGTCTGGGGGATGCCTTCTCCAGTGCCGTGCTGCCCGAGCCCCTGGATGAACCGCGCCTGGTCGTGGCCAGCCCGCAGGCCATGGCCCTGCTCGATCTCGACCCCGCCGAAGCCGGCTCCGAGCTGTTCGCCGAGCTGTTCTCCGGGCACAAGCTGTGGAGCGAGGCCGAGCCACGCGCCATGGTCTATTCCGGGCATCAGTTCGGCGTCTACAACCCACGACTGGGTGACGGCCGAGGCCTGCTGCTGGGCGAGGTGGTCAATGACGCCGGCGAGCACTGGGACCTGCACCTCAAGGGTGCCGGCCAGACGCCCTACTCACGCATGGGTGACGGCCGCGCAGTGCTGCGCTCATCGATCCGCGAATTCCTCGCCAGCGAGTACCTGCACGCCTTGGGCATCCCCAGCTCACGCGCCTTGTGCGTCACCGGCTCCAGCACCCCGGTGTGGCGCGAGCGCCAGGAGACGGGCGCCATGCTGCTGCGCATGGCGCCCAGCCATGTACGCTTCGGCCACTTCGAGTACTTCTATTACAGCAACCAGCACGAGCGCCTGCGCGAGTTGGGTGAGCATGTGCTGGCCTGCCATTTCCCCGAGTGCCAGGCGGCGGAGAACCCCTGGGCGGCGATGTTCCACGAGATCGTCGAACGCAATGCCGAGCTGATCGCCAACTGGCAGGCCTATGGCTTCTGTCACGGGGTGATGAACAGCGACAACATGTCGATCCTCGGCATCACCTTCGACTACGGCCCCTATGCCTTCCTCGACGACTTCGATGCCAACCACATCTGCAACCATTCCGACGACAGCGGCCGCTACAGCTTCAGCAACCAGGTGCCCATCGCCCACTGGAACCTTGCCGCCCTGGCCCAGGCGCTGACGCCTTTCGTCGAAGTGGACCAGCTGCGCGAGACGCTCGGCCTGTTCCTGCCGCTGTACCAGACCCACTACCAGGACCTGATGCGCCGGCGCCTCGGCTTCACCCAGGCGGAAGAGGACGACGACGAGTTGATCGAACGCCTGCTGCAATTGATGCAGACCAGCGCCGTAGACTACTCGCTGTTTTTCCGTCGTCTCGGCGAACAGGCTCCCGCCGATGCACTCAAGCAATTGCGCGAAGACTTCGTCGACCTGGCCGGCTTCGACCAGTGGAGTGACGCCTACATCGCCCGCACCACCCGCGAAACCAACGACCAGCATGCCCGCCGCGTCCGCATGCACGCGGTCAACCCGCTCTACGTGCTGCGCAACTACCTGGCACAAAACGCCATCACCGCCGCCGAACAGGGCGACTACGGCCCGGTGCGTGAACTGCACGCCGTACTGTCACGCCCGTTCGAGGAACAACCCGGCATGCAGCGCTACACCGAACGCCCGCCGGAATGGGGCAAGCACCTGGAGATCAGTTGCTCGTCATAAGCTCACAGGACTGAGTAGAACAGCGGTGAGCCCATCCCTGTGTAGGAGGCGCCTTGGCCACGACAGGGAACTCCCAGTGGGAGCGGCTTCAGCCGCAATTGCTTCACCGCCTCGCACAAGCCTTCACTGCTGCGCCACTTTCTGCGCACACACCACGACCGATAGCGCCCAAGCCCCCGTTCCCT
>NZ_JARPUS010000015.1 GCF_029537485.1 Pseudomonas sp. GOM6
CGACGGCGCCTGCAAGGGCAATCCCGGCCCGGGTGGCTGGGGGGCTTTGCTGATCTACAAGGGCGCGGAGAAGGAACTGTGGGGCGGTGAGCCCAACACCACCAATAATCGCATGGAGCTGATGGCTGCGATCTGCGCGCTGATCGCCCTGACCCGGCCTTGCGCGGTACGCCTGGTGACCGACTCGCAGTATGTGATGAAAGGTATCCAGGAGTGGATGCCGAACTGGAAGAAGCGCGGCTGGAAGACCGCCAGCAAGGAGCCGGTAAAGAACGCCGACCTGTGGCAGGCGCTGGACGAGCAGGTGGGTCGCCACCAGGTCGAGTGGCAATGGGTTCGCGGCCATACCGGCCATCCGGGCAACGAAAAGGCCGATCAGCTGGCCAACCGCGGCGTAGAAGAAGTGAGGGCAAAGAAACATGCGTAGCGTCGTACTCGACACCGAAACCACCGGCATGCCCGTCACCGATGGTCACCGCATCATCGAGATCGGCTGCGTCGAGCTGGAAGGCCGACGTCTGACCGGTCGCCACTTCCACGTCTACCTCAATCCTGATCGCGAGATCGACGAGGGCGCCATCGCGGTCCACGGCATCACCAACGAGTTCGTCGCCGACAAGCCGCGTTTCAAGGATGTGGCCGACGAGTTCTTCGAGTTCATCACCGGCGCCCAGCTGATCATCCACAATGCGGCGTTCGACGTTGGCTTCATAAACAACGAATTTGCCCTGCTCGGGCAGACCGAGCGCAGCGACGTCAGTGACTATTGCGCGATTCTCGACACCCTGCTGATGGCGCGTGAGCGTCACCCGGGTCAGCGCAACAACCTCGACGCCCTATGCAAACGCTACGGCGTCGACAACTCCGGCCGCGACCTGCACGGCGCACTGCTCGATGCCGAGATCCTCGCCGACGTCTATCTGACCATGACGGGTGGCCAGACCCATCTGTCGTTGGCAGGGGAAGGCGGTGATGGCTCCGGCCGCGTGCTGCCCAGCCCGATCCGTCGTCTCGATCCGGGCCGCAACCTGACCCGCGTGCTGCGTGCCAGCGACGAGGAGCTGGCGGCTCATGCCGCTCGCCTGGCGATCATTGAGAAGTCGGCCGGCGGACCTTCGCTGTGGGCGCAGATGGAGGCGCCGAAAGAGTCCTGATCAGGTCCGGGTCGCAGCCAATGCGACCTTTTCGTACAGCCTTCCGCACAGGGGGTTCCGCCCGTTCGGGCGAGCTTCTAACCTGAGGGGATCAGGCGCCGCAGAGCGCCTCCCTTCAGGAACCTCCAATGTATAAAGACCTGAACTTCCCCATTCTCATCGTCCACCGTGACATCAAGGCTGATACCGTCGCCGGCGAACGCGTCCGTGCCATCGCGCAGGAACTGAGCAAGGACGGTTTCACCATCCTCTCCACCGCCAACTCCGCCGAGGGGCGTATCGTCGCCTCCACTCACCACGGTCTGGCCTGCATCCTGGTGGCCGCCGAGGGCGCGGGGGAGAACCAGCGCCTGCTGCAGGACATGGTCGAGCTGATCCGCATCGCCCGCGTGCGTGCGCCGCAGCTGCCGATCTTTGCCCTCGGCGAGCAGGTGACCATCGAGAACGCGCCGGCCGACGCAATGGCCGACCTCAACCACCTGCGCGGTATCCTCTACCTGTACGAGGACACCGTATCCTTCCTCGCTCGCCAGGTGGCGCGTGCGGCGCACAACTACCTCGACGGCCTGCTGCCGCCGTTCTTCAAGGCGCTGGTGCAGCACACCGCGCAGTCCAACTATTCCTGGCACACGCCTGGCCACGGCGGCGGTGTGGCTTACCGCAAGAGTCCGGTGGGGCAGGCGTTCCACCAGTTCTTCGGCGAAAACACGCTGCGCTCCGACTTGTCCGTGTCGGTGCCCGAACTGGGCTCGCTGCTCGACCATACCGGCCCGCTGGCCGAGGCCGAGGCCCGTGCGGCACGCAACTTCGGCGCCGACCATACCTTTTTCGTCATCAACGGTACTTCGACGGCAAACAAGATCGTCTGGCACTCCATGGTCGGTCGCGACGACCTGGTGCTGGTCGATCGCAACTGCCACAAGTCGATCCTGCATTCGATCATCATGACCGGCGCCATCCCGCTGTACCTGTGCCCGGAGCGCAACGAACTGGGCATCATCGGGCCGATTCCGCTTTCCGAATTCAGCCGCGAGTCGATCCAGGCCAAGATCGACGCCAGCCCGCTGGCCAAGGGGCGCGCGCCCAAGGTCAAGCTGGCGGTGGTGACCAACTCCACCTACGACGGCCTCTGTTACAACGCCGAGATGGTCAAGCAGGCCCTGGGCGACTCGGTGGAGGTGCTGCACTTCGACGAGGCCTGGTACGCCTACGCTGCCTTCCACGAGTTCTATGCCGGGCGCTACGGCATGGGTACCCACTGCGACGAACATTCGCCGCTGGTTTTCAGTACCCACTCCACGCACAAGCTGCTGGCGGCCTTCAGTCAGGCGTCGATGATCCACGTGCAGGATGGTGGCGCCCGCCAGCTGGACCGCGATCGTTTCAACGAAGCCTTCATGATGCACATCTCCACGTCGCCGCAGTACGGCATCATCGCTTCGCTGGATGTGGCCTCGGCGATGATGGAAGGCCCGGCCGGGCGCTCGCTGATTCAGGAGACCTTCGACGAAGCCTTGAGCTTTCGCCGGGCCCTGGCCAACCTGCGCCAGAACCTGGCGGCGGACGACTGGTGGTTCAGCATCTGGCAGCCGGAGCAGGCCGGTGGCGAGGGCGTGCACACCGGTGACTGGCTGCTGCAGCCCAACGCCGACTGGCACGGCTTCGGCGATATCGCCGAGGACTATGTGCTGCTCGACCCGATCAAGGTCACCCTGGTGATGCCGGGGCTGTCCGCCGACGGCAAGCTGGCCGAGGCCGGCATTCCGGCCGCGGTGGTCAGCAAGTTCCTCTGGGAACGCGGCCTGGTGGTGGAGAAGACCGGCCTGTATTCCTTCCTGGTACTGTTCTCGATGGGCATCACCAAGGGCAAGTGGAGCACCCTGCTCACCGAGTTGCTGGAGTTCAAGCGTCTGTACGATGCCAACGTGCCGCTGCTCGATGCGCTGCCGTCGATCGCCCGCGAGGGCGGCGCGCGCTACGCCGGCATGGGCCTGCGCGATCTGTGTGACCAGTTGCACGGCTGCTACCGCGAGAACGCCACGGCCAAGGCACTCAAGCGCATGTACACGGTGCTGCCGCAGGTGGCCATCAAGCCGGCCGATGCCTACGACAAGCTGGTGCGCGGTGAGGTCGAGGCGGTGCCGATTGAGCAGCTGGAAGGGCGTCTCGCAGCGGTGATGCTGGTGCCTTATCCGCCTGGCATCCCGCTGATCATGCCGGGCGAGCGCTTCACCGCCGAGACCCGCTCGATCATCGACTACCTGCAGTTCGCCCGCACCTTCGACAGCCAGTTCCCCGGCTTCGATGCCGATGTGCATGGACTGCAGCGCGACGGGGCGTGCTATACCGTGGATTGCATCAAGGAATAACGCCGGTCAGGTGGCCGGGCCTGTGCAATCCGGGGGAAATATGGCTCAGGAGCAGAGCAGCAAGGGCGAGATGGGGTTCTGGACCTGCAGTGCCCTGGTGATCGGCAACATGGTGGGGTCGGGGGTGTTCCTGCTGCCCGCCAGCCTGACACCCTACGGCGGTCTGAGCCTGATCGGCTGGCTGGTGTCGAGCGCTGGCGCAATATTGCTGGCGCTGACCTTCTCGCGCCTGGCACGTTTCGACCCGGCCGCCGGCGGACCCTACGCCTATACCCGCGATGCCTTCGGCAGCTTCGCCGGCTACCTGTGCGCCTGGATCTACTGGATGGCCGCCTGGATCGGCAATGCGGCGATCTCGGTGACCCTGGTCGGCTACCTGCAGGTGTTCCTGCCGGTGCTGCGCGACCCTGTGCTGATGGTCAGCACGGCCATCGGCGCGATCTGGCTGTGCACCCTGATCAACCTGCGTGGCATCCGCTCTTTCGCGGTGGCGCAGAACATCCTCACCCTGCTCAAGTTGGTGCCGCTGCTGCTAGTCGGCCTGCTTGGCTGGTTCTATTTCAACCCGAGCTACCTGCGCATTCCCGAGCCCGCCGCGCTGCCGGGTGGCGGTTACGTGCAGGCCATCGCCACCACGGCGGCACTCACCCTGTGGTCGTTCATCGGCCTGGAGTCGGCGACTGTGCCGGCCGAGCACGTGCGTGACCCACGCCGTACTATCCCGCGCGCCACCCTGTTCGGCACTGTTGTGGCGGCGGTGGTGTACATCCTCTCCAACACGGCGGTGCAGGGCATCCTGTCGCCCGATGTGCTGGCCCACTCCAGCGCGCCTTTCGCCGATGCGGCACGGGTAATGTTCGGCGACTGGGGCTACTACTTCATCGCCGGCGGCGCGGTGATTGCCTGCCTCGGTGCGCTCAATGGCTGGGTGCTGCTGCAGGGGCAGATTCCCATGGCGCCGGCGCGTGACGGCCTGTTTCCGGCGGTGCTGGCCAGGACCAGCCGGCGCGGCGTACCGGCCCATGGCATGCTGATCTCGGGTGTGCTGGTGACCCTGCTGGTGCTGGTGAACGGGCAGGGCGAGCTGGTCGAGGTGTTCAACGTGATCATCCTGCTCGGCACCATGGCCGGGGTAGTGCCCTATGTGCTGTGTGCCGCCGCGCTGCTGCACCTGCTGGCGACCCGGCCCGACGGTTTCGGTGAGCGGGAGCGCGGGCGGCAGCTGCTGGTCGGCAGCTGCGCCTTCATCTACTCGGTGTGGGCGCTCTACGGCACCGGCGAGCAGGCAGTGTTCTGGGGCTTTCTGGTGATGATGGTCGGCATTCCGCTCTACACCTGGCGGCAGTGGCGAAACCGGCTGCAGTCCGTCATAGCCAATGACTGACTGCCCACCAGCCTAGACCGCCCATGACTAGGGTGTAGGGTATGGCCATCCAGACCATGCGGCCGTAGGACAGGCGGATCAGCGGGGCGATGGCGGAGGTCAGCAGGAACAGGAAGGCGGCCTGACCATTGGGCGTTGCCACGCTGGGCAGATTGGTGCCCGTGTTGATGGCGATAGCCAAGGTGTCGAAATGCTCGCGGCTCATGTTGCCGGCCAGGAAGGCCTGCTTCACCTCGCTGATATAGATCGTGGCAACGAATACGTTGTCGCTGATGGCCGAGAGCAGGCCGTTGGCGATGAAAAGCATGCCCGGTTGCTGCTCCTGAGGCAGTGCCAGTACCCACTCGATGATGGGGCTGAACAGGTGCTGCTCATGGATGACCGCCACTACAGCAAAGAACACCACCAGAAGCGCTGTAAACGGTAATGCTTCCTGGAATGCTCGGCCGATCTGGTGTTCGTCGGTGATGCCGTTGAAGGCGGTGATCAGCACGATGACCAGTAGGCCGATCAGGCCGACTTCCGCAACATGGAAGGCCAGACCGAGGATCAGGATAAGCGCAGCCGCGCCCTGCACCAGCAGGGCTGCGCACTGGGCGTGGGTGCGGTGGCTGTCCTCTTCGCGAGCGTGGTCGGCCAGCACCTGACGTACAGCCGAAGGCAGGCGGGTGCCGTAGCCGAACCAGCGCAGTTGCTCCAGCAGTACACAGGTCGCCAGGCCGGCGGCCAGCACCGGCATCGACACGGGGGCCATGCGGCTAAAGAACTCGCCAAAGTGCCAGCCCGCTTCATGCCCGATCAGCAGGTTCTGCGGTTCGCCAACCAGGGTGCACACGCCGCCCAGAGCGGTTCCAACGGCGCCGTGCATGAGCAGGCTGCGCAGGAAGGCACGAAACTGTTCAAGATCCTCGCGGTGCAATTCCACCACTTCATGATCGCTGTTTACGCCGATTTCTTCGCGGGGGTTCTTGCCTGAGGCAACCCGGTGGTAGACCGAGAAGAAGCCAACGCCAACGCTGATAATCACGGCGGTGACGGTCAGTGCATCGAGAAAGGCTGATAGAAAAGCGGAGAAAAGGCAGAACAGCAGTGACAGCAGGGCCTTGGAACGCACACCCAGCAGCAGGCGGGAGAAGATGAAGAGCAGCAGGTCCTTCATGAAGTAAATGCCTGCCACCATGAACATCAGCAGCAACAGAACCGGGAAATTGTGCACCAGTTCTTCATACAGGGCCTTGGGAGTGGCTAGCTCCAATAACAGCGCCTGCAACACCAGAAGACCACCAGGTTGCAGGGGATAGCACTTGAGCGCCATGGCCAGGGTAAAGATGAACTCGCCCACCAGCAGCCAGCCGGTGATGGCAGGGCCGAGACTCCACAACACCATGGGGTTGACGATCAGGAACAGGACGATGGCCAGCTTGTACCAGTGCGGCGAGTTGCCCAGAAAGTTGTGCATCAGGGCGCTGGCGAGTGATCTCTGCATCTGTGTTTCCCCCAGGTCAAAGGCCGAGCATCCCAGCTCAGTTCCAAGTAGATCAAGCGTTTAACGGATATAGTCAGAAATCTTCTCAGCTTTGCTAGCGTGTTCTGCGTCACAGTGGCCGGCATCGACTTTTATCGCGTGCTTGTTATAGTGGGCCGATATATTCCAAAACAATACATCTATGTGCACCCCGGCGTGCTTTGCCTGTGAGGATGATCTGCGTGCCTGAATACAAAGCTTTCCGCGTCGAACTGCTCGACAAGATCGCCCATGTGCAGATCAATCGTCCCGACAAAATCAATGCGATGAACGTCGACTTCTGGGAAGAGATCATCGAGATCTTCCGCTGGGTCGATGACACCGATGCGGTACGTGTGGTCGTCCTGTCCGGTGCTGGCAAGCACTTCTCCTCCGGTATCGATCTGATGCTGCTGGCCCAAGCCGGCAGCCAGCTGGGCAAGGATGTAGGGCGCAATGCCGAGGCGCTGCGCCGCAAGATCCTCCAGCTGCAAGCCTCCTTCAACGCCGTGGACAACTGTCGCAAGCCGGTTCTGGCCGCTGTCCAGGGCTACTGCCTGGGGGGCGCCATCGACCTGATTTCGGCCTGCGACATGCGTTACAGCACGGTGGATGCGCAGTTCTCGATCAAGGAAATCGACATGGGCATGGCGGCCGATGTCGGCACGTTGCAGCGTCTGCCGCGGATCATCGGTGACGGCATGATGCGTGAACTGGCCTATACCGGCCGCACCATCGATGGCGCCGAAGCGCAGCGCATCAACCTGGTCAATCGCACCTATGCCACCCAGGAAGAACTGCTGGATGGCGTATTGGCCATTGCCCGCGAGATAGCCGAGAAGTCGCCTATCGCCATTCGTGGCACCAAGCACATGATCCGCTATATGCGTGACCACCGCGTCGACGATGGTCTGGAATACGTCGCCAACTGGAACGCCGCCATGCTGCAGTCCGCCGACCTGCGGGTGGCGATGGCCGCGCATATGAGCAAGCAGAAACCGGAATTCGCCGACTGATCGCAGTCTAGAGAGGTTCAGCAGACCTATGGTCACTGGAGCGACATCCCTGAGCCTGGTGCGTGATGAGCTGTTCACCACCATGGAAGAGACCGAACAGAGTCTCGAACACTTCATTGCCGAGCGTAACAATGGCAGCCTGCTGCAGCAGGCTGTGGAAAACCTGCAGCAGGTGCGCGGCACGCTCAACCTGATCGAGCTGGCTGGCGCCGAGTTGCTGGCTCAGGAAGTGCTGCAACAGGCGACGGATATCCCCACGGGAGCCGGTGAGGAGCGCGACGGTCAGCTCGCTGCTCTGAGCAATGCACTGTATGTGCTGCGCCGTTACCTGGAAAACGTGGATGCTCATCGCCAGGAAATGCCCGAACTGCTGCTGCCGGCGATCAACGATCTGCGTCAGGCCTGCGGTCAGCAGCCCTTGCCAGAAAGTTTCTTCTTCAGTGTGCGTCTCGATCATGCACGCCCGGCTGGAGTACCGGCTGCGGCGGTGAGCGTTGAAGCCGTTCGCCGTCTGCGCCATATGTACCAGGTAGGCCTGCTCGGTTTCATCCGTGAAGACAACACTCAGGCCAGCCTCAAACTGATGTTGCGGGCACTGGCGCGCCTGGACAGCCTGTTTATCGATAAGCCTGCTGGTCGTTTGTACTGGGTTGGCGCCGCAGCTCTGGAGTCGCAGCTCGATGGTCAGCTGCTGCCGCGCAAGTCGCGCAAGCAGCTGTTCTCCCGGTTGGATCGCGAAATCAAGCAGGCGCTTGCCAGTAATGGCAGCTACGAGCTGCCACGCAGCCTGCTCAAGGAGCTGCTGTATCTGGTTGCGCTGGCGGACAGCCGTGGCCCGCATGCGGCAAGCGTGCACGAGGCTTTCGGGCTGGCACCGCTGCCTTTCACCGATCATCTGCTCGACGAGGAATATCAACGCCTTTCCGGGCCGGGGCAGGGCGTTATGCGCTCCCTGTCTTCAGCCATCCGTGAGGAACTGGCGAGTGCCAAGGATCTGCTCGATCTGATCGAACGAGGTACGGCGCAGCCCGACAGCTTCAGCAGCCTGCATGCCCTGCTGGGCAAAATGGCCAAGACCCTGAGCATGGTTGGCCTGAGTTCGGCAGCCAATGCGTTACATGTGCAGCTGCCGGTTGTTGGTGCCTGGAGCGAGAACAACCCAGCCCAGGCCGATGAGTTACATCGCCTGGCCGAGGCTGTGCTGTACGTTGAAAGCATGGTGGCCAGTCTGGAGCGTGGCGAGCAGCGTAGTTCACGCCCGGCGCCGGTGGCTCCGGGTGACGAGGGCGAGTCTTTTGCCGCCCATCAGTTGATCGAGGCGCGCATTGTGGTGATCGATGAGGCCCAGGGCGGCCTGGCGCTGGCCAAGCGTGCCATCACCTCTTATCTGGAGTCGGGTGGCGACCGCATGCACCTGGCTAACGTACCTGTCAGCCTGCAGGCGGTGCGTGGTGGTATGTGGTTCCTTAACCAGGAGCGGGCGGCCAGGCTGATCGGCCTGTGTGCCGAATACATCCAGAAGCAGATGATCGATGTCCCGCAGATGCCGTCCGAGCAGATGCTGGAAACCCTCGCTGATGCCCTGAGCAGCCTGGAGTACTACCTGGAAGCTGGCGCTGTGCTGCGCCCGGAGACCACACCGAGCGTGCTTGATCTGGCCGAGGAGAGTGTCCGTGCCCTCGGTCTTTCGGTAGCTGCCTGATGGCACGTGGCTGGCAGACTACACCTTTGCTGGACAATGCTCAGCCGGGTGGTTGGGCGTTGGTGCGCAGCCCGCAGGGTTTTCTGGTCGATGCCAACGGGGTGCTGTTTCCGCGCGAGTGGCTGAAGCGTCAGGACCTGCCCATTTGCGATGAGCAGGGGCTGGGGCAGTTCGACGACCAGCCCGTGTGGCTGCTGTCACTGGATCATCCGGTCATGCCCGAGGGCTGCTTCTGGCAGAGCCTGCGACAGTTCATGTTGCAGGCCGACTATCCGACTTTCCGTATGCTGGCCTTTGCCGAGCAGGTGGGTACCTGGCGGAGCAATCATCGCTTTTGTGGTCGTTGTGGCTCGCCCACCCAGCAGGTGGCCGGTGAGCGCTGCATGCGTTGCCCCGAATGTGGCCTGGACAGCTATGCGCGTATCTCGCCCAGCATGATCGTGCTGGTCACCCGGGGCGACGAAATCCTGCTGGCGCGTTCGCCACGCTTTGTCGCCGGTGTCTACAGTACCCTGGCCGGTTTCGTCGAACCTGGTGAGTCCGCCGAAGAGTGCGTCGCCCGTGAGGTGCGCGAAGAGGTGGGCATCGAGGTGCACAACCTGCATTACCTCGGCAGCCAGGGCTGGCCCTTTCCGCATTCACTGATGCTGGGTTTCCATGCTGAATATGCCGGCGGCGAGATAGTGCCGCAGGCAGACGAAATCGAAGACGCTGCGTGGTTTCCCATCGACAACCTGCCGCCGCTCCCGATGCAGCGCTCCATCGCTCGCTATCTGATCGATCTCTACGTGGCTCGCCGCCTGGGCCAGCCTGAGCCTCAGCTGCATCGCTGATTTCAGCGGCTGTGGCTGGCGCGGGTGCCCGGCATGATCAGAACCAATGCTGCCAGGCCAGACGTGCCGTCAACGCCAGTACTACCAGAATGAACACCGGGCGGATGAATTTCGAGCCGCCCTGAATTGCTGTCCGAGCGCCAAGGAAAGCACCCGCCATCAGCGCCAGGCCCATGCTGATGCCGAGCAGCCAGGCGACCTGGCCGGCAAAGATGAAAACGACCAGGGCCATGGCGTTGCTGACGAAGTTCATGCTGCGCGCTACGCCGCTGGCGCGCAGTAGATCGATTGGGTAAAGCAGCAGGGTGCTGACGGTCCAGAATGCGCCGGTTCCAGGGCCGGCGACACCATCGTAGAAGCCCAGTCCCAACCCTTGAGGCCACTGCCTGCGCTGGGCAATGGGACTGTCTTGCTGACCCTCGTTCTGCGGTGTCTTGCCGAACAGCAAATAAAGGCAGCAGCCGAAGATCACCGCCGGTAGCATCTGGTTGAGCCAGGAGGCGGGCAACCAGTGGGCAATAACGGCGCCGATGCAGGCGCCGATAGCCGTCGCCAGTAGAGCGTTACGCCATTCCCGCGGATTAAATAGCTTGCGGCGGTAGAAGGTGTAACTGGCGGTGGCTGAGCCGAAGGTGGCGCACAGCTTGTTGGTGCCCAGTACAAGATGCGGAGGCAGGCCGGCAGTGAGAAGGGCGGGGATTGTCAGCAATCCTCCGCCGCCAGCAATGGCGTCAATGAATCCAGCGGTGAAGGCGACCAGGGCAAGCACCAGCACAATGCCGGGATCCATTCCCAGCTCAGGCAAGAAGGGCATAAAAAACTCGAAGTCGATTCAAATGTGCGGGCCAGTTGCTGGCCCGGCGAGCGGCTGCTGAGCATAATGCCGGCAAATTCACGCAGAAGGAATCGTTCCCATGCAGTATGACGGCCTGGCCTGGTTCACCGGCCTGCTGGCCTTGCTGGCGCTGTTTATCGCCGCCCGCATCCTCTTCGCGCCCAACTGGTTTCTGGCTTGGCTGCGTGGCACCGTGGGCCTGGCTTTCGTCGCCTTGGCCGGGCTCATGGTTGTGATCGCCTATGATCTGCGCAGCTATGACGCGCTGGTTGAAGGTAAGCCGCTGGTCACCCTGAGCTTTCGCGCAGAAGGTGATCAGGCCTATCGGGTCACCCTGCTCGAGGGAAGTGAAGAGCGCGAGGTATTGCTCGAGGGCGATCTGTGGCAGTTGGATGCACGCCTGCTCGACTGGAAGGGCCTGGCTGCGTTGATCGGGCTGCAGTCCGGTTATCGCCTGGAGAAGTTGTCGGGCCGCTTCCTGGCCATCGAACAGCAACAGATGGCGCGTCACGCACGTGTCGAACTTGCCCGCAGCCCCTACGGCATCGACCTGTGGCGTTGGATGCGCCTGAATCAGCGTGACCTGTTTCTGTTCGATCCCGAAGCTGCGCGGGTCACCTACCTGCCGATTGCCGATGGTGCGGTGTTTGCCGTCAGCCTGACGCCGACCGGGCTGCTGGCCAAGCCTATGAACTCGGTGGCGCAACAGGCACTCACGGACTGGCAGTAATCTCATCGCAGTGTCGGGGCTAGCGGCCCCGACACTGCTGCGCTATCCGGCACCTTCATCCCCCCATTTTTCTCAGCTGCTGGGCATAGCGCTTGATCTCGTCGCCTACCGCGGCGGTCATGACCGCGGTGGACACACCAAACATCAGAATGCCATTGGCCGCCTCCAATGGGCTCAGCAGTTGCCATTGGGGTGACAGCACCACATCGCCATAGCCCAGGGTGGCGAATGTTACGCCGGAGAAGTACAGCGCCTGGGCAAAGGTCTCGAACTCGTCCAGCAGCACGAACAGGCTGGCCCAGATCCCCATCTGCAGAAAGTTGCCGAGCAGCATCAGCAGCATCACCAGGGCGAGGATGCCGATGTGCCTGCTGATCGAAGGCTCGCTGTGGCGCCGTTTATAGCGCACGTAATAGCGCAGGCTGATGGCCACCACCAGTGCCTGCAGCAACAGGCACAGCAGCATCACCGGCAAGCCGATCATCAGGTTCATGAGCATGCGGGGATTCCTTGTTTAGGGGCTGCGCGGCGGTCGAGTAGGTAGACCGCCGCGCAGGCATAGAGGGTGACGAGTAGAAACAGGCCCATGCGCAGCGCAAAGGCGCTATACACATCCTTGCCGGCGGCGCTGTCCTGCACCGACTGGCCGAGCAGAATGATCAGGGTGGCACAGGTGTTGAGCCAGAACCCCGGGGTCAGGCTGTTACTGACCAGTTGGTAGAGGCGCCGGGCCAGGAGCAATGCGAACAGCAGCATCAGCAGGAAGAACAGCCACAGGTGCGGGCAAATACTCAGCACGGCCCAGAAGAGGATGGCGAGTAGACCGCCGAGCAGTGTCGAACCAAGCAGTTCCCGCCCAGCGTTACGGGCGCTTACTCCACAGACCTGCTGCCCCAGGCTGGCGGATTTCATCACCAGTGGCATGTAGCTGGCCGGGTTGATCATCGCCAGCAACCAGGCCGGCAGCACCACCAACATGGCACGCAAAGCGACCCAGTTGGCTTGTTCCAGTGGCTGTGCTGCCGCCGCCTTGGCTGGCGGCAACCCTTTAGGCTCCGGGAACAGCCAGTGGCTGACGGCTACGCACAGCGTGGTCAGCAGCACCGCCTTGAGCAGGCCTTCGATCACCAGTTGGCCGAGTGCCATGGATGTGGTGCTGGCTGCAGTGATCATGGTCAGGCCAACCACCATCAGGTTGCTCAATAGGCCGTTGCCGCCACGCAGGCCGTAGCGAAAACAGAAGAACAGACCCAGGGCGACCAGCAGTACGCCGGCAAAAGGCTGGTGATCCAGTAGGGGAGCCAGTAGCAGTCCGCTACCGGTGGTAAGTGCCACCACCAGTGCCAGCGCCAGCCCAGCCTTGAGGCTCAGCGGCTGGTTGCGCAGTATCAATAGGAATAGCACCAGCAAAGGCGTCAGAAAGGGAATAGGCAGGGCCAGGCCAAAGCCCAGCGCAGTGCCGAGGGCTACTCCGAATGCCAGGCGCAGGGCGCGTTGTGGGCGGGGGTCGAGCATGTCAGTAGGCAAACGATAGCCAGCTCATCAGGCGCAGAAAGGCGCGGCCGAGCAGGTTGAGCGGGTTCCCCTCGCTCGGGAAGGCCATTACCTCGGCCTGGCCGCCGACGCGTAGCCCCTGGTAAGTACCCAACTCGCCCGGCTCGAACTCCACCACCACGGGAAAGCGCTGGGCGGCGCGTAGCCAGTCGCGGCTGTTCTGTACGCTTGGCAGGCTGCCTGGGGGTGTGGGCTGGCTGGCACTGATGCCGTAGCCGATGCTGCGGATTTTGCCTCGATAGACATGCCCGGGGCGGGCGTCCAGAACGATGGCCACGGGCGTGCCGGGTTGTAGGTGGCCGAGGTTGTTTTCGGTCATTTCGGCGTTGATCCACAGGTCATTGAGTGCGATCAATGTCAGCTGCGGGCTGCCTGCACCGGCGAACTGCCCGGCCTCGATGCGCAAGTCTGTAACCAGCCCGGTGGACGCGGCGCGAACCTGGGTCTTGGCCAGATCCAGTTCGGCCTTTTCCAGGGCTGAGGCGGCGCTGCGTAGACGGGCATTGTCTTCGCCGCTCCCTCCCTCGGTCTCGCGAGCTTGCTCGACCTGCGCCTCGGCGGCAGCAACCTGGGCGCGGGCTTGAGTCAAGGTGGCGCGGGACACCTCCAGACGGCGTAGAGAGATAGTGCCGGAGTCCTCTCGGTACAAGCGCTCCAGGCGGTCGCGATCCTGGCGTGCTTTGAGTTCGCCGGCTTGCGCGGCGCGCAGGTTGGCCTGAGCCGAGTCGATGGCGGCAGTGCTGGCGCCGACCTGACCCCTCATGTTTTCCAGCTCGGCGCGTGCCTTGGCGACTGCAATCTCATAGGGCTCTCGGTCGATCTCGAAGAGCACCTCGCCAGCCTTGACCATCTGGTTGTTGCCCACTTTTACGGCCGTCACGCGTCCTGCGACTTCTGGCGCCACGCCCACTACATAGGCCTGTACCCGCGCCTGTTGGGTATAGGGGGTGAAACGGTCGGCTCCCAGATACCAGAGCAGGCTCAGACCCACCAGCGCAAGCACGATCTGCACGCCGCGGCGGCTGGGGTCGGCCTGCTGAGTCTTGGCCTTGTCATTCATCTGGCGAGGTCTCCGGTCGGTTGGTATCGTCGAGCAGTTCGCCCCAGTCGGTGCGCTGACTCATCTGCTCGCGGGTAGTGGCGGGCAGCAAGGGTTGTGGCGTGGTCCAGCCGCCACCCAAGGCACGGTAAAGATCAATCAGGTTGCTGACGGCCGCACTGCGGGCTACCAGGTAGCCATCCTGCTGGGCGAACAGGGCCCGCTGGGCATCGAGTACGCGCTGGAAGTCCGAATAACCTTCGCGGTACTGAGCGCTGGCCAAGGTCAGGGAGCGTTCAGCTGAGGAGGCTGCCTCGCGCAGGATACGTTCGCGTTCCAGGGCCTTGAGCAGTCCAGTGGCGGCGTCATCGGCCTCGCGAGCGGCTTGCTGCACGCGGTTTCGGTAGGCCTCAATCAACTGTTGCAGGCGAGCGTCCTGTACGCGCACGTTGTTGCGAAGACGGCCATGGTCGAACAGGTTCCAGGTCAGGCTGGGGCCGCCGCCATAGCTCACGGTGTCCGAGCTGCCAGCCTGATCGCTGGCAGACCAACCGATGCTGCCGAGCAAGCTGAGCGAGGGGTAAAGGTCGGTTTGCGCTACGCCGATCAGGGCCGACTGTGCCGCGACCTGCAATTCGGCAGCGCGGACGTCGGGCCTGCGTAACAGCAGTTGCGCGGGCACTTCGTTGATCAGCGCGTGGTCGACCAACGGAATCAGGCCGGTCTGTTCCTGCAGCTCAACCAGTCCGTTGGGCGGTAGACCCAGCAGAACCGAGATTGTATTGCGGGTTTGGGCGACTTGGGTTTCGAACTCGGGGATGCTGCTGAGGGTTCCCAGCCACTGGGTTTTGGCCTGTTGCAGGTCGAGTTCGGCGCTGTTGCCGCTTTTGAACAGGCGTTCGGTGATTTCCAGGCTGCGCTTCTGGCGTTTGGCGTTCTCACGGGCGATGCGCAGGCGGGCTTCGGCGGTACGCAGGCTGAAGTAGCTTTGCGCGACTTGGGCGCGTAGCAGTACCAATGCATCCTGATAGTTGGCATGGGCGGCAAAATAGGCGGCATCGGCGGATTCAATGGCGCGCGCATAGCGCCCCCAGAAGTCCAGCTCCCAGCCGATGTCAAAGCCGGCGGAGTATTGCCAGGCAGTCAGATCCTGCGGGTTGTTGCCGTCGTATTGGTTTCGATCCAGATACAGCGCATCGGCGCTGGCTTGCTGTACTTGTGGATAGCGTCCGCTGCGGGCGATGCCGAGCTGAGCCCTGGCCTCGAGGATGCGCAGGGCAGCGATGCGCAAGTTGGGGTTGCCGGCGTCTGCCAGCTCAATCAGACGGTTGAGCACGGGGTCGTTGAACAGCCTCCACCAGTGCTGAGGTGATGCCTGTTCCTGCTGCACGCTGGCGCTCTGCAGCGCGCTGCTCTGCCAGTGCTCAATCCAGTCTTCGCGTGGCGTTTGAAAGTCCGGCCCCAGGCGTACGCAGCCGCCAAGAGCGGCTGCGGCCAGCACTAACCAGGGACGGTAGCCATCACGCCTCATCCTTGACCTGGGGCGGCTGTTGATCCACCCATTGCCAGAACAGCTTGTAGCCGACGGCCAGCAGCACCGGGCCAATGAACAGGCCGATAATGCCGCCTACGACCATGCCGCCCAGCGCGCCGATCAGCACCACGGGCATAGGAACGTCCACGCCACGGCCCAGCAACAGTGGCTTGAGCACGTTATCGGCAAGACCTGCGACGAAGGTGTAGATGGCAAAGATGATGACCGCCAGGCTGGCGCCCTCGGTGAAGAAAACGTAAGCGATCACTGGCAGTGTGATCAGGGTGGCAGGCAGCTGCATGATGCCGATGATCAATACGGCCAGGGCCAGTAGCCCCGCGCCGGGCACCCCTTTGATGATGAAGCCTGCGCCGATCAGAAGCATCTGGATGAAGGCAATACCGATCACGCCTTGGGCAACCGCGCGAATGGTGGCAGTGCACAGGGCGACTATGTCCTTGCCGTGGCCTTCGGCGGCGACTCGGTTGGCGATACGCAGGGCGCTGGCATGACCTGTTTGGCCATAGGCCATGATGATGCCGGCGATGATCAATGAGCCAATGAATACCAGCAGACCGACACTGGCCCCTGCCAGTTTGCCCAGTAGCCCCAGCGCGGCGCCTTTCAGGTGGGGGGCTGCTTGCTGCAGGGCACTGCTCACATCTGCGGCGGTCTGCGCCCAGAAGGCATAGAGCGGCTTACCAATCAGCGGCCATTCACTCACGCTGGCGGGTGGTGCTGGGATATGCACGCCATCTTGCTTGACGACGGCAATGGCGCTCTGCACCGACTCGGTCAGCGAGGCACCGAGCAGGTAGGCAGGGATCAACAGAATGCCGACGGCGATGATCACCAGCAGGGTTGCGGCTCGCCCTTCACCGCCCCCCACGCGTGACTTGAGCATGCCATGCAATGGGTAAAGGGTTACGGCGAGAATAAGTGCCCAGGCCATCAGGCTGAGGAAGGGATGGAATACTTCGTAGCAGGCCACGACCAGGGTGGCGATAAGACCGGCGCGAATCAGCGTGTCGAGCAGTGTGCGAGGGATGCGGGGGTCGATCGGTGGAAGGTCGGACATGAGGGGTTCCTTTCCTGAGTCTGGATATGTGGCCCGACGCCTAGAGCGGGCTACGCCAGTTAGCGTAGTTCGCTCTATGGAAGTCTGCTGCAACGTCGCTCTAGTTCTTGCTTGCCGTTTTTGAGCGTGAACTGAAGCGTAGTGAGGCGAGCGATCAGCACCTTTTCAGTGCGCGCCGAAGATCGCAGCATGAGGTTACGCGCTATTACCCCCCCACATGGATTTACCTGGGAGGGGCCAGGCAGCACTCCCGATCAGATCCGCGGCGGCTCGGCTTCCTTGGCCAGACGAGCCGCCTTGCTCAGGGCGGGTTCAGGGCACCAATGGCAGCTCACGCTTGTGGCGGGTGTTGTCGTAGGTGCGCACGATGATGGCATAGGCCTCATCGCTGACTTTTTCGCCATGCAGGAAGGCATCGATTTCGGCATAGCTGACGCCGTGAGCTTCTTCGTCGGGTTTGCCTGGGCGCAGTTCTTCCAGGTCGGCGGTCGGGGTTTTCATCACCAGATGCTGCGGTGCACCCAGGTGCTTGGCGATGGCACGCACCTGGTTTTTTACCAGCCCGGAGAGTGGTGCCAGGTCGCAGGCACCATCACCGAACTTGGTAAAGAAACCCATGACTGCTTCGGCCGCATGGTCGGTGCCGATGACCAGGCCGTTATTGGCGTTGGCGATGGCGAACTGGGCGACCATGCGAATGCGCGCCTTGATATTGCCCACCACGAAATCGCGGCGGGCGTCGCTGAGCTGCTGCAGGTGGGTGACCTGCTCGCCGAGGCCATGCACGCTGCCGGCGATGTTGACAGTGTCTTCCTCGTCGGCGCGGATGAATTTCAGTGAGTCCTGGGCATCGTGTTCGTCGTGCTGGCTGTTATGCGGCAGGCGCACGGCGATGAAACGATAGGCTGAGTCACCTGTTTCTGCGCGCAGTTCCTCGACCGATAGCTGGGCCAGGCGGCCGGCGGTGAGCGAGTCGACACCGCCACTGATGCCCAACACCAGCACTTTGAGGCCGGAATTTTTCAGGCAGTTCTTGATGAAGGCTTTACGCTTGTCGATCTGTGCCAGCAGGGCGGCTTCGTCGGCGAACGGCGGCACTACGTCCAGCGCGGCGGCGATTTCAGCTTGGCGGTTGCTCATGTCGGAGTCCTCGTAGGCGAAAAAGTATTCAGGTAGCAGACGAACTGTTCGTCGCAGCACCGGGTACGCCCAGTGCATCAAAAATCTTGGCCAGCGGCTGGTCATGGCAGGCCGTCAGAGTGATGACGATGTTCATCGAAACGCGCCGGGCATGTCACAGATCAGCTGGATGTTGAAGCTTACGTTGATCCGCCCATGCAGTGCACGATAGCGCTGCAGTGATTTTCCAGAAGGCTGTTTGCCATTGGCGGTTGCTGGCGTGACAGAAGCCTTCTTGGTCGGAAGAAATCAACGCGAATGGTCGCGGGTGATGGGGCTTCGCCGGTGATGGCATTTTGCTGTTGAGTTAGTGCGTGAACTTGGTCTTTCAGTCGGCTAATCTGCCCTAAGCGACAGAATTTCTGCCAGGAAGGCGTTAATCCCCATGCGGTCAGCCTCCTGCTCCGCAGAAGGTCATTTCATGAAGCCGTTGATATTTGCCTTCGCGGGCCTCTATGGCCTGTCCGTTAGCGCTGCGACTCTCGATGTCAGCCTGCTGGACAGTCAGGGGCAGCCGCTGGGCAACGCTGTGTTGACATTGCGTGGTGATGCGCCTGCTGCGGCCTCTACGGACGCTGTGGTGGATCAGCGCGACAAGCAGTTCTTGCCGCGCGTCTTGGCAGTGCGTACTGGCACTACGGTGTCTTTTCCCAATAGCGACAACATCCGCCATCACGTCTACTCATTCTCGCCGGCCAAACGCTTTGAGTTGCGCCTGTACCAGGGCACGCCGAGCGAGCCGGTAGTGTTCGACAAGCCCGGGCTGGTGGTGCTTGGCTGCAATATTCATGACTGGATGCTTGGTTATGTCTACGTCACCGACGACCCCTGGTTCGGCGTGAGCGATGAGAACGGCCGAATCCGGCTGGAGCTGCCGGCCGGCACCTACCAGGCCACTCTGTGGCACCCCCAGGTGGCCGATATGCTGCCTGTCGCCGCAGGCAGCCTGCAGGTTCCTGAGCAGGGGCTGAGCCAGCGCTATCCCCTGGAGTTGGTGGGGGATGCCGCGCAGGCGCTGCCCACCCAGCCCGCGCCCAGCGCCTTCGGTGAGGCCATCAGGAAAGCCGCCAGTGACGTTCAACCATAGTTTTCAGACACGTATCGCCGGGGTTCTGATTATGCTGCTACTGGTCGTGGTCGGCGCGCTGTATTTCGCGGTCAAGGCGGCCACCGGCGTGGCCGTTCAGGCGCAGTTGAGCGAAGAGTTGGGCGTCGGTGGGCGGGTGTTCGAGCAGTTGGTGGAAGTCCGTGGTCGCCAGCTCAGCGATGCGGTGCAGGTACTGGCGGCCGATTTCGGCTTCAAGGATGCGGTGGCCAGCCGCGACCGCGACACCATCGCCTCGGCCCTGGCCAATCATGGCGCGCGCATCAATGCCAGCGTGGCGCTGCTGCTGTCGCTCAACGGCAGCCTGCAGGTCAGCACGGACCCACGGATCGGAGGCGAGGCGGTGGAACGCATGGCCAGCCAGGTGCGCGAGCAGGCCCAGCGTGGCGCCCAGGTATTCCTGCTGCCACTGGCCGGTGAGGTCTATCTGCTGGTGGAGGCGTCCGTCAGTGCTCCGCTGCCGATTGCGCGGGTGGTCATGGGCTTTCGCATCGACGAGGCCTTCGCCCAGGAGCTGCGCGAGCTGACCCACCTGGAGCTGACCCTGGTCTCGATCGAGCATGGCAAGGCCGATGGCTGGGTCAGCACCCTGCCGCCGGCCCTGCATGCGCGCCTGCGCGAGGAAATCCTGGCGCAGCGCCAGGGTGGTACTGGCAGCCGCATGCTGGAAGCCGCCGGCCAGCGCTATCTGGGCGAATGGCTGACCCTGGCCAGCGGCAGCGACTTTCAGGTGCTGGCCTTGCTGCACAAGTCCCTGGACCAGGCGGAGAAAGCCTTCGCGCCGCTTGATCGCGACATTCTGCTGATCGCCCTGGTGGCGTTCTTTGCGTCGCTGCTGGGCGCGTTGTTGCTGGCGCGCAGCCTGGCGCAGCCGGTGCGCGAGCTGGCGCGGGTGGCGGGGCGCATCGGTCAGGGCGACTATGCGACCCAGGTCGAGCTGCAGCGCAAGGATGAGCTGGGCAGCCTGGCCAAGGCGGTCAATGCCATGCAGCAGGGCATCGCCGAGCGCGAGCGGCAACTGGCCCACAATGCGCTGCACGACGGGCTCACCGGCTTGCCCAATCGCACCCTGGCGCTGGAACGCCTGGGCAGTGCGATCAGCGCCAAGCGGCCGACGGCGCTGCTGTACATCGGCGTGGGCAACTTCCGCAGCATTCTCGAGAGTTGCGGCGCCGATGGGCTCGACCTGGCCCTGCAACAGCTCAGCCGCCGCCTGCAGGCCACGCTGCGCCCCGGCGACAGCCTGGCCCGCCTGGTCGCCGACGAGATGCTGATGATGCTGGAAAGCTGCGACAGCGACGCCGCCATCGCCGCTGCCGACCGCCTGCATCAGCTGCTGCTGGCGCCGATGCGGGTCGGCACGCTGGACCTGGTGCTCGATTGCAGCATCGGCATCGTCGCCTTTCCGGCCCATGGCAATCACCCCGACGAACTGCTGCGGCGCGCGGCCATCACCATGCAGGACGCCGCCCAGCAGCCCGGGCGCCTGCAGCTGTACCAGCAGGGTCGCGACGATGCGCACCTGCGCCAGGTCAACCTGGTGCGTGACCTGCGCCATGCCGCCGCCAATGGTGAGTTGCTGCTCTACTACCAGCCCAAGCTGGACATACGCAGCCGCCAGGCGCATGGAGCCGAAGCCCTGCTGCGCTGGAATCACCCGCAGTACGGCATGGTCTCGCCGGGCGAGTTCATCCCCCTGGCCGAGCGTACCGGCAGCATCCAGCTGCTCACCGCCTGGGTGATCGAGGAGGCGCTGCGCCAGCTGCACCTGTGGAACCAGTGCGGCCTGAAGTTGCAGGTGTCGCTGAATATCTCCGCCGAGGATCTGGTCAGCCTGGATCTGGACGAGCGCATTGCGACATTGCTGGAGGCCCACGAGGTGCCCGCCGAGCAGCTGGTGCTGGAAATCACCGAGAGCGCGGTGATGCAGGACCCGGCGCTGGCCCTGGAGGTGCTGCAGCGCTTGCGCCAGCGCGGCTTGCCCCTGTCGGTGGACGACTTCGGCACCGGCTATTCCTCGCTGGCCCAGCTCAAGCGTATGCCGGTGCAGGAGCTGAAGATCGACCAGGCCTTCATCCGTGAACTGGATGCGCACAGCGAGGACGCGGTGATCGTGCGCTCGACCATCGAAATGAGTCATGCCCTCGGGCTGCGGGTGGTCGCCGAGGGCATCGAGCAGCGTGCCACCCTCGAACTGTTGACGGCCTGGGGCTGCGACATCGCCCAAGGCTATCTGATTGGCAAGCCGCTGCCGGCGAGCGCCTTCGAGCATTGGCTGCAGCAGTGGCAAGGTTCCCATCTGGCAAAGGTTCCCTGACCATGCGCAAACGTCTGTGCCTTGCTCTTCTCGCGCTGCTGCCTGGCCTGGCCGCTGCCGATCAGGGCCGCCTGCTGGCCACGGGCGGCGCGACCAGCATCGACGGAGCTGCCGGTGGCGGCATCGTGCCCTGGGCCGTGCTGTCCGGCTATGGCGAGCAGGGCGAGTGGGGCGCCACGGCTTTTCTCACCCGTGTCGAGACCGGCGATTACCGTCTCGATGTGGGCGGCGCGGCATTCTCCTACGACAACCGCATCGAGCTGTCCTACGCCCGCCAGCGCTTCGACCTGGGCACACTGGCACGTGACCTGAGCCTGCCGGACAACAGCCTCAGCCAGGATATCTTCGGCCTCAAGCTGCGCCTGTTCGGCGACCTGATCTACGACCGTCTGCCGCAGGTGTCGCTGGGTATCGAACACAAACGGCAGAAGGACTTCCGAGTGCCGAGCCTGGTCGGCGCCGAGCGCGACGAGGACACCGAGGCCTACCTGGCCGCCAGTCGCCTGATACTCGGCGGCGCCTTCGGCTACAACCTGCTGCTCAACGGCAACCTGCGTTACAGCCGGGCCAACGAGCAGGGCCTGCTCGGCTTCGGCGGCGACCGACGTGACCGGCATTCGGTGCTCAAGGAAGGCTCCGTCGCCGTGCTGCTCAACCCGCGCTGGGCGCTGGGCGTGGAATATCGCGAGAAACCGGACAACCTGAGCTTCGCCGGCGAGAGCGACTGGGCCGATGTGTTCCTCGGCTACTTCCCCAACAAGCACCTGGCCGTGGTCCTGGCCTATGCTCGCCTGGGCGAGATCGCCGGGCTGGATAACCAGGACGGCGCCTACCTGTCCATCCAGGGGAGCTTCTGAACATGCGCTACCTGTTGCCTGCCTTGCTGCTTCTGCTCAGCGCCTGCGCCAGCCAGCCGCCACAGGATGACAGCCTGTATCAGGGCCTGGGTGAGCGCGCCGGCATCACCCGCATCGTCGAGGGCACGCTGCTCAACGCGGTACGCAACCCGCGCATCGCCCACCACTTCCAGGACATCGACATGGAGCGCCTGCGCGACAAGCTGGTCGAGCAGATCTGCGTCGAGGCCGGCGGGCCCTGCGAGTACACCGGCGACAGCATGGAAGAGAGCCACAAAGGCCTGCACCTGACCCGCAGCGACTTCAATGCGATGGTCGAAGACCTGATCGACGCCATGGACGCCGAAGGCGTGCCGGTGAGCCAACAGAACCGCCTGCTGGCGCGCCTGGCGCCCATGCGCGGGCTGATCATCGAGCGTTAGCGCGGCGCAGAAAGTTCCCCGGCTCGGAGTTTTTCGCAAAAACTCCGGAGTTTTCCGCAAGAAGCGGTCATGCCTCTGTCACTAGAGTCCTGCATCCCATCAGAGGTCGGGGGCGAGTGCAGTTGCGCGCGTGCCGAAATGCTGCTGGGCTTGAACAGTGTTGTTGCCGCCCCTGAGCAAGGTGGCGAACCCGCCTGGTGCGCAGCTGGCCAGGTGGAGCAGGGCGCCCTGGCGCCCTGAGGTCGTTCCCGGATTGGAGCGGCGTGATGCGGCTCGGCGTGCGAGCGTCAGTCTTCATAGCCCCAGCCGAACGGCCGGGGATTTCCAGCGTCCGCCACGAGCGGGCGATTTGCCAACCCAGTCGCGGGTCATCCCCGTGGCGCATAACAACAAACGAGAGGGCATCCTCCCATGACAGCCAGTACCCCCATGCTGATTACCTTCGTGGTGTATATCGCCGCGATGGTGCTGATCGGTCTCATCGCCTACCTGCGTACCAAGAACCTGTCCGACTACATCCTCGGTGGCCGTAGCCTCGGTAGCTTCGTGACCGCCCTGTCCGCCGGCGCTTCCGACATGAGCGGCTGGCTGCTGATGGGCCTGCCGGGCGCCATCTTCGTCGCCGGTATTTCCGAGAGCTGGATTGCCATCGGTCTGGTGATCGGTGCCTACCTCAACTGGTTGTTCGTCGCCGGCCGCCTGCGCGTGCAAACCGAGCACAACGGCAATGCCCTGACGCTGCCGGACTACTTCACCAACCGCTTCGAAGACAACAGCCGCATCCTGCGCATCTTCTCTGCCGTGGTGATCCTGGTGTTCTTCACCATCTACTGCGCCTCCGGCGTGGTGGCCGGTGCCCGCCTGTTCGAAAGCACCTTCGGCATGAGCTACGGTACCGCCTTGTGGGCCGGCGCTGCCGCCACCATCGCCTACACCTTCATTGGTGGCTTCCTGGCGGTGAGCTGGACCGACACCGTGCAGGCCACCCTGATGATCTTCGCCCTGATCCTGACCCCGGTCTTCGTGCTGATCGGCACCGGTGGTTTCGATCCGGCCATGACTGCCATCGAGGCCGTCGACCCGAGCCACTTCGACATGCTCAAGGGCGCCACCTTCATCGGCGTGATCTCGCTGATGGCCTGGGGCCTGGGCTACTTCGGCCAGCCGCACATCCTGGCGCGTTTCATGGCTGCTGATTCGGTCAAGTCGATCCCGGCTGCCCGTCGCATCTCCATGACCTGGATGATCCTGACCCTGGCGGGTGCCGTGGCCGTCGGCTTCTTCGGTATCGCCTACTTCTCCGCCAACCCGGACCTGGCTGGCCCGGTCGGAGAGAACCCGGAGCGCGTGTTCATCGAGCTGTCGAAGATCCTGTTCAACCCGTGGATTGCCGGCATCCTGCTGTCCGCCATCCTGGCCGCGGTGATGTCCACCCTCAGCTGCCAGCTGCTGGTGTGCTCCAGTGCACTGACCGAGGACTTCTACAAGGCCTTCCTGCGCAAGGGCGCTTCGCAGACCGAACTCGTCTGGGTCGGTCGCGCCATGGTGCTGCTGGTGGCCCTGGTCGCCATCGCCCTGGCCGCTGATCCGAACAACCGTGTGCTGGGCCTGGTGTCCTATGCCTGGGCTGGTTTCGGTGCCGCCTTCGGTCCTGTCGTACTGCTGTCCGTGCTGTGGAAGGGTATGACCCGCAACGGCGCCCTGGCCGGCATGATCGTCGGTGCCGTGACCGTGGTGGTGTGGAAGAACTGGATCGGTCTGGGTCTGTACGAAATCATCCCGGGCTTCATTCTCGCGACCATCGCCATCCTGGTGTTCAGCCGTATCGGCAATGCGCCGAGCCTGAACATGCAGCAACGTTTCGACCTGGCCGAGAAGGAATACCAGGACGCTCACATCTGAGCCTGCGCGCTGGTGGGCCGGTCGTCCTGCCAGTTGCCGATGCCCCGCGGCGGCGATTCCCTCATCCGCTGCCCGCGGGGTACCACGTACGACCTTTAGTGCTTTGCGGCCCACGTCCTCCCGGCGATGGGCCGTTTTTTTTTGCGCCGGGTAGAATGCCTGCCCCTTTTTGCTACGGTTGCCCCCATGACCCCCGCTGCCCTCGAGACCCTGTTCCAGCACCTGACGGCGAGCCTGCAGGCGCCGCCGCAGGAGGCCCGCCGCCTGTTCCACGGGCGTGGCCGGCAATGGCCGGGACTGGAGCAGGTGACCGTGGACTGGCTGTCGGGCGTGGTGCTGGTCACTCTGTTTCGCGAGCCGCAGGATCTGGCGGCAGTGCAGGCCATGCTGCTGCGCCTGGCGGTGACTGATGTGTGGCAGGCCAGTGGCGCCCGGTACCTGCTGTTGCAGCATCGCTATCGCCCGGACAGTGGCACCGATTACCTGGTGGGCGAGCCCATCGAGAGTTGGCAGATCGTCGAGAGCGGCCTGCGCTATCAGCTCGATTTTGGCCGCAAGCAGAACAGCGGCCTGTTCCTCGACATGCGCCTGGGGCGCGACTGGGTGCGTGAGCATGCGGCGGGGCAGCGCGTGCTCAACCTCTTCGCCTACACCTGCGGGTTCTCCGTGGCGGCGCTGGCCGGTGGTGCACACAAGGTGGTCAACCTGGATATGGCGCGCGCCGCGCTGAGCCGTGGTCGCGACAACCACCGCCTGAACGGTCACGACCTTGGTCGGGTGGAATTTCTCGGCCATGAACTGTTCAAGAGCTGGGGCAAGGTGAAGCGGGGCGGGCCCTATGACCTGGTGATCATCGATCCGCCGAGCTTTCAGAAGGGCAGCTTCGTGCTGACTCAGGATTACGCCAAGGTCCTGCGCCGTCTGCCGGAATTGCTAAATGAGCAGGGCAGCGTGCTGGCCTGTGTCAACGACCCGGCCATCGGCCCGGCGTTCCTGATTGAGGAAATGGCCCGCGAGGCGCCGCAGCTGCGCTTCGTCGAACGTCTGGATAATCCCCCCGAGTTCGCCGATATCGACTCCGAGGCCGGGCTCAAGGCACTGGTGTTTCAGTCGCTCTAATTGGCGCGGGAAACACTGGCGAGGCCTTAGCTCAACACTGGCGTAGATCGGCCCTTTGCCAGATCACATAGCCCTGATTATGTGCGGAGAAAGCCCGAATCCGCCTTGAATCGCCCGGCAGATTAGCCAGCGGCTATTACACTGATGTGCTGTCGCTGCCTTCTTGGCAGGTTTATCGGCTGGAGCACATGGAATGATCTGGTCCTATCTGCGTTGCCCGCGCTGGCTGGTGGGCATGCTTTTGGTCGGGGCGCTGGGGAGTGCTCAGGCCAATGACGCCGCTCAGCGTTACGGTTGTGAACGGCCGATTCGCCTGGCCTGGCTGCTCAATAGCATGGTGTACCGTGATGGCCAGGGGTTCGATCCTGGCCTGGTTGCGGAGTTTCGGCAGCGTACCGGTTGCCAATTCGATGCCCAGATTGTGCCGCGGGGTGAAGTGTGGAAGCGTCTTGCAGAGGGCACTCTGGATATGCTGCCCAGTGGTATTCCCAATAATGAGCGGCAGCGTTTCAGTTACTTCGTCCCGACCATCTATTACCGCAACAAGCTGATCGTGCGTGCTGAGCTGGCACCGAAGATCAGCCGTTTTGCCGACTTTCAGGCCATCCCGGAACTACGTCTCGGAGTCATCCCCGGTTACTGGCGAGGCCCGTATTTTGAAGGGGGCGTGCGCATGCTGGCCGGCATGGGGCGGGTTCATGCCTTCGCCAGCGATGCCGAACGTTATGCCGCATTACGGCGCAACGAGGTGCAGGCGCTGATCAGTCACGATATCAACCTGGCACAACTGATTCCGGCTGAGGAACGTCTTGATTTTCGTATCCTCGATCTAAATCCAGGGCCGTCCCTGGGGGCGGGGCTGATGCTGTCGCGGCGCTCCTTCAACTCAGCCCAGGCGGCTGAATGGCTTCGTCTCATCGAGGCTATGCGCCTGGATGGAAGCCTGGCGGGCTTGGTGCGTACGCACATGCCGGCCCATCTTGAACAAGAGTTTTTGCGCACTGGCTATCGTTATGACGTGAGCAAAAGGAGTGGCACACCATGATGGCAGAGCGACGTGGCATCCCCCTGCAGTTGCTGATCGCCCTGGCGATCATGGTCAGCACCCTGTCCCTTGGCGGTGCACTGGCCTGGCAGGGCTATCGGGGGGTTCAACAGGCTCTGGTGGCAGCGGCTGGTGATTCAGCGAAGCAGCTCAGCCAATCAGTCAATGAGCGGGCCAGGCGGCTGATAGATCCGGCGCAGAGTTCGATCCGCCTGTTGGCCTATGATCCCGTTTCGGCGGCTGACAATTTGCCACAGCGTCTGGAGCGCTTACCGCTGCTGGTGGAAGGGTTGGTTGCGAACAAAATGCTCAGTGCGGCGTACGTGGGCTATCCCAATGGCGAGTTCCTGCTGGTGCGGCGCATGCGTGATGACAAGCTGCGTGAGCGTTTTGCCGCGCCCAAAGGGTCTGCTTTCATGGTGCAGAGCATCACCCTGGCTGATGCTGGTAACTATGTGGGTGAATGGCGTTTCTACGACCGCGACTTGGCCTTGCTCAAGTCTGAGATCAAGCCTGATTACCGCTTTGACCCACGTACTCGCCCCTGGTTTTCTGGTGCCATGCAGCGCGCCACCACGGTGATGACCAGTCCGTATGTGTTTTTCACCACGCGCCAGATCGGTCTGACGTTGGCCCAGCGCGCGGTCGACGGTGCTGCGGTGCTGGGGCTGGATGCCGCTGTTGATGATCTGGCCAGCGAAACCCAGGATCTGCGCATGACCCCGGGTACCGAAATCGCCGTGGTGGATGGCCAGGGCTCGGTGGTGGCTTATCCGGATTTGCAACGGGTGATCATCGAAGAGGGAGATGGTTTACGCCTCTCGAAGATTGAGGAGCTCGGTGTGCCCAGCCTTGCGCAGATGTTTGGTGAGCGTGGCCTGGGGACTGCACCACAGCTGTTTCAGGCTGACGGTAAGGACTGGTACGGCATGCGTGTGCCGCTTTCCACCTTTGCCGAGCAAGATATGCATGTGCTGATCGCCATCCCGGCTGCCGAGCTTTTGGCGGGTGCTCGCAAGGTGTTGCTCGAGCAAACGCTCTGGGCTGCGGCCCTGATTGCTTTACTGCTGCTGATCGGCTGGGCGCTGGGACAGCGCATTGGCCAGCCTCTGCGGATGCTGGCCGATCAGGTGCAGGCCCTGGCCAACTTCAACTTCGGTCACGAAGTCGGAGTGCGCTCGCGGGTCAGGGAGGTCAGTGAGCTTGGCCATGTACTGACGCGAATGTCCGGCACCATCCGTAACTTCCAGTCGATGACTCTGACCCTGAGCCGTGAAACCAGGCTGGACAGCATGCTGGGTGGGGTGCTGGAGCAACTGGTCGAAGCCACTGGGGTGCCCGGCGGCGCCGTCTATCTGCATGATGACGAGAGCGGCGTGCTGCGTTTGGCTGCCGAGTGCCATGGGCTGGGTTATCCGCAGCAGTTGCAGCTGGCTGCTGACAGTCATCAAGACCTGGCCGCAGCAGTCGCCAGGGTGTTGGAGTTGCGCGGCCACTGCATGGCGGTGGCGCTCAATGACCGAGGCCATGAACTGCTCGGTATCCTGGTGCTGCAACTGGACGAAGAGCATGAGCTGGACGAAGTGCGCCAGCCGTTCCGCCGTTTCGTCGAGGAGTTGTCCGGCGCCGCCGCCGTGGCCATCGAAACGCGCCAGTTGATCGAGGCTCAGCAACGCTTGCTGGACGCCATCATCAAACTCTTGGCCGACGCTATCGACGCCAAGAGTCCCTACACCGGGGGACATTGCGAGCGGGTGCCGCAGTTGGCGCAGATGCTGCTCGAACAGGTCGTGGCCAAGCGCGAAGGCCCCTATGCCAACTTCGATATGAATGAGGTGGAGCTGTACGAGTTTCGTATCGCTGCCTGGCTGCACGACTGCGGCAAGGTCACCAGTCCGGAATACGTGGTCGATAAGGCGACCAAGCTGGAGACGCTCTACAACCGCATCCATGAGGTGCGCATGCGCTTCGAGGTACTCTGGCGGGATGCCGAGGTTCACTACTGGCAGGGCCTGGCTTCAGGGGGTGATCAGGAGGCACTGCAGCTGACCCTGGAGCGGGTCAGGGCGGAGTTGCAGGAGGAGTTCGCCTTTGTCGCCAATGCCAACGTCGGCGGCGAGTTCATGAAGGACGAGGATGTCGAGCGCTTGCAGGCCATTGCCCAGCGCCGCTGGATGCGCCATTTCGACAACCGTATCGGCATCTCCCATGACGAAGCCGAGCGTTTCGAGGGTGTGCCGCACGTACAGTTACCGGTCGAAGAGCCGTTGCTGGCTGATAGGCCGGAACACCTGGTGCACTGGGGCGAGCGCAAGCCACCAGTGGTCAAGGACGATCCACGTAACCTGTGGGGCTTCGACATGCGTCTGCCGGCCTACGCCTATAACTACGGTGAGCTGTACAACCTCGGCATTCGCCGCGGCACCCTGAGTGAAGAGGAACGCTTCAAGATCAACGAGCACATCGTGCAGACCATCATCATGCTCAGCACCTTGCCGCTACCCAAGCACTTGAAACGGGTGCCGACCATCGCCGGCAGTCACCACGAGAAAATGGACGGTACCGGCTACCCGCGGCGCGTCGGTGCGGCAGACATGAGCATTCCCGAGCGGGTAATGGCCATTGCCGACATTTTCGAGGCACTGACCGCTGCTGATCGCCCCTACAAGGCACCGAAGACCCTCTCCGAGTCAGTGAAGATCCTCAGCTTCATGGCGCGCGATCAGCACATCGACGTGGAGTTGTTCCGCCTGTTCCTCATCAGCGGCGTGTACCGCGAGTATGGTGAGCGCTTCCTCAGGCCAGAACAGATCGACGAGGTAGACATTCAGCATTGGTTGGATGTGGTCAAGGAGCTCTAGCTGAGCGCGAAGGGCGCCTGGTGCAAGCCTGATGCGTCGACTTGCAGGGCCCAGCCCTGCTGGTCCCAGTCGCCGAGCACGATGCGCCTGGCCGGCTGGCCGTTGACTTCAAGCTCATGCATGGCAGGACGGTGGGTGTGGCCGTGGATCAGCGTGCGCACACTATGCTCGGCCATGACCCGTGCCACTTCGTCCGGTGTCACGTCGATGATGTCGCTGGCCTTCATGCGGGTCTGCGTGCGGCTCTCGCTGCGCAGCTTGCGTGCCAGCTTGTGGCGAGCACTCAGTGGCAGGTTGCGCAGGATGAACAGGCTCAGCGGGTTGCGCAGCAGGCGGCGTAGCTTCATGTAGCCCACATCCAGGGTACAGAGGCTATCGCCATGCATCAGCAGCACCGGTTCGCCGTTGAAACTGACGATGCTCGGGTCTTTCAGCAGGGTGCAACCTGCCTCACGGCAGAAGGCACGGCCGATCATGAAGTCGCGGTTGCCGTGCATCAGGAAGATGCGCGTGCCGGTATCGCTCAGTGCGCGTAGGGCGCGGGCGATGCCGTGCTGGAAGGCTGACATGCCATCATCACCCACCCAGGCCTCGAAGAAATCTCCCAGGATGTACAGGGCTTCGGCTTCACGGGCGCGGGTCTGCAGGAAATGCAGAAACGCCCGGGTAATGTCCGGGCGTTCTTCTTCCAGATGCAGATCGGAGATCAGCAGGATCATCGAATCACTCGACGATTTCGGCCTTCTCGATGATCACGTCATCCACCGGCACGTCCTGGTGACCGGACTTCATGGTGGTGGCCACGCCCTTGATCTTCTCGACCACGTCCATGCCCTCGGTCACCTGGCCGAACACGGCGTAACCCCAGCCCTGCATGGTTGGTGCGGTGTGGTCGAGGAAGCCGTTGTCGGCGACGTTGATGAAGAACTGCGCGGAGGCCGAGTGCGGGTCCATGGTGCGGGCCATGGCGACGGTGCCGACCTTGTTGGAAACACCGTTGTTGGCTTCGTTCTTGATCGGGGCACGGGTGGATTTCTGCTTCATGCCCGGCTCGAAACCGCCGCCCTGGATCATGAAGTTGCTGATCACACGGTGGAACACAGTGCCGTTGTAGTGGCCGTCACGTACATACTGCTCGAAGTTGGCAGCGGTTTCCGGGGCCTTGTCGGCGAACAGTTCCAGGGTGATGACGCCGTAGTTGGTGTGCAGCTTGATCATGGCTGGTGCGCTCTCAATTTCGGGCAAAGCGGGCAGGGCGGCGGCGCATTCGCGCCAAAAGGCCACTCCCGGTCGCTTTGCGGCTGTCAGGGGGTTGACGGGTTGGGTATCATACGGGCTTTGTCTTGACCGGCCTACTGTCTCGGCCGTCGCCGCCTTTAGCTTAAGGACATCATGAGCAAGCCCACCGTCGAAAAAGCCGCCAACTTCCTGCGTCCCATCGTTCAGGCCGACCTGGACAGCGGCAAGCACGCCAAAGTCATCACCCGCTTCCCGCCGGAGCCCAACGGCTACCTGCATATCGGCCACGCCAAGAGCATCTGCCTGAACTTCGGCCTGGCCCAGGAATTCGGCGGCGAGTGCAACCTGCGTTTCGACGACACCAACCCGGCCAAGGAAGACCAGGAATACATCGACGCGATCAAAAGCGACGTCGAATGGCTGGGCTTCAAATGGGCCGGCGAGGAGCGCTACGCCTCCAATTATTTCGATCAACTGCATGCCTGGGCCGTCGAGCTGATCAAGGCCGGCAAGGCCTTCGTCTGCGACCTTAACGCGGAAGAGATGCGCGCCTATCGCGGCAGCCTGACCGAGCCGGGCAAGAACAGTCCGTTCCGCGAGCGCTCGGTGGAAGAGAACCTCGACCTGTTCGCCCGTATGAAGGCCGGCGAGTTCCCGGACGGCGCCCGTTCACTGCGCGCCAAGATCGACATGGCCTCGCCGAACATCAACCTGCGCGACCCGATTCTGTACCGCATCCGCCACGCCCATCACCACCAGACCGGCGACAAGTGGTGCATCTACCCGAGCTACGACTTCACCCACGGCCAGTCGGACGCCATCGAAGGCATTACTCACTCCATCTGCACCCTGGAGTTCGAGGATCACCGCCCGTTGTACGAGTGGTTCCTGGCCAATCTGCCGGTGCCGGCGACCCCGCGTCAGTACGAATTCGCCCGTCTGAACCTGAACTACACCATCACCAGCAAGCGCAAGCTCAAGCAGCTTGTCGATGAGCAGCACGTCGCCGGCTGGGATGATCCGCGAATGTCGACCCTGTCCGGCTACCGTCGCCGTGGCTACACCCCGGCCTCGATCCGCACCTTCTGCGACATGATCGGCGTCAACCGTGCCGGCGGCGTGGTCGATATCGGCATGCTGGAATTCGCCATCCGCGAAGACCTGGACGCCAACGCCGCGCGTGCCATGTGCGTGCTCAAGCCACTGAAAGTGGTGATCACCAACTACCCGGAAGGCCAGGTCGAGAACCTCGAACTGCCGCGCCACCCCAAACAGGACATGGGCGTGCGCGTGCTGCCGTTCAGCCGTGAGATACTCATCGACGCCAGCGACTTCGAGGAAACCCCGCCGGACGGCTTCAAGCGCCTGATCCCGGGCGGCGAAGTGCGCCTGCGTGGCAGCTACGTGATCCGCGCCGACGAGGCGATCAAGGACGCCGCCGGCAATATCGTCGAGCTGCGCTGCTCCTATGACGAGAACACCCTGGGCAAGAACCCCGAGGGCCGTAAGGTCAAGGGCGTGATCCACTGGGTGCCGGCCGCCGAGAGCGTCGAGTGCGAGGTGCGCCTGTACGACCGCCTGTTCCGCTCCGCTAACCCGGAGAAGAGTGAGGAGGGCGGCAGCTTTCTCGACAACATCAACCCGGATTCGCTGGTGGTTCTGCAAGGTTGCCGTGCCGAGCCGTCGCTGGCCAACGCCGCTGCTGAAGATCGTTTCCAGTTCGAGCGCGAGGGCTACTTCGTCGCCGACCTGAAAGACTCCAAGCCGGGCGCTCCAGTCTTCAACCGCACCGTCACCCTGCGCGATTCCTGGGGAGCCTGATCCATGGCGTTGTCCATCTACAACACCCTGAGCAAGACCAAGGACGTCTTCCAGCCGCTGGAAGGCAACAGCGTGCGTATGTACGTATGCGGCATGACCGTGTACGACTTCTGCCATATCGGTCATGCCCGGGTGATGGTGGCGTTCGACGTGGTCACCCGCTGGCTGCGCCAGCGCGGCTATGACGTGACCTATGTGCGCAACATTACCGACATCGACGACAAGATCATCAAGCGCGCCCAGGAGAACGGCGAGCCGTTCGAGGCGCTGGTCGAGCGCATGATCGCCGCCATGCACGAGGACGAAGGTCGTCTCAATGTGCTGCGCCCGGACATCGAGCCGCGCGCCACCGGGCACATCCCCGGCATGTTCGCGATGATCCAGACCCTGATCGACAAGGGTTACGCCTACGCTCCGGGCAACGGCGATGTGTACTACCGCGTCACCAAGTTCGAAGGCTACGGCAAGCTGTCCCGCCGCAAGATCGACGAGCTGAAGATCGGCGCACGCATCGAGGTCGACGAGATCAAGGAGGACCCGCTGGATTTCGTGCTGTGGAAGGGCGCCAAGCCGGGCGAGCCGAGTTGGGAATCCCCTTGGGGCGCCGGGCGTCCGGGCTGGCACATCGAGTGCTCGGTGATGTCCACCTGCTGCCTGGGTGAGACCTTCGACATCCACGGCGGCGGCCCGGACCTGGTGTTCCCGCACCACGAGAACGAGATCGCGCAGAGCGAGGCGGCCACCGGCAAGCTCTACGCCAAGGCCTGGATGCACGCCGGCGCGGTGCGCGTGGACGGCGAGAAGATGTCCAAGAGCCTGGGCAACTTCTTCACCATCCGCGAGGTGTTGGAGAAGTACCACCCGGAAGTGGTGCGCTACCTGCTGGTGTCCAGCCACTACCGCAGCCCGATCAACTACTCCGAAGACAGCCTCAAGGAAGCCAAGGGCGCTCTGGAACGCTTCTACAACGGCCTGAAAGGTCTGCCGCAAGTGGCTCCGGCCGGCGGCGAAGCCTTCGTCGAGCGCTTCGGCGCGGCCATGGACGACGACTTCAACAGCCCCGAAGCCTGCGCCGTGCTGTTCGAGATGATCCGCGAGGTCAACCGCCTGCGCGAGTCGGATGAACAGGCCGCCGCCGGCCTGGCCGCCCAGCTCAAGCAGCTGGCTGGCGTACTCGGCGTGCTGCAGCTGGAGCCGGATGCGTTCCTGCAGGCCGGCGCCGCCGGCAAGGTCGACGCCGCCGAGGTCGAAGCTCTGATCGCCGCGCGCCTGCAGGCTCGCGCCGACAAGAACTGGGCCGAGTCCGACCGTATCCGCGACCAGCTAACCGCCATGGGTGTGGTGCTGGAAGACGGCAAGGGCGGCACCACCTGGCGCCTGGCTGAATAAGCGATTGCACCGCAAAAAGGCCGCCCTCGGGCGGCCTTTTTTATGCCTGCGCGCTTAACGTTTGCCGGCGAACCAGATCACCCGGCTGACACCACGGGTTGCTGCCACGTAGGCCAGGCGCAGGCTCTCGTCGCGCATGGCCTGGTCGTAGCTGTTGCGGAACAGGCCGCAGTGGGCATACAGCGCGTTGCGCAGTGGGTGCGACTCGGAGCTGCCGCCATCGTCGAGGATGATCGCCACCTCGCCCTGCAGGCCCTTGGAGCGGTGGATGCTGTAGGCGCGCACCGGCAGGCTTGGGCCCAGCTGGGCTTGCACCTGTTTGAGCGCATCGTTGCGCCGGCCCAGCAGCAGTACCGGGTTGCGCTCGCGACTGCCGCGCTGGGCGACATGCGCGCACTGCGTGGAGATTTCCTGCAGCAGCTCGGGCAGTTGGCGCTTGAGGTCGAAGCCCTCGACGCGGCGCACGCCGTGGTCGCCCGGTTGCTCCTTCTTGACCGCCTGGCTGCGCTTGGCCTGTTTGCAGGCAACGCCTTCCAGCAGCGCCTCGGCATCGCGCAGGATCGGCTCGATGCTGCGGAAATTGGTGGTCAACATCAGCACCTGGCTCTTGGCCTTGCCACGGCTGGGGAAGTGACGGTCGAAGTCGAGGAACAGCTCCGGCGAACTGCCGCGCCAGCCATAGATCGACTGCCAATCATCGCCTATGGCCATCAGGCTGACCGCCTTGCCACGCCCGGCCAGGGCGCGGTGCACGGCCTGCAACCAATGGACGATCTGCGGCGAGATGTCCTGGAACTCGTCGATCAGCAGATGGCGCAGCGGCTCGATGGCCTCCGCTGGCAGTTCCTCGGCGCTGGCCAGGCGCTCGCCGAGCTGGCGGAAAGCAGCATCGAAGGTGGTAACGCCTTGCGCCTGCAATACCGTCTGAAAGCGCGTCCAGAAGCGGGCGAGTGCCTGTAGGAACAGGCGCTCGCGCGGCCCGCAGTCCAGCGTGGCGGCGTCGATTTGATCCGGGCGCAGGCCGAGGCTCTCGGCGAAGCAGGCCTGCTGGTAGAA
Organism: Pseudomonas sp. GOM6; assembly: GCF_029537485.1. Classification (GTDB taxonomy): domain Bacteria; phylum Pseudomonadota; class Gammaproteobacteria; order Pseudomonadales; family Pseudomonadaceae; genus Aquipseudomonas. Next base: position 35,045 of record NZ_JARPUS010000015.1, read on the forward strand.
CACTTCAAACAGCGGGGCCGCGCGCAGCTCGCCGGCCAGGCGCAAACCTTCCTGCGGTGGCTTGCCGACGGTCTTGGGCATGGCCACGCCGAGCAGTTCGTGCACCTGCTGGCGGAATGTGGCATCGCTGGCGTACAGCTCGTCATGGGCCTGGCGCAACAGGCGCTGCTGGGCGGCGGGCAGGCGGCCACCGTTAGGTGCATCCGGCTCCTCAGTGTTGGTGCCGCCGAGCTGCTCAAACCAGTTCGGCGTGGCCAGCAGCGCCTTGGCCTGCAGCGCCATGGCCGAATGGAAGGTGCGCACGCACTGGCGTGCCTGGCCCTCGTCGAAGGGGAATTGCCAGAAGGCCAGCAGGCGCAGCAATTGCCCGCGCAGCTCAGCGCAGGAGGCGTTGGTGAAGGAGATCACTGTGAGGCTGGTGGCTGGAATCCGCAGGTGGCAGAGCATGAACACCACGCGCAGCAGCAGGGTGGTGGACTTGCCCGAGCCGGCGCCGGCGAAGATGCGTGCCAGCGGCGCACGGCAGAGGATCATCGCCCACTGCTCGTCGGAGGGCGCGCCGATCAGCCCGGCCGCTACCGCCTCGGCAACGCGTTCGCGCATGGCAGCGATCTGGCTCTCGTCGATCTTCAGGCGGGCGCTGGAATAGATACCGATGGGGGCAGGGGCAGGGCCATCGCTGGCCTTCTGCTTGCGTCCGCCGGTCTTGGTCTTGCTGCTGTTGGCGGGGCGCTTGGCGCGCGGTTGTGGCTGGCGCAGCCGGGCCGCGGCTTCGCGCTCGGCGCGCAGGTATTCGCTGGTGCGGGGGAAGTAGCGCGCCAGGGTGCTGGAAAGCAGCGCCTGGTAGCGTTTGACGGTGGACAGCATGGCAACTCGAAAAGCAGGTGCGGCCGGTCATCATACGGGCTTTGCCCTGGCAATGGGCCAGCGGGTCAGGGCTCTGGCGCAGAGAGCCTTTATGAGGCGATACACAGCATCTACTTTGTTCTTCTGGCATCCCGTAACGGGGTGGTTCTGAGCGATCATTGTGAAGCGTCGTGTTTTCCTTCTGCTTACATGGGCGAGTGCATTTTACCCGGTGCTCCGCTAGGATTAGCCACTTCCGCCACCCTCAGTCGCGACGGTTTTTCATGAGTTATCAGGTTCTTGCACGCAAATGGCGCCCGCGCAGCTTTCGCGAGATGGTTGGCCAGACGCATGTGCTCAAGGCCCTGATCAATGCGCTGGACAGCCAGCGCCTGCACCATGCCTATTTGTTCACCGGCACGCGCGGCGTGGGCAAGACCACCATCGCGCGAATCATTGCCAAGTGTTTGAACTGCGAGACTGGCATCAGCGCCAGCCCCTGTGGCCAGTGCTCGGTGTGCCGGGAGATCGACGAGGGCCGTTTCGTCGACCTGATCGAGGTGGACGCCGCGAGCCGCACCAAGGTCGAGGACACCCGCGAACTGCTGGAGAACGTGCAGTACGCGCCGACCCGCGGTCGCTACAAGGTCTACCTGATCGACGAAGTGCACATGCTTTCCACGCACTCGTTCAACGCGCTGCTCAAGACCCTCGAAGAGCCGCCGCCCCACGTCAAGTTCCTGCTCGCCACCACCGACCCGCAGAAGCTGCCGGTGACCATCCTCTCGCGCTGCCTGCAGTTCTCCCTGAAGAACATGCCGCCGGAGCGGGTGGTCGAGCACCTGACCCATGTGTTGACTGTCGAGAACGTGCCGTTCGAGGAAGACGCCCTGTGGCAGCTCGGTCGTGCTGCTGATGGCTCGATGCGCGATGCCATGAGCCTGACCGACCAGGCCATTGCCTTCGGTGAAGGCAAGGTACTCGCGGCTGATGTGCGCGCCATGCTCGGCACCCTCGATCACGGCCAGGTGTACGGCGTGCTGCATGCGCTGCTGGAGGGAGACGCCCGCGCGTTGCTCGAAGCGGTGCGCCATCTGGCCGAACAGGGGCCGGACTGGAGTGGCGTGCTGGCCGAGATACTCAATGTTTTGCATCGCGTTGCCATTGCCCAGGCCCTGCCGGAGGCGGTGGACAACGGTCAGGGGGATCGCGACAAGGTTTTGGCCTTGGCTCAGGCGCTGCCGGCCGAAGATGTGCAGTTCTACTACCAGATGGGCCTGATCGGCCGCCGTGACTTGCCCCTGGCGCCGGACCCGCGCGGTGGCTTCGAGATGGTGCTGCTGCGCATGCTGGCGTTCCGGCCGGCCGATGCCGAAGGCTCACCCAGGTCGCCGCTAAAGGATCTGGGGATCAGCAAGGCCACCGCTGATTCCAGCCAGACCCCGGTGGCCGGTGTGGCCCCCATGGCTGCGCCGGCCGCTATCGTTGCTCCGGTTGCTCCAGCTGTTGCGCCAGCCACGTCGGCACCCCAGCCTGTGGCGGCTCCAGCTCCAGCTCCAGCTCCAGCTCCAGCTCCAGCTCCAGCTCCGGTTCCGGCCCATGAGGCCGTTGCGCCGCTCGCAGCCATTGCCGAGGTTCCCGCTGCTGAGCCGGTCATCGCGTCTGTCGTGCCTGTGGCCGACGCCGCACAGCCGGTCGATCTGCCCTGGGAGGCGCCTGCGCCGCAGCAACCGGTGCAGGTCGCCGAGCCCGTTGCACAGCTTGCCGAGCCGCCTGCTGTGGCCCCTGCCGTTGCCGACGTGCCGGCCGACCCAGCTCCTGCGACTCCGGCTGTTCAAACTCCCGCCGTGGCTGCGGCCGAGGAGGGCGATGACGACGAGCCACCACCCGGCGACTACGACTACTACGAGGCCGATGCCGACAGCCTCGATTACGATTTCGATGCTCCGGCCCAGCCCGAGGCCGTGGTGGCTGAGCCGCTGCCGGCCGCACAACCCGCTACCGGCCTGGCCGCCGAGTGGCTGGACCTGTTCCCGCGCCTGGGCCTGTCCGGGATGACCGGCAGCATCGGCGCCAACTGTACGCTGATCGAGACCCACGGCGACGACTGGCTGCTGCATCTGGATCCGGCGCACAGCGCGCTGTTCAATGCCACTCAGCAGCGCCGCCTGAACGAGGCGCTGAACCAGCATCTGGGACGTAGTCTGAAGCTGCGTATCGAGCTGATTCGTCCTGAGCAGGAAACCCCCGCCCAGGCCGCTGCGCGCAAGCGTGCCGAGCGCCAGCATCAGGCCGAGCAGTCGATCCACAACGACCCGCTGGTGCAGCAGATGATTCAACAGTTTGGCGCCACTGTCCGCGCCGACTCCATCGAACCCCTGACTCCCTGAGTCATATAGCTGAGGAACATCGTCATGATGAAAGGTGGCATGGCAGGCCTGATGAAACAGGCCCAGCAGATGCAGGAAAAAATGCAGAAGATGCAGGAAGAGCTGGCCAACGCCGAAGTCACCGGCCAGTCCGGCGCTGGCCTGGTGAGCGTGGTGATGACTGGTCGCCACGACGTCAAGCGCATCACTCTGGATGACAGCCTGATGCAGGAAGACAAGGAAGTGCTGGAAGACCTGATCGCTGCGGCGGTGAACGATGCCGTGCGCAAGGTCGAGCAGAACAGCCAGGAGAAGATGTCCGGCATGACTGCAGGTATGCAGCTCCCCCCCGGTTTCAAAATGCCCTTCTGAGGATTCGTGCCGCCCAGCCACTGCGCATAGCTGTGTTGCGTGACGGCCCGGGCACCCTCATTTACGGTTAGTAAACTCCGGTGCCCGTGCCGTCACGAGCCTTGCTCTGCACAGCGTCTGATCGGCACTTGCACCGAGATGCCCCCCTAAAAGCGTGTATCTGGTAGTACCTCCATGAGCTTCAGCCCGCTGATCCGCCAACTGATCGATTCGCTGCGTGTTCTTCCCGGTGTCGGGCAGAAGACGGCGCAGCGCATGGCCTTGCAGTTGCTGGAGCGCGACCGCAGTGGCGGCATGCGTCTGTCGCAGGCCCTGGCTGCGGCGATGGAGGGGGTTGGGCATTGCAAACAGTGCCGTACCCTGAGCGAGGACGAGTTGTGCCCGCAGTGCAGCGATCCGCGCCGCGACGATTCGCTACTGTGCGTGGTCGAGGGGCCGCTGGACGTGTTTGCGGTGGAGCAGACCGGCTATCGCGGGCGCTACTTCGTGCTCAAAGGGCATCTGTCGCCACTCGACGGCTTGGGGCCTGAGGCCATTGGCATTCCCGAGTTGCTGGCGCATATCGGTGCCAGCCAGTTCAGTGAAGTGATCCTCGCCACCAACCCGACCGTGGAAGGTGAGGCCACGGCCCATTACATCGCACAGATGCTCAGTGGCAAAGGCATCGTGCTGTCGCGTATCGCCCATGGCGTACCCCTGGGTGGCGAGCTGGAGCTGGTCGATGGCGGTACCCTGGCCCACGCCCTAGCCGGGCGTCGGCCGATTTCCGGTTGATTGTTCCGTCACGCGTCTACCTTGGCATCTTCATCTCCTGGATGGCACACGCGCTAGTCGCTGCCTGGCAGGTCAGCTGTGCATCATCGAAAGAGCCAGGCTGGATACGTGTTGTGCGTGTGGCGGTATCCGGTTGGCGCGAATCTCCAGATAGCTGCTTCAAGGCTGCTCTAGATTGCGTGCGCAATCGGGCCCGCGTATTGGGATAATCAGGCCTCTTCGGCGGTCATAGTCTTGGCCGCCACCTGCTGCCATGATGGCTGCCGTTGCCCCCCAAACCTCTCCCTGGAAGCTCCGTGACCTCTGTCTTTTTTCGTCGCGCCGCGTTGCTCTTCGTCCTGTCCGTGCCGCTCGGCGCAAGTGCCGCCTGCCCAGCGGGGCAGGTGGAGATTTGCTTCACCAACTGCTTGTGTGTGCCTGACTTGGCGCATGTTCGCGAACAGGTTTTGGGCTCGGCTTCCATGGCCTTGGAGCGCTGGATTTTGCAGTCCCGCGATTCGGCACTGATGGCAGGCACCCTGCCGATGCCGCTGGAGGTTCGCGCCCGTCTGGCACCCTACTACGACAGCGATCTGCTCGACACGGTTCGCTTTCGCGTCGGTGCCCTCGACGAACTGGACGTGGCCAGCGCCATGCTGCAGAACCCGGACATCAAGGCGGTAACCCTGGTCGACGTGGTGGTGTTCCGCAGCCAGGAGGCTGCCGAGCGCGACACCGGGCTGTGGGCGCATGAGCTGTGGCACGCCCAGCAATACCGCGTGTGGGGTTCGACCGGCTTTGCTCAACGCTACACCCGCGATTTCGAGGCGGTGGAGAAACCAGCCTATGACATGCAGATCCGCGTGATGCGGGAGTTGCTGGTGTCGAAGAAACCATGACTTGAAAACCAAGCAAGCGCTCGGTTAGGGTGGCGGAAACAAAAACGGGAGCCACCCGCATGTCTGCTTTCCAAGAATACTTTGACGAATCCCACCAACTGGTGCGCGACTCGGTACGCCGTTTCGTCGAGCGCGAAATCCTGCCGCATATCGCTGACTGGGAGGAGGCTGAGAGCTTTCCCCGTGAGCTGTACCGCAAGGCAGGCGAGGCCGGCATCCTCGGCATCGGTTACCCGGAGCAGTATGGCGGTAGTCATGAAGGTGATCTGTTCGCCAAAGTCGTCGCCAGCGAAGAGCTGATGCGCTCGGGTTCAGGTGGCCTGGTCGCGGGCCTGGGGTCGCTGGACATCGGGTTGCCGCCGGTGCTCAAGTGGGCCAAGCCAGCGCTGCGAGAGCGCGTAGTACCGCAGGTGCTGAGTGGCGAGAAGATCATGGCGCTGGCGGTGACCGAGCCATCCGGTGGCTCCGACGTCGCCAATCTGAAAACCCGCGCGGTGCGCGACGGTGACCACTATCGGGTCACAGGCAGCAAGACATTCATCACCAGTGGCGTGCGTGCCGACTACTACACCGTGGCGGTGCGCACCGGCGGCGAAGGTTTTGGTGGCGTCAGCCTGCTGTTGATCGAAAAGGGCACGCCGGGCTTCAGCGTCGGTCGCTCGCTGAAGAAGATGGGCTGGTGGGCCTCGGACACCGCCGAGCTGTTTTTCGACGACTGCCGGGTGCCGGTCGAGAACCTGATTGGCGCTGAGAACATGGGCTTCGCCTGCATCATGGCCAATTTCCAGAGTGAGCGCCTGAGCCTGGCGCTGATGGCCAATATGACTTCCCAGCTGGCGCTGGAGGAGGCCATGACCTGGGCGCGAGAGCGGGAGGCGTTCGGCAAGCCGATCGGCAAGTTCCAGGTGCTCAAGCACCGTCTGGCCGAAATGGCCACCCAGTTGGAAGTCTCCCGCGAATTCACCTATCGCCAGGCGGCCAAGATGGCGGCCGGCAAAAGCGTGATCAAGGAAATCTCCATGGCCAAGAACTTCGCCACCGATGTGGCCGATCGCATTACCTATGATGCGGTGCAGCTGCTCGGCGGCATGGGCTATATGCGTGAGTCGCTGGTGGAGCGCCTGTACCGCGACAACCGCATCCTCTCCATCGGCGGCGGCTCGCGGGAGATCATGAACGAGATCATCAGTAAGCAGATGGGGCTTTAGTGCTGCGCCTGAGCAAAAAGAAAGGGGCCCGCAGGCCCCTTTCTCATGCGTAGCGAGTCCTCAGGAGAGGAAGCCGCCGTCGACGTTCAGCGCCACGCCAGTGGTGTAACTGGAGGCGTCGCTGGCCAGGTACAGCACGGTACCGGCCATTTCGCTCGGCTCGGCCACGCGCTTGAGCGGGATGCGCTGCAGGGCAACGTTGCGGATGGCGTCGTTCTTCACCAGCGCCGAGGCGAACTTGGTGTCGGTCAGGCCCGGCAGCAGGGCGTTGCAGCGGATGCCGAACTGCGCGCACTCCTTGGCGAAGACCTTGGTCATGCTGATCACGGCGGCTTTGGTCACCGAGTAGATGCCCTGGAATTCGCCCGGCGATACGCCATTGATCGAAGCCACGTTGATGATCGAGCCGCCACCGTTGGCCTTCATCAGCTTGCCGCCTTCGATGGACATGAAGTAGTAGCCGCGAATGTTGACGTCGACGGTCTTCTGGAAGGCGCCCAGGTCGGTGTCCAGCACGTTACAGAACTGCGGGTTGGTGGCGGCGTTGTTGACCAGGATGTCCAGGCGACCAAACTTTTCGCGAATGAAGGCGAAGACGTTCTGGATCTGCTCCATCTCACCAATGTGGCAGGCGAAGGCGGTGGCCTGGCCGCCGTCGGCGATGATGGCGTCGGCGACTTTCTGGCAATCGTCGATCTTGCGGCTCGACACGATCACATGGGCGCCTTGCTGGGCCAGCAGCTTGGCGATGGCTTCGCCGATGCCGCGGCTGGCGCCGGAAACGAAAGCGATCTTGCCGTCGAGGTCGAACAGGTGGGTCTTGGACATGCTGGTTACCTTGTCTGAGCCGGGTTAGAGGGTGGATTTGCCGATGACCTGCAGAGCCGCCTGCTCCAGCAGCTTGTTCATCATGATGAACTGGGCGAAGCGCTTGTCCTTGGTCTGGCCGTGGAAGAAGCGGTAGTAAATCTGTTGCACGATGCCGGCCAGGCGGAACAGGCCGTACACGTAGTAGAAGTCGAAGTTTTCGATGCGGATGCCAGCGCGCTCGGCGTAATAGTCGACGAATTCCTGGCGGGTCAGCATGCCCGGGGCGTTGCTTGGCTGGCGGCGCATCAGCTGCATGGGCTGTGGGTCGTCGGCTTCGATCCAGTAGGCGAGGGTGTTGCCCAGGTCCATCAACGGATCGCCGATGGTGGTCAGCTCCCAGTCCAGCACACCGATGATCTGCATCGGGTTGTTGGGGTCGAGCAGCACGTTGTCGAAGCGGTAGTCGTTGTGCACGATGCCCGGCTTGTGGTGGTCAGCCGGCATCTTCTCGCGCAGCCACGCCTTGACCGGTTCCCAGGTCGGCGCGTCGGGCGTCAGGGCCTTCTCGTAGCGGTCGCTCCAACCTTCGATTTGGCGCTTCACATAGCCTTCCGGCTTGCCCAGGTCGCCGAGGCCGCAAGCCTGGTAGTCGACGTTGTGCAGTTCGACCATCTTGTCGACGAAGCTCTTGCACAGCTCGCGGGTCTGCTCGGCGCTGAAGTTCAGTTCGGCCGGCATGTCGCTGCGCAGAATGATGCCCTTGACCCGTTGCATCACGTAGAACTCGGCGCCGATCACCGATTCGTCGGTGCAGTGCACGTAGGCCTTGGGGCAGTAGGGAAAACCGGCATTGAGCTGGTTGAGGATGCGGAACTCGCGGCCCATGTCGTGGGCGGACTTGGCCTTGTGGCCGAACGGTGGGCGGCGCAGGACAAATTCGTGATCCGGGTATTCCAGCAGGTAGGTGAGGTTCGAGGCTCCGCCCGGGAACTGGCTGATACGCGGTTCGCCGGTCAGTCCCGGAATATGCGCTTTCAGGTACGGGTCGATCTGCGCGACATCGAGTTCTTCGCCTTCGCGGATGCCGGTGGACTGGTCTGTCAGCGTCATTCTTATCCCTTCTACTTATGATGGGGGGCATCAATTATTGGCTAATCTAATGTTGCTGGCTTGGGCCTAACAAGCAAAGCACAGCGTTATAGATCTGGCTGTTAGTTGTGGATCACGAGTTCTGATTACCCTGGCGGCGAAAAAAAACCGGAGCCTCGCGACTCCGGTTTTTTCAACTGCGCGGCAGTGCCCGAAAGGCTTATACCGGGAACAGCTCGGCCAGTTTCATGGCCAGCATCATGTCGCCTTCAGCGCGCAGTTTGCCGCCCATGAAAGCCTGCATGCCGTCGGTTTCGCCAGTGGCGATGCCTTCGAGAGTAGCGCTGTCCATGATCAGGGTGACGTTGGCGTTCGGGTTGTCGCCCTGCTGTACGTCGCAGGTGCCGTCCTTGACGATCAGCGCGTAGTTGTCGCCGTCTTCGATGTTGAACTGGAAGACCAGATCCAGGCCGGCGGCGGCGCTGGCGTTGAACTTGGATTGCATGGTGCTGATGATTTCGGCAACGGAGCTCATGTTTCTGTCCTTTTTATCAAGGGTTCTGGCGACCTTGCGGGTCGCTTGTTATCCGGTACTCAGCGATAGGTGATGAGTTCCGGGGCCTTCAACAGCTCCAGATGCACACGGCTGTTGAAGGAAGCCAGGGTCACCTCGCTGCCGCGAAACTGCAGGCGCGAGAGTGAAGTGTTGACGATCTGCCAGTTCATGTCGAACGCACTGCCTGCCGGCATACCGGTGACCAGATGCAGCAGGGCGGTAATGGTGCCACCGGAAGTGAACACGGCAATCCTGTCACCCCGCGCCGCCTGCGTCAGCAGGCGTTCAAGGCCGCCGCGCACGGTGTCGACGAAGCCCTGCCAGGTTTCATGGTTGGGCTGGTCGTACTGGCCGGTCACCCAGCGGTCGATGATGCGGGCGAACAGGTGTTGAAAGGCGGCGCGATGCTCCTTCGGGTTGCCGAGGATGGTCAGTGCGTCGGGCTCGTCCGGCAGCATGGCGGGGAGCAGGCCATGAATGACCGACTCGGCATCGAATTCGTTGAAGGCTGCATCGATTTCCAGCTCGGGGGCCGTCAGGCCTGCCGCAACACTGCGTTGCAAGGCGGCACTGGCAGTATGTTGCTGACGCCGTAGACTGCCGCTGACACAGCGATCGAAGCGGATTCCGAGTTCGGCAAGGTGATCGCCGAGGACTTCGGCCTGGCGTACGCCGAGCGGTGACAGGACGTCATAGTCGTCGGCACCGAAAGAGGCCTGGCCGTGTCGAATGAGATAGATGCTACCCACGTCGCGTTAGTCCTGCCGGCTTGAAGTTTGGCGAGGGTATGGGCTGAGTCGGGCCTCTGTCAACGAAAAAACATACGCTTGTTTGAATGCTGGAATGGCGTGATGAAGCCTGTTCAGGCGATTGGCCTGGCATTGCCGGCACCGTTATGCTGCACAGGATTCACGCCCACGTGGGCAATGGAGATTGTTAGACAAGGGGGCTTTGTGGAGTTTTTGCTGGATTATGCGGATTTCCTACTGCGGACCCTGACCGTCCTGGTCGCGGTGATTGTGGTGCTGGTAACGATCGCGGCCCTGCGCAGCAAGGGGCGCGGCAAAGCGGCCGGTCAGCTGCAGGTGCAGCGACTCAATGATTTTTACAAGGCATTGCGCGAGCGACTCGAGCACGAGTTATTGGATAAGGCGCAGATGAAACAGCTGCGCAAGGCCGAAGCCAAGCAGGCCAAGTTGGAGAAGAAGCAGGGCCAGCACAAGCCGCGGGTGTTCGTGGTCGACTTCGATGGCGACATCAAGGCCTCGGCGACCGACAACCTGCGTCACGAAGTCACCGCGCTGCTGAGTATGGCGACGGCTCAGGATGAAGTGGTGCTGCGCCTGGAGAGCGGCGGCGGCATGGTGCATGGCTACGGGCTGGCTGCCTCGCAACTGGCGCGCATTCGCCAGGCGGGTGTGCCATTGACGGTGTGTGTGGACAAGGTCGCAGCCAGTGGTGGTTACATGATGGCCTGCATCGGCGACAAGGTGTTGTCCGCGCCGTTCGCCATCCTCGGCTCCATCGGCGTGGTGGCGCAGCTGCCGAATATCCACCGGTTGCTGAAGAAAAACGACATCGATGTCGAGATGCTTACCGCTGGCGAATACAAGCGTACCCTCACCGTGCTGGGCGAAAACACTGAAAAGGGGCGGGAGAAGTTCCAGGAAGATCTGGATACCACCCACGAACTGTTCAAGAACTTCGTGGCCCGCTACCGGCCACAACTGAATATCGACGAGATCGCCACGGGCGAGGTCTGGCTGGGGATTTCGGCGCTGAACAAGCACCTGGTGGACGAACTCAAGACCAGCGACGAGTATCTGGCCGAGCGTGCCCGTGAGGCGGAGCTGTTCCATCTGCATTTCGTGCAGAAGAAGAGCCTGCCGGAGCGCTTCGGCATCGCCGCCAGCGTCACGGTGGATCGACTGCTATTGAGCTGGTGGAGCCGGCTCAATCAACAACGTTTCTGGTAGGAGGATGCATGACAGCTTTCAAGGCTTTGTTGGTCACCGAGGAAAATGGCGCCTACGTACCGCAGGTGGTCGAGCGCCAGGTTGACGACCTGCCTGCCGGCGAGGTGCTGATCCGCGTGCACTACTCCTCACTCAACTACAAGGATGCGTTATCCGCCAGCGGCAACCGCGGGGTGACCCGCCAGTTTCCGCACACCCCGGGCATCGACGCCGCAGGCGTGGTGGCGGAGTCCAGCGTTGCCGAGTTCGCCGCCGGTGATGAAGTGATCATTACTGGCTACGACCTGGGCATGAACACAGCCGGTGGCTTCGGCCAGTACATCCGCGTACCGGCTGCGTGGGTGATCAAGCGGCCCAAGGGCCTGAGTCTGCGTGAGGCCATGCTGCTCGGCACTGCCGGCCTGACCGCTGGCCTGTGCGTGGACAAGCTGGAACAGGCCGGTCTGACCCCGGCTGCCGGCCCGGTGCTGGTCACCGGAGCCACCGGTGGGGTGGGCAGTATCGCCGTAGCCCTGCTGGCACGCCTGGGCTACGACGTGGCGGCGTCTACCGGCAAGGCTGAGCAGGGTGAGTTCCTGCGTCAGCTCGGCGCCCGGCAGATCGTGTCCCGCGAGGAGCTGCAGGAAGGCAGTGAGAAGGCCATGCTCAAGGAGCGCTGGGCCGGTGCGGTGGACACCGTGGGCGGCGACATCCTGTTCAACGTGGTCAAGGCGCTGCGCTACGGAGCCAGTGCCGCCTGTTGCGGGCTGACGGCGGGCATGGGCTTCAAGGGCAGTGTGGCACCCTTCATCCTGCGTGGGGTCAACCTGCTGGGCGTGGATTCGGTGGAGCTGCCGCTGGTGGTCAAGGCTTCCATGTGGGACAAGCTGTCGCTGCAGTGGAAGCTCGGCAACCTGGAAAGCCTGGCCGAAGAGGTGAGCCTGGAGCAGTTGCCTAAGGCCATCGAGCAGATACTCGCCGGCAAGATGGTCGGCCGGGTGCTGGTCAATCTCGGCTGATCAGCTGTGTTGGGAAAAGGCCCGGTCGATCCGGGCCTTTTCATTTGTACCCTCAGGCCCGGCTGACGTACATGGTGATGTCGGCACGAAATACCGGCTTCTCGCCAACATAGGCCATGACCGGCACTTTCACGTCTCCCGTCTGGCTCCAGTCGATGGCGCTGCCATCGGCCACGGCCCGGATATCGCCATCGGCCTTGGCCAGGTATTCCACCGTCATGCCGCGCGGAATCCAGCGATGGCCTGCGGGAATCGAGGCGTCGGTCATGGTGCCGGCGGCCAACTCGGCGGCGTTGCACAGGGCAATGGCATGCACGGTGCCGATGTGATTGAGCACCTCGCGGCGCTTGGGAAAAGTGACTTCGGCGTAGCCCGGGCGCAGCTCGACGAACTGCGGGGCGATGCTGGCGAAGTAGGGCGCGACCTGACCGATCATGGCGCTGAACTGGGTCGGGCCGACCTGCTGGTACATCTGCATCATCTGACTCATGGGGATTCCTGCACTGGGATTGAAGAGAAGTGCGCGCCCGGGCAGTATACGATTAACAGAACTAAATTATAGAAAATAATTCTAGATTGCTAAGGAGGCCCGATGGCCCGCCGTTCTCGCAAGGACGAAATCCTCCAGGCCGCGCTGAGCTGTTTCACGGAGCACGGGGTGGATGCGACCACCATCGAGATGATCCGTCATCGCTCCGGGGCCAGTATTGGCAGTCTCTATCACCACTTCGGCAACAAGGAGCGCATCATCGGCGCCCTGTATCTGGCCGGTACCGCGCAATACGCGGCGCTGCTCGCCGAAGGCTTCAGCCGTGCCGACTCCGCCGAAGCCTGTGTGCGGCTGTTGGTGGTCAGTTACATCGATTGGGTGGTGGCCAACCCGGACTGGGCGCGTTTCATTCTGCACACCCGCGGTCGGGTGGAGGCGAGCGAGATGGGCGAGGCGCTGCGCGAGGCCAACCGCGAACATTACCAGCGCATCGCCGATGCCCTGGATGGCTATCGCAAGGAGGGCCTGTTCAAGGCCATGCCGGCCGACTGCTTCGCCTCGGTAATCATCGGTCCGACCCACGACTTTGCCCGCAACTGGCTGGCGGGACGCACGACCAGTGAGCTGAGCGAGTGTCGCGAACTGCTGGCGCAGATTGCCTGGGATGCGGTGAAGGCCTGAGCCGTCGAGCTACGGCACCATTACGCCCTTCGCAAATAAAAAGCCCCGCAGTGCGGGGCTTTTTCATGGAGCCGGATCAGGCGCGGCGGCGGAACAGCGGCAGCGGTTGGTCGGTGGAGGCCTGGTAGACCTCGCTGAACTCCTCGAAGGCTTTCAGCGCATCGACCGGGTCCTTGTCCGCGCGCAGGGCGAAGGCGTCGAAGCCTACGCGCTGGTACGAGAACAGCTGGTCGCGCAGCACGTCGCCGATGGCGCGCAACTCGCCCTTGTAGCCATAGCGGTTGCGCAGCAGGTAGGCGCTGGAGCAGTGGCGGCCGTCGGTAAAGGCGGGGAAGTTGAGGGCGATGACCTGGAAGCTGTCCAGATCAGCGACGATTTCCTCGATTTCTTCGCCCGCTTCCAGCCATACGCCCAAGCCGCCGTCACGGGCCCTCAGCGCATGCGCGTGTTCGCGCCACAGGGCCAGCGGCACGATCAGATCGTCGCTGTTGCTGATGCTTTCGAGCGTGACGTCGGCTGGCAGCAGGTGCCAGGTTTCGTCGATGATCTGCCCGTTCTTAATGATTCGCTGCATAGACGCGCTCCTTGAACGGGTCGATACCGACACGGCGGAAGGTGTCGAGGAAAGTTTCTTCTTCAGTGCGCTGCTCGACATAGACCTTGATCAGCTTGTCGATGACGTCGGCCATTTCCTCCTGGGCGAAGGACGGGCCGAGGATCTGCGCCAGGCTAGCCTCACGACCGGCGCTGCCGCCGAGGGATACCTGGTAGAACTCCTGGCCCTTCTTGTCCACGCCGAGGATGCCGATGTGGCCAACGTGGTGGTGGCCACAGGCGTTCATGCAACCAGAGATGTTCAGGTCGAGGTCGCCGATGTCGAACAGGTAGTCGAGGTCGTCGAAGCGACGCTGGATGGCCTCGGCAACCGGGATCGACTTGGCGTTGGCCAGCGAGCAGAAGTCGCCGCCCGGGCAGCATATGATATCGGTCAGCAGGCCCACGTTCGGCGTGGCGAAGCCCAGTTCGCGCAGCTCGCCCCACAGGGTGAACAGCTGCTGCTGCTCGACGTCGGCGAGGATGATGTTCTGGTTGTGGCTGTTGCGCACCTCGCCAAAGCTGTAGCGATCGGCCAGGTCGGCGATGGCGTCCAGCTGCTTGTCGGTGACATCACCTGGCGCGACGCCGGTCGGCTTCAGCGACAGGGTCACGGCAACGTAACCCGGCTGCTTGTGGGCAAAGGTGTTGCGTTGGCGCCAGCGGGCGAAGCCCGGGTGCTGGGCGTCGAGGGAGGCCAGTTCGGCGTCCTGATCAGCCAGCGGGCGATACGCCGGGTCGACGAAGTGGGCGGAAACGCGGGCCACTTCGGCTTCGGTCAGGGTGGTCGGGCCATCCTTCAGGTGGGCGAACTCGGCCTCGACCTTCTCGGCGAAGACTTCCGGCGTCAGCGCCTTGACCAGGATCTTGATACGAGCCTTGTACTTGTTGTCACGACGGCCATAGCGGTTGTACACGCGCAGGATGGCGTCGAGGTAGCCCAGCAGGTGCTGCCAGGGCAGGAATTCCTTGATGAAGCTGCCGACGATCGGCGTACGGCCCAGGCCGCCGCCGACCGAGACGCGGAAGCCAAGGTCGCCGGCTTCGTTGCGCACCGCTTCCAGGCCGATGTCGTGCACCTCGATGGCGGCACGGTCGCTCACGGCGCCATTGACGGCGATCTTGAACTTGCGCGGCAGGTGGGTGAACTCGGGGTGGAAAGTCGACCACTGACGGATGATTTCGCACCAGGGGCGCGGATCGATGATTTCGTCCTTGGCCACGCCGGCGAACTGGTCAGTTGTGGTGTTGCGAATGCAGTTGCCGCTGGTTTGGATGGCATGCATCTGCACGGTGGCCAGCTCAGCAAGAATGTCCGGCACGTCTTCCAGTTCCGGCCAGTTGAACTGTACGTTCTGCCGAGTGCTGATGTGCGCGTAGCCTTTGTCGTAGTCGCGCGCGATCTTGGCCATCATGCGTACCTGGGCCGAGGACATCAGGCCGTAAGGCACGGCCACGCGCAGCATGGGCGCGAAGCGCTGGATATAGAGACCGTTCTGCAGGCGCAGCGGGCGGAATTCCTCGCCGGACAGCTCGCCGGCCAGGTAGCGGCGGGTCTGGTCGCGGAACTGCTTGACGCGGTCCTCGACAATCCGCTGATCGTATTCGTCGTAAACGTACATAAATGTCCTGTCATTCAGGCTGCTGCTTCATCGGCAGCTGAGGCTCGTTTCGCGCACGGCAACGCGCTCTGCTGGCAGAGGCGGGCACGATAACAGCAACGCAATATGTGAAAAAGTGATGTTTTTATATATGCACTTCACTAAAAGTGATAAGCGATGAGCTGACCTTGAGGGCGGAGCTAGCCTGGTCTTAACTGCAAGGGGCCAATAATCACAAAACCAGGGGGCAACCATGACCGAACAGGGTAATGATAGCGTCATCGATGCTTGGGCCATCTTCGCGCTGATCGTGATCGTTGTGACCACCGCGGTGTTTTGGGTCAGCCACCAATAGCCGTGTAGAGCGTCGAGCCAGCATTGGCTGATGGCCATGCTGGCTTTTTCATACCATCTTGGCTGGCGCTGTATAATCTGCGGGCATTTCGAGCCAGGTTGAACGTGTTGCTACTTCGTACGCTATTAGTCAGCTTTCTTCTCTGTGGCTGGGCATCTGCTCAAGCTACCTCCGTGGTATTTCTCAACCCTGGCTATACCAACGAGCGTTTCTGGGTCGACTACAGCCGCTACATGGACGATGCAGCTGACGATCTGGGCATGCAGCTCGAAGTGCTCTACGGTCAGCGCGACGCCTCGAATATCCTGCGCCAGGCGCGGAGTGTGCTGGAGCGAAAACAGCCCCCCGATTACCTGATATTCACCAACGAAATGTATACAGGGCCTGAAATTCTGAGGTTGTTCGAGGGTAGCGGTACTCGTCTTTTTTCCCTGCACAGCACCTTGACGCCTGAGCAGCAGTCACTGGTCGGTGGTACACGGGGTAAGTATCACAACTGGATTGGCAGCTTGGTGCCGAATGACGAAGAGGCCGGTTACCTGATGGCTTCCGCGCTGTTCAAACTGGCGCCTGATGGCGGGGAGTTGCTGGCGTTTTCCGGCGTGAAGAATACGCCCTCGGCCAGCCTGCGTGAGGCAGGCCTGCAGCGTGCCTTGGCAGAGCATCCACAGATCCGCTTACGCCAGCTTTTGTACGGCGAGTGGAAATATCAGCGTGCCTATGAGCAGGCCTTGGGCATATTGCCGCGTTACCCAGAGGTCAAACTGGTCTGGTCAACCAATGACGAGATGGCATTCGGGGTGATGCAGGCTGCCAAGGAGCAGGGGCGACAGCTGCTCTACACGGCGCTGAATAACTCCAAGGAGGCGCTGCAGGCGCGTATTTCAGGCAAGGCAGATGTATTGGCTCTCGGACATTTTCTGCTCGGCGGCTGCGCCATGGTCATGCTTTACGATCATGCGCAGGGTCGTGATTTTGCCGAACGTGGGGGCAAGGATCAGATGGCTCGCTTGTTGCGTCTGGTGGATCGGCAGCAGGCGCTGCGATTGCAGGGGCGTCTGGCACGAGCTGACGTAGGGCTGGATTTCGGTCAGTTCAGTGCGACTCGGCATAGCGAACTGCATCGCTACAACTGCTCTATCGATAGCCTGCTGCGCTGAACTCAGACACCCGCCAGGTGGAGTACCAACTTGACCAGGGCAAACAGCAGCAGAACGAATACCGCGGTACACAGCACCCCCAGCAGAATGAAATGACTGGGTTTGCCACGGCTGAAGTCACGCGCACGGTTCTTGCCGCTCTGCACGCCGAAGGCGGCCGCCAGGACGCTTTGCAGCATTTCGCGGAAGGTCAGTGGTTTATCGTCTTTATCGCTGTCCATGAGTTGCCTCCTGAACACAGCCTAGCAGGTAGTTGTTAACCGTCTGCCAGGCCAGGAGGTGGCTTTCAGAGTTCGGCATCCAGTGCCTGCACGCGCTTGCGCTCCAGCGCATCGAAGCGGTTTGCCTGTAAGTCGGCAATGGCCGCTTGCAGGTCGGTCTGACTGAGCCCTGCTTCACGCAGCCGATTGCGCTCGCGGGCATAGTCGTTCAGGCGTTGTTGCCAAGCTGCTTGCTGGCGATCCAGTTCGGCCAGGGCGTCGGCGGCTTCACGGCCCAGGCTCTGTTCGCGCACCTGGTGCAGTTCTTCGGCGCTGGCACCCCGCGCCTGCAAGGCTTGGGTCGTGGCGTAGAGTTCGCCATGACGCATGCTCTCTTGGCGAGCCTGGCGTACCTCTTCCGTTAGTTGCAACTCCATTTCGGCCCGTGCTTGTTGTCGCGCATCGTCGTCCAAACCGTCCTGCCGGGCCAGCATCAGGCGCTGCAACATGTATTCGCTTTCGGCATTTTCCCTGGCGAAGAACACCCGATACTCCTCACTACTGAAGTAGTGCTGGCGCACCGCGTTGATAGCGTCCAGGCGCAGGCGAAGGGCGGTTGGATCCAGTTCCATGCCGGTTTCGGGCAGGCCCTGCAGGGCGATGCGGTAATCCACATATCGGCTCAGCAGCTCGCGGGCCTGCTCCAGGGCTGGCCCCTTCAGTTGTGTGGCTAGCTCCTGGTGAATGCGGGTGAGTACCTTGTCCAGTCCTTCTTCTTCAAGGCCGGCGAGATAGAAGTCGAAGAGCTGCAGCATATCTGCCTGCAGCCTCAGGTTGCCTTGCTCGTCACTGCTCAGGGCAATGCCATGTTCACTGCCTTGCAGTGAAGGTGGCAGCGGACCCGGGTCGACCAGTGTGGCTGTGGGTATGCTGCGCAGTTGCTGGTTAAGGGCACGGGCCTGCTGGCTGCGGGCATCGTCTACCGCCGCAATGGCGGGCTGGCTGGTCGGTTGGGGGAGTGGTCGATAGACCAGCCAGGTGCCGCCGACGGTGGCGGCGCTCACTATCAGTGCTGTCAGGATGATTCGCTTGGACATCGGATACTCCTTGTGGCGGGCCTGGCGAAGGGGCACGCCAGGCCCGCCGCAGGTGTTACAGGCCGAGGTTTTTCAGGCGATTGGCCTGGTTGGTGAACACGGTCTTGGGGTTGGTCTCGAACAGTGACACCAGGCCGAATACCTGGTTGTTGATGTCGAGGTGGTTCATTGTGTAATTGTCTTTGAGCACTTTGCCGAAGTGGCTTGAGCAGCGCCCGGTGACGCCGTCGTTGGCCTCGTTGAACGCAAACGAGGTAACGGTGAACAGCGGGTCGGAGATGTCCAGCACGTTGGTCAGCGGTGCAGTGCCGCTCATGGAGTACAGGCGCACACTGTTGCCGTTCAGGGTGACGGTTTCCGGGCCCTGGCCGCAGGCCGTGGACGGCAGCCCAACCGGGTAGCGTTGGTTGTACGAGGCGGCGCCGGGTTTGTTGAACTCGGCGAGCATGGCGCGTACATCGGATGGGCTCTTTTTGTTGTTCGACAGCAGGTTGACCAGGTTGCCCACGGCGTTGGCGAATACGTCGAAGGCCACACCCTGCAGGCTGCCGGGAGGGGCGACGCCGGTCACCAGATCGGCCAGCGGAGAGCCCTGGTGGGGCGAGTTGAGGGTGGTCACCGAAGCCACCAGATCAGGGCGCACGTTGAGTACATAGCGGGTGGTCAGGCCACCCTGGCTGTGGCCGATCAGGTTGAATTTCTTGATGCTGCCTCCGGAGGCGGCGCGAATCTGTTCCAGCTGGCTAATCAGCGCCTCACCGCGTTTGGCCGAGCTGTCGAAGGCATTGATCTTGGGGACGTAGACCTTGGCACCCTGGCTCTGCAGGGTGCTGGGGATCTGGTACCAGTAATCGACGAAGGCAATGCTGTCGAAGGCAAAGATGCCGGGGACGAGGACGATGGGATGCTTGGTTTGCGCCTGGGTGCCAGCCTGGGATGACATGGCCACGCACAGGCCGAGGGTGGCCAGCGCCGGAGTCAGCAGCTTTTTCATGATGGTTTCCTGTGTATTCGTTTTTTGTTGTTGTAGCTCCGCTCACAGCTGCGGAGGTGGTGGTCATAAAACCACCGGTACGCGACACCGGCTTGTAAGAACTGATGAAATCGCGCCGACGGCGCACAATTTATTGCGACGGCTTTCGCAGCTGGTCTTTCGAGGCTGCGTAAGCTGTGCTAACTCTGCGTCAACAAAAACAACAAGAATCAGGGCGAACACGTCCATGCCGGCCAGCCAAGCCCCGGTGCTGCTCTATCTGTGGGATAAGCGCACCTTCTATCTCAGCCCTTTCACGGAGCCGCTGCAGCTGTCTCAGGCGGCGGCCATGCTGCTGCTCAGCCTTGATGGCGACTTGTCGGTCGATTGTGCCGGCAGCACCCTGGAGTGCCGTAGCGCACTGTTGCCCGCGGGGTTGGATCTGACCGTGGACTGCCGCGATTCGCGGGTCGCCATCTGTTACTTGGATGTGTTCGGTGAGGATCATGCGCTGTTGGCACCGCGCATGGCGCGGCAGCAGGGCGCAGTGCACGCTGCGCTGGATGACGAGGCCTTCTGGGTTGAGCGTTTTGACCAGTTGCACTGCGTCAGCGCGCCGCCCGAGGAGATCTGGCAGACGCTGGAGGCGCTGATCAATCCTCAGGCTCTGAAGCCAGTCGGGTATGCCTGCGACCCGCGTATCGTGAGAGTCGTGGAACTGATCAAGTTGGACGTGGCCTGCAATCAGTCCATCGATTTTCTCGCTGAGCATGTTGGCCTTTCAGTGCCGCGCTTGACCCAGTTGTTCCGCCAGCACGTCGGCGTGCCCATCCGTCGCTACCGGCAGTGGCACCGACTGTTCGTCACCAGCGTTGGGGTCGCCCGCGGGATGAACCTGACTGATGCCGCCATGGCAGCCGGCTTCACCGACTCGGCGCATTTCAGCCACACCTTTCGCAGCATCATCGGCATGAGCCCCTCGGCGGCGTTGGCGCAGCCACGCGGGATTCGGCTGTTCGCCGGCTGACGAATCGGGCAAGCTGGGCCAATCCCCGTTGCGCCGAATTACCATGCAAGACGACGATTTTCCCGACGATGCCGCGCAAACCGAGCGCACGCGCGAGACCATCCTGCTCTATCACCTCAGTTGGCGCTGCCGTGACCTTGAGGCGGTGATGGCGCTGTTCCACCCGGACATCGAGTACAACGACTTCTTCCAGCAGCGCAGCATGCGCCTGGACGAGTTGCGCGAGTATGTCGAAGACAACCTGCCGCGGCGTCCTGGCGAAATGCTGGAGCATGTCGACCGCATCCGCATCGACGGCCACACGGCCTTCATCCAGTACCGCTTCGCGTTGCAGGGCAGTGAGGGCCTGGCCTCGTTCCGCACCGGCGAGTCGATCACCGTGCGCGATGGGCTGATCTGGCGGATCAACGAATACGCCACGCTGGTACACGAGGTCCGCGCCAGCAAGGGCGCGAGTACGCGACCGGCCACCAGTCGCTTGGGGCTGTCGGCATGGCAGCTGAGCATGCTGGCGCAGGATCTGCAGGACTACTTCAACAAGCACCAGCCGTTTCTCGATCCGGAGCTGGACCTGCAGCAGGTGGCCACCGCGACCGGTTACAGCCGCAACCAAATCTCCCATCTGCTCAACCAGGTGCTGGGGCAGAGCTTCTATCGTTACGTGAACCAGGCGCGCCTGCAGTACCTGCTAGATGGCCTGGAGGCGAGTGGTGATGCCGGTCGAGTGGACGAGTTGGCCTTTGCCGCCGGCTTCAATTCGCTGTCGGCCTTCTATAAGTGCTTCCGTGAGCGCATGGGTATGACGCCCAAGGCCTATCTCAAGCAAATTTCCTCGCGGGCACGCACGCAAGACAAAGCCTGAGTCGGCTGACTAGTCTGCGCCATCGATTGATTGGCGGAGACTCCCCGATGAGCCAGTGGCGCAACATCAGCCTGTGGATGGACCAGCTCGACGAGCCGCTGCAGGCTCGCCCGAGTTTGCAGGCAGACATCAGTGCCGACGTGGCGATCATCGGCGCCGG
Source organism: Pseudomonas sp. GOM6 (assembly GCF_029537485.1). Classification (GTDB taxonomy): domain Bacteria; phylum Pseudomonadota; class Gammaproteobacteria; order Pseudomonadales; family Pseudomonadaceae; genus Aquipseudomonas. Next base: position 56,121 of record NZ_JARPUS010000015.1, read on the forward strand.
CTATACCGGGCTGTGGACCGCCTACTACCTCAAGCACCAGGCACCGCAGCTGCGGGTGGTGATCGTGGAGGCGGAGACCGCCGGCTTCGGCGCCTCCGGGCGTAACGGTGGCTGGCTGATGGGCAATATCCTCGGTGAGGACCGCCTACTCGGTGGCTTGCCCGCCGAGCAGCGCAAGGCCGGCTTCGACCTGCTGCATGGCATTCCCGATGAAGTGGCGGCCGTCACGGCGCGCGAGGGCATCGACTGCGATCTGCGCAAGGGCGGCGTGCTGTACTGCGCGGCGCGCTATCCGGAGCAGCTCAGTGGCCTGCGCGAGTACCTGCAGCACCTGCGTGAGCTGGGTCTGGGCGAAGACGATTACCGCTGGCTGGAGCCTGGCGAGCTGAACGAACAGCTGCGCGTGGCCAACCCCTACGGCGCCATCCACAGCCCGCACTGCGCCACTATCCAGCCGGCCAAGCTGGCCCGCGGTCTGGCGCGCAGCGTCGAAGCCTTGGGCGTCGAAATCTACGAACAGAGCCGGGTGAGCGACTGGCAGCCGGGTCTGGTACGCACCGAGCACGGCAGCGTGCGGGCCGACTGGGTGGTGCCGGCGGTGGAAGGCTATGCCGCCGAGATGCCGCCGCTGGGGCACTACCAGTTGCCGGTACAGAGCCTGATAGTCGCCACCGAACCTTTGCCCGCCGATGTCTGGGCCGAGATTGGCCTGGAGCGTGGTCAGGCTTTCAGCGAGTTCAGCCGCCAGGTGACCTATGGCCAGCGCAGCGCCGATGATCGCCTGGTGTTTGGGGCGCGGGGAGGCTACCGCTTCGGCGGTCGCCTGCGCAGCGACTTCAATCTCACCGAGGATGAGCGCGGCTTGCGTCGCTACCTGCTAAGTGAGCTGTTCCCGCAACTTCGTGATGTGCGCCTGAGCCACGCCTGGGGCGGCAACCTGGGCATGGCCCGGCGCTTCAGGCCGCACATGCTGCGCGATTCACGCAACCGCATCGCCCTGTCCGGCGGTTATGGCGGGGAGGGCGTAGGCGCTACCAACCTCGGCGGTCGCACTCTGGCTGACCTGATTCTCGGCCGCGACAGTGAGCTGACTCACCAGCCCTGGGTGATGGCCGATGGCGCGATCAACCAGCTGCGCCGCTGGGAGCCGGAGCCGTGCCGCTGGCTCGGCTACAACGCGATCATCCGCAGCTTCGTCTTCGAGGACGACGTGCTGGCCAACCCCCATACCCCCGCCTGGCGCCGGCGCCTGGCCAGCAAGCTGGCCGCCGGCATGGAAGGCCTGATGACCTGGAAAGTCGGCTGATTCCTACTGAGAGCACAACGATGAACATCACCCACTTCAAGAACACCCCAGCCCTGGCACTGGAAGAGTCCAACCCGGTGGCCGTACCCCTGAGCGAGCCGGTCGCAGTGACTTCGACCACCTCGGTCGCGCGCAGCGACGGCGTCGAGACCGGTGTCTGGGAGTGCACGCCGGGCCGTTGGCGCCGGCAGATCGTGCAGCAGGAGTTCTGCCACATCATCGCCGGGCGCTGCACCTTCACTCCGGACGGCGGCGAGCCGATGGCAATCCAGGCCGGCGATGCGCTGATGATGCCGGCCAACACCACAGGGGTGTGGGACATACAAGAAACGGTCCGCAAGACCTACGTACTGATCTTCTGAACTGCCACCGACACAACACAACAACCGAGGTGAACATGCTCAAGAAAGTCCTTCCGCTGATGCTCGTCGCGTCAGTCAGCCAGGCGGCGGAAACCGTGCACATCTACAACTGGGGCGAGTACATCGCGCCGGACACCCTGAAGAACTTCCAGGCGCAAACCGGCATCGGCAGCCAGTACGATGTGTACGACAGCAACGAAACCCTCGACGGCAAGCTCATGGCTGGTCATTCCGGTTATGACGTGGTGATGCCGTCCAACCACTTCATGGCCCGGCAGATTCAGGGCGGCGCGCTGACCAAGCTCGATCGCAGCAAGCTGCCCAACTGGAACAACCTCAACCCGGTGCTGATGAAGGCGCTGGAGGCCAACGACCCGGGCAACCAGTACGGTTTCCCCTACCTGTGGGGCACCACCGGCATCGGCTACAACATGGACAAGGTCAAGGCCGTGCTGGGCGACGGCGTGGCGCTGGACAGCTGGGATGTGCTGTTCAAACCGGAGAACCTGAGCAAGCTGGCCAAGTGTGGCGTGGCGGTGCTGGACAATGGCCCGGAACTGCTGCCCATCGCTCTGCATCACCTGGGCTTGCCGCACCACAGCCAGAACCCCGAGGACTACAAGAAGGCCGAGGCGCTGCTGGTGGAGATGCGCCAGAACGTCACCTACTTCCACAACTCCAAGTACATCGCTGACCTGGCCAACGGTGACGTGTGCATGGCGGTCGGTTTCTCCGGCGACATCATGCAGGCGGCCAACCGCGCCAAGGAGGCCGGCAACGGCGTGCATGTCGAGTACATCATTCCGAAAGAAGGTGCGCCGCTGTGGTTCGACATGGTCGCCATGCCCGCCAATGCGCCGAGCGAGGCGGCGGGCTATGCCTTCATGAACTATCTGCTGGAGCCCAAGGTGATGGCCGGTATCAGTAACTCGGTGCGCTACGCCAACGGCAACGCCAAGGCTGACAGCCTGGTGGAGCCGGCGCTGAAGGCTGATCCGACGGTATACCCGCCGGAGAGTGTGATGAGCAGCCTGTATGCTCTGCAGGCTATGCCGCTGAAGATCGACCGTCTGCGCACGCGTATCTGGAACAAGGTCAAGAGCGGTACCTGATCTGTACCTGCATCCCCCGGACTGCCGGGGGATGCCCTCTACAACTGTTTCTCGATGGGCAGCAGCCCGATCAGCCAGGTCAGCATGCGTTTACCCACGCTCGTCTTGGGCTCTGTTTGGTAACGCCCATCCTCATCGCGCCACTCCAGGCCTCCATCCTTCAGGCTGACCTGCCAGGCCCGCTCGCCATTGGCCTGCTGGGCGAACAGCTCGCGCATGCGCTGGCCGATTTGCGGGTCACGGACCAGCACACCCTGTTCGGTATTGAGGCTGCCGGAGCGGCGGTCCAGGTTGTAGCTGCCGACGAAGACCCGTTCGCCATCGATTACCAGCGCCTTGCTGTGCAGGCTAGCTCCCGATGAGCCAAACAGGCTGGCTCGAATGCGTTTCTTGAATTGTGGTTTGAGCTCCCAGAGTTCCACTCCGGCGGCGAGCATGGGGCCACGGTATTTCTGGTAGCCGCTGTGCACGGCCACCACATCATTGGCGGCCAGCGAGTTGGTCACCACGCGTATCTGGCAACCGCGTTGGCGTTGAGCCTGGATCGCTTCCATACCCACCTCTCCCGGAACGAAGTAGGGTGAGATGATCAAAATGTCCTGTTGGCAGGTCTGAGCGATGCCTAGCAGGCCTTGCAAAACGAGAGAGCTCTGGCTGCTTTCCTGTTTACGCACTTTGAGCGGATCGTCACTGATGAAGCGGTAGTCGTCGATCCAGTGCATGCGCCACTTGCCGACCACCAGGTTGTGGACCATCTCGTCCTGGTGCAGTACCTGGGCATAGTGGCTGGTGGGGGCGGCGAGTGCATGCTTGCCGAGCGTTTCCCGTAGTGTGTTGAGAGCCTTGCGGTTCACGTCAGCCGGTGCCAGCAGGGCGATGGGATACGTCACATCGGCGTTCCAGTAGCGGTCGAACGAGGCTGAGGCGTCCCGCACCACCGGGCCAGCCATGGCCATGTCGAGGTCGACGAAGTTGGCTTCTTCGCTGGCGCCGAAGTATTCGTCGCCCAGGTTGCGGCCACCAGCCAGGGCCAGGCGGTTGTCGACGATCCAGCTCTTGTTGTGCATGCGCCGGTTGACTTCGCTGAAGCGTCTGGAGATTTCTCCCAGCTGGCTGAACATGCCGCTGCGCGAGGCAAAGGGATTGAACAGGCGCACGCTGATGTTCGGGTGGGCGTCCAGGGCGGCGAAGCCATAGTGCTTCTGCCGCGCATCCATATCGTCTACCAGCAGGCGTACCCTGACCCCGCGATCCGCGGCCTGCAGCAGAGCATGGGCCAGATAATTCCCGGTCAGGTCGGCGTGCCAGATATAGGTCTGCACATCGAGGCTGCGCTCGGCGATTCTGCTGGAGAGCAGGCGCAGGGCGAATGCCTCATAGCCGTCGTCGACCAGGCGAAAGGCGCTCTGCTTGGGGTGCTGTTGCTCAAGCGGGGCGAATATCTGATCCAGTGCACTGCTCTGTGCGACTGGCAGGCCATGCTCCGGCTGCACCTCAGTGGGGCGCGGCGGTAGCTGAGCGCAGGCGGCTAGAGCGCAGCAGGCGAGTATCATCAGCGCGCGCATGAAGTAGCTCCGCAGCTGGGGTCCTTTCAAACTAGTCAAGCGGATGGATATCTGTCCAACCTGCCGGCTCCTACTGCCTCGATCACGCGGTGAAGAGGCTCGACGCTGGCCGGGAGCGAGTTGTTGGGTGGATTGTGGTTGTGCGCGTGGCTCCCGGTGTGTCATCGCCGCGAACCACGAGTTGCTGACTGTGATCGCCCTCAGCTTGCGCCGCCTACAGGGCAGGGCGGCAGCGCCAGGCGCACCAGCACCGGCAGATGGTCGGAGCCGATATCCGGGCCGCGCTCGTGGCCCAGTAGGCGCCAGTGCCGTGATGCCAGCACATGGTCGATGGGGATGCCCAGCAGTCCCGCACCGAGGCTGGGCCAGGTCGGCGCCAGGCCACTGGCCCGGCGCCAGCCACGTGCTTGCGGGCCGCTAAAGGCGCTGGACCAGGGCGTGGCGTTGAGGTCGCCGGCAAGCAGGCGTGGCTGCGCGTCATCTACCAGCAAGACATTCAGCTGTTGGTTGCGCTGCGCGTGGTAGGCCGGAGTCAGCGGCGGCATGGGGTGCAGGGCCGTGATGTGTATCGCGCAGCCGGCAAAACGTGTTTGTGCTTGCAGATAAACGATTCCCTGGTCGTCGGCGTGAGCCTGGGCGTTTTTCAGTGGCAAGCGTGACAGCAGGGCAATGCCGAAGGGCGAGTCCTGCGCATGAACCAGGCGATAGGTATAGCCGGGGAGTTGTTGTAGGGCTTGGGCGTAGAGCGGGGAAACTTCCAGTAGCACCAGTAGATCCGGCTGCGCCTGCTCCAGCCAGCTCGCCAATGGAGTGATGTCGCGACTGTGCAGGTTGACGTTGGCGCTGGCCACGCGCAGCGCTACTCCTGCGCCGGGCTCCAGACTAGCGCTTGCGCTTAGCCAGGGCAGCGGCGTGGCCAGTAACAGCGCTAGCCAGCGACGATCCTGCCGACTCTGTAGCAGGGCGCTCAATAGCAGGCCGCCGAGAAACAGCCATTGCCAATGCGCGGCGAGATCCAGCAGCCAGGGCAGCGTGCCGGATGCACCTGCCAGCCAGCCGCTGGCCAGTGGCAGCAGCAGACCGCCCAGCATGGCCAGGCTGAACAGGGCGCGGGCAGGCTTGGGCTTGGACATGGGCGGGCTCAATCGCCCAGCAGGGCCAGTATTTCTGCAAAGAGCGGGCGTTCTTGCGGATCTACCGCCACGCAGCGCTGCTGCAGTTGCCACAGGTCTTCCAGGCCAGGCTGCGGGCAACGCTGCAGCAGTTCTTCCAGCAGGCAACCAAATGCGCGGGCCTCGATACGCTGCAAGCCTGGTGCGCTGGCCTGGCGTGGGTCGAAGAAGGAGGCGGCGCCAAAATCGCCCAGCAGGCAGTGGCCCGCCGCGTCGACCAGCAGGTTGTGGGCATACAGGTCGCCATGCAGGATGCCGCGCTGGTGCAGGTGGGCCGTCGCGGCCGCTGCGCCCTGGGCGATATTGAGCAGCTGTTGCCGGGTGAACTGGCGCTCTGCTGAGTAGATGTCGCGGGTGCAGCTGGCCAGCGAGGGCGGGCCGGCCAGTGGGCGGTAGTGCGGGGCGATCAGTTCCAGCAGCAGACCCTCCGCTGCGCCCGCTTGCGCGGCCAGTGGGCCGACCACACCAATCAGGTTGGCCTGCTCGCCGGCGGCTAAGCAGGCGGCCATTTCGCTGTGGGGCAGGCCGTCGCTGGTCAGCTCGCCCTTGAACAGTTTGGCGGCCATACTGCGCGCCGGCTGGCCAGGGGGTTGCCAGTGGGCGCGGTGGATGATGCCCGACGCGCCCTGGCCAAGTACTTCGCCCAGTGTGACCTGATCACGTGCGATGGCCGGCAACGGATGGCTGGCCAGCGCTTCGGCCTCGCTGGCATCGCTGCCCGGGTTGCCGGCAAAAGCCAGCCAGGCCAGGCGCGGCAGCCGCAGCAGCCACTCGGGCAGGCTGTCGATACGGTTGGCGGCGATGCGCAGCAACTCAAGGTTGGCCAGGTCCGCCATGCTTTCGGGCAGCTGCTGCAGGCGGTTGCCGGCCAGCATCAGCTTCTGCAGGCGTGCGCGCTCACCCAGTTGCCGGGGCAGGCTGGTGATCCGGTTGTCGGTCAGGATCAACCAGCGCAGCTGTGGCGGCAGCGCCGCTTCCGGAACCTGTTCGATACGGTTGGCCTTGAAACCGACCATTTCCAGTTGCGGGCACTCGCCCAGTACTTCGGGCAGCTCGCTGAAGGGATTGTCCGAGCAGAACAGCACTTTCAGCTTGTGCAGTCGCGACAGGTCGTGGGGCAGGTGGGTCAGGCGATTGCCGCTGAGGTTGAGGACTTCCAGGCTGTCGGCCAGCTGAAAGATTTCGGCGGGGAATTCGCTCAGTTCGGCGCTCAGGTCCAGGCGGGTGATGCCGGTCAGTGCGCCGCTGCGCAGTTGTTCGAGGCTATGCATGGTGGGCGATGGCTGGGTTGCAAAGCCGGCGAGGGTAGCACGACTCAGGTCATATCCAGCGGGCGTGGCAGGTGTCTATGCGGACTCAGGCTGCGAGATGGTTATCCGCGAACAGGACGCTGCAGGCGGCTGGTGTTGACGATGTCCACGGCGCGTGCGCGTAACTGGCCGCAGCCGCCGTCGATATCCTGGCCGGCGCTGTTGCGCACCTTGGTCAGGACGCCACGGCTGTGCAGATAACGCACCATCTGCACGATGCGCTCGCCGTCCGGGCGCTGGTAGTCGTCCAGTTCCAGGCTGTTGTAAGGGATCAGGTTGAGCACTGCGTATTTGCCCTTGAACAGACGCAGGATCTCGTCCATTTCGGCCTGGCTGTCATTGATACCCTTGAGCAGCGTCCACTGGTACTGGATCGGGTAACCAATGCGGCGCGCATAGGCCTCGCCCAGATCGACCAGCTCGTCGGGAGCGATCTTCGGCGCCTTGGGCAGCAGGCGTTCGCGCAGCGCGGCATCGGTACTGTGCAGCGACAGCGCCAGCGCTGGGCGCACGCGCTGCTGCGGCAGGCGCTCGAACACCCGTGGGTCGCCGACGGTGGAGAACACCAGGTTCTTGTGGCCGATGCCGCCGTCGGTGCCGAGCAGGTCGATGGCCTCCAGCACGTTGTCCAGGTTGTGCGCCGGCTCGCCCATGCCCATGAACACCACTTTCTTGACCGGGCGATAGCGCCGGGCCAGGGCCACCTGGGCGACGATTTCGGCGCTGCTGACCTGGCGCAGTAGGCCACTCTTGCCGGTCATGCAGAACACGCAACCCACCGCGCAGCCCACCTGGCTGGAGACGCACAGGCCATCACGCGGCAGCAGCACGCTCTCGACCATCTGACCGTCGGCGAGTTTGACCAGCAGGCGGATCGAGCCATCGGCAGCCGGATGTTCCGAATGCACACGGGCCAGTTGATCGAGATCGTCGCTCAACTGTGGCAGGCCATTGCGTACCGATAGCGGCAGAAAGTGCTCGGTATGTTGGCGCCGGGTGCCGGTGTTCAGCGGCTTGCCCTGCAGCCAGGCGCGCATTACCCGCCCACTGTGAGCGGGCAGGGCACCGAGATCGGTGAGGCGCTGATAAATGTCGGAGATACGCATGGGGCGCGCATGCTATCACCGCGCCTGAATGTTGCGTAGGGCAGACCGGCAGGTGGTTGCCCGCCGGTGCAAGGGTTACTGCGGTTCGACGCTGATGGCGACGGCGGAGGTCATACGCAGCACGACGATGCGGCCGAGGTAATCGGTCTTCATTTCCACGTCGGGGCGAACCTTGACGGTGCGCTCGCTACCGTCGGGCAGTTGCAGGGTGGCTGTGCGCAGGGTGGTGTCCATGCCCTTGACCACGGCAGTGACTTCGACGGTTTCTGCCGCCAGCATGCCCGGCTTGTTGCCTTGCGGCGCCGTGGCGAGCAGACCGGCGGCGCCGTCGGCACTGACGTCATTGGGCTGGCGCAGGTAGACGACACGTTCCATGGCAACCTTGGCCCGGACCTTGTCGCCCACGGAGAGCTGATCGAAGTTCTGCATTTCGGCAGGGGCGTTGAAGCTGTGGCTGTTGCCGCGTGCGTCGCGCAAAGTGAAGCGACGGTTGGCCTTGTCTACGGCGCTGACGGTGGCCAGAAGCTCCTCGGTCTCGGTGACTGCGCCGCCCGGCACGCCCGGGGTGTAGGCTTCAGAGCGAGTCTGGGTTGTGTCCAGCTCGTCAGTGCCATTGCTCTGGCAGCCCAGCAGCAGTGCACTGGCCAGGGACAGGGTGAGAATACGCAATGGGTTCATGCTCAGCTCCTTGCTCATGGGGTTTGCGGTTCGGTATTGCGGATCTCGTAGACTGCTTCATCGGCGCGCATGGGCCGGACATGAATCAGATAGCTGGGACCCATCGAGCCTAGGTTCATTTCGCTCAGATTGAAGCGCACATCGAGCTTGAGATACTTGACCTCGCCGGGGGCGACACTGAATTGCTGCTTGATGTCACGCGGCTCCCACTTGGCCTGGCGGGTTAGTCCGGTGATGCGCAGGTTGTGGCGGCCAGGCGCCAGCTCGATACGGCGATAGGAATTGAAGTGGAGGGTGCCAACACTCTGTTCGTCGATCAGCACGTCGGGATAGGAAAAACGCAAGGGTTGCCGGCCAGGGTTGTCTGCTTCAGGCCGGTACAGATACACCACGGATTGCTCGGGGCTGCTGGGGGGGATTGCCTCAAAATAACCTGGGCCTGCACAACCACTGAGGACTAGCAGAACAGCCCAGAGCGCGAACTTTCGATGCATGGTGGCTTCCTTGGCGGCGATTGCATTCAAGGCAGCGTAGCAGCGGAACCGTATTGCGACTATTAACTGGCGCAGCGTCCTCCATCGGCAGGGGAGCTTACTCCGTGCGCTCGTGTTATCGTCGCGCGCTTGGCTTCACACCCGGAATTACACCGCATGAAATTCATCCACCAGCGCGAGTTTCTTAACGAGGGCGACACGGTCGTCATTCAGTGCTCGCAGCCCTGCAACATCCGCCTGATGAACGATGCGAATTTCCGCAGCTTCAAGAACGGCGGCCGGCACACTTACCACGGTGGTGCCTTCGATCGCTTTCCGGCGCGTATCAAGGTACCCAGCGATGGCTTCTGGAATGTCACCTTGGATACGATAAGTCGCCGTGCCATCAGCGTGACGCGCAAGCCGCAGATGGACTACACGATCAAGTTCATTCGCCGTTCAGTCTGAGTGCTCCTGCCCGGCCACGTGCAACGGGCGGGCCAGGCGATACTGGTTATCGCCGCTGCGCTTGGCCTGGTACATGGCCTGGTCGGCGCTGTGCAGCAAGCGGTCGATGCTGTTGCCGTGCTCCGGGTAGAGCGCGATACCCAGGCTGACACCGACTTTCTGCTGACCCTGAGCCAGGTTGATGGGCGGTAGCACCACCGCCAGCAATTTGGCGGCGATGGCCGCTGCCTCCTCCTGGGTCGGGCGCTGAGGCGACAAGCCTTCAAGGAGTGCGACAAACTCGTCACCGCCCAGCCGCGCCACTCTGTCCGAGTCGCGCAGTGCCTGTTTAAGTCGTTTGCCGATTTCGACCAGAACCTGATCGCCGGCAGCGTGACCCAGGTCGTCATTGATGGCCTTGAAGCCGTTCAGGTCGATGAAGACCAGCGCCGCACGCGTGTCATTGTGCTGGGCGTGTTGCAGGGCTTCGCGCAGGTGCTCTTCAAAGCGCAGGCGGTTGTACAGGCCGGTCAGAGGGTCGTGGTGGGCGAGCCTGTGCAGTTGGCTGACGTTGGCTTTTTCCTCGGTGATGTCGCGCACCACCCCCATCATCTTGAGCGGTTGGCCCCGGGCATCCTTGATCACGTTGCCGGTCTCGCGTAGCCAGTGGATGCTGCCGTCCGGCCAGATCACGCGGTATTCCTCATCGTGGTTCTCGCCGGTTTCGATGCAGCGCAGTTCGCCTGCACGAACCTGAGCGCGGTCATCCGGGTGCACGCTGTCACAGAACAGCTGGTAGGAGGGAGTCACTTCGCCGACCCGGTAGCCGAACATGGCGTAGATGGCTTCCGACCAGTACAGGCGATCGGTGTCGATATCCCAGTCCCAGGTGCCGATACGGGCGAAGTACTGGCTACGCTGAAAACGCTCGCGTTCGGCTGTAGACGCTTGTGGCTGAAGAAGTAGCAGTTCGTCACTGCCGATGCGTGCGGGGATTCGGCATATGCGCAGTGTACGTTGTCGACCTTCATCATCTTGTAGGGCGATCGATTGAGTCGCTTCTGCACTGAGTGGCGGGAGCCAGTTGGAAAGTGGGTGCCCCCGCAGGTCGGTGGCGTCGCTGCCGAGCAGGCTTCGCGCAGCGGGGTTGTGCGACTTGATGAGGCCCTGCGCGCTGATGCGCAGAACGCCTTCTTCGAGTCGCTCCAGCAGTAGCTGTTGTTGCTGCAGGCGGCGGTACAGCAGGCTCAGGACGACCATCCCGGTCAGTGCGAGCAGTGGGAGCAGCAGGGCAAACAACGGTGGCACTCCAGGTGAAATCTGTCAGTGCAGGCATTATGCCTTCACTTTGTGTGCTTATTAGCCTGAGTTTGTATCTTCTGCTGGCTACGGCGCCGTTACGTTGCGCTCGCCTCTGGCATCGGGCAGTGTCGAGCCTGAAAGTTGTTTACCTGGACAGCTTTGCCCCCGTAGATTTTGCGACCTTCCAGCCAGCCCGCAGTACAAGGCCATCATCGTGCTTGCCGAACACTCCGTTTATCGTCAGCCAGGGTTCCTGCCGTTTCTCGTCAGTCGAGTGCTGGCCATGTTCGCCGTGCAGATTCTTGCCGTGGTGGTGGCCTGGCAGGTCTATGACCTGACCCGCGACCCTATGGCGCTGGCCTATGTCGGCCTGGCCCAGTTCATCCCCATGCTGTTGTTGCTGATGCCGGCGGGGGACCTGATCGACCGTTACGACCGCAAACTGATCCTGGCGCTGAGCTGGGGAGTGGAGGCGCTGTGTGCGGCGGCCTTGCTCTGGTTGTCGCTGGTGCAGGGGCCGGTCGGTGCCTTCTACATAGTGCTGGTGTTCTATGGCTGCGCCCGCGCCTTTACCGGCCCGGCGCTGTCCAGCCTGCTGCCGCAGATCGTACCGCGCGAACGCCTGGCGCCGGCCATCGCCGCCAACAGCATGATAGTGCGCGCCTCGACCATCTCCGGCCCGGTACTGGGTGGCGGGCTTTATGCCCTGGGCGGCGGCGGCCTGACCTATGCGGTGTGCCTGGGCTGCTTCTTGGGCGGCGTGCTGATGCTGGGGCTGGTCAAGGTGCGCTACGCCGAAGCGCGCCAGGCCCTGGAGTCCACCGCCTGGCAGCGCTTTACCGCGGGTATTCAGTTCATCCGCTCGCGACCGATCATTCTCGGCACCATTTCGCTGGACCTGTTCGCGGTGTTGCTCGGCGGCGTGGTGGCACTGTTGCCTATCTACGCCCAGGAAGTGCTCCAGGTCGGTCCGACCGGGCTCGGCATCCTGCGCAGCGCCATGGCCATCGGTGAAGTGCTGGTCGGTTTTTATCTGAGTGTGCGTCCGTTCAACCGCCATGTGGGCATGAGCATGTTTGCTGCGGTGGCAGTGTTCGGCGTGGCCAACCTGGTGTTCTCGCTGTCCAGCCTGTTCTGGCTGTCCTTTGCCGCGCTGCTGGTGGCGGGCGGTGCGGATATGGTGAGCATGTATATCCGTTCTTCGCTGGTGCAGTTCTCCACCCCGGATGCCATGCGGGGCCGGGTGAATGCCGTGAACATGCTGTTCATCGGCTCCTCCAATGAGCTGGGCGAGTTCCGCGCCGGCAGCAGTGCGGCTTGGTTCGGTGCGGTGCCGGCGGCGCTGCTGGGCAGCCTGTGCACGCTGGGTGTGGTCGGCGGCTGGATGTGGGGCTTCCGTAGCCTGCGCAAGGTTGATCGTTTCGAGGATGCCGCGCCCGCACAGGCCCCTCGCACATAGTTCTTTCGGCACCAAGCCGCGTTCGGCTTGGTGCCATTGGTTCCTGGGCTTCTCGCCCGCTCAGCTATTCCTCTATCGGTGTCATAGCGCATTCAGGGTTGTTTAATGATGCTTGTCATATAATATTGCGGTCGTCATCCAATCAATCGCGGAGATTCACCATGAGCAAGCAAGGCAAGGCGCTGATTACCGGCGCATCTTCTGGGATCGGGGCAACCTACGCCGAGCGCCTTGCGCTGCGTGGTTATGACTTGCTGCTGGTGGCGCGTGATCTGCCACGCCTGCAGGCGATGGCCGAGCGCCTGTCCGCCCTGCACGGCGTAGCTGTCGAGGTGCTCAAGGCTGATCTGACCGACAAGACCGACCTGCTGGCCGTCGAGCAGAAGCTGCGTGACGATGGTGCCATCAGCCTGCTGGTGAACAACGCCGGGGTAGCCAGCAATGGCACCCTGGCAGAGGCGGATCTGGAGCAGGCCGAGCGCCTGATCCAGTTGAACGTGGTGGCCCTGACACGCCTGGCTTCGGCGGCAGCGGCGCGGTTTTCCGCGGCAGGCCGCGGCGCTATCGTCAATGTCGCTTCGGTGGTGGCCTTGGCGCCGGAAATGTTCAACGCCGTATACAGCGCCTCCAAGGCCTATGTGCTGAGCCTGACGCAGACCCTGCATGGTGAAATCGCCGCCAAGGGTGTCCAGGTGCAGGCCGTGCTGCCTGGCGTGACGCGGACCGAGATTTGGGAGCGCAGCGGTATCGATGGCAGCAAGTTGCCGCCGGAGATGATCATGGAGGTTGGTGAGATGGTCGACGCGGCTCTGGCCGGTTTCGATCAGAGCGAGCTGATCACCATTCCCTCGCTGCCGGATGCGGCTGACTGGCAGGCCTTCGTTGCCGCCCGTGCGGCCTTGGGGCCGAACCTGTCACGTAACCAGGCGGCGCCGCGCTACAAGCGCTGAGGTAGAACGGAAAAGCCCCCGGATGGACTCTCGGGGGCTTTTTTGCGGGCGCCGTTCAGGCCTCGGTTTGCTGTAAGAGCAGGTCGCGAGTGCTGGTACGTAACAATTTCGCCAGTTCGGGGTCGGTGACGCTGCGCGACAGTACCAGGGCGCCAACCATGGCCGAGAGAATCAGCGCGCTCTGCTTGTCGGCATCCTCGCCGGACAGGCCGCTGGCGATGGTCTGCAGGCGATCGCGCACTATCTGGTCGGTGATGCGGCTGGGTTGGCCGCGTTGGCCCAGCTCGGCGGACATGGTCGGCAGCGGGCAGCCAGCCCCGGGCGATTGGCAGTGGGCGGAGGAGAGGTAGCGCTTGATCAGCTCGTGCAATGGCTTTGCCGCTTGGTCAAGATCGGTGAGGCCTGTTTTGAGTTGGTCGGCACTCTGCTGCAGGGCTTGCTCGACCAGGTCGTCCTTCGATTTGAAGTGCGCGTAGAAACCGCCATGGGTCAGGCCCAGCGCCTTCATCAAAGGCTGTAAGCCGGTTGCCAGCACGCCGTCGCGGCGAAAGCGCAAAGCCGCTTCATCGATGATGCGTTGATGGGTCTTGGCTTTGTGGTCTTCCGAATAGCGCATGCGATCAGCTCCGGGCAAAGGTTGGAATGCCGACCTTAATGTTACACGGTCGGCAGATTGTGTGATCCAGCGAGATGCTGAGCCTTACCGGTATCAGACGGCTTCGAGCAAGGTGGCGACGCCCTGGCCTCCGGCAATGCACTGGGTGGCGATGGCGTAACGACCGCCGGTGCGCTTGAGCAGCGCAGCGGCCTTGCCGGTGATGCGCGCGCCGGTGGCGCCCAGCGGGTGGCCAAGGGCGAGGGCGCCGCCGTCCAGATTGACCCTGGCCATGTCCAGGCCCAGCTCACGCACGCAGGCGATGGACTGGCTGGCGAAGGCCTCGTTAATTTCGACCAGGTCGATGTCGGCGATATTCAAACCGGCACGCTCCAGCACCTTGCGAGTTGCCACCACGGGGCCCATGCCCATGATCTCCGGAGCGCAGCCGCCGACTGCAACGGCCTTGATGCGAGCAAGGATATCCAGACCGTGATTGCGCGCGAATTCCTCGCTGCACACCAGTACGGCGGCGCTACCGTCGGTGAGAGGCGAGGAGGTGGCGGCGGTGACGCTGCCACCGAAGGCCGGCTTGAGCTGGGCCAGCGCTTCAAGGCTGGTGCCGGGACGGATGCAGCCGTCTTCGCTGACCAGACCGTCTGGCGTCTCCAGCGTAAGTATTTCGTCCTTGAAGTATCCCAGCTCACGGGCGTTTACGGCCTTGGCGTGAGACTCGACCGCCATGGCTTCCTGCTCCTCGCGGCTGACCGCGAAACGCTTGGCCACTTCCTCGGCAGTGTGCCCCATGGCCATGTAGGCCTGCGGGAAACTGCTCATCAGGCTGGGGTTGGGTGAAATGTTGAAGCCGCCCATGGGGACGCGGGTCATGGATTCCACGCCGGCGCAGAGGAAGGCATCGCCGGCGCCGAGCAGGATCTGCCCGGCGGCGAAGTGCACCGCAGTCATGGATGAGCCGCAGAAACGGTTGACCGTGGCCCCGCCGAGAGTTTCGGGAAAGCCGGCACGGAAGCTGGCGATACGGGCGATGTTCATGCCTTGTTCGGCCTCGGGGTAGGCGCAGCCCATGATCACGTCTTCCAATTGGCTGGGATCAAGATCGAGTTTGTTGACCAGGCCCTTCAACACTTGGGCGGCCAGGTCGTCGGGGCGCAGATTGATCAGGCCGCCTTTTTTGGCGAAGTGGAAGGGGGAGCGGGCATAGCCGGCGATTACGATGGAGGTCATGCTGGGTTTCCTTTTTTTGACATGTTGGTCGACATATATTTGGTCGGCATTTCCGGGCTAAAGTACGGATCAGCAGCTCTAGGCTGCACCTCGCTCGCGCAGGTCGAAAATCATGCAGGTAGTGGAACCGACGGCATACAGTCGGTCGTTCGCGTCGTAGATCCGTCCTTCGGCCAAGGCCGTGGAGCGGCCCAGATGCACCAGCTTGCCTTCCGCGCGCACCGGCCCGGTGTTACGGGTCAGAGCGCGCACATAGCTGATGCGCAAGTCGATGGTGGTATAGCCCTGGCCAGGCTCAAGCCGGGTATGCACGGCACAGCCCATGCAGGAGTCGAGCAGGGTGGCTGCATAACCACCGTGCACACTCCCTAGCGGGTTGTAGTGCCGTGCGTCAGGCGTGCCCTGGAACAGAAACCGCCCTGGCTCCCATTCCAGCGGAACGAAGTCGACAAGATGCCCGAAGGGTGGACTGGGCAGTTCTCCTCGACCAATTCGATCGAAGAACTCCTGAGCGCTCAGCTCGCTGACCTGTTGCAGCGACAACGTGCCGGGCTCTCCGAGCTTGTCGCGGGCTATCTGCTCGGCCTGTCTCCAGGCAATCAGGCGCTCTTCTTGGCTATGTGTGGGCATCTTGCTTCTTCTCCGCGTGTCTTTTGATGATTGCTATCATTCAATAAATAATATTATGGTTGAAATGTAAACAGGCGATTCCATTCCGGAAACCTGATCCGTCGAGAGTTGCGCGATGCTTAAACCTTCACAGAGCTTGCTGTGCCTGCTCATGCTGCTGACTGCACTGGGCGAAATTTCTACCCAACTGCTGATTCCGGCTCTGGGTGACTTGGAGCGTGGCTTTGCTGCGCCGCCAGGTTCGAGTCTGCCGGTCTTGTCGACATTCGTTGCAGCTTTTGGCCTGGGGCAGCTGGTGCTGGGGCCGCTCTCCGATCGTTTCGGTCGGCGTCCCGTGCTGCTGGCGGGGCTGGCGACCTACCTGGTGGCCACACTGTGGTTGCTGGGGGCTGGCGATCTCGCTGAGTTTGTTCTCGCCAGGGCGCTGCAAGGCCTGGGGGCGTGCTCCGCGCTGGTGTTGGCGCGTGCCATCGTGCGAGACGTTTGGCAGGCTCAGGCCGGGCCGGCATTGGCGATGACCGTGATCGGGATGCTAGTTTCCATCGCGCTTGCGCCCATGCTGGGTGGCATCCTGACCCTGCATTGGGGATGGCAGGCACCTTTGTGGTGTTCGCTAACCGTGGGCGGTATGGGGCTGCTCGGAGTCGTTCTCTTCTACCAAGAGAGCAATAGCCATCTCGATCCTCAGGCTGGACGGCCATCGAAACTGCTCGGCGACTATATGGACTTGTTCCGGGGCAGGCCGCTGCGCACTTTTGCGCTGACTCTGGCCTGCACCTACGGTGCGATGTTCAGTGTGATTGCCGGGTCATCCTTCATCTATATGAGGCTGCTGGGTCTCAGCACAGCAGAGTATGGGCTGGTGTTCGGTGGCATCGTGTCCGGGCTGATTGCAGGAGCCCTGTTCACGCAGCGCATGATTATGCGGCTAGGGCCCGAGCGTATTGTGGCCGTCGGGGTGGCGCTGGTGCTGGTAGGCGCAGCGCTGACCCTTCTGGCGCACCTGTTCTTTGGTCTTTCCCTCTGGGGGCTTTCGCTGCCGCAGGTGCTGGTCACTGTGGGAGGTGGCATGTTGATACCGGCCTCGGTTGCTGGCGCAGTCATCCCCAATGCGCACCGTGCGGGGCTCGCCTCAGGCTTTATGGGCTTTGCGCAAATGGCTGGCGCCACCCTGGCCGGCGTGCTGCTTGGGATGCTGCAAGGTACTACCGCCTGGCCTATGGTTGTTCTGCATAGCTCTTTCGCCGCTGCAGCTTTTGCGGCCTTCCATCTCTCACGCAACCGTGGCGCAGCGACAGAGCTGTCAGCGGCGCGCTAACTCACGGAGCGATTTTAATGACTGCATATGATGTGGTTGTCATTGGCGGTGGGCCGGGCGGTTATAACGCCGCGATTCGTGCCGGTCAGCTCGGGCTCAAGGTCGCCTGTGTAGAGGGACGAGAAACCCTGGGTGGAACCTGTCTCAATGTGGGCTGCATGCCATCCAAGGCCCTGTTGCATGCGTCCGAGCTCTACGAGGCGGCCAGCGGCAAGGAGTTCGCCAGCCTGGGGATTGAAGTCAAGCCGAAACTCAACCTGCTACAGATGATGAAGCAGAAGGATGAGAGCGTAGCAGGCCTGACCAAAGGCATCGAATTCCTCTTCCGCAAGAACAAGGTTGATTGGATCAAGGGCTGGGGGACGCTGAGCGGTGCAGGGCAGGTCCTGGTGACGGCTGCTGATGGCAGCCTGATTCAGCTGCAGGCCAAGGACATTGTCATCGCAACGGGATCGGAGCCGACACCGTTGCCAGGCGTCGCAATCGATAACCAGCGCATACTCGACTCCACAGGCGCACTGGCGCTGCCCGAGGTGCCAAAACACCTGGTGGTCATAGGTGCTGGTGTGATCGGTTTGGAGTTGGGGTCGGTCTGGCGCCGCTTGGGCAGCGCAGTCACCGTGGTCGAATACCTCGACCGTATTTGCCCAGGGCTCGACGATGAAACGGCCAAAACCCTGCAGCGTGCGCTGAGCAAGCAAGGCATGAAGTTTCAACTCGGCAGTAAGGTCTCGGGCGCAGTGGTTAAGGGGCAGGGTGTTGAGTTGAGTCTTGAGCCGGCTGCTGGTGGGGCCGCTCAGGTGCTGGAATGTGATTACGTTCTGGTTGCCATAGGCCGGCGTCCCTACACCGAGGGCCTGGGGCTGGAGAGCGCCGGGCTCACAACCGACAAGCGCGGGATGTTGGCCAATGATCACCACAAGACAGCTGTGCCCGGTATATGGGTTATCGGTGATGTCACCTCTGGGTTGATGCTGGCGCACAAGGCCGAAGATGAAGCCATCGCCTGCGTCGAGCGGATTGCCGGTAGGTCGGCCGAGGTGAATTACAACGTCATTCCTAGTGTCATCTACACCAAGCCCGAAGTCGCCTGTGTCGGTTTGACTGAAGAACAGCTGAAAGAAGCAGGGCGTAGCTACCGGGTAGGCAAGTTCCCTTTCACGGCGAACAGTCGCGCCAAGATCAACCATGAAGCCGAGGGTTTCGTGAAAGTCCTGGCAGATGAGCGGACGGACGAAATTCTTGGCGTGCACATGGTCGGGCCAAGCGTGAGCGAGATGATCGGCGAATATTGTGTGGCCATGGAGTTCGCCGCATCGGCCGAAGACATCGCGCTGATCTGCCATCCACATCCGACCCGTTCGGAGGCACTGCGTCAGGCCGCCATGGGAGTTGATGGCTGGATCATGCAGGCTTGAGGCAGGTTTGCCCAAAAAAGCATTGACGGGTAGGTTCGAAGGCCTATAATGCGCGCCTCTTACGGCGCAGTCTGATCTGAAAACTCCTTGTTAATCAGTGAGTTAGATGAGTGAAAAAGGTTGCGCTGGCGGCGAATTCGAATAGAATGCGCCGGGCTGGCGGGGTAGTGGTTTTGCTCTGTCGGTGCTTCGGTCGGTTTTGATCGAAAGTGGTTGAAAGAGGTGGTTGACAGCGGTTTTGAACGCTGTAGAATTCGCCTCCCTCTGACGAGAAGAGAATCTGGTCTGAGGCGCAAGCGGTTGAGAAGAAACGAAAAATCTTCAAAAACAGCTTGACGGAAAGAAGGGCTGCTGTAGAATGCGCGGCCTCGGTTGGGACGAAAGACTCGCCGAAACGTTCTTTAACAACAGAATCAAGCAATTCGTGTGGGTGCTTGTGAGGTAAGACTGATAGTCACCTGATTATCAGCAACACAAGTAACACTCGTGAATTCGAGAGTTTATTTGCGATTGCTGAGCCAAGTTTAGGGTTTTCTCAAAACCCAAGCAGTATTGAACTGAAGAGTTTGATCATGGCTCAGATTGAACGCTGGCGGCAGGCCTAACACATGCAAGTCGAGCGGATGATGGGAGCTTGCTCCTGGATTCAGCGGCGGACGGGTGAGTAATGCCTAGGAATCTGCCTGGTAGTGGGGGACAACAGTTGGAAACGACTGCTAATACCGCATACGTCCTACGGGAGAAAGCAGGGGACCTTCGGGCCTTGCGCTATCAGATGAGCCTAGGTCGGATTAGCTAGTAGGTGAGGTAATGGCTCACCTAGGCGACGATCCGTAACTGGTCTGAGAGGATGATCAGTCACACTGGAACTGAGACACGGTCCAGACTCCTACGGGAGGCAGCAGTGGGGAATATTGGACAATGGGCGAAAGCCTGATCCAGCCATGCCGCGTGTGTGAAGAAGGTCTTCGGATTGTAAAGCACTTTAAGTTGGGAGGAAGGGCAGTAAGTTAATACCTTGCTGTTTTGACGTTACCAACAGAATAAGCACCGGCTAACTTCGTGCCAGCAGCCGCGGTAATACGAAGGGTGCAAGCGTTAATCGGAATTACTGGGCGTAAAGCGCGCGTAGGTGGTTCAGCAAGTTGAAGGTGAAATCCCCGGGCTCAACCTGGGAACTGCCTCCAAAACTACTGAGCTAGAGTACGGTAGAGGGTAGTGGAATTTCCTGTGTAGCGGTGAAATGCGTAGATATAGGAAGGAACACCAGTGGCGAAGGCGACTACCTGGACTGATACTGACACTGAGGTGCGAAAGCGTGGGGAGCAAACAGGATTAGATACCCTGGTAGTCCACGCCGTAAACGATGTCGACTAGCCGTTGGGATCCTTGAGATCTTAGTGGCGCAGCTAACGCATTAAGTCGACCGCCTGGGGAGTACGGCCGCAAGGTTAAAACTCAAATGAATTGACGGGGGCCCGCACAAGCGGTGGAGCATGTGGTTTAATTCGAAGCAACGCGAAGAACCTTACCTGGCCTTGACATGCTGAGAACTTTCTAGAGATAGATTGGTGCCTTCGGGAACTCAGACACAGGTGCTGCATGGCTGTCGTCAGCTCGTGTCGTGAGATGTTGGGTTAAGTCCCGTAACGAGCGCAACCCTTGTCCTTAGTTACCAGCACATTATGGTGGGCACTCTAAGGAGACTGCCGGTGACAAACCGGAGGAAGGTGGGGATGACGTCAAGTCATCATGGCCCTTACGGCCAGGGCTACACACGTGCTACAATGGTCGGTACAAAGGGTTGCCAAGCCGCGAGGTGGAGCTAATCCCATAAAACCGATCGTAGTCCGGATCGCAGTCTGCAACTCGACTGCGTGAAGTCGGAATCGCTAGTAATCGTGAATCAGAATGTCACGGTGAATACGTTCCCGGGCCTTGTACACACCGCCCGTCACACCATGGGAGTGGGTTGCTCCAGAAGTAGCTAGTCTAACCGCAAGGGGGACGGTTACCACGGAGTGATTCATGACTGGGGTGAAGTCGTAACAAGGTAGCCGTAGGGGAACCTGCGGCTGGATCACCTCCTTAATCGAAGACTTCAGCTTCTTCATAAGTTCCCACACGAATTGCTTGATTCCTTGTAGAAGACGATGCTGTAACGCGACCCTGTTATAGGTCTGTAGCTCAGTTGGTTAGAGCGCACCCCTGATAAGGGTGAGGTCGGCAGTTCAAATCTGCCCAGACCTACCAATTGCTTGGTACAGATAAATACGGGGCCATAGCTCAGCTGGGAGAGCGCCTGCTTTGCACGCAGGAGGTCAGCGGTTCGATCCCGCTTGGCTCCACCATTATCGTCGCGTGAAAGAGTTCAGAAATGAGCGCTTCAGAATAGTCTGATGAGTGCTGATTTCTGGTCTTTTGACCGGTACAAATCGTTCTTTAAAAATTTGGGTATGTGATAGAAGTGACTGATTAATTACTTTCACTGGTAATTGATCTGGTCAAGGTAAAATTTGCGTGTTCTCTATGCAAATTTTCGGCGAATGTCGTCTTCACGTTTGAGACAGTAACCAGATTGCTTGGGGTTATATGGTCAAGTGAAGAAGCGCATACGGTGGATGCCTTGGCAGTCAGAGGCGATGAAAGACGTGATAGCCTGCGATAAGCTTCGGGGAGTCGGCAAATAGACTGTGATCCGGAGATCTCTGAATGGGGGAACCCACCTAACATAAGTTAGGTATCTTGCACTGAATACATAGGTGTAAGAGGCGAACCAGGGGAACTGAAACATCTAAGTACCCTGAGGAAAAGAAATCAACCGAGATTCCCTTAGTAGTGGCGAGCGAACGGGGACTAGCCCTTAAGCTTCTTTGATTTTAGCGGAACGCTCTGGAAAGTGCGGCCATAGTGGGTGATAGCCCTGTACGCGAAAAGGTCTTAGAAGTGAAATCGAGTAGGACGGAGCACGAGAAACTTTGTCTGAATATGGGGGGACCATCCTCCAAGGCTAAATACTACTGACTGACCGATAGTGAACTAGTACCGTGAGGGAAAGGCGAAAAGAACCCCGGAGAGGGGAGTGAAATAGAACCTGAAACCGTATGCGTACAAGCAGTGGGAGCCCACTTTGTTGGGTGACTGCGTACCTTTTGTATAATGGGTCAGCGACTTATATTCAGTGGCAAGCTTAACCGAATAGGGGAGGCGTAGCGAAAGCGAGTCTTAATAGGGCGTCTTAGTCGCTGGGTATAGACCCGAAACCGGGCGATCTATCCATGGGCAGGTTGAAGGTTAGGTAACACTGACTGGAGGACCGAACCGACTACCGTTGAAAAGTTAGCGGATGACCTGTGGATCGGAGTGAAAGGCTAATCAAGCCCGGAGATAGCTGGTTCTCCTCGAAAGCTATTTAGGTAGCGCCTCATGTATCACTCTGGGGGGTAGAGCACTGTTTCGGCTAGGGGGTCATCCCGACTTACCAAACCGATGCAAACTCCGAATACCCAGAAGTGCCGAGCATGGGAGACACACGGCGGGTGCTAACGTCCGTCGTGAAAAGGGAAACAACCCAGACCGTCAGCTAAGGTCCCAAAGTTGTAGTTAAGTGGGAAACGATGTGGGAAGGCTTAGACAGCTAGGAGGTTGGCTTAGAAGCAGCCACCCTTTAAAGAAAGCGTAATAGCTCACTAGTCGAGTCGGCCTGCGCGGAAGATGTAACGGGGCTCAAACTACACACCGAAGCTACGGGTGTCACGTAAGTGACGCGGTAGAGGAGCGTTCTGTAAGCCTGTGAAGGTGAGTTGAGAAGCTTGCTGGAGGTATCAGAAGTGCGAATGCTGACATGAGTAACGACAATGCGAGTGAAAAACTCGCACGCCGAAAGACCAAGGTTTCCTGCGCAACGTTAATCGACGCAGGGTTAGTCGGCCCCTAAGGCGAGGCAGAAATGCGTAGTCGATGGGAAGCGGGTTAATATTCCCGCACTTCTAGTTACTGCGATGGGGGGACGGAGAAGGCTAGGCCAGCACGGCGTTGGTTGTCCGTGTTTAAGGTGGTAGGCAGAGATCTTAGGCAAATCCGGGATCTTAATGCCGAGAACTGATGACGAGCGTCCTTTTGGACGTGAAGTGGTTGATGCCATGCTTCCAGGAAAAGCCTCTAAGCTTCAGGTAACTAGGAACCGTACCCCAAACCGACACAGGTGGTTGGGTAGAGAATACCAAGGCGCTTGAGAGAACTCGGGTGAAGGAACTAGGCAAAATGGCACCGTAACTTCGGGAGAAGGTGCGCCGGTGAGGGTGAAGGACTTGCTCCGTAAGCTCATGCCGGTCGAAGATACCAGGCCGCTGCGACTGTTTATTAAAAACACAGCACTCTGCAAACACGAAAGTGGACGTATAGGGTGTGACGCCTGCCCGGTGCCGGAAGGTTAATTGATGGGGTTAGCGCAAGCGAAGCTCTTGATCGAAGCCCCGGTAAACGGCGGCCGTAACTATAACGGTCCTAAGGTAGCGAAATTCCTTGTCGGGTAAGTTCCGACCTGCACGAATGGCGTAACGATGGCGGCGCTGTCTCCACCCGAGACTCAGTGAAATTGAAATCGCTGTGAAGATGCAGTGTATCCGCGGCTAGACGGAAAGACCCCGTGAACCTTTACTGTAGCTTTGCACTGGACTTTGAGCCTGCTTGTGTAGGATAGGTGGGAGGCTTTGAAGCGTGGACGCCAGTTCGCGTGGAGCCATCCTTGAAATACCACCCTGGCATGCTTGAGGTTCTAACTCTGCTCCGTTATCCGGAGCGAGGACAGTGTATGGTGGGCAGTTTGACTGGGGCGGTCTCCTCCCAAAGAGTAACGGAGGAGTACGAAGGTGCGCTCAGACCGGTCGGAAATCGGTCGTAGAGTATAAAGGCAAAAGCGCGCTTGACTGCGAGACAGACACGTCGAGCAGGTACGAAAGTAGGTCTTAGTGATCCGGTGGTTCTGTATGGAAGGGCCATCGCTCAACGGATAAAAGGTACTCCGGGGATAACAGGCTGATACCGCCCAAGAGTTCATATCGACGGCGGTGTTTGGCACCTCGATGTCGGCTCATCACATCCTGGGGCTGAAGCCGGTCCCAAGGGTATGGCTGTTCGCCATTTAAAGTGGTACGCGAGCTGGGTTTAGAACGTCGTGAGACAGTTCGGTCCCTATCTGCCGTGGACGTTTGAGATTTGAGAGGGGCTGACCTTAGTACGAGAGGACCGGGTTGGACGAACCTCTGGTGTTCCGGTTGTCACGCCAGTGGCATTGCCGGGTAGCTACGTTCGGAAAAGATAACCGCTGAAAGCATCTAAGCGGGAAACTTGCCTCAAGATGAGATCTCACTGGAGCCTCGAGCTCCCTAAAGGGCCGTCGAAGACTACGACGTTGATAGGTTGGGTGTGTAAGCGCTGTGAGGCGTTGAGCTAACCAATACTAATTGCCCGTGAGGCTTGACCATATAACACCCAAACAATTTGGCTGTTAGACGGTGAAGTCGACAGAAATGCCGAAAGTTTGCTGAACACGCAATACCGATATCACATACCCATTCGGGGAAACGACTAAACACCGAGTCCCCAACCGAATTGCTTGACGACCATAGAGCGTTGGAACCACCTGATCCCATCCCGAACTCAGTAGTGAAACGACGCATCGCCGATGGTAGTGTGGGGCTTCCCCATGTGAGAGTAGGTCATCGTCAAGCTCCTATCCCAAACCCCCGACCCGCTTACGCTGGTCGGGGGTTTGTCTTTGCGCCGAGAAAATTTATAGAAAGCTAATGACGTAAAAAGCCACCTTTGGGTGGCTCTTTCTATTGCCGAAGACGGTTCAGTCGCCGCGGTATTCGCAGCCGCTAGTGCAGGTTTCGTGAACTCGTACGCGGGACAGTTCAGGCAGTAATGGTTTGAGCTCCAGCCATATCCACTTTGCGAGATTCTCGCTAGTGGGGTTTTCCAAGCCTGGAATTTCGTTCAGGTAGTTATGATCAAGCAGGTCGTAGATCGGTTTGAAGATGGCCTTGATCTCGGCGAAGTCACGAATCCAGCCGGTATGAGGATCGACCTCCCCCTCGATATAAATAGCCGCACGGAACGAGTGGCCGTGCAGGCGTCCGCACTTATGGCCTGTCGGTACATTGGGCAGAAAGTGGGCGGATTCGAATGTGAATTCTTTGAACAGTTCCAAGGTAAGTGCGCTCTGCTGGATAGATGCGAAACGGGTCAGATATGTGTTCGCCGCAGTTTACCAGCCGCAATCTCAGATCGCCCGTCGCATCGGGGGGGCTCGCGGACTGAAGGTAGTAACTCAAAGGGGTTGTAGACGCTCGCTTAACTGATCATTTTCAGTCAGCTGAAGAAATTCGTCGCCCAGCCTTTGGCTTTCGGCCATTGCCTTACGCCAGTAACGTTCGCGGCCGGCATCGTCGCCTAGATAGCGCTTGAAGTCGCTGCGGTCCGGTAGCTTGCCGTGAGGCAGTTTCGCCAGGTATTCAGGTGAGGGAGACAGCAGCAAGACGTCCTGCAGTCGATCACCGTCACCCCGTCGCCAGGGCAGACTCTTATCAAACCAGCCAGGAATGACCTTATCGGTGAAGTGTGGGTACAGCACTACACCGTCGCTTTCGTAGGGCAGGTCGAGGTGGTAGTCCAGCAGGCCTCCGTCACGGTAACTGCCTGGCTCCAGGCCCGGAATGTCGCGGATTGCCTCCATGACCATGGGTATGGAGCCCGAGGCCAGCAAGGCGTGACGCAAGTTGCTCTCGGCCAAGGTGTGAAAGTGTGAGCGGAAATCATTCAGGGTGGCTAGCGGCGGTAGTTGGCGGGCGTCATGCAGGATCACCCGCTCGAAGTGCCGGCCTAAACGCTGTCGGCCGAGAAGGTTGTTGCCAATGACCGACGACAGGCCAAGACCAAGCTTGCCGCGATGATCGTGCTGCAGCAGACCATGGCTACGCACGATCACTATGTTGAGGCGATAGAGCGGATTGTTAAGTACTGCCGCATCTTGCCCCTCGAACAAGTCATCCAGTAACTGCACACAGCTGCGCGATACCTCTGCCATGCTCACGCCCTTGGCGAAGCGTTGGCTGGTATAAAGCTCACCGAGGCGTCGAATGCCCGCGCAGGCGTCAGGCAGGCAGGCGCTGGCGAAGCGCCAGGAACCGATCGAGGCGCCGATGAGCGTGCGTTCGCGTGGTGCTCGTGGCAGCCAGTCGCCGAACAGCGCCAGATCCAGTCCCTGAATACCAAGCCCTTTGGGCCCGCCGGCGGCCCCAGGCAGAATGCTTACATCTGCTGGCAGCAGACCGCGTTCACGAATGCGGGCGAGGGCGCGTTTGCCTGCACGCAGGCTAAGGGCAGGGGATTTGATGTGGATCGCGGTCATGCTCGGCTCCGTATTGCAGGCCAGCGATTATAGTGGCGTGTCCCGACAGGCCAAGCGCCTTCAGCCGGTGAATATCCGATCAGTTGTGAGGCTTAGCTGGATTCAGCTTGGATTAAGTTGGCACCAGTATCTTGGTCCCTGTAGACAACAGATACCCCGAGGAGAACACCATGAACAAGCTGACCCGTCTTTTTGCCGTTGCCGCCCTAACTGCTACTGCCGGCATCGCCCAGGCCCGTGATCTGGGGCCGGACGAGGCGTTGAAATTGCGCGATGCCGGTACCATCCTGAGCTTCGAGAAACTCAACGAGGCCGCGTTGGCCAAGTATCCGGGCGGCAAGATCGAAGACACTGAGCTTGAGCAGGAGCACGGTCGCTATGTGTACCAGGTTGAGGTGCGCGACGCCCAGGGGGTGCAGTGGGATGTGGAACTGGACGCCGTCAATGGGCAGATTCTGCAAGAGCATCGGGATGACTGATGATGCCTGTGCCTCGTCATAGTGGTGCAGCACTTCTGGCGCTTTCGTTGATGGTGCTCAATGCTCACGCTCGCGATTTGGATCATGACGAGGCACTGCGCTTGCGCCAGGAGGGTGTCATACGCCCTCTGGAGTCACTGATGGCACCGGCCATGGGCCGTTATCCCGGAGCCGAGTTGCTGGAGGCGGAACTGGAAGAGGAAGACGATGTGCTGGTCTACGAGATCGAGCTGTTGACCGCCGACGGTAGTGTCCGTGAACTGGAGCTGGATGCCCGCGATGGCCGCATCCTCAAGGACGAACTGGAGGACTGATGCGTCTGTTGCTGGTAGAGGATCACGTACCTCTGGCCGATGAGCTAGTGGCAGCCCTGAAAGAGCAGGGTTATGCCGTGGACTGGCTGGCCGATGGCCGCGATGCTGTCCATCAGGGGGCTACCGAACCTTATGATCTGATTATTCTTGATCTGGGCCTGCCAGGAAAACCTGGCCTCGAGGTGCTGCGCGAATGGCGTGGCGGTGGATTGGCAACGCCGGTGTTGATCCTGACTGCGCGTGGCTCCTGGGCTGAACGCATCGATGGCCTCAAGGCTGGTGCGGACGATTACCTGACCAAGCCTTTTCACCCCGAGGAGCTGGCACTGCGCATCCAGGCACTGTTGCGCCGCGCCCACGGCTTGGCTAATCAGCCGCAACTTGAGGCAGCCGGTTTGCAGCTGGACGAGAGTCGCCAGTGCGTGAGCCGCGGCGGAGAGCAGATTGAGCTGACCTCTGCCGAATTCCGCTTGCTGCGCTATTTCATGCTGCACCCTGGACAGATTCTGTCGAAGAGTCAGTTGGCAGACCATCTCTACGACGGGGAAAGCGAGCGCGACTCGAACGTGCTTGAGGTGCACGTCAACCGTCTTCGCGGCAAGCTTGGGCGCGCGGTGATCGAAACACGTCGGGGCCAGGGGTATCGCTATGCAGGGGTTGAGACTTGAGGTCAATTCAGCGCCGCCTCAGCCTGGGCCTTGCCGGAGTGCTGGTGATGGTGGGCCTGGTACTGGCGCAGAGCAGCTTGTGGCTGTTCGACCACAGTTTGCGGCGCTACCTGCAAGAAGACCTGAAGGACGAGACGCAAATGTTGCTGGCGGCTCTGGTGCGCGGCCAGACTGGAATACAGCTCGATGAGCGTCGCCTGGACCCAACTTTTCAGCGGCCGTTCTCCGGTCACTATTTTCGTATCGACTTTGCCGAAAAAACCTGGCGTTCCCGCTCGTTGTGGGACCGCGATCTGCAGCGACCAACCGCTCTGGGCCTGCAGGATGGTCTTGGCGACGGTCCGCGTGGGCAGTTGTTGCTGGTTTACCGGGCTGACTACAAGCGCTTCGGCGAGTCGTTTTCCATCCTTGTGGCGCAGGACTACACACCGATCCTGCAGAGCTTTCGTCGCCTGCAGTGGATCGGCTTCGGTCTGGGTGGCGCCGCGCTACTGCTGATTCTCTTGGCTCAGCGTTACACCGTGCGTGCAGCCCTGCGCCCACTGGAGCGTGTACGCAAACAGATTGCCCAGTTACAACAGGGGCGGCGCAGCGAGCTGGACAGTGAGGTGCCGGAGGAGCTTGAGCCATTGGTGGGCCAGGTCAACCGCCTGCTGAGTCATACCGAAGATACCCTCAAGCGCTCCCGTAATGCCCTTGGCAATCTCGGACACGCATTGAAAACGCCACTGGCTGTTCTCGTCAGCCTCAGCGAACGGGAAGAACTGCGAGGCCAGCCTGAACTACAGGCCACGCTGCGCGAGCAATTGCGGCAGATTCAGCAGCGTCTGGAACGTGAGCTCGGTCGGGCGCGGTTGGCAGGAGAGGTGCTGCCTGGAGCACATTTCGACTGTGCGCAGGAGTTGCCGGGGCTGCTCAGCACGCTAAGCATGATCCACAGCCATGGCCTCAAACTGGACTGGCAGGCCGAGCCGGGGTTGTGTCTACCCTGGGATCGTGAGGATGTGCTGGAGGTGCTCGGCAACCTGTTGGATAACGCCTGCAAATGGGCGGATGCCGAGGTGTGTCTGGGCCTGGCACAGGACGGCGACGGTTATACGCTGTGGGTGGACGATGATGGCCCGGGCATTGCTGTGGAGCGCCGTGAGGCGGTACTGGGCCGCGGCACGCGCCTGGACGAACAGGTAGCCGGGCATGGCCTGGGCCTGGGCATTGTGCGCGATATCGTCGATGCCTGGGGGGGCAGCGTGTTGCTGGAGGACAGCCCGCTGGGCGGGCTGCGAGTGGCCATCAGGCTACCTTTACCTCGGTGATCACATGCCGTTGCTGAAGGCCGGGTTGCTCATGTCGATGGCCGCACGCACGGGCTTCAGTGCTTCTGCGTACTTGCCGAGGATGTCCAGGGCATAGTCGGCGCGCTTGCGGATGCGCAGGTCGTCTTCGCCATTGGCCTCGCCAGGGTTCATCACCGCCTCGACCTGGCGCACGATCAGGTGCTCCGGCAGATAGGCAATGCGGCAGTTTTTGTAGCCCGAAGCGCGCAGCTCGCTGATCGGGTAGGCGCCACCGATGCCGGAAGATACGCCCACCAGCAGTGCCGGCTTATGTGCGAGCTCGGCCTTGCTGGCGTACAGGAAGAAGTTCTTCACCGCTGGGCAAGCCATACCATTCCATTCCGGAGCAATGACCAACAGGCCATCGGCTGCTGCCAGTTGCTGCTGGTAGTCAGTCCAGGGGCCTTTGTCATCGGCAGGCCACAGCGGCAGACCGCGCTCGCCCAGATCGATCAGGCTGCTTTGCTCGGCACGGGTCAGACCCAGCTCAATCAGGCGTTGACGAAGATAGCGGGCGACCTTAGCGGACTGGCTGTCGCGGCGACTGGAGCCGGCAATCAGGGCGATATTGAGCATGTGCAAAGCCTCGTGGGAGTGACTGCGCGCAGGCTAGCGACCGCTCTGGAACGAGGCAAGTGGCGAGGCGCCAGGGATGCGGACGGATGACGCCAGTGCCCGCAGCCGGGCACTGGCGTGAGCAGGTCAGACGCGGAACTGATCCATCAGCCCCTGCTGGTGGTTGGCCAGGCTGTTGAGGTTCTGGCTGACCCGCGCGGACTCGTCAGCCTGACCGGCCAGCGCCTCGGTGACGTCGCGAATGCTGGAGACGTTGCGGTTAACCTCTTCGGCGACTGCGCTTTGCTCCTCGGCTGCGGAAGCGATCTGCAGGTTCATGTCATTGATCACCGTGACGGCATCACCGATCCGGCGCAGGGCGGTGACGGCCTGTTCGACCATCTCGACGCTGCCCTGAGCCTGCTTGTGACTGCTGTGCATGGAGCCGACCACATCACGGGTACCGCTCTGCAGGTTTTCGATCACCTGGCGGATTTCTTCCACCGAGTCCTGCGTGCGTTTGGCCAGGTTGCGAACTTCGTCGGCTACCACAGCAAAGCCACGGCCTGCCTCGCCGGCACGGGCCGCCTCGATGGCGGCGTTGAGGGCGAGGAGGTTGGTCTGTTCGGCGATGGCGCGGATCACCTCCAGTACCGAGCCGATCTGTTCACTGCTGCTGGCCAGGGCTTCGACCTCGCCCATGGCCGAATTGAGCTCGCTGGCCAGTTGTTCGATGGAGAGCGTGGTGCGGTCGATGATGGTCAGGCCTTCACGAGCCGCCGCATCGGCCCCGCGTGCTGCGTCGGCGGCCTGTGCGGCGTTGTTGGCCACGTCGTGGGCGGTGGCGCTCATTTCCTGGGAGGCGGTAGCTACCTGATCGATCTCGCGGAACTGCTGCTGCATGCCTGAGCTGGTCTGGCTGGCAATCGCTGCGGACTGGTCGGCGGTGCTGCGCGCGTCCTGTACCGAGCGTTTCACGTCGGCAATGGTCGGTTGCAGTTTGTCGAGGAAGCGGTTGAACCAGCTGGCCAGCTCACCGAGCTCATCCTGTTTGGCATATTCCAGGCGGCGGGTCAGGTCACCTTCGCCGCTGGCGATGTTCTTCAGCATGGCGGCCACGCCGAGTACCGGGCGGGTGACGCCGAGGGCGGTCAGCCACATCAGGCCAAGCCCCAGGAGGATGGCCACCGCTCCCACGCCCAAGGCAACCATTGTGGAGGCTGTGCGCTGTTCATCGAGTTGCTGCTCCAAGCGCAGCGCCGGGCCCAGCAGGGTCGGGCGGGGCACTTCCAGCAGAACCCCCCAATTGGTGGCTTCGGGAATGGGCAGCAGCGGCTCGAAGACCTGAAGCAGTTCGGCATGCTCCAGCGCCTGAGCCTGGCCCTGGCTCAGCAGTGTGCGGATGGCGGCATGTTGAGTGGTGAAGGCATCAGCCAGTGGTTTGCCCAGCATGCCGGCATCACGACTGTGACCTGCCAGCAAGCCGGCGGGGCTGATGATGCTGACCTGAGCCTGGCCGTCATACAGCTCGCTGCTGGCCTGGTCGCTGATCTGCTGCAGGTTGGCCAGGCTGATATCCACGCCCATCACACCGATCACCTGGCCGTTCTGTTCCAGGGGGAAGGCGATGCTGGTCATCAACACCTGCTTGCCGTTGACCTCATCGAAGTAGGGGTCGAGTACGCAGGTTTTGCGGGTGTCGAGTGGGCAGGTGTACCAGGCGTTGTAGGGGGTGCCGCCGGCACCTGTGGTGGTGTCGGAAAGGTTTTCCTCGGTCATGGCTTCGGACTCCAGCTCACCCGGAGTGCTCTGCGACCAGTACAGCGCGAAACGGCCTTTTTCGTTACTCCCCAATTCGGCCTGGTCGGCGAACAGCTCGTCCTTGCCATCGAGAGCATTGGGTTCGAACACCAGATACAGACCGAGCAACTCGGGGTTGCCTTCGAGGGCGGTGCGCACCTGGCGGGTCATGTCTTCACGCAGGTCGAAGGCATCGAGAAAACGCTTCTCGGCCTGATCCTTGAGAAACAGCACCTGGCGAGAAAAGCCCTTGCCGTAGAGGTAGGCGCTCATGAAGTAGCGCTGGATGCGCAGGCTCTGCAGCTCGCCGCGGGCCGCCATGCGCAGGCGCGCGGACTCCTCGAGCATGCCGGTACTGGACGACTTCACCAGCTCGGCGCTGCTGCGCGACTGATAGAGCGAGGTGCCGACCAACAGGGTCACGATGGCCAGTAGGCAGAGACCGGCGAGCAGAGTGATTTTCCACTGTATGGACAGGCGCGACAGCATGACGGGATCCTTCTAGATTCAGACTACTAGGACATACATCGGCTGTGGCGTCAGAAGCTTGACCCGAAGAGACGATTTAATGCCCTGCTTGAGCCTCTAGGTTAAAGCACTTGAATTTCCAGGCAATCCCGCAGTGCATCCGGCTTTGACAGACGTAGAGCGAACGGGCAGAGTTCGCGGCTTTTTCTGCCTTGGGCAGGCGTAATCCGCAGGAGTGAGAGATGAATGCAGTCATAGTCGCGGTCAGCCTGATGCTGGCCCTCAGCCTGATGCGCGTGCATGTGGTCGTGGCACTGATCCTGGGGGCTCTGGTCGGCGGGCTGGTCGGTGGCTTGGGGCTGGAGGGCTCGCTGCAGGCATTCAACTCGGGTTTGGGCGGCGGGGCTACGGTGGCGCTTTCCTATGCACTGCTGGGAGCCTTTGCCGTGGCCATCGCCAAATCCGGGCTGGCCCACGCGCTGGCGGATCGGGCGTTGGCTCTGGTGGGGCGCCAGGGTAGCGAGAACTCTGGGTTGAAGTGGCTGTTGCTTGGCTTGCTGCTGGCCGTAGCCGTTGCTTCGCAGAACGTGCTGCCGATCCATATCGCCTTTATCCCGCTGCTGGTTCCTCCATTGCTCTATGTGCTGACCCGTCTGCGCATCGACCGCCGCCTGGTTGCCTGCGTGTTGACCTTCGGTCTGGTGACGCCCTACATGTTCCTGCCAGTGGGTTTCGGCAGCATCTTCCTCAACGAGATACTGCTGGCCAATGTGGCCAAGAACGGCGTTGCGGTGGATGGACTCAGCGCTCTGCATGCCATGGCTATTCCCGCCCTCGGCATGCTCTGCGGTCTGTTGGTGGCCGTGTTGTTCAGCTATCGCGGCAAGCGGGACTACGACCTGCAGCGCATTGCCCAGGTCGAGCGCGCGGGAGC
This sequence comes from Pseudomonas sp. GOM6, assembly GCF_029537485.1. Lineage (GTDB taxonomy): Bacteria > Pseudomonadota > Gammaproteobacteria > Pseudomonadales > Pseudomonadaceae > Aquipseudomonas. Next base: position 88,535 of record NZ_JARPUS010000015.1, read on the forward strand.
GCGCTACAGCCGCGCTACCTTGCTGGTCGCCGGTGTAGCGGTGGCTCTGGCATTCGTCGTACAGCTCTGGCTGGACTCGATGATAGTCGGCGCCCTGGCCGGATTTCTGGTGTTCTCGCTGTCTGGTGTGGTGCGTTGGCGCGAGGCGGACGACCTGTTCACCGAGGGCATGAAGATGATGGCCACTATCGGTTTCATCATGATTGCTGCCGCTGGCTTTGCCGAAGTGCTCAAGGCCACAGGCCAGGTGCAGAGCCTGGTGGATGCCGCTGCCGGCTGGATCGGTAACAGCAAGGCGTTGGGTGCGCTGCTGATGCTGCTGGTCGGCCTGTTGGTGACCATGGGCATCGGCTCTTCCTTTTCCACCGTGCCGATCATCGCGGCCATCTTCGTGCCGCTCGGCGTGCAGCTGGGTTTCAGTCCGCTGGCTATCGTCAGCATCGTCGGCACGGCTGGCGCTCTGGGCGATGCCGGTTCGCCGGCTTCGGATTCGACCCTGGGACCGACCTCCGGTCTTAACGTGGACGGTCAGCACAACCATATCTGGGATACCGTGGTGCCGACCTTTCTGCATTACAACCTGCCTTTGCTGGCGTTTGGCTGGCTGGCGGCGATGACGTTGTAATCCGACTGATAAGTCGTTCATGTAGACGACGGGGGTGCCGATATAGCGGTACCCCCGTTGTGCTTTACGCAGACCTGCTCATAAGGAAAGGAACATGCGTCTTACCCTGAAAACCAAAGTCCTGCTGCTGGCCTTGCTGCCGGTGATCCTCTTTGCCCTGATACTCAGTGGCGCGGCGGCGAAGATTCTCACAGACCTGGCGGCGGACGAGGTGCGTGAAACCCGAGAGCGTCTGGTCGGCGAAAGCCGCCAGCAACTACAGAGTTATATGCAGATCGCCATGGGCTCGGTGCAGAGCCTCTACGACAGTGCAAGCCAGGGCGACATGAGCAGCCGCGAGCAGGCCATCGCGATCTTGTCGAAGATCAAGTACGGCAAGGATGGCTACTTCTTTGGTTACGACTCGCAGGTGGTGCGTCTGTTCCGCGGTGACAGTCCAGCCGATGTCGGCAAGAGCTTCACTGGCCGTCAGGACCCCAATGGCGTGCGGGTCAACGACGAACTGGTTCGTGTAGCCAAAGATGGCAGCAATTATGTGCAGTACAGCTCACCGCTGCCGAGCAACGACAAGATCCTGGTGCCCAAACTGGCCTACAGCTACTACCTGCCCAAGTGGGATCTGGCCCTGGGGACGGCGGTGAATCTGGACGGCGTCGAGCTGCAGGTGGCCGAGGTCGAGGCCAGCATTGAGGAGCGGGTAAACACCATCCTCACCAGCATCCTGGTGATTGCGCTGATCATGCTGGTGGTGTTCGGCATTATTGGCCTGGCCCTGAGCAATGCCTTCCTGCGTCCGCTGCAGCTGATCAAGGCCAATCTGGACGACATCGCTGCGGGAGAGGGCGATCTGACTCGCCGTCTGCCGGTTACCAGCGATGATGAGTTGGGCCAACTGGCCGGTTCGTTCAACCGTTTCGTCGAGAAAGTACATGGTCTGGTACGCCAGATCGCCGAGATGACTGGGCAACTCACCAACCTGGTGGGCGAGGTCGCCGCCCAGGCGCAACGTTCCGAGCAGGCGATGGAGCGCCAGCGTCACGAAACCGACCAGGTGGCGACGGCGATCAACGAGATGTCTGCTGCGGCTCATGAAGTGGCGCGCAGTGCCCAGGGTGCAGCCGAGGCGGCGCAGCAGACCGACACCGAAGGTCAGGCCGCGAAGAAGGTGGTGGATGGCAGCATTCAGCGTATCCACGCACTGGTGGGCGAAATCCGCGACAGTGGCCAATCGCTCGACAGCCTGCAGCAGGACGTACAGTCCATCGTCAGCGTGCTTGATGTGATCCGCTCCATCGCCGAGCAGACCAATCTTCTCGCCCTCAATGCCGCGATCGAGGCTGCCCGTGCCGGTGAGGCCGGGCGTGGTTTCGCCGTAGTGGCCGACGAGGTGCGGGCGCTGGCCAGTCGCACCCAACAGAGCACCCAGGAAATCCAGGGCATGATCGACCGCCTGCAGCAAGGCACCCAGGCTTCGGTCAGTGCCATGCGCCGCTCCAGCGACGCCGGTGAGACGACCAGCGAGCAGGCCAACCAGGCCGGCGCCTCGCTGGATGCGATCGCTCAACTGATCGGCACCATCAACGCGATGAACGCGCAGATCGCCAGCGCCGCCGAAGAGCAGACGGCGGTTGCCGAGGAAATCAATCGCAGCGTCCACCAGATCGCCGTGGCCGTCGAAAGCGTGGCCGATGAAACCCGTCATGGCGCCGAGACTTCACGCAGCCTGGCGAGCCTGGGGGATCGGTTGGGCAGCCTGGTACGGCAGTTCCGTATCTGATGACGCTGCGATGATGCGCAAACAAACGCCCCGTTACATGCGGGGCGTTTGTTTGTGGCGCGCACGAATACCCGGCATCCTGGGGCGTTCGCTCTTGCCGGCGCCCCCCGTTAGTTCGCGGGACCCGCTTGTGCTGCTGTAGGCGTGATCGACAGGCGATTTTTCGCCAGCGCCAAGGCCGTGGCGGTCGGTATCTGCACAATCAGAGGATGGTCGGTCACCCGGATTTCTGCCGAGGACACGTTTCTCAGCGACTGGATTGGACGGCTCCCCTCCAGCGGATCATAGATGAGCACCAGGGGCTGCTCGGCGCCGAAGTGGACCATGACCGGCGTCTCCGGGCCCGGAAACTCATCAGGTTCCGCCCACACCAGGATGTTGGTTTCCATATCGCTCTTTTGCACGACGAAGCTTCTGCCGGTTGCGGGCCGACCACTGGTCGAATACTTGACCAACGTGGTCGGCGTGAAGGTTCTGGCCTTCTCACCGCCATCCGCCAGGATCGAGTTCATGTTGTGGATGGCAGTTGCCGCTAGCGTGGGCTGGTTCGTCGACTTGCTGAACAGTCCCCAACCGTTCCCCTCATCCATCAGCTGGTAGAGGTAGGTGCGGTAGATACCGTTGGCGGCACTGCCAACCAGTAAATTCAGTGTCCAGGAAGCGGCCTGCGCCTCCGAGGTCTTGGGAATCTGGTAGCCGGTTTCCGTGTATACCGCCGGGCCCGCCCCGCTGGGCGTGTTGCCCAGGGCCTTGCTGCGGGCGATCCAGCGTGCGGGCGGCTTGCCATGCAACGGGTAGGGGTGCTGGTTGTTGTAGTGGGAGTAACCGGGGGTGGTGGTCGGGTCAGGCCCTTTGGGAATGCTGCCGGCATCGTAGCCGGTGAAGTAGAACACCTTGGCTTTCTTGAGTACCGGCGATGCCTGCGTCTGCCCATATAGCGATTGCTGGAAGGCCAGGGCCGCATCCAGGCCTTTCTGTCCGGTTGGCTCCCATGTCAGCGGGAAGTTGTTGATCTCGTTCGGCCCCTCCACCGCGAATACCGAACCGGGGACAGCCCTTTCCAGCGCGCTGATGTTGTTCAGAAAGGTGGCGATGGTCGCCGGAGAGCGTGTGCCGCCGACGGCGCTGATGAATGTCCACTTCATGCCGGCCTGCGCCAGGTGGGTGTAGTAGCCATAGGCCGGACCATTCCAGAAGGGATTGAAGCTGTCGCGTACATGTTGGATGCCGAGATAAGCGAGATTGGCGGTCACCATGTCCATCTTCTTGTAGTTGGAGGTGCCCTGACTGATGTGCAGGTTGACCCCCTGCCTGGCAATGAAGTCTGCGGCGCGCATCGGCGCGGCGGTCGACACGTTGGCATCCAACAGCATGCCGCCAAGGAGCAGCGCCAGGGCCAGTGTGCTGAGTCGGTTGTTCACGGTTCACCTCCGGAGCATTCACAGTGAGGGCGGTGAGTCAGGCTTACAGGTCTCGGCCTTCGCAGGCTGAAAACGTTCCGCAGTTGTCGTCCTTATCCGCTGAGCGGTGCGTTTTTGAGCCTTTCTGCTGGGGCGCAGGCTCAGGCGTTAATGCGGGACTGCGCCTGGCCGTTTCCGGGCGGCGGCTTCGCTGCGGGCGCACGCTCGTATCAGAGTCAAGCACTGCAATGGTCTTCAGGCATCTGCTGGCCGGCAATTAGGCTGCACTTTGCGGGCGATGCACGGGACTAAGGAGCAACAGTCCTAACCGGGTAATGCCATGTATTCACCGCGTATCGAGCAGAAATCCTTTCTCGCCCTCCTGATTCTCGTGACGCTGGCCTTTGGCTGGATTCTGTTGCCGTACTGGGGCGCACTGTTCTGGGCGGTGGTGCTGGCCGTGCTGTTCGTCCCCCTGCAGCGGCGGCTGGCGCGGCGTTTCGGAGGGCGCGGTAACCTCTCGGCATCATTGACGCTGACAGTGTGTGTGGTGGTGGCGATCTTGCCGGTTACCCTCATCAGCATGGCGCTGGTCAGTGAAGGTTCGGCCATCTACGAGCGTATCGAGCAGGGCGAGGTGGACATTGGCGCCTACGTCGAGCGGCTCAAGGATCGGCTTCCCGACATGCTGCAGCAGCCGCTCGACCGTATCGGTCTGGGCAACTTCGAGGCGCTGCGCGAGCGTATTGCCAGGGGGGCGATGCAGGGCAGCGAGTTTCTCGCGACCAAAGTGTTTGATATCGGCCAGAACACCTTCCAGTTTCTGGTCGGATTTTTCGTCATGCTTTATCTGCTGTACTTCTTTCTGCGCGATGGTCCAGAGCTGGTGCGTCTGGTGCGCACTGCTGTGCCGCTCGAGGATTCTCTCAAGCGCCGGCTGCAGATCAAGTTCACCCGAGTGGTGCGGTCTACGGTAAAGGGCAACTTGCTGGTAGCGGCCGTGCAAGGCGCGCTGGGCGGCTTCATATTCTGGCTGTTGGGCATCGGTAGCCCACTGCTTTGGGGCGTGCTGATGACCTTCCTGTCGTTGCTTCCGGCAGTCGGCTGCGGATTGGTCTGGGGGCCGGTAGCGTTGTACCTGCTGGCGACCGGCAAGCCGGTGCAGGGCATTACGCTGATCGCGTTCGGCGTTCTGGTGATCGGCCTGGTGGACAACCTGTTGCGACCGATTCTGGTGGGTAAGGACACGCGAATGCCCGACTACCTGGTGCTCATCTCGACGCTGGGAGGGCTAACCCTGTTTGGCCTCAACGGTTTCGTGATCGGCCCGCTGATCGCCGCACTGTTCATCGCCAGTTGGGATCTGTACCGCATGCGACGGCAGGTGCGGTTGCCCTGACTCCGGACAATAAAAAACCGGCCTAAGCCGGTTTTTTATTGCTGCGATCAGTGCGCGATGGCGACCAGACCGGCCTGCTGCACCAGCTCCAGCAGCGGCTGCGGGTACACACCGAGAATGAAGGCGAGCAGGGCGACGGCCAACAGCATGATGCCGCCAGCGCGCTGGCCCCAGTTGAACGGCGCATCGTGGCGGGTCAGGCCCGGCTCGACCATGAACAGAGTGACCATCACGCGCAGGTAGTAGAACACGCCGATGGCGCTGCCCAGCACCAGGGCGCCGAGCAGCCACCACTGTTGCGCCTGCACGCCGGCGGCGACCACGTAGAACTTGCCGATAAAGCCGGCGGTCAGCGGAATGCCGGCCAGTGAAAGCATCATTACGGTGAGCACGGCGGTCAGGTACGGACGGCGCCAGAACAGGCCGCGGTACTCGTAGAGGGCGTCGGCATCGCGGCCGCTGTAAGGCGTGGACATCAGAGTGATCACACCAAACGCGCCCAGGCTGGTCAGCACGTAGGTCGCCAGGTACACGCCGATGGCTTCCACTGCCAGCCCTTTGCTGGCGATCAGGGCGATCAGCAGGTAGCCGAAGTGGGCGATGGACGAGTAACCGAGCAGGCGCTTGAGGTTGTTCTGCAGCAGCGCCAGTAGGTTGCCGAACAGGATCGAGGCGATGGCGATCGCCGTCAGCAGGCCTTCCAGCCAGCCGCCAGCGGCAACCGGGGCGATCTGGTACAGGCGCAGCAGCACGGCGAACACGGCGACCTTGCTGGCGGTGGCCAGGAAGGCTGCGACTGGGGCCGGGGCGCCTTCGTAGACGTCCGGCGTCCACAGGTGGAAGGGCACCAGCGACAGCTTGAAGGCCAGGCCGATCAGCATCATGCCGACGCCGATCTGGGCGATCAGGCTGGGCAGGCCATCGCTGGCCAGCTTGGCACCGATACCGGCGAAGCTCAGGCTGCCGGATTCGGCGTAGAGCAGGGCCATGCCGAACAGCAGGAAGGCGGAGCCTGCGGCGGACAGCACCATGTACTTGATGCCGGCTTCCAGCGAGCGCTTGTTGAAGAAGGCGTAGGCGATCATGCCGTAGGTCGGTACCGACAGCAGCTCCAGGCCGATAAACAGGCCGGCCAGATGCTGCGCGCTGACCAGTACCAGACCGCCCAGGCCGGACAACAGCATCAGCAGATACAGTTCCTCGCGGTTGCCCGGATAGCCCTGGCGCCCGGATTCACCGCCCAAATAGGCATGGGTCAGCGTGGTGCAGGCCAGCGTCGCAGCCAGTACCAGTGCCATGTAATAGCAGGCGAACTTGTCGATCAGCAGCAACGGGGTGACCTGGATCGGCGTGACGCCGAGGGCCGGGATGATCGACAGCAGTGCGAGATTCAGGCCCAGCACCGAGAGGATGAAGGCCATGGCATGGTTGCGCTTCCAGGCGATGGCCAGCATCACCACAATGATGGTGGCGCTGCTGACCAGCAGCGGCAGCAGCGCGATGAAGTGTTGAGTCGTCAGTTCCATAGCGCGTGATTACCGGACCGAGGCGAGTTGAGTGAGGGCACCGCTGAACCACTGCTGCACGCCGTGCATGCTGGCAGCGGAGGTGTCGAGCACCGGTTGCGGGTAGACGCCGAGCAGGATCAGCAGCACGGCCAGGCCGAGCACCATGTACAGCTCGCGGGCTTTCATCGGCTGCAGCGGCTCGGTGGATTTGGCGGGGCCGAAGTAGGCGCGGTGGATCATCGCCAGCGAGTACACCGAACCCAGCACCAGGCCACAGGCTGCCAGCACCACGATCCACGGGGCGACCGGGAAACTGCCGATCAGGATCAGGAACTCGCCGATGAAGTTGCCGGTCCCCGGCAGGCCGAGGGCCGCGGCGGCGAAGAACAGGCTGATGCCCGGCAGCCAAGGCAGGCGGGCCCAGATGCCGCCCATCTCGCGCATGTCGCGGGTGTGCAGGCGCTCGTAGAGCTGGCCGCAGAGGATGAACAGCGCGGCGGCGGACAGGCCGTGGGCCATCATCTGCACTACCGCGCCCTGCAGGGCGATCAGGCTGCCGGAGTAGATGGCGATCAGCACGAAGCCCATGTGCGAAACACTGGAGTAGGCCACCAGGCGCTTGATGTCGGTTTGCGCGAACGACAGAAAGGCGCCGTAGGCGATGGCGAACACGCCGAGCCACATGGCGATCGGCGCGAATTCGGCCGAGGCGTTGGGGAACAGCGGCAAGGCGAAGCGCATCAGGCCGTAAGCGGCGGTCTTCAGCAGGATGCCGGCGAGGTCGACGGAGCCGGCGGTCGGCGCCTGCGCGTGGGCATCCGGCAGCCAGGAGTGCACCGGCACCACCGGGAACTTCACCGCGAAGGCGGCGAAGAAACCGAGCATCAGCAGGTACTCGGTTCGCGGCGCCAGCTCTGTCTTCAGCAGGTCGGCGTAGTTGAAGGTCAGCACGCCAGTCTGATTGAAGTGCACGAACACCAGCGCCAGGATCGCCACCAGCATGATCAGGCCGCTGGCCTGGGTGTAGATGAAGAACTTGGTGGCGGCGTTGATGCGGGTGTGGCCCTTGCTGCCGCTATGACCCCAGAGCGCGATGAGGAAGTACATCGGCACCAGCATCATTTCCCAGAAGAAGAAGAACAGGAACAGGTCGACGGCAAGGAACACGCCGACCACGCCGCCGAGAATCCACATCAGGTTTAGATGGAAGAAGCCGACGCGGTTCTGGATCTCGTTCCACGAGCACAGCACCGAGAGTACGCCGAGCAGGCCGGTGAGGGCGACCATCAACACCGACAGGCCGTCCATCGCCAGGTGAATGGTGATGCCCAGACGCGGAATCCAGTCGGCCTTGAACTCGTGGGCCCAGACCGGATCGGCACCCGGCTGCGGGGCCAGGCTGAAGTCGCCACTGGCCCACAGCCACAGGCCGAGGCCGAACAGCAGACCCATGGTGATCAGGGCGATCCAGCGCGGCAGGACGTTGCCGAAACGTTCACCTTGCCAGCACAGCAGGCCGCCGATGAAGGGAATCAGGATTAGCCAGGGGAGAATCATCAGGCTGTTTTCCTTAACTCAGAAAGAGGATGGCGGCGAGCACCAGCACGGCGCCCCCGGCGATCGAAGCGGCATACCAGCGCACCTGACCGGTTTCGCTGCGCACCAGCGCGGCGTTGCCGCCACGGGCCAGCGTAGGGATCAGACCGATGCTGCGGTCGATCGGGTCGCGACCGAGCAGGCGGCAGATCAGCAGGTACGGCTGAACGAAAAGCTTGTCGTAGAGCCAGTCGAAGCCCCAGGCGGCGAACCACCAGGCCGACAAGAAGCGCCCCGGTGCGCTGGTGGCCACGGCGCTGACGAAGCGGCGCTGGCCGAGGAACAGCAGGGCGGCGAGCAGGATACCTGCCAGGGCAATGGCGCCCGAGGCGATCTCCAGGCTGTGCTTGGCTTCGCCACCGGCATGGCCGATGCTCTGCGGCAGTACGCCGGCCAGCGGCGGCGTGATCAGCGCGCCGACGAAGGTCGACAGCACGATCAGAGTGGCCAGCGGCAGGTTGTGGGCGATGCCATGACCGGCGTGGGCCTCGGTCTTCTGCTCGCCGTGGAAGGCGATGAAGATCAAGCGGAAGGTGTAGATCGAGGTCAGGAAGGCACCGGCCAGG
>NZ_JARPUS010000016.1 GCF_029537485.1 Pseudomonas sp. GOM6
AGGGTCGGCGGTTCGATCCCGTCATCACCCACCAATCTCGCAGTTACGCGCAGCGGTAGTTCAGTCGGTTAGAATACCGGCCTGTCACGCCGGGGGTCGCGGGTTCGAGTCCCGTCCGCTGCGCCATATACAAGCCTTGGTCACACTGCTGATCCGGCTGAAAGAAGCGACCGCAAAGGTCGCTTTTTTTTGCCTGCAAATCCTGCGTAGTTTCGCAGCTTGAATGCCCGCCAATATCTGAACTTATCTCTGGTTCACTGTTCCTAATGTGCCGTAGCCAGTGCTTGTCGCGGGCTGCTAAGCTCGCGCTCTCTCTTCTCGCCCCACGCGGCATCACAAGGAACAAGCATGAAACAACATCGTCTTGCGGCAGCGGTTGCCCTGGTTGGCCTGGTTCTGGCTGGCTGCGATGCACAGACCAGCGAAGTGGAGCTGAAGACTCCCGCGCAGAAAGCCTCTTATGGCATCGGCCTGAACATGGGCAAGAGCCTGTCGCAGGAAGGTCTGGATGATCTGGACTCCAAGGCCGTTGCTCTGGGTATCGAGGATGCCATCGGCAAGAAAGAGCAGAAGCTGAAGGATGAGGAACTGTCCGAAGCCTTTGCCTTCCTGCAAAAGCGCGCCGAGGAACGCATGGCCAAGCTCAACGAGGAGTCGGCGGCTGCCGGCAAGAAATTCCTCGAAGAGAACGGCAAGAAGGAAGGCGTGGTCACCACCGAGTCCGGCCTGCAGTACGAAGTGATCAAGAAGACCGATGGCGCCCAGCCCAAGGCGACCGACGTGGTGACTGTGCACTACGAAGGCAAGCTGACGGATGGCAGTGTGTTCGACAGCTCCATCGAGCGTGGCAGCCCCATCGATCTGCCGGTCAGCGGCGTAATCCCGGGTTGGGTTGAAGGTCTGCAGCTGATGCACGTGGGTGAAAAGTACAAGCTGTACATCCCCAGTGAGCTGGCCTATGGCGCACAGAGCCCGAGCCCGGCGATTCCGGCCAACTCGGTGCTGGTGTTCGACCTGGAACTGCTGGCGATCAAAGATCCGGCTGCGTCTGCCGAATAAGGCGATCCCCTGGTCAGAAACGCCCCGCTTGTCGGGGCGTTTTCATTGGGGGCGGATTAATCGGCGACTGGTGAGTCTGAAAGGGAGGTGAGAGAGGGCAGGTGTTACGCTTATGCACATTCGTGTGGTAACTCTTCTGCTAGCGACTGTTACGGTTTCTGCGATCAGGTCGCATAACATAACTTTATGATTTTAATGAATTTTTTCTGCTGTCCAAAAAATGTTCGATCTGTTGTCCGGCCCCGTGGCTTGGGCGTTTGCTCGTGTTGTAAAGGATGTGTTCACAGGTTTATCCACAGGCTTGGTGGATAACCTGCTGCGAATCAGTACTGGTGCGGTATTGCTGGAGGTGACGATGAAATATCGTGCGGTAGGTGACCGTTACCTGCGTCAGGCTCGACGTGTGTTGAGTCGTGGACGGCTGCCGGCATTGCTGTTGGCGGTGTCGAGAAAAAGCACTAGTAGCGAGCGATTCTCGCGGCTGCGCGAGGATTTGTTATTACTGCAGGGGCTGTGCGCGGCCTGGTGGCGTGGTGAGTATCGCGCCATTAACTCCAAGGCCCTGCTGGCGGTGGTCGCTGCGCTCGTGTACTTCCTGGCGCCGCTGGATGCGGTGCCGGACTGGCTGCTGGGGCTGGGCTTGCTGGATGATTTGGCGGTGTTGGCCTGGGTGTTGCGCACCTGGGACGACGAGTTGCAGCGTTATGCGGGTTGGCGAGCCCAACAGTCGCCGCAGGAGCTGGCGCGTATCGAGAAGTTGCCTCAGGAGAGTTAATGGTTTTCCCGGTTGGCCTGTTCGAACAGTGCTTCTATTGCACCGCTGTCGCGCAGTTCGAGCAGCACTTGGTCGAGTTGTTCCGCTGCCATTTTCAGATGCGGACTGTAGGCGCAATGCATCCAGTATCGATTTACCACCCAGCTGCTGAAACGTACCGGTAGTGTCGGGTTGCGGCGCAGGCGGTAGGCCAATGGGCGCTGCATGTCGATCAGGGCATCCAGGCGCTGACGGCTGAGCATCTGCAGACGGGTTTCCAAGTCGCTCACATCCTGGCGCACTACTTTGCCGTTGCTGAATGCACTCATCAGCGGCTCTGTGTAGATGAAGCCCAGGCTGGTACCCAGGCTCTTACCCTGCAGCTTGGCAAGGTCGCTGAAGTCGGGGCTCTGCATATGTTGCAGCAGGCGATCCTCTTCCTGATACAGCGGCGCAGACCAGTGCAGGCGACTGGCTTGAGGCATCCAGTCCGGATGGGCATTGCAGATGATCTGGATGCGGCCTTCGAGCAGAAAAGCTTCGAGACGGTTGTTGGGGGTCTCGATGAAGCGCACCGGGATGGCCAGTTCACTGCTCACCCGTGCGCCCAGCAGGTGGGTGAAACCGCCGATCAGTTGATGCTGGCGTACGGCGACATAGGGCATGCCGTCATGCGGGCCGAAGCCCCAGAGCAACTCTGCCGTGGCCGGAGTGCTGCTCATAAGCAGTGCCCCCGCTAGAAAGCTGCGTATCACCACTGTTCTAAGGCCTCTCGACTCTTGTCTGCGGGGTCAGTATAGGTCAGGCTTGCACCATAACCGGGCTGTTGAACATGAGCTGCAAGGACGTGCCGGGCGTGTTGGCACTGGGTTTCATGGAGTGTTGTATGAGTGTGCAAGTGATCATGCGCGAGGGGGCACCGGAATACGCCGTGCTGCCCTGGGCCGAATATCAGGCCCTGCTACAGGCTGCCGGGCAGGCTGTAGCCCCAGCGGCGGAGGCTGCCAGTTCGCCACTGAGCCGATTGGCCGAACTGCGCGAGGCAAAAGGAATGTCCCAGGCCGATCTGGCGCGGGCCGTGGGAATCAGCCCGCACTATCTGGGCCTGATCGAGAGCGGTGAGCGTGAGCCGGACGGCGCGATTCTGCGCTCGCTGGCGCGGGTGCTCGAAGTGGCTGACTGGGAGCAGCCGTCTTGAGCGTACGTATTCATCGACAGCACTGGCAGGCTTTGCTCGGGGAGTTGGAGCATGCCCGGCGTCAACGCCATCTGCTGACCTACCGTGCTCTGGTTGAGCGCCTGCAGCTGCCGACTCCTGCCATGCAGACCCTGACCGCCGCGCTGGAGCATCTGGCCGCGCTGGATGCTCGCGCCGAGCGTCCACTGCGCAGTGCGCTGGTGATCAGTCAGGGCGCCAGCCGCCTGCCACGTACCGGCTTCTTCGATTACGTCACGCGTCTGGGACGCTTTACCGGCCCCTCCGATGGTGTGGCTGCTGCCTCCTGGCATGCCGCCGAAGTGGCGCGGGTCTTCGAGTTCAGCTATCCCGAGGAGCCCTGATGCTCCTGCGCCTGCGTGCCCGCCTGAGTTACTGGCTGGCGCGGCGTCTGTTTCATTGGTCATGGTTATTGCGCCAGCCGCGTGCCTGGGCCTGGATGCAGGGGCAGTACGCCCGGATGGCTGCCATGGGCGATGTGCCGGCGCAAAGCTTCTACGGCCATATCCTGCTGTTTCGCGGCCAGGGTTTGGGCGCTCGCGAAGAGGGGCTGCGTTTGTTGCGTCTGGCTGCCCAGGGCGGCGATGGCAAGGCGGCTTACCAGGTGGGCGTGCAGGTGCTGGCGGGCGATAGTCGCCAGGCGCCTGATCGCGAAGCGGCGGCCCGCTGGTGGGGGCTGGCTAGCGAGGCGGGACATCCGCTGGCGGCTCAGCGTCTCTCCAACCTGTATCGTGATGGCGCACCCGGCGTTGAGGCAGACCCACTTCTGGCCGAGCAATATGCCCGGCGTGCCGTGGAGCTTGGGCTCAAGCCGAGAGACTGAGCGTGTCGAGAATGTGCAGGCTGTAGCCCGGTACCGCCTTGGCGTGGCGCTTGGCCTCGGAAGCCATGCCGGCCAGCTGACTGGCGTCGAGGTGCTGGCAGCTTTGCGGGTGCAGATGAACCACGCCGACCGACAGTGACAACAGCGGAAACTCCTCGCGCTTGCCCTGGCGGTTGTGGCTGACGAAGCAGCCGGCCTGCAGGTGTTCCTCATGGTAGAAACGCCGGCACTGGGCCTGAAAATCTTCCAGCAACTGATTGAGGCGCTTGCGCCAGTCCACCGAGCCCAGCACCAGGAGAAAGTCGTCGCCGCCGATATGCCCGACGAAGTCGCGGCTGGGATCGACCCGTTCGTTCAGGCACTGCGCCAGGCACAGCAGCACTTCGTCGCCCTTGGCATAGCCGTACAGGTCGGTCAGGGGCTTAATTCGAGAAAAATCTTAGCTCTGCTGCCGTAGTAGATGCATTCCCAAAAAGTCGCTCTGTTGCTTCATTTGTGAAAAATGCCCTTGCGTTTACAGAGGTACTTTTCTCATTACGTGCATACATTGCTAATGTATGGGGCGTAGGTATTAGAAGTCAGTCTAAGGAGCGGAAATGTCAGTTGAGCAGGTACGTTCGGCATTAGAGAAATTTATTTCTGGGCAGGAAGCTAAGGCTATTGTGCTAAAGGGGGACTGGGGGACAGGGAAAACTTACTTGTGGGATTCTGTGCTCAAACAAAAGAAAGAGAAAATTTCACGGAGAAAATATTCCTATGTCTCTCTTTTTGGGCTAAGTAATCTTTCTGATTTGAAACGTGGGATATTTGAAAATGTGGTTTCTAGCGAGACTGCTGATGTCAGCGGTGATTTTAGAAGCTTGATGGATAATGTTGCAGGGGTCGGGCAAGCTTTAGATAGAGCTTTTCGGAAGGGGGTGAGGGTCACTGCGGAGGCAGCCTCTATTCCCTTTGTTAAAGGGTTGGGGGGTGTTGTAGATGCCGTTTCATTTGCCAGTGTTTCTGATTCATTAATTTGCATTGATGACTATGAAAGAAAGAGTTCTGGTCTTTCTGGGAGAGAGATATTAGGTCTTATTTCTCATCTCGTTGAGAAGAAAAATTGCAGCGTAATTCTGATACTGAATCAAGGGCAGGTAACTGGTGATGCTGCTGAGTATTTACAATTTAGTGAGAAGGTTTTTGACTATGAGGTAGAGTTTTCTCCTACCCCGGAGGAGGCAGCTAATATCGTTTTTAACTATGAGGATGACTATGAAAGAAAGGCAATTGAAAACTCCCTTGCTTTAGGTATATCAAATATACGCCTCTTGAAGAAAGTGAAGTATTTTTCTGGAGCTTTAAGAGATGTGCTTGTGGGGTATCCTGATGCTGTTGTTAGGCAAGTTCTTAATACTCTTACTTTGGCAGTTTGGTCTATATATTCGAGCGATCCGGATAAGGTTGCTATTACTGCTATCAGGGAGTTTGGGGGTGGAGGGTTCGAAAAGTTTTTCGAAGAGGGTTTAGAGGATGAGGGTGGTGCTGCTCAGAATCTTAAAAATAAATCATCGAACTTGCTTCGTAAATATGGGTTTATTAGGTGTGATGAGTTAGATGAGGCGGTTATTTCTCTCGTTGAGAAAGGCTACCTTGATGAGGCTGGACTTAGAATGCTTGCAGAAAAAGCAGCTGAGAATGTTAAGCACAATGAGGATGTTCAGCTGCTGCAAGAGGCGTGGAGAGTATATAGGTGTTCGTTTAGGGATGATGAGGGAGAGATAATAGCAGGATTTGAAAGGGCTATAGCTGCTTGTCTAAATAAGATGAGTGTTATGGATCTGGATTCTATTTGCTTTTTTTATAGGGGTGTGGGGCGCATAGAGCGTTTGGAACAAGTGGTTGATAGTTATTTTGTGGGCATGAGGGAGCAGGGAGTGGCTATAAGCAGGAGGGAGATTTTTAGATGGCCTGGGGATGTGTTTTTGTCTGAAGCGCTAACGGCTTATATAGAAAGTTCTAGAATTGTAAAAAAATTTGAGGATTACATTATTCCGTATGCGGGAACTAATGGCTTGGATAGAGATGATTATCTGAGTTTGTCTTGTTGTGAGGTGGAAGAGTTTTATAATTTCTTCGCTGGTTCGGATTCCGAAAATCTTCACTCTTGGATTTCTTTCTGTTTGGGTTTTGCAACGATTAGAGCATCAGATGATGAGTCGCAGCGGGCTTTCGAGCAGATATTTGTAAGAGCATTTGAAGCGATACTAAGAATAAGGGCAGAATCTAATCTGAATGCTCTTAGAACGAATGTGTATATGAGTTATCAGGACGCTTATGACACACTGGTTCGGAAGAGTTAATGTTTAAGGCCCATGCTCAGCATGGGCCTTTGTCCTCAGATCTTTGCAGTTCTTGTTGCTGCTGCAGCAATCTTACTGGCGAATTCATATATTTCAGTAGTCAGGGCGCTAATATGATGATTGGTGTCAATGGATATCCATGTGGTCGGGTTTCCGACAAACTTTCCTTTGCTGCACTCCATAATGCGATAGTCCCCCCAGCTGAAGTTCTCCCCCATGTAATGTGGGGACTCTACGATAGCTCGGGCAAGCACATTGTTCTGTGCTGCTTTATTTTCTCGCCGTAATGAGTGTCCACGAGCTATGAAGTAGCTATTTTCTATTGTGTACCTGATTTTTCCATTCATGTCAGGGGCGATAATGTTATCAACTGCTCTTGGATTACGAACACCATAGTCGCCAAAGTAGATGCTTGCTGTAGGATATGCCTGCAAGAAGCCTTTCCAGGCCAGCACCTCTTTCCTGAAAATTGTGGCTGATGAGTCTGGTGTTTTTACTGCATGATTTACCGATGTCGGAATTGAGCTTCCCACCGAAATAATATAGGTGAAGCCTAGGGAGCGCATATGTTCATATGCCCGGCTAATCGTCTCAATGGCGTCATTGACAGACTTCTTGGTAATGTCTTCGAGGTCAATTATGACTGGTGTGTTTAGCGGGATTAGATTTGCCTCTGCCAGTATGTCTTCAATAACCTCATTGAAGTAGTCAGGGTCAAGCATGTCCTCTAAAGCTACGCTATCCAAGCGAATGCTGAAAAATTGATCTTTGCCAAGTCTGATAGACTTAATTGCCTCTTTATATTCAGGGGTTTCCCAGCGGTCATAACCAATTAAAGGGCAGGGGAGAATACCTTTCTCTGTAAGCTGGTCGACTGCATAATTCAAAATATGCTCGCCTGACTCAAGCAGGAAATTTTCTGGCCACTGGAAAATATCGAGCATTATCTGTTTTTTAGGAATTGCTTTCGCAATATCGGCTGAGCACTTTTCAATATAATCTTTGAAGGGAGTATCTGTCCGCCTCTGGGCAGTTTCCAGCTGCAATCCGCCAAGCTTGGTGAGTTCAATGATCGGTGTTGTTCTAGCAAGAACGCTTTGAGAAAGGTTGCTCAGGGCATCTAGCTCGCCTTTTTTGGCCTTCAAGACCGGGAAATACTGATCGTTCATAATATGTCACCCTGCATTTCGGATTTAAACAGCTTTCTTACTTCGCCTTGTCCCACAAGGTCAGAGAAGAGATTGTAGTTGCCGCTTTCTTGTCGCAATCTGCCTGCGATAATCGCAGGGTGTATTTTTAAATTTCTAGCAAGATCTAATATAGATTCTTTGCTTGGATTTAGATACGCATCTGATCTTTTCCATATGGATCGAGGTATGAAGGCTTCTCTTGCAATTCTATTTGCTTCGGCTTCTCTCTTGTCTTCAGATGGTCTTTCTAGATCATCTAATATTGCTTCGGAGCTATCATCCATGTGTTTCCAGATGTGTGCAACTTCGTGTATCAGTGTGAACCAGAAATTATCAATCCTATCGTTGCGAAGTGTAAGGCCAATTATTGGTGTTCCGTCTGCATCTAATAATGCAGCGCCGTCAAGCATTGTCCCTTTTAGGTGTGGCTCTATAATTACGGATACGCCTATATCTTCTAGTAGTTTTTTAGCCAGCAAGGGGCCGCTTTCAAATCTACTTAGTTGTGATAGTTCTTTTATGAGGCTATTGTTTATTGAGTCTTTTTTGTACTCATTTGTTTTTCGGGTCTCTCTTGATTTCTGGATTATTCGTGCGACCCATGCATATAGAGTGTAATTTGTGGTAGGAGTTGCAGCCTCACCTTTTAGAGTCCTTCTAAAGGATGCTCCGCCAGTTTGCAGCCCCATCTCGAAGATGAAGTTTTTTACTATTTCTTCGGCACTAGATTTCGCTTTGTCTGTAGCCTTCTGAATCCATCCCCGTGTCACCATTTCGGCGACTGGAAATTTTTTCCAGTCGATACTTTCTTTTTTAGGAGTGTTCTCTATTTCAGAAAGCCCAATTAACGTGTCAGTCGATATTCCAAGTCCTATAGCTAATGCTCTGATCATTGGAACTGTGAGGGGTCTTTTTCGTGAGAGTATTTCTGACACTCGACTGCGTGTTCCAAAATAAGGAACTAGGTCAGCTTGTTTAAGACCTTTTTCCTCCATTCTGAACAAAATGGCATCAATTGGGTCAGGTGCCTCTACGGGGTATTTATTCTTTTCATAATCCTCAATTAGCACGGACAGAAGCTCAAGGTCGTCACTTTCATCAGTGCCTGGCGCTGGCATTTTATGAATAAGCTCTTGAACCTTGTCGAAGTACTCTCTGTACTGCTCTTCGGTTCTAATGACTTTTGCTTCAATAGTATTCATAGTTTTTTAATAAGCTTAGTAATGATCGCAATGCCTTGGGCAAAGGCAATTTTCAATTCTAGAAAGTGTCCCGATGAGCAGACGCAAAAGGAAAAGTGGTTCTCTTCCAGCTTTTGGGCTTTGGGGTACTGCTCTAGAAGCTCAGAGGAGTGCTTCCAGTGGGCGTGCGAAATTTCGCTCACCCAGTTAGAAATCCACTTATCTATGTGCTCGCTTTCCCCCCTAAGGGTTACGAGCTTCTCACGCCCTAGCAATTTCATGATTGATGCTTTGTTCCCAATTTGGGAACAATATAGGGGTGCGCCTGGAGAGCTGTCAAGCGGAATGTTCCCAGATTGGGAACATGATGGTTGGTTCTACTGCAGACTCAGAGTGTGGTGGTCAGCTCACGCTCAATGAGGTCAAAAATCTTATTGATCACCTCTTTTGCTTGCTCCGGCGTCTGGAATAAATTGCCTCCGTACAGGTCGTTGAATGGCTTGAAGCTGTCGATATCCACATAGCACACCACGGCTTCGCGGCTTTGCTGCAGCAGGCGTCCCAGGCATTGCTGGATGGGCACGTTGCCCGGTAGCAGGGTCAGCGGGTTGGCATGGCGGGCCTGCTGGATCTTCAGTTCGGTGATCAGCTTGAGCACATCGATAACTCTCCCCAGGCCGCGGTAGCGGCCGTTCTGCACGATGATGAAGTCTTCCTCCATGCGCTGCCGGGCGCGGCTGGTGAGCAGTCGGCTGACCTGTTGCAGCGACTGGCCGATATCGACGGCGAGGAAGTCCTGGCTCATCAGGCGGCTGATCGGCTTGCGGGCGAACAGGTCGGTGGCGAAGGGCTTGAGCAGTGCGTCCGACAGCGAGTGGCGGTGGACGATGCCCACCGGTTGGCCCTGCTCGTCGAGCACCGCCAGGGAATTGAGGTTGGCCTGGGCGCGGAAAGCCTCCAGCACTTCGGCGATGGCGGTCTGCTGCGGCACGGCCTGCTGCTCGTTGAGCAGTGCTGACAGGTCGCCGCTCTCTTCACCCAGCGTGGGAGACAGGTTATCCAAACGCGGCAGCAGTTTCTGCGCATCGCGGGGCGGCTGTTCCTGAGGACGGCAGAGCAGATAGCCCTGCACCAGATCGATGCCCATCTCGATCAGCGTGGCCAGCTCCTCTTCCAGTTCGATGCCTTCGGCGATCACCTGGGCGCGCGAGGCACGGGCCATCTTCAGGATGGAATCGACGAACTCGCGTTTGACCGCATCCTGGTGGATGCCGTCGATGAAGTGGCGGTCGATCTTCACGTAGTCCGGGCGCAGTTCCGACCACAGGCGCAGGCTGGAATAACCGGCGCCCAGATCGTCCAGGGCGATGGAGAAACCCATGGCGCGGTAGTGGTGCAGGGCGGTGTCGAGCAGAGCGAAATCGTCGATGGGGGCCTGCTCGGTCAGCTCGATGACGACCTGATCCGGCGGAATGCCGAAGTCCCTCAGCAGCTTCAGGGTACGGCCCGGCTGGTGGCTGGGCTCCAGCAGCGACTCCGGCGAGACGTTAAGGAAGAGCTTGCCGTGCAGTTTCTGTGCGCTGAAACACTGGCAGGCGCTCTTGCGGGCCTGCAGTTCCAGTTCGCTCAGGCGCCCGCAATTGCGGGCCACGCTGAACAGGGCGATGGGAGCGTGCAGTGGGCTGTTCGATGGACCACGGGTCAGGGCTTCGTAGCCGAGAATACGCTGCTCGGAGAGGCTGATGATGGGCTGGAACAGGCTATGGAGGTCGCCGTGAGCAAGGATGGACTCCAGGGCGCTCAACTGCTCGGTGACGGTCATGGGGTGTCTCGATCTGGCGGAAAAGAAAAAGGCCGGTATCGCTACCGGCCTCTATTTCACGACAGTTCAGTGACTGTTTGATGACCATTGCCTCAGTGCTTGGCGATGGTCGCCTCCAGTCCCAGGTAGTCGAGCAGGATGCGCCCGCTCTCCGCCAGGTAGGCGTCGTCTTCCGGCTTGGTCTTTTCCGGCTCGACAGGGCTGGCGTCTTCATCTTCCGCTTTGATTTCCTTGAGCAATTCCTCGCCCTTGGCCTTGCGCTTGGTGTTTTCCAGGGCCAGTTGACGCTTCTCGATATCGGCGTGCTGGGCGCGGCGTTTTTCCTCGTTGAGGCTGACGCTGGTCTCGGCCATCAGCTCCTGGGTCAGCGCCAGGCGCTCGCGGGTGAAGACGAAGTCCGGATCGTTCGCCGTACGCGACTCGTGGCGGGCCTTGAGTTCGGCCAGGAAGGGTTTGTAGGGGTTGCTGTCCGGGCGTACGGCCGGTTTGATGCTGTCCCAGGGCATGGCCTCGGGCAGGGCGCTCTCGCCGATTTCCTGGGTATCCACGATGTTCGGGTAGGCGATATCCGGTAGCACGCCTTGGTGCTGGGTGCTTTGCCCGGAAACCCGGTAGAACTTGGCTAGGGTCAGCTTCAGCTCGCCATGGTTGAGCGGCTGGATGGTTTGCACCGTGCCCTTGCCGAAGGTCTGGCCGCCGAGGATCAGGGCGCGATGGTAGTCCTGCATGGCGCCGGCGAAGATTTCCGAAGCGGAGGCGGACAGGCGATCCACCAGCACTGCCATCGGGCCGTTGTAGAACACGCCGGGTTCTTCGTCGGCCAGGACGTCGACGCGGCCGTCGCTGTTGCGTACCAGTACGGTGGGGCCCTGATCGATGAACAGGCCGGTCAGTTCGGTGGCTTCCTGCAGGGAGCCGCCGCCGTTGTCGCGCAGGTCGATGACCACGCCGTCGACTTTTTCCTGCTTCAGTTCGCCGAGCAGGCGTTTCACGTCGCGGGTAGTGCTCTTGTAGTTCGGGTCCTGGGCGCGGTAGGCCTTGAAGTCGAGGTAGAAGGCCGGAACCTTGATCACCCCGAGTTTGTATTCGCGGCCTTCATGCTGCAGCTTGAGCACGGACTTCTGCGCCGCCTGTTCCTCCAGCTTGACTGCCTCGCGAACGATGGTGACCACCTTGCTGGTCAGGTCGCTCGGCGCGTTGCTGGCGGGGATTACTTCCAGGCGCACCTTGGAACCTTTCGGGCCACGGATCAGCTTGACCACTTCGTCGAGGCGCCAGCCGATCACGTCGACCATTTCCTTGTCGCCCTGGGCCACGCCGATGATCTTGTCGGCCGGGGAGATCAGCTTGCTCTTCTCGGCCGGGCCCGCCGGCACCAGGCGTACGACCTTGACGTACTCGTTGTCGTTTTGCAGGACGGCACCGATGCCTTCCAGCGACAGACTCATGTTGATGTCGAAGTTTTCCGCGTTGTCCGGCGAGAGGTAGTTGGTGTGCGGGTCGTAGGTTTGCGCGAAGGCGTTGATGTAGGCCTGGAACACGTCTTCGCCACGGGTCTGCGCCAGACGCTTGCGCTGATTCTTGTAGCGCTTTTGCAGCAGCTCCTGAATGTCCTTGGGCTCCTTGCCGGCGATCTTCAGGCGCAGTACTTCGTCCTTGACGCGCTTGCGCCAGAGATCGTCCAGTTCGGCGTTGTTCTTGGCCCAGGGGGCCTTTTCGCGATCCACCAGCAGGTTCTCGTCGATGCTGAAGTCGATCTTGTCGACCCCCTTGGCGAGCAGGGCGTCGACGTAGTCGAGACGCTCTTCGGAGCGCTGCAGGTAGGTGCGGTAGATGATGAAGCCTGGCTCCAGGTCGCCACCCTTGAGCAGGTCGTCGAAGCGCTTGCTCCAGCGGTCGAACTTCTCGATATCGGCGGCGGTGAAGTAGCTGCGCGCCGGGTCGAGCATCTGCAGGTAGCCCTCGTAGATTTTCTGCGAGCGGGCATCGTCCAGAGGCGGCTTGTTGTAGTGGTGGCGCTTGAGTAGCTCGACCACATTGAGGCTGGCGATCACCTGTTCGCGATCCGGCTGCAGGTAGGCCCAGTTTTCGGCTGCGGCCTTGGCGGCGGCGGGCAGGGCATTGAACCCAAGCAGCAGGGCGAGGGCGGTAGCGGGGATAAGTCTCTGCATGGTGGTTCGACGCGAAGGCAGGTGATAACGCATATTAGGCCGTCTAGTAGGGCGCCGGTTCCGTTGGAGCCGAGCGGCAAAATGCAAAAACCCGGAGTGCGGTGGCGCAAGCCGCGCGCCGTCTACGCCGGGGTCTCATTCACTATGGAGGCAGCATGAAGGCATTGCAAGGCGTTGAGGGGCAGTTGGAATGGGTGGAACGGTCGCTTTCTGCCTGCGATGTGGGGCAGATCCGCATTCGTGTCGCCGCCGCTGGCCTCAACCGTGCGGACCTGTTGCAACGCGCCGGCCACTATCCGCCACCCCCGGGTGCCAGCGATACGCTCGGCCTGGAATGCTCCGGGGTTGTGGTCGAGGCTGGGCCGGGCAGTCAGTGGCAGGTGGGCGAGCGGGTCTGCGCGCTGTTGGCCGGTGGTGGCATAGCCGAGGAAGTGCTGGTCGATGCGCGCCATGCGCTGCCGGTGCCGGAAGGCGTGTCACTGCTTGAAGCTGCGGCGCTGCCGGAAGTCTATGCCACCGCCTGGCTCAACTTGTTCCAGCTGGCGGCTATCAAGCCCGGCGAGAAGGTGCTGCTGCACGCGGGTGCCAGCGGTGTCGGCTCGGCAGCGATCCAGCTGTGCAAGGCGTTCGGCAACCCCTGCTGGGTCAGCGTCGGTTCGGCCGAGCGTCTGGCCTACTGCGAAGCGCTGGGTGCCCAGGGCGGGGCGATTCGCAGTGAGGATCTGCAGAGCCTGCGCGACTTCGGTCCCTTCGATGCGATTCTCGATCCGGTCGGTGCCAGCTATGCCGACCTCAACCTGCAACTGCTGGCCCGCGATGGGCGCTGGGTGTGCATCGGCTTGATGGGCGGCAGCAAGGCGCAGCTGGACATGGCGCTGCTGCTGGGCAAGCGCATCCAGCTGACCGGCTCGACCCTGCGCAACCGTGACGAGCAGTTCAAGGCCGAGCTGATGGCGGATTTGCAGCACCACGTCTGGCCGCTGTTCGGCGAAGGCCGGCTGAAGCCGCAGCTGGAGCGTGCCTATGCGGCCAAGGACGCCGAAGCGGCCTTCGCCGCGCTGGCCAGCAATCAGGTCAGTGGCAAGCTGGTGCTGCAGCTCGACGACAGCCTGGTCTGAGTTAACGCCAGTGCAGGATGTCCCAGCCCTCGCGTTGCGCATGCTCGCGCAGCGTCGGGTCGGGATTGACCGCATGCGGGTACGGCACCTGCGCCAGCAACGGCAGGTCGTTGCGCGAATCCGAGTAGAAGTGCGCCCCCTCCAGAGTCTCGCCCTCGGCCTGCAGCCAGGCGTCGAGGCGGGTGACCTTGCCTTCGCGGTAGGTCAGCACGCCCTGGGTGCGACCGCTGTAGCAGCCGTGTTGCAGTTCGCAGTCGATGGCCAGCACTTCTTCGACGCCCAGGCGCTCGCCGATGGCGCTGACCAGGAAGTGCGCCGAGGCGGAGATGATCAGCAGGCGGTCACCGGCCGCGCGGTGGCTGGCCAGACAGCGCATGGCGTCGCTGTAGATGATCGGCTCGATCACGTCCTCGACGAAGGGCTCGACGACGAAGGCCACTTCCTCCGGCGTGCGACCCACCAGCGGCGACAGGGTGAAGGCCATGTAATCCTCCATGGCCAGCTTGCCTTGGGAGTACAGGGTCATCAGCTCCTGCTCGCGGGTCAGGAAACTGTCGCGGTCGACCCACTGCAGGTCGACCATGTGCTCGGCCCAGAGCGAGGCGCAGTCGCCGTGGATCAGGGTTTCGTCGAGATCGAAGATTGCCAGGGCCATCAGGCCACCTCCCGGATTGCGTTGGCGTCGATGGACAGGCCGATGCACTGGCCCTTGCCGATCAGCTCGCCTTCGCTGCGATTGAGTACGTCTACCAGCAGTTCCACGCCGTTGGCCTGTACCCGGTAGCGGATGACGTTGCCCAGCAGGCTGTGGCCGAGTACTTCGGCGGCGATGGTGCCGCTGTCGTGTAGCTGGATGGCCTCGGGACGGATGGCGATGCGGCTGTTTACCGGGCGCAGCAACAGGCGGCTGGCGGTGTCGGCATCGAGCAGGTTGTAGTTGCCGATGAAGCCCGCGGCGAAGGCATCCACCGGGGCGGTATAGAGCGATTCGGCATCGCCGCTCTGGACGATCTTGCCGGCGTTCATCAGGAAGATGCGGTCGCTCATGGTCAGCGCTTCTTCCTGGTCGTGGGTGACGAAGAGGGTGGTCAGACCCAGCTCCTGCTGGATGGCGCGGATCTGCTCACGCAGGTGTTTGCGGATGCGCGCATCCAGAGCCGACAGCGGCTCGTCGAGCAGCAGCAGGCGCGGGCGGGTGACCAGCGAGCGCGCCAGGGCCACGCGCTGGCACTGGCCGCCGGAGAGCTGGTGCGGGTAGCGCGCGGCAAACTCGTGCAGCTCCACCAGGCGCAGCACTTCGTCGACGCGCTGGGCGGTTTCGTCCTTGCCGACCTTCTGCATGCGCAGGCCGAAGGCGACGTTCTGCGCCACCGTCATGTTGGGGAACAGCGCATAGCTCTGGAACACCATGCCGATGCCGCGCTTCTGCGGCGTCAGCGGCACCAGGTCCTGTTCGCCGAGGAGGATTTGCCCGCCGTCGACTTCGGTGAGGCCGGCGATGCAGCGCAGCAGGGTGGATTTGCCGCAGCCGGAAGGGCCGAGCAGGGTGACGAACTCGCCCTGTTCGATCTCGCAGTGGATGTCGCTGAAGATCGGCGTGTTGCCGTAGCTTTTGTGCAGATTACGGATGGAAAGGTAACTCATGCCTTGTCCTTATTCAGGCGAGTGGCCGCCCAGGTGAAGACCAGTACGAAGAAGAAGTAGGAGATGACCAGGGCGCTGTTGAAGTGGCCGCTGCTGTTGCGCATGTTGTTCAGGTACACCTGCAGGGTTTCGTAGCGGGTGCCGACCAGCAGGTTGGCGAACACGAACTCACCGAACAGGAAGCTGAAGGAAAGGAACAGCGACACCATCAGGCCGTTGCGCAGGTTGGGCAGCACCACCAGGAAGGCGGCCTTCCAGGTGCTGGCGCCGAGCAGGTGGGCGGCGTCCATCAGGTCGCGCAGGTTGATCGCCTGCAGGTTGTTGGTGATGGCGCGGTACATGAACGGCAGGGCCACGGTGAAGTAGCAGCCGATCAGGATCCACGGTGTGCCGACCATCGCCAGTGGCCCGGAGCCATAGACCTGCAGCAGGCCCACCGAGGACACCACCGGCGGCACGGCGAACGGCAGCAGGATGAGGATGTTCATCACCCCGTCCAGCTTGGGGAAGTGGTAATGCACCACGAACAGCAGCGGCAGGATCAATAGCGCCGACAGGGCCAGAGCGCCGAAACAGACCAGCAGCGACTGGCCGAAGGCGTTCAGAAAGCGGCTGTCGCTCCACAGTGCCAGATACCACTTGAGGGTCAGGCCGTCCGGCAGGATGGTCGCGCCCCAGCTGGTGGACAGCGAGTAGAGCAAGGTCGCCGCCAGTGGCAATAGCAGGATCAGGAACAGTAGCCAGACCACGATGCGGTGGTAGAGGGCGGCGGGTTTGCTTTCAGTGCGCATCGTGATAACTCCTGCGCAGCAGCCATTGATGAACCACGGTGATCAGCGCCATCAGGCCGACCAGCACCATCGCCAGGGCACTGGCCAGGTTGGGGTCGAGGCTGATGTCGCCGGCGACCAGACCGGCGATGCGGATGGGCATCACGTTGAAGTTGCCGGTGGTCAGGTAGTACACGGTGGCATAGGCGCCCAGGGCGTTGGCCAGCAGGATGACGAAGGTACCGAGCAGCGCCGGGGTCAGTACCGGCAGACCGATATGCCGCCAGAAGTCCCAGGTGCCGGCGCCGAGCAGTTGCGCCGACTCGCGCCAGTCCTGGCGCAGAGCGTCGAAGGCCGGGTAGAGCAGCAGCACGCCCAGGGGAATCTGGAAGTAGGTGTAGAGCACGATCAGGCCGGTCTTGGAGTAGAGGTTGAAATCCTCGATCAGCCCGGCCTGCTTGAGCAGCAGGGTCAGTGCGCCGTTGAAGCCGAGCAGGATGATGAAGGCGAAGGCCAGCGGCACGCCGGCGAAGTTGCTGGTCATGTTGGAGAAGGCCATGACGAAGTCGCGCAGCTTCGAGTCCACCTGGCGCAGCGAGTAGCTGCCGAGGATGGCGATGACGATGCCGAACAGGCTCGACCAGAAGGCGATCTGCAGGCTGTGCTTGATCGCCTGCAGGTAGAACTTGGACGAGAAGATCTTCTGGAAGTTGGCCAGGCTCCATGTATCGCCGACGATCAGACTGTTGATCGCCACCCACAGTAGCGGGGCGATCTGGAAGGCGAAGAAAAAGAGGGCGAAGGGCAGCAGGCAGAGCAGAGGCAGCCATTTGCCGCGTAATGCAGGCATCACTTGAGCAGTTCCTTGCACAGGGTTTTGTCGTGGGGCGCGCCGAGCAGGGCGCAAAGGGTGCCGCACAGCTCGGTCTGGCGTGGTGCAGCCTCCGGATCGAGGCTGAAGGCGTCGCCCAGCACCAGCAGCGGTACTTCACGCTCTTCCGGCAGCAGGCCGTTGTGCGAGCGGTCTGCGTTCATGCCATGGTCGGCGGTCACCATTACCTGATAGCCGGCATCCAGCCAGCGCTGCAGGTAGTCGGCGAGGATCACGTCGGCGCGGCGGGCGGCGTTGCGGTATTCGGGCGACTGGCCGCCGTGGCGATGGCCGGCGTCGTCGATGTTCATCGGGTGCACCAGGAGGAAGTCCGGGCTGTGCGCCAGGCGCAGGCTCTCGGCATCGGCGAACAGGTGCGAGTCCGGGTAATGGTCGGCCCAGTAGAACAGGCCATGCTGGATCGGCAGGCTGCTGTCGCAGGTCAGGCGATCGCGGGCACTGACGAAGGGTGCGCGGTTGTACAGCTCGCTGACCCAGTGGTAGGCCGCCGCGGCGGTACTCAGGCCGGCTTCGTGGGCGTAGTGGAACACGCTGCGCTGGTTGGACAGACGCACCACATCGTTGTGCACCACGCCGCTGTCGATCGGCGCGACGCCAGTGAGGATGCATTCGTAGAGCGGGCGCGACAGCGCCGGCAGTTCGCATTCCAGCTTGTACAGCTGGGCGCGGCCGGCGTTGCGGTAGGCATACAGGTGGCCCAGGGCGTGGCTGGCGACCTCGAAGTTGAGGCCGTCGAGCAGTACCAGGATGACTTTGTGCTTCATCGGGAATTCCTTGGTGTGTGCGGGGCCGGCAGGCCCCGCATCACGATTACTGCATTTCGATGATCACGTTTTCCTGCCACTGCTGCGGCAGGGCCTTGGACGTGGCTTCCCAGGCGGCGGCATCCTTGATCGGCTGGACCTTGGCGTACTGCTCGTTGGGCAGCAGCTTGGCCTGCACTTCGGCCGGCAGGGTCAGGTGCTCGGCACGGATCGGCCGGGCGTTGCCCTTGGCCAGGTTGATCTGGCCGGCGTCGGAGAGGATGTACTCACGTGCCAGCTTGGCCGCGTTCGGGTGCTTGGCGTACTTGTTGATGATGGTGGTGTAGCCGGAGATCACCGAACCGTCGGACGGGATCAGCACCTCGAAGCGGCTCGGGTCGATCTGGTCGCGGTAGCTCAGGCCATTGAAGTCCCACACCACGCCGACTTCCACTTCACCTTTTTCCAGGGTCTGGATGGTCGGGTTGGACAGCGACAGGCGGCCCTGCTTGGCGATCTCGGCGAAGAAGTCCAGGCCCGGCTGGATGTTCTTCTCGTCACCGCCGTTGGCGATGGCGGCGGCCAGTACACCGTTGACCGCCTGGGCGGCAGCGCTGACGTCACCGATGGCGACCTTGTACTTGCCCTGTTTCAGGTCGGCCCAGGACTTGGGTACTTCCTTGACCAGGTTCTTGTTGACGATGAAGGCGATGGAGCCGGTATAGGCCAGCATCCAATGACCGTCCTGATCCTTGGCCCAGGCGGGGATCTGCTCCCAGGTGCTTGGCTTGTACGGCTGGGTCACGCCCTTCTGCACGGCGATGGGGCCGAAGGCGGCGCCAACGTCGCCGATATCGGCAGTGGCGTTGTCCTTCTCGGCGTCGAACTTGGCGATTTCCTGGGCCGAGCTCATGTCGGTGTCCATGTGCTTGAGGCCATACAGCTTGTTCAGGTCGGCCCAGGTGTCTTTCCAGTTGGCCCAGCTGTCGGGCATGCCGACACTGTTGACTTCGCCCTCGGCACGGGCGGCTTGTTCCAGCGCTTTCAAATCCTCATTGGCCATGGCCTGGTTACCCAGAATGACGGCCGATCCCAGCAGTGAAGCCAGCAGCAGGCGTTTCATGTGGAGCTCCTTGTCAGGTGAAAGGTTGGTCTAGATCAGCAAGACCCAGGCCAAATCTAGTAGCCTTCTGTGACGCTTTTATGGCGAATACGCGGCGATCTTCGTTCTGCGCGTGCCGCAGGAAAGCGTAGACCATGGCCAAGTGCCTGATTTCTCTGGAGGGTTACAGGCGCTGTGGCACAGGGCATGCAGGCATCGGTGAGCGTCCAGTGGCTGTCATCTGAGAGTCATCTAGGCTGCCTAGCATGGCCAGTTCAGGCACTGCTTTGGTGCTGGTCTATTCCAGAATGGAGATTTGCATGCGCGAAGAAGCGCCGCGTACCGTGACTGCCATCTGCCGAGCCCTGCAGGAGCAGATTGACCACGGCCTGTTGCCCCAGGGCGGCAAGCTGCCGGCCGAGCGCAAGCTCAGCGAACTGTTCGAGACTACCCGTATCACCCTGCGCGAGGCGCTGGGCCAGCTGGAGTCCGAGGGCTTGATCTACCGCGAGGAGCGCCGCGGCTGGTTCGTTTCACCGCGCCGGCTGGACTACAACCCGCTGGGGCGCAGCCACTATCACGCCATGGTGCGCGAGCAGGGGCGGGTGCCGTCTACCGAGCTGATCAGTGCGCGCAGCATGCCGGCGCCAGCGGATATTTGCGCACGCCTGGGGCTGCCGGCACTGTCCTCGGTGCTGCAGATCCGCAGGGTGCGGCGCATCGACGGGCGGCTGGTGCTGTATGTCGAGCACTACCTCAATCCGGCCTATTTCCCCGGCATTCTCGATAACGACCTGACCACTTCGCTGACCGAGATGTATGAGCGCCAGTACGACATTCATTACGGGCGGGTGGCTTTCGACATCCTGCCCACGGCACTGCCGGCCGAGGCGGCGTTCAACCTCAAGGCGGCAGCGGGCAGCCCGGGGCTGTGCATCACCCGGGTCAACCGCGACCAGCGCGGGCGGATCATCGATTGCGATGTGGAGTACTGGCGCCACGACGCGGTACGGGTACGGGTGGAAGTGCCGGATTGAGGGGACTGATTCCCCTCTCCCTGTGGGAGAGGGGGCCAGATTTCACGCCAGCTCGGCGCTGGCGTAGAAGGCGCTGAGCACTTTCACCAGATGGGCCAGGTCCTGGCTGCCGGCCAGCTCGCGAATCGAGTGCATGGCGAAGGTTGGCAGGCCGATATCCACGGTGCGCACGCCCAGCTGGCTGGCGGTGATCGGGCCGATGGTCGAGCCGCAGCCCATGTCGCTGCGCACCACGAAGCTCTGCACCGGCACCTCCTCGGCCAGGCACAGGTGGCGGAAGAAGCCGGCGGTTTCGCTGTTGGTGGCGTAGCGCTGGTTGCTGTTGACCTTGATCACCGGGCCGGCGTTGAGTTTGGGGCCGTGGTTGGCGTCGTGTTTGTCGGGGTAGTTGGGGTGCACGCCATGAGCGTTGTCGGCCGAGACCAGCAGCGACTTCTGGATGCAGCGCACGAAATCTTCACCTTCCGGCAGCACGCGGCGCAGCACCTGTTCGAGGAAGGGGCCGTCGGCGCCGCAGGCCGAGCAGGAGCCGATTTCCTCGTGGTCGGTGCACACCAGCACGCAGCTTTCTTCACCTTCTGCCGCCAGCAGGGCCTGCAGGCCGGCGTAGCAGGACAGCAGGTTGTCCAGGCGCGCGCCGGCGATGAATTCCTGGTTGAGGCCGATCACGGCGGCGCTCTGCGTGTCGTAGAAGCTGAGTTCGTAATCCAGCACCGCGTCGGCGCTGACGCCATGTTCCTCGGCAAGACGCTCGGTGAGCAGGGCGCGGAAGTCGGCTTTTTCGTCGCCCAAGACCTGGGCCAGGATCGGTGGCAGTTCGGTCTGCGGGTTGATCGCCCAGCCCTGGTTGGCCTCGCGGTTGAGGTGAATGGCCAGGTTGGGAATCACCGCGATGGGCTGCTGGAAGTCGATCAGCAGGCTCTGCACCTTGCCGCTCTCACGGAAGGTGACACGGCCGGCCAGTGACAGGTCGCGGTCGAACCAGGGGGCGAGCAGGGCGCCGCCGTAGACTTCCACGCCGAGCTGGAAGAAGCCCTGGCGCTGCAGTTCCGGTTGCGGCTTGACGCGCAGGCAGGGGCTGTCGGTATGCGCGCCGACCAGGCGCAGGCCGCCGTCCAGCGGCGCGCGGTTACCCAGTTTGAAGGCGATGATCGAGGAGTCGTTGCGGCTGACGTAGTAACGGCCACCGGGCTCTGTGTGCCAGGGCTCGCGCTCGTCCAGCGGCTTGTAGCCGGCGGCCTGCAGGCGTTGGGCCAGGCTGCGGGTGGCGTGGAAGGGGGTGGGCGAGGCCTTGAGGAAATCGATCAGGCCCTGGTTCAGCTCTGTGCGCATAACGGACTCCGGACAGCGATGCAGCGGAGTTTATCGGATTCGGCCCGATGATTGGCAGGAGAGTCCGGCTGTTGTGCGCCAGGTTTGGCGGGGCAGTCCCGGAGGTCATCCGGTAACTGCCCTGGTGGGCTTCAGCCGACGGTGACCTTGGGCATCTCCGGCATGTTCAGGGTCTGCTCGGCACGTGGGGCGAGGACTTCAGCTTCGCCGTCCACGACTTGCTCATTGTTCTGGTTGAACACCCGGGTGGCGATGCGCACGCGGTTCTTCGGCAGTTTTTCCAGCACTTCCAGCTGCACGGTGAGGGTGTCGCCAAGCTTCACCGGGCGGGTGAATTTGAGCTGCTGGCCCAGGTAGATGGTGCCGGGACCGGGCAGGTTGCAGGCGATGGCCGCACTGATCAGTGCGCCGCTGAACATGCCGTGGGCGATACGTTCCTTGAACATGGTTTCGGCGGCGAAGGTGGCGTCCAGGTGTACCGGGTTGTTGTCGCCGGAGACGGCTGCGAACAGCTGAACGTCGCGTTCATCGACCGTCTTGACAAGGCTGGCCTGCTGGCCGACTTCGAGTTTTTCGTAGGGGATGTTGGTGATCTGGCTCATGGAGCGGTCCTTTCAGGGAGTGGGGCACTGGCGGCTGCGGGCCAGGGCTCGCTCCAGCCAGTCGCGCAGGTAGT
This sequence comes from Pseudomonas sp. GOM6, assembly GCF_029537485.1. GTDB lineage: Bacteria > Pseudomonadota > Gammaproteobacteria > Pseudomonadales > Pseudomonadaceae > Aquipseudomonas. The sequence goes on from NZ_JARPUS010000016.1 coordinate 21,873, forward strand.
GGGTGACCTCGTTGCGGTTGCTCTCATTGAGCAGCTCGTGACGGGCTTCGGGGTAGATCTTCAGTTCGACCTCCTTGAGGCCGGCGGTACGCAAGGCGCCGGCCAGATCGCCCAGGCGTTTGCCGGCGCTGACTGGGTCGTGTGCTCCGCCGATCACCAGTAGCGGCAAGTCGTTATCGATCTGCGCCAGGTTTTCGACGGGGGTGATCTGCTGCAAGCCCTGCATCAGGTCACACCACAGCTGGGTGGTACAGACGAAGCCGCATTGCGGGTCATCGACGTACTTGTCGACTTCATCCGGGTCGCGGCTGAGCCAATCGAAGGCAGTGCGGTTGGGTTTGAACGCCTTGTTGAAGGAGCCGAAGGAGAGAAAATCGATCAGCTTGCTGCGACCGGTCGGGCCCAGGCGCCAGCGCTCGAAGCGGGCGACCAGTGCTGCGGCCTTGTACACCGGCAGTGGCTGATAGTTGGAGCCAGACAGGATGGCGCCCTGCAGGCTGCAGCTGTGCTGCATCAGGTAGGCCATGCCGATGTAGCTGCCCATGCTGTGGCCGAGCAGGAAGATCGGCGTCTGCGGGTGTTGCTTGCGGATATGGTGGTTGAGGCTGGCGAGGTCGCCGACCACCTTGCTCCAGCCGTCCCGCTCGGCGTAGTGGCCCTGGATGCCGCGCTGCGCAGTTTGGCCGTGACCACGCTGGTCGATGGCGTAGACCTCGTAGCCGTTGTCCACCAGCTCACCGGCCAGCCGGGCATAGCGCGCCGAGTGTTCGGCCATGCCATGCGCGATCATTAGGGCTGCTTTCGGGGGGCGATCCGAGTACCAGCGGGTGAGGTGCAGGGCGGTGCCGTCACTGGCGCCAATCCAGGAGTTTTCTTGTTGCATGGCGGGTCCTTATGCCCGGGGTGTCGCGGCATTGTGCATCGCCGCGCTCATTGCGCAAAGGGCGGTGCCGCGTAGCGTTTGAGGATGCGTGTGTATTCCCCGCTGCCGTGCAGTTCACGCAGGCCGCGCTCGAAGATGGCGGCCCAGTCTGGTTCACCCTCACGATGACTGGTGAAACCCACTACCAGGGGGATGCGCTCGAGCGCCGGCTCCTGCCACACCAGTCGGCCGCGTAGCTCACTGTCGTTGGCAATCAGGTGCTCGCCGACGATGCGTTCCAGTAGCACCAAATCGAAGCGGCGGGCCGCCAGCTTGCGCAGGTTGCTGATGTCATCAACCGCTTCTTCGGTAATAAGGCCTGAGGTGAGGAGGCGCGGCGGGTAGCCATAACCGCGCACGATACCGACCTTGAGCCCACGCAGATCAGCGAGGCTGGAAAAGCGGACGGGATCTTGCTGGCGAGCAAACAGGCCAAGTTGGCTGTAGAACAATGGTCTTGAGGCGATCAGCTGTTCTTCCTTTATCTCCTGTGGCCACAGGGCCAGGGCGCCCTGATAAGTGCCTGCGCGCAACTCGGCGCGTACCCGTGCCCAGGGCAGGAAGTCGATTTGCGGTTGATGGCCTTGGCTGGCAAAGGCACGTCGGGTCAGCTCGACGATGCTGCCGCCGCCTTCGAGCACGCTGGAGCTGTAGGGTGGGTATTCCAGCGTCGCCAGGCGTGGTTCGGCCTGGAGCGGCAGGCAGAGCAGGGCGAGCAGGGTCGGCAGGAGCAGGCGGGGCATGGCACGCTCGGTGGGTGATGAACTTCAGGGTCTGTTGACGTTTTGTCGCGAGCCGCATTGCAGCGAAGCATTGCGCAGCTCGCAGGAACGGGCCCGTTTGGGCCATGGCAAAACATCATCAGACCCTAGCTATAGACTAAGGGGTGACGAATCGCTGTAAAGCATGGCAAAGATTCATGCGGTCAATTGGCGCGTTAGGCTATTTGCCAGTGGGTGGGGAGCTGCTAAGTTCCGGCACAGCCCGGTCGCACTCGCAGGCGACCGGCCAGCACATTCAGGGCAAGGGGATAACAACAATGCAACCTGATTTCTGGGACGATAAGCGCCCGGCCGGAGTCGCCAACCACATTGATCTGACCGCCTACCGTTCGGTGGTCGAAGTGTTCGAACGATCCTGCAAGAAGTTCGCCGACCGTCCGGCCTTCAGCAACCTCGGGGTCACGCTCAGCTACGCAGAGGTTGAGCGTCAGTCGGCCGCCTTCGGTGCCTGGCTGCAGCAGAACACCGATCTCAAGCCGGGTGACCGTATCGCAGTGCAGATGCCCAACGTGCTGCATTACCCGATAGCGGTGTTCGGCGCCATGCGCGCCGGGCTGATCGTGGTCAACACCAACCCGCTGTACACCGTGCGCGAGATGCGTCATCAGTTCAATGACGCCGGCGTGCGTGCACTGGTGTACCTCAATACCTTCGGCAAGTCGGTGCAGGAGGTACTGCCCGATACCCAGCTCGAATACCTGATCGAAGCACGCATGGGCGACTTCATGCCGAGCCTCAAGGGGTGGCTGGTCAATACCGTGGTCAAGAAAGTGAAGAAGATGGTGCCGGACTATCACCTGCCCCAGGCCATCTCCTTCAAGGATGTGCTGCGTGGCGGCAAGGGCCATGCACTGAAACCGGCCCAGGTGGGTCTGGACGATGTGGCGGTGCTGCAATACACCGGTGGCACCACCGGCGTAGCCAAGGGCGCGATGCTCACCCATGGCAACCTGGTGGCCAACATGCAGCAGGTGCACAACTGCATGCAGCAGCTGGGCGACGACGGCCAGCCGCTGATGAAGGAGGGCAGCGAGATCATGATCGCGCCGCTGCCGCTCTATCACATCTATGCCTTCACCGCGAACTGCATGTGCATGATGGTCAGCGGCAACCACAATGTGCTGATCACCAACCCGCGCGACATTCCCGGCTTCGTCAAGGAACTGGGCAAGTGGAAGTTCTCCGCGTTGCTGGGCCTGAACACCCTGTTCGTCGCGCTGATGGATCATCCCGAGTTCAAGAACCTCGACTTCTCCAACTTCAAGCTGACCAACTCCGGCGGCACCGCACTGGTCAAGGCCACCGCCGAGCGCTGGGAGCAGATGACCGGCTGTGCGGTGGTCGAGGGCTACGGCCTGACCGAAACCTCCCCGGTGGCCACCACCAACTGCTATGGCGCGCTGTCGCGGCTGGGCACCGTGGGCATCCCGGTGGCCGGTACCGCACTGAAGGTGATCGACGATAACGGCGTGGAGCTGCCACTGGGCGAGCGTGGCGAGTTGTGCATCAAGGGCCCGCAGGTGATGAAGGGCTACTGGCAGCGCGAGGAAGCTACCGCCGAGGTACTGGATGCCGAAGGCTGGTTCAAGACCGGTGATATCGCGGTAATCGACCCGGACGGCTATGTGCGCATCGTCGACCGCAAGAAGGACATGATCATCGTCTCCGGCTTCAACGTGTACCCCAATGAGATTGAGGATGTGGTCATGGCCCACCCGAAAGTTGCGGCTTGCGCGGCAATCGGCGTGCCGGACGAGAAGTCCGGCGAGGCGGTCAAGCTGTTCGTGGTACCGCGTGAGGGCGGCGTGACCGTCGATGAGCTCAAGGCCTTCTGCCGGGAGAACTTCACCGGCTACAAAGTACCCAAGCACATCGTCCTCAAGGATGCGCTGCCGATGACCCCGGTTGGCAAGATCCTTCGCCGCGAGCTGCGCGATATCGCCTGAAGCACGATTCAGGCGACTTCCTTACCCGTGAATCAGGAAGTGACCGGTCGCTAATGATCGGTCATTTTTCTGACCGGGGTGGCCATGTTTGGTGCTAGGCGCCCCCCGGCAAAGCTGCTACTCTCGGCACGCTTTGCGCCAGGCCCCACCTCGCGCCAAGGGCAAAACATCACAACAAATAGCCGCCATCATGCGCGGTGTAGACAAGCTGTTGCTCAGGAGTAGGCTTCCATGACCGATAACTTCTGGAAGGACAAATACCCTGTCGGGATCTCCTCCGAAATCGATGCCGACCAGTACCCCAATATCCAGGCCGTACTGAAAGAGTCCTGCCAACGCTTTGCCGATAAGCCTGCTTTCAGCAACATGGGCAAAACCCTGTCCTACGGCGAGCTGTACGAACTCTCTGGCGTTTTCGCCGCCTACCTGCAGAACCACACCGACCTCAAGGCCGGCGATCGCATCGCCGTACAACTGCCCAACGTTCTGCAATACCCGGTCGTGGTGTTCGGCGCCATGCGTGCCGGCCTGATCGTGGTCAACACCAACCCGCTGTACACCGCGCGGGAGATGGAGCACCAGTTCAACGATTCCGGCGCCAAGGCTCTGGTCTGCCTGGCCAACATGGCCCACCTGGCCGAGGAAGTGCTGCCCAAGACCGGCGTCAAGCACGTCATCGTCACCGAAGTGGGTGACCTGCTGCCGCCGCTCAAGCGCCTGCTGGTCAACGCCGTGGTCAAGCATGTGAAGAAGATGGTGCCGGCGTTCAACCTGCCGCAGGCCGTCAAACTGAACAAGGCGCTGGCGCTGGGCCGTGGCAAGTCGTTCACCGAGGCCAACCCGAGCAATGCCGAGATCGCCGTGCTGCAGTACACCGGCGGCACCACCGGCGTCGCCAAGGGCGCCATGCTGACCCACCGCAACCTGGTGGCCAACATGCTGCAGTCCAAGGCGCTGATGGGCTCCAACCTGGGCGAAGGCTGCGAGATCGTCATCTGTCCGCTGCCGCTGTATCACATCTACGCCTTCACCTTCCATTGCATGGCGATGATGCTGACCGGCAACCACAACATTCTGATCACCAACCCGCGCGACCTGCCGGGCACGGTGAAGGAACTGGGCAACTGGAAGTTCACCGCCTTCGTCGGCCTCAACACCTTGTTTGTCGCCCTGTGCAACAATGAAGACTTCCGTCGTCTGGACCTGTCCAGCCTGAAGCTGACCCTGTCCGGTGGCATGGCCCTGCAACTGGCCACTGCCGAGCGCTGGAAGGAAGTCACCGGCTGCTCCATCTGTGAAGGCTACGGCATGACCGAGACCAGCCCGGTCGCCACCGTCAACCCGTATCAGAACATCCAGATCGGCACCATCGGCATCCCGGTTCCGTCGACCCTGTGCAAGGTGATCGATGACGAGGGTAACGATCTGCCGCTGGGCGAGCGCGGCGAACTGTGCGTCAAGGGCCCGCAGGTCATGAAGGGTTACTGGCAGCGCCAGGAAGCCACCGATGAAATCCTCAACGACGGCTGGCTGAAGACCGGCGATATCGCCGTGATTCAGGAAGACGGCTACCTGCGCATCGTCGACCGCAAGAAGGACATGATCCTGGTGTCCGGCTTCAACGTGTACCCCAACGAGCTGGAAGACGTGCTCGCCACCCTGCCGGGCGTGCTGCAGTGCGCCGCTATCGGCGTGCCGGACGAGAAGTCGGGTGAGGCGATCAAGGTGTTCATCGTGGTCAAGCCGGGCGAGAGCCTGAGCAAGGACCAGGTGATGGAGCACATGCGCTCCAACCTCACCGGCTACAAGGTGCCGCGTTTCGTCGAGTTCCGCGATGCGCTGCCGACCACCAACGTCGGCAAGATTCTGCGCCGTGAGCTGCGTGACGAGGAGCTGAAGAAACTGGCCGCGGCCTGATCTTCGCGCTAGCCAGAAAAAGCCCCGCTTCGGCGGGGCTTTTTCGTTTCTGTGTGATGCTCAGCTGCCTTTCTGCATCCGGCGCAGTGCTTGCTGCCGGGCAGTTGGCAGCATGCCCACGGGGCAAGTGCACACCGGTGGTGTGTCGAGGTGCGGAAGACCACCTCGGCCGAATACTCTCCCTGCGCTGCAGAACGGATGCCGAGGGCTTGCGTATCGGGGGATGGTCGAGTGCGTAGTGGCCTCAGCCCGGTGCACTGGCCGCCGGGCAAGCGTGCCTGGGAGGGGACAGGATGCCGATCAGAACTGCCGTCCGGCGCGCCGTGAGCCTGAAGGCCCCGGCAGGCTTTGGTGCTCGCCGCAGAATCTAGACGGCCAGCACCTCGGCGGACAGCTCGCGCAGGCGCTGTCTGTCCTCCTCCAGGGTTAGCACCGCTTCTGCGCGCTTGAGTGCCAGGCCAGAGTGGCGCTGGGCGTCGGCGCGGTAGCAAGGGTCGAGCAGGGCCAGGGTCAGCAGGGCCTTTTGCAGGCGGATACACACTTCGATCAGTGCTGCCCCGTCGCGGGCAATGGGGGTGAACAGATCGTCGAACAGATCCGCCAGGCATAGGTCCGGGGCATGAATGCGGCTGCAGTCGATGACGCGTTTGGCGTCGGCTTCTGTCTGTGACCACAGGGCCAGCACGCGCACGCTACGACCGAGGATGTCGATGGCGGTGCCAGGGTCGTTGACTGCCGGGGACAAGGCGCGCGAGGCGATTTCTGCCAGTACCGCGGCACCGAAGCGCGGGTCCTGCTGATAGGAGCGGCGTGTGCCGATGGTGAATGCGCCGCGCAGCCTCTCATCGCTGTCCTCGTCGATGCCCACCACGGCGGCCAGCGCCTCGCCGGGCGCGATGAAGCTGCCGGGCACGGCCATCAGGTAGATGGCGCAATGCTCGTTCTGGCTCAGTTCGGCCAGAGCCGGCAGATCGATGTGCTGCACGTAGCCGATCTGTTGCGGGTAAATGCGGCGCGCCTCGCGTGGAATTGCTTCGGCCGAGGCCAGACGGCTGCCCCCCAGATTGGGCAGGCGCAGGCGCTCGACCAGAGCGTTGCAGGTGGCGTTCTCGACTCGGTCGCTGGTTTCGCCCACGCGGCCCAGTTGCGCCAGGTGATCGACCCAGCGCAGCAGGGCGATGACGATCAGCACGATGACCACCAGGGTGACCAGGAACAGCAGCACACGCCCCTTGCTGCCATAGGCGCCCGTGCTCAGGGCGACGATGCCGACCAGGCTGAACAGAAAGGAGCCGATGAAGGTGCCCAGTGCGTTCTGCGTAATGCTGTCTTCGATGACCAGGGGCGTGGCGCGTGGGGTGACGGTGCTGGTGGCGGCGGAATAGGCGGCCACCATGATGCTCAAGGAGAAGGTGGTCACCGTGAGCATGCTGGTGGCGAGGATGCTGAGGATCTTGTCCACCGCGTCGGCGCCGACGCTGTTGGCCAGGCTATCCGGCACATAGTCCTTGAAGGCCAGGGCCAACAGGGCACTGACCACGCCGAGCAGGGAAAACAGGCTGGCGCGGAACCACAGGCGCTTGCCGATCTTTCTGATAATCCATTGCCAGCGTGCGGTCATGGGCGGCTCGGCTCAGTCGATGAGCCTCGATTCTGCCTGCCCATGCCGGAGATGAACAGGCGCTACAGCTTCAGCTTGCGAATCGCCTTGCCGAGCGCCTCGGCCAGCTCGACCAGTTCGGCGCTGGTACTGGCCGAGGCCTGCGTCTGCTGCACGGTCTGTTCGGTGACGTCGCGGATGCCCACCACCGAGCGGGTCATTTCCTCGGCCACCTGGCTCTGCTGCTCGGCGGCCACGGCGATCTGCGTGTTGCTCTCGCGCATCAGGGCCACGGCGCGGGCGATGTCGCCCAGCGCAGCACCGGCGGCGTCGGCTTCCTGCACGCAGTGGTCGGCCTTGTGCGAACTTTCCTGCATGAACTCAACGGCATCGCGGCTGGTGGCCTGCAGGTTGCTGATCATGCGGGTGATTTCGTCGGTGGAGTCCTGCACGCGCTTGGCCAGGTTGCGCACTTCGTCGGCGACCACGGCGAAGCCGCGACCCATTTCGCCGGCACGGGCGGCTTCGATGGCGGCGTTGAGGGCGAGCAAATTGGTCTGCTCGGCGATGCCGTGGATGGTCTCGACCATGCTGCCAATGGTGTGGCTGTCATCGGCCAGCTTCTGAATCATCTCGGCGGTCTGCTGTACGCCTTGTGACAGGCTGGCGATGGCCTGGCTGGCGCGGCCGACTACCTGTTGGCCAACGCCACTGAGGCGATCCGCCTCGGTGGACTGGTCGCGGGTGTCGGCGGCGTGCTGGGCGATGTGGTGCACGGTGGTGGACATCTCGTTGATCGCCGTGGCGGCCAGGTCGGTCTCGCTCTGCTGGCCGAGCATGCCGCTGCGGACCTGCTCCATGCTGCTGGCCAGGCGCCGCGCGCCATCGTCCAGGCTGGCAGCGGCCTGGGCTACGGTGCCGACCACGCGCTGGTAGCCGGCCTGCATGGCGTTGAAGGCGCTGGCCATCTGGCCGACTTCGTCACGGCTGTCCAGTTCCACGCGGGCGGCAAGGTCACCGCTGCGCTCGACATGCAGCATCACGTCCTTGAGCTGGTTGAGATGGCTGAGGATAAAGCGGATCAGCAGCTGTGAGGCGCCGAGTAGCAACAGCATCAGCACGAATACGCACAGTGCATAGGCGCCGGCGCGGGCTTCGAACACCTGCCACAGGCTCGGTGCGGTTGCCGCGATGGCCACGCGCTGGCCGCCGACGTCCTGCACCCAGGCACCGATCACCGGCGAATCGCCCCACAGGTCGTCGTGCTGCACATCCACCCAGCCACGGGCGCTGGTGCTCAAACCCAGTGGCGGCGTGCCGCCCGCCGGGAAGGGCAGGGTTTGCGCGTCGCGCGGCAGCTCGCTGCCAGCCGGCCAACTGGCCAGCAGGGTGGCGCGGGCCTGAGCCGATGCGCGCGCCTCCTCGGCGCGGCCGCTGTGCTCCTGTTGCATGGCGAACAGCACCAGCAGCAGCGTGGTGACGAACGCCACCAGGTTGACGGCCCAGAACTTGTACTTCAGCGAGAGATCACGAATCCATGCAGCCATAGTGAGCTTCATCTGCGAGTGAGGGGTGGCACAAGGCCGCTATCTTGCCTGCGACAATGCGACCGCGGTTGATCGGGGTCAAGCGAAGGTCATCTGCTCGGGTTAGCGGTCGCGCTTGGGCAATCTTTAAGGCGTTTGCGGTGTTGCTTGGGAACAACTTTAGTTGTGCCGATTCTCCGTGAGGCCCCCTCGCGACTGAAGTTGCTCCCACAAAAGCTGCTCTTGGCGTTTTCTGGATGCCCGTCCCCGGTTAGGCCCGGCGCCGACAATCTGCGACAATCGCCGCCTTGCCGAAAACTGTGCCTTTCCCGCCCGATGACCGATAACCACGCCTCTTTGCTGAAGAATCTCGACCAGGCCATGCAGGCCGACCGTCACCGCCTGCGCCGTCAGCTGCACGAGCTGCAGAAGAAACCGGACGAAGCCAAGCTGACGCAGTGGCTGGAGCGCTTCCAGGCATCCGTAGCCAAGGTCGAGGCGCGCCAGCGCAGCATTCCGGCCATCCGCTACGACGACGCTCTGCCGATTGCCGCCAAGCGCGACGAGATCAAGGCCGCGCTGCAGAAGAGCCAGGTCGTGGTGATCGCCGGCGAAACCGGCTCGGGCAAGACCACCCAGCTGCCGAAGATCTGCCTGGAAATCGGCCGCGGCGTGCATGGCCTGATCGGCCACACCCAGCCGCGCCGCCTGGCCGCGCGCAGCGTCGCCACCCGCGTGGCCGAGGAAATCGGCTCGCCGCTGGGTGAACTGGTCGGCTACCAGGTGCGCTTCGAGGATCAGAGCAAGGACAGCACGCTGATCAAGCTGATGACCGACGGCATCCTGCTCGCCGAGACCCAGCACGACCGCTTCCTGGAAAAGTACGACACCCTCATCGTCGACGAGGCCCATGAGCGTTCGCTGAACATCGACTTCCTGCTCGGCTACCTGAAGACCCTGCTGCCGCGCCGGCCTGATCTGAAGCTGATCATCACCTCGGCGACCATCGACCTGGAGCGCTTCAGCAAACACTTTGATAACGCCCCGATTATCGAGGTGTCCGGCCGTACCTACCCGGTGGATACCTGGTACCGCCCGTTGGCCGCCGAGGTGGACGAGGAGGGTGAGAGCCTGCTCGACGACCTGACCGTCGACCAGGGCATCCTCGCCGCGCTGGACGAGATCGCCGCCCACGAGAAGGCCGAAGGCAAGCGCCCCGGCGATGTGCTGGTGTTCCTCCCCGGCGAGCGCGAGATTCGCGAGGCCGCCGAGGTGCTGCGCAAGGCCAACCTGCGCTTCACCGAGGTGCTGCCGCTGTACGCGCGCCTGACCCCGGCCGAGCAGCAGAAGATCTTCGCGCCCATGGCCGGGCGCAAGATCGTACTGGCCACCAACGTGGCGGAAACCTCGCTGACCGTGCCGGGCATCCGCTACGTGATCGACTCGGGCACCGCGCGCATCAGCCGCTACAGCTACCGCGCCAAGGTGCAGCGCCTGCCCATCGAGGCGGTGTCCCAGGCCAGCGCCAACCAGCGCAAGGGCCGTTGCGGGCGGGTCGAGCCGGGCATCTGCATCCGCCTGTACAGCGAGGAGGATTTTCTCGGTCGCCCCGAGTTCACCGACCCGGAGATCCTGCGCACCAACCTGGCGGCGGTGATCCTGCAGATGCTCCATCTGCGCCTGGGCAGCATCGAAGACTTCCCCTTTATCGAGCCGCCAGATGGCAAGGCCATCAGCGACGGTTTCACCCTGTTGCAGGAGCTGTCGGCGGTCAATCGCGAGGGCCAGCTCACGCCCATCGGCCGCCAGCTGGCGCGCCTGCCCATCGACCCGCGGTTGGGGCGCATGGTGCTGGAGGCGGCCAGGCTCGGCAGCCTGGACGAGATTCTGATCGTTGCCTCGGCGCTGTCCGTGCAGGATCCGCGCGAGCGGCCGATGGACCGCCAGCAGGCCGCCGACCAGGCCCACGCGCAGTGGAAGGACGTGGATTCCGACTTCGCCGCGCTGATCAACCTGTGGCGCGGCTTCGAGGAAAAACGCCAGGAGCTGGGCAGCAACCCGCTGCGCAGCTGGTGCAAGAAGAACTTCCTCAACTACCTGCGTCTGCGCGAGTGGCGCGACGCCCACCGCCAGCTGGTGCTGATCGCCCGCGACCTGCAGCTCGGCAATGCTCGTGGGAGCGACTTCAGTCGCGATAAAGGTCAGCAGGCCAATGATCGCGGCCAAGGTTCCTCCCACAAGGGCGCGCCCAGCCCGACCAAGGACACCAAGGTCAACGTCATCGTCCGCGAGCAGGCCGAGGCCAGCGAGGCGGCGCAACGGGCCAAGAGCTACGCCGCCGTGCACAAGGCGATTCTCAGCGGCCTGCTCAGCCAGATCGGCCAGAAGACCGAGGATGGCGACTACCTCGGCGCTCGCCAGCGGCGTTTCTGGGTGCACCCATCGTCGGTATTGGGCCGCAAGAAACCGGCCTGGCTGATGACCGCCGAGCTGGTGGAAACCACCAAGCTGTTCGCCCGCATGGTGGCCAAGATCGAGCCGGACTGGATCGAGCCGCTGGCCGGCCACCTGATCAAGAAGAACCACTTTGAACCGCACTGGGAGAAGAAGCGTGGCCAGGTGGTGGCCTACGAGCAAGTCACCCTCTACGGCTTGATCGTGGTCGGCCGCCGCCCGGTGCATTTCGGCCCGGTCGACCCGGTAGCCGCGCGTGAGCTGTTTATCCGCGAGGGCCTGGTGCGCGGCGAGATCAACAGCCGCGCCAAGTGCCTGGCGGCCAACCGCGAGCTGCTCGAGCGCCTCGACGAGCTGGAGGCCAAGGCGCGCCGCCGCGACATCCTGGCCGACGAGGAAACCCTCTACGCCTACTACGAGGCGCGCATCCCGGCGGAGATCCACCAGGCCGCGACCTTCGAGCACTGGTACAAGGCCGAGAGCGCGAAGAATCCGCAGCTGCTGATCATGCGCGAGGAAGACGTGCTGGCACGGGACGCCAAGGAAGTCACTGCCGCGCAGTACCCGGACATCCTCCAGCTCGGCGAGCTGCAGCTGCCGCTGAGCTACCACTTCGAGCCCAATCACCCACGCGACGGCGTGACCCTGCGCGTGCCGGCGCCGCTGTTGCCGCAACTGCCGGCGGATCGGCTGGAATGGCTGGTGCCGGGCCTGATCGAGGCCAAGGCCATCGCCCTGGTGCGCTGCCTGCCCAAGGCGATCCGCAAAAACTTCGTGCCGGTGCCGGACTTCGTCGGCGCGGCGCTGGCCAAGATCGCCTTCGGTCAGGGCTCGCTGCCTGAATCCCTCGGCCGCGAGCTGACCCGCATGACCGGCGCCCGCGTGCCCGAGGAAGCCTGGCGTGATGCGGCTGCGCAGCTGGAAAACCATCTGAAGATGAACCTGGAAGTGGTCGACGCCCGTGGCAAGTTTCTCGGCGAAGGTCGCGACCTGGCCGAGCTGACCGCGCGCTTTGCCGAGGCCAGCCAGGCCGCGTTGGCCATTCCGCAGCAGAAGCAGGAACAGAAGCCTGTCGAGGCCAAGGCCTTCGCCCAGGTCGCCGAGAAGACCCAGCAGAAGATCGCCGGCCTCTCCATGACCGTGTTCCCGGCGCTGGTGGAAGAGGGCGGGGTGGTCAAGGAAGGCCGTTTCCCGACCCAGGCCGAGGCCGACTTCCAGCACCGCCGCGCGCTGCAGAAACTGCTGCTGCAACAGCTGGCCGAGCCGGCCAAGTACCTGCGTGGCAAGCTGCCGGGCCTCACCGAGCTGGGCCTGCTATACCGCGAAATGGGCCGCCCCGAGGCGCTGGTCGAGGACATCCTGCTGGCCAGCCTCGATGCCTGCGTGCTTGAGGGCGAAGCCAGCCTGCCCCGCGATGGTGCCGCATTGGCAGCCCTGGCCGAGAAGAAGCGTGGCGACTGGACGGCGCATGCCGAACGCATCGCCAAGCTCACCCTGGAGATCCTCAAGCTCGCCCACGGTCTGCAGAAGCGCTTCAAGGGCAAGATCGACCTGGCCCAGGCCATGGCGCTCAATGACATCAAGCAGCAGTTGGCCAACCTGGTCTACCCCGGCTTCGTGCGCGAGACGCCGGGCGAGTGGCTGAAGGAAATCCCGCGTTACCTCAAGGCCATCGAACAGCGCTTTGACAAAATCGGCGGGCAGCTGCAGCGCGACCGCGTATGGACTGGCGAACTCAGTGCCGCCTGGGAGCAGTATCAGGCCAGAGCCGCCAAGCACGCTCAGGAGGGCAAGCGCGACGCCGAGCTGGTGCTGTACCGCTGGATGCTGGAGGAGTACCGCGTGTCGCTGTTCGCCCAGCAGCTGGGCACGAAAATGGCCGTGTCGGACAAGCGCCTGAGCAAGCAGTGGAGTCAGGTCGAGGCCTGAGCCGTGCTCATCACGGGCGGTCGAGAAAGGATCGGTCGCTCACGCAGGTGACGTGCCCGCACTGCTCCAGGGCTGGGCTCGGTGCCGATGCGCGGTAATGACTGCTGCCTGTTTGGCAACGGGATGGCCATGGAGCAGGCCGGCGCGAAAAATCTCGAGACCATCGGGCTGCCTCGGCCCGACCACTGGCTGCCGGCAGCGGGCATAATGCGCGGCCTGTTATCGCGCCGTTCGGAGTTGCCCGTCATGTTCGAAATTCAGCCCATGAGTCCCGAGCTCTACCGCCAGCAGACTCGGCGCAGCACCCTGGTGATCGCCGTGCTATTTCTGGCACTGGCCATGCTCTGTTCCACCCTCAGCACCCAGTTACTGGGCACGCCCGGCGGCGACAACTTCAAGTGGAACCTGCTCGGTGTACTCGCCGGCCTGGCGCTGACCGTGGCCATCGTGCGTCAGCTCTTGTGGTCGCAGCCTTTCATGGCGGCCGCCGCTTATGGCTGGGGCCTCAAACGCAGCCTGATGCGCGTCACCAACGTCATGCACCATGTGAAAGCCGGCGTGGCGGCAGGCGACGACAGCGCCTACAAGCTGCTGCGCTTCTACCACCTGGGCCTGCAGCAGATGTATCAGCTGGATGGCAACAGCAGCGAGCTGAGCCAGCTGGTGCGCGAGATCGATGCCCATCGCGAATTGATGGAGCAACGCGGGCTGGACCTGCAACAGAAACGTCTCGACCCGGCCTGGATCGAGACGGTCAAGGGCCTCAAGGTCTGAATTCGCCGAGTCGTCGAGCCATGCACGCCTGCCTCATCGTCGACGGCCACCTGCAACCCGCTACCCAGTCCGCCCAGTACGTACCCTGGTGGAGCTTCAGCAAGACGGCGCTCGCCGCCACGGCCCTGAGCCTGGTGCGCGACGGTCTGCTCGGCCTTGACGATACGCTGCCCGCAGGCCCTTTCAGCCTGCGCCAGCTGCTGCGCCACGAGGCCGGACTGGCCGACTATGGCGAGCTGGCCGAATACCACGCCGCCGTCGCCCGACCTGATCCGCCCTGGTCGGCCGAAGAAATGCTGCAGCGTCTCGACGCCACGCGTCTGCGCTACCCGCCGGGCGATGGCTGGCGCTACTCCAATGTCGGTTATCTGTATGTGGCGCAGCTTATTGAACGGACTACTGGCCTGGTGCTTGAACAGGCACTGCGCCAACGCCTGTTTGCACCGCTGGGGTTGACCCAGGTGCGCCTGGCTGTTGCGCCCAGCGACCTGCTGAATGTGTGCATGGGCGAGGCGAGCGCCTACCACCCGGGCTGGGTCTACCATGGCCTGCTGGTCGGCCCGCTTAGCGAGGCCGCATGGCTGCTCGACCGCCTGCAAGCTGGTGAGCTGCTACCACCTGGCTTGCTGCAGACCATGCGCGAAGCCCGCGTGCTGGGTGGCCCGATCCCCGGGCGGCCGTGGACCGCGCCCGGTTATGCCCTGGGTCTGATGCAGGGGCCGGCGAATAATGGCCTGCTGTTGAGTGGCCACACGGGTGGCGGGCCGGGGAGCGTGATTGCGGTTTACCACTGCGCCCAGGGTGAGCGCACAGCCACCGTAGCGGTGTTCGCCACGGATGCGGCGGAGGGTGCGGTCGAGTCGGCGGCTGTGCATCAGTTAACTGCCGCTCTGTGCTAGACCAGGATTGCCATCCAGGGCCACGTCAGGCGCAGCAGGCCAACCTGCTCAATTATCGTGCGTCGAGTCAGCCCTACTCGCATGCCGATCAGCGTCGCGGCGATGCTGGCGCGCGCCCCGCGATGTCCTTGATGTACAGCGCCCCGACCTTCTCCCGTGCCCAGGGCGTTTTGCGCAGGAACTTGAGGCTGGATTCGACACTGGGCTCATGCTGAAAGCAGCGGATGGTGATGAGCTGGCCGAGGCGCTCCCAGCCGTACTTGTCGACCAGCGCCTGGAGGATGGCTTTCAGGGGCAGGCCATGGAGGGGGTCGTTGCTCATCGATTGTTGCTCGGGGCTATGGGATTGGGCGGCACTGTAACGCGGGAGCTGCAAAGGGGGGAGGGTCTTGCGCACTGGCCTGTTCTCGATCTCCGACTCCCTGGCTGCCGTGTAAATGACACACAACCGCCCAGGGCTGTCACTGTCATTTACACGCTCAGAGCCTGTTCAGGCTGCTGTTAGCTGGAGGCTGGAGGAAGCGGCCCCAGGAACATGGTTTTCAGACGATCGCGCCCTAATACCCGGGTCAATTCCGAGATGACGCAATACATGAAGATCAAGGTAATGAGCAGAATCTGAACTGCCCAGAATTGAGGCCAGTTCATAGACTCCCAGAGCATGGAGTTAGCCTCTGCGAGGCTTGTCGCTTCTTTTCCGAACTCGTACAGCCGCTCCAGATAATGGATCGCGAGCGCGACCAACGCATACATCAGAGTCTTCCAGGAGACATTCCAGATCAGCGGTTTCTCGGGAAAACGATTGATAAAGGGCAGCATGTCCGCGATCAAGACTGCCTTGCCCAGTACCAGCGATGCGATCAGAACTGAGGCAGAAACTGGAAGCGGAACGCCTGTGCTTTTGATCATCAGCCCACGAATGAGGGCCACGATGTGCAGAATGATGAAAAAGAACAGCGTAGGCGGAAGCGCCTTTAGCGCTTCATGTTTTAGTTTGATCAACAGCGTTTTCATATTGCCCTCCGGTAGGCGTTACAAGCTTGGCGTTTATTAATTGACTGAGCTTAGTGCAGTATTTGAATTCGCCCCTTGTACGTACATGCCGGCATCTTTTACGGCGTGACGCTTCGTTCTCGGGTGTCCGGCGTTGTGATCAGCCTGGAGGTGTCACATGCCACCCCGTCTTCTAGCAAAGCGCTGCCAGCCATCTTCGAGTACTCCCAGGAGCCGCCAGCGAAGGGCGACCCAGCGCGCCAGACCGACTGATCAGGCAGCGCTGTGTCGTCTCGGTGGTATGTGTCCGGGTTGGGGGAGCGCGATGAAATCGATGCGTTCAAGGCGCGTGAAGGGGCGCGCCGCAGATCTATGTCGGGGGCGCCACAGGCGGCGGCGCTTTTGAGGGTGTTGACCTGACGTGCGCTGGCGTGCGGCCATGTGCCGGCTGGCAAGCCTCAGTGGCTTGCTGTGCCGCGCTTTTCCAGTAAGTGCCTGGCCTGCCTTGGCACGCAGTGCCGCAGGCCTAGTCAGGGTCAGTCATGGGCGCCGGCGCGCTTGAGCAGCTGCTTGCAGCGTTCCGACAGATGCACCACGCGCAGGTGCTTGCCGGCGCGTTCGTAGCGTTCGCGCAGGGTCTTCAGCGCGGCGATGGCCGAGTAGTCGACAAAGCTCAGGTGGCGGCAATCCAGGGTCACCTGCTGCGGGTCACCCGCCACGTCGAACAGGTTGAGGAAGGGTGTGGTGCTGGCGAAGAACAGTGTGCCGTGGGCGCGGTACAGCTTGCTGCCGTCAGCCTGCTCGTCGCTGTCGGCGTACAGCTCGCGGGCATGGTGCCAGGCGAAGTTGAGCGCGGCGATGACGATGCCGCAGAGCACGGCGGTGGCCAGGTCGGTGAATACGGTGATCACCGTTACCGCGCCGATCACCAGTACGTCGCTGGTCGGCACCTTGCCCAGTACGCGCAGCGAGCCCCAGGCGAAGGTCTGCTGCGAGACCACGAACATCACCCCGACCAGCGCGGCCAGCGGGATCAGCTCGATCAGCGGCGAGAGGAACAGCACGAACAGCAGGATCATCACGCCGCTGACCACGCCGGACAGGCGGCCACGGCCACCGGAGCTGAGGTTGATCACGGTCTGCCCGATCATCGCGCAGCCGCCCATGCCGCCGAATGCTCCGGAGACCATGTTGGCCGCGCCCAGGGCCACGCACTCGCGGTTGGTGTGGCCGCGGCTCTGGGTGATCTCGTCGGTGAGGTTCAGCGTCAGCAGGGTTTCCAGCAGACCGACCAAGGCCATGAGGGTGGCGTAGGGCGCGATGATGCGCAGGGTTTCCAGGTTCCAGGGGATGTCCGGCAAGGCGAACTGCGGCAGGCCGCCGGCGATATGCGCCATGTCGCCAAGGGTGCGGGTCGGCAGGTCGAGCAGGTAGACCAGCAGGCCGACACCGAGGATCGCCACCAGTGCTGCCGGCACCGCGCGGGTCAGTCTCGGCAACAGGTAAACCACCGCCATGGTCAGCGCCACCAGGCCGAGCATCCAGTACAGCGGCGCGCCGCTGAGCCAGCCTTCTTCGCTGTGGAAGTGCTCCAGCTGGGACAGGGCAATGACGATGGCCAGGCCGTTGACGAAGCCGAGCATCACCGGGTGCGGCACCATGCGCACCAGCTTGCCCAGACGCAGCACGCCGAACAGGATCATCAGCAGGCCACCGAGCAGCACCGTGGCTAGCAGGTATTGCGCGCCGTGCTGCACCACCAGGGCGACGATCACCACCGCCATCGAACCGGCCGCGCCGGAGATCATGCCTGGCCGGCCACCGAACAGCGCGGTGATGGTGCAGATGATGAACGCGCCGTACAGGCCCATCAGCGGGTTGAGCTGGGCGACCAGGGCGAAGGCTATGCACTCGGGCACCAGGGCGAAGGACGAGGTGAGGCCGGCGAGGACGTCGGCGCGCAGACGGGCGATTTTCATGGGCTTCCAGGAGCGATGACAGCCGGTTTGCCCGGCCGTGGTCAACAAGCGAGGGGCGCTATGGTACGCAACCCTGCCCGGTGAGCCAACCGCCAGGGTATGCGCGCCGCTGGGGCTAGCGGTGTTCTAACCAGCCTATTAGCCCCACGGTTTACCCCAGCAGGCGGTCTGGGCAGCGGTTTTTTGTGGGAGTGGCTTTCGCCACGATTGGGGCCTGGCAGAAAAAGCATCGCGGCTGAAGCGGAATGCCGCCCAGCCGCTCCCACAAAAGCTTGTCTGCGCACTGTAGGAGGGGCCTTGGCCGCGACGCTCTTGCACTGCCCTGGTCGCGGCCAAGGCCTCTTCCACAGCCGCATGCGGTGAAGTTCGGGGTCAGTTCAACCGGTAACGCGCCAGTTCCTGTGGCGTAAGCACCTTCATGCGCTGCGGCTCGATGGCCTGCATGTCGCTGGCCAGGCTGGGTGAGACGCCCATGCTGCTCAGGTAGTCTGCCGCGTTGTAGGGCATGCCGGCACGGCTGGCTTGGGCCGACTCGCCAGCGGGAAAGTGTGGGCGGTGGATGGCGACGTGCCCCTTCACCATTCTTTTGCGCCCGGCGGCCAGCAGGTATACGCAGCTGCCCTGGCACACGCCGGTGGAGGGTACCAGCGTTTCAAAGCCGGTCTCGCGCAGCAGGCGACCTATGCGCATGGCCTCGGCGGTGCTGCCGCCGATGCTGTCGAGCAGGGCGATCCGCCGAGCGAACTTGCCGGGGTGGGCACGCAGGCCCTTGAGCAGAGCGTCGTAGTCGCCGGGGGCGATATCCTCGGAAATCTTGGCGACCAGCACGTGGCCGAGGGGTTTCTGTTCACCGGACTCGACCTCGACCTTGGCCAGGGCGCTGGTGCTGATGAGCGCAGCGAGGCAAAAGGGGGCGGCGCGCAGGAAGGAACGGCTCATGGGGACTACGGGTTCTGGCTGATACGACGGCGCAGAAGATACCCGGAGCGCGCGCCGTGTGCACCTGCTCTGGTGCACCGGCGCGATGGCTGGCTCAGTTGCGGCTGGGAATGCTCAGGCCACGCTGTACGGCGGGGCGGGCGAGGAAGGCGTCGAGCACGCGGCGCACGTTGGCGAAGCGCTCGAACTGCACCAAATCGCCTGCTTCGTAGAAGCCGATCAGGTTGCGAATCCAGGGGAAGGTGGCGATGTCGGCGATGCTGTAGTCGTCGCCCATGATCCACTGGCGACCTTGCAGGTGCGTGTCCAGCACGCCGAGCAAACGTGCGGATTCGGCGACGTAGCGGTCACGCGGGCGCTTGTCCTCGTAGTCGCGGCCGGCGAATTTGTGGAAGAAACCGAGCTGGCCGAACATCGGGCCGATGCCGCCCATCTGCCACATCAGCCACTGGATGGCCTGGTAGCGCTGGGCCGGATCGTGCGGCAACAACTGGCCGGTTTTCTCGGCCAGGTAGATGAGGATGGCGCCGGACTCGAACAGGGCCAGCGGTTCGCCGTTCGGGCCATTGGGGTCGAGGATGGCCGGGATCTTGTTGTTCGGGTTGAGGGAGAGAAACTCGGGGCTGAGCTGGTCGTTGGTTTCAAAACTGACCAGATGCGGCTCGTAGGCCAGGCCGAGCTCCTCCAGCATGATCGACACCTTGACGCCGTTGGGCGTGGGCAGCGAATACAGCTGCAGGCGCTCGGGATGCTGGGCGGGCCATTTGCGGGTGATGGCGAAGGCGGACAGGTCGGTCATGGGATTCCCTGGTGACGTTGGGTGTGCGGCGATCAGAACATTTCGCGCACACAGGGTGAAATTGAACGTCATGCTAATGTCCATCGACAGGGCTGATTCACGCCTGGTTCCCTGCGCGCAGCCGAGCCGGTATGGTGCGAGCTTTCTCAACCGGGTCACGGAGCTTTCACCATGAGCCTGCACGGCCAATACGATGCGCAGAACATCTTCGCCAAGATCATTCGTGGCGAGGCCCCCTGCTACAAGCTGTATGAGGACGACGACGTACTCGCTTTTCTCGACCTGTTTCCGCAGTCCTACGGCCATTGCCTGGTGATTCCGAAGAAGGCCGAGGCACGCAATATCCTGGAAATCGATGACGCCAATCTGGCCAAGTTGATGGCTGCCGTGCGCAAGGTCGCCCAGGCTGTGGTCGACGAACTTCAACCTGCCGGTGTACAGGTGGCCCAGTTCAACGGCGCCCCGGCGGGGCAGACGGTGTTCCATATCCATGTGCACATCGTGCCGCGTTACGACGGCGAACAACTCGGCATCCACGCTGCCAAGCAGGGTGATGCCGAAGCGCTCAAGGCGTTGCAGGCGCGACTGGTCAAGCGTCTCGGCTGATCACTTGCCCATGCCGCCAGGGGCGGACAGGGTCCGTCCGGCGAAAACGCCGCGCTCCTTTACCGGGCGCGGCGTTTTTTGTTGTCTACCAGCGGGCTGCCCTCATGGCTACGCGCCCATCTTGCCTGTGCTCATGGCGCGTCCGGCGGCTTGTGCACTCTGAGGCGCGCGGTACATCGCCATCAGCAGGCTGAAAATCCTGCCCGGAACGGTGGCTCTCGCTGGCATCGAGAGATGGCGTTACATCTGCGCGTCGAGCGATGCCTGGATCAAGGCTTGAGTGGCGGCGACTTAGCGCCAATACTGCATCGACTCCACGCACGCCCAAGGAGGGCTCCCATGCGTTCGTTCCTCGCTGTTCTTCCCCTGGTTGTTCTGGCTGGTTGCTCCTCGTTCCGCCCCGATCCCGAGAACATCACTGAGGTGCCGGGCGACCGCCTGCTGGCCTATCAAGACGAATTCCAGAACGGTGGGCAACTGGTGGTGAATCGCGACATGGGCTTGATGGGCGGTGGCTGCTACGTGGCCATCGAGGTGGACCGCAAGCTTGCTGCGCGCATTGGCATGGCCGAGGTGGCCAGCTTCCAGGTGCCGGCCGGCACCCGGGTGCTGGGTCTGAAGATCGATCCACTGGACGATACCCTGTGCGGCATGGGTCGCCTGCACAAGGAGCTGGCGGTCAAGGTCGAGCCGGGCAGCGTGCAGTATTTCCAGGTGGTGAGTGAAAACACGGGCGGCTTCGATATTCGTCCGGATAACGCGCCGCCCCAGCGCTAGGCCAACAAGAGGAAGGCTGCATGGTTAAGTTCGCGCGTTTCCCGCTGGTTTTCGCGCTGCTAGGCAGCCTGTCCGCCCAGGCCGGCGAGTGGCCGCCGGAGGTTCGCCATACCTTCCGCCAAAGCTGTATCGACAGCGCCAGCCAGGCACTGGGCAAACAGCGGGCGCTGCTCTATTGCGAGTGCACCGTGGCGCGTATCGGCACTGACTTCACTACGGCGCAGATCGCCGAACTGGACAAGGCGCAACTGCCGGAGCCGCTGGTCAAGCGCTTGCAACAGGTTTCCCAGCAATGCCTGGGATCGTTGGGCGCTCAGCGATAGCGGGCGAGGATGGCGTCGAATTCGCCGTCCTGTTTCATCTGCACCATGGCCCTCAGCAGGCGTTGCGTAGGCACATCCGGTTCGTCGCGTACCAGGCAGGAAATCAGATCGGCGGCCAGCTCGCCAATCGGGCGCAGGCGCTTTGCCGGGGGCTGATTGCGGTTGAACCAGTCCAGTGTCAGCTGGTTGCTCACGGCAAAGCGGTAGCGGCCGGCGATGAGCTTTTCCAAAGCCAGTTCCTGGGTGCGGGCATCGTCGCGCTGAATCAGGCCGCTGGCGATTTGTGGCTCCAACGTAGGGTAGATAAAGCCCAGTACCGTGCCGATGCGCTCACCGCTGTGGCTGCCGGGCAGGGCCGTTTCGTCGTGGCGGGAGACCAGCAGATCGCGCTGCACCATGAACGGCAGGCTCCAGATGTATTGATGGTGGGACTCCTTGACCCAGTCCGGGTTGACGTAGCAACGCACATCAATTTCGCCGCGCAGCAGCACCTGCTGCACGCGTTGGCGCGGCAGCACCAGTTGCTGTGCCTGGCGGCCGATCTTCTCGGCCAGGCGCTGGTGCAGGTCGAACAGGATGCCGCCAGCGGCACGGCCCTGCTCGTAGCGCATCATGGGCATGCCCCAGCTTTCGTTTACCGAAAAGCGTAGGGGGCGCTCGGCAGCGAAGCTCTGGTGGCAGAGCAGCAACAGGACGACAGCAATCAGGCGCATGCAATGACCGAACCGGATGGCGGCAAGGGTGATCGCAGCTTACCCAAGAATGGTGCTGGCCAGTTCATTAACTGCGCCACAGCGGATTAGCGGCCATCAGTTCGCTGGCCCAGTCAGCGAAGGCACGCACCCGTGCCGAGAGATGGCGTGAGTAGGGGTAGACCAGACTCATGGTCATACTTTCCAGGCGCCATTCGGGTAGCAGCTCCACCAGTCGCCCTTCGGCCAAGGGTTGCTGCGCTTCTGCATGCGGCACGGTGACGAAACCCAGGCCGGCTTCGGCGGCGGCGATATAGGCGCCTCCGCTGTTGAAGCGCATGGCCGGTGTCTGTTCAAGGACGAAACGCTCCTCGCCGCGCTGCAAAATATTGGTCTTCTGCCGCCCGGTGGCGGGGTAGACGAAGGCCAGGTAGCGCAGCGCAGCCAGGTCGCTCGGGTGCCGGGGCATGGGCTTGTCGGCCAGGTAGGCCGCCGAGGCGCAGAGGGTGAAATGCATCTGGCCTATGGGCTTGCACACCAGATCCGGGGTATGCACGGGGCCGCCGCGAATGGCGCAGTCCACGCTTTCCTGAACCAGGTCAACAACCCGCTCACTGCAACCGACATCCAGGTTTACCTGTGGGTATCGGGCAACGAAGTCGGGCAAGGCAGGGATCACCAGAAAGCGGCCGACTGGTGTCGGCATTTCCACGCGTACGCGACCGCGCGCCAGGCTGCGATGCTGCGCCATCGTGGTTTCCAGCTCATCGAGGTCATCGAGCACAACGCGGGCGCGTTCGTAATAGGCGGCGCCATCTGTGGTGGGAGAAACGCGGCGAGTGGTGCGGTGCAGCAGCTTGACTCCGAGCTGCACTTCCAACGCGGCAACCTGGCCGGACACCGTGGTTTTGGCCAGGCCCAGCGCCTCAGCTGCGCGGGTGAAGCTGCCAAGCTCAACGATGCGGCAGAAGGCGCGCATCGCTTCCAGGCGGTCTAAGGCCATTGTCCGTTTACTCGCATAATGTTTGCGTGGCTGGATAATTTATCTGGATTTTTTCGAGCAATACAGTGGCGATCAATCCCGTTACGACATCGGACCACTTCGGAGGAATCGCCATGATGACCAGCCAGCGCAACAACTATCACCTGACCGCTCCGCATGTGTTCAAGGCTGTCTACGCCCTGGACCAGACACAGGCCGCCTTCACTCTGGAAACCTCGCTAGGCGAGCTGATCAAGGTACGTGCCTCGCAGCTCAACGGCTGCGCCCTGTGCCTGGACATGCACAGTGCCGAAGCGTTGAAGCATGGCGAGTCGGCGCGCCGCCTGTTGGCATTGGCAGCCTGGGAGGATGCGCCGTTCTTCAGCGAACGCGAGCGCGCCGCTCTGCTATGGACCGATAGCCTGACCCGCCTGCCCTCGCAGCACGTCTCGGACGCGCTGTACGACCAGGTGGCGGCGCATTTCAATGAGGTGGAAATGGCCGAGCTGACCTTGGCTATTGCCACCATCAACCTGTGGAACCGCTTCGGCGTCGGTTTTGCCATGCAGCCCACCCAATAAGGCATTGCCTGCGGGAGGTCGATATGTTGCGCGAGGTACTGATCGAGACGGCTCATCTGGATGAACACGCCCTGCGCCAGCACCTGGTGGTGCTGGTCGAGCAGGGTTGGCAACTGGAGGCTTGTGGACGGTGCTGGCCTGTCGCTGGGTACGCCGGCTGGACTTCTCAGCGGGTTAGCGGCAAGGCCAGGCCCATGGCGCCGAACAGCCCCCCGCAGCAGCGGTTAAAACCACGCCCGGCACGTTCCAGCCAGGGGCGGGTGCGCTGGGCAGTACGTGCCAGCAGGTACTCCACCAAGCCTTCGACTACGGCGAAGGTCGCCGCCATGATCGCGAACTGCAGCCACAGGCTGCGCCCCGGGTCGAGAAATTGCGGCAGGAAGGCGCCGAAGAACAGGATCACCTTGGGGTTGGATAACGCCGACAGCAGTCCCTGGCGGAACAACTGTACACCCGGGCGTGGCGCGGCCGACTGCAGTGGCGTGAGGTGCAGCGGTGGCGAGCGCCACAACTGGATACCGAGCCAGATCAGGTAGGCGGCGCCGACCCATTTGAGAATCAGCAGGGCGTCGGCCGAGGCTTTGAGCAGGGCAGCCAGGCCGAACATCGACAGGGCCATCAGCAGGACGAAACCGAGCATGCCGCCGCTGACTGTCCACAGGGTGCGGCGATGGCCGTAAAGCGCACCGTGGGTGAGGGCAAGCAGGCCGTTGGGGCCTGGCGTCAGCGACAGTCCGAAGACGGCAGTGAGATAGATCAGCCAGGTATGCAGGGCCATGGTGGTTGCCAGTCAGAAGAGCGAAGCGCAGACGCTAACCGATAGGCGACACCGCTCACAAGCGGCTATCCCGTAGGTTGGTGCTGAGCATCGCGAAGCCCAACACCAAAACCCAACGCCACGATCAAACCCGATCAGCTAAAGCCAGCTTGACGCCCAGCAGGGTGAACAATCCACCCGTGCAGCGCTCCAGCCAGAGTCCCACGCGGCGGCCGACCTGCAGGCGCTGCTGGGCAAAGGCGCTGGAGAGCGCCAACAGGTGGCACCAGAGCATGCCGTTGAGGTTGAAGATGGCGCCCAGCAGGAGAAAGGCCAGGGCCTTGTGTTCGGCGTCCGGGCTGATGAACTGGGGGACGAAGGCCATGAAGAACAGTGCCACCTTGGGGTTGAGCACGTTGGTCAGGAAACCCTGGGCGAAGATACGCCCGTACGGCAGAGCGGGTAGCGCGCTGGCGGGCTTCGCGGCCTCGTCACGTTTGGTCAGCAGCATGCTGATGCCGATGTACAGCAGGTAGGCCGCACCCACCAGCTTGACCACCATGAATGCCGTCGCCGAGGTGGCCAGCAGGGCGGACATGCCCAGGGCAGCGGCGACTATGTGCACGCAGGTGCCGGCGCCAATGCCCAGAGCCGCCGCCGAGCCTGCGCGCCAGCCCTGAGTGGCACTGCGGGCCATGATCAGTAATGAGTCGGGGCCGGGTGCGATGTTCAGCAGCAGGCCGGAAATGATGAAGAGCGCTAGGTCATGGGTGCCGAGCATGGCGGTTTCCTAGGGTGGCTGCGGGCGATTCTGCTATTTCCGGAATGATCGGTCAAAAATCGCATCGATTGACTATTCTGGGTCGTTAAAGGTGCACTCTGTTGAGCTTCTGGACGAGCTTTGACGATGATTAAGGATGTCGTCTCATTTGCCGATGATCCTGCTTTAAATATGTGTCTTCGCCTCTTTTGCGTGCATCTTCACAGGATCGCACAAGGGCCTGCCACCAGTCTGTTGTCATGCTGCTACGGCAGCGCAGGCCGGTCGGCTGTGGCACACTTCGCAGCCTACTGCAGAGTGCCTGCCCGGTTTCTTGCGCACCTGCAACCGAATTCGCGCTTTGGCCCTGGCGCCGAGTGCCGTCGATCAGTCAGCCGCCTGCGGCGGTATAAAAAGAGGAATGTCCTGTGCACAACGCCGTAATCAGTGGCACTGGTCTGTACACCCCGGCCAACAGCATCTCCAACGACGAACTGGTGGCTTCCTTCAATGCCTACGTGCAGCTGTTCAACAGCGAGAACGCCGAGGCCATCGAGCGGGGCGAAGTCGAGGCGCTAAGCGAGTCGAGCAGCGCCTTTATCGAGAAGGCGTCCGGCATCAAGAGTCGCTATGTCACCGACAAGGACGGCATTCTCGATCCGCGTCGCATGACCCCGCGTATCCCCGAGCGCTCCAACGACGAGTGGGGCATCCTCTGCGAGATGTCCGTCGCTGCGGCCAAGCAGGCTCTGGAGCGTGCCGGGCGCACCGTCGCCGATATCGACGGCGTGATTGTCGCCTGTTCCAACCTGCAGCGTGCCTACCCGGCCGTGGCCATCGAAGTGCAGGCGGCGCTGGGTATCGACGGCTGGGGCTACGACATGAACGTGGCCTGCTCTTCAGCCACCTTCGGCATCCAGGCCGCGACCAACGCCATCGCCACCGGCCAGGCCCGCGCCGTACTGATGGTCAACCCGGAGATCTGCACCGGCCACCTCAACTTCCGTGACCGCGACAGCCACTTCATCTTCGGCGACGCGGCCACCGCGGTGATCATCGAGCGTGCCGACCAGGCCACCTCGAAGCACCAGTGGGACATCGTCGGCACCAAGCTGCTGACCCAGTTCTCCAACAACATCCGCAACAACTTCGGTTTCCTCAACCGCGCTGCGGAAGAGGGCATTGGCGCCAAGGACAAGCTGTTCGTTCAGGAAGGCCGCAAGGTGTTCAAGGACGTCTGCCCGATGGTCGCCGAGCTGATCGGCGCGCACCTGCAGGAGAATGAGCTGAACGTCGCCGACGTGAAGCGTTTCTGGCTGCACCAGGCCAACCTCAACATGAACCTGCTGATCGCCCGCAAGCTGCTCGGCCGCGATGCCGAACCGCACGAAGCACCGGTAATCCTCGACACCTACGCCAACACCAGTTCGGCCGGCTCGGTGATCGCCTTCCACAAACACCAGGACGACCTGCCGGCCGGCACTGTGGGCGTGCTCAGCTCCTTTGGTGCCGGGTATTCCATCGGCAGTGTGATCCTGCGCCGCAAGGCCTGACCGCCAAGGTATGTCAGGCGCTGACGGGGAACTGCTCGCACGCCTGCTGGCCGGCGAGCAGCGGGCCTTCCGCGAGCTGGTGGCGACCTACCAGGGCGCCATGCGCGCGGTGGCCTACGCCATCGTCGGCAGTCGCAACGCCGACGAAGTGGTGCAGGACGCCTGGCTGGCCGTGGTGCGTAACCTGGAAGGTTTCCAGCAGCGCTCCAGTCTCAAGACCTGGTTGCTGACCATCACCGCCAATACCGCGAAGAGCCGGCTCAAGCAGCAGCGCCGTGAACCGCTACTGGATGACCTGCCGGCGCCCCATGGCACCGTGGGGGGCGAGCGCTTCGCCGAGGATGGCCACTGGCAGATGCCGCCCAGTCAGTGGGAGCAGGACACCCCCGAGGCCTTGCTGGCCGAAGGCGAGCTGCGCGAGTGCCTGGAGAAAACCATCGCCAGCCTGTCCGAGCTGCAGTCCAGTGTGCTGCTGTTGCGTGAGCGCCAGGGGCTGGAGTTGGAAGAGATCTGTAATCTTCTCGACATCTCGCTCTCCAATGTCCGGGTGCTTCTGCATCGCGCCCGACTCAAGGTATTTGCCACCCTGGAGCATTTCGAGGAGACCGGTCAATGTTGAGCTGTAAGGAACTGGTGGCCCATTCCAGCGACTATCTCGACGGCCAGCTGCGCCTGCGCGAGCGCATCAGCGTGCGTGCCCACTTGGCACTGTGCAGCCACTGCCGGCGTTTCATCCGCCAGCTGAAGCTGAGCCAGGCCGTGCTGCGCAAACTGCCGGATCAGCAGATTCCCGAGCTGGATGCCCTGGCCGAGCGCCTGGCGCAGCAGCAACGCCAGCGCTGATCGAAAAAAATTAAGCGCCTGCTGTAACGTCGCACAGCCTTCTCCGTCTAGTGGGTAACGGGGCAATCAGGCCCCATGACCGACGGAGCAATCCTATGAAACAGCGCAATACCCTGATCGTCACCCTGGGCGCTGCCCTGCTGGGTACCACCCTTGCCGCCCAGGCTGACAGCAACCCCTTTGCGGCCCAGGAGCTGAACAGCGGCTACAACCTGGCGGCTCACGAAAAGGGCCACGAGGGTTCCTGTGGTGAAGGTAAATGTGGCAGCGAGATGAAGGAGCAAGGCAAGAGCGCCGAGGGTAAGTGCGGTGAAGGCAAGTGCGGCGGCGAAGCCGGTGCCGATAAGGCCGCAGAGGGCAAGTGCGGCGAAGGCAAGTGTGGCGCGGACAAGGCCGAGTAAGCTCGCCCATGCTCAATCAATTTGTCGAGGGCGCGGGCCTTGGCCTGCGCCGCGGCTTGCTCGCAGCGTTGCAGGCTGACGCTGCCGAGCAGCTGGACTTTCTTGAAGTGGCCCCGGAAAACTGGATCGACGTTGGCGGCCGTTTCGGCCGCCAGCTGCGCGCGTTGAGTGAGCGCACGCCTTTCCTTTGTCATGGTCTTTCACTCAACCTGGGTGGCACCGCGCCGCTCGACCTGCAGCTGCTGCTGGCCATCAAGGCTTTTCTCGACCAGCACGATGTTCGCGGTTACAGCGAGCACCTGTCGGCCTGCGCCGATGACGGACAGCTGTATGACCTGATGCCACTGCCTTTCAACGACGAGACAGTGCGCCGCGTCGCGGCGCGCATCCGTACCGTCGAGGAGGTGCTGGAGCGGCCGCTGATCATCGAGAACGTCTCGGCCTATGCACGTCTGCCCGGCGCACTGGACGAGGTGCAGTTTGTCCGTGCCGTGTTGGAGGAGGCCGACTGCCAGCTGCTGCTGGACCTCAACAACGTCTTCGTCAATGCCCACAACTTCGGCTTCGATGCCGTCGAGTATGTGGCAGCAATGCCGAGCGAGCGTATTGCCTATCTGCACATGGCAGGGCATTTCGACGAGAGCGCCCAGCTGAAGATCGACACCCACGGCGCGCCGGTGTGCGACCCGGTGTGGGATCTGCTCAGGCACTGCTATGCCACTCACGGCGTACGTCCGACCCTGCTGGAACGCGACTTCAACTTTCCCCCTGTGTCCGAGCTGTACGCCGAGGTGGCGCGCATCAGAACGCTGCAGCAGGAGGCCGGACGATGAGCCAGTCCGACCTGGCCCGCTTTGCCGCGCGTATACGTGATCCCGAAGGCGTGGCGCTGCTGCCGGGCATCAACAGCGAGCGCATGCGGGTCTACGAGCAACTGTTCTTCAATAATCTGGAGGGCTTTCTGGCCAGCGGCTTTCCAGTGCTGCGCAGTCTGCTCAGTGATGAGCGCTGGCAACGCCTGGTGCGCGCCTTCCTTGGCCAATGCCGCTGTCGGACCCCTTATTTCCTGCAGATCGGCGAGGAGTTCGTCGTCTGGCTGGAGGAGGGCTTTGTCGCCGAGGCGGATGACCCGGCCTTCCTGGCGGAGTTGGCACACTACGAGCGGGTCGAACTGGCGCTGGACGTGTCGACTAACGAACTCCCCGCCGGCGGCTGGTCACCACTGGCCTGGCCGCTGGCCTATGCCTGGCCAGTGCAGCGTTTGGGGCGCGACTACCGCCCCCTCGTGCCACCGCCTGAGCCGACCTGCCTGCTGGCCTGGCGTGACCGTGACGACAGGGTTCGCTTTCAGCAGCTGTCGGCCTTCGCCTATCACCTGGCGCTGCGTCTGCAGGCGGGTGAGCCGAGCCATGAAGCGCTACTCGACCTGGCCGAGAGCAATGGCCTGTCCGCCGACACGCACTACTTCGCCAATGCCCGGATGCTGCTGGATGAATGGCAGCGCCAGGACATCTGGTTCCCCCCTGCAACGTGAAGCCTCGTCATCACGGACGAAGCGACTCTGGAGATCCCCATGCTGACCCTATTCAACCGTTTGCAGGACTGCCTGGATGCCACGCGCCGCGTGGACTTTATCGGCCCGCTGCTGCTGCGTCTGTACCTGGTGCCGATCTTCTGGATGGCGGGTACGCACAAGCTGGCCGACATGCCATCGACCATCGCCTGGTTCGGCAATCCGGACTGGGGGCTGGGGCTGCCGTTCCCCACAGTGCTGGCCTGGCTGGCGGCGTTGACCGAGGCGGGCGGAGCGATTCTGCTGCTGTTCGGCCTGGCCGTGCGCTGGGTCAGTATTCCGCTGATCGTCACCATGCTGGTGGCCATCGCCGCCGTGCACTGGCCCTATGGCTGGCAAGCGATCGCCGACCCGTCCGCGCCCTTTGCCAATGAGCGCGTGCTGGCGTCGGCGGAAAAGATCGAGCGGGCGCGGGCGATCCTCAAGGAACATGGCAATTACGACTGGCTGACCGCCAGCGGCAAGTTCGTGGTGCTGAACAATGGCATCGAGTTCGCCGTGACTTATCTGGTGATGCTGGTGAGCCTGTTCTTCACCGGGGCGGGGCGCTGGCTGAGCATCGACCATTGGCTGGCGCACTGCTGGCGCAAGCGCTGATCCGCTGAAAGCCGCCAACCCTGCTGCGGCAGGGGCTGGCTGCTTATTTCTAATAGAAGTAAAAAGTTCCTTTGTAATTAAACTTTCATGCTAAAGAAACCGGTCTGAAATAACCCCCCGCCAAGATTCCCCCCCAACACCAAGGGCCAGCGCCCAGTGTTTTCTTATGACCAATAGGGGAATCCTTCAATGATCCGTAAGCACCTTGCCGGTTTCGTCGCCAGTGCTCTGGCCCTGGCCGTTTCCGCCCAGGCTTTCGCGGGTACCGTTACGACTGACGGCGCCGACCTTGTGATCAAGACCAAAGGCGGACTGGAAGTCGGTACCACCGACAAGCAGTTCAGCTTCAAGGTCGGTGGCCGTCTGCAGGCCGACTACAGCACCTTCGACGGCTTCTACACCAAGGACGGTGATGCCGCTGATGCCGCCTACTTCCGTCGCGCTTTCCTGGAAATCGGTGGCGTGGCTTACGGTGACTGGGCTTACCAGATCAACTACGACTTCTCGCACAACGCCGGTAGCGAAGAAGATGGTTACTTCGACGAAGCCTCCATCGCCTACAACGGGTTTGCTCCGGTACAGATCAAGATGGGCCGTTTCGACCCGGAATTCGGTCTGGAAAAAGCCACCAGCTCCAAGTGGGTGACTGCCCAGGAGCGTAACGCCGCCTACGACCTGGCCAGCTGGTCCAACAGCAGCGAAAACGGCCTGGGTGTGCAGATCTCCGGCAGCGCCATGGATTCCCTGTACGGCTCCGCCGGCGTTTTCGCCAAGGACGCCAACGACGAAGATGGCGAGAGCGTCAAGCAGGTCAACCTGCGTGGCGTATTTGCCCCGCTGCACGAAGCCGGCAATGTCCTGCACTTCGGCGTGAACTACGCCCAGCGCGGCCTGGACGATACCGAAGTCGACGGTCGTATCCGCAGCCGTCTGGGCATGCGCGGTGTTTCCACCAACGGCGGCAACGATGCCGGTGACAACGGCAACCGTCTGCTGCTGGGCGGCGCTGACGCCCCTGCCGGTGCGTATGACGACGACAGCGCCTGGGCCTTCGAAGCGGCCTGGGCCATGGGTCCGTTCTCCATCCAGGGCGAATACATCAAGCGCGACCTGCAGGCTGACTCCGATGCCTTCGAAGACGTGGAAGGCGATGGCTACTACGCCCAGGTGGCCTACACCCTGACCGGCGAAGCACGTGGCTACAAGCTCGGCAAGTTCGACAGCATCAAGCCGGCTGACAAGTCCATCGGCGCCTGGGAAGTCTTCTACCGCTACGACTCCCTGAGCGTTGAAGACAGCACCGTGGGTATCGACCCGCAAGACGACGTCGAAGGCAAGGTGCACAACGTGGGTGTCAACTGGTACGCCAACGATGCCGTCAAGCTGAGCGGCGTGTACGTCAAGTCCACCGTCGACAACCAGGAAAACGGCAACGGTGACGACGATGGCGACGGCTTTGTGGTACGCGCCCAGTACGTCTTCTAATTAAAAGCACTACAGCTGCTCCTTCTTGGCCCCGCCTCGTGCGGGGCTTTTTTGTTCCGCGATATAGTGCGGCCTGGTTTTTTGCTTGGAGCACCGTCGATGCCCTTGCTTCAGCTGCCCTCATTGCACGAAATTGCGCCTGCCGCCTGGGATGCGCTGCTATCCAGGCAGCAGCCGTTCCTGCGCCATGCCTTTCTCAGCAGCCTGGAGGACAGCGGCAGTCTGGATGCCGGTTCGGGCTGGCAGGCGGCGCATCGCCTGTTGTGCGACGAGCAGGGCAGGGTGCTGGCGGCCTTGCCGAGCTATGTGAAGCTGCATTCCTACGGCGAATATGTGTTCGACATGGCCTGGGCCGATGCCTGCCACCGTGCCGGCATCGCCTATTACCCCAAGTTGCTCGGCGCCGTGCCCTTCAGCCCGGTGGCCGGCCCGCGTCTGCTGGGCAACGCGGCGGCCGCCGATCTGTTGCTGGCCGAGGTGGAAGCCGAACTTGAGGCGCAGGGACTGTCAGGCCTGCACATCAATTTCACCGAGGCCGCTGATGACACCGTGCTGGCCCAACGTGATGGCTGGCTGGCTCGCGACGGCTGCCAGTTCCACTGGTTCAACCGCGGCTACCGGGATTTCCAGGATTTTCTCGACGGACTCACCTCGCGCAAACGCAAGCAGCTGCGCAAGGAGCGCGAACAGGTTGCCGGGCAGGGCATCGAATTCGACTGGCGAGGCGGCGCCGAGCTGGCCGAGACGGACTGGGACTTTGTCTATGCCTGCTATGCCAATACCTATCACGTGCGCGGACGCGCACCCTATCTGACGCGGGCGTTTTTCAGCCTGCTGGCCGAACGCATGCCCGAGGCGATCCGCGTGGTCACCGCTCACTGCCAGGGGCGCCCGGTGGCGATGGCATTCAGCCTGGTCGATGAAGAGACCTTCTATGGTCGCTACTGGGGCTGCCTGGGGGATTTCGACCGTCTGCATTTCGAGACCTGCTTCTATCAGGGCATCGACTACGCCATCGCCGAGGGCCTGCAGCGTTTCGACGCCGGCGCCCAGGGCGAGCACAAGCTTATACGTGGTTTCGAGCCGGTGCTGACGCGCTCCTGGCACTACCTGCTGCATCCGGGCTTGCGCGCGGCGGTGGCTGACTTTCTTGAGCAGGAGCGCGCGGGCGTGCAGGGCTATATGGAGGAAGCGCGCCGCCTTTTACCTTACCGTTGCGTCGAGGACTGAGATGCGCGCTGTTTATTTACCGCTGCAATCGCCTGCTCAGCTGTTCAGCCGCTGTCGCAAGCGTGCCGGCCGGTCTGACCACAGAGGCCGGGGCGCGCTGCCCAGCCGACAGACAGGGTGTGGCGAGCTGGTCGAGTGGCAGCAGCGCCAGGCTGGGGGCCGTCTGATATGAGTCGCACGTTACGGCCCAGACCCTGGAAGTGGCTGGGCATCCTGCTGTTGTGCCTGGGGTTCTGCGTGATCGCCGTGCTGATGCTGCGCGACGGGCGCGCAATGGGGTGGTTCTGCCTGACGGTTTTTGGCCTGGGCAGCCTGATTGCCGCGCTGGCGCTGCTGCCAGGCGCCAACTACCTGCGTCTGGAGAATGAAGGCTTCACCTTCAGTTCGCTGTTCCGCGCGCACTTTGTGCGCTGGGATGATGTGGACGGCTTCGGCCTGGTTCGCGTGGCGTCGAACGATATGGTCGGCTGGCGGTATCGGGAAGGGCGTCAGCCGCCGGGGCGGGGTGTGTGCCTGTCGCAGGCGCTGGCGGGATGTCATGCGGCGCTGCCGGAAAACTACGGTCTGTCCGCCGAGGAGCTGGCACGGTGCCTGGAACGGCTGCGCCTGGCTCATGCTGCTGGGGATGGCGAAGCCGCCCTGGAACTGCTGCAGTCCCAGGGCGAGCGTGCTTAGAGCTTCTTCGCGCTGAGGATCAGCACCGGCTCGGTCGGCACGTTCTGGTGCATGCCGCGGTTGCCGGTACGCACCTTGGCGATACGGTCGACCACGTCCATGCCGCGCACCACCTTGCCGAACACGGCGTAGCCGAAGTCGCGACCGCCGTGGTTGAGGAAGTCGTTGTTCTTGTGGTTGATGAAGAACTGGCTGGTGGCCGAGTCCACCACCTGGGTGCGGGCCATGGCGATGGTGCCGCGGTCGTTGCGCAGGCCGTTGTCGGCTTCGTTCTTGATCGGCTTGAAGGTGTCCTTCTCGCGCATGTTGGCATCGAAGCCGCCGCCCTGGATCATGAAGTTGGGGATGACCCGGTGGAACTGGGTGCCGTTGTAGAAGCCGGCGTCGACGTAGCCGAGGAAGTTCTGCACGCTGATCGGTGCCTTCTCGGCGTTCAGTTCCAGTTCGATGTCGCCGTAGCTGGTGGTCAGGACGACGCGCGGGTTGTCCGCAGCCAGCAGGCTGGTGCTCAGCAGTAGGCCGCAGGCAGCGAGAAGCAGTTGTTTCAGCATGGTTGTGGGTCCTTGTTTTCGGGTTGCGGTTGGGTCTGCCTGACCTGGGCGAGGAATTCGTCCAGGGCAGCGTTGAAGCGTTGTGGCTGGTCCATCGGCGTGGCGTGACGCGAACGCTCGATCACCAGCAGGCGAGCGTTGGGCATCTCGGCCACATAGGCCTCCTTGAGGCTGACCGGGGTGTAGTCACGATCGCCGCTGATGACCAGCGTAGGACAGGTGATGCTGTGCAGACGTTCGCGCATGCCCCAGCCGATGATGGCGTCGAGGCTGGCCAGGTAGGCGCGCTTGTCGTTCTGCGGCCAGCGCTGTTCGACCTTGGCGCGCA
This sequence comes from Pseudomonas sp. GOM6, assembly GCF_029537485.1. Taxonomy (GTDB): domain Bacteria; phylum Pseudomonadota; class Gammaproteobacteria; order Pseudomonadales; family Pseudomonadaceae; genus Aquipseudomonas. Next base: position 56,046 of record NZ_JARPUS010000016.1, read on the forward strand.
GCTCGGCCTGCTCGGGGTGGGGGAACAGCAGGCGGGCGAGGCCCTTGGCGATGCTGTTGAGGCTGAGGACGCGCGACAGGGTCCAGCGCTTGGCCAGCATCCACCAGTCGGCGGCACTTTTGGCTTTCACCTCGGGGCTGCTGTTGACGATGGTCAGGCTGCGCAGCAGCTGCGGCTGGTCGACGCCCAGCTGGAAGCCGACCATGCCGCCCATGGAAATGCCGACCAGGTGCACCTGCTGCAGGCCCAGGTGTTCGATCAGTGCCGCTACGTCGGCGGCGAACTGGCTGATGCTGTAGCGCTCGCGCGGTTTGCCGGAGCGGCCGTGGCCGCGCAGGTCGATGGCCACGACCCGGTAGTGCCGCTGCAGATGGGGGATCTGATACTCCCAGTCCTGAATGCTCGAACCCAGGCCGTGTACCAGCAGTACGGGTTCACCCTGGCCGCGGTCTTCGTAGTGCAGCTGACAGCCGGCATGCTCGAAATAGGACATGGGATGTTCCTCAATCCGTGGACAGTGGGGCGGCGAAAGGTGTGGCCAGCGGCGCGGCATCGAAGCTCTTGATCAGCTCGACGAGGATCTGCGTGGCCGGGCCGAGTACCTTGTCCTTGTTGCTGTAGAGGCAGAAGCGTGGCTGGCGGGTGCCACCTTGCTCCATCGGCAGGGGCTTGAGCAGACCCTCCTCCAACTCGCGGGTGATCAGGTGGCGCGGCAGCCAGGCGAAGCCCAGGCCGCTGCAGACGAAGGTGCGGGCGGTGGGCAGGCTGCCGACCGTCCAGCGCTGCTCGGCGCCGAGCCAGCCGGAGTCGCGCGGCTGCACGCGACCGCTGTCGCGGATCACCACCTGCATCTGGCTTTCCAGGTCCTGAAAGGTGACCTCGCGCTGCATGCGGTGCAGGGCATGTTCCGGGTGCGCCACGGCGATGAACTCCACCTCGCTCAGTTCAATCGGCAGGTAACCGGTGATGTTCAGCGCGCTGATGGCCAGGTCGGCCGAACCTTCATGCAGCACTTCCTCGACCCCGGACAGTACCTCCTCGCGCAGGCGCACGCGGCAACCCCGGCTTTGCGGCATGAAGGCGGTCAGTGCGCGCACGATGTTGGCGGTGGGGTAGGCGGCATCCACCACCAGGCGTACTTCCGCCTCCCAGCCCTGCTCCATGTGGTGAGCCAGCTCTTCCAGCTGGGTGGCCTGCTTGACCAGTTGCCGCGAGCGGCGCAACAGCACTTCGCCGGCTTCGGTCAGCACCGCCTTGCGTCCGTCGATGCGCAGCAGCGGCGCGCCGAGCTGCTCCTGCATGCGCGCCACGGTGTAGCTCACCGACGACTGCGAGCGGTGCATGGCCTCGGCGGCCTGGGCGAAGCCGCCGTGGTCGACCACCGCCTGCAGGGTGCGCCATTGTTCCAGGGTGACACGGGGCGCTTTCATCGCCGCTTCCTCTTCTCTACTCTGGGCACCTTCAAAAAGGAGAGTGCCAATGAAAAAGACCTGCCTGGCCCTGGCCGTCACACTGCTGCCGCTGACCGCATTCGCTTATCCGAGCGAACTGGAGAAACAGCTCAATGGTGCCGAGGTATCCGCCGAAGTCCAGGAGATCGATAGCAATATCGGCGGCCTCATTCTGTACAACTACGGCCAGATGGACGCCAAGTGCAAGGCACGCTTTCGCAACGGCCCCGAGGCACCCCGTACCCGCTCGGCGGACCTGAAAGCCGGCGAGCGCAAACTGGTGACCATGAAGTTCGCCCGCAACATCATCAAGCTGCGGGTCGACCTGACCTGCGAACAGAATGGAGCCTAGGGGCGTTCATTTGATAAATCAACTTTGTTGATTGTTTTGTGTTGTTTTTTGCGCTTTTTTATCTTCTTGTCTGACCATAATCTGCACTCCATCGAAGCCAACCACTCTGATGGAGTCAGCCAAATGTCCCGCATCCTCGTTATCGAAAGCAGTGCCCGCCAGGAAGGTTCCGTTTCCCGTCAACTGACCGCCGATTTCATCGGCCAGTGGCAAGCGGCTCACCCGCAAGATGAAGTTACCGTTCGCGACCTGGCCAAGCAGCCGGTGCCGCACCTGGACGAAACCCTGCTGGCCGGCTGGATGAAGCCTGCCGAGCAGCAGAGCGAGGCCGAGAAGGCCGCCGCCGCGCGCTCCAACCAGTTGACCGATGAGCTGCTGGCTGCCGACGTACTGGTGCTGGCCGCACCGATGTACAACTTCGCCATCCCCAGCACCCTCAAGTCCTGGCTGGACCATGTGCTGCGCGCCGGTGTGACCTTCAAGTACACCGAAACCGGCCCGCAGGGCCTGCTCACCGGCAAGCGCGCCTATGTGCTGACCGCCCGTGGCGGCATCTACGCCGGCAGTGGCCTGGATCACCAGGAGCCCTACCTGCGTCAGGCGCTGGCCTTCATCGGGATTCACGATGTGCAGTTCATCCATGCCGAGGGCCTGAACATGGGCGCGGAGTTCTCGGAAAAGGGCCTGGCCAAGGCGCGCGAGCAACTGGCTCAGGTCGCCTGATTCAACCTCTCTCCCTGGGGCCGCTATGTGCGGCCCAACCTCCACGGCTCGCCTGGGTGCTCCTCCCGGTGGGCCGTTTTTTATGGGCGGCTACCCGGCGTTCAGCCCAGCCCGGCCAAGTACCCCGAGTGCCAGTAGGATCAGCAACGTCCCCGATACCCGCTCCAGCCACGGCAGCGCCCGGTTGAAGCGGCGCAGCATCCGCCGGTTGCCGATTAGCACGGCGATCAGCAGGTCCCACACCAGCACTACCGCAAACATCCACAGGCCATAGACCAGCTTCCAGCCGGCACTGGCATAGGGGCCGCTGAGCATGGCGGCGAGGCTGGCGTAGAACAGGGCGTTCTTCGGATTGAGCAGGGCCGAGAGCAGGCCCATGCCGGTGACGCGGTACCAGCTCGCGGTACTGCCGTCAGTCCCAGTCAGCGTCAGCTCGCTGCGTCCGGCGTGGCGGATGAACAGCACGCCCAGGTACAGCAGGTAGCCACAGCCGGCCAGTTGCAGGGCGAGGAACCAAGGGCTATCGGCCTTTAGTGCGCCCGTGCCGAGGAACGCCAGCAGGATGAACAGGCCATTACCCAGCGCAATGCCCAGGCAGGCGCCAGTGGCGATGCGCCAGCCATGGGCCAGAGAACAGCGGGCGATGAGAAAGAAATCGGGGCCTGGAGAGAGCAGGGCGAGGAAGTGCGCGGCGGCGATCAGGAGAAAAACGTGCATGGCGAGGCTTCTGGCAGGGTTTGCCGCAGTCTGCCGAGGTGCCTGTGCCGGGTATTGAAGGAAATTGCGACTAGGCGCGATAGCGTCCGGGCGTCACGCCGGTATGCGCCTTGAATACCCGCTGGAGGTGCGCCTGGTCGGCGAAGCCCAGGTCCTGGGCAACGGTGGCGATATCCGCGCCGGCGCGCATGTGCTCGCGGGCCAGGTTGATGCGCTGGTTGAGTTGCCAGGCGTGCGGCGTCAAACCGGTGCTGCGGCGAAAGGCACGTATCAGCTGATAGCGGCTCATGCCGGCCAGGCTGGCCAACTCGCCCAGCGGTACGTCCGCGCCTGGCGTCTTGGCCAAGCGCCGCAGGGCAGGTTGCAAGCGTTCGTGGCTGACGTTGTCCGGCAATGGCAGGTGGATGCCGGCGAGGTGAGTGAGATCCTGGTCACCGATGAACTCGATCAGCGCCGTTTCCTTTTCGGCACTGTCCGCGGTGGAAAACAGCACGTCGTTGAGCCGGCAGAACTGCCGGTACAGCCCTGGCTCGTCGAGGATGCGGATGGGTTCGTCGGCCAGGGTTGTGGCGTATTCCGCACGAGTGGCCTGTAGCCAGGCGGCGTCCAGGTGCAGCATCTGGTAGCTCCATGAGGCGTCTGGAGCCGGGTTGCAGGCATGCACGCGGCTGGCCGGCACGAACACCAGCATGCCGGGATGCAGGGCAATGGGCTGTTCGCCAGCGCCGCTGAACACGCTGCGTCCGGCATCCACCGCGCCGATGGAGACGGTCGGGTGGCTGTGTGCGCGGTAGCAGGCGCGGCTATGGCAGGCGCGGCGGCTTTCGACGAAAGGCAGTGCCGGGTCGCGCCAAAAAGCCTGCTGCTGGCGCGACTCGCGGGTGTTTGTACGCGGCATCTCGACGGCTCCTGACGATGGACGGGGAGTGTAACGCAGGCTGTATGGCCAATCCGCTGGCTGACTGTGTTTGAAATACTGAACGCACTGTGTTGCCATAGCCGCCTTTCCTCTTGGTGTCGGAGGCTGCCGTGCAGCTGTCGGGTCGTGGTGTGGGGCTGTCAGTGACGGCCTCGGTGCTGTTCGTGCTGATTCCCGGCTATGTCCTGTGGCTGCAGCCACTGGATGGCTTGCAGGTGTTCGCCCAGCGGATTCTCTGGTCGATCCCGGCCGTTTTGTTGCTGGTGCTGCTGAGCCGGCAGTTCGGCGTGCTGGCAGAGAGCTTTGCCCGTCTGCGCCGCGAGCCGCTGCTGTTGGCTGCCTTGCCGCTGGCCGCCGCGCTGATGGGTGTGCAGTGGTACCTGTTCGTCTGGGCGCCATTGGCCGGGCGCATGCTGGATGTCTCGTTGGGCTACTTCCTCCTGCCGCTGGCCATGGTGTTGTGCGGGCGCGTGTTCTATGGCGAGCGCCTGCGCCCGCTGCAGAGCATCGCCGTGGCCTGTGCGCTGCTCGGGGTGCTGCACGAGCTGTGGCTGACCCGTGCCTTCTCCTGGGTGACGCTGGTGGCGGCGCTGGGGTATCCGCCGTATTTCATGCTGCGCCGCTGGATGCGCCTGGACGCGCTGTCCGGCTTCGTGCTGGAAATGCTGGTGCTGGCGCCATTGGCGATCTGGCTGATCATGCGTTTCAGCCCTCCGGAGGTCTTCGCCCTGCAACCTCAGCTGTGGTGGCTGCTGCCGGGCCTCGGACTGCTCAGCGCACTGGCCTTCGGCGCCATGATGGCGGCCAGCCGTCTGTTGCCGCTGGGGCTGTTCGGCATTCTCAGTTATGTGGAGCCGGTATTGCTGTTCGGCGTGGCGGTGGTGGTGCTGGGCGAGGCTTTCGATGTGCGTCAGTTGTGGACTTACGGGCCGATCTGGCTGGCGATCGTGCTGACCGGCTGGGACAGCGTGCGCCTGTTGCGCAAGCAGGCTAGGCAGGGCGTGGTTGTTACTCCGTGACGTACTGCGGCTCGGGCAAGACCCGGTAGTGCAGGTGAATGCTGCCGCCGTTGAGGTTGTAGGCATCGATGAGCTGCAGCTGGCGTTCCATGCCGCCGGCGAACAGCGGTACGCCCGCACCCAGCAGGTGCGGCATCAGCCGGACCACCAGTTCGTCCAGTAGGCCGGCGGCAGAGCAGTTGCCGGCCAGGCTGCTGCCGCCGAGCAGGCGTACTCGCCGGCAGCCGAGCGCGGCCAGTTCGTCGAGGGCTTCGCTGGGGGTGCAATGCCGGGCGCGTACCTGCTCCGGCGGGTGTGTGGGGCGGTGGCGGGTCAACAGCAGGGTAGGTTTTTTCGGCAGCGACCAGTGCGCGCTGAGGGCGTCATAAGTGGCGCGGCCCAGTAGCAGACCGTCGCAGGCAATGGCTTCGTCATCACCGGCCAGCCAGTCGCAGCTGCCGTCCGGGCGGGCAATGTAGCCGTCCAGGCTGGCGGCTACGCAATAGATCAGCGTCGGTTTCATGGGCCCCCGTGATGGCCTGTGGACAGTGGCCGTCACGGGTTGGAGTCGAGGTGGCGGGTTGAAGTTTCCGCCGCTCAGTCGAGGACGTTATCCAGAATCTCGTAGATCAGGCCAGTGGCCAGGGTCACCAGTACCACATCGGTGCCGACCTGGCGCCATTCGTAGCCGTCGTAGTGCGGCAGCTTGCCGAGCAGGCGGTTGTCGAAGCGTTTGGCGATGCCCGGTGGCAGCGGCTTGCCGCGTGCCAGGTTCTTGCGGATGCCGGGCGGCAGCGACTGCGCCGGGCCGATCAGGTCGCGGTTATCGCCGAGCACCACGCGTACCCGGCCGATATCGATGCTCGGCCCACGTAGATCGACGGTCACGTCCGGCTCGCCACCATGCTTATCGTGTTTGTCATGCTTGGGTGCGGCCTGTGCGGATAGCGTAGGCAGGGCGAGCAGGCCGGCGAGAACGAAAGGCACAATGCGCATGGTCATCTCCTGAGTTGTGTGCACTTGGATGCGTGCAGACGCGTGTTGTTCCCCGCTCAGTATGGCCGAGCCCTGAGGATTGCGGGGCCGGCGGACTAACGCTCCCCTCGAGCGCCGGGCTCAGGACGGGGTCAGCATCTCAGGCGACTGCACCACGGCGCCCGTCGAGCAGGCGCAGGATGGCGTTGAGCAGCATGCCGTATAGCGGCACGAACAGCATCAGGCTGATGGCCAGCTTGACGCCGTAGTCCACCGTGGCGATCTCCACCCAGTGCTCGGCCATGAAGGGGTTTTCGCTGCGCCAGAAGGCCACCGAGAAGAAGGCGAAGGTATCCAGCAGATTGCCCAGCACAGTGGAAGCGACCGGGGCGATCCACCACTGGCGTAGCTGGCGCAGGCGGTCGAACACCTGGATATCCAGTACCTGGCCGAGTACATAGGCGAGGAAGCTGGCCACCGAGATGCGCAGAACAAACTCGTTGTACTCGGCGAGCGCGCCCAGACCGCGGAACGCGCCTTCCTGGAACACCACCGACACCACATAGGAGGCAACCAGCGCCGGGATCATGACCCGGGCGATCACCTGGCGCGCCGGGCGCTTGCCGAGCAGGCGTACGGTCAGGTCGGTGGCGAGGAAGATGAACGGGAAGCTGAAGGCGCCCCAGGTGGTATGCCAGCCGAACAGGGTGATCGGCAGCTGCACCAGGTAGTTGCTGGCGATGATGATCAGGATGTGGAAAGCGATCAGCGCCGGGAGGGCGAAGCGCGGACGAGAAGCGGCGAGCGGCGGCATGGCACGGACCTTTTTAGTGAATGGGGTTAGGGAACCCATGCCCACGGGATGCAGGGCGGCGCGCATTCTAACTACGGGGTCAGCTTTGTGCAAATGTTGTACAGCTGTGGACGCCGACAGTGCGGCGCGGCGGTCGAGCGAGTAACCTATGCAGCTGTTTTTTCGATTGCGCCGAGGTAAGCCCCGTGTTCTCCCAATTCGCCCTGCATGAACGCCTGCTCAAGGCCGTCGCCGAGCTCAATTTCACCGAGCCGACGCCGGTGCAGGTGGCGGCTATTCCGCCGGCGCTGGAAGGACGTGACCTGCGGGTGACGGCGCAGACCGGCAGCGGCAAGACCGCGGCGTTCCTGCTGCCGCTGCTCAACCGTCTGCTCGGCGATGCCAACTCGAAGAAGCGCACCGACGTGCGCTCGCTGATCCTGCTGCCGACCCGCGAGCTGGCGCAGCAGACCCTCAAGGAAGTGGAGCGCTTCTCCCAGTTCACCTTCATCAAGGCGGGTCTGGTCACCGGCGGCGAGGACTTCAAGGAGCAGGCCGCACTGCTGCGCAAGCAGCCGGACATCCTGATCGCCACGCCGGGGCGGCTGCTGGAGCACCTCAACGCCGGCAGCCTGAGCCTCAAGGAAGTCGAGGTGCTGGTGCTGGACGAGGCCGACCGCATGCTCGACATGGGCTTCGCCGAGGACATCGAGCGCATCACCAGCGAGTGCGCCAACCGCCAGCAGACCCTGCTGTTCTCCGCCACCGGCGGCGGCAAGGTATTGCGCGAGATGATCGCCAAGGTGCTGCGCGAACCGACCCACCTCAAGCTCAACAGTGTTGACCAGCTCAGCGAAACCACGGTGCAGCAGATCATCACCGCCGACGATCCCGTGCACAAAGAGCGCCTGGTGCAGTGGCTGCTGAGCAACGAGACCTACCGCAAGGCCATCGTGTTCTGTAACACCCGCACCCAGGTCGACCGCCTCTACGGCCACTTGGTGGCGCTGGACTACAAGGCCTTCGTGCTGCACAGCGACAAGGACCAGAAGGACCGCAAGCAGGCCATCGACCGCTTCCGCCAGGGCGGCAGCAAGGTGCTGGTGGCCACCGACGTGGCTGCCCGCGGCCTGGATATCGAAGACCTCGACCTGGTGATCAACTTCGACATGCCGCGCTCCGGCGACGAGTACGTGCACCGCATCGGCCGTACCGGCCGCGCCGGCGCCGACGGCCTGGCCATCTCGCTGATCTGCCACAACGACTGGAACCTGATGTCGAGCGTCGAGCGCTACCTCAAGCAGCGTTTCGAGCGTCGCGTAATCAAGGAGCTGAAAGGCAGCTACCAGGGGCCGAAGAACGTCAAGGCGTCGGGCAAGGCTGCCGGCGTGAAGAAGAAAAAATCCGACAAGAAGGACGGCGCCAAGAAGAGCGCTGCCAAGCCGAGCGCCAAGCGCCGGCCGAGCGCGCCCAAGGCACCTTCGGCGCTGGTCAGCCAGGACGGCATGGCGCCGCTCAAGCGCAAGAAGCCAGCAGCTGAATAACAGAGAAGGGGCCGAAAGGCCCCTTTTTCTGCCTGCTCTTTTTCGCGGCTGAAGCCGCTCCCACGCGGCCTATGCAGGTTGTTGTGGGAGTGGCTTCAGCCACGATGGGCTACACCGCATGGTTGCTCACGGCACGATCAGGATCTTGCCGTCGCGCTCGCCACCGGCGGCCGCGGCGACCGCTTCCTTGATCTGACTGAGGTTGTAGGTAGCGGCGATGCGCGCCTTGAGCTTGCCGCTGGCGATCAGTTGGGTCAGCTCGCCGAATACCTTCATCTGCTCGGCCGGGCTGGCCTTGCGGAACCACTTGGCCAGCCAGAAACCGCGCAGGGTGATATCGCGGAAGACGAAGGAGGTGGCCGACACCTGGCACGGCTCGCCACTCATCAGTCCGTAGTTCACCAGGGTGCCGCTTTCGCTCAGGCAGGCAGCGATATGGTCGGTGGCGGCGCCGCCCACGGCGTCGATGCCCAGCATCAGCTTGGCGTCGCCGATGGCCTCGCGTACCTGCTTGTGCAGATGGGGGCCATCGACCAGCACCACGTCGCCACCTTCGGCCTTGACGCCCGCGACTGCCGATTCACGGCGTACCACGTTGATGGTCTTGAAGCCGCGCAGCCTGGCCAGCTGGATCAGGTAGCCGCCGACGCCGGAGTTGGCGGCGTTCTGGATCACCCAGTCGCCGGGCTGCAGGTCGACGAACTCGCTCAGCAGCAGTGAGGCGGTCGGCGGGTTGACAGTCATCATCGCCAGTTGCTGCGGGTCGGCATCCGGCAGCGGGATCAGCTTGTCGGCGGGCGCCTGCAGGTGGCTGACCCAGGTGCCGCAGCCCACCGGCAGCAGCACGGTCTGACCGACCTTGAGGTGCTTGACCCCTTCGCCGAGCTGCTCAACACGGCCGACGCCTTCGTTGCCACCAATGGCCGGCAGCGGCGGCAACATGCCGTACTCACCGGTCAGGGTCAGCACATCGGATGGGTTGATCGGTGCCGCCAGTACCTTGACCAGAGCCTGGCCGGCGGCCAGCGGTGGCAGCTGCAGTTCCACGGCGGCGATGACATCCTGCGGCACCTTGCCGCGTTGCTGGTATTCGGCTTTGAGCATGAGGGTTCTCCAAGTGGTGAGCGGAGAGTCTAGCGCCTGCCGGCTGGCGGCGGATGAATGGAGCAACATCGCTTGGCATGATGGCCCTGAGCATCTATGGCGCCTATGCTTGGGCGACTGTGTGAGGGGGATACATGCTTCGATGCCTATGGCCGCTGCTGTTGGTACTGTCAGCATCTGCTGTATCGGCGGAAACCTTGCGTATTGGCTTTGGCACGAATAAACCGCCCTATGTATTCGAAGGCGAAAATCGCGGGCTGGAGTTCGATATCGTTGCTGCAGCCCTGCGCGAGGCCGGCTACCACATGGAGGTGCGCCACGCCCCCATGGAGCGTCTGCACTTGGCCTTGCGCCGCGGCGAACTGGACGCCATCGCCACCACCAACCCGCGCAGTGGCATCGAGGCGCATTATTCGGCGACCTATATCCACTACCACAACCAGGCAGTCGCCTTGTCTTCGCGGGGCTATCGCATCAACAGTATCGCCGAGCTGGGGCGTTACTCGATCAGCAGCTTCCAGCGCTCACGCTATCTGCTGGGGGGTGAGTTCCAGGCCATGGCTGACGCCAATCCGCGCTATCGGGAGGAGGCCTTGCAGATCAATCGCAATCGTCTGCTCTACAGCGGGCGGGTCGATGTGGTGATCGGCGATCCGCGCATCCTGCGCTTTTTCAACTCCCGGGTGGCGGATCAGGTGGATGTTACCCAGCCGCTGACCTTCTACCTGCTGTTTGCGCCCACCCCTTACAGCGTGGGCTTTCGCCAACCCTTGCAGCGCGACCGCTTCGACCAGGGTTTGCAGGCGATTCGCGACAGTGGCGAATACCTGCAGATCGAGCGGCGTTACGCGGATTACCGTTGAGGGTTCCTTAAAATTTTTCGTTCGCGCCCAGATAGCGCCAGTGTCCGACCGGCAGCTTGGCCAGGCCGGTGCGGCCGAAGCGCAGGCGGCGTATGCCCTGCACCTGCAGGCCAAGGCTCTCGCACATATGGCGCAGCTGGCCCGGCTGCACGGCCTTGATGGCGAAGCGCAGGCGGTTCTCGCTCTGCCAGCTGACCTTGCACGGCGGCACCGTGACGCCCTTGTAGGTCTGGCCGAATGACAGGCGCTTGAGGCCGCGCTCATCCAGGCTGCCGGCAACGTCAACCAGATACTCCTGCTCCAGCGTCGCGCCCTTGTCCTTGAACAGACGGATCACCCCGGGGCTCTGGCTGAACACCAGCAGCCCGCTGGCATCGGTTTCCAGCGGAGTCAGCAGTTCCAGGCGGCGCAGATGGCGCTGCAAGGGGCGCATGCCGCTGGCATCTTCGGCCCAGCGATAGTCATGGCTCAGCAGTTGCTGGCAGGAGTTGGCACCCAGGCCGCACCCCAGGCCGGCGGGTTTGTTCAACAGCAGGGTGATTGGCGGCTGGGTCTCGGCCTTGGCGCCGGGCAGCAGGGCAACCTGCTGGTGGGTGACGGGGAACTGCGGCTCCTCGACCACCACACCATCCACTGTGACCCAGCCATTCTCGATATACAGCTCCGCTTCGCGCCGGGAACAGGCGATTTGCTGGATCAGGCGTTTGGACAGGCGTTCGGCTTCGGTCATGGCGGCGAGTGTCACATCGGGAAATGAAAGGCATTGTACCCGGCCTGGGCTGTGCGCCGGTGTTGGGCTACAAGGTTAGCGTCGAGAAGGAGGGCAAACATGAAACATCTTCTGATGGCGCTGAGCCTGATGCTGAGTCCATTGGCCATGGCCGAGCGCAGCGAGCTGGGTGAGCTGCAAGTAACCGAGGTGGTCGGCAATCTACAACACCCCTGGGCGCTGGTCTTCTTGCCGCAGGGGCAGGGCAGCCTGATCACCGAGCGGCCGGGGCGCTTGCGCTGGCTGAATGCGCAGGGGCAGTTGAGCGAGCCATTGGGTGGTGTGCCCGAGGTCTATGCCAAGGGTCAGGGCGGCTTGCTCGACGTGGTGCTGTCGCCGCAGTTCGCTGAGGATCGCCTGGTCTATCTGAGTTATGCAGAGGGCGATGCTCAGGGGGATAAGGCCGGTACGGCCGTGGGGCGAGGGCGTCTGCGTGAGGACATGGGCGCGCTGGACGACTTCCAGGTGATCTTCCGCCAGCAGCCGAAGCTGTCGACCGGCATTCACTTCGGTGCGCGTCTGGCGTTCGATCGCGAGGGTTATCTGTTCATCAGCCTGGGCGAGAACAACCAGCGGCCCACCGCCCAGCATCTGGACAAGCTGCAGGGCAAGCTGGTGCGCCTGCAGGCCGATGGTCGCGTGCCGCCCGACAACCCTTTCGTCGACCAGCAGGGCGCGCGGGCGGAAATCTGGTCCTATGGCCACCGCAACCCACAGGGGCTGGCGCTCAACCCCTGGAGTGGGCGTATCTGGCTGCATGAGCATGGTCCGCGCGGCGGCGACGAGATCAATATCCCGCGCAAGGGCCTGAATTATGGTTGGCCGTTGGCGACGCATGGGGTCAATTACAGCTTCCTGGCCATTCCCGAGGCGCAGGGCGAGCAGGTCGCTGGCACCGAGGCGCCACAGCATGTCTGGGAAAAATCGCCGGCCATATCCGGCATGGCGTTCTACGCCGCCGAGCGGTTTCCGGCCTGGCAGCACAACCTGTTCATCGGCGCGCTGGCCGACCAGTCGTTGATCCGTCTGCAGCTGGACGGCGACAAGATCGTTCGTGAGGAGCGCTTGTTGAAGGACAAGGGCTGGCGGATCCGCGATGTGCGCCAAGGGCCGGATGGTTATCTCTACCTGTTGACCGATGCGCCGGACGGCAAGTTGATCAGACTGGGGCTGGAGAAGGGGCAATAGCGCTAGCCCCTTTTCAGGCAACTCGGCCGTAGCCCGGATGCAATCCGGGAGGCAGGCAACACCGCCCCGGATTGCATCCGGGCTACCGCTGTTAGTGCGCTGCGGCTTCCAGCGCCGTGTCGACACTCTGCTCGGCCACCAGCTCCGGCGGTAGCGGCTCGGTGACCACACTGAAATCACTGATGCGGATGGCGCCGTGGCCTTCGCCGAGCAGGTGGAAGGAGAAGGCCTTGCGCGTCTCCGGGTTGTCGAAGTCGAAGCTCAGCTCGACGCTCTCGCCGCGCTTGAGTGGCGGCAGCGCCGGGATGTGCAAGGCGTTGTTGCGGTCGTATTCCTTGGTCAGCAGGCGCAGGGTCGCACCGTTGCGGTCCAGGCGCACGGCCTCGATCTTCAGGGTCACGCGGGTGCGCGTGCCCTTGGGCATCTCCAGGTACTGGGCGCCGATCAGGTTGTCGGCCCAGTCGTCGTTTGGCCCGGCCTTGAGGTTGATGCGCTCGCGGTTGGCGAACTGGTAGCGCTGGCCGACCTGCCCGCCGGTGATGGACTGGTCGAGCAGCGCCGCGCGCTGGCTGACCAGCCGCGCCTGGCGACCGCTGAACCGGCCCAGGTATTTGGCCGAGCGGGCGATGAAGCCGCTGCTCTCATAGCGCCGGCAGACCTGCTGGAAGTTGCACTCGGTGAACACCTTGCCGTCGTGTTGGCGCAGCAGGCCGTTGGTGTAGGACATGATCTCGCGCGGCGTTGCGTAGTCGCGCAGCAGCGAGCGACCGGCGATGTTGTCCGGTATCGGCAGGTCGAAGTAGTCGAGCATCGAGGCGGTCAGGTCGACATGGCCATACACGCCGCGCTTAACCTCCGGCAGCTTGTCCTGCTCCGGGGCCAGTATCAGGTTGAAGCCCCAGGCCGAGGCCAGGCGCACGTTCTCCAGGCCGTGGGATTCGTCGGAGGTGACGACGACCAGGGTGTCCTTGAGCACGCCCTGTTTTTCCAGTCCGCTGAGGAAGTCGGCCACTGCATCGTCCAGGTAGGCGATGGCGGCCTGCTTGGCCGTGGGGTAGCGCGCCAGGTACTCCTTGGGCGCGGAGTAAGGCTGGTGAGTGCCGACAGTGAGCAGGGTGAGCATCCACGGCTGCCGGTCCTGGCGCAGCTGCTGGACGTACTTCAACGCACCTTCGAAGTAGGCCTTGTCGTCCATGCCCCAGGGAAAATCGAGGTAGGGCTTGTTCTTGAACCATTCGCGGCCGTGGGTCTGCTCAAAGCCCATGTGCGGCATGATCTGGTCCTTGGCCATGAAACGCAGCCCGGCGCCCTGCAGGAAATGCGTGCGAAAGCCCATGCTGCGCAGCTGGTGCGGCAGGCACTGCAGGTTGCGCGTTTCGTTATTGAGCAGCTCAACGCCCTTGGGCGTGCCGGAATCGAGCTTGCCGTAGTCGCCGCAGAGCATGGCGTACAGGCCGCGAATGGTCTGGTGGCTGTGCAGCACGTAGTCTGGCGTGGTCATGCTGCGCTCGGCCCACTGGCTCAGGCGCGGCATCAGGTCTTCTGCGTAGGGGGTGCCGATCAGCTGGCGATTCCTGGCGATATAGGCGCCGGGAATACCCTCCATCGCAATGACCAGCAGGTTGCGCGCCTTGCCCCCTTCGGGCAGCAGAGGCGTGCCGGACATGTCCAGCTTGCTCAGCCCGTCGATATCCGGTGGCAGGCCCGACTCATCGCCGGCGTACCAGTGGTCTTCCAGGGCCAGGCGCACATGGCTGGCGCCTTCGGCCAGCAGCTTGTGGGGGAGGTTGAACAGGCGCCACTGGTCGTCTTCGCTGGGCGCGACGTATTGCCCAACGGCGTGACCGAGCAGCAGCGCGACCGGCAGTGCGTAGGTGTAGCGGGGGATATTCGGCCCCTGGCGGCGGCCCAGCAGCAGGCAGGCCAGCACGGTGGCGACCAGCGCGCCGGCCAGCAGTGGATAGCGGATACCGCTCCCCTGGGTCGACTGGCTGATGAATTGCGGATCGCTCAGGTACTTGAGGTCACTGGGCTCGGGCATGCGGCCGACCGCGTTGATCAGCTCGGCGTTGCCCAACAGCAGCAGCGCCCAGGCGATGGCCAGTGGTACGGTGAGCCAGGGGCGGCGGTAGCACAGCAATACAAGCAGGCTGCCGATGCCCAGGTCGGAGGCATAGCCCGGCCAGCTCGACCAGCCCAGCCAGTAGCGGCTGGCCATGGGCAGAAGCAGGAACAACGAGCCGAGGGCCAGAAGCGACGCGGCAGGATAAGGCAGCCAGCGGCTGGAAGGATGCACAGGAGCTCCAGGGAAAGGCAGCGAGAAGTCCGTGTCGTTCAGACAGAGGGGCGAGGCCGAAGTTTGCCTGCCTGCCATGATTTTGAAACATGCGCGTGCTATGTGCCAGCGATGGCTGTATCCGCATGCTGCCGCGGCTTAGAATGTCGAACTTTTGCCTCAGGTGACGACCATGGCTCTGATCGGGCGCTTCAACTCAATGCAGGTGGCCAAGCTGGCCGACTTCGGCCTCTTCCTCGATGGCGGCAGCGACGGCGAGATCCTCCTGCCCAAGCGCTACATCCCCAAGGACGAGCCCTGCGAGGTCGGCGACTGGCTCAATGTGTTCGTCTACCTGGACAGCGAAGACCGGCTGATCGCCACCACCGAGAAACCCAAGGTGCAGGTCGGCGGCTTCGCCAGCCTCAAAGTGGTGGATATCAACCGCATCGGCCTGTTTTTCGACTGGGGCCTGCCCAAAGACCTGCTGATGCCACACTCCGAGGAGAAGCGCCCGCTGCAGGTCGGCGATTACTGCGTGGTGCACGTCTACCTCGACCGCAGCCGCCGCATCACCGCCACCGCGCGCCTGGACCGCTATCTGGACAAGACGCCGGTCAACTACCAGGTTGGCCAGGAAGTGGACCTGCTGGTCGTTGAACAGACCGACCTGGGCTTCAAGGCCATCATCAACGGCCAGCACTGGGGCCTGATCCACAAGAACGAGGTGTTCAAGTTCCTGCGTGGCGGCTCCCAGGAGAAGGGGTTCATCAAGGAACTGCGCGCCGACGGCAAGATCAGCCTGAGCCTGCAGCCGGTCGGCCAGCAGGCCCGCGATGAATTGTCCGAGCAGATCCTCGGCGCCCTGCGCGATGCCGGTGGCAGCCTGGCGCTGTCCGACAAGAGCCCGCCCGAAGCCATCAGCAAGGCCTTCGGTGTCAGCAAGGGCAATTTCAAGAAGGCCATCGGCGGCCTGTTCAAGCAGGGCCTGATCCGCATCTTCGACGACCGCATCGAGCTGATTTGAAACGGCGGTAGATTGGGCTGAGGTGCCGCGCGCCGGAGCCCGACGTGGCGAGCCGTGGGCTTCTGGATGATGTCAGCGTATCGCGGCGCTCAGAGGCGGGCATCGGTGGGAGCGGCTTTAGCCGCGATGCTTTGTTGTTGCTCCGTATCGCGGCTAAAGCCGCTCCCACCGTCCTTCCAGTGCAGTAGCGTCGCCGACTAACGTTCGATCTAGCCCTGCTTGGGCGGTGTCAGGCCCAATCCCTTGAGGATGATGCGTTCGAGGTTGTCGGCGGCATCTGCGTAGTCGGCCTTCTTCAGGCTGTTCTTGCCGGTGAACAGGCAGATCTGGCTGGCGAAGTCGGCGTAGTGCTGGGTGCTGCCCCACAGCAGGAAGATCAGGTGAGCGGGGTCGACCGGCTCCATCTTGCCGGCGTCGATCCAGGCCTGGAACACGGCGGCGCGCTGGCGGAACCACTCGCGGTAGTCCTGGTTGTAGTGGGCGGTCAGGTACTGGCCGCCGCTGATCACTTCCATGGCGAAGATGCGTGAAGCCAGCGGCTGGGTGCGCGAATACTCGATCTTGGCGCGGATGTAGCGCGACAGCGCCACGGCTGGGTCGTCCTCGGCGGACAGGTTGCTGAAGGTAGCGTCCCACTGGTCGAGGATGTTGTTCAGTACGGCGATGTACAGGCCCTGCTTGCTGCTGAAGTAGTAGTGCAGGTTGGCCTTGGGCAGCCCCACCGCCTGGGCGATGCTGTTCATGCTGGTGCCTTTGTAGCCGTGGCGGGCGAATTCCACTTCGGCGGCGGCGATGATGGCTTGTTCGTTCTTCTGGCGGATGCGGCCGGCAGGTTTCTCGGCGCTGGGGGCGGGGGAGGATGCGGGCATCGGGGATTCCGTACTGAGTGATCGGTTTCGTGTGCGCACTGATACCCCACGACGGGTCACGAAACAACCCCTGCGTGTCAAAAACGTGTGCTTTTTGTAGGAAGTGCAACTGTACCGGTGAAAGCCGGAGAAAACGCGCCAAAAATTCGACTGTTCAGGTCCGCCAAATGGCGCTGGAATAACGACGAAAAGCCTTGTGGTACGCGCGTTCCAGCTTAGTCGGCGTGGTCGACCGAACTGTGGATCAGCAGCCCGGCAGGCGTGCGAGTCAGCACATAAGATTCACACCAGCTGAGCAGCGGCTGACCGGCTTCATCCAGCAGCTCCCAGGTCAGGCTGGCGAACAGGTTGTGCGCGCCTAGCGCCTGGGTGTGCAGGTCGTGAAAGCGGCAGGTGCGGCAGCCTTGGTGGAAATACTCATCGAGCACCTGCTGGAAGTAGGCAGCGATCTGCTGCGTTTCGCTGAACAACCGGGCCTGGCCCTGGTCATCCAGCGCCAGATAGGGCAGGCCATAGCGCTGGGCGATCAGCTCGCCGTCGGCGGCGGCGAAGTCTTCGGCGAAGCGGGCGAAGAACTGCTGCGCCTCTTTTCGGGTGTCCATTGGCAACGCCTGTCACAGACCGGTGCCGGCCAGCGCTTCGAGGAAGGTTTCCAGCACCAGTTGCGGGCGCCGGCCCTTGCGTGTCACCGAGGCCAGGGTCAGGTCGTAGAAACGCTCATTGGGCTTGAGTACGCGCAGGCGGCCCTGCTGCACCCACTGCTGAGCGTAGTGATCCGGCAGATAGCCGATGTAGCGCCCGGTCAGCAGGAGGAAGGCCATGCCCTCGCGGTCCGAGGCGCTGGCGGTGCAGTTGAGCACCTGATACTGGCTCTGCACCTCGGCCGGCAGGCGGAAGGTCGGGGCGATGGCTTCCTGGGCGTTGAGGCGTTCGTCGGCCAATTGGCTGTCGTCCACGTAGAACAGCGGGTGGCCTACGGCGCAGTACAGCAGCGAGCGCTCGTCGTACAGCGGCTGGTACTCCAGGCCGGACAGCGGATGGCTCTGCGGCACCACACCAACATGCAGGCTGCCGTCGAGCACGCCCTGTTCCACTTCCGAGGGCGGCGTCATGCGGATCTGGATGCGCACGTCCGGGCCTTTCTCCTTGAGCCGCGCCAGCGCGTGGGTGATGCGCATATGCGGCACGGTCACCAGGTTGTCGGTCAGGCCGATATGCAATTCGCCGCGCAGCTCGCGGTGCAGGCCGTTGACCCCGTTGCGAAAGCTCTCCAGCGCGCCGAACAGCTGCAGCGCCGACTGGTACACCTCGCGGCCTTCCTCGGTCAGGGCGAAGCCGGCGCGGCCGCGCTGGCACAGGCGCAGGCCCAGGCGCTGCTCCAGGTCGCTCATCTGCTGGCTGATCGCCGAACGGCCAATGCCCAGCACGGTTTCCGCGGCGGAGAAGCCGCCGCACTCGACCACGCTGCGGAACAGGCGTAGCAGGCGAATCTCGAAATCACTGACCTGGGCCAGCGGGTCTTGGCGGCGTGCGCTCATTGTTTACTCATGGCTAAAGTAAATATTCGAAGATTTGGATTTTCGTGACTTTATGCCCGTGGCACCTTTCGTTGCAACAAGACCACAGTGCCGCTCTGGAGAGCCACGATGAACATGCCGCAGACCGAAATCCCGTCCCTGGCCAGCCAGCTCAAGCTGGATGCCCACTGGATGCCGTTTTCCGCCAACCGCAACTTCAAGCGCGACCCGCGCCTGATCGTGGCCGCCGAAGGCAACATCCTGATCGACGACAAGGGCCGTCGCGTGTTCGACAGCCTCTCCGGTCTGTGGACCTGTGGCGCCGGCCACAGCCGTAAGGAAATCCAGGAAGCCGTGGCCAAGCAGCTGGGCACCCTCGACTACTCGCCGGGCTTCCAGTACGGCCACGCGCTGTCCTTCAAACTGGCCGAGAAGATCGCCGACCTGATGCCGGGCGAACTCAACCACGTGTTCTTCACCGGTTCCGGCTCCGAGTGCGCCGACACCGCGGTAAAAATGGCCAAGGCCTACTGGCGCCTGAAAGGCCAACCGACCAAGACCAAGTTCATCGGCCGCGCCCGTGGCTACCACGGCGTCAACATCGCCGGCACCAGCCTCGGCGGCATCGGCGGTAACCGCAAGATGTACGGCCAGCTGATGGACGCCGATCACCTGCCGCACACCCTGCAGCCGCACCTGGCCTTCACCAAGGGCATGGCCGAGACCGGCGGCGTGGAGCTGGCCAACGAACTGCTCAAGCTGATCGAACTGCACGACGCCTCCAACATCGCCGCCGTCATCGTCGAGCCGCTGTCCGGTTCCGCCGGCGCCATCATCCCGCCGAAGGGCTACCTGGAGCGTCTGCGCGAGATCTGCACCCAGCACAACATCCTGCTGATCTTCGACGAAGTGATCACCGGCTTCGGCCGCATGGGCAAGTGGAGTGGCGCGGAATACTTCGGCGTCACCCCGGACATCATCAACGCCGCCAAGCAGATCACCAACGGTGCCATCCCGCTGGGCGCGGTGATCGCCTCCAAGGAGATCTACGACACCTTCATGCACCAGGCCACTCCTGAGCACATGATCGAGTTCACCCACGGCTACACCTACTCGGCCCACCCGGTCGCCTGCGCCGCCGGCCTGGCCACCCTGGAGCTGCTGGAGCGCGACGGCCTGCTGCAGCAGTCCGCCGCCCTGGCGCCGCACTTCGAGAACATGCTGCACGGCCTCAAGGGCAGCCAGCACGTCATCGACATCCGCAACTGCGGCCTGGTCGGTGCCCTGCAACTGGCCCCGCGTGACGGCGACCCGACCATCCGCCCGTTCGAGGCCGGCATGGCGCTGTGGAAGGCCGGTTTCTACGTGCGCTTCGGTGGCGACACCCTGCAGTTCGGGCCGACCTTCAACACCAAGCCGGAAGAGCTCGACCGCCTGTTCAACGCCGTCGGCGAGACCCTGAACAAGCTGGACTGATGCACCGCTTCCACCCCTCTCCCTCTGGGAGAGGGGCCGGGGGTGAGGGACTGCCGGGCAACTTCGAGCTGCCTGTTTTTCCTCCCCCCTGACCCTCTCCCAGGGGGAGAAGGGACTGAACCCAATTAAGTCGAGATACGAGAGAGCACCCATGAGCAACATCGGACACCTGATCAACGGCGAGATCGTGCACAGCAACGGTCGCACCCAGGCCGTCTTCAACCCGTCCATCGGCGAGCCAGTGCGTCAGCTGGAGCTGGCCGACCAGGCCACCCTGCGCGCCGCCATCGACACCGCCAAGGCCGCCTTCCCGGCCTGGCGCAACACCCCGCCGGCCAAACGCGCCCAGGTGATGTTCCGCTTCAAGCAGCTGCTGGAGCAGAACAAGGACGCCATCGTCGCCCTGATCAGCGAAGAGCACGGCAAGACCATCGAAGACGCCGCCGGCGAACTGCAGCGCGGCATCGAGAACGTCGAGTACGCCTGTGGCGTGCCCGAGCTGCTGAAAGGCGAATACAACCGCAACGTCGGCCCGAACATCGACAGCTGGAGCGACTTCCAGCCGCTGGGCGTGGTTGCCGGCATCACCCCGTTCAACTTCCCGGCCATGGTGCCGCTGTGGATGTACCCGCTGGCCATCGCCTGCGGCAACTGCTTCATCCTCAAGCCTTCCGAGCGTGACCCGAGCTCGACCCTGATGATCGCCCAGCTGCTGCACGAAGCCGGCCTGCCCAAGGGCGTGCTGAACGTGGTCAACGGCGACAAGGAAGCCGTGGACGCGCTGATCGAAGCGCCGGAAGTCAAAGCCATCAGCTTCGTCGGCTCCACGCCGATCGCCGAATACATCTACACCGAGGCCAACCGTCGCGGTAAGCGCGTACAGGCCCTGGGCGGCGCCAAGAACCACGCCGTGGTCCTGCCGGACGCCGACCTCGACAACACCGTCAACGCCCTGATGGGCGCCGCCTACGGCTCCTGCGGCGAGCGCTGCATGGCCATCTCCGTGGTCGTGGCGGTGGGTGATCAGGTTGCCGACAAGCTGGTCGAAAAGCTGGTACCGAAGATCGAAGCCCTGAAAATCGGCGCCGGCACCTCCTGCGGCCTGGACATGGGCCCGCTGGTCACCGGCGCGGCGCGCGACAAAGTCAAGGGCTACATCGACGCCGGTGTGGCGCAGGGCGCCAAGCTAGTGGTCGACGGTCGCGGCCTGAGCGTGCCGGGCAACGAAGCCGGCTTCTTCGTCGGCGGCACCCTGTTCGACAACGTCACCCGCGAGATGAGCATCTACCAGGAAGAAATCTTCGGCCCGGTGCTGTGCATCGTGCGCGTCGGCAGCCTGGAAGAAGCCATGCAACTGATCAACGACCACGAATACGGCAACGGCACCTGCCTGTTCACCCGCGACGGTGAAGCGGCGCGCCTGTTCTGCGACGAGATCGAAGTCGGCATGGTCGGCGTCAACGTACCGCTGCCGGTGCCGGTGGCCTACCACAGCTTCGGCGGCTGGAAGCGCTCGCTGTTCGGCGACCTGCACGCCTACGGCCCGGACGGTGTGCGCTTCTACACCAAGCGCAAGACCATCACCCAGCGCTGGCCGCAGCGCGCCACGCACGAGGCGGCGCAATTCGCCTTCCCGAGCAACAGCAACAGCTAAGCACTACCAGGGCTGGTCTTCGGACCGGCCCTTTTTTTGCTCTGTATTTGGGAGCTTACGGATTACTTGTGGGAGCGGCTTCAGCCGCGATTGCTTTTGTAGGAGGGGCTGGGCGGCATCCCGCTTGGCTGCGACTACAGGCAACACAAGTTCTGTCTCTGTGGGATCGGCTGGGCGGCACTCCGCTTCAGCCGCGATAGCTCTTGGTTGGGCCAATCGCGGCTAAAGCCGCTCCCACATAGACCGAGCAACACCCAGCAACACCGAACAACCTGCCGCGCGGGCGCGGCATTGGTGCAGTGAACCGGCACAGATCGGGACGCGGCACCCCTTGGGCGAGCGGACTCACGTTTCAGGTGAACCGCTAGCCCGCTCTCCCAAGGGCAGCCCACTTCAACCATTTAGAACCGGTTCAGGAGTGGGTGCGCTAGAGAAAAACAAGGCAAAAGCGGGCGAGGGTGCGGAGTTTACGCCCTGTAAATGAGCAGCCCGAGCCCGCTTTCAACGCAGTTTTTCCGACGCGCAATCACTCCTGGGCTGGTTCTCAGAAGAGGACTACCCAAATGAGCAAACCCATGATTGGCCTTCCCCTGTGCCGCTGGCAGCTGACCGACCGTGACATCGGCTGGTTTCACCTGGTCGGCGAAAAGTACATCCAGGCAGTCACTGGCTTTGACGCCTTCCCCCTGATGATCCCGGCCTTCGCCGACGATCTCGACCTCGACACCGTGCTCGACAGCGTCTCCGGCATCATGTTCGGCGGCTCGCTGTCCAACGTGCACCCGAGCTTCTACGGCGACGACCACCCCGGCCTGGGCCTGGCCGACAAACCCCGCGACGCCACTGTGCTGCGGCTGATGCGCGCTTGCATCGAGCGTGGAATTCCGTTCCTCGGCATCTGCCGTGGCGTGCAGGAACTCAACGTGCTGTATGGCGGCACGCTGCACCGTGAAGTGCATGAGGTGGAAGGCCGCATGGACCACCGTGAGCGCAAGGGCGTGCCGGATGATGTGGCCTATGGGCCGATGCACAGTGTTCGCCTCACTGAAGGCGGCGTGCTGCACAAGCTGCTCGGTGAGCGCGAGATCAGTGTCAATTCGCTGCATGGGCAGGGGATTGATCGGCTCGGTGAGGGGCTACAGGTTGAGGCTGTCTGTGAAGACGGGCAGATCGAGGCCGTCAGCGTGAAGGGCGCTAAGGCTTTTGCGGTGGGGGTGCAGTGGCATCCGGAGTATCGGTATTGGGAGAAAGCCGATTACAACGCGCTGATTGGGGCGTTTCATGAGGCGGCGAGGGAATATCAGGCCAGTAAGTTGATTAATCGTAAGTACGTTGTAGGCGTATGATTGGTAATTGTCAGTAGATGTTAAGTGAAACTAATAGCCCTGTCGAATGATGGGGCTATTAGCTTAAGTAGTTATATGTTTAGTAATCTGCAGATATAAATACGTCATCCGCCTTTCCGTTGCGCTCGATGTTGTCAGTTCCTTCGAGGTTTGGTTGCTTTACAGATATAAAGCTGACAGGCAGTCCTGGTTTTATTTTTGTATCGCGCTGCCCTTCGCGGATATTGCTGATATAGAAGTGCCAGCTATCTCCATTGGACTCAATAAAACCGTAATTTCCAAGCCAGCGTTTCACTGTGCCTTGAATTCGCTCTGGTATGGCGGTTTTGTTCTTTGCTCTTATGAAGCATTGGTCGATTGTTTCGTTATCTATTAAAAACAATTCGGAGTGGCTCTTGACCATTTTCTTTAGCGTGGCATGCCCATACGTTCTGGGGTCGAATGCAGAATTTATGGATTTTAATCTTTTTCCGTAGGCTCCTAAGTTTACTGGCTCGCCGAGCGCTGAGCAGTCGGTATATGCTCTGAGTAGCAGAGACTCTACGCTGGTTTCTTCTATGATGGACTCATAAACAGGTTCTGTGGTTTCTAGGTTGTCTACATATACAAAATTTAGGCACGCTTTTATTAGCCGATCAGGCGTATTCCTTCTGCCGATGCCCATCATATATAGGCCGCGCTCTCTGATGCGTTGGGCAAGGCTGTAGAAGCCGCCGTCACTGGAAACTACACAAATCGCATTAATTCTTTTATTTGTGGATATCAGCTCAATTGCGTCCATTATTAAGGCATGGTCTGCGGCATCTTTTCCGTAGTGAAATTGCTGCTCTGGTCTGAAGCTGTAATTTTGTAGTGCATCTTTCCATGGCGTCATAGATGGCTGTGTCCAGTCGCCATATACCTTTCGAACGGCTGCTACTCCAAGTCGTTCTACTTCATTGACAATTTGGCCTAGAAGACTGCTGCCAACATTTTCTCCATCAATTAATACTGCGAAAACTAGCTCTTTTGTCATTTAATTTCCAAAGTAATTTTTGTCTGCATGAGTTTTTAGGAGGCTGCTTAGATACTCGATAATAATCGAGGTGGCCCCGTTTAATCCTGAAATCACGCCTTTCGCCTTCTTGGCGAGTCACTTTCTCTTTGCTTGTGCAAAGAGAAAGTAACCAAAGAGAAAGCACACCCGGCATCCGGCCCCGCCTGCGGCGGGGTTCCTTCGTTCCATCATTGTTCCAGGGGCACGCCGCGAAGGGCCATCCTTGGCCCATCGCGGCTCTCGCGACATCCATGCCGCTCAACCCCTGGCTCAACGATTCCACTCAGCCTCCTGACGGGACCTGATCCCGGCCCGACCTTTTGGTGGAAGGTTGTGAGTGTGGCGGTGGCTTTTGAGTCTGTTGATGGTTCCCACGCTCCGCGTGGGAACCCCTCCGGGGACGCTCTGCGTCCCGCAGACGCGGAGCGTCTGTGGCTGCATGCCCACGCAGAGCGTGGGCACGATCAGCGCGCGATGAAGAGAACCGACAACTCCGACCGGCCTGAAACGCGAAACCCTCATGCGCGCAAACTCCCCGTCAGTAGGCCGAGTGGAGGTGTTGCGGAGGGGGACGAGCCGCATGGATGCGGCGAGAGGCTTAAAGGGGCATGGACGCCCCTTGTAAGCCGGCCCCCGGAGCGGCACCGGAAGGAGGGGAGTCGAGCGCAGCGAGACCCGGATGCCGGGGTGTGTTTCTTTGCTTACTTTCTTTGCACAAGCAAAGAAAGTGAGGCGCCCAGCAGGGCGAAACTGGATTACCTGGCAAGGCGTGATTTGGCTATTGCAGGCTAGGCAATAAGCAACATGCGCGACGCAACCTGTAGTCGAATGCCGAGGAAGGTGCTGAGGAAAGACTTGAATAAGCAGGCCACCGAACAGGCAATGGCCGCTCGGCAAAGCTGAAGGAGTCAGGCTAGGAATCGTGGCAATCACCGCCATGAACAGCGCATCCCTGCAAATCGATACCCGACCTTACCGCCAATGACTGGCCCAACGCCATACCTGACAAACCCGTCAACTAGAAACAACAAGCCCCGCATCTGCGGGGCTCGTGGTCACCAATGCCGGTGATGGTGCTTGTGCCTGTGCTTATGGCCATGCTTGTGCCCATGACCGTAACGGTAACGCGGCGGCTCCGCGACGTAATACACCGGCGCGCGGCGGTAGTAGACCGGGCGTGGTTGCACATACACCGGCTGTGCATAGACCGGCTGTGGGTAATAGGCCACCGGGGGCGGCGGGGCGTGGTACACCGGCGCCGGCTCATAAACCCGTACCGGCCGCTGGCTGGCAATAACACCGCCGATGATGGCGCCAACCGCCACGCCAGCGGCCACGTCGCCGCTGTCCGCCGCGTAAGCCTGCTGTTCACCAAGCAAGGCAAGGCTGGCCAGCAGGCCCGTGATGAGGGGGATGCGTGCACCCATGATCGAAACTCCTCTGCTACCGGACTGTCCGGTTACAGCTTCGACTGGGCCAGTCGGCCTCTGTATCCATCCTGAAATGTAAAACCTGAGTAAAGCCTTGGGGCTTTCCCGCGCTCTGTCGTTTTGCGCTTTACTCCTTGCAACGCGGAGATGGGGGGGCACCATGAGGCGTATCGGGGGCTACGGAGGCTGCTGGCCGGCACTCGGTCTGGCGCTGCTGCTGGCGTTGGGCGGCTGCACGGGGCGGCTGGATCACGCCAGCATCATCAACAAGACGGCGGAGCTCAACCCGCGCGAGCTGCTGCAGAGCGACGTCGACCGCATGGCGACCCTGGCCATGCGCAACAACCTCAACAGCCTCTATCGGCTGATGGGCAAGCTGTACCAGCGCAACCCCAAGGAATGGCGCAAGAGCGGGCTGGCCAGCCGCTCGGCGGCCGAGCAGGCCATTCACCAGGCCATTGAGCACAACCAGCCCTTGCCTCAGTTGGGCGGGCGACGCGATGTGGCGGCGCTCAGCTATGCGCTGGGGCCGGATTTCCAGGGTGACCGGGTGGGTGCCTTCATCTATGCCCTGGGCAGCATGCTGGTCACCGCCCATGGCGGGCGAACCGAGTTCTACCTGACTGATTCCTTCAACGCCGAGTTCATCCACAATGCTGCGCGCAACGTGGAGAAGGCCGCCTGGATGCTCGGCCAGCGCCGCGACGAGCAGGGCCGGCCGCTGTTGCTGTCCAACGAGGCCGGCAACCTCAGCTATGCGGTGGAGTTCGGCAAGATGGTGGCGCGCCTGGACCTGCTCACCCATGTGCTGGAGGAGCGTTACCGGCGCATGGGCGCCAATTACGCGCAGAGCCTGATGTTCATCAACTTCCTGCCGGTGCAGTGACGCCTTATTGCTCCCAGCGGTGCAGGATCGCGTCCAGTTCGCCGCGCTCGCGCAGGTTTTCCAGCGCCTCGGCGAACTGTTCGGCGCGGGCGCGATCGCCCTTGGCGAAGGCGACGTAGCGCGGCATTTCCACCAGTGACCTGGGCAGCAGGCGTACCTGCTCCTGGGCGCGCTGTTCCTGGACGAAGTAGAGCAACTGAGTACGGTCGCCGACGATGATGTCGATGCGCCCAGCCAGCAGCATGGACACGAGTTGGCGCGGGTTCTGTGCGCTGGTGTCGCGCGACAGGTCGGCCTTGTCGAAGTCGGCCTGGTAGGCATAGCCACGCACCTGGCCGATGACGAAGGGGTGGAAGTCGTCGAGGCTGCGCCAGTCTTCGATCTTGGTCTTGTGGGTGGTCATGAACACCGTGGAGCCGGTGCGCAGCGGGCCGACCAGTTCGTACTGGGCCTTGCGCTCGGGGGGGCCGGCGAACTGGAAGGCCATGTGCGTTTCGCCGCGGTCGAGCATGCGCTTGACCCGCTCCCAGGGGTACAAACGCAGCTGATAGTCGACCTTGGCCTCCTTGAGCACGGCTTCGACCAGTTCGACGTCCAGGCCGCGCGGCTGGTCGCTGTCGAGAGTGACGAAGCTGTAGGGGGCAAATTGTTCGTCGCCGACCACCTTCCAGGGTTGGGCGTACAACCACGGGCTGACCAGCAACAGCAGGGCAAGCAATAGAACGCGCATGGTGACCACCCCCGACCAGGCAAGGGCACGTTGCGTGCCCACGGGTATCAGCCTAGTCGAGCGTGGCGCATCAGACCTTGCGCACGAACTCCGATTTCAGCTTCATGGCGCCGATGCCGTCGATCTTGCAGTCGATGTCGTGGTCGCCGTCGACCAGGCGGATGTTCTTCACCTTGGTGCCAACCTTGACCACCAGCGAGCTGCCCTTGACCTTGAGGTCCTTGATCACGGTGACGGTATCGCCGTCCTGCAGCAGGTTACCGACCGAGTCCTTGATCACGCGGGCGTCGTCATCGCCCTGGGCGGCGGCCTCGGCCGACCATTCATGGGCACATTCGGGGCAGACCAGCTGGGCGCCATCTTCGTAGGTGTATTCGGACCCGCACTTGGGGCAGGGCGGCAGGGTGCTCATGATGGACCTCGACGGTGTGGCTGCGAAAAGCCGCGCATTGTATAGGGTTTTATCTCCGTTCAGGGCGTATTGACGGTCTGCGGCCAGTTGAGGGTGCCGGCGCTGCTGAAACGCGCGGTGCCGAACAGGCCTCCACCCAGTTTGCCGCGCAGCTCGTAGGGCAGGTTGCGGCCCTGCTGGTAACCGGCGGCGGCCCAGGCCTGGCGCATCACGGAGAAGGCCGAAATGGTCACCGGGATCTTCAGCAGCGCCTCGCCGAAGCGCGGCACCTGGCCACTGGCATCGCTCACGCCGCTGGCCAGGGGCTGCTGGTTGACGTCCAGTTCCACGGACAGGCCGTTGTAGTCGATCACCCTGTCGTTGGGGTTCTGCACTCGCAGCACCACGGCGAAGCGCATCTCCATGCCCTGCGCCGGCAGGGGTTCGAGGCCAACCAGATCGATGCGCAGCGGATCGCGCGGGCCGAGCATCGCACAGCCGTGCAGGGTCAGGGCGAGCAACAGGACGAGCAAAGTTCGCAGGGAGTACTGGCGCATGGGCTGGCTCCACGATGGCTGATAGCGACTAGCAAAGCGCGTCGGGCCGCAAGACTCAAGCGTGGAAACGCTTGGGCGGTACTGCACTGCAATCGCGACGCTTCTGTGCGGCTTGGGTCGCGGCCAAGGCCGCTCCTACAGCGCGGAGATGGAACATCGTGGGAGCGGCTTTAGCCGCGATGCTCTTCCGTCGATCTCATCGCGGCTAAAGCGGAGTGCCGCCCAGCCGCTCCCACAAAAGCAGTTTGCCCCTACCCTGTTTCAGTAACTGAACCCTGTATAAGGGCCGCTCAGCCAGTTCCACAAATAACTTGTCTATGCCCCTTTGCCGTTGGACAAACAGGGCAGGCAGAAACGAAAAACGGGGGCCGAAGCCCCCGTTTCTGGTGATGCCGAGCGCGAGGCTTACAGCACCTCGAACAGCCCGGCTGCGCCCATGCCGCCGCCGACGCACATGGTGATGACCACGTACTTCACGCCGCGACGCTTACCTTCCAGCAGGGCGTGGCCGACCATGCGCGCGCCGCTCATGCCGTAGGGATGGCCGATGGCGATGGCGCCGCCGTTGACGTTCAGCTTGGCCGGGTCGATACCGAGCTTCTGTGCGCTGTACAGCACCTGGCAGGCGAAGGCTTCGTTGAGTTCCCACAGGCCGATGTCATCGACGGTCAGGCCGTGCTGCTTGAGCAGCTTGGGTACGGCGAATACCGGGCCGATGCCCATTTCTTCCGGGGCCAGACCGGCCACGGCCATGCCGCGGTACAGGCCCAGCGGCTGGATGCCACGCTGGGCGGCCAGGGCGCCGCTCATCAGTACGCTGGCGCTGGCGCCATCGGACAGCTGGCTGGCGTTGCCGGCGGTGATGCAGCCGCCTTCGATGACCGGCTTGAGGTTCTGCAGGTCGGCCAGCACGGTCTGCGGGCGGTTGCCTTCGTCCAGGCTGAGGGTGACTTCCTGGTAGCTGACCGCGCCGGTTTCCTTGTCGACCAGTTTCTTGGTGGCGGTGACCGGCACGATTTCATTGGCGAACAGGCCGGCAGCCTGGGCGGCAGCGGTGCGTTGCTGCGACAGGAAACCGTACTCGTCCTGGGCTTCGCGGCTGATGTTGTAGCGCTTGGCGACGATCTCGGCGGTCTGCAGCATCGGCATGTAGGCGTGCTCTGCCATCTTCACCACGTTCGGGTCGAAGTCGGCGCCGGACCATTTCATGTGGGTGTTCTGCACCAGGCTGATCTGCTCCTGGCCGGCACCGACGGTGACCTGCATGCCGTCGACCATGATCTGCTTGGCGGCGATGGAGATGGCCATCAGGCCCGAGGCGCACTGGCGGTCGATGGTCTGGCCGCTGACCGACAGCGGCAGGCCGGCGGCGAGGGTGGACAGGCGCGCCAGGTTGATCGCGGCGGTGCCGCCCTGCATGGCGGTACCCATGACCACGTCTTCGATCTCACCCGGCTCGATGCCGGCGCGCTCGACGGCGGCGCGCAGGGCGACGGCGGCCATGGACGGCGACTTGAGGTCGTTGAAGGCGCCGCGGAAGGCCTTGGCGATGGGCGTGCGGGCGGTGGATACGATGACGGCGTCTTGCATGGCAGGTTCCTCTGGAGTTGTTGGGGGTCAATCGCGCAGCAGGCGGGCGAGTGCCGTGCGCAGGGGATCGGGGATGCTCACCGGACGGTTGCTAGCGCGGTCGACGAAGACGTGGACGAAGCGCCCGGCAGCGCAGGCTTCCTCTTCGCCGGCCTTGAAGATGGCCAGCTCGTACTGCACCGAGCTGTTGCCCAGCTTGCCGACGCGCAGGCCGACTTCGATGCGTTCGGGGAAGGCAATGGAGGCGAAGTAGTCGCAGGAGGAACTGACCACGAAGCCGATGACTTCGCCCTCGTGGATATCCAGGCCGCCAACCTCGATCAGGTAGGTGTTCACCGCGCTGTCGAAATAGCTGTAGTACACGACGTTGTTGACGTGACCGTAGACGTCGTTGTCGTGCCAGCGTGTGGTGATCGGCTGGAAGTGGGCGTAATCGCCGCGCAGGTGTTGCGGTGGGTTCATGCTCGTTCCTCGTTCTTGCGCCTCACCCTAAGGCCTGGGCGTGGCGCGGGATACTTTGATTCGTGGGCTGTATTG
The DNA here is from genome assembly GCF_029537485.1 of Pseudomonas sp. GOM6. Classification (GTDB taxonomy): domain Bacteria; phylum Pseudomonadota; class Gammaproteobacteria; order Pseudomonadales; family Pseudomonadaceae; genus Aquipseudomonas. The sequence continues at coordinate 85,763 of NZ_JARPUS010000016.1, forward strand.
CGAGCTATAGCTCCCCTCTCCCTTTGGAAGAGGGGCAGGGCGGCCCGCGTAGGGTGAGGGACTCAACAGGCTGCTCCGAGTGGCCTGCGTCACCCTCACCCCAACCCTCGGCTTTGGCATCCTGCGTCGCCCTACCTCCTGCATCCATGCAGTCGTCTTCCAGGGGGAGAGGGGGTTACTCAGTACGCCGCCTGGTAGATCGCCAGCGCGTCGGCTTCGCTGACTTCACGCGGGTTATTCACCAGCAGGCGCTGCTGCAGCATGGCGTCGCTGGCCAGTTGGCCGAGCATGGCCTCCGGCACGTTGGCGTCGCGCAGGCGGCTGGGCAGGCCGCAGCGTTCGTTGAGTGCTGCCAGTTCTTCGATGAACTGCGCGCACAGTTGCTCCGCATTGCCGGGACGCAAGCGCTCACCGAGCAGCAGCGGGGCCAGTTCGGCATACAGCGCGGTGGCGACGGGGGCGTTGAAGCGCAGCACGTGTGGCAGCACCAGTGCGTTGGACAGACCGTGAGGAATGTGGAAGTGCCCGCCCAGCGGGTAGGCCAGGGCATGCACCGCCGCCACCGGTGAGTTGGCGAAGGCCTGGCCGGCGAGCAGGGCGCCGAGCAGCATGGCTTGGCGCGCCTCGCGGTTCTGCCCGTTGTGCACCGCCTGGTCGAGATTGGCGGCCAGCAGGCGCAGGGCCTCGCGGGCCAGCAGGTCGGACAGCGGGTTCTTCTTGATCTTGCTGGTGTAGGCCTCGATGGCATGCACCATGGCGTCGATGCCGGTGGCGGCGGTCACCGCCGGCGGCAGGCCGAGGGTCAGGTCGGCGTCGAGCAGGGCCAGATCGGGCAGCAGCAGCGGCGAGACCACGCCCATCTTGGTGGTTTCGCCGGTGGTGATGATGGCGATCAGCGTCACTTCCGAACCGGTGCCGGCGGTGGTCGGCACCTGGATCAGCGGCAGGCGCTTGCCCCGGGCATTGCCCACGCCGTAGATGTCCTTGAGGCCCTGGGCGCAGTCGGGGTGGGCGAGCAGGGCGACCAGCTTGGCCACGTCCATCGAGCTGCCGCCGCCGAAACCGACGATCAGCTCGGCCTTCAGTTCGCGAGCGCGCTCCACGGCGTTGAGCACGATGGCCTCGGGCGGATCGGCGATCACCTGGTCGAACACCGCCACTTCCACGCCGGCACTGGCGAAGCCCGGCAGCACGCCGTCGAGCAGGCCGAAGCGGGTGATGCCGGGGTCGGTGACGATCAGCACGCGGTGTGCCTCGCGCTCCCGGCACAGCTCGGCCAGGCGTGCGGCCGAGCCGGATTCGCAGAGGATCTGGGCGGTGGTGGCGAAACTGAAGGGCTGCATGAGGGTTCCTCCGATGAGTCAGGGCTGGGCCGGCGCGGGGCGCTGGCGGGCGAAGAAGTCCCAGATCGCCTGGGGGCCGTCGAAGCCGCTCAGGGTCGGGCCGAGCAGGCGTGGGGCGCGGAAACCGGCCTGCGGCAGCAGGTGGCCGCCGCCGATCAGGCTGTACAGGGCCACCTCGGCGCGTTCGGCGCTTTGCCATTGGTCGAGCGTAGCGCGTTGTGCCGGGGCGTCCGGGTTCTGCCAGGCGACGCTGCTGCGTACGGCGTCCCGGGCATAGCCGGCGCGTTCGGCGAAATAGCTGGCCGACGCGTAGGCCGCGCGCACTTCGCCGCGGTTGCCCAGGCCGAACAGGGTGACCACGCCGCCGTTGTAGGGGTTGATCGGGTCGCGGGTGCCGTTCATCAGCAATACCGGCACGCTGCCGGCCACCGACTGGCAGTCGAGGTTGTCGTCGGTCGGCAGGTTGGCGGCGAAGGCGGCGACGCCGGCCAGCAGCTGCGGCTGTTCCAGGGCGATGCGCAGGCCCAGGTGGCCGCCATTCGAGTAGCCGGTGAGGAAGGCGCGGCGAGCATCGGCGCCGTGCTGGCTGGCAAAGCGCTGGATCAGCGCGGCGATCAGGCCGATGTCGTCGATGTTCTGCGCGCGCGCCGGGTAATCCGCCGTGCGTCGGCAGTCGTTCCAGTTGCGCTCGAAGCCCTGCGGGTAGACGACGATGAAACCGTGCTGATCGGCCAGGCGCTCGAACTCATAGGCGCTGTAGCGGCGAATGTCGTCGATGGTCTGCAGCGAACCGTGCAGGACGAACAGCAGCGGCGCCTTGGCCGGCAACTGGGCGGGGATGTAGTAGGCGTAGTCGCGTTGGCGCTCGCCGAGGGTGATCTGGCCCTGCTGCAAGGCGGCGCTCAGGCTCGGTTGCGTGGGGGCGGGGGTATGGAGGAAATAGCCGTACAGCCCGGCGAGGGTCACGGCGATCAGTAACAGCAGGCTCAGCACGATTTTTATTATTTTCATTGGTGCCTCTCGGGATGCGGGTTTTCGGTGTGCGTTCGCGGCCAGCCCGGCAATTGCCAGGGCTGGCCGCGAGATCCGCTTACAGCGCGAAGCTGTCTTCCGGCATGGCCATCAGGCAGCCCGCACCACCGAGCAGGGCTTCGCGGTGGGCGCTGGCACGCGGCAGCACGCGGCGCAGGTAGAACGCCGCGCTGTGCAGCTTGGCCTGGTAGAACTCGGCCTCGCCGCTACCGCCGTCCAGTGCAGCCTGCGCCGCCGTGGCGGCCTGCAGCCAGAAACCGGCCAGCAGGACATAGGACGAGTACTGCAGGAAGTCCACCGACACGGCGCCGATTTCCTCGGCATCCTGCTGGCTCATGGCGATCACCTGGCCGGCCAGTTCGCGCCACTGGCGCAGGCGGGCGATGACCACGTCAGCCATCTCGGCCAGGGCTGGCTGTGCGGCGGCCTGGGTGGCCTGGGCCAGCAGCTCCTCGATCAGCCCCTGCAGCTCGCTGCCGCCGTCGCCCAGTAACTTGCGGCGGATCAGGTCCAGCGCCTGGATGCCGTTGGTGCCTTCATAGAGCTGGGTGATGCGACTGTCGCGCATCAGCTGTTCCATGCCCCACTCGCGGATGAAACCGTGGCCGCCGTAGACCTGCACCGCGTGGCTGGCCACTTCCTGGCTCATGTCGGTGAAGAACGCCTTGACGATCGGGATCAGCAGGGCGGCGCGCTTGGCCGCGGCCTTGCGCTCGGTCGCGTCTTCGGCGCCGTGTTCCAGGTCGAGTTGGCGCGCGGTGTAGGCGGCGAGCATGCGGCAGCCTTCGACCAGGCTCTTCTGGGTCAGCAGCATGCGCCGCACGTCCGGGTGGACGATGATCGGGTCGGCGGCTTTTTCCGGTGCCACGGCACCTTTCAGGCCGCGCGACTGCAGACGTTCGCGGGCATAGCTCAGCGCACCCTGGAAGGCCGCTTCGCCGATGCCCAGGCCCTGCAGGCCAACCTGGAAGCGTGCGTCGTTCATCATGGTGAACATGCAGGCCAGGCCCTGGTTGGCTTCGCCGACCAGCCAGCCGGTGGCGCCGTCGAAGTTCATCACGCAGGTGGAGGCGCCCTTGATGCCCATCTTGTGCTCGATGGCGCCGCAGGACAGCGCGTTGGCCGCGCCCGGCGTGCCGTCGGCATTGGCGATGAACTTGGGTACCAGCAGCAGGCTGATGCCCTTCACCCCGGCTGGAGCGTCCGGCAGACGGGCCAGGACCAGATGGACGATGTTCTCCGACATGTCCTGTTCGCCGCCGCTGATGAAGATCTTGTTGCCGCTGACCTTGTAGCTGCCGTCGGCCTGCGGTTCGGCCTTGGTGCGCAGCAGTGCCAGGTCGGTACCGGCCTGCGGTTCGGTCAGGCACATGGTGCCGGTCCACTGGCCGCTGACCATCTTGCCCAGGTAGTCGCGCTTGAGCGCTTCGCTGCCGTGCTTGTGCAGGGCCAGCACGGCGCCTTCGGTGAGGCCGGAGTAGATGCGGAACGACAGCGAGGAGGCCATCAGCATCTCGTGGAAGGCGAAGCTGACCAGCTGCGGGAAGCCCTGGCCGCCAAACTCGACCGGCCCGGTCATGCTCGCCCAGCCGTTGTCCACATATTGCTGGTAGGCGGCGCGGAAGCCCTTGGGCGTGCTGACCTTGCCGTTTTCCAGGCGGCAGCCTTCCTCGTCGCTGTTGCGATTGAGCGGGGCGATTTCATTGCCGGTGAAGGCGGCGGCTTCTTCCAGCACGCCGTCGATCAGCTCGCGGTCCAGGCCGTTGCCCAGGCGTTCGCAGTGGCCGGCGACGTCGAACAGTTCGTGGAGGACGAAGCGCATGTCGCGCAGGGGGGCTTGGTAGCTCATGCTTTACCTTCCTGTACGTCGCTGAATTGCTTGCCGTCGGCCACCAGGCGGTCGATCAGCTTGGCCGGCTGCCAGCGCTCGCCGAGGTGCTCGCGCAGGTGCAGCAGGCGCTCGCGGATATGCGCCACGCCCTGGGCATCGGCCCAGGCCATCGGGCCGTCGGCGGGGAAGCCGTAGCCGTTGAGGTAGACCAGATCGATGTCACGGCTGTTGGCGGCGATGTTCTCTTCGAGGATCTTTGCGCCCTCGTTGACCAGGGCCAGCAGGCAGCGTTCGAGGATTTCCTCGGCGCCGACGTTACGGCGCTGGTAGCCGAGGCGCTCGGATTCGCGCTGCACCAGGTCGTCCACCAGCGGGTCGTGCTCGGCCTGGCGGCTGCCCGGGGCATATTGGTAGTAGCCCTGGCCGGATTTCTGGCCGAAGCGGCCCAGCTCGCAGAGGCGGTTGTCGACCTGTACCTGGTCGACGTCCTGGCCCTTGCCGGCCAGCTCGCGGGCACGCCATTCCAGATCGATGCCGACCACGTCGTACATGCGGAACGGGCCCATTGCGAAGCCGAAGCCCTGCAGCACGCTGTCGATCTGGTGCGGGAAGGCGCCTTCCAGCAGCATGCTGCGCGCCTCGAACACGTAGGTGTGGAGCATGCGGTTGCCGATGAAGCCGTCGCAGTTGCCGGCCACCACGCTGATCTTGCCGATGCGCTGGCCCAGGGCCACGGCGGCGTCGAGCACGGCCGGCGCGGTCTTGGCGCCACGCACGATCTCCAGCAGCTTCATGATGTGCGCCGGGCTGAAGAAGTGCAGGCCGAGCACGTCCTGCGGGCGCTCGGTGACGGCGGCGATGGCGTCGATGTCCAGCGCCGAGGTGTTGCTGGCGAGGATCGCGCCCTGCTTCACGGTGCTGTCCAGGGTGCGGAAGATCTGCTGCTTGAGTTCCAGGTTTTCGTAGACCGCTTCGATCACCAGATCGACCTCGGCCAGGTCGGCGTAGCCGCTCACCGCCTGGATGCGCGAGCGGCGCAGGCTGGCTTCGCCGGGCGTGATGCGGGCCTTGGCGACGTTCTGCGCCCAGGTGTCTTCGGCCATCTTGAGGCCGGCGGCCACCATGTCCGGGTTGTTGTCCAGCCACAGCACCGGAATGCCGGCGTTGGCCAGACTGATGACGATACCGCGGCCCATGGTGCCGGCACCGATCACGGCGGCCTGTTCGATTTTGTAGTTGTTGCTCATAGCCTTACCTCGGTCACGAAAAACGGAACTGACGCACCTTATGCAAGGCAGTACTATTTGAGAAATTTTGACTTGTGATAAGAAGTATTTAGTCAGTGAATATCTCGACCTTCGACCTCAACCTGCTGCGCGTGCTCGATGCCCTGTTGCGTGAGCGCAATGTGTCGCGGGCCGCCGAGCGCCTGGCGCTGAGCCAGCCGGCGGTTAGCAATGCGCTGGGTCGCCTGCGCGATCTGCTCGACGATCCGCTGCTGGTCCGCGTGGGGCGGGCCATGCAGCCAACGCCGCGGGCCCTGGAGCTGGAAGGACCGATTCGCGCGGCGCTGCGGCAGATCGAGGAAAGCCTGAGCGAAGGTACGCGCTTCGACCCGGCGCACAGCCGCCAGCGTTTCACCATCGCCATGACCGACTATGCCGAGATGCTGCTGATGCCGCGCCTGCTGCCGCGCCTGGCTGAGCAGGCACCCGGCGTGCGCCTGGATGTGCGTCACCTGACGCCGCGTCTACCGGCCGAAGCCCTGGAGAAGGGGGAGCTGGATCTGGTGCTGGGTCGTTTCGAGGCACTGCCCCCGCGTTTTACCGGCAGTCGCTGGATGAGCGAGACGCTGCAGGTAGTGGCCTGCAAGGGGCATCCACAGCTGCGTCAGGGCCTCGACCTGCAGCGCTTTCTCGAACTTCGTCACCTGTGGGTGCACGGCGGGCAGACGCGCGGCATGGTCGAACAGTGGCTGGGCGAGCAGGGCCTGGTCCGGGAGATCGTCTACAGCACGCCGAACTACCTGCAGGCCGCACACATTGCCGCCGGCAGTGAGCTGGTGGCCGTACTGCCGACCCGTCTGGCGCAGTATTTCGCCGGCCTTCTGCCGCTGCAACTGTTCGACCTGCCCTTCGAGCTGGGGCCTTTTCATCTGGATGTGGTCAGCCTGGAGTTGCGCCAGCGTGATGTCCCCCTGCAGTGGCTGGTGGGTGAGATCATCGCGCTGGGCGATAGTGCGTGAGCCTCGGCGCTGTCCGTAGCGGGTTGCGCATGAACGGTGGTCGTGGTGCCATCACGGCTGCATATAACAAAGGAAAAAACGCCATGCATGCTCCTGTACTCCTCTCCGGTCTGTTGGCCGCCGTCTGTCTGGCTGGCTGCAACGAGGGTTCGAAGATGGCCATCGAGCAGGGCTATGGCCCACAGCCGAAACTGCCGGCGCCCAGCGAAGGGCTGCTGCCCACCGTCAACATTGCACCGGCCGTGGGCTGGCCCGAGGGGCGCCAGCCGACGGCAGCCCCTGGCACCGAGGTCAACGCCTTCGCCGGTGAGCTGGATCATCCGCGCTGGCTGTACGTGCTGCCCAACGGCGACGTGCTGGTGGCCGAAAGCAATGCACCGGCCCGCGAGAGCCGTGGCCTGAAGGACTGGATCGCCGGCAAGATCATGGCCAAGGCCGGGGCGGGTGTGCCCAGCGCCGACCGCATCAGCCTGCTGCGCGATGCCGATCAGGATGGCGTCGCCGAAACGCGCACGGTCTTCCTCGACCAGCTGCATTCGCCGTTTGGCATGGCGTTGGTGGGTGATCAACTGTACGTCGCCAATGCCGATGCGCTGGTGCGCTTCCCCTACCAGGAGGGCCAGACCCGCATCACGGCCAGCGGCGAGACAGTCACCGACCTGCCGGCGGGCCTCAACCACCATTGGACCAAGAACGTCATTGCCAGTCCTGATGGACGCAAGCTGTATGTCACGGTCGGCTCCAACAGCAATGTCGGCGAGAACGGCATGGATATCGAGGAGGGGCGTGCGGCGATCTGGGAAGTCGATCCGGCCAGCGGCGACAAGCGCCTCTTCGCCAGCGGTCTGCGCAATCCCAACGGCCTGGCCTGGGAGCCGGTGAGCGGCAAGTTGTGGACATCGGTCAATGAGCGTGACGAGCTGGGCGACGACCTGGTGCCCGACTACATCACCTCGGTGCAGGACGGCGGTTTCTATGGCTGGCCCTACAGCTATTTCGGCCAGCACGTCGATGAGCGGGTGCAGCCGCAGCGGCCCGATCTGGTCGCCAAGGCACTGGTGCCGGATTACGCCCTGGGCTCGCACACCGCCTCGCTGGGCATTGCCTTCGCCGAACAGGCGCAGCTGCCACCATTCAAGGAGGGGATGTTCATCGGCCAGCACGGCTCGTGGAACCGCAAGCCGCACAGTGGCTACAAGGTGATCTTCGTACCCTTCAAGAACGGCAAGCCCGACGGCATGCCGCAGGATGTGCTGACCGGCTTCCTCGACGAGGACGAACAGGCGCTGGGGCGCCCGGTGGGCGTGGTCGTCGACAGCCAGGGCGCACTGCTGGTGGCGGATGATGTCGGCAACCTGATCTGGCGGGTCAGCGCCAAAGCCGATGAGTAAGCCGGTGTCGCGCTGGTTGCCTGGGCTGCTACTGCTGCCGGGGCCGTTGTGGGCCGCCGAGGTGCTGCTGCTCGAACCCTCGGTGATCACCGGCTCGCGCAGTGCCGAGCGCAGCTTCGACCTGCCGTTCTCGGTCGACAGCCTGGACCGCACCACCCTCAGCGAAGGGCAGCCGGGGATCAATGCCTCGGAAGTGCTGCAGCGGGTGCCGGGGCTGGTGGTGCAGAACCGGCAGAACTACGCCCAGGACCTGCAGGTCTCGTCGCGCGGCTTCGGCGCCCGCGCCACGTTCGGTGTGCGTGGCATCAAGCTGATTGCCGACGGCATTCCGGCCAGTACGCCGGACGGCCAGGGCCAGCTGGCGACGTTCGACCTGGACAGCGCCGAGCGTATCGAAGTGTTGCGCGGGCCGATGGCGACCCTCTATGGCAGCAATGCCGGCGGCGTGATCCAGCTGTTTTCCCGCGATGGCGAGGGCCCGCCGCAGGTGGCGGCCGGCACGGCCTGGGGCAGCGATGGCCTGGAGCGCCAGCGGCTGAGTGCCGAGGGCGGCAATCAGTGGGGCGGTTTTGTTCTCGATACCTCGCGGCTGGATACCGACGGCTACCGCGACCACAGCTCGGCGCGGCGCGAGCAGAGCTTCGCCAAGCTGACCCTGCACCCGGACGACGCCACGCGCCTGGCCCTGAGTTTCAGTGACTTCAATCAGCAGAGCGATGACCCCCTCGGCCTGACCTGGGACGCTTATCAGGCCGACCCGCGCTCGACGCCGGCGGTGGCCGAGCTGTTCGATACGCGCAAGAGCATCGACCAGCAGCAGGTGGGGCTGAACTTCGAGCGCCAGTTCGACATGGGCACGCTGCAGAGCACGCTGTACAGCGGTACTCGGCGGGTGGTGCAGTACCAGTCGATTCCGGTGGCGGTGCAGAGCAACCCGACCCAGGCGGGTGGGGTGATCGATTTCGAGCGGACCTTTCACGGCGGCAGCCTGCGCTGGCTGCAGCCGGTCGCGGCGCTGCCGGGCGAGTTCGAGTGGATCGTCGGGCTGGACTATGACGCCAGCGAGGATGACCGCCAGGGCTACGAGAACTTTGTCGGCAGCCAGTTGGGCGTCAAGGGCCGCCTGCGGCGTGACGAAATCGATACGGTGACCAGCCTCGACCCCTACCTGCAGGCCAACTGGCGTCTTGGCGACTGGTCCCTGCAGGCGGGGCTGCGGCACAACCACGTCGAAGTGGAGGTCGACGACCACTACCTCAGCAACGGTGACGACAGCGGGCGGCGCACCTACCAGCAGACCACGCCTGCCGTTGGCGTGCTGTACGCCTTCACGCCCGCGCTGCACGGCTACTTCAGCGTTGGCCAGGGCTTTGAGACGCCGACCCTGACCGAGCTGGCCTATTCGCCGAATGCCGGCGGCTTCAACCTGGAACTCGATGCCGCCACCAGCCTCCAGTACGAGCTCGGCCTCAAGGCGCAGTTTGGCGAGGCGACGCGCCTGAACGCCGCGCTGTTCCAGATCGAAACCGACGATGAGCTGGTGGTGGCCAGCTCGACCGGTGGGCGCAGCACCTACCAGAACGCGGCGCAGACCCTGCGCCGCGGCTTCGAGCTGAGCCTGCAGCAGCAGTGGAGCGAGCAGTGGAGCAGCAGCCTTGCCTACACCTACCTGCAGGCCACCTACGATGGCGATTTCAGCAGCGCCGGGCGGCCCATCGAGGCGGGCAATCGCCTGCCGGGCGTACCCGCCACCAGCCTGTTCGGCGAGCTGCTCTGGCGCCCGAGCGACACCCTCTCCACCGCCCTGGAGGGGCTGTACCGCAGCAAGGTCTATGTCGAGGACAGCAATCAGCAGCGCGCCGCGCCGGGCTACGCGCTGTTCAACTGGCGCCTGCGCCACGAGCATGTCCTGCAGCAGTGGACCTTTGGTCAGACCCTGCGGGTGGATAACCTGCTGGACCGCGACTACATCGGCTCGGTGATCGTGGCCGAGGGCAACGGTCGTTACTACGAGCCGGCACCGGGGCGTAACTGGTATGTCGGGGCCGACCTGGCCTACCGTTTCTGAGCAGCTGCTCGGGATCGGGCGCCTGGTTTTCAGCGCGCTGGCGGGGGCCCGTTGCTCCCCTGTTCCAGCGAGGCCGATCACTTCCGCTAGGAAAGGGCCGTTGTCTCAGGGCGTCCTTGACCTGGCCGGTGCAGGGCCTGCCCGGTTAATGTCGGCGGCACGATCCGCCCGGTTGCCCAGGTACCAGCCGAGCATGGCCCATACCGCAGCACAGCCGGCGCCGACCAGCGCTATCAGCACGGCGCCCTGGCCGAGGGTGTCGAGCAGGCTCTTGGCCCAGCCGCTGAGTGCATCACCACCGCGGTAGACCACGGTGTCGATGAAGTTCTTCGCCTTGTACTTGGTTTCGGCATCGAGCGGGGCGAACAGCATCTCGCGGCCGGGGCGGACAAAGGCATATTCGCCGATGCGCCGCACGATCATCAGCCCCGCCAGTACCGCGAAGGTCGGCGCCAGGGCCAGGCCGACGAAGCCCAGGCACATCAGCAGCGGGACGGCCGTCAGCAGCATGCGGATGCCCAGGTGCTGGGCAACCCGCCCGGTGATGAACAGCTGGCTGGCCAGTGCGCCGGCCTGCACGACGAAATCGATGCTGGCAAAGACTCTGACCTGGGCGTTGCGCTCGGGAAACAGTTCGGCCACCAGACGCGCCTGCTCGAAGTAGAGAAAGGTGCTTACCGTCGCCAGCAATACCACGAATGCCGCCACGCCGAGCAGGTAAGGCGAATGCAGCACCCGGGTCAGTCCGCTGAAGGGATTGCCCGGCACCGGGTGGCGCGGATTTTCGCTGGGGGCGGCGCCTGGCCGTCCAGCCCCGCACCGCTCTCGCCAGGCCATCAGCCCGTGTTTGAGCCACAGGGCCAGCCCCAACAAAAGGGTGGTCAGCAGGATCAGCCCCGCAGCGTCCAGCTGCGCGATCAGCAGAGCGCTGAGCGCCGGCCCACTCAAACCGCCCAGACTGGCGCCGGCGGCGATAAAGGCAAACAGGCGCTTGGCCTGCAGTATGTCGAACACATCGGCCATCAGGCTCCAGGCCAGCGAGACGACGAACAGGTTGTAGATCGGAAGAGCGTCGTGT
>NZ_JARPUS010000017.1 GCF_029537485.1 Pseudomonas sp. GOM6
CGCCGTCGGTGTAGATCTCGACTACTTCGTCACTCATTCGCTTCGTTCTTGCCAATTCTTCGATTCGCGCCGGCTGACCTTGGCCACCGGCATCGGCAGCAGCTTGCCCATGCTGGCACGCTGCACCGGCCGCAGCGGACGTAGCCCCACCACCAGCTTGCGCGCCACTAACAGATAGAAACCGCCGCCAGGCGCTTTTAGCCGGACGCCCCAGTCTTCCAGGCGAGCCAGACGCCCCTGCCAGGTTGACGAGGAAAGCGGCGGACGATAGCACCCGAAGCGACGTTTCTCCAGCGCGAAGCCGAGCAGGTTGAGCCAGTCGGTCAGCCGGCTGTGGGAGATGCAACGCGCCTGGCGTAGACCATCGCGAGCGAAATAATGACGCAAGCCCCAAGTGCTCCAGGGATTGATGCCGGTGATCAGCAGGTAACCACCGGGGCGCACACTACGCGCCGCCTCGCGCAACAGGCCATGGGGCGACAGACTGAAGTCCAGACCATGCTGCAGCACCACCACATCCGCAGCATGCTCGCCCAGCGGCCAGGCCTGTTCCTCACAGGCAATCTGCACGCCGGCCAGTGGCGCGCCCAGGCGCACGTTGCAGCGAATCTGCGGCGCCTTCGGCGGCTCCGCTTCGGCCGGGCCGTAATGCACCAGATAACCGCCAAAGTAGTGGGCCAGCTCCTCATCCAGCGCCAGGCGCTGCTCGGCCAACAGCAGCTCCCCCAGCGGCGAGGCCAACCAGTCGCGCGCGGCACAGATCAACTGCAGCCACTGGGCATCGGCCTGGGCGAAGGGTTGCTCGTCCATCACACCTCCATGCACACAAGAAGGGTCATGGCGCTTAAGATGCGCCAATGCTCTCTGCTTGGCGACCCACAAAATGTTTCAGATCGACGCCCTTCCCGCCTTCACCGACAACTACCTGTGGCTGCTGCAGGACACCAGTACCCAACGCTGCGCCGTGGTCGATCCCGGCGATGCCGCCCCCGTGCTGGCCTGGCTGACCGCGCACCCGGGCTGGCAACTCAGCGACATCCTGATCACCCACCATCACCCGGACCACATCGGCGGTGTAGCCCAGCTCCAGGCCGCCACTGGCGCCAGAGTCTGCGGCCCCGCACGTGAAACGATTCCAGCCCGCGAGCTGGCACTGGACGAAGGTGACCGAGTCACTGTGCTCGGCCTCGACTTCCTTATATACGCAGTGCCCGGTCATACCCTGGGCCATATCGCCTACTACCAGGCCGATGAAGGCTGGCTGTTCTGTGGCGACACCCTGTTTGCCGCCGGCTGCGGTCGCCTGTTCGAAGGCACGCCGCAACAGATGCATGACTCCCTGTCGCGTCTGGCCGAACTGCCGGAGGCCACCCAGGTCTACTGCACACACGAGTACACCTTGAGCAACCTGCACTTCGCCCGCGCCGTTGAACCCGAGAATCCGAGCATTGCCGCACGCTTGGCCGAAGTCAGCGCCTGGCGCTCGGCAGGACGCATCAGCCTGCCGTCCAGCATTGCCCTGGAGAAAGCCAGCAACCCCTTCCTGCGCTGCCAGGAAACATCCGTTAAACAAATAGTCGATGAACGGGAGGGGGCGCAGCAACGCTCTCCAGCCGAGGTATTTGCTGCCCTGCGGCGCTGGAAGGATGTCTTCAAGGCTGGCTGAGACGGCCCGGGCAACTGGTGAAAACTTGACCACCCTGGGGTGCATTCCTAGAATCGCCTGAATTTTTTGCGCCGGCAGATACTAGCGACCAATGTTTTTATTACCTTCCGAGACCCTTGATTCAACGGCATTGGCACGAGCAGCAAGGGCTCTGGCGGTGATGATGTGCATAGTGATGGCTGGCTGCCAGAGCATGGGCGGCAAGGACCAGGAGGGTAGCGACACCGACCGCGCCATCGGCCTGCAGCAAGAGCCGGAATGGATTGAAGACGTGGCGCCGCAGGAGCCCCAGGACATCTGGGAACGCATGCGCGAGGGCTTCGCCCTGCAGGATGAAATCGGCGTCAATCCGCGCATTGAGAACCAACGCCTGTGGTTCGTCAGCAATCCCAAGTTCCTCGAACGCGCCAGCCAGCGCGGCAGCCGCTATATCCATTACGTGGTCGAGCGTCTGGACGAGCGCAACATGCCGATGGAGCTGGCGCTGCTGCCGATGATCGAGAGCGCCTACAACCCCTACGCCTACTCGCGCAGCCATGCGGTTGGCATCTGGCAGTTCATCCCCTCCACCGGCCGCTACTTCAACCTGCGCCAGACCAACTGGTACGACGGTCGTCGCGACATCACCGCCTCCACCAACGCCGCCCTCAACTACCTGAGCCGCCTGCACGACATGTTCAACGGCGACTGGCTGCTGGCCCTGGCGGCCTACAATGCCGGCGAAGGCACCGTGAGCCGTGCCATGGAACGCAACCAGAAGCTCGGCCTGCCAACCGACTACTGGAACCTGCCACTGCCCAAGGAAACCCAGGACTACGTACCCAAGCTGCTCGCACTGTCGCAGGTTGTGCTGGCCCCCGAAGCTTATGGCATCAGCCTCAACCCGATCGCCAACGAGCCCTACTTCGAGCAGGTCGCCAGCAAGCCGGGACTGGATCTCGCCAGAGTCGCCGCCATGGTCGACATGGAAGAAGACGAGCTGGAAGTGCTTAACCCGGCCTTCAAGAAAGGCATCACCATGGACGGCCCGCTGCACCTGCTGGTGCCGACCGACAAGGCTGAACTGTTCAATGCAAGCCTGGCCATGATGAAACCGCAAGAGCTGGTGAGCTGGCAGGAATACCGCGTGCGCCCCGGCGACAACCTGCACAGCATCGCCAACCGTCACCATCTGACGGTCAAGACGCTCAAGGACATCAACAAGCTGAGCAGCAACCACCTGCGCGTCGGGCAGACACTGAGCATTCCCGGCCAAGCGTCCGCAGGCAAGACGGACATCGCCCTGCATCAACAAACAGCCAAGGCGAGCACTACACAACCGCAGCGCTATCGGGTGAAGAGCGGCGACACCCTGTGGCAGATCGCCAACACCCACCAGGTTCAACTCAAGGACCTGCAGCGCTGGAACAAGCTCGACGCACGCAGCAAGCTGCGCCTGGGCCAGGTACTGGAAATCCATGGCACCGGCGCCAGTCAACCGGTCGCGGCAGCCAAGGCCGATAGCCGCAGGAATGTCACCTACTACCGGGTCAAACAGGGCGACTCGATGTACCTGGTTGCCCAGCGTTTCAAGGTCGATGTCAAACGCCTGCAGAGCTGGAATCCGCGTAGCGACAGCCGTCTGCTCAAGCCTGGACAGACCCTGACGCTCTACCTCGACTGACTTCCCCCCTCGCAGATGCCAGGCCAGGCATCTGTGGAGCAGAATATTCAGCGTTTGCTCAACGCCTCCAGGCAACGCCCAGTCAGCTGGGTGAAACGCTGAAACGCCACAAACTGCTCGTGCTTGAGCGCTCGCCCGGACACCCGACTGTCGGCGTACAGCACGCCAATCTCGCGAGTACCTGCCAACAAAGGCGCGATAAAGAACATGCCCTGGCCGAGCATCTGTCGCATCGGCAACGTCACCAGTTCGGCCAGGTTGTAGCTGGCCGGCACGCCCATCCAGATCGCTTCGCGGTTGCGCAAGACATAACTGAAGATATGCGGCTGCTCGCTTTGCTGCACCGGCAACTGGAACTCCGCCAACCAGTGCTCGGTACTCTCGCCCACCGCCCGCTTGGCGCGAAAACGGCTCTGACCATCCGCCAAAACGGCCAGCATTACCCGCTCCAACCCGGCCCCTTGGTGCAGCCCCTTGAGCAAGGTATCTAGGATCAGGCCGATGTCGCCCTTCTGACTGACCATCATGCCCAGGTCCTGCAAGGCCTGCTGCAACACCAGCAGGTCGGGCTGCAACAGGCGCGCCTTACGCTCCTGCTGCTGCAGCTTGATCTGCTCAGGGTCCGTATTGGGGATCAGCCTGCAAAGCTGACTGGCACCAAAAGTGGCCGCAACCTCAACCGTTTCCCGGGCACTTTCCAACACCTGCTGCAAGGCATCCTCCGGGCTGACGCCGGTAAAATCAGCCAGTTGCTGCACCAGCTTCTCCATTTCCGGAGAATCCCAACCCTCCAGTGCCGCCTCGCTGATCCTCACGCCCAGATTGATGGCCCGCACGGCCGGATCGTGCTGATTGCCGCTGCCATGGGCAAAAGCCGCCAACTCACCGAGGTTCCAGCTCTTTACCAGGCCCTGCGTGAGCTGGCGGAAGCTGGTACCCAGCACCTGGCGGACCGCCTCCTCTTCATCCATGCCCGGCAGCTCCAGCAACTCGGCCAACTCATCGGCCTGCTCCCCCCCACAAGCCCAGAAGGCCAGCTCGCCCACGGTATGCAGCAGGGCGGCGATAAACACCTCTTCCTGATGTTTGCTCAGCACGTAACCGGCAATGTTGCGTGCCTGCACGGCGGCGTGAAAGGAACGGGCCAACAGGCTTTGCAGCTGCTCACGCGGCACCTTGGCCAGCAAACTGTCGATCAGACTGACCGACATGCCGATCAGGCGCACATTGTCGAAGCCGATCAGCACGATGGCCCGCGAGATGGTACGAATACTTTCCTGCGAGGGGTTGTAGTAGACACTGTTGCCAACGCGCAGCACTTTCGCGGTCAGCGAAGCGTCACGCAGCAGCACATCTGCCAGCTGCTGCACGGAGGCATGCTCCGCTTGCGACAGGCGATGGAGGTCTTGCACCACCGTGGCCAAGGCAGGCAATTCGGCCTGATTAAGACGATCTATCCATGCCTGTAAACCGACACTTCGTTCCACCTGGGCGCGCACTTCTTTCAATTTGTTTCAGTGTAATCAAAATGCTGGCACCTGCCTTGGGAGCGCACTCTTTTTCCTGCGGATACAAGCTGTTACTGTACCGGCAAACCAACGCACGGGAGGCAAAGCCTGCCGTCAGAAAGCCCCATGGACTGGACCTCGCCTCTAATGCGTCCCCTGCTCTCGCTGATTCTCGGCCTGGCCATGAGCTTTCCTGCTTTCGCAACCCTGATCGAAAGCCATGGCTATGCCCAGTTCGGGACTCTCAAGTACCCGGCCAGCTTCACCCACTTCGACTGGGTCAACCCCGAGGCACCCAAAGGTGGCACTCTGCGGGTCATGGCCTACGGCACCTTTGATACGCTCAATCCCTACAGCTTCAAGGGCAGCAGCCCTGCCGCCGCGCCTAATTTCCTGCAGTACGGGGTCAGCGAATTCAACGAGCCACTGATGGTGGGCACAGGCCCCTACGACCCCTCGGGCGATGAACCCGCCTCCAGCTACGGGCTGATCGCCAAGAGCGTGGAATACAGCGAGGATCGCAGCTGGGTGGTGTTCAATCTGCGCGAAGAAGCGCGCTTTCATGATGGCAAGCCGATTACCGCCTTCGATGTGGCCTTTTCCTACCGCACCCTGGTCAGGGACGGCCACCCGCAGTACCGCACGGCCCTGCAGGAGGTCAAGCGGGTCGACATCCTCAATCGCCACCGCATTCGTTTTGTGCTCAAACGCAGCAACAATCCCCTGCTGATCCTGCGCCTGGGCGAATTGCCGGTGCTGCCCCAGCACTACTGGAAAAATCGGGACTTCAAAACCACCAGCTTCGAAGTACCACTGGGCAGCGGTCCTTACCGCATCAGCAAGGTGGAGCCTGGCCGCAGCCTGGTGTTCGAACGGGTCAAGGACTGGTGGGGCGAACAACTGCCGGTCAATCGCGGCAAATACAACTTCGATCGGGTGGAAGTCGATTTCTATCGCGACAGCAGCGTCGCCTTCGAGGCGTTCAAGGCCGGCGAGTTCGACTTCTACATCGAACACCAGGCGAAGAACTGGGCCAATGCTTACCGCTTCCCGGCCATCGCACGTGGCGAAGTGATCCGCGCCGAGATCCCGCACCAGATTCCGACCCAGAGCCAGGCGCTGTTCATGAACACACGTCGCGCGATCTTCGCCGAGCGCAAGGTGCGCGAAGCTCTGGGCCTGATGTTCGATTTCGAATGGACCAATCGGGCACTGTTCAATAGTGCCTACAAACGCAGCACCAGCTACTACCCGAACAGCGAATTCGCTGCATCCGGCATCCCCGAGGGCGCCGAATGGCTACTGCTCTCGCCCTATCGCAAACAGCTACCAAACAAGGTGTTTACCCAGCCATTCGCCCTGCCGGTCACCGATGGCCGTGGCATTCCTCGCGACACACTGCGCAAGGCCCTCGGCCTGCTGGCCGAGGCCGGCTGGAAACCTTCCGGCGGCAGGCTGGTCAACGCCAGGGGCGAGCCACTGCGCTTCGAGATCCTGCTGGTCAACCCGAACCTGGAACGCATCCTCCAGCCCTATACCGAGAACCTGGCCAGCATCGGCATCGATGCCGTACTGCGTACCGTCGACCGCGCCCAGTACAAGCAGCGCCTGGACCACTTCGATTACGACATGATCCTCATGACCCTGGCGCAGAGCCTCAGCCCCGGCCTGGAACAGTGGCTGTACTTCCACTCCAGCCAGGCCGAGGTAAAAGGCAGCAAGAACTACGCAGGCGTGCGCCACCCGGTGGTCGACGCCATGCTGGAAAAATTGCTGGCGGCGCAGACCCGTGAGCAACAGGTGGCCGCCACACGCGCCCTTGATCGCATCCTGCTCTGGCAGCATTACAGCATCCCCAACTGGTACATCAATCACCATCGTCTGGCGTACCGCAACCGGTTCGCCTTCGTCACCACCCCGCCCTACACACTAGGGCTGCGGGCCTGGTGGCTGAAGCCCACGGAGACCGCTCGATGACTTTCCCCTTGCGCACCCTCGGCGCTGCCCTTGTACTGCTGGCCAGCGCGACCCAGGCCGAGCCGCGCCACGCCGCAACCCTGTACGACGAGCCTCCCAAATACCCAGCAGATTTCCAGCACTTCGACTACGTCAACCCGGACGCCCCCAAGGGCGGTCTGCTGCGCCAGCGCGGCGTCGGCACCTTTGACAGCTTCAACCCCTTCATCCCCAAAGGCACACCGGCCAACATCGGCCTGATCTACGACAGCCTGACTTACCAATCTCAAGACGAGCCCTTGACCGTCTATGGCCTGGTCGCCGAGAAAATCGACAAGGCGCCCGACAACAGCTATGTGCGCTTCCTGCTCAATCCCAAGGCCCGCTTTCACGACGGCACGCCGATCACCGCCGACGACGTGATCTTCACCTTCAACATCCTGCTAGAGAAAGGCGACCCGCTCTACCGCCATTACTATGCTGATGTGGCGCAGGTGGTGGCCGAGGACAAGCTCAGCGTGCGCTTCGACTTCAAGCACAAGGACAACCGCGAGCTACCGATGATCCTCGGCCAGTTGGCCGTACTGCCCAAGCACTGGTGGGCCAGCCGCGACTTCGGCAAGGGTAGCCTCGAGCCGCCCCTGGGCAGCGGCCCCTACAAGATCAGCAAGGTATCGCCAGGCAGCAGCCTGGAGCTTGAGCGGGTCAAGGACTGGTGGGCCAAGGATCTTCCGGTAAGCCGTGGCCTCTACAACTTCGACCGAATCCGCACCGAGTACTACCGCGACAGCCAAGTCGCCCTGGAAGCCTTCAAGGCCGGTCACTTCGACGTCAACGAAGAGTATTCGGCCAAGGATTGGAACACCGGCTATGACTCCCCAGCACTGCGCGCGGGCAAGTTCATCCAGGTTTCCATCCAGAAAGGCATCCCGGCTGGCATGCAGGGCTACGTGTTCAACCTGCGCCGCCCGATCTTCCAGGATCGCCGCGTGCGCGAGGCCATCGCCCAGCTGTTCGACTTCGAATGGGCCAAGAAGCAGATTTTCTACGGTGACTACAAGCGCACCCACAGCTATTTCGAGAACTCCGAACTGGCCGCTACCGGCTTGCCGTCCGAGGCTGAGCTGAAACTGCTGGAACCGCTACGTGACAAGCTGCCCCCGGAAGTATTCAACCTCGAATTCCAGCCACCGGTGAGCGACGGCAGCGGCATCATCCGCGAACAGAGCCGTCGCGCCTTCCAGCTGCTGACCGAGGCCGGCTACCGCATCGAAGATGACAAGATGATCGGGCCGGACGGCAAGCAACTGGCCTTCGAGTTCCTCAACTTCCAGCCCAACCTCGAACGCGTGGTGCTGCCGTTCAAACGCAACCTCGCCGAGCTGGGCATCGACCTGCAGATCCGCCGGGTCGACGTCTCGCAGTACATCAATCGCCTGCGCGAATGGGACTACGACATGACCTCAGCAGTCTGGCCGCAGTCCAACTCCCCCGGCAACGAGCAGCTGGACATGTGGCACTCCAGCAGCGCCGACAAACGCGGCAGCCAGAACTACATCGGCCTGCGCGACCCGGCCATCGACCAACTGGTCGAGAGCCTGATCCGCGCCGACTCACGCCAAGCGCTGGTCACCCATGCCCGCGCCCTGGATCGCGCCCTGCTCTGGGGCCACTACGTGGTGCCCAACTATTACGTCGACGCCTGGCGCGTAGCCTACTGGAAGCGCTTCGGCCGCCCGGCCATTACGCCACAGTCGGACTTCGGCCTGATGACCTGGTGGGAAGAACAGCCGCTGCATGCCCCGCAGCAGCCAGCGCCCACCACTGACGCCCAGCAGGAAGCCCAGTAATGCTGGCCTATATCATCCGCCGCCTGCTGCTGATCATTCCGACCCTGCTCGGCATCCTGCTGATCAACTTCATCATCGTCCAGGCCGCGCCTGGCGGACCGGTGGAGCAGATGATCGCCAAGCTGGAAGGCTTCGACGCCGCATCCGGCGGCGCCACCGCACGGATCTCCGGCGGCGGCGGAGAGGTTTCCATGGCGGGCTCCAATTATCGAGGCTCGCAAGGTCTGGATCCCAAGCTGGTGGAAGAAATCGAGAAGATGTACGGCTTCGACAAGTCGGCCCCGGAGCGTTTCTGGCTGATGCTCAGCAGCTACGCCCAGCTCGACTTCGGCGAAAGCTTCTTCCGCGACGCCACGGTAATCGAGCTGATCCTGGAAAAGATGCCGGTGTCGATTTCCCTCGGTCTGTGGAGCACACTGATCACCTACCTGATCTCCATCCCGCTGGGCATTGCCAAGGCCACCCGCCACGGCAGCGCCTTCGATGTCTGGACCAGCTCGGCGATCATCGTCGGCTACGCCATCCCGGCGTTCCTCTTCGCCATCCTGCTGATCGTGCTGTTCGCCGGTGGCAGTTACTGGGACTGGTTCCCCCTGCGCGGCCTGACTTCAAGCAACTTCGACCAGCTCAGCCTCGGCGGCAAGATCCTCGACTACTTCTGGCACCTGGCCCTGCCGGTGACGGCCCTGGTGATCGGCAGCTTCGCCACGCTGACCCTGTTGACCAAGAACAGCTTCCTCGACGAAATCGGCAAGCAATACGTGGTCACCGCCCGCGCCAAGGGCCTGACCGATCACCGCGTGCTCTACGGCCACGTGTTCCGCAACGCCATGCTGATCGTGGTGGCCGGTTTCCCGGCGGCCTTCCTCGGCATCTTCTTTGCGGGCTCCATGCTGATCGAAGTGATCTTCTCCCTCGATGGTCTTGGTCTGCTGGGCTTTGAATCCATCGTCAACCGCGATTACCCGGTGGTCTTCGGCACCCTGTTCATCTTTTCCCTGTTCGGCCTGCTGGCCAAACTGTTGAGCGACCTGATGTACACCCTGATCGACCCACGCATCGACTTCGAAACCCGGGAGCACTGATCATGGCGCTCTCCCCCCTCAACCAACGTCGCTTTGCCCTGTTCAAGGCACACAAACGTGGCTGGTGGTCGCTCTGGCTTTTCCTCGGCCTGTTCGTGCTGAGCCTGGGCGCCGAACTGATCGCCAACGACAAGCCGCTGGTAGTGCATTACGACGGAGAACTCTATTTCCCGGTATTCAAACGCTACCCGGAAACCACCTTCGGCGGCGAATTCCCCCTGCAGGCCAATTACAAGAGCCCCTACATCCAGGAGCTAATCGCAGAAAAGGACGGCTGGATGATCTGGCCTCCGATTCCGTTCAACTACTCCAGCATCAACTACGAACTGCAGGTACCGGCCCCGGCACCGCCTTCGGCACAGAACTGGCTGGGTACCGACGACCAGGGCCGCGACGTGCTGGCGCGGGTGATCTACGGCTTTCGCGTATCAGTGCTGTTTGCTCTGGCACTGACCATTGCCAGCTCCATCATCGGCGTATTCGCCGGCGCCCTGCAGGGCTACTACGGCGGCTGGGTCGACCTGGCCGGCCAGCGCTTCCTCGAGGTCTGGTCGGGCCTGCCGGTACTCTATCTGCTGATCATCCTGGCCAGTTTCGTCCAGCCCAATTTCTGGTGGTTGCTGGGCATCATGCTGCTGTTCTCGTGGATGAGCCTGGTCGACGTAGTACGCGCCGAGTTCCTGCGTGGCCGCAACCTGGAATATGTACGTGCGGCCCGGGCCCTGGGCATGGGTAACGGCGGCATCATGTTCCACCACATCCTGCCCAACGCCATGGTTTCGACCATGACCTTCATGCCCTTTATCCTCACCGGCGCGATCGGCACCCTGACTTCGCTGGACTTCCTCGGCTTCGGCCTGCCGGCCGGCGAGCCTTCGCTGGGCGAGCTGGTGGCCCAAGGCAAGGCCAACCTGCAGGCCCCCTGGCTGGGCATCAGTGCCTTTGCCGTATTGGCCCTGATGCTCAGCCTGCTGGTGTTCATCGGTGAAGCCGCCCGCGATGCCTTCGACCCGAGGAAATGACATGACCGATTCGAACAACCTCATCGAAGTGCGCGACCTGGCCGTCGAGTTCGTCACCGGCAACCAGGCCCAGCGGGTGATCGAGGGCGTCAATTTCGAGATCCGCAAGGGCGAGACCCTGGCCCTGGTCGGCGAAAGCGGCTCCGGCAAGTCGGTCACCGCCCACTCCATCCTGCGCCTGCTACCCTACCCGCTCGCCCGCCATCCGGCGGGCAGCATCCAGTATGGCGATCAAGACCTGCTCAAACTGGCCCCGGACAAGCTGCGCGGTATCCGTGGCAACCGTATCGCCATGGTCTTCCAGGAACCGATGACCTCGCTCAACCCGCTGCACAGCATCGGCAAGCAGATCGGCGAAGTGCTGGCCTGGCACAAGGGACTGCGTGGAGAAGCCGCTCAGGCACGTATCATCGAACTGCTGCAGTTGGTCGGTATTCCCGACCCGGCCACGCGCCTCAAGGCCTACCCGCATGAGCTGTCCGGCGGCCAGCGCCAGCGGGTGATGATCGCCATGGCCCTGGCCAATGAGCCCGAACTGCTGATCGCCGACGAGCCGACCACAGCCCTCGACGTCACCGTGCAGCTGAAAATCCTTGATCTGCTCAAGGATCTGCAGGCGCGCTTGGGGATGGCCATGCTGCTGATCACCCACGACCTCAACCTGGTACGACGAATCGCCCATCGCGTATGTGTCATGCAGCGCGGATGCATCGTCGAACAGGCGTCGTGTGATGAATTGTTCCGCGCTCCGCAGCATCCCTATACCCGGGAACTGCTTGGCGCCGAGCCCAGCGGCGAGCCTGCGGCCAACCCCGCCGGCGCGCCACTACTGGAAGCGGAAGACCTGCGCGTGTGGTTCCCGATCAAAAAGGGAGTGTTGCGACGCACAGTCGATCACGTAAAGGCAGTGGACGGAATCGACTTCAGCCTGCCCCAGGGCCAAACCCTGGGCATCGTGGGCGAAAGCGGCTCCGGCAAATCCACCCTCGGCATGGCGATCCTGCGGCTGCTCGGCAGCCGGGGCGCCATCCGCTTTCAGGGCCAGGCGCTGGATGGGCTGTCGCAGCAAGCCGTAAGGCCGCTACGACGGCAAATGCAGGTGGTCTTCCAAGACCCCTTCGGCAGTCTCAGCCCACGCATGTGCGTGAGCCAGATTGTCGGCGAAGGCCTGCGCATTCACGGGATCGGCACTGCCGAGGAGCAGGAACAGGCCGTCATCGACGCGCTCAAGGAAGTAGGACTGGATCCGGACACCCGGCACCGCTACCCCCATGAGTTTTCCGGCGGGCAACGGCAGCGGATTGCCATTGCCCGGGCACTGGTGCTGAAACCGGCGCTGATACTGCTCGACGAGCCCACCTCGGCGCTCGACCGCACCGTACAGCGTCAAGTGGTGGAACTCCTGCGCTCGCTGCAGGCCAAGTACAACCTGACGTACCTGTTCATCAGCCATGATCTGGCGGTGGTCAGGGCCCTGAGCCACCAGCTGATGGTGGTCAAGCAGGGCAAAGTGGTTGAGCAAGGGCCGGCCGAGCAGATTTTCGCCGCACCGCAGCACCCTTATACCCAGCAGTTGCTGGAAGCCGCATTCATGGCTCCGGCAACCGCCGATTAACCAGAAGAGGAACAACGCACATGGGTTTTCTCGCCGGTAAGCGCGTACTGATCGTTGGCGTGGCCAGCAAACTGTCGATTGCCTCGGGCATCGCCGCCGCCATGCATCGCGAGGGCGCCGAGCTCGCCTTCACCTACCAGAACGACAAGCTCAAGGGTCGTGTCGAAGAATTCGCCGCCGGCTGGGGCTCCAACCCCGAGCTGTGCTTCCCCTGCGACGTGGCCAACGACGAGGAGATCGCCAAGGTCTTCGAAGCGCTGAGCAAGAAGTGGGATGGCCTGGACTGCATCGTCCACTCCGTGGGCTTTGCCCCGGGCGACCAGCTGGACGGCGACTTCACCGAAGTCACCACCCGCGAAGGCTTCAAGATCGCCCACGACATCAGCGCCTACAGCCTGGTCGCCCTGGCCAAGGCTGGCCGCCCGCTGATGCAGGGCCGTAACGGCAGCATCCTCACCCTCTCCTACCTGGGCGCCGAACGCACCATGCCCAACTACAACGTCATGGGCATGGCCAAGGCAAGCCTGGAAGCGGGTGTACGCTACCTGGCCGGCAGCCTCGGCCCGGAAGGCACTCGCGTCAACGCCATCTCCGCCGGCCCGATCCGCACCCTGGCGGCTTCCGGCATCAAGAGCTTCCGCAAGATGCTCGCCGCCAACGAAAAGCAGACCCCGCTGCGCCGCAACGTGACTATCGAGGAAGTGGGCAACGCTGGCGCCTTCCTCTGCTCTGATCTGGCCTCCGGTATCAGCGGCGAGATCCTCTATGTCGACGGCGGCTTCAACACCACCGCCATGGGTAACATCGAAGACTGATCTCACCCTGAAATGAAAAAGGCCGCGAATGCGGCCTTTTTCTTGGAAGCTGGATCGCGATCAGAAAAGCTCGATATCCGCTTTTTCCTTCAGCTGCTCACGGTAGGCAGCAAAGTCTTGCTGACCACTGCGTGAAGCGAGGAAGCGGCGATAGCTGACCTTCTCCTCGGCACTCAGCTCTGCCTTGGCCTGACCGACACCTTCCAGACGCAGGACAACGTAGTCGCCATTGTTCAGGCTGACACCCGCATAGCTAGGGTTACCATCAGCCGGCTTGGTCATACGGAACAGCGCCTGCAGCACCAGAGGATCTAGGCCCTCCTGGCTACGACTGGCCGCTTCGGTCTTGACCCAATCACCCTCCACGCCCTCGCCTTTCTTCAGGCTCGCCAGCAACGCCTCGCCCTCAGCCTTGGCAGCCTCACGCGACTTCTTTTGGGTCAGGGTCTGATGAATACCTGCAGCGACCTGCTCGAAAGGCAGCAGCTCAGGTTTCCTGTGCTCTTTGACGCGCAGCACCAGAGTGGTATCCGGATCAAGCTCGATGGCATTGCTGTTGCCACCATCCTCAAGAACTTCCGGTGCATAGGCAGCCTGCACGACCTGGCGATTGGCAGTGACGCCCTCGCCCCCTTCACGACCAAAAGGCGCGCTGGTCTGCACTTGCAAGCCAAGTTCTTGTGCGGGCTGAGCCAGATCGGAAGCCTCGAAACTTGCTTCCTCAAGCTGTTTCACCGCTTCGACAAAGCGCTGTTCGACCTGCTGAGCTTTAAGGTCGTGCTCAAGCTTGGCTTTCAGACTGTCGAAGCTCGGCACCTCTGGCGCCTGGACGCCCAGCAGCTTGATCAGATGCCAGCCAAACTCGCTGCGTACAGGCTCAGAAACCTCGCCCGGCTTCAGAGCATAAAGACTCTCTTCGAAAGCAGGGTCATACACACCTGGACCGGCGAATCCGAGATCACCACCGTTACTGGCCGAACCCGGATCCTGGGAGACTTCCTTGGCAAGAGCAGCAAACTCCTCACCCTTGTCCAGGCGCTGCTTGACCTCTTCCAGCTTGGCCTTGGCCTGTTCGTCGGTGAGTTTGTCATTTACTTCCAACAGGATGTGCGCGGCGTTGCGCTGCTCGGCCAGATTGGCGATTTCCTTGTTGTAGAGCTCTTGTAGCTGGTCATCGCTAACCTCGACCTGATCGAAGAAGGACTCCTTCTTCAACTCGACATAATCAATAACGACCTGCTCTGCACTCATGTACTGATCAGGGTGCTCGTCATAATAGGCCTTGACCTCATCATCCTTGACCTCAACCGCAGTCGCATCGGCGCTGAGGGTACGACTGGAGAAGTCGCGCGTCTGCTTGTCCAGACTGACGAAGGCATCGACTTCGGCATCAGTCACAAAGCTGCTGCCGACTAACGCTGCCTGAAGCTGGCTGACCAATACATCCTGCTTCAGTCGCTCGCGAAACTGCATTCGGGTGAAGCCCTGTTGCTGCAGAACCTGATCGAAGCGCGATGCATCGAACTTGCCCTCGATCTGGAATACCGGCATTTGCAGAATCAGCTGATCAAGGGCGGCATCGGAAATCACCATGCCGGCATCACCAGCCCCCTGCAGCAGCAGAGTACGCTCAACCAGGCCATCGAGAGCCGATTGACGCAGCAGCTTGTCATCAAGCAGTGAGGCATCAAAATCCTTGCCGAACTGCTGAATCAGTTGGCGGCGCTGCATGTCGACCGCAGCATTGAGGCTGTCCAGAGTAATCTCTTCCCCGTTTACCTCCGCAGCAGTGCGACTGTTGCTAGTGGACTGGATGATTGCATCGAAACCGGTCAGAGCCAGCAGGACGATGATCACACCGATGATGGTCTTGGCAATCCAGCCTTGGGAATTGTCCCTGATGTTCTGCAGCATGCTTCCCCCGAAACGCTCACATCAGGCCTACGGCCATGCAGCGTGGGTATTGGAATCCGGATAAAAGAAAGGCGCATCCGAGGATGCGCCTTCTCATAACTGATGGAGTGCTTTTGCAACTCCGTGCCGGTTGAGGCTATCCCAACCCGGCAGGGCTAAGCCCGAGAGACGCTTAGTTGACGGCGTCTTTCAGTGCTTTACCAGCTTTGAAACCTGGGATCTTGGCTGCAGCAATGCTGATCGGCTTACCAGTTTGCGGGTTGCGGCCAGTACGGGCAGCACGCTCTTTGACAGCGAAAGTACCGAAGCCAACCAGCACCACCGAGTCACCGGCTTTCAGAGCGCCAGTGACGGATTCGATTACTGCATCCAGCGCACGGCCAGCAACAGCTTTCGGGATATCAGCGGATGCGGCGATGGCATCAATCAGTTCCGACTTGTTCACTCTTAAGTCCCCTTATTTCCGTTGAGTTGTTTCTTAGTTGTTTGGTGTAAGCAAAGCGGGTGTCGAAAGGCCTGATGACACATAAGAGCCGTTTTATAACAAGGGCCCGAAAATAGTGTCAAGGAAGCCTTCCGGCTAATGCGTGCTGATTCGCTCCTTGGAATCAGTCTCGCGAGACTCATCCTTTGCAACCATCTCGGGAGCCGCATCAGGCAAGGGCTCCGGGGCGTATTGCAGCGCAATTTGCAGGACCTCGTCAATCCATTTAACCGGCTTAATGGTCAGGTCTTGCTTAATATTCTCCGGAATTTCCTTGAGATCACGCACATTCTCTTCCGGGATGATCACGGTCTTGATTCCACCGCGATGGGCCGCCAGCAGTTTCTCCTTAAGCCCACCAATGGCCAGCACCTGACCACGCAAAGTAATCTCTCCAGTCATGGCTACATCAGCCCGTACCGGGATCTGCGTAAGCGAAGAAACCAGAGCAGTACAGAGACCGATACCCGCACTGGGCCCATCTTTCGGTGTTGCCCCTTCCGGCATATGGATGTGAACATCGCGCTTCTCATGGAAGTCTGGAGCGATCCCCAGACTCTTCGCACGACTGCGCACCACAGTCAGCGCCGCCGTCATCGACTCGGCCATTACATCCCCCAATGAGCCAGTCTTGATCAGCTGCCCCTTACCGGGCACCACAGCGGTCTCAATGGTTAATAGCTCACCGCCGACCTGCGTCCAGGCAAGACCGGTAACCTGGCCAACCTGATCCTGTTGTTCGGCAAGTCCAAAGCGATAGCGACGAACACCGAGATAATGCTCAAGCGACTCGGCACTCACTAACACCTTGATACGCTTATCCTTGGCATGCTCCTTCACTACCTTGCGGCAGACTTTGGATACCTGACGCTCCAGACTGCGCACGCCAGCCTCACGGGTGTAGTAGCGAATCATGTCGCGAATAGCGCCTTCATCGAACTCAAGCTCACCCTTCTTCAGGCCATTGGCCAGCACCTGTTTGGGCGTCAGGTACTTGATGGCAATATTGACCTTTTCATCTTCGGTATAGCCCGGCAGACGGATGACCTCCATCCGATCCAACAGAGGCCCCGGGATATTCATGGAGTTGGCCGTGCAGATAAACATCACATCCGAGAGGTCGTAATCGACCTCCAGATAGTGATCGTTGAAATTGTGGTTCTGCTCCGGATCCAGCACTTCAAGCAAGGCAGATGCGGGATCACCACGCATATCGCTGCCCATCTTGTCGATCTCGTCGAGCAGGAACAGCGGGTTGCGCACTCCGACCTTGGTCAGCTTCTGGATCAGGCGACCGGGCATGGAGCCGATATAGGTGCGGCGGTGACCACGGATCTCGGCCTCGTCGCGCACGCCGCCCAGGGCCATGCGCACGAACTTACGGTTGGTGGCACGGGCGATGGACTCGGCCAGCGAGGTCTTGCCCACGCCGGGCGGGCCGACCAGGCAGAGCACCGGGCCCTTGAGCTTCTTAACCCGCTTCTGCACGGCGAGGTATTCGAGGATGCGCTCCTTCACCTCTTCCAAGCCAAAGTGGTCGGCCTCCAAGATGTCCTCGGCCTTGGCCAAGTCAAGGCGCACCTTGCTTTCGGCCTTCCACGGCACGTTGGTCAGCCAATCAATGTAGGAGCGCACCACAGTGGCCTCGGCCGACATCGGCGACATTTGCTTGAGCTTGTTAAGCTCAGCAATGGCCTTACTGTGAGCTTCCTTGGTCAAACCAGCATTCTCGATGCGCTTCTTCAGCTCGTCGACTTCGTTATGCCCTTCATCAATATCACCCAGCTCTTTCTGAATGGCCTTCATCTGCTCATTCAGGTAGTACTCGCGCTGGCTGCGCTCCATCTGCTTCTTAACTCGACCGCGGATACGCTTCTCGACCTGCAGCAGATCAATTTCGGCATCCAGCAATGCCAGTACATGCTCGACACGCTCGGCTAAGCCAGTAATCTCAAGAATTTCCTGCTTCTGCTCGATCTTCAGGACCATATGCGCGGCCATCGTGTCGACCAAACGGGCAGGCTCATCAATGCCATTCAGCGACGACAGGACCTCAGCAGGAACTTTTTTGCCCAACTGCACGTACTGCTCGAACTGACTCAGCAAGCTGCGTGTGAAAACCTCCGACTCGCGCTCGGCCACATCCTGCTCATCAAGCAACTGCACCTCAGCACGACAATGGCCATCGACCTCGATGAACTTCTCGATGGAACCACGCTGCTCACCTTCGACCAGAACCTTGACCGTACCATCCGGAAGCTTGAGCAACTGCAGCACGGTAGCCACCGTACCCATACGATAAAGCGCGTCCTCAGCAGGATCATCGTCCGCAGGGTTGCGCTGGGCCAACAGGAGGATCTGCTTGTCACTCGACATAGCAGCCTCAAGGGCCTCGATGGACTTTTCACGCCCAACAAACAGCGGAATGACCATATGCGGATAGACCACAACATCACGCAGCGGCAAGAGAGGCAGTTCGATGGTTGTCTTCATGTTTTCAGCTCTACGGCGGCCATCAGGCCGTAAACGGACGGGATACCCTTGCCCCTAAGATGGGGCCACCCCTAGGAAAAAACAAGCAAGAAAGACGTAAATGCAAAGGGCCCCGCAGGGCCCTTTGTTACATCATCATGCGTCAGGCGCGGCCTTTGCAGGCGGCTCACTGTTCTCATAGATGAGCAATGGCTGAGAGTTACCCTCAATGACACTTTCGTCGATCACCACCTTGCTGACCTCGGACTGCGATGGGATCTCATACATGGTGTCGAGCAGCACACCTTCGAGAATCGAGCGCAGACCACGCGCACCGGTCTTGCGCTCCAGAGCCTTGTGCGCGACAGCTTTCAGCGCATCAGCACGGAACTCAAGATCGACGCCTTCCATCTCGAACAACTTGGCGTATTGCTTGGTCAAGGCGTTCTTCGGCTCAGTCAGAATCTGCATGAGTGCAGCTTCATCCAACTCATCAAGCGTAGCGATAACTGGCAGGCGCCCCACGAACTCGGGAATCAGGCCAAACTTGACCAGGTCATCAGGCTCAACTTCGCGTAGCGCCTCACCGACCTTCTTGCCCAGATCCTGGCTGCGCACTTCGGCATTGAAGCCGATGCCGCCCTTGGTGGAGCGAGACTGGATAACCTTCTCCAGGCCAGCAAACGCACCGCCGCAGATAAATAGGATGTTACGAGTATCAACTTGCAGAAATTCCTGCTGCGGATGCTTGCGACCACCCTGCGGAGGAACCGAGGCCACCGTACCCTCGATCAGCTTGAGCAGAGCCTGCTGCACGCCCTCGCCTGAAACGTCGCGAGTGATGGACGGGTTATCCGACTTGCGCGAGATCTTGTCGATCTCGTCAATGTAGACAATCCCCATCTGGGCCTTTTCTACATCGTAGTCACACTTCTGCAACAACTTCTGAATGATGTTCTCGACATCCTCGCCGACATAACCAGCCTCGGTCAGAGTCGTGGCGTCAGCGATGGTGAAAGGCACATTGAGCAAGCGGGCCAGCGTTTCGGCCAGCAGCGTCTTGCCGGAGCCAGTTGGGCCGATCAGCAGGATGTTGCTCTTGCCTAGCTCGACGTCATCTTTCTTCTCACGCTGATTCAGACGCTTGTAGTGGTTGTATACAGCAACGGAGAGTACCTTCTTGGCACGCTCCTGACCGATCACATACTGATCCAGAATGCCGCTGATTTCCTTGGGCGCAGGCAACTTGTGAGCACTGCTTTCGGCCTGGGCTTCCTGCACCTCCTCGCGGATGATGTCGTTGCACAGGTCGACGCACTCGTCGCAGATAAAGACCGAGGGCCCGGCAATTAGCTTGCGTACTTCATGCTGGCTTTTGCCGCAGAAGGAGCAGTAGAGCAGCTTGCCGTTATCCTCGCCATTGCGGGTGTCAGTCATTCGATCGATCCAATACGTTAGGCATGAAACACAAGATGAAGGCAATTGCAGGCATTTTCAAGCCTGCGGGATGGTCGGAAAAACCCGACCATCGCACGGAGGCGCGGATTAGACAGCCAACTGGCGACGACTCAGAACCTGATCAATGAGGCCGTACTTGACCGCCTCATCGCCACTCATGAAATTGTCGCGATCAGTATCCTTGGCAATCACGTCGATCGGCTGCTTGCAGTGATCGGCCAAAATCTTGTTCAGGCGCTCGCGGATGGTCAGTATTTCGCGGGCATGGATTTCAATATCCGAAGCCTGCCCCTGGAAGCCGCCCAGCGGTTGGTGAATCATCATGCGCGAATGCGGCAGGCAGTAACGCTTACCCGCGGCACCACCCGCAAGCAGCAGGGCACCCATGCTGCATGCCTGGCCGATACAGATGGTCGACACATCAGGCTTGATGAACTGCATGGTGTCGTAGATCGACATACCCGCAGTGACGGAGCCACCCGGCGAATTGATGTAGAGGTGAATATCCTTGTCCGGATTCTCCGCCTCAAGGAACAGCAGCTGGGCCACCACCAGGTTGGCCATGTAGTCCTCTACCTGGCCAACCAGGAAGATCACGCGCTCCTTCAACAGGCGCGAATAGATGTCGTAAGCGCGCTCACCGCGGGCGGACTGCTCAATCACCATCGGCACGAGGCCGCCGGCAGCTTGGATGTCAGGCATGGAATTCATCAAGGAATGGTGCGACATGTCTAGCGATCTCTCCCTAATAGTCATGTCTCTAAAGACGCATAAGCCAGCACGAAGGCTGGCTTATGGGTGTGCTCAAACGAGGCGAGGGATCAGGCAGCTTGCGGAGCTTCCGCCGGCTTGACCGCTTCTTCGTAGGAGACCGCTTTATCGGTCACTTTGGCCTTCTGCAGAACAGTATCTACAACTTGCTCTTCCAGTACAACCGAACGCACTTCGTTCAGCTGCTGGTCGTTCTTGTAGTACCAAGCCACAACCTGCTGCGGCTCCTGATAAGCGGAAGCCATTTCTTCGATCAGCTCGCGAACACGCGCTTCATCAGCCTTGAGCTCGCTCTGCTTGACCACTTCAGCCACGATCAGACCCAGCACCACGCGACGCTTGGCCTGCTCTTCGAACAGCTCGGCAGGCAGTTGATCCGGCTTGATGTTGCCACCGAACTGCTGAACGGCCTGCACACGCAGACGATTCACTTCGTTGCCGATCAGCGCCTTAGGCACTTCAACCGGGTTAGCAGCCAGCAGGCCTTCCATGACCTGGTTCTTGACCTTGGACTTGATGGCCTGGCGCAGCTCGCGCTCCATGTTCTTGCGCACTTCGGCGCGGAAGCCTTCCATGCCGCCTTCCTTGACGCCGAACAGGGCGAAGAAGTCGTCATTCAGCTCCGGCAGTTGCGGAGCAGAAACGCTGTTAACGGTAACGGTGAACTCAGCAGCTTTACCGGCCAGGTCCAGATTCTGGTAATCCTCCGGGAAAGTCGGATTGATTACACGCTCCTCGCCGGCCTTCACACCAACCAGCGCATCTTCGAAGCCGGGGATCATACGACCGGAACCCAGCACCAGAGCAGTCCCCTTGGCGCTGCCGCCAGCGAAAGCTTCGCCATCGATCTTGCCAACGAAGTCGATATTCAGCTGATCACCATTCTCTGCAGCGCGCTCGACAGCCTCGAAGCGAGTGTTCTGCTTGCGCAGGATTTCCAGCATGTTATCGACATCGCTGTCAGCAACCTCAGCCTGCAGACGCTCGACGACAATGCCATCGAAGCCGGCCAGCTGAATTTCCGGGAACACTTCGAAAGTGGCGACGTACTCGAGATCCTTACCCTTCTCGAAGGTTTTCGGCTCGACGGACGGCGCGCCCGCCGGATTCAGCTTCTGCTCGACGATGGCCTCATAGAAGGTCGCCTGGATCAGGTCGCCCAGCGCTTCCTGGCGAGCAGAGTCTTCATAACGCTGGCGAATGACATTCATCGGCACTTTGCCAGGACGGAAACCAGCAACCTTGGCACGACGCGCAGTCTGTTGCAGACGCTTGGTCACTTCAGTCTCGATGCGCTCGGCCGGCACGCCGATGGTCATGCGACGCTCAAGAGCGGAGGTGCTTTCAACAGAAACTTGCATGGATATTCCTCGTTGCACAGACATAAGCCGGCCGTTCCGGCCCCAAATCAAAGGCGAGCATTCTAGTGGCTCGAATAGCAGAAGTCACCTGCACAATCGAGCACAAAAACCGGCGGGATATAAAAGGAAGGAAGAAAGAGGATGGTGCGGACGGAGAGACTCGAACTCTCACACCTTGCGGCGCCAGAACCTAAATCTGGTGTGTCTACCAATTTCACCACGTCCGCGTGGTAACGCTTTAAACGAAAACGCCAGGCTGTGTGCCTGGCGCTCTCTCGAATATGGGGTGGACGATGGGAATCGAACCC
Source organism: Pseudomonas sp. GOM6 (assembly GCF_029537485.1). Lineage (GTDB taxonomy): Bacteria > Pseudomonadota > Gammaproteobacteria > Pseudomonadales > Pseudomonadaceae > Aquipseudomonas. The sequence continues at coordinate 21,949 of NZ_JARPUS010000017.1, forward strand.
ACGACACCAGGAGCCACAATCCTGTGCTCTACCAACTGAGCTACGCCCACCATATTGCAATGCTTGAGCCCGATTCGCCAATGGCGCACCCGGCAGGACTCGAACCTGCGACCATCCGCTTAGAAGGCGGATGCTCTATCCAGCTGAGCTACGGGCGCTTAATCATCTGCGAGCAGACTTTAAAGCTACAGCTACAGTCATCACTGACTGCCGCCTTCTTACCCAGCGACTGGCTGTGCTCGACAAGCGGGGCGAATCTTATAGAGCCACCACACATGCGTCAACACGAATTTCAAAAAAATTCTTAGAGATAAAGGAGTTACAGGAAAGGACAGTGCATGTGCCTTTGCCCCACCGACCACCCATGCGAGAATGCATCACCCTTTTCTCATCCTTCCTCATGGTTTAAGCACGCGTCATGACCGCACAACTGATCGATGGCAAAGCCATTGCCGCCAAGCTCCGCCAGGAAATCGCCCAACGTGTCACCGAGCGTCGCCAGCAAGGGCTGCGCGCACCCGGCCTGGCCGTCATCCTGGTCGGCAGTGACCCAGCCTCGCAGGTGTATGTCGCGCACAAGCGCAAAGATTGCGAGGAAGTCGGCTTTGTATCCGTGGCCCACGATCTACCCGCCAGCACCACTCAAGGCGAACTGCTGGGGCTGATCGACCAACTTAACCGCGATAACGCCATCGACGGCATCCTGGTGCAACTACCGCTCCCTTCGCACCTGGACGCCTCTCAGCTGTTAGAGCGCATCAGCCCGGACAAGGACGTGGATGGTTTCCACCCCTTCAATGTCGGCCGACTATCGCAGCGCATGCCTCTGCTGCGTCCCTGCACCCCGAAGGGCATCATGACCTTGCTGGAAAGTACCGGTGTTGACCTGCATGGCCAGCATGCGGTCATCGTCGGCGCATCCAATATCGTTGGTCGGCCAATGGCCCTTGAACTGTTGCTGGCCGGCAGCACCGTGACCGTGACCCACCGCTTCACCAAGGATCTTCCTGGCCACCTGGCTCAGGCCGATATCGTGGTCGTGGCTGCTGGCAAGCCGGGCCTGGTCAAAGGTGAGTGGATCAAGCCAGGCGCCATCGTCATCGACGTCGGCATCAACCGTCAGGCCGATGGCAAGCTGGTGGGCGATGTTGAATATGACGCCGCCGCTGAGCGCGCCAGCTGGATTACCCCGGTACCCGGCGGCGTTGGCCCCATGACTCGAGCCTGCCTGCTGGAGAACACCCTGTACGCAGCAGAACATCTACACGCTTAAATCGCCCCGCACCTTTGATGGTGCGCCTGCTCCGGTAGACATTCCCGCCCCCATAAAGAGGCGCATTCAAAGACCTTGCAACCAAGGTTAACCGGATGACTACCGCGGCAGGCCAGGCCTTCGAAGAGCAGAGTTGCTGCTGCCGAACGCCTCCGAAGAGCTGAGGGGCCGCAGTCATGGATTAGCATCCGCGAAACAGATCAGCCCAGATCGGTGGCGCACGATCAGCCAGATCGAGCGTGCAACCACCCATGGAGCCTCCCCACAGCCCTACCTGGCTGCGAGTTGCCGAGTAAAATGCCCCACGCCCCCCCCTAGCGTGAAGGCAATCCATGGCCAATAAGACGCCAAGGCCGCAATACCGATCACCCTGAAGATCAGCAGCCCGATTTGGCACTCTATTGCGCTAGCGCCCTACTCAGTAGCGACACCAGGCGACACAGGCCAGTCTGCCCGAGCCATCAGGCACCTCACACCCCCGCTAGGCGAGTAACGAATCACCACAGCGAGCATCAAATGAGCAATGAACTAAAGATCGAAGAGCTGCAGATTGGAACCGGCAAGGCAGCCATCAAAGGCGCCTTGATCACCACCCTGTACAGAGGCTGGCTGGAAGATGGCACCGAGTTCGATTCATCCTACGCTCGCGGCAAACCATTCCAGTGCGTAATCGGCACCCGAAGGGTTATCCAAGGCTGGGACCAGGGCCTGATGGGCATGAAAGTGGGCGGCAAACGCAAGCTTTGGGTGCCTGCTCACCTGGGCTACGGGGAACGCCAAATGGCAGCCATTCCACCCAATTCCAACCTGATCTTCGAGATAGAACTGCTGGAAGTGCTGACTCGCGACGACTGAACCGCGAGATTAATGGCAGGCCAAGGCTTTTTGAGACCGCGCGGAGCAAATCGATCGCCCCTTCCGCCATGACACCCCGACACTGCTCGACAACGCACACGCCCATCGACTGAGCGCCGAGCCACACTGGCCATTGGCCTCAGCCGCATGACGCTGAAAGCCAGTGCCTAGCCGCGCTCTGCAGCGGCCGGTGCGATTTCGAACGGGCTGGCACTGCGCCGCTGGTTACGGTCTTCCCGAGGCGTGGCACCAAAAAAGTTGCGGTAAGCACTGGAGAAATGCGGCCCCGAGGAGAAGCCGCAGGACAAGCCGATCTGAATGATCGACTTGCTGGTCTGCATCAGCAGCTGGCGTGCCTTGTTCAGGCGCAGCTCCAGGTAGTACTGGCTCGGCACACGGTTAAGGTACTGCTTGAAGATGCGCTCCAGCTGCCGGCGCGACACGCATACGTGCTGGGCGATTTCGTCGGTGGTCAGCGGCTCTTCGATGTTGGCCTCCATCAGCAGTACAGCCTGGGTCAGCTTGGGATGGCTGGAGCCAATCCGGTTCTGCAACGGAATGCGCTGCCGCTCGCCGCCCTCGCGAATGCGCTCGACCACCAGCTCCTCGCTGACCGCACCGGCCAGTTCAGCACCATGGTCACGGGCCAACACGGCCAGCAGTAGGTCGAGCACGGCCAGGCCGCCGCAGGCGCTGAGGCGATCACGATCCCAGTCGAACAGGTGACTGGTGGCGATGACCTTGGGGAAGCGCTCGGTGAAATCATCCTGCCAGCGCCAGTGCACGGCGGCGCGGTAACCATCGAGCAGGCCCAACTGAGCCAAGGGATAAACGCCAGCCGACAGCGCGCCGATGCTGATGCCGCTGCGGGCCAGCTGCTTGAGCGCAGATGCCAGCACTGGAGTCACCTGCGTCGGCGGCTCGTCGGCTAGCAGAAAAACGCGCTGGCAGCCCTCCAGGCGCCCCGCCCAGGGCTCGCCCGGCAGACGCCACTGCCCCTCGACCGGCGGTTCGGCCTGAAGAAAGCGAAGCTCGTAGGACACGTCCGGGTGCACGCGCTGCGCCACGCGCAGGGCTTCCTCGGCCAGCGCCAGAGTCGTGGGCCTGGTTTCGGGCCAGATCAGAAAGGCAATTACGTGGGCAGTGGCTGTCATGCTGGGAGTCTAGTGCCTACTTCAGGCTGCCGGAAAGAAACTGCTTCAGGCGCTCGGACTGCGGGTTGACCAGCACCTCTTTCGGGCAGCCGGTTTCCTCCACCAACCCCTTGTGCAGGAAGATCAGCTGGTTGGACACCTCGCGGGCGAAGCCCATCTCGTGGGTCACCACCACCATGGTGCGGCCTTCCTGGGCCAGATCCTGCATCACCTTGAGCACTTCGCCGACCAACTCGGGATCGAGAGCCGAGGTGGGCTCGTCGAATAGCATCACTTCCGGCTCCATGGCCAGGGCACGAGCGATGGCCACACGCTGCTGTTCACCACCGGACATATGCGCCGGATAAGCGTCTTTCCTGTGCGCCACACCAACCTTGGCCAAGTAGTGTTCGGCCTTTTCGATGGCTTCCTTCTTCGGCACGCCGAGCACATGCACCGGCGCCTCGATGACGTTTTCCAGGGCGCTCATGTGCGACCACAGGTTGAAGTGCTGGAACACCATGGACAGGCGCGAGCGCATGCGCTGCAGCTGCTTGGCATCGGCAGCCTTGAGCGCGCCGTCCTTGCCGGCCACCAGCTTGAGCTCTTCGCCATTGAGCAGAATCTTGCCGCCGTAGGGCTGCTCCAGCATGTTGATGCAGCGCAGGAAAGTGCTCTTGCCCGAGCCGCTCGAGCCGATGATGCTGATCACGTCGCCCGCTTTGGCCGCCAGGGAAACCCCTTTGAGCACTTCGTGGTCGCCGTAGCGTTTGTGCAGATCCTGAACTTCGAGTTTGTACATGGTTGGCTTCTCGTGTGGATCAGTCGCTCAGCAGGCGACCCTGACGAATGGATTGGGCGCCGGCCACCTTGGCCAGCCAGAGTCCGGGCTGAGCGAAGCGCAGGCGCTCGCGCACATACAGCACCCCGGAAGTGGAGGCCCGCACGATGCTGTGACGGTCCTCCAGCGGATCTATGACTTCGAACAGCGGGTCACCGACAGCCACCTGGGCACCAACTGGCTGCAGAAAGCTGACGACCCCGGCATGGGGTGCGTAGGCATATTCGGCACCGGCGAACGGCGTGGCGACGCAGCTTGGTGCCGGTGCTGCCGGCCAATCACCGTCGATGAGCCCCTGCTCGGCCAGGCTGGCGAGAATGGCCTCGGCACTGGCCTCGGCCCGTTCGCGCTCGGTATCGGCCATGCCACCCAGCTCAACGGTCGCGGCCTGACAGGCCAGCGGCACATCCGCATCGGGGAAGCGCCGCGCCAGGCGCAGCCAGGCCATCGAACACGCCTCGTCGAACGAGCTGCCACCAGTGTCTTCAGCCACCAGAAAGGCTTTCGCCCCCAAACGTGCGCCTAGCGCCGTAAATGTCTCGGCTTGCTGCGGAACACTGTACAGGTGCACCACCGCATCGAAGTCGCAATGCAGGTCGAGCACCAGATCGGCGTCGCAGGCATGGCGCAGCAGCAGACGCTGCAGACCGGCCAGTTCGGAGCCGGCCGGCGGCAAGCCGTCCAGCGCCGCCAGCATGGCCTGACGGATGAGCCGGACATTGGCCGTGCCATCGGCGCCCAGTTGCCCGTTCAGAGCCGGGGCGGCCAGCTCGGCCAGATCAACGAAGTCACGATTGAAATTCTTGCCGCTGCCCAGCTCGAAACGGCCCTGGCTGGCGGCCTGGATCATCTGCCCAAGGCCGATGGGATTGGCCACCGGCACCAGCTCGATCACACCGGTCAGCCGGCCCTGCCCTTCCAGCTCCGCCAGGCGGCGCTTGAGCTCGACTGCCACGCGCATGCCCGGCAATTCGTCACCGTGCAGGCTGGCCTGGATGTAGGCCTTGCGCTCGCCCATACCGAAACGGAACACACTCAGTGTGCGCTCGGTACCGGGGCAGCCCCAGGGCAGGCGATGATCGATTCGTTGCATGTCGGTAGCCTCAGTGCTTGCGCGGGGCCAGGTAGGCCAGCCAGCGGCGCTCGCCCAGCTTGAACAGGCGCACCAGCACGAAGGTCAGCACCAGGTAGAACAGACCGGCAGTGATATAGGCCTCGAACGGCATGTAGTACTGCGAGTTGACGGTCTTGGCCGCACCGGTGATGTCGATCAGGGTCACCACCGAGGCCAGGCTGGTGGTATGCAGCATCATGATCACCTCGTTGCTGTACTGCGGCAGCGCACGGCGCAGCGCGGACGGCAGGAGGATGCGGCGGTACAGCTTGGCGCGCGACATGCCCATGGCCTTGGCCGCCTCGATCTCGCCATAGGGGGTGGCCTTCAGGCTACCGGCAAGGATCTCGGCACTGTAGGCGCTGGTGTTGATGGCGAACGCCAGGCAGGCACAGAAGGTGGCATCGGACAGGTAGGGCCAGAGGAAGCTCTCGCGCACCGCCTGGAACTGCGCCAGGCCGTAGTAAAGCAGGTACAGCTGCACCAGCATCGGCGTGCCGCGGATGACGTAGGTGTACAGCCAGGCCGGGAAATTGATCACCGGCTGCTTGGACACGCGCATCAACGCCAGCGGCACCGCCAGCACCAGGCCGAAGGCCAGCGAGATCACCAGCAGCTTGAGGGTGACCAGCACGCCACCGAAGTACAGCGGCAGGCTGTCGAGCACCACGTTGTAATCGAAAAGCATGGCAACTCCCCTCAGATCTCGGCCGCTTTGACGCCGACCGAATAGCGACGCTCAAGGTGACGCAGCACCAGCAGCGACACACTGGTCAGCGCCAGGTAGATGGCCGCAGCCAGCAGAATGTAGGTAAAGGGTTCGCGGGTCGCATCGCCGGCACTCTTGGCGCGGGCCATCATGTCCTGCAGACCGACCAGGGAAATCAGCGCCGTGGCTTTCACCAGCACCAGCCAGTTGTTGGTCACCCCCGGAATTGCCAGGCGCACCATTTGCGGCACCAGGATGCGGAAGAACACCCGCAGCGGACTCATGCCGTAAGCCATACCAGCCTCGCCCTGCCCCTTGGGAATAGCCATGAAGGCCCCGCGGAAGGTTTCCGACAGGTAGGCGCCATAGATGAAGCCCAGGGTACCGACACCCGCCACGAACGGGTTGATGTCGATGTAATCGTCGTAACCGACCAGCGGCGCGATGCGGTTTACCAGATCCTGGCCGCCGTAGAAGATCAGCAGGATCAGCACCAGATCGGGTATGCCACGGATCACGGTGGCATAGGTTTCGCCCATCAGCGCCAGCCATTTCAGGGGCGACAGACGGAAGGCCGCGCCAAGCAGGCCGAGCGCGATGGCGACCGCCATCGACAACAACGCCAACTGCACGGTGAGCCAGGCGCCGTCGAGAATGGTCGAGCCGTAGCCGTTAAACATGGAATCTATCCTCTGATGCACACAGGAGGAGGCCCTCAGCAAGGGCTGGAGGCGCAGGCCCTAGGACCTTGCGGCATTCGCCCTTCCCTTCGAGGAAAGGGCGAATGGGACGGCGTTACTCGCCGTAGACGTTGAACTGGAAGTACTTGTCCTGCACTTCCTGATACTTGCCGTTGGCGCGGATGGCGGCGATGGCGGCATTGATCTTTTCGGCGGTAGCGGTATCGCCCTTGCGCACGGCGATACCGGCGCCATTACCGAAGTACTTCTCGTCAGAGTAATCCGGGCCTACCAGGGCAAAGCCCTTGCCGGCGTCGGTCTTGAGGAAGCCATCGTCGATATTGACCACGTCGGCCAGGGTGGCGTCCAGACGACCGGAGGCCAGGTCGAGGAAGATCTCGTTCTGCGAGCTGTAGCGCACCACTTCCACACCGGCCGGGGCGAAGACTTCGGTGGCGTAGCGGTCATAGATGGACGCACGCTGCACACCCACTTTCTTGCCTTTCAGATCGACCAGCGGGTCTTTCAGCTCGGTACCGGCCTTCATCGCCAGCTTGGCGGGGGTGTGGTAGTACTTGTTGGTGAAGTCCACCGATTTCTTACGCTCTTCGGTGATCGACATGGACGACAGCACGGCGTCGAACTTGCGCACTTTCAGCGCCGGGATCAGGCCGTCGAACTCCTGCTCGACCCACACACACTTGACCTTCATCTCTTCGCACAGGGCGTTGCCGATGTCGTAGTCGAAGCCGGTGATGTTGCCTTCCGGGGTCTTGTAGGCGAACGGCGGGTAGGCCGCTTCGATGCCGATGCGCAGGGGTTTCTCTTCTGCCTGAACCAGCGCACTGAAAGCGGTCAGCGCCAGCGCGCCGAGAAGTACGATCTTCTTCATCTGGTGACTCCTTGGAATAGGTACAGCGATGGGCAGCGTGCGTTCGCCATGGCCACGATAAATTGTAGAAAGTGTCGCCGTCTTTGCCGCTGCGAAGCATAGGCAAGAGGCTCGGGCCAAGTGGGCGGCATTCTATCGGGCAGGGGTGGGTCGATATTTCCTGAAAGCGACAACAAATTACAGAAGCACAGGAAGGGCGCGCGATGCGCATTGACAGGCCATCCAGAATATGACCAGACAGACAAGAAAGTAAACCTTTAAATAAAGCAATGATCAGGCCATAAATTTGAAAAACCCTGCAGGCCGCCACTTTCAAGGCAGTCGAGCACGGCAGAGGCAGGCCAGTTGCAGTAAAAAAGGGCAAATTGTTTCTGTTCGCCCCGAATTGCCGCGGTTGTTACTGTTTCGTTACAGCTCCATGCGCTGACCTTGCAACGGCACACAAACCGCCCAACCCAATTCGCGCTGGATTCGCTCGCGCAGCGCCTCCGAAGCATCTGCCTCGCCATGCACGACGAATACTCGCCGTGGCGCCCGGGTCAGGCTGGAGAGCCAGCGCATCAGCTCATCGCTGTCGGCATGCGCCGACATCATCGGCAATTCGGCGATTTCTGCATTGATCGGCAGCCACTGGCCGAAGATCTTGGTCTCACGCGCCCCCTCCAGCAGTTTGCGGCCACGCGTACCCGATGCCTGGTAGCCGGAGAACAGCAGCGTATTGCGATGATCCGGGCCGAAAGCGGCAATGTGATGCAACACCCGCCCCCCCGTGGCCATGCCGCTGGCCGAAATGATTACCTTCGGATAGCGGTTGGCCGACAGCGCCTTGGACTCCTCGACATCACGTACATAGGTGACCGAACCGCAGGCAGCCTCGCAGTCCGCATCGCCCAATCGATGCTCGCGCGGGTAACGGTGCAATAACTCGCTGGCGCTGGTGGCCATCGGGCTGTCGAGGTAGACCGGCAGGTTATGCAGCCGACCGCTGCGGCGCAGCTGCCAGAGGCTGTGGATCAATGCCTGTGCACGCCCCACCGCAAACGCAGGGATTACCACAGTGCCGCCACGCTGCACGGTGCGCTTGATTACCGCTTCCAGCGCATCGAGCGGATCGGTGGTGTCGTGTCGACGGTTGCCATAGGTCGACTCGATGATCACGTAATCGGCCTCCGGCACGCCCTCCGGATCGTGCATGACCGGATCGTCATAGCGCCCCAGATCCCCCGAGAACAGGAAGCGCCGCCCGCCAATGTCGATCTGTGCAGTTGCCGCCCCCAGGATATGTCCCGCGCCGCGCATGAGCAGGCTGCCGTTGCCGGGCAGCGCCACACTTTCGTGCAGCTTTGCCGGCTTGAACAACGCCATGGTGCGGTCGATGTCCGCCACGCGATACAGCGGCAGTGCCGGCTTGTGCTTGGAAAAGCCCTTGCGGTTAGCCAGCTCGGCGTCCTTCTCCTGCAGGAAGGCACTGTCGCGCAGAATCAGTTCGGCGACATCGCGGGACGCCTGGGTCGAGTGGATGCGCCCGGTAAAGCCATCGAGCACCAGCCGCGGCAAGTAGCCGCAATGGTCCAGATGCGCATGGGTCAGCACCACCGCATCGATATCACCCGGATTGATTGGCAGGCGCTGCCAGTTCAGCTCGCGCAGGTTCTTCAGGCCCTGGAACAGGCCGCAGTCGATCAACAGCCGCGTGTCGTCACACGTCAGCAGGTGCTTGGAACCGGTTACGGTGCCGGCACCGCCCAGACTGGTCAGGGAAAGCGTGGTCATGGCCTCATTCCTTGTCTGGAGACATCATTCCTACAGCCTAGCCCGCTGGCTGCAACCTTCCCGCCCACTCTGCCAAGCGCTACACGCGACGCACTGAGCCAGATCAACGGATGTGGACAATGTGCCGCTGAACCTGCTGTACCTCAGTGGCCCCAGAGCCACAGCCAAGACTACGCCCACAAGCCGCTCTACTCTGCAGCCTCCTGCGTCTTACCGACTCGCACGCTAGCAGTCATCCCGGCGCTCAGCGGCAGGTCGGCCGGCATCTCGTCCAGTTCAATTCGCACGGGAATGCGCTGGGCCAGCCTTACCCAGTTGAAGGTCGGTTCGACATTGGCCAACAGCTGTGCGTCCGCCACGGCATTGCGGTCGGTAATACCACGGCTGATGCTCTGCACCTTTCCGCGCAGCGGTTGGTCGCTGCTCATGAGCGTGACCTCGGCCGGCATACCAACGCGAATCCCTGGCAGCTTGGTCTCCTCGAAATAGGCCTGCACATAGAAGGAGCCATCAGCCACCAGGGCCATCACGGCCTGCCCGGCCTGCACATAATTGCCCTGGGCCAGGTGCAGGTTGGTGACCTGGCCATCGCGCGGCGCATGCACTTCGCTGCGCTTGAGGTTGAGTTCGGCCAGCGCCACCTCTGCTTCGGCCTGCTGCAGCTCGGCACGGGCAATCGCAGCGTTGATCTGCGCATTCTCACGCAACTCAGCACTGATGGCCTGCGGCCCCAGGTGCGCGCGACGGCTGGCCTCGTGCTCACGCAAACTGAGCTGCTGGCGCTGGGTTTCGGCCAGTGCCCGGGCCTTGTCCAGCGCTGCCTGATAACGCTCGCGATCGATGGTCATCAGCACGTCACCGGCCTTGACCTGCTGGTTGTCCGCCACCTTCAGCTCGACCACCCAGCCGGACACGTCCGGAGCAATGGTCACCACATCGGCGCGCACCCGCGCATCGCGGGTCCAGGGCGAAAGCATGTAGAAATTCCATAACCACCAGCCGGCCAGCACCGCCAGCACGACCACCGCCAGGGTCAGACTTACCCGCACCAGACTACGCATCGCTCATTCCTCACCAACTCGCCAGCGTTGCCATCAGCGCCGCCAGCACACAGACATACAGGGCACAGTCGAACAAGGCCTCGTGCCAGATCCAACGCGCCACGCCAACCTGCTGCAAGCCCAGACGCAGTAGCCCGGTCAACAGCAGCGCCAGCAGCGCATACACCAGCATCGGGCTGAGCAACACGCCGCCCAACACCCATTCACGTAGCTCCATGTGACACCTCTTGTTGCCGGCACCACTGGCGCCAGCTGTGGGTCAGTTGCGTCAGCGCCGCCGCCGCCAGACGCAATTCGATACTCGGCGCAGCGTGGCGCAGCGCCTCGCCCAACGCCTGCGCAGGCGCATCCAGCTCATGCACACGCTCCGCTGCAGGCGCTTCGGCGAACACCAGGCGGAGGCGTTCGAAGAAGGCCAGCTCAGCCTGGCGCGGCGTACTGGGCGCCGCTGCCAGGCAGGCACGCAGATGCAGCAGTTCGTCACCCAGGTCGAGACTACTCAGCCCATCCTCCCAGCGCTGTCGCGCGTTACCGGCTTGATTGCTGTAGCGCGCCAGCACCAGCAGGCGGTCGGCCATGCGCCCACCGAACCAGTTTTCCGCCCCACCCAGAGTGCGGCTGCACAGGCGTGCCAGATCATCAAGGCTGGCCTGCAGCAAGCGCCGGCTACGCCACAGCGGATTGCCAATGACCACCACACGCAGCGCCATTACTGCGCAGCCAACGCCAATCAGCATGGCCAGCGCCTCATTGAGGAAGAAGGCAACGTCATAACTCATCTGATTCTTTGGCCCGCAGAGCACGACAAAGTGCAGGCAGAACGACGTCGCGGTGCCCGCCAGAGCCGGCCGACTCATGCCCAGCAGGCCGAAAAACAACGGCACGCCCATGGCCAGGCTGAGCATGGCGAAGCTGCTCAACTGTGGCAGCAGCAGCTGGCCAACCACGAACGCCGTCGGCACTGCGTAGAGAATGCCGCGCAGGAACGCGATGCCGATCAGGTCGGCGTTCTCGCGGCTGGCAAACAGGCTGCACACCACTGCCGCCAGCAGCAGTGCACCACTGGCGGCAGGCCAACCCGTCGCCATCCAGAAGGCCGACAGGATCAGCAGCGTCAGGCTGCTGCGCATGCCATAGGCCAGCGCCAGCCATACATCGCGATGCCAGGACAGCGCCGGCGGCGCATCTGCCAGCTCGCGCCCCTGCTCCACGGCCAGCAGCGCCGTGCGCGCCGCGCTGAGCTGGCGCATGGCCAGCGCCATGCGCCCCAGGCAGTATTGCTGCGCCAGGGAATAGCACTCTGCCTGGGAGGCCTCGCGCAGCTGCTCGGCCAATGCCTCAGCATCGCCCTGCTCCGGCTGCGCCAGCTGCTGGTGCAGTTGCTCCAGCCAGGGCGCCAGGGCAGATGCCTCACCCTCCTCCAGTTGCTGCCACTGCCGCGCCACGCCCCGCGCCAGACGCAGCAAGCTCAGCAAGTCGCGGCTCATGGCCCGCAGGCCACGGGCACGCAGACGCCCCAGCGGCCCCTCGAACCAGGCATGCTCGCGCTGGGCATCGACGGCCACGATACGCCCGAGCGTATCGAGCAGGCTGCGTTGCTCACCGCTGCGCCCACCCAGCGCCTCAGCCGCCGCTGCGCAACCGCTCAACCAGGTGGCGCGCGCTTGTTGTGCCAGCTGACGCTCGACACGCTGCGGCCAGAGCACAGCGCTAATCACCATGGAGCAGAGAATGCCGAGGCAGATTTCAGTACAGCGGGCGATGGCTTCGTCGAAGGCCAGCAGCGGCGTATCGGTGATCGGCAGGCAAATGATCGCCACCGTGTAGCCGGCCAGCACAAAGGCATAAGCCCAGGCGCTGCGCAGCAGGGTCGACGCCGCCGTGCACAAGCCCAGCCACAGCGCCATCACCGTCAAGAACAACCAGGGGGCCTGGGCGAACAGCGCCACGAACAGCACTGCCACACTGGTGCCGACGCAGGTGCCGAGCAAACGCGCCAGGCCCTTCTGCACCACCATGCCGGACAACGGTTGAGCCACGATTAACGCCGTCATCAACGCCCAGGAAGGCTGCGCCAGGTCGAAGCGGAACGCGAGCCACAGCGCCAGGCCGCCGCTCAGCAGCGTCTTGATGGTGAATTGCAGGGCCAGTGAGTTCGGCGCAACGAAGGCCGACAGAGTGTCGCGCATGGCGCAGCCTCGGAAAGCTCATGGAACGTTAGTCCACCAGTGAAACTGGCAGAAGCACACAAAGCCAATTATTAGCCTGCTAACGTTATTCGTCCAGTTTGATGTTCATGCGACGCATGGAGTGCACGGATGTTTAAGCGGATGTGTCGGCGTAACACCACCGCTATGTGCAGCCACTATGCTCGGGCCAGATCACTCTGCCGAGGCCAGCCATGCGCCTTAAAGCCCACACACCCCTGATCGCCCTACTGGCAACGTTGAGCCTACTCGCCGCCTGCAGCCGTTTCGACCTTGCCTATCGCAACCTCGACTGGTTACTAAGCTGGCGCATCGACAGCTATCTGGACCTGAACGCCGAGCAGCAGGCCTGGCTGGAGCCACGCCTGGATCAGCACCTGGCCTGGCATTGCAGCACCCAGCTGCCGCAACTGGCCAGTTGGCTAGACGAGGACAGCGCTCGTCTCGCTGCGGGCACACTGGATGCCGAGCAACTGCAAACGCGCTTCACCGACTTGCTCCTGGCCCTGGGGGAAATTTCCAGCGAGATCGGCCCCACCGCTGCCGGCCTGCTGCAACAGCTCAGCCCGCTGCAAGTGCAGCAACTGCGCGAGCAGATGAATAAAGAGAACGCCAAGTTGCGTGCGGAATTCGTCGAACCACCACTTGCCGAGCAGATCGCCAAACGCGCCGAGGCCACCCAGGAGCGCCTGGAGCCCTGGTTTGGCCAACTCAATGCTCAACAGCAGGCACTGGTGCGCCGTTGGGCCGAACAGCGTGGCGAGCAGAGCCGCCTGTGGCTGGACAGCCGCGAGCGCTGGCAAACAGCACTCCTCAAAGAGCTGGAGGGGCGGCGCAGCGCCGACTTCCCGCAGCGCCTCGACCACCTGCTGCGTGAGCGGCAGCAATACTGGAGCGAAGACTATCGCCAGGCCTTCGCCGACAACCAGCGCAGCCTTGCCGAACTGCTTGGCCAGCTGATCGCCAATGCCGATGCTGGGCAGCGCCAGCATCTGCAGGAACGTCTGGGCGCCCTGCGTGAGGACATCGCCGGGCTTGAATGCACTAAACCAGCGGCGGCAGTCGCCAGTCGATCGGAGTGAGGCCGCACTGCTCCAGGTACTTGTTGGTGCGACTGAAATGGCCATTACCGAGGAAACCGCGATACGCCGACAGCGGTGACGGGTGCGCCGACTTCAATACCAGGTGGCGAGTGGTATCGATCAGTTTCTGCTTGCTTTGCGCATGCGCGCCCCAGAGCAGGAACACCAGGTTGCCCGGCCGCGCGTTGACCGCCTCGATCACCTTGTCGGTGAACGGCTGCCAGCCCTTGTCGGCATGCGAGCCGGCGCTGGCCTGCTCGACGGTCAGCGAGGTGTTGAGCAACAGCACGCCCTGCTCGGCCCAGCTTTGCAGGTAGCCATGCGCAGGAATATCGATGTTCAGGTCGCGCTTGAGCTCCTTGAAGATGTTCACCAGCGAGGGGGGTGCCGGTACCCCCGGTTGCACCGAAAAGCACAGGCCATGGGCCTGGCCCGGGCCGTGGTAGGGGTCCTGGCCGATGATCACCACCTTGACCTGCTCCAGCGGCGTGGAGTTGAGCGCATTGAAGATCAGCGGCGCCGGCGGAAAGATCACCTTGCCGGCGGCCTTCTCGGCCCGCAGGAAATCGCCCAGCTCGCGCATGTACGGCTTGTCGAACTCCTCGCGCAGAGCCTCCTTCCAGCCCGGTTCGAGTTTGATGCGGTCGTCGGTGGTCATGCGCGGGTTCCTGCGGCGAAAACGAAAGCGGCACGCTAAGGAAGCCACCGGGGCAAGTCAACCTGAAGTCTTGGCCGCGCACTCTCAGTGCCAATGACCGACGCACTGCCTGCCCGGCAATGGTGCCCCATAGACCCTATACGCCAGTATCACGCCGCTGGATGCGCCTTGCCGGCCTGGATAGGTCGGCCAAGACTGCTGACTCATCCCGAGCAGGAGCTTCGCCATGAACACCTCGACCGGTATCAGTCGTGCCCGCCTGGAGCAGGCACTGCAGCACTCCACCTTCGCCCAGCTGCTGGGCGCCGAACTGCTCGACTTCACACCCGGCAGGGTCAGCCTGCAGGTGACCAGCCGCCCCGATCTGTGCCAGCACCACGGCTACATCCACGGTGCCGTAGTGGGCTTCATGGTCGACAGTGGTTGCGCCTGGGCCGCTGCATCGCTGGTCGGCGACGTGGTAACCAGCGAATACAAGCTCAACCTGCTCGCCCCGGCCCTGGGCGAGCGCCTGATCTGCCGCAGCGAAGTGCTCAAGGCCGGCCAGCGCCAGGCCGTGTGCCGCGCCGATGTGTTCGCGGTGAAGGACGGCGCGGAGAAGCTGGTCGCCACGGGCCTGGCGACCATTGCACGGGTCTGAACCCGCGCAACGTCTTCACCTCAGCGGTTGCGCCCCAGCGTTTCGTGACTGCTGACCCAGTCCCCGGCCAGGATTGCCGAGGTCAGTGACACATCGCCAGCCAGCACCACCGCCGCGATGATCTCGGCCAGCTTGTCGGCTTTGCCCGCACCGACGCAGCCGAGCATGTTCAGGCATTCACGCTGGGTAGGCAGACCGGTGCCGCCGCCGTGGGTGGCACAGATCACCGCCGGCAGGGTCACCGACCAGTAGTAGTCACCGTTATCCAGCAACTGGCCGTAGGTGATACCGCCGTGGGACTCGGCAACGTTGGCCGCGTCCTGCCCGGTGGCGATGAACATCGCTGCCAAACCGTTGGCTGCGTGCGCACCGCTGTAGGCCGTGCCGGCCTGAAAGGCGCCCACGGCAGCAATCTGCCGATAGCGATAGAGGTTGGCGGGGTCGACCCGCAGCAGCTCGTGGGCCACCTCACGCTTGAGGGTGAACTCGGCGATCACCCGTTTGCCGCGGGTCTGGATCATGTTCATCGCCGAGTGTTTCTTGTCGGTATCGATGGCGCCGGAGAGGATGTAGCGCGGCTGCAGCGGGTGGTTGGCCTTGATCCACTCGCAGGCGGCGAAGGTGGCCTTGCTGGTCATGTTCTGCCCGGCCGCATCGCCGGTGGTGTAGCAGAAGCGGGTGTAGAGCATGTTGGCCACCGGGTACTGCTCGATCTCGAACAGCTTGCCGCTGCGCGTGGTGGTCTCGGTAACCGCCTTGATCGTCTCGAACTCGCGCACCAGCCAGGCGCCGAATTCGCGGGCTTGCAAGGCATCCTCGAACAAGAACACCGGCGCGCGCTGCATGGAGTGCTTGACCACCGTGGTCCTCACCCCGCCGGACGCGCTGATGGCGCGCATGCCGCGGCTGTAACTGGCCAGCAGCGTACCTTCGGTGGTCGCCATGGGAATGTAGAAATCACCCCGCGCATGCTCGCCCTCGATACGCAGCGGCCCGGCCACACCCAACGGCATCTGCACCACGCCGATGAAGTTCTCGATATTGCCCTGGGTCACCGCCGGATCGATGGCGTACTGACCGACCACATCCAGCGCAGCGCCGGTCTGCTCCTTGATGAAGTTGCGGCGCGTGCTGGCCTGCTCCCGGGTGTAATCGTTGGCGGGGTTACGCGGAATCGGGGCGCCTCGGGACATGTTGCTCTCCTGCTGAGTCGAATGGGTCGCGGAACGGATGAGATTAGTGGGAAATCCGTCGTACCGAGTGTGCCCATGGCCAACAAGACCAGCTTGCCCGAAGACGCCAATGAGGTGATCGAACGTGTCAGCCAAGGGTGCCCAGAAGAGGCTTCATATGGCCAACTCTGGTCGTCTGGGTGTGCAAGTTTTCGGGCGGTCCCGCGCGAAAACCAAAAGCGCCAAGGGCGTGGCAGTCTCTAAGGCATGTTCACTACGAGGCCAACGCCATGTCCGTGCACGATAAAGAACTGCCCAAGGTCAACACTCCGCTCCCAGGGCCGGCCAGCGCCGCCCTGTTCGAGCGTTATTCACCACACCTGACCAGCAGCAACGCCGATCACAGCATTTACCCTCTGGTGGAAACCAGTCGCCGCGGTTACCTGATTGTCGATGCCGACAACAACACCTTTGCCGACCACATGTCCGCGTGGGGCGCTTCGCCGTTCGGCCCGACCCCGCCCACCGTGAAAGCGGCCATGGACGCGGCCTGGCAGAATCACGGCATGCAGATCAGTGGCTGGTTGAGCAACAACGCCGCCTACCCGCTGGTGGAAAAGCTCGCCGCCATCGCACCGGGGCGCATCAATCGGGTCGAGTACTCGGTATCCGGCACCCTGGCCGTGGAAGGCGCGGTGAAATTCATGCGCGAGGCGAGCAAGCGGCCGCTGATCATCACCTTCGGCGGTCAGTACCATGGTGAGTCGACCTACATGACCGCCGGCGCCTCCAGCGATTTGTCGAATGTGTCCTCCGGGCGTACTCAGTTTGTTTCCGGGGTGGTCATGGTGCCTTACCCCAACCGCTTCCGATCCGCCTTCCGCAAGGGCCCCGGGCCGTTCGACGACACCGAGGTGCTCGACTACCTGGAGTATCTGCTGGTGCAGCAGGTACACCCGGGACAGGTGGCTGGCGTGATGATCGAGCCGGTGCTCGGTGAAGGCGGCATTCACGCGCCCTCGCAAGCCTTCTGGGATCGTCTCGGTGCGCTGTGCAAACGCTGGGGCTGGCTGCTCTGCCTGGATGAAGTGCAGACCTGCATGGGGCGCTGCGGCGAGATGTTCGCCATGCAGCGCTGGCAGAACATCGACCCTGACCTGATCCTGCTGGGCAAAGCCTTTGCCGCGGGCGGGCAGCCGATTGCGGCCATCCTCGGCACCGACGCCATCATGGGCAACACCGACCTGCATTTGGGCAGCACCTACGGTTTCGCCCCGGCCGCCTGCGCTGGTGCGCTGGCCGGTATAGAACTGATCGAGGCCGGCGGCGTGCTGGAAAACGCCCGCCTGCTGGAAAGCATCTTCCTTGAGCACATGACTCCGCTGAAAACCGAGATTGAGCAAGTGGGCGATGTTCGTGCGGTCGGCGCCATGGCCGCCATCGAGTTCGTACAGAGCAAAGCCAGCCATAGGCCGGCACCCGCCTTTCAGTACGCGGTGCACCATGCAGTACTGCGCCGTGGAGTCCTGGGGATTTCCCAGCGCGGCAAATGGCATTACCGGCTGCAACCGGCCCTGACCATGTCACCGGAAGTGTTCGAGTTCAGCTGCGCCGCGATTGCCGAGGCCATCCGTGAAGTGGCAGCCAATCCACCCACCGAGGCGCAGAGTGTTCAGGATGCGGTAGCCGACGCGGTGCGCTGATAGTCGATTTCGCTGGCGGGATTTGGGGCCGCAGCCAAGGCTCTCGGCCCAAGAAACACCCCTAAAAACTGGAGCTGATCGCATGACTACTAGTAAGAAGAAGATGCTGATTGCACTGTGCCTGACCGCTAGCGCGGTCGGCGTTGCCCAGGCCGCAGACACATCGGTGAAGGTCTACAACTGGTCGGACTACATCGCCGAGGACACCAATGCCAACTTCGAAAAAGAGACCGGCATCAAGGTCGTTTACGACGTGTTCGACAGCAACGAGACCCTGGAAGCCAAGCTGCTGGCAGGTTCCTCGGGCTATGACGTGGTCGTGCCGGGAAACATGTTCCTCGCCAAGCAGATCAAAGCGGGGGTGTTCCAGAAACTGGACCGTTCCAAGCTGCCGAACTGGAAGAATCTGGACGCCGATCTGATGAAGGCGCTGCAAAGCACTGATCCGGGTAACCAGTACGCCCTGCCCTACCTCTGGGGCACCACCGGCATCATCTACAACGTGGACAAGGTGAAAGCCGCACTGGGAGTCGACACGATTGATTCGTGGGAGGTGATTTTCGAGCCGAAGAACCTGCAAAAGCTCAAAGCCTGCGGAGTCACCATGCTGGATGCCCCGCAGGAAATCATGGCCGCGGCACTGTTTTATCAGGGCCTGAATCCCAATCCGACCAGCACCGAAGACATCGCCAAAGCCGAAACCCTGATGATGTCGATTCGACCCTACGTAACCTACTTCCACTCGTCCAAATACATCACCGATATGGCCAACGGCGATATCTGTGTATCGGTGGGCTGGTCCGGGGATGCCTTCCAGGCCCAGGCCCGGAGCGATGAAGCAAAGAACGGCGTCAACATTGCCTACGCCATTCCGAAGCAGGGTGCGGCGTCCTGGTACGACATGCTGGCGTTGCCAGTCGATGCAAAGAACCCCGATGCCGCCCATGCGTACCTGAATCACTTGCTGAAACCGGAAGTCATCGCGCCTATCACGGACTATGTGGCCTACCCGAACGGTAACGCCGCCTCGACGCCACTGGTGGCTGAAGAGATTCGCAACAACCCGGGAATCTACCCAACCGCGGAAACCATGAAGAAACTCTACGTGCTGGGCGAGTTGTCGCCGAAAGTGCAGCGGGCCATGACGCGCAGCTGGTCCAAGATTAAATCCGGTACTTGAGTCGCCATTCGCCCCGACCATCAGCAATGGTGGCCGGGGCGTCTAACCGCTATTGAGGCCGGGCGACTTCGGCAGATCGCCGGGCAGATGGCCGGTGACTGCGCGAAACGCGCTGTAAAAGGTACTGGTCGACCGGAACCCGGCAGCCCTGGCGCGCTCGACAATGCTGATCGCCGAATCGCTGGCCAATACATGGTGAATGCGAGCCCGATTGAGGTACTGATAAAAGCTCAGACCAAGCCCCTGATTCAGCGCATAGGAAATCTGATTTCGGGTATAGCCGCTGGCCCGTGCCACATCCGACAGTGACAAGCCGGGCTCCAGGTAGGGCTGTTGCTGTTCAAAGTACAGCGCAAGGTCTTTCAGCAGGTAGCCCAGTGCCCGTGGACTAAGGCCGATCTTGCTGGCGGCAGCCTGTTTACGTTGTGGCTGACCAGGCTGCTGCAAGGGCAGCGCATATTCATTGATTTCAATGATCTGGCCATCGGCCACGCGCACCGAATCGCAGGCCGACACGCTGAGCAACGCATCGCCATTGGCGGCACGAATCACTTCGCAATAGCGCAGAAACACCGTGTCGCCATCGACCCGTGGCCTGTCGAGGTACTCCAGGGTGTCCAGCGCCGAGCGGGCGATGATGTCGCGAACGTGTTCGCGCAATGCGCTGCCGGTATAGCGGCTGCCAGCGAAATGATCGATGAAGACCATGTCCGGGTGATACAGCGCTTCGATACCGGCGATATCGCCCTGTGCCCAGCACGCATTATGTCGCTCAACGATAGCCAGCGATGTGGCGGATAGGGCATCCAATTGGCATGTACTCACTGTGCGATCCCGTTGCTAGCCTACAACCGTCAATCTGAGTTGACGCGAATATCCTAGGCGTTTCTGGGCCGCAACTGGAGCGTGACATGCCTACTGGCAGTCCTCTGCGCCGATGTCGTCCTGATAGAGAGCAGCGTTGAGCTGGCGCCTAGCGACTCAGCTCATACACGCAGATGTTCACCGTCGACGCCAGGTTGAGCGACTCGATGGCCCCGCAACCGGCGATGGTGAAGGGCTGCGCCCCCAAGGTCGCCAACTGCTCACGCGGCACGCCACGCGCCTCGTTGCCGAACAGGTAGCAGTCGAAGCTCTGGAAGCCGGCGGACTGCAGGCTGTCGCCCTGCATGTCCAGGCAGGCGATGCGCGGGAAGCGGCTGGGCAGCGCATCCAGCTCCACGTCCAGGTCCATAGGCGTATGGAAGATCGCCCCCATGCTGGCGCGCACCACCTTGGGGTTGTACGGGTCGACGCTGCCGGGGCTGAGCAGGCAGCGGAAGCCGCCAAACCAGGCCAGGGTGCGCAGGATGGTACCGAGGTTGCCCGGGTCCTGGATCTCGTGCAGGTAGATGGCGCGCTCGCCGGCAGCCACCGGGGCGGCGCTCTCCAGCATCGGTACCACGGCGACGATGCCCTGCGGGGTCTTGGTGTCGCTGATCTGCGCCATCTGCCGCTCACTGACCACCTGGGTCTTGAACGGGCTCTGCCAGTGCTCGTGAGCGGCGGTCACGTACAGCTGGCTGCACTGCAGCAGCGGGTTGTGCATGGCAGCCTTCTGCAGCTCCAGCACCAGGTGTTCGCCTTCCACCAGGAAGTGGCCGAACTCGGCGCGATACTTCTTCTGCTGCAGCTTCTTGATGTCGTCGAGCTTCATCAGGCGCCCTGCCCAGCCAGGATCGACTTAGCCACCGCCTCGGCAACCTTGATGCCATCCACGCCCGCCGAGAGGATGCCACCGGCATAGCCGGCACCCTCGCCCGCCGGGTACAGCCCCTTGAGGTTGAGGCTCTGCAGGGTCTCGTGATCGCGGGTGATACGCACCGGCGAGCTGGTGCGGGTCTCGATACCCGTCAGTACCGCGTCGTTACGGTCGAAGCCGCGAATCTGCTTGCCGAACACCGGCAGCGCCTCGCGGATCGCCTCGATGGCGTACTCCGGCAGCGACGGCGCCAGGTCGCCCAGGCGCACGCCGGGCTTGTAGGACGGCTCGACCTCGCCGAACTCGCTGGAGGGCACGCCACGGATGAAGTCGCCCACCAGCTGCGCCGGGGCGCAGTAGTCACGTCCGCCCAGCTCGTAGGCGCGCGACTCCAGACGCTCCTGCAGCTCCACGCCAGCCAGCGGGCCGCCGGGGAAGTCCTGCTCCGGATTGATACCGACGACGATGCCGGCGTTGGCGTTGCGCTCGTTGCGCGAGTACTGGCTCATGCCGTTGGTGACCACCCGCTCCGGCTCGGAGGTGGCCGCCACCACGGTGCCGCCGGGGCACATGCAGAAGCTGTAGACGGCGCGGCCATTGCTGGCCTGGTGCACCAGTTTGTAGTCGGCGGCGCCCAATTCCGGGTGGCCGGCGTACTTGCCCAAACGAGCCTGGTCGATCAGCGACTGCGGGTGCTCGATGCGGAAGCCCACGGCAAAGGGCTTAGCCTCGATGTACACGCCCTGGCGATGCAGCATGCGGAAGGTATCGCGCGAGCTGTGCCCCAGGGCCAGCACCACATGACGGCTGCGCAGGGTTTCGCCATTGTCCAGTACCACGCCTTCGAGTTGGCCGTCGTCGATCACCAGGTCAGTGACCTTGCTCTCGAAACGCACCTCGCCGCCCAGGGCGATGATCTCATCACGCATGGCAGCGACCACGCCGGTCAGGCGAAAGGTGCCGATGTGCGGCTTGCTGACGTACATGATCTCTTCCGGCGCGCCGGCGCGAACGAACTCGTGCATCACCTTGCGGCCGTAGAACTTCGGGTCCTTGATCTGGCTGTACAGCTTGCCGTCGGAGAACAGCCCTGCCCCGCCTTCGCCGAACTGCACGTTGGACTCGGGCGTCAGGGTCTTCTTGCGCCACAGCGCCCAGGTGTCCTTGGTGCGGCGACGCACATCCTTGCCGCGCTCCAGCACGATCGGCTTGAAGCCCATCTGCGCCAGCAGCAGCGCAGCGAACAGGCCACAGGGACCGAAGCCCACCACCAGCGGGCGCTCGCTCAGATCGGCCGGCGCCTGGCCGACCGGGTAGTACTGGGTGTCCGGCGCCGGGCGGATGTTCTTGTCCTCGGCGAAGCGCGCCAGGATCGCCGCCTCGTCGCGGGCTTCCAGGTCAATGATGTAGATGAACAGGATGACGCTGTTCTTCTTACGCGCATCGTAGCTGCGCTTGAACACGCTGAAGTTCAGAAGGTCGGCGTCGCGGATATTCAGGCGCTGGAGGATGGCGGCGCGCAGCTCCTCGGGGGCGTGGTCGAGGGGCAGGGACAGTTCATTGATGCGAATCATGGTGGTAATCCTGGCCGGTATCTCCGGCAAAGGAAGCAAAAGAGGCGGGGTAAGGCGCGAATTGTAGCCGCCGCCGCCCTGCCCTGTCAGGCCGAGTAGATGGGCGCCCTACCCGCCAGGTTTAACCTGCACGCCACTCTAGGCTTATACTTGCCGCCACTTTGCGGCCTCCAGGGCCGTATTTTTCTGATCCCCGCACCTGGCTCCCCCATGAAACGCTCCAAAAGCAGCAGCCGCTGGCTGAACGAACACGTCAACGATCCTTACGTCAAACGCGCGCAGAAGGACGGCTACCGCTCGCGCGCCAGCTACAAGTTGCTGGAGCTGAACGAGAAGGACAAGCTGATCCGCCCCGGCATGCTGGTGATGGACCTGGGCTCGGCGCCCGGCGGCTGGTCGCAGGTGGCGGGCAAGATCGTCGGCGACAATGGCCGGGTGATCGCCAGCGACATCCTGCCGATGGACCCGCTGGACAACGTCGATTTCATCCAGGGTGACTTCACCGAAGACAGTGTGTTCCAGCAGATCCTCACCGTGCTCGACGGACGCCAGCCCGACCTGATCATCTCCGACATCGCGCCCAATATCAGTGGCGTCGCCATCGCTGACCAGGCCTCGTCGATGTACCTGGTCGAACTGACCCTCGACATGGTGCGTCAGGTGCTCAAGCCCGGCGGCAACTATGCGGTCAAGGTGTTCCAGGGCGAAGGTTCCGAGGCCTTCCTCAAGGACGTGCGCAGCTCGTTCGAGAAAGTGATGATCCGCAAGCCGGAAGCCTCCCGCCCACGCTCGCGCGAGGTGTACCTGGTCGGCAAGGGCTTCAAGGGCTAGGCGCCGATAGCGCCGGCATTCGTTCAACGCCGGCGCTTTACCTCAGGAACGGGCGCCTGCGGCGCCGCGCGCGTTCTTCTTCTCCAGGATCAGCGAAGCCTCGTTGTAGGCCTTCTGGAAAGCCTCGCCGCCGACCCAGCTCACTGCCGTATCCTCGTCTTCATCGTGGAACATCCCGCGATAGACGATCAGCAGCCCCATCATGAAGTCGATCGCCGACTCCTGCGACTCCTCGGCCACCACCAGCTCCAGCACCGGGTATTGCAGGAAGATCAGACACATCGCCAACAGGCTGATGTCTTCCCCCAGCTTCATCGCCTGAAACAGATCGTCGAAGTCGGCCGGATCGAAGCCCTTCTCCTCGATGTCCTTGAAGTCGAAGGTACTCAGGTCGACTGCCACATCATCGAACGGCTCATTGACCAGCGGATTGGCCAACAGCGGATGCACGACGTTGGCCTTGGCCTTACCCACGCGATTCTGCTTGGCCTTGGCTTTGGCCCTCTGGGCGCGCTTGTGCTGTTTGTCTGGAGAGGCCATGAGCGAGGTCCTTATTCGGTGTAGCCAAGTTCATGGCCAGGAGATAAGACGCAGATTGTATTCCGTCCGGGTCTGAAACGCTTAGGCGACTTGGACGGCAATGGCGGCTATCGGCCATTAGCAGCCATTAAGGCAGGGCTATGGGGTCACCCATTCTTGGCACTAATAGATAGCTTTTGCTCAAAACCAATCAGTTCATGAATCTGGCTGCTGTGTGGGTCATAGACCCATTCATGATCAAAAAGACTGGTTAAACGTTGAGTCATGTAGCAATCGCCTACAACTAGGGAATAGAAGCGGTTTCCATGAGTACGCTGCTGCTCAATTTGCTGGCGTAGCTGCCCCGGCAAACTGGCCATGATGAAGTCTGAAATCATCAGTAGGTCAGCACGCTCATAGGTCTCGCTCTGCATCACACCCAGAGCATGACCCAATGCAGGAATGGCATCCGTACCACCGTAAAAGGACATGCCCAGAAACTTGATCAATGCCTCCATGCCAAAGTCATCGCCAAGATCCAGCGTCTCGATGCCGGTGGAAAAGTTAATCAAATAGCATGCTCGCTTCTGCTGCCTGGCCTTGCCTGCAATGAAGAGCGCCACGGCTTTGGCAATCGTCTCAGGCATACCGTCCATAGAGCCGCTGGTGTCGACACAGATCACCATTGGCCCTTGTTTAGCCGCCTCTTCAACGCTGCGCAGCTCTTCCTTTTGGTGATGTTGTTGCACGCGCTGAATGCCCTGCATGTCAAAACACATCAGGCGTGACTCGACGTACTTGAGGTCGAAAAGAATGGACGTTTCGGGTTCAGCCAGTAACGCCAACTCACTGGGCAGCACATGCTCGATATCACGCCCAAGGCGAATGCCGATGATCTCTTCCCGCGAATTGATATCCGGTAACTCTATGGCTTGCGTATAACGCACCTGGGCACGCTCAATGCGCTCTGATAACTCCAACTGGCGCAGCTTGCCTAGCAGATCACATAGCGACCGAACACCTGGATCACTGGCCAGGTATTTAGCCCAACGCTGAAAGCGCTCGATCTCTTTTGCAGATAAGTTACCTTTGGACAGGTCAAGGAACAACCCAGAGTCCAACCCCAGCATTTCCAACTGCTGGTGAAGCTGTTGGAGTAACTGCAGAAATGCTTCGAGTTCCTCCATGAACTCCCGGCGCAGCATGGCTATACGCTCAAGCTCCCACTCTGCGCGCGCTTTATCCATAGCCTTTTGCCATTCATCGCGCAAGAGTCGAGCGCTTACAGTGCTGTCTGTCCGACGTTTTCTCTCAACCGTCTCAGGGGCCGTCGCCGCTGCCAGTTCACGCTGCCAAAAAGATTGATTGTCCGGCAGTTTGGCTGCGCGGCACAGCGCAACATAGTCCTCAACAGCCGCTGCTAGTTCTGCACTCGAAACAGGGGGGGACTGATTCCGAGTTTGCCAGTTCGATAGTTCCTGCTCATACGATGCATAGGGAAACTCTGCATTCAGCTTCGCAGTCGAGGTCAGTTGCCACAGCCGAATCCTCTCCTCTATGTGACCTGCAGCAGAATCCCAGTCCCTTAGTAGCGACGCGAATATACGTTGAACGTTATCGCCAATATCCTTAGCAGCGCTGGATATTGGGTCTAGCGGCATAGCTCTTCCAGCCGCTCGCAGTCCTTGATGCGAAGCTGTAAATCCTCGATTTGCTTCGCTATACCCAAGACTACCAAATTGACTTTATCGGCGGGAACAAAGGGAGATGAAAGTTTTGACTTGTGAACCTTAAACTTACCCTCAACCTTACTTAGGGTGCGCTGAAACACATCCCTAATTTCCATGACCGATTGCGATAGCGAAGAGATGAGGCGTGAATTTATATCTTTCTTTTTGTCGCCCTTATGAAATAAGACTGAAGGCTTAATTTTTGTTTTCTTATATTTTAAGCCGCCACTTTTATACTCAAGCAAACATGTACCCTGCCCATCAAATCTGCAATATATTTCCTTCTCTTCGTTTCCTTTTGCATCTACTGGATGAAAGGTGTCAGTCGACTTTAATTTGTCGCTACGAATGTATATCTCGAATTCTTCCGGGTGCTTATAATAAGAGTCCTCAGGGAGGAAGCTGACTTTTTGTTGGAAGAACTCATTACCACCAACACTAACTGTCTTGTAAACATTTTCCGAATGATAAAGCTCGGTATGAATTTCCTTATCGAGCATATCCTTTCGCTTATCCGTTTCAGCGAGATCAATCCCGCTATCAATCCCTGATGCCTTCACAGCATCCGCAACGATATCCCAGACGGCCTGTCGATTTTCTTCATGCGTCCATAGGCAATGCTGCAGTAGTAAGGCGTCACTATGGTTGGTTTCCTTGCGCTCATTAAAGAAGGCTGCTGCCTTCATAAGCATCGCCGCACGCTGCCAGCGTCGGTCAGAGACATAAACTTTGAGTGTCTCGTATTGAAGCTCCAGCTGCTCGCGGATCAAATGAATGATGGTTAGCGTCTCAGCAGACAGCTTGACCTGCTGCGATTGCTCCATCCATTCAGCCCATTCGTTGGACTTCACCTGAATAGCCGAGGGGATGTCGATTTTGGCTTTGGTCGGTTTGTTATTGAGTAGCTGATCGAAGTGCTGGGTTTCCCGAATGGGCCCCGCCATCAGTCTCACAATAAAGCGGTCGTACAAGGCTTCAAGACCTTGATTGGCATCTGGTGTTTCGTTGGATGCCGCAATCAGAGCCTTTAGTGGGGCTTTCTCAACGGCTTCACCATTACGGAACACATGCTCGTTAATCAACGTCAGCAGGGTATTCAAAATAGCGGGGCTGGATTTCCAGATTTCATCGAGGAAGGCGAACTCGGCCTTGGGCAGGTAATTATCTGTTTTGCGAATGTAGTGATCTTCTTTCAACGCCTTGATGGATACAGGGCCAAACACCTCTTCAGGTGTGCTGAAGCGGTTCATCAGGTATTCGAAATAGGTTGGCTGCTCAAATGCGCAGGCTATACGGCGAGAAATCAGACTCTTGGCCGTGCCTGGTGGCCCGTACAAAAAAGTATTCTGCCCGCAGAGCGCTCCCAGCAGAGATACCGCGATGATCTCTTCACGCTCAAACATTCCCGCGCTTACGCTGGCGACCAAATCACTGATACGTTTTTGCAAACCCACACTCAACTCCTTGAATCCATTCGGCTGGTGATACCGAGACTATCCAGATTTATGGCGAATGGCCACTTTCTGGCTCTGCGCTTTTCTGCAACGGGTTGCGTCGGAGATCGTGTCAATGTCCGCTTTTGGCCGAAAGCAACTCATCCCCTCACCCCTGATGCAGCGCCCGGTAATGACTGGGCGCCATGCCCACCACCTTTCTGAACAGCCGCGAGAAGTAGTACGGGTCGTCGTAGCCGAGCTGCTCGGCGATCTGCCGCACTTCCAGGCTGCCCTGGTCGAGCAGGCGGCAGGCGTGGGCCATCTTCAGCTGGATGAAGTCCTGGATTGGCGCGTGGCCGGTCAGGGCGCGGTAGGTCTTGGCGAAGTGGAAGCGCGACAGTTTGAACTGCGCGGCCAGCTCATCGAGGTTGAGGCTGCCATGCAGGTGGCTGCGCATCACCGCCTGCACCGCGTCCACGTCCAGCACGCGGCCGGATTTCAGGGTAGTGCGCGCCGGCAGCACGGCCAGGGAGCTGAGCAGTGCCTGCAACTGGTGAGCGGCGTGAATGAAGTGAGCCGGATTGAGGCCCTGGCGGTGCAGGCCAAGCAGTGCCTCGAAGTCCGCCAACAGGCGCGGCTGCACGCCAATGCGGCGCCTGCCGGGCTTGCCCAGCAGGCGGATGAAATCCTCCCCCAGCGCGCCGTCGAAGTGTACCCAGTACAGGGTCCAGGGCCGCTCGGCACTGGTGCCGTAGGTATGGGCGTAGCCCTTGGGTAGCAGCATCAGGTCGCCGCCTCCCACGTCGATTCGTCCATCCCGACTGTCCAGCCAGCCACGCCCGGCGCGGCAGTAGATGAGCAGGTGATCGTCTGGGGCAACGCGCTGCATGCGGTGCCCTACGGCCTCCGGGTAGAAGCCCAGGGCCAGCGGATAGCAGCCCGTAGACAGTGGATGGCGCGCCAGCACGCGCCGCAGCCGGGGTGGCACGATGAAGCGCAGGCCGTTGGCCGGTAGCGGCCAGTTGGAGGTTTCCACCGCGGCGTTCATGGCGCCCTCTTTCTTGTTCGAATGCCAAGATCATCCATCCACAGGGCAAGATCGTCAATCCACAGACGGCTTTTCGCCGGCTATAACAGGGGCAGACAAGAACAACAGGAGGCCGACGATGCCCCAGGTGATCCCGCAGCTGATCGACGGACAGTGGCAAGCCAGCCACGCCCGCGAACTGATCGAAGTGACCGACCCCGCCACCCAGGAAGTCCTGGCCCTGGCGCCCAAGGCCACCCACGAGGAAATCGAGGCGGCGATCGCCAGCGCCAAGACGGCCTTCCTCAGCTGGCGCGAAGTACCGGTACCGGAACGCGCGCGCCTGATGCTGCGCTACCAGCACCTGCTCAAGGAGCATCACGACGAGCTGGCCGAGATTCTCGCCGCGGAAACCGGCAAGACCTTCGCTGATGCCAAGGGCGATGTCTGGCGCGGCATCGAGGTGGCGGAGCACGCCGCCAACATCTGCAGCCTGATGATGGGCGAGACGGTGGGGAACGTCGCCCGCGAGATCGACACCGCCAGCTATATCCAGCCTCTAGGTGTTTGCGTCGGCATCACCCCGTTCAACTTCCCGGCGATGATTCCGCTGTGGATGTTTCCGCTGGCCATCGCCTGCGGTAACACCTTCATTCTCAAACCCTCCGAGCAGGACCCGCTGACGCCGAACAGGCTCGCAGAACTGTTCCTCGAAGCCGGCGCGCCCAAGGGTGTGCTGCAGGTGCTGCACGGTGGTCGCGAAGTGGTCGATGCCCTGCTGGTGCACGAGGACATCCGCGCCATTTCCTTCGTCGGCTCTGTGCCGGTGGGCCAGCACATCTACCGCACCGGCACCCAGCACCTGAAGCGCGTACAGGCCTTCGCCGGCGCCAAGAACCACATGGTGATCATGCCCGACGCGCCCAAGGATCAGGTCATCAGCAACCTGCTCGGCGCCAGCTGCGGCGCCGCCGGCCAGCGCTGCATGGCGATCAGCGTGGCGGTGTTCGTCGGCGAATCTAAAGCCTGGATCGACGAGCTGGCCGCGCAGATGGCCGAGCTCAGGCCCGGTCACTGGAAAGACGCCGGTTCCGCCTACGGCCCCCTGATCAGCCAGCAGGCCAAGCAGCGCGTGCAGAAGCTGATCGCCGAGGGCAAGGCCGAAGGCGCCGAGTGCCTGCTAGACGGCTCGCAGTGCGAGGTGGCCGGCTACCCCAACGGCAACTGGCTGGGCCCGACCCTGTTCCGTGGCGTCACCACCAAGATGAGCCTGTACCGCGAGGAAATCTTCGGCCCGGTGCTGGTGTGCATGGAGGTCGACACACTGGAACAGGCCATCGAGCTGGTCAACGCCAGTCCCTATGGCAATGGCACCAGTATCTTCACCCGCTCCGGCGGTGCCGCAAGGCACTATCAGCACGCGGTGGAAGTCGGCCAGGTGGGCATCAACGTGCCGATTCCAGTGCCGCTGCCGTTCTTCTCCTTCACCGGCTGGAAGGGTTCGTTCTATGGCGACCTGCACGCCTACGGCAAGCAGGCGGTGCGCTTCTACACCGAGACCAAGACGGTCACCAGCCGCTGGTTCGATGACACACCGGTCAGTGGCCCGAACATGACCATTCAGCTGAAGTGAGACCTGACGCACCTCAATAAGAGACGACTAAGACGAAAAGACAATGCCTCCACGCTTGCCAGGGCTGCACAGTCGGTGCTGGCAAAACAACAACAAGGAGCCATTGCCATGAATCGACTGACTGCCACCCTGGCCCTCTGGGCCGGGATCACCGCCTGTGCGCAGGCCGCCGAGCCGATCACCCTCGGCCTCAACTACCCGCGCACCGGCCCGTACAAGGAAGAGGGACTGGCACAGATGCGCGGAGCTCTGCTGGCCATCGACGAGATCAACGCCAAGGGCGGCGTGCTGGGGCGCCCGCTGCGCCTGTCCAGCCAGGACACCGCTTCGCGTCCGGCCAAGGCGGTGAAGAACGTCGACAAGCTGGCTGCCGAAGGTGCTGCGATGCTGTTCGGCGGCGCCTCCAGCGCGGTGGCCATCGCCGCCGGCAAGCGTGCACGCGAGCGCGGCCTGCTGTACTTCGGCACCCTCACCTACTCCAACGACACCACCGGCAAGGACGGCCAGCGCTACCTGTTCCGCGAGTGCAACAGCGCCTGGATGAGCGCCAAGGTACTCGGCCAGTACCTGAGCGAAAAACTGCCGAACAAGAACTACTTCTACGTCACCGCCGACTACACCTGGGGCACCACCAGCGAAAGCTCGCTGCGCCAGACCACCGGCACCGAGGATGTCGCCCGCCACCCCGGGCTCAAGGTGCCCTTCCCCGGCGCGCGCCTGGCCGACTACCAGAACGCCCTGACCCAGGCCGCGCAGAGCAAGGCCGAAGTGCTGGTTCTGGTGCTATTCGGCGAGGACCTGGTGCGCGCCATGCGCGTCGCCGAAGACCTGGGCCTGACCCAACGCATGCAGATCGTCGCGCCCAACCTGACCCAGGCCATCGTCGAGCAGGCCGGCCCGAGCCTGATGGCCGGCGTGCTCGGCACCGAGCCCTGGACCTGGCACGTGCCGGAGCGTGAAGGCTCCGAGGCCGGCAAGGCCTTCGTGCGCGACTTCACCGCCCGCTACGAGGTCTACCCCTCTAGCTCGGCCGCTTCGGCCTACAGCATCGTGCGCCAATGGGCCGATGCCGTGGGGCGCGCCAAGAGCCTGGACAGCGAGGCACTGATCAAGACGCTGGAAGGCCACAGCTATCGCCTGCTCAAGGGCGAGCAGCAATGGCGTGCCTTCGACCACCAGAACGTGCAGAGCGTCTACGCGGTGAAGGTCAAACCCCGCGCCGAGGTCATGAAGGACGCCTTGCGCCAGGATTATTTCGAAATCGTCCACCACCTGGATGGTGCCCAGGCCGCCCCGAGCCTTGCCGAATGGCAGGCGGAGCGCCGCGCCGCCAACCAGCCCAGCACATTGCAGTGAGGAACCATGGACTTTGAGCTGAACGAAGAACAACGCCTGCTGGTCGACAGCGCCCGCGCCTTTGCCGCCCATGAGCTGACGCCACACGCGGCCGACTGGGATCGTGACCACCATTTTCCGGTGGACGTAATCAAGCGCGCCGCCGAGCAGGGCTACCTGGCCCTGTACATCAAGGAGGAAGACGGCGGCCTGGGCCTGTCGCGCCTGTCCAGTTCGCTGATCTTCGAGCAGCTGTCCGCGGGCTGCATCGCCACCACCGCCTTTCTCACCATCCACAACATGGCGTCGTGGATGCTCGCCTCGTTCGCCGACCAGGCCTTGAAGGATGCCTGGCTGCCGCGCCTGACCTCAGGCGAGCTGCTGGCCTCCTATTGCCTGACCGAACCGGACGCCGGCTCCGACGCCGCCCGCCTGCGCACCCGCGCCCGGCGTGATGGCGACGACTACGTGCTCGACGGCAGCAAGTGCTTTATCTCAGGTGCCGGCAGCACCGACGTACTGATCGTCATGGCGCGCACCGGCGAAGACGGTGCCAAGGGGGTGTCCTGCTTCCTGGTGCCGGGCGACGCGCCGGGCGTGAGGTACGGTCGCAACGAACTGAAAATGGGCTGGCGCGCCCAGCCGACCCGCACCATCACCTTCGAGGGCGTGCGCATTCCGGCAGGCAACCGCATCGGCCCGGAAGGCCAGGGTTTCGTCTACGCCATGAAGGGCCTCGACGGCGGGCGCATCAATATCGCCAGCTGCTCGCTGGGCGCCGCCCAGGCGGCGCTGGAGCAGAGCCTGCGCTACGTGGAGGAGCGCAAGCAGTTCGGCAAGGCCCTAGCCGAGTTCCAGGCCCTGCAGTTCAAGCTGGCCGACATGCTCACCGATTTAACAGCGAGCCGGCAGATGGTGCGCCTGGCCGCGCACAAGCTCGACCACGGCCACAGCGAGGCCAGCCTGTATTGCGCCATGGCCAAGCGCTTCGCCACCGACCACTGCTTTGCCCTGTGCAACGAGGCGCTGCAACTTCACGGTGGCTACGGTTATCTCAATGACTATCCGCTGGAGCGCTGGGTGCGCGACAGCCGCGTGCACCAGATACTGGAGGGCACCAACGAGATCATGCGGGTAATCATCGCCCGCCGCCTGCTGGACCAGGGCGGCATGCTGGATCGCCTGCTGTAGCTTTGCTTTTAGTTGATCGTTCCCACGTTCCACGTGGGAATGCCGCCCCGGACGCTCAGCGTCCTGGCACGGAACAAACGGGACGCAAAGCGTCCTGGGCTGAGTGCCCACGCAGAGCGTGGGCACAACCGGAAATACGAGGACAGTTATGAGCACCGCTATCGAAGCCTACAAACCCGGCGTCTTCGACCTGACCCACAAGCTGACCGTGGAAAAGCATGGCCATACCGCGCTGATCACCATCAACCACCCGCCGGCCAACACCTGGGACCGCGACTCGCTGATCGGCCTCAAGCAGGTTATCGAGCACCTCAATCGCGATGACGATATCTACGCCCTGGTGGTAACCGGCCAGGGCAGCAAGTTCTTCAGCGCCGGCGCCGACCTCAACCTGTTCGCCGACGGCGACAAGGCCCGCGCCCGTGAAATGGCCCGCCGTTTCGGCGAAGCCTTCGAAACCCTGCGCGACTTCCGTGGCGTATCGATCGCCGCGATCAACGGCTACGCCATGGGTGGCGGCCTGGAGTGCGCCCTGGCCTGCGACATCCGCATTGCCGAGCGCCAGGCGCAAATGGCCCTGCCGGAAGCCACCGTCGGCCTGCTGCCCTGCGCCGGCGGCACCCAGCACCTGCCCTGGCTGGTCGGTGAGGGCTGGGCCAAGCGCATGATCCTCTGCGGCGAACGCGTCGATGCCGAAACCGCCCTGCGCATCGGCCTGGTCGAACAGGTGGTGGATACCGGCGAAGCCCGTGGCACCGCCCTGCTGCTGGCGGCCAAGGTGGCGCGGCAGAGCCCGGTAGCGGTGCGCACTATCAAGCCGCTGATCCAGGGTGCCCGCGAGCGCGGCCCGAACAGCTGGCTCTCCGAGGAGCGCGAGCGCTTCGTCGACCTGTTCGATGCCGACGACACCCGCGAGGGCGTCAATGCCTTCCTGGAGAAACGCGACGCCCAGTGGCGCAACAAGTGATCGTAGGGTGGATGGCTGGCCGTCAGCAGGTAGCCCGGACTTCAGTCCGGGGCATGCCTGCCAGCCTTCCCGGACTGAAGTCCGGGCTACTTCACTGCATCAGCAATCGCAGGGTGGATGTCCCTCTTCACATCCACCAGAACCACTACGGTGGAGCCCGCGCCTCCACCCCATGATGGAAACAACATGAACGTGCATTTCGAAGAACGCCCCGCCCCCCACGGCTTCCGCATCGGCATCGCCAGCCTGGACGCGGAGAAGAGCCTCAACGCCCTGACCCTGCCGATGATCGAGGCGCTGGATGCCAAGCTGCGCGAATGGCAGGACAACCCCGCCATCGCCTGCGTACTGCTGCGCGGCAATGGCGCCAAGGCCTTCTGCGCCGGCGGCGACGTGGTGCAGCTGGTACAGCAATGCCGCGAGCATCCCGGCGAGGTACCGCCGCTGGCGCGGCGCTTCTTCGCTGACGAATACCGCCTCGACCATCGCATCCACACCTACCCGAAACCGCTGATCTGTTGGGCCCACGGCCATGTGCTGGGCGGTGGCATGGGCCTGATGCAAGGCGCGGCCATCCGTATCGTCACGCCGAGCAGCCGCCTGGCCATGCCAGAGATCAATATCGGCCTGTATCCGGACGTCGGCGGCAGCTGGTTCCTCGCCCGCCTGCCGGGCAAGCTCGGTCTGTTCCTCGGCCTCAGCGCCAGCACCATCAATGCTGCTGATGCCCTCGACCTAGATCTGGCCGACCGCTTTCTGCGCGACGATCAGCAGGACGCCCTGCTCGACGGCCTGGCCCAGCTCAACTGGCAACACCAGCCCGCCGAACAGCTGGGCAGCCTGCTCCGTGCTCTGGAACATGAGGCCCGCTCGGAGCTGCCGCAGGCCCAGTGGCTACCGCGCCGCGAACGCATCGACGCATTGCTCGACGTGGCCGACCTGCCCGCCGCCTGGCAGGCACTGAGCGGTCTGCAGCATGGCGACGATGCACTGCTAGCCCGTGCCGCCAAGACCCTGGCCGCCGGCTGCCCGCTCACCGCACACCTGGTCTGGCAGCAGATCCGCCGTGCCCGTCACCTGTCGCTGGCCGAGGTGTTCCGCATGGAATACGCGATGAGCCTGAACTGCTGCCGCCACCCGGAATTCCCCGAAGGCGTGCGCGCCCGA
Organism: Pseudomonas sp. GOM6; assembly: GCF_029537485.1. Classification (GTDB taxonomy): domain Bacteria; phylum Pseudomonadota; class Gammaproteobacteria; order Pseudomonadales; family Pseudomonadaceae; genus Aquipseudomonas. Next base: position 56,073 of record NZ_JARPUS010000017.1, read on the forward strand.
CTGATCGACAAAGACCAGGCTCCGCAGTGGCACTGGCCCGATCCAGCCGCAATCCCTGCCGCAGTGATCGAGGCGCACTTCGAGCCCGTCTGGGAAGGCCCGCATCCGCTCGCGGACTTGCACTAGCCCGCGCGCCCCTGATTGAAAGAGGAGAACAACAACAATGACCCAGATCGCCTTTATCGGCCTCGGCCACATGGGCCTGCCCATGGCCCGCAACCTGCTCAAGGCCGGCTTTACCGTCACCGCCTTCGACCTGGCCAGCGAGGCGTTACAAGCATTCGCTCAGGATGGTGGCAAGACCGCTGCCAGCGCCGCCGAAGCGGTTCGGGGCGCTGCGGTAGTGGTCAGCATGCTGCCGGCCAGTCGCCATGTCGAAGGCCTGTACCTGGGCGACGGCGGCCTGCTCTCGCAGATCGCCCCCGGCAGCCTGGTGCTGGAATGCTCGACCATCGCCCCGGACTCGGCGCGCAAAGTGCATCAGGCCGCCGCCGCGCGCGGCATCCCGCTGCTCGATGCGCCGGTCTCCGGCGGCACCGCCGGCGCGACAGCCGGCACCCTGACCTTCATGATCGGAGGTGAAGCCGCAACCCTGGAAAAAGCCCGGCCGATCTTCGAAGCCATGGGCCGCAACATCTTCCACGCCGGCCCGGACGGCGCCGGCCAGGTGGCCAAGGTGTGCAACAACCAGCTGCTCGCCGTACACATGATCGGCACCGCCGAAGCCATGGCCCTGGGTGTGGCCAGCGGCCTCGATCCGGCCGTGCTGGCGGAGATCATGCGCCAGAGTTCGGGCGGTAACTGGAGCCTGGAGAAGTACAACCCCTGGCCAGGGGTGATGGACAATGTGCCGGCCTCGAAAGGTTACTCGGGCGGTTTCATGGCCGAGCTGATGGCCAAGGACCTGGGCCTGGCCCAGGAGGCCGCCCAAACCACCGGCAGCAGCACGCCGATGGGCGCCCTGGCCCTGCAGCTGTACCGCCTGCTGCTCAAGCAGGGTAACGGCAAGCTCGACTTCTCGGCGGTGCAGAAGCTGTTTGTGGAATAAGCGCCGCCCGCAGCGACATGCCCCGATCACACAACGACGGACGTCGATTTCGACAGCCCATGCCCCAGAAAAGCAAAAGCCCCGAAAACTCTACTGTTTTCAGGGCTTTTGCATTGGGTCTGGCGGTGAAGGAGGGATTCGAACCCTCGATACGGTTTCCCGTATACACACTTTCCAGGCGTGCTCCTTCAACCGCTCGGACACTTCACCGGATCTCGGCAAACCTGTCTGGTCTGTCGAGGCGCGCTAATGTAGCCGCAGACACTTTCGAATGCAAACTTTTTTTCAGTCTATTCATGCGCTTATGGGGTGCTAGGCGGTTTCGCCTCGAAACGCTGAGTGCCGAACAGCAGGAAACCCAGCGAGACGAACAGACTGAACAGGAATAGTTGAACCACACCCGAGGCGCTGTGGCTGTAGGTGCTTTCGGCCAGACCGATCAGAAGTATCAGTAAGCCAAACAAAGTGACACGGGAAAATGCTTGCATGGGGTCTCCTCGAATGGTCCTTACCCTAGCCACTAAGCGGTTGCGCCACCAATTGAGACAGCCCATCAGTGCCATAGCCAAGCATTTGAGGGTGACCCTGCGGTCAGCCAAAGCGCTTTACCCATGCGCCCCGGCTGGGTAACGTCAGCGCCACTTCCATCACCCCGGACAAGGATTTGCGCCATGAGCGAACTGATCAGCTACCAACTCGAAGATGGCATCGCCACCCTGACCCTCAACAATGGCAAGGTCAATGCCATCTCCCCGGACGTGATCACTGCCTTCAACGCCGCTCTGGATCAGGCCGCGCAGGACCGCGCCGTGGTGATCATCACCGGCCAGCCGGGCATTCTCTCCGGCGGCTACGACCTGAAAGTGATGACCTCCGGCCCGCAGAACGCGGTGGCACTGGTCACCGCCGGCTCCACCCTGGCCCGCCGCATGCTCGCCCACCCGTTCCCGATCATCGTCGCCTGCCCGGGCCATGCCATCGCCAAGGGTGCGTTCATCCTGCTCTCGGCCGACTACCGCATCGGCGTCGAAGGCCCGTTCAACATCGGCCTGAACGAAGTACAGATCGGCATGACCATGCACCACGCCGGCATCGAACTGGCCCGTGACCGCCTGCGCAAGTCCGCCTTCCACCGCTCGGTGATCAATGGCGAGATCTTCAATCCGCAAGATGCCATGGACGCCGGTTTCCTCGACAAGGTGGTACCGGCCGAGCAATTGATGGCCACCGCCGTCGCCGCTGCCCAGCAGCTGAAGAAGATCAACATGACCGCGCACAAGAACACCAAGCTGAAGGTACGCAAGGCGTTTCTGGAAACGCTGGATAAGGCCATCGAGCTGGATCAGCAGCACCTGGGCTGATACCCCCGCGCCACCGACAAGCCCGGCCCAGTGCCGGGCTTTTCATTTGCTCCGAACGCCGCGGAAACGCCCGGCAACAACCTCTGATCGGCGTCAATTGCCGAAAATAGTGCACGCCCGTACACTGCGCGCCTTTTTGTCTGCCTGAAGGCTTACCGATGCTTTTCCTTGCGCGCATGTTTTTGATGGGGCTGCACTTCGTTCTTGCCGGCGTGCTCGGCCTGGTGCTTGGCCTGTGCCGTCCGTTCAATCCGGACAACAGCCGCCTGTGCGCGCGCCTGTATTCGCTACCGGCCCTGTGCATGCTGCGTATCAAGCTCAAGGCCGAGGTTAGTAGCCTGTTCGGCCAGGATCGTCCCTGTGTGATAGTGGCCAACCACCAGTCCAACTACGATCTCTATGTGCTGGGCCGCGTGGTGCCACCGCGTACCGTCAGCATTGGCAAGAAGAGCCTGAAATGGGTGCCCTTCTTCGGCCAACTGTACTGGCTGGCGGGCAATGTACTGATCGACCGGGGCAACGGCCAGAAGGCCAAACAAGCCATGCTGCAGACCACCGAAGCCCTACAGCAGCGCGATACCTCGATCTGGGTTTTCCCCGAGGGTACGCGCAACCAGGGCAAGGGCCTGCTGCCCTTCAAGAAGGGCGCCTTTCAGATGGCCATCGCCGCTGGCGTGCCGATCATTCCAGTCTGTGTCAGCACCTACGCCGGGCGTTTCAAGCTCAACCGCTGGAACAGCGGTAAGGTGATGATCCGCTCGCTGCCGGCTATCCCGACGCTGGGGCTGACCCTCGATGATCTGCCGCAACTGATGGATCGATGCCAGCTCATGATGCGCGAATGCATTGAGCAGCTCGACAGTGCGGTCGGCACCAAAGCTGCAGTCTGACGCGAGAGGCCCGGCATGTTCCGGGCCTTTTCTTTGCGGGTTAAGCTTCGGTATCACTGAACGAGGAGGCTCCATGGGCCAGGTCGTTGCCGCCGCCGCTTATCACGCGGGCAAGAAAGTCACCGATATCACCCTGAGCGAGGGGCAGGCATGGGCTGCCAGGCCCGAGCACTTTGTCTGGATCGGCCTGCGTGACCCTGACAGCGAGCAGCTGCAGACACTGCGGGAGCAGTTCAATCTGCACGAACTGGCGATGGAAGACGCTATCGCCCAGCACACCCGCCCCAAGCTGGAAACCTTCGGCGACGCCTTGTTCATGGTGCTCTACTCGCCGATCCGCCGGGCCGAGGGACGTCTGGAGTTCGTCGAGACCCAGCTGTTCGCCGGTAAAGGCTATGTGATCAGTGCGCGCTACGGCGATTCGGCGCCCTACTCCAGCGTGCGCCAGCGCTGCGAGGCACGACCGCTGCTGCTGGAGCATGGCGAGGACTTCGTGCTCTATGCCCTGCTCGCCTTCGTGATCGAGAACTACCGGCCGCTGCTGGACCGCATACACAGCGAACTGGAGGACATCGAGCAGACCGTGTTAAGCCGCCCGCTGGCCCAGGCCGATTTCGAGCGCATCCACAGCCTGCGCCGCGACCTCCTACGCCTGCGCCGCCAGGTCGCGCCCCTCTCGGAAATCTGCCAGGAACTGCAGCAGCTCGACTTTCCCTTCATCGACAAGCACATGCGCCCGTACTTCCGCGACATTGCCATCCACGTCAACCGTTTGCTGGAAGACCTCACCGGCCTGCGGGAAATGGCCGATCACGCCATCGAAATCGGCCTGCTGCTGGAGGCCTCCAGACAAAGCCTGACCCAACGCAAATTCGCCGCCTGGGCAGCAATCCTCGCCTTCCCCACAGCAGTGGCTGGCCTCTATGGAATGAACTTCCAGAACATGCCGGAGCTGACCTGGCATTACGGCTATTTCGGCGTGCTGGGCTTGATTGGCATGGGTTGCGTCGGACTGTTTGCCAACTTCAAGCGCCTGGGTTGGCTGTAGCAACCTGGGCAGATCGGGTAAACGCCCTAAAGCATGAAGCCCAGCTCAAGACCTGGCTGGGCTTCATAACGGCCGACCTGGCGACGCCTGTGGCTCAGGCGCTTTGCACGCCTTTGCCCTGGGCCACGAAACGCATCATCCACTCGGCCACCGTGGTGCCCTGGTGATCGTGTTCCAGGCTCTCTACCGCCTTGCTGTAGACCGGCTCGCCGATGCACTTCTGGCGAATATCGAGCAGGGTGCGCGAGTAGTCGTGGATAAACTCGGGATGGCCCTGGAAGCACAGCACCTGTTCACCGATGCAATAGGCCGCTACCGGACAGAACTCGCTCGAGGCCAGCAGGGTGGCGTTTTCAGGCAGTGCGGTGACCTGATCCTGGTGACTGATCAGTAGCGTCAGGCGCTCCAGCGCCGGGGTCATCCACTGCGCCTGCTGCTTGATCTCGTAGTGATGGATGCCCACGCCCCAGCCCTGCGCGGCCCGCTCACTGCGGCCGCCGAGGAGCAGCGCGAGCAACTGATGCCCGAAGCAGATACCGAGCAGCTTGTCGCCATTCTCATAGCGCTGCAGCAGATAGGTCTTGAGGGTCTGAATCCACGGATCACTGCCAAAGGAATCGGCCTTGCTGCCGGTTACCAGGTAGGCGTCATAGCGCTCATCGTCAGCCGGATACTCGCCCTGCACCACGTTGAACACCTCGAAGCTCGCCGCCAGCGGCTGCTTGGAGAACAGACGTTCAAACATGCGGCCGTAGCCCTGGTATTGGTCGATAAGTTCGGGGCGGAGTACATCGGTTTCCAGAATGCAGATGCGCAGTGACATTGAGTGGATTACCTGAGGCGACCTGGGTGGTTGAGAAGGCGCCTAGCGTGCATCGAAGGTATCTGGAACGCAATATCCACGGGGCTTTCCGATGAAATCTGGCGATGTCCGGCAACTATCACTGTCTTCGATAGGCATCATGCCGAGCATTCACTTCTGTTGATGGCGGAGCTCGGCAAAGATGCTGCCACAGCCCCCATCACAGAGAAAAAGCATCATGAGCAGTTTCGCCGCCATCGCCAGCCTGATTGCCGCCTCCGCCTTCCACAGCGTGCCGGCACCCACCCAACAGCAACAGCAGGCCCGTGCCCGCCAATGAGTCACTGCGGCATTCGCCACGGAGGTCTTGTCATGTCCATCACCGAAGCCTTTTCCAACACCAGCACCTACGGCATTACCTATGTCAGCCTGAGCGAATCAGGCCTGCACTTCGAGTCCGAGGCGGCCGTGCACACCGAGGAGGGCGACCTGCTGACCCTGCGCATGCCCACCCGGCAGAGCGAGAAGCTGGCGATCCACTCGGTGATCTGCCTGCAGAACGGCTGGTGCCAGGCTGCATAAGGCGCAACGCGCCTAACCGCTCGACGCTGCAGACCGCGGAAACGAAAAAGCCGGCTTAGGCCGGCTTCCTCGTCAACAGCGCAAACCTCAGAAGCCCTCGCCCTTGGCCGCCTTCTCCAGCAGCAGGGCCGGCGGCAGGAAGCGCTCGCCGTACTGCTCGGCCAGGTACTGGGCACGGGCGACGAAGTCCTTGATGCCGTACTGGTTGATGAACTGCAGCGCCCCGCCTGTCCAGGCGGCGAAGCCGATGCCGAAGATCGAGCCGATATTGGCGTCGGCCACCGATTTCAGCACACCCTCCTCCACACAGCGCACCGTCTCGATGGCCTGGATAAACAGAATGCGGTCACGCACGTCCTCCTGGGAGATCTGCGCATCGGCCTTCTCGAAGCGGGCCTTGAGCTCTGGCCACAGGTGCTTCTTGCCGCCCTCGGGGTAATCGTAGAAGCCACCTCCGGCGGCCTTGCCCGGGCGCTTGTACTCCTTGAGCATCAGATCGATCACGGCGAACGCCGGATGTTGCGGAATCTGTTTGCCCTCGGCGGCCAAGTCAGCCACGGTCTGCTGGCGGATATGGTCCATCAGGCTCATCGACACCTCGTCACTGATCGCCAGCGGGCCCACCGGCATGCCGGCCTTGCGTGCCTCGGCCTCGATCATCGCCGCGCTGACGCCTTCGCCGAGCATGGCGATGCCCTCGTTGGTGAAGGTGCCGAACACCCGCGAGGTGAAGAAGCCGCGGCTGTCCTCGACCACGATCGGGGTCTTCTTGATCTGCAGCACGTAGTCGAAGCCACGCGCCAGGGTCTCGTCGCTGGTTTTGGCGCCCTTGATGATCTCCACCAGCGGCATCTTGTCGACCGGGCTGAAGAAGTGCAGGCCGATGAACTTGTCCTGCTTCTGCACCGCAGTCGCCAGGCCGGTGATCGGCAGGGTCGAGGTGTTGGAGGCGATCACCGCATCCGGCAGTGCGGCGGCCTCGGCAGCGGCGTTGACCTTGGCCTTGAGGGCGCGGTCTTCGAACACCGCCTCGATGATCAGGTCGCAACCTTCGAGGTCGGCGTCGCTGGCGGTCGGCTTGATCCGCGCCAGGAAGGCGTCGCGCTTGTCGGCCGTCATGTGGCCACGGCTGACCTTCTTGTCGAGCAGCTTGGCCGAATAGGACTTGCCCTTCTCTGCCGCCTCGATGGACACGTCCTTGAGCACCACCTCGATGCCGGCGGCGGCCGACACATATGCGATGCCGGCGCCCATCATGCCGGCACCAAGCACACCGACCTTCTTCGTCACGTACTGCGGAATGCCCTGCGGGCGCGAGCTGCCGGCGTTGATCTCGTTCAACTGGAACCAGAAGGTGCCGATCATGTTCTTCGCCACCTGGCCGGTGGTCAGCTCGGTGAAGTAGCGCGCCTCGATGATCTGCGCGGTGTCGAAGTCGACCTGCGCGCCCTCGACGGCGGCGCACATGATCTTCTCCGGCGCGGGGAAGCAGCCCTTGGTCTTGTCACGCAGCACGCTCGGCGCAATGGCCAGCATCTGTGCCACGGCCGGGGTGCTCGGCGTGCCACCGGGAATCTTGTAGCCCTTGGCGTCCCACGGCTGCACCGCAGCCGGGTTGGCGGCAATCCAGGCGCGCGCCTTGGCCAGCATCTCTTCGGGAGTCGCGGCGATGTCGTGGATCAGGCCGGCCTTGAGCGCGGCGTCCGGGCGTACCTTCTTGCCTTCGGCCAGGTACGGCAGGGCCTTCTCCAGGCCGAGCAGGCGCACCATGCGCACCACGCCGCCACCGCCCGGCAGCAGGCCGAGGGTCACTTCCGGCAGGCCCAGCTGCACGCTGGAGTTGTCCAGGGCGATGCGGTGGTGACAGGCCAGGCAGATTTCCCAGCCACCGCCCAGCGCGGCGCCGTTGATCGCGGCCACCACCGGCTTGCCCAGGGTCTCCAGGCGGCGCAGCTGGCCCTTGATATTGAGGATCATGTCGTAGAACGGCTTGGCGTCGGCCTTGGTGACCTTGATCAGCTCGTTGAGGTCGCCGCCAGCGAAGAAGGTCTTCTTCGCCGAGGTGATGATCACCCCGGCGATGCTGTCCTTCTCGGCTTCCAGGCGTGCCACGGTCTGGCCCATGGCCTCGCGGTACACCGCGTTCATGGTGTTGGCGCTCTGGCCGGGCATGTCGATGGTCAGGACGACGATATTGTCCTGGCCCTTTTCGTAACGGATGGCGTCAGTCATTTTTCTTATCTCCGCCTCAAACTCTTTCAATAATCGTCGCGATACCCATGCCGCCACCGACACACAGCGTGGCCAGGCCGTAGCGCAGCTCGCGCTTCTCCAGCTCGTCGAGCAGGGTGCCGAGGATGGCGCAGCCGGTAGCGCCCAGCGGGTGGCCCATGGCGATGGAGCCGCCGTTGACGTTGACCTTGCTCTCCGGCACGCCCATGTCCTTCATGAACTTCATCACCACCGAAGCGAACGCCTCGTTGACCTCGAACAGATCGATGTCCTCCACCGACAGCCCGGCCTTGGCCAGTGCCTTGCGGGTGGCCGGCGCCGGGCCGGTGAGCATGATGGTCGGGTCGGTGCTGGTCACCGCGGTGGCGACGACGCGCGCACGCGGCTTCAGGCCCAACTCCTTGCCCTTGGCTTCGGAGCCAATCAGCATCAGCGCCGCGCCATCGACGATGCCGGAGCTGTTGCCCGGGGTGTGCACGTGCTCGATGCGCTCGACGTGCGAATACTTGCGCAGGGCGGTGGCGTCGAAGCCCATCTGCCCCATCATCTCGAAGCTCGGCTTGAGCTTGCCCAGGCCATCGAGGGTGCTGTCACCACGGATGAATTCGTCGCGGTCGAGCAGCACGATGCCGTTCTGGTCGGTGACCGGGATCAGCGACTTGGCGAACGAGCCATCGGCGCTGGCACGCGCGGCCTTCTGCTGCGAGCGCAGTGCAAAGCTGTCGACGTCGCTGCGGGAGAAGCCTTCAAGGGTGGCAATCAGGTCCGCGCCCACGCCCTGCGGCACGAAGTTGGTGTGCATATTGGTCGCCGGGTCCATCGCCCAGGCGCCGCCGTCCGACCCCATGGGGATGCGCGACATGGACTCCACGCCGCCGACCACCACCAGGTCCTCGAAGCCCGAGCGCACCTTCATCGCGCCCATGTTCACCGCCTCCAGCCCCGAGGCGCAGAAGCGGTTGAGCTGCACGCCGGCCACGCACTCGGCCCAGTCGGCGGCCAGCACGGCGGTCTTGGCGATGTCGGCGCCCTGGTCACCCACCGGGGTCACACAGCCCAGCACCACATCGTCGACCTGAGCGGTGTCCAGGCGGTTACGCTGCTCCAGGGCCTTGAGCAGGCCGACCACCAGGTCCACCGGCTTGACGCTGTACAGCGCGCCGTCCTTCTTGCCCTTGCCGCGCGGGGTGCGCACGGCGTCGAAAATATATGCTTCGGTCATGACGTCCTCGGTGCATGGCAGCGGCAAATGCCGGGTCGCTCTACCTTAAGTCCACGCCCCATGGACTCAATGACCGATGCGCTCAGGCCCATTGACCGTTCGGCTCAGACGAGCGGTCGTCATTAACTACCCATCCGCCTGCAGAGCGCGAAGGCTCTGGCTCAAGGCCTGCTGCACGGGCGCCAGTCCACCGCAATAACCAGCTTGTACAACCAAGCGTTTTGTAGAAGCCAAGTGGTCTAAGCCAAGTGTGACCGCGCCCCTAGCATTACTCATGCAAGGGGCCGTCGCCGGGTTCTGCCGGGACGGCTTTTTTATCTGCGCCACGGTGTGGTGCCCCGCTCGCAGCCTGGCGCTGCCGGCAACGGCCGAAACACCAACAAGAACAAAGGCAGTAGCGTCATGATCAAACAAGCCAAGTACCGGCAGGCGAGCCTGATCGTCCTTGCCACCACCGTCATCCTGATCCTGCCCAACGTGAGTCGCCTGGTCAGCTGATCATTCTTCCCCCGCCGTAGCCCGAAGCCGTAGTGCTCGGGCTGCGGAACAACCCACTCGGAGACTGTGCTAGCGTGAGCGTTCGACGCCTCATGAGGTCTCCTGCCATGCGCCATTTCCTGCTTTGCCTCAGCCTCGCGCTGAGCCCGCTGGCCGCCCAGGCCGGCGATATCGACGCTACCGCTGCCCTGCACGCCCTGGCCCAGCCCGGTGCCGTGCTGATCGACGTGCGCTCCGCGGACGAATTCGCCAGCGGCGCCTTGCCCGGCGCCAAGCTCATTCCCCACGGCGACATCGCTGCACGCATCGCCGAAGTCGCGCCGGACAAGCACGCTCCGGTAGTCCTCTACTGCCGCAGCGGCCGCCGTTCCAGCGTCGCCCAGGACGAACTGCAGGCGCTGGGCTACACCCAGGTGATCAACGCGGGCGGCTACGACCAGTTCAAGCTGGCCCGCGACCACCAGAGCGAGAGCCCAATATGCACCAACTGCTGAGCCGCCTGCTGCTGGGCGCCGCCCTGCTCGCCCCGCTGGCCCAGGCCGCCGAACTCAAGCTGGAGCTGCCCCAGGGCAGCCGCAGTTGGAGCACAGCAGAACTGCTAAGCCACCCGCAGGCGCAGCAGATCGAAATCGCCGCCGACGTGGCCTACAAGCGCGCCATGACCTACCGCGCCGTGCCACTGGCGGCCCTGCTCGACGGCGTGCAGCCCGGCGATCACCTGCAGGCCTTGGCCATGGATGGCTTCGCCGCCGAACTGCCCGCCGCGCCCCTGCTGAGCACCCAGGGCGCCCGCGCCTGGCTGGCAGTGGAAGAACCGGCGCAGCCCTGGCCGGCACTCTCCAGGAACAAGCCCAGTGCCGGGCCGTTCTACCTGGTGTGGCAGAACCCCGAGGCCGCGCAGATCGGCCCGGAGCAGTGGCCGTTCCAGGTGTCCACCCTGCGCCTGCTGGCGCCGGTGGCGCAGCGCTTCCCCGCCCTGCTGCCGGCCGCCGATGCCAGTGCCGAGGTGCAGGCGGGGTTTGCGGTGTTCCAGAAGAACTGCCTGGCCTGTCACCGGCTGAATGGCGCGGGGGATTCCCAGTTCGGGCCGGATCTGAATATTCCGCATAACCCGACGGAGTATTTCGCGGGGGATTTCTTGCGGCAGTACATTCGCGATCCGCAGAGTCTGCGGAAGTGGCCGCAGGGGCGGATGCCGGGGTTTAGCGAGGCGGTTTTGAGTGATCCGGAACTGGCAGCATTGATGGGGTATCTGGAGCACATGGCCACGCACAAGGCTATTCAGTGACTGATTTAAAGCAGCGCGAGCAGTTTCTTACAGGAAGCCCGGAGCAGCCCTAAACCAAGCACGCCACCAATACGGCGCCAAACGCAGGCCTGATTCCTTTACTGAGGCCGGCCATCAGGGAGCCAACCCGGCAAACACGGATACCCACAGCGATACGCAACAGCCTGGTTACCCACTCAGTCGTTCCCCGAGGCAATAAGCCCCCCTGCAAAAGCGACGTTCTTGTTACTCTCCAGCACTCCCCAGGCTGCCCCGGAACCCCACATGCCCCGTCGCTCGACCACCTTCCGCCTGCTCCGCGCTCTGCTGCTGTTTATCGCCCTCATCCTCATCGCCCTGCTCGCCGCCAGCCTCTGGCAGCAACGCGAGCGCGTCGACACGGCCGAGCTGTTCGAACGGGCCAAGGCCTATGACGCGCGCATCGTGCGCGACAGCTGGGGCGTGCCGCATATCTTCGGCGCGCGCGACAGCGACGTGGCCTTCGGCTTCGGCTATGCCCATGCCGAGGACGACTACGCCACCATCCAGGACGTCACCATGGCCGTGCGCGGCCGCCTGGCCATGAGCAAGGGCAGCTCGGCGGCGCCGGGCGATTACGTGGTCAACCTGCTGAACATCTGGCCCACCGTGCGCGCCCGCTACGAGCGCGACCTGCCCGCCGATGTACGCGCCGTCATGCAGGCCTATGCCGACGGCGTGAACCTGTATGCCGCGCAGCACCCGGACAAGGTCGTGGCTTCGGCGCTGCCGATGACCGGCGAGGACGTGGCGGCCGGCTTTCTGTTCAAGATGCCGTTCTTCTATGGCCTGGATAAGACCCTCAAGCAGGTCTTCGAGGGCAAGACCGAGCTGGTCAAGACGCCTACCGGCTCGAACGGCGTGGCGGTGGCGCCGAGCCGCTCCAGCGATGGTGTCACCCGCCTGCTGGTCAACTCGCACCAGCCCTACACCGGCCCGGTGGCCTGGTATGAGGCGGTGCTGCAGAGCAACGAGGGCTGGCATGTGGCCGGCGGCTTTTTCCCCGGCTCGCCCTTCCTGCTGCACGGTCACAACCAACACCTGGGCTGGGCCAACACGGTCAACGCCCCGGACCTGGCCGACGTCTATCAACTGACCATCAACCCCGACAACCCCGATCAATACCGTCTGGACGGCCAGTGGCGCGACCTGCAGCAAGCCACTGCCTGGCTATGGGTGAAACTGTGGGGGCCGCTGCTGGTGCCGGTGCCGAAAACCGTCTGGCGCTCCGAGCACGGGCCGGTGCTGCGCACCGAACAGGGCGACTTCGCCCTGCGCTACGCCGGCATGGATGAAATCCGTGGCGGCCTGCAGGTCTATCGCCTGAACAAGGCGCGCAACCTGGCCGAGTGGCAGGCCGCGATGGCGCTGCAGGCGGTGCCCGCGCTCAATTACCTCTATGCCGACCAGCGCGGCAATGTCGGCTACGTCTACAACGGCCTGTTCCCCAACCGCACAGTCGATATCGACTGGAGCGGCACCCTGCCCGGCGACCGCAGCGACCTGATCTGGCAGGGCTACCTGCCGGCCGAGCGCACGCCGCAGCTGTGGAACCCCGCCTCCGGGCTGCTGTTCAACGCCAATGCCACGCCCTTCCATGCCAGCGAGGCCGGCGATGACCTGCGCCCGCAGGACTTTCCCGCGAGCATGGGCATCCAGACCAACATGACCAATCGCGCCCTGCGCCTGCAGGAAACTTTCGGCGCCGACCGCTCGATCAGCCGCGAGGAGTTCCGCCAGTACAAGTACGACCTGCGCTACAGCGAGCGCTCGGCGCTGGTTGCCTGCGTGCAGCAGATGCTGGCCCTGGACGCGGGGAACGATGAGGAACTGCGCGCGGCGCAGGCGCAGCTCAAGCAGTGGGATTACAACAGCGAGCGGGCCAATCGCGGCGCCGCCCTGGCCCTGCTCGCCACCACCCCGGTGATTCGCGCCCAGGAAGCCAAGCTGCCGGAGCCCGACCTGCGCGAGTCCCTGCTCGCCGCCGCCAGGACCCTCAAGCAGCACTTCGGCCGCCTCGATCCCGAGTGGGCCGAGGTCAACCGCATCGTGCGTGGGGAAACCAACCTGGCGCTGGACGGCTCGTGGGACAGCCTGCGCTCGGTGTGGGGCGAGGCGCAGGAGGATGGCACGCTCAAGGCCGTGGCCGGCGACACCTACATCCTGTTCGTCGAATGGGACCAAAACGGCAAGCTCAGCAGCGACAGCATCCACCAGTTCGGCAGCGCCACCCTCGACAGCCAGTCGCCGCACTATGCCGACCAGGTGCCGGAGTTCGTGGAGATGAAGACCAAGCCGGTGTGGTTCACCGAGGAGCAGCTGGCCGGGCATATCCAGCGCGAGTATCGGCCGGCAGCCTCGGTGCAAGCGCAGTAAGCAAGCTGTCTATTCAGGTTGGAAACTCACTGCGTGCGTTTCCAACCCATACAGTTGCAGACCGCTCCTAGCTGGAAAGCCCTGCGGCTCTAGCTCGCGCCGCGTGCAGCTTCTTGTAGCTGTCGATCAGCCGCAGATGCTTGTCCAGGCCCTCCAGCTGCAGGCTGGTCGGGGTCAGACCGTAGAAGCGCATGCTGCCGTTGACCGAGCCGATGGCCGCGTCCATCCGCTCGTTGCCGAACATGCGGCGGAAGTTGGCCTCGTAGTCGGCCAGTTCCAGGTCGTCGTCCAGCTGCACTTCCAGCACCACGTTGAGCGCCTGGTAGAACAGGCCACGCTCGACGGTGTTGTCGTTGTACTGCAGGAAGGCTTCGGTCAGCGCCTTGGCCTCGTCGTACTTCTTCAGCGCCAGATAGATCAGCAGCTTCAGTTCGAGGATGGTCAGCTGGCCCCACACGGTGTTGTCGTCGAACTCGATGCCGATCAGCGTGGTGATGTCGGTGTAGTCGTCGACCTCGCAGTTCTCCAGGCTCTTGAGCAGGCTCTTCAGACGCAGGTCGCTCAGGCTGTGCAGGTTGAGGATGTCGGAGCGGAAGATCAGCGCCTTGTTGGTGTTGTCCCAGATCAGGTCCTCGACCGGGTAGATCTCCGAATAGCCCGGCACCAGGATGCGGCAGGCGTTGGCGCCGAGGTCGTCGTACACCGCCATGTACACCTCCTTGCCCATGTCCTCGAGAATGCCGAACAGGGTCGCGGCTTCCCGGGCGTTGGACTCTTCGCCGTGACCGGAGAAGTCCCACTCGACGAACTCATAGTCGGCCTTGGCGCTGAAGAAGCGCCAGGACACCACGCCGCTGGAGTCGATGAAGTGCTCGACGAAGTTGTTCGGCTCGGTCAGCGCGTTGCTCTCGAAAGTCGGTTGCGGCAGGTCGTTGAGGCCCTCGAAGCTGCGCCCCTGCAGCAGTTCGGTGAGGCTGCGCTCCAGCGCCACCTCAAAGCTCGGGTGCGCACCGAACGAGGCGAACACGCCGCCGGTGCGCGGGTTCATCAGGGTCACGCACATCACTGGGAATTCGCCGCCCAGGGACGCATCCTTGACCAGCACCGGGAAGCCTTGTTCCTCCAGGCCCTTGATGCCGGCAACGATGCCCGGGTACTTGGCCAGCACCTCCTGCGGCACGTCCGGCAGGGCCAGTTCGTTCTCCAGGATTTCGCGCTTGACCGCGCGCTCGAAGATTTCCGACAGGCACTGCACCTGCGCCTCGGCCAGGGTGTTGCCGGCACTCATGCCGTTGGACAGGTACAGGTTCTCGATCAGGTTGGACGGGAAATACACCGTCTCACCATCGGACTGGCGCACAAAGGGCAGCGAGCAGATGCCGCGCGCCTTGTTGCCCGAGTTGGTGTCGTACAGGTGCGAGCCGCGCAGCTCGCCGTCCGGGTTGTAGATGGCCAGGCAGTAGTCGTCGAGGATTTCCTCGGGCAGCGCATCGCGCGGGCCGGGCTTGAACCACTGCTCGTTCGGGTAGTGAACGAACGGAGCATTGGCGATCTCCTCGCCCCAGAACTGGTCGTTGTAAAAGAAATTGCAGTTCAGCCGCTCGATGAACTCACCCAGCGCAGAGGCCAGCGCGCTCTCCTTGGTCGCGCCCTTGCCGTTGGTGAAGCACAGCGGCGACTGCGCGTCGCGGATATGCAGCGACCAGACGTTGGGCACGATGTTGCGCCAGGAGGCGATCTCGATCTTCATCCCCAGCTCAGCAAGGATGCCGGACATGTTGGCGATGGTCTGTTCCAGCGGCAGGTCCTTGCCGAGGATGCGCGTGCCCTCGCCCTCGGTCAGCGCCGGGATCAGCAGGGCCTGGGCGTCGGCGTCCAGGTTGGCCACCTCCTCGATGACGAAATCGGGGCCGGTCTGCACCACCTTCTTCACGGTGCAGCGGTCGATGGAGCGCAGGATGCCCTGACGGTCCTTGTCGGAGATGTCCGCCGGCAGTTCGACCTGGATCTTGAAGATCTGCTTGTAGCGGTCTTCCGGGTCGACGATGTTGTTCTGCGACAGACGGATGTTGTCGGTGGGGATGTTGCGCGTCTGGCAGTACAGCTTGACGAAGTAGGCCGCGCACAGCGCCGAGGACGCCAGAAAATAGTCAAACGGCCCCGGTGCCGAGCCATCGCCCTTGTAGCGGATGGGCTGATCGGCAATCACCGTGAAGTCATCGAATTTGGCTTCGAGACGCAGGTTGTCGAGAAAGTTGACCTTGATTTCCATGGGGGTACCGGGCACGGGTAAGACGAAAGGTCGCCATTATCCGGCTTTTCGCCGGGAAGTCTCGCCCGGCCGACGCGCAGGCTCCTGCACAGCGCCTAATAACAAATGAAAAGAGGCCATATGGCCTCTTTTCGCATCACGCTGCCGCTGGCGTTTTGCCCCGAACGGCGCCTGCGACACTAGTCTCGCAGCAGTTCCTGCCGCACTCGTGGTGCCAGCAACTCGCCGGCAACCGCCAAAGCACCAATCACCCCAGCGATCCAGTACCAGCGGGCAACCGGGTCGAAGCCCAGCCAGCCCAGCGCGTGCAGGAACACGATGCCGATCAGCACCGGGCTGACGTAACGCACCATGAACAGCCACAGCGCGTAGCCCAGCGGCGGCAGGTTCAGCTCGTCGCGCATCACCTCGCTGCGCAGGCAGTAGCCGGCGAGGATCACCATGCCGATGCCGCCCAGCGGCATCATCCAGCGCGAAGTCAGGTAGTCCAGCCAGTCGAACAGGTTCTTGCCGCCCGGCGTCCAGCCCGCCATAACGTTGAACGACAGCATGGCCAGCAGGCTGATCAGCAGCAGCACCACGCCAGCGCCGGTGGCGGCCTTGGCTCGGCTGATGCCGTGTTTCTCGTTGAGGTAGGCGACGGTGGCCTCGACCAGGGAAATCGCCGAGGTCAGCGCGGCGATGGACACCATGGCGAAGAACAGCACGCCGAAGAAGGTGCCGAACGGCATCTGCTGGAACGCCAGCGGCAGGCTCATGAAGATCAGCCCCGGTCCTGCGCTCGGGCTCAGGCCGTTGGCGAAGATGATCGGGAAGATCGCCAGGCCGGCCAGCAGGGCCACGCAGGTGTCGGCGATGGCGACGACAAAGGTGGTGCGCGCCACCGACTGGCCATCCGGCAGGTAGGAGCCGTAGATGAGGATGGCGCCGGAGGCCAGGCTGAGGGTGAAGAAGGCATGGCCCAGGGCGGCCAGCAGCGCTTCGCCGGTGATCTTCGAGGCATCGAAGGTGAACAGGAAATCCACCCCGGCGCTGAAACTGCCGCTGCTGTAGGCATAGCCAACCAGGATCAGCAGCATCACCGCCAGGCCCGGCATCATCCAGCTCACCGAGCGCTCGATACCCTTCTGCACGCCCTTGGCCACGATGAACAGGGTCAGCAGCGCTACCAGCAGGCTCCAGCCGCCGAGCTGCCAGGGGTTGGCATTGTGCGCCTCGAACACGCCACCGAGCGCCTCGACACTGGTGGCGGCGAGCGAGCCATCAAGCATCTTCCACGTATAGGCGAAGGCCCAGCTGGCCGCGACCACGTAGAAACACAGGATCATGAAGCCGGCGACCATGGCCATCAGCCCCACGCCACGCCACAGCGGGTGCGCCCCGCCCTCGCGCGCGACCCGCGCTACCGCGTCCAGCGGGCTGCCGCGGCCACGGCGACCGAGGGCGATCTCGGTCATCATCACCGGAATGCCGATGGCCAGGATGCACGCCAGGTACATCAGGACGAAGGCGCCGCCGCCGTATTCGCCGGTGATGTAGGGAAACTTCCAGATGTTGCCCAGGCCCACGGCCGAGCCGGTGGCAGCGAGGATGAAGCCCCAGCGCGAGAGCCAGAGGTTCTTCGGTTTTTCACGGGTCATGCGTCACCTGCTTGTTGTTGTGTGTGACGGAAGGAATGCGCCGCCGCACGCCGGCGGCGCGGTGGATCGGGTCAGCCGCGGCCGAGGATCTCGCGGGCCATGCGATCGGCAACCGCCGTGGTGGTCGCGCCTTCGGCTGCGGCCCGGCGGAAGATCTCGTCGAGGGTCGTTTCGATGCCTTCGATGTGCGCCTTGAGCTGCTCGGTGCTGCCGCCAGTGCGCTCGTAGCACACGTCGATGATGCCGCCGGCGTTGATCGCGTAGTCCGGCGCGTACAGGCAGTCGCGGCGACGCAACTGCTCGGCCAGTTCCGGGCTGGCCAGCTGGTTGTTGGCGGCGCCGGCGATGATCGGTGCGCGCAGCGCTTCCAGGGTCTGCGGGTTGACGATGGCGCCCAGGGCGCATGGAGCGAACACGTCGACATCGAGGCCGAAGATGTCGTGCTGGCTGACCGCCTGGGCGCCCAGCTCCTCGACCGCGCGGCGCTGGTTGGCCTCGAAGATGTCGGTCACCCACAACTCGGCGCCGGCGTCCTTGAGGTGTTTGGCCAGGCCGAAACCGACCTGGCCGACGCCCTGGATCGCCACCTTCAGACCGCTCAGATCGTCACGACCGAGACGATGACGGACCGCCGCGCGAATGCCGACGAACACCCCGTAGGCGGTGGACGGCGACGGGTCGCCGTCGCGGGTGCCGCCGCCGAAGGCCTCGCGCTGGCCGGCGCCGGCCACGTGGCGGGTGCGCTGGGCCATGATCTGCATCTCGGCCACGCCGGTGCCGGAGTCGGCGGCGGTGATGTAGCGGCCGCCGAGCTTGTCGACGAAATCGCCCATGGCCTGGAACAGCGCCTCGCTCTTGCCGTTGCGCGGATCGCCGATGATCACCGCCTTGCCGCCGCCCAGCGGCAGGCGCGCCAGGGCCGATTTGTAGGTCATGCCACGCGACAGGCGCAGCACGTCGCGCAGCGCTTCCTCGTCCGAGGCGTAGTTCCACATGCGGCAGCCGCCGAGGGCCGGGCCCAGGGTGGTGTCGTGCACGGCGATGATGGCCTTGAGGCCGCTGGCCTGGTCGTGGCCGAAGACCACCTGTTCGTGATGGTCGAAGTCGATATGGGTGAAGACGGACATGCTGTTTCCTCAAATCTGGGCACGCCAAACGGCTGCCCTCAATGGTCCTGTGGGAGCGGCTTTAGCCGCGATGCTCTTGCGTTGTTCAGACGCGGCTGAAGCGGATTGCCGCCCACCGCTCCCACAAAGCACTTCGAAGGCATTCGTGGGCTTGGGGATGTAAAAGGCCGCCCTCTCCCCTCAGGGGAAAGGCAGAGGACGGCAAGGGGTGACGCGTTAGGCGGCCGGCTCAAACAGCTGTACCGCGGCGATCTCGCTGACCAGCAGACGGGCCTTGAGCTGCTTGGTCTGCTCGCGTACCTGGGCCACGGCATGCTCCTTGACGTGGCCGTAGCCGCGGATCTGCTCCGGTAGCTCAGCCAGGGCCACGGCAGTGCGCAGGTTGTCCGGGCGCAGCTCCTTGAGCAGCAGCTCGACCAGCTCTTCGTACTCCTCGATCAGCTCGCGCTCGACCTTGCGCTCGGCGCTGTGGCCGAACGGGTCGAAAACGCTGCCACGCAGAAACTTGAAGCGCGCCAGCATGCCGAAGGCCTTGAGCACCCACGGGCCGAACTCGCGCTTGATCGGCGCGCCGGTGCGCGCATCGGGCTTGGCCAGCCAGCTCGGCGCCAGGTGGAAGTGCAGGCGATAGTCGCCCTCGAACTGCGCCTCCAGCTGCTGGCGGAAGCTGGGGTCGCTGTACAGCCGCGCCACTTCGTACTCGTCCTTGTAGGCCAGCAGCTTGAAGTAATAGCGCGCCACCGCACGGCTCAGCGCCTGGTCGGCACTGCTGTCGGCCTGGCGCACGCGCTCCACCAGTTGCAGATAGCGTTGCGCGTAGTCGGCATCCTGGTAGGCGGTCAGGCGCTGCATGCGGTCGGCAACAATTTCCTCGAAGGTTTCGCAGCGCGGCGCCTCAGGGTTCTTCGGCTTCGTCAGTTGCTCTACGGCGGTCAGGTCATGGGCGGCACGGCGGCCCCAGAGGAACGCCTGCTGGTTGAGCGGGATCGACACGCCGTTGAGCTCGATAGCCTTGTCGATGGCCTCCGCCGACACCGGCACCAAACCCTTCTGGTACGCGTAGCCGAGCATGAACAGGTTGCTGGCGATGGTGTCGCCGAGCAGCGCAGTGGCCAGGCGGGTGGCGTCGACGAAGTGGGTCTTGCCCTCGCCCACCGCCTCCACCAGCGCCTCGCGCATGGCCGCGCCGGGCACCTGGGCGTCCGGATTGCGGGTGAACTCGGCGGTGGCCGCCTCGTGGCTGTTGACCACCGCGTGAGCGATCTTGTCGTTCAGCTTGGCCAGGGACTCCTCACCGGCCGCCACCACCAGATCACAGGCCAGCAGCAGGTCGGTCTCACCGGCGGCGATGCGCACGGCGTAGATATCGTCCTGCCTGGCGGCAATGCGGATATGGCTGATCACCGGACCGAATTTCTGCGCCAGGCCCGCCTGGTCGAGCACGGTGCAGCCCTTGCCTTCCAGGTGCGCGGCCATGCCCAGCAGCGCGCCGACGGTGGTCACACCACTGCCTCCGACACCCGGCAGGAGGATATTCCACGGCCGCTCCAGGGTTGGGTGACGCGGTTCCGGCAACGCCACGAACAGGGCCTTGGCGCCGAGCGCCTCGGGCTTGCGCAGGCCACCGCCATGCACGGTGACGAAGCTCGGGCAGAAGCCCTCGACGCAGGAGAAGTCCTTGTTGCAGGCGTTCTGATCGATCTGCCGCTTGCGCCCCAGCTCGGTTTCCAGCGGCAGCACGGACAGGCAGTTGGACTTCACGCTGCAGTCGCCACAGCCCTCGCACACCGAGGGGTTGATGAAGGCGCGCTTGGCCGGGTCGGCCAGCTTGCCGCGCTT
This sequence comes from Pseudomonas sp. GOM6, assembly GCF_029537485.1. Lineage (GTDB taxonomy): Bacteria > Pseudomonadota > Gammaproteobacteria > Pseudomonadales > Pseudomonadaceae > Aquipseudomonas. Next base: position 76,316 of record NZ_JARPUS010000017.1, read on the forward strand.
GCGCCGGCGACGCTTCTCGGTGGCGCAGGTCTGGTCATACAGGATCACCGTGGTGCCCTTGATCTCGCGCAGCTCGCGCTGCACGGCATCCAGCTCGCGGCGGTGGTGGAAGGTGACGATGGGCGCGAAGGTGGCGCGGGTCGGGTACTTGTCCGGCTCGTCGCTGACCAGGGCGATGCGTTTGACGCCCTCGGCATACACCTGCTGGCTGAGCTGGTCGATGCGCAGCTCGCCGTCGATCGGCTGGCCCCCGGTCATAGCCACCGCGTCGTTGTAGAGGATCTTGTAGGTGATGTTGACGCCCGAAGCCACGGCGGCGCGCAGGGCCAGGTGGCCGGAGTGGAAGTAGGTGCCGTCGCCGAGGTTCTGGAACACGTGCGGGGTGTCGGTGAACGGCGCCTGGCCGATCCAGGTAACGCCCTCACCGCCCATCTGGGTGAAGGTGTCGGTGTTGCGGTCCATCCACTGGGTCATGTAGTGGCAGCCGATGCCGCCGAGGGCGCGGCTGCCTTCCGGCAGCTGGGTGGAGCTGTTGTGCGGACAGCCGGAGCAGAAGTGCGGGGTGCGCTTGGTGTCGTGCTTAGGTGCCGCCAGCGCGGCCTCCTTGGCGGCGAGGAAGGCCAGGCGCTCCTCGATCTGCGGGCTGGTGTAGATCGGCGCCAGGCGCTTGGCGATGACCCGGGCGATCATCGCCGGGGTCAGCTCAGCCAGGTTGGGCAGCAGCGAGTTGCCCTCCTCGTCGAACTCGCCGACCACCCGCGGGCGCTTGCCGACCGGCCAGTTGTACAGCTGGCCGGTGAGCTGGTCCTCGATGATGCTGCGCTTCTCCTCGACCACCAGGATCTCGTCCAGGCCCTCGGCGAAGTTGTGCACGGACACCGGCTCCAGTGGCCAGCTCATGCCGATCTTCAGCACGCGCAGGCCGACCTGGGCACACAGTTCCTCGTCCAGGCCGAGGTCATCCAGGGCCTGGCGCACGTCCAGGTAGGACTTGCCGGTGGTGATGATGCCCAGGCGCGGGTTGGGCGAATCGAGCTTGATCTGGTCGAGGTTGTTGGCCAGCGCGAAGGCGCGGGCGGCGTAGATCTTGTACTGGTTGAGGCGCTTTTCCTGGGCCAGGGGAGGGTCCGGCCAGCGGATATGCACGCCGTCTTCCGGCAGCTGGAAGTCGGTCGGCAGCTTGACCTCGACGCGCAGTGGGTCGACGTCCACCACGGCGGAGGAATCGACGTTCTCGGCGATGGTCTTCAGCGCCACCCAGCAGCCGCTGTAGCGCGACAGTTCCCAGCCGAGGATGCCGTAATCGAGGATTTCCTGAACGTTGGCCGGGTTCAGCACCGGCATCGACGCAGCGATAAAGGCGTGCTCGCTCTGGTGGGCGATGGTCGAGGACTTGCAGCCGTGGTCATCGCCGGCCAGCACCAGCACGCCGCCATGCTTGGAAACGCCCGCCGAGTTGCCGTGCTTGAACACATCGCCACTGCGATCCACGCCCGGGCCCTTGCCGTACCACATGGCGAACACGCCGTCGTAGCGCGCGCCGGGGAACAGGTTGGCCTGCTGGCTGCCCCACACGGCGGTGGCGCCCAACTCTTCGTTGACGCCCGGCTGGAAGTGGATGTGGTTGTCCTGAAGGAACTGCTTGGCTTCCCACAGGCTCTTGTCCAGCCCACCGAGCGGCGAGCCGCGGTAGCCGGAAATGAAACAGGCGGTGTTGAGGCCATGGGCAGTGTCACGCTGCTTCTGCAGCATGGGCAGGCGGGTCAACGCCTGGGTGCCGGTCAGGTAAAGCCGGCCGGTGGCTACACGGTACTTGTCGTCCAGACGGATTTCGGCCAGAGACATGGGGCGCTCCTTTTATTCTTGTGTGAGCGAGACGACCTTTCTTGGAGGTCGCCGTTAAGCCTGACGCGGGGTCACCGCAACAGACCGGATGGGCAAAACTATGACCGAGGAGTTCTGGATTTTTCTTTCTTTTTTCGCACCGCTAACGGAATACTGCGCATGAGTTATTCCGCCATGACAAACAAAGAGAAAAATTCATGCAGGAAAAGCTGAGCCCCATCGACCGCCGCATTCTTCGTCTGCTGCAACACAACGCCGACCTCTCCGCCGCCGAGATCGCCGAGAAGGTCGAGCTGTCGCAATCACCCTGTTGGCGCCGCATCCATCGCATGCAGGAAGAGGGTCTGATCGAACGCAAGGTCGCCCTGCTCAACCCGCAGAAGCTCGGCCTGGGCATGACGGTGTTCGTCGATATCAAGCTGTCGGCCCATGGCCGCAACAACCTGGAAGAGTTCGAGGAAGCGGTGGTCGGCTACCCGCAGGTGCTGGAGTGCCACACCATGGCCGGCGGCTCGGACTACCTGCTCAAGGTGGTGGCCAAGGACATTGCCGACTATGAGCGTTTCCTGCGCGACCATCTGTTGCAGCGGCCGCATGTGCAGGAGGCGCATTCGCATATTGCGATGAGTGTGGTGAAGAGGACGACGGAGTTGCCGTTGGATTGATGATGGAAAATTTCGCGTAGAATCAAATCACGCAGTTTTCTACCGAATCTTACGTAACGACCAATACGGAAAAGCAGGATGGACTCACATATCAAACACCCCACTACTTCAGCCATACTACTTCAACAGTTCGACATGGCAATAGGGCGCTACGCAGCCTTCTGCAGCACTACAACAGACCTAATCAAAAGACTATTGACATCAAAAAAGATCGAAGTGCATTCAATCTCAGGCCGCTGCAAAGATCGAGCAAGCTTCGAGAGAAAAATCACAAAAAAGAGCCATTATAGAAACCTCCCCGATATAACCGACCTAGCTGGAATCAGAATAATAACCCACTACTCTGACGACGTAGACGTTATAGCAAAGCTTATAGAGAAAGAATTTGAAATAGACCGAGAAAATAGCATTGACAAGAGAATAATCCTTGACCCCGATCGTTTCGGATACCTTTCACTACACTATGTTGCATCTTTGAAAAGCACTAGATCTAAACTCCAAGAATATTCCGACTACGACGGTCTTAAAGTAGAAATTCAGATTAGATCCATACTGCAACACACTTGGGCTGAGATTGAGCACGACATTGGCTATAAAAACGAATTCGAAGTCCCCGGCCCCATTAAACGAAAATTTTCTCGTCTATCGGGACTGCTAGAACTGGCAGACCAAGAGTTCATTTCAATTAGAAAAGAAATTGACAGGTATTCAAAAGCACTCGACAAACAAATAAAAATAAACACAAAAAATATCGGCCTTGACGCTTTATCTTATGAGAAATTTGTAACCCATAACCCCTTAAGCCTGCAACTTGACAAAAAGGTATGTGAGCTAGGCAATTACGAGACAAGCGCAAGCCTTAACGAATCAAGGATCATTAAGCGCCTAGCCGGCTTCGACATAACCACAATAGAAAAACTTTCCTCTCTCCTTAAGAAGCACGAACCCAGCATCTTAAGAATGACAACTGCACTCAGAGCTCTGCCAGACGAAGACCCTGATCAAGAATCCGAAAAGCCGAGCCCGGTTGTACCTGGAATTAGCTCTTTCTATTTGTTACACGTCCTAGCGGCAATGAAAGAGCCAGAAGATATTGAAACTTACTTAAAGGAAAATGACTGGCTAGATGCCCCAGGCGGCCTGGACTTTCTTGATATTCTCGTCAACTTCTTTAAGCCCCTAGACTGAAAGGGGTACATAAAACTTGCTTGCGTAAAGGGAACGGATTTATTTTCCAGGCCACTGAGCTGAATAAATCGCCCCTTTCGCCCTTACGGCGAGTCACTTTCTCTTGTCTGCGGATGGCCGCCCCGACCAAGAGAAAGCAACCAAAGAGAAGGCCACCCCGACATCCGGGTCTGGCCTGCGGCCAGACTTCCCTCCCTTCGGTGCCGCTCCGGGGGCCGGCGTACAAGGGACGTCCTTGCCCCTTTATCGCGGTGGCGCCCAGCCGTCTCGCCGCATCCATGCGGCACGTCCCCCTGCGCAACACCTCCACTCGGCCTTCTGACGGGGACTTGGGTTCCGAGGTGCCTGGTGGTTTTTCTTGGCGCTGCGCGCAGTGATCGTTCCCACGCTCTGCGTGGGAATGCAGCCCTCGACGCTCTG
>NZ_JARPUS010000018.1 GCF_029537485.1 Pseudomonas sp. GOM6
TCAAAGCCCTGGCCCTGGCGCAGCGCCGCCGGGTCCAGGCCCTGGGCCTGGGCCCACTGCGGCCAGGCCTGCGGGCGCGAGGCGGTGTGCAACAGCGGCTCGCCGAGCAGGGCGGCGGCGGGACGCTCGGCCAGTTCGGCGAAGCGGGCGTAGCGCGGGCTCAGCACCGGGCCGATGCGCTCGCGGGTCAGCTCAAACACCTGCATGTCCGCCGGCCAGGGGGGCGCGGCGAAGCACAGGGTGGCGTCCACCCCGGGGCGGCGCGGGTCAAGCTCGCCCTCGCTGGCCGACAGCTGCAGGCGCAGCTCCGGCAGCTCGCGGTTGAGGCGATCCAGGCGCGGAATGAACCAGCGCGCCAGCAGGCTGCCGGGGCAGCCGAGCACGAAGGGCGCGTCGTCCTGGCGTTGGCGCAGCTCGGCACAGGTGCCGCGCAGGCGCTCGAAGGCATCGGAGGCGGCATCGCGCAGGCGCACGCCGGCATCGGTGAGTTTTACGCCACGGCCATCCTTGACGAACAGGGCCAGGCCAAGCTGTTCCTCCAGCGCACGGATTTGCCGGCTCACCGCGCCATGGGTAACGCTCAGTTCTTCCGCCGCCTGGCTGACACTCTGCAGGCGGGCAGCGGCTTCGAAGGCACGCAGGGCATTCAGCGGGGGCAGTTCTCGGCTCATGGCATTGGTGAGTTTTTCTGACAGGTTAGCGCAATCTAATCGCTTTTCAGACCGGCAGCCAGGGGTAGAATGGCGCCATCACCCGATTAGCCACTCCCGCCAGGAGCCAGACATGACTTCATTCCGCAGCGGTCCCGACGCCAAGGGCCTGTTCGGCCGCTTCGGTGGCCAGTTCGTCGCCGAAACCCTGATGCCGCTGATCAACCAGCTGGCGGCCGAGTATGAAAAGGCCAAGACCGACCCCGCCTTCCTCGAGGAGCTGGCCTACTTCCAGCGCGACTACATCGGCCGGGCCAGCCCGTTGTACTTCGCCGAGCGCCTGACCGAGCACTTCGGCGGGGCGAAGATCTACCTCAAGCGCGAAGACCTGAACCACACCGGCGCGCACAAGATCAATAACTGCATCGGCCAGATCCTGCTGGCCAAGCGCATGGGCAAGCAGCGCATCATCGCCGAGACCGGCGCCGGCATGCACGGCGTGGCCACCGCCACCGTGGCCGCGCGCTTCGGCATGCAGTGCGTGGTCTACATGGGCACCACCGACATCGATCGCCAGCAGGCCAACGTGTTCCGCATGAAGCTCCTGGGCGCCGAGGTAATCCCGGTCACCGCCGGCACCGGCACCCTCAAGGATGCGATGAACGAAGCCCTGCGCGACTGGGTGACCAACGTCGACAACACCTTCTACCTGATCGGCACCGCCGCCGGCCCGCACCCGTACCCGGCCATGGTCCGCGACTTCCAGGCAGTGATCGGCAACGAAGTACGCGAGCAGATCCTGCAGAAGGAAGGGCGCCTGCCCGATTCGCTGGTCGCCTGCATCGGCGGCGGCTCCAACGCCATCGGCCTGTTCCACCCCTTCCTCGATGACGAAGGCGTGCAGATCGTCGGCGTCGAAGCGGCCGGCCACGGCATCGACACCGGCAAGCATGCCGCCAGCATGGCCGGCGGCGCGCCGGGCGTGCTGCACGGCAACCGCACCTTCCTGCTGCAGGACGCGGACGGCCAGATCACCGATGCCCACTCGATCTCTGCCGGCCTCGACTACCCGGGCGTCGGCCCCGAACATGCCTGGCTGCATGAGATAAAGCGCGTCGAATACGTGCCCTGCACCGATGATGATGCCCTGCAGGCCTTCCACCAGTGCTGCCGCCTGGAAGGCATCATCCCCGCGCTGGAGTCGGCCCACGCCCTGGCCGAAGCCTTCAAGCGCGCGGCCAAGCTGCCCAAGGAGCACCTGATGGTGGTCAACCTGTCCGGCCGCGGCGACAAGGACATGCAGACCGTGATGCACCACATGACCGAACAGGAGAAGCACGCATGAGCCGCCTGCAGAGCCGCTTTGCCGAGCTGAAACAACAGAACCGCGCCGCGCTGGTGACCTTCGTCACCGCCGGCGACCCGGACTACGCCAGCAGCCTGGAAATCCTCAAGGGCCTGCCGGCCGCCGGCGCCGACGTGATCGAGCTGGGCATGCCCTTCACCGACCCGATGGCCGATGGCCCGGCGATCCAGCTGGCCAACATCCGTGCCCTGGCGGCGAAGCAGAACCTGCCGAAGACCCTGCAGATGGTCCGCGAATTCCGCGTCACCGACAGCAGCACGCCGCTGGTGCTGATGGGCTACTACAACCCGATCTTCGCCTACGGCGTCGAGCGTTTCATCGCCGACGCCAAGGAAGCCGGGGTCGACGGCCTGATCATCGTCGACCTGCCGCCGGAGCATAACGACGAGCTGTGCGAGCCGGCTCAGGCCGCCGGTCTGGACTTCATCCGCCTGACCACCCCGACCACCGACGACCAGCGCCTGCCCACCGTGCTCAACGGCAGCTCGGGCTTCGTCTACTACGTCTCGGTAGCCGGCGTGACCGGTGCCGGCGCGGCGACCATGGACCACGTCGAGCAGGCCGTCGCCCGCCTGCGCCGGCATACCGACCTGCCGCTGTGCATCGGCTTCGGCATCCGCACCCCCGAGCACGCCGCCGACGTGGCGCGCCGCGCCGATGGCGTGGTGGTGGGCTCAGCACTGGTCGACCAGATCGCCAAGGCCGAATCGCCGGCCCAGGCCATCGACGGCGTACTCAGCCTGTGCGCCCAGCTGGCCGAAGGCGTGCGCGGCGCTCGTCGCTGAGTTCGCCCCGTAATAGAAAAAGCCGCCCTCGGGCGGCTTTTTCGTTTCAGCGGCAGCTGCTTTATGTGGGAGGGGTGGCGGCAGTCCGCCTTGGCCGCGTCGCTGCTGTGCGGCCTCAGTCGCGGCCAAGGCCCTCCTACAGGTGCTCGCTGCCACGCATGGAGTCGGCCTGATAAAGACAGCTACTCCCACAGGGCTGCGCAGGTGACCGGGCTCAGCGACTGCTGACGATCTGCAGCACCTGCCAGTAGCTCGGCGGCTCGGGGGTCAGGCCGCGTGCGCGCAATAGCGCGTGCAGCTGCGGCAAGCGGAAGTAGGGCACCGAGGCCATCAGGTGGTGCTCGATGTGGTAGTTGACCCGGATCGGCGCGACGAAGGCGCGGGCCAGCCAACCGGCGCGGGTGGTGCGGGTGTTGCGTAGGGTGTCGCGGCTCGGCTCCAGGCAGGCGTGTTCGGCCATCGAGCGGATGCGGATGAACAGTGGGAACGGCGTGACATAGGCCAGCGCCCACACGCCGTACAGCCAGGCTTCGCCGCAGGCCCACAGCGCGGCCAGCAGCAGACCGTTGGTGATCAGCATGCCGGCGGCGTTGCGCAGGAAGGTCAGCGGATAGCTCCACCAGCGCCGCCCGTCCTGCGGCAGCACCTGCACGTCGTTGGCCACCGTCCACTTGAGCACGCCGGCATCCATCAGCACCCGGCCGAGCATGAACTTGAGCCCGGTGATGCCAAACAAGTCGCGCGCCAGCTTGCGCAGCAGCGAGGTGCGCGTGGTGGGAAAGCCGGCCACCAGCGACAGGTCCGGGTCCTGCTCGCGGGAGGTCTTGGCGTGGTGCACCAGGTGATAGGGGCGGTACTTGTGCAGCTCATTCCACACCGGGCGGGCGCACAGCCAGTCGGCCAGCACATCGTTGCCCCACTTGCTCTTGAATAGGGTGCCGTGGGCCGCATCGTGCTGCAGGATGGCCAGGCACAGCTGGCGCCCGGCGATCACCGCCAGGCCGGCGAGCAGGGCGAGGGTAAAGGCCCACAACGGCAGATGCGCCTGGGCCCAGGCCAGCGCGGCGAAGGTCAGCGCCAGCACGCCCCAGGTGGAAAAAACGGCCCAGGCGCCGTGCCAGTCGCAACGCTGGGTGAGGGTGCGGATTTCCTCGCGACTGAGGATATCGGCGATACGGGTACGGGTCTCGGACATGGCGGGACGCTCATTGTGGGAGTCGTCCCGATTGCAGCATCAGCCGCCGTGCATTGCAGGCGCCGGAGGTGACTGAATGCATTGCGATTCGGCCAAAGCGCTCAGCGCAGCTTGCCGGCCATCGCCGCCAGCACCGTCAGCACATCCCGCGCCAGGCGCTTGGAGCGTGCACCATTCCAGCCGGTACGCGGTTGCGGGCTGTCGTCGTGGTCCTTGAACGGCATCTCCACGGTGTAGGCCAGACAGTCGTAGGTCTGCCCGACCCAGTTGCAGGCCAGCGCCAGGTTGGCCTGGCCCGGCTGGTCACGCGGATAGCCGTGGGCCACCTGGAACTCGCCAATGGCCATCAGGCGCTGGCGGAACTCCTGCTCCAACGCCTCTAGGCGCGCGGTGAAGCCCGGGTTGCCCTCGCAGCCGGCGGTGAACACATGGGGGATTTCCTCGTCGCCGTGGATATCGAGGAAGCAGTCCACGCCAATCGCCGCCATCTGCTGCTGAACGAACAGCACTTCCGGGCTGCGCTCGGCCGAGGGCGCCTGCCAGGCGCGGTTGAGGTCCTGGCCGGCGGCGTTGGTGCGCAGGTTGCCGAGGAAGGCGCCGTCCGGGTTCATGTTCGGCACCAGGTACAGGTCGGCCTGGGCGAGGAGGGCGCGCAGCTCGTCGTCATCCTGGCCGAGGCGCTCGATCAGCCCCTCCATGTACCACTCGGCCATGTGTTCGCCCGGGTGCTGCTGGGCGATCAGCCAGACCTTGCGCGGCGCGGCGGCCGTGCCGCGTACGTGCAGCAGCGGTAGCTCGCGGCCCTGCAGGCTGCTGCCGCAGGCCAGCAGCTCGACGTTGGGCAGCGCCAGCGCCTTGACCAGCAGCTGGGCATGGCGGGCGCGGGAGTAGGGCTCGAAGTAGGCGAAGCGGACGCTGGTGCGCTCGGCCAGCAGCTCGAAGTGCAGGCCGCCTTCGTCATAGGTGGTGGGCACACGGAACCAGTCCGCACCGTCATAGCTGGCCACCGCCCGGTAGCCGGTCCAGGCATTTTTGTAGCTGGACTGCGGGGCGTTCTCCAGGGTGAAACGGTGGGTCTGTCCCGGCGTCAGGCCCTCGGCGAGGAAGTGGAACCACTGGAAGTGATCGCTGGCGAAGTCCTTGCGAATAGCCAGGCGCACCCGGCCCGGGTCGCTGGCGTCCAGCACCTGGATATTGCCGCTGTCGAAATCGCTGCGAATCTGCATGGCCTGCCCCTGACGGTGAAAATCGGCAGGATAGCCGTCCCGACCAGGCACCGCACGCCCCCGGGCCGGCAGTGTCGCATCCAGGCAAGAACCGTCGCCGAAGCGTTGCAGGCATGAGCCGGTGGGCACAGACTCGTGAATCAAGGCGAACAATCCGTTCATCATTGCTGCCGAGGAATCATCAGTGAAAACCACCCTGGACGAGCTGCAGGCCTTCACCCAGGTGGTGGATGCCGGTTCCATCAGTGCCGCTGCCGATCAGTTGGGGCAGACCGCTTCAGGCATCAGCCGCGCCCTGAGCCGGCTGGAGGACAAGCTCGGCGTCACCCTGCTACGTCGCACTACCCGGCGCCTGGAGCTGACCGAGGAGGGTGCCGCCTTCCTCACCCAGACCCGACGCATCCTCGCCGCGGTTGATGAGGCAGAAGAACAAATGGCCCTGCGCCGCCAGGTGCCGGCTGGACGCCTGCGAGTCGATGCCGCCACGCCCTTCATGCTGCACGTGCTGGTGCCGCTGGTCGCGGGGTTCCGCCAGCGCTACCCGCAAATCGAGCTGGAGCTGACCAGCAACGAGCAAAACATCGACCTGCTGGAGCAGCGCACCGACCTGGCCATCCGCATCGGCCCGTTGCGCGACTCCAGCCTGCATGCGCGGCCGCTGGGGCAGAGCCCGGTGCGCATACTCGCCAGCCCCGTCTACCTGGCCGCCCGCGGCACACCGCAGCGGCCAGACGACCTGAGCGGTCATGATCTGCTCGGCTTCACCCAGCTGGAGCACCTCAACAGCTGGCCGCTGCGCCACGCTCAGGGCGACAGCCTGACGATCACCCCAACCCTGCGCGCCTCCAGCGGCGAGACCCTGCGCCAGCTGGCCCTGGCCGGCGCTGGACTGGTGTGCCTCTCGGACTTCATGACCGACCGGGATCGCGCCAGCGGCGCCCTGGTGGAAGTGCTGGCCGGCCACCGCAGCGAGCGGCGCCAGCCGATCAACGCGGTGTATTACCGCAACACCGCGCTGGCAGCGCGCATCACCTGCTTCCTCGACTACCTGAGCGCCAGCCTGGTAGCGCATGACTGGGCAAAAAACTGACCGGGCAGTCTTGGCCTTGTGAATTTTATTGTGTATTTTTTCATGAAATTCATAAGAACAAATTTCACGAGGTCACCATGTTCAAGCAGTCCGCCCAACACATTGGCACCTACTACGCCGGCACCTACGGCCAGATTCCCCTGCGCCCGCGCCTGCAGGAGTCGCTCGACTGCGACGTGGTGATCGTCGGCGCCGGCTTCAGCGGCCTGCATACGGGCCTGCGCCTGACGCTGGCCGGCAAGAAGGTGGTGATCCTCGAAGCCAGCCGCCTGGCCTGGGCCGCTTCCGGGCGCAACGGTGGCCAGGCGCTGCCGGGCTGGTCCTGCGACATGCCGCCGCTGGAAAAGGCCCTCGGCCTGGAGCGCGCCAAGCGCCTGTGGGACAGCATGACCTGGGCCGCCGACGAGATGCGCGAGTTGCCGCTGCGCCACGGCTTCGATATCGACTATCGCACCGGCGCCCTGTACACCGCCGTGCTGCCGCGCCGCGTACGCCAGCTGCAGGAGAGCCTGGAGGAAGCCGAACAGAAGTACGGCTACCGGCAGCTGAGCTTTATCGCCAAAGAAGAACTGCCGGAGTGGATCGCCAGCCCGCGCTACCTGGCCGCCCTGCATGACGCCGGCGCCGCCCACCTCAACCCGCTGAAGCTGGCCCAGGGCCTGGCCGCGACTATCGAGGCCCACGGCGGGCGCATCTTCGAGCAGAGCAAGGCTGCCCGCTGGGAGGAAAGCGGCGACGGCTACCGCGTGCACACCGAGCACGGCGAGGTGCGCGGCGACGTACTGGTATTGGCCTGCAACGCCTATGTCGACGATCTTGACCGCGGTCTGGCCAAACGCCTGCTGCCGGTCGGCTCCTACCAGGTGGCCACCGCGCCGCTCGACCCGCAGCTGGCGCAGTCGCTGTTCCCCAAGGGCACCTGTGCCATCGACAACCAGTTCGTCCCCGACTACTTCCGCGTCACCCCGGACAACCGCCTGCTGTTCGGCGGCGGCTGTACCTACCTGGGCGGCATCCCCGAGGATGTGCCGGCGGCGACCCGGCCCTACCTGGAACGCGTGTTCCCGCAGCTGCGCGGGGTGCAGATCGACTACGGCTGGGGCGGGCATATCGACTGCACCATGCACCGCACCCCGGATGTCGGCCGCGAAGGACAGAAGTACTGGCTACAGGGCTTCTCCGGCCACGGCATCCTGCCGACCCTGGCCGCCGCCCGGGCGGTGAGCGATGCGATCCTCGGCGAGGATGAGCTGCTCAACCTGTACCAGGGCCTGGACAACCCGCGCTTCCCCGGCGGCGACCTGCTGGCCGCGCCCATCGAGGCGGTGGGCAAGGCCTGGTACCGGCTGCGCGATCTCTTTTGACCCAATACCCGTAGCCCGGATGCAATCCGGGACAACCGCCCCCGGATTGCATCCGGGCTACGCCAGAAGGACATCCCCATGGAAAAACAGGACGAAATCGAAGGCCTGGCGATCCTGGTGCGCGACCTGCGCAAGCACAAGAACGTCACCCTGGGCGAGCTGGCCGAGCGCATCGGCCGCTCGGTGGGCTTCCTGTCCCAGGTCGAGCGCGGCCTGTCACGCCCAACCGTCGCCGACCTCACCGCCATCAGCGAAGCGCTGGGCGTGCCGACCACCTACTTCTACAACCCCGGCAAGCCGCGCGCGGTGCGCTGGGTGACCCGCCCGGACGAGCGCCGCACCCTGTACTACGCCGGCGGCATCACCGACGTGCTGGCCTCGCCCGGCATGGCCGGCGGCTTCGCCATGCTGGAAAGCTTCCTCGAACCCGGCGCCAGCAGCGGCGAGGGCCATCTGAACGACAGCTCGGAGCAGGGCGGTTTCGTCCTCGAAGGCGAGCTGACGGTCTGGTACGGCGACGATGCCGAACCGGTCACCCTCGGCCCCCGCGACAGCTTCCAGCTGCCGCCGCACGCCCAGTTCCGCTACGCCAACCTCACCGATCAACCCACACGCGTCTTGTGGGTCTTCACCTGAACCCTGCAGATATCGCCATGACAACAACAAGATTCCCCGACCTGCTCAGCGAAGTCCGCGCCTTCCGCGCCGCCCACCCCGACGTGCGCTACGTCGACCTGATCTGCCTGGACATCCCCGGGCACTTCTACGGCAAGCGCTACCCCCTCGACATGCTGGAGAAGGTCGCCGCCGGCGGCCCGCTCAAGCTGCCGCAGAACTGCGTGCTGCTCGGCGCCCAGGGTGGCCTGCACCCGATCGGCGACTACTGCTTCAATGACGGCGACCCGGACGCCCCGCGCCGGCTGATTCCCGGCACCCTCAAGCCAGTGCGCTGGGAGAAGCAGCCGCTGGGGCAGATGCTGATCAGCTCCGACGGCACCGAAGCGCCCATCGAGTTCGAACCGCGCGAGGTGCTGGCCCGTGTACTGAAGCGTCTGCAGGCCAAGGGCATTCGCCCGGTGGTGGCCTTCGAGCTGGAGTTCTACCTGTTCGACCGCACGCTGGACAGCGGCCTGCCGCAGTTCCCGCGCGACCCACTGACCGGCGACGAGGACGACCAGCCGAACATGCACATCGAGCGCCTGTCGCGCTTCTCCGAGGTGCTGCACGACATGGTCGAGGCCGCCCAGGAGCAGGGCGTCGACGCCAACGTAATCACCGCCGAACTCGGCCCGGGGCAGTTCGAGATCAACTTCGCCCACTGCGACGATGGCCTGCACGCCGCCGACCAGGCCGCCCTGTTCTGCCGCAGCACTCGCGGCGTGGCGATGAAACATGGGTACAGGGCCAGCTTCATGAGCAAGCCCTACCTGGACGCACCGGGCAGCGGCATGCACGTGCACGTCAGCCTGTACGACCGCGACGGCCGCAACCTGCTCGACCAGGACGAGCAACGCCCGCTGCGCCACGCCGTGGCCGGCTGCCTGGCGTTGCTGCCGCACTGCATGCCGATCTTCGCCCCCAACCACAACGCCTTCCGCCGCTACGGCGCCATGGTCAACTCGGCGAGCAAGGCCAGCTGGGGCTTCGAGGACCGCGACGCGTGCATCCGCATCCCGGAATCCGACGGCAGGAACCTGCGCCTCGAACACCGCCTGGCCGGCGCCGACGCCAACCCCTACCTGGTCCTCGCGGCCATCCTCAGCGGCATGGAGCACGGCCTGGAACAGCGCCTGCAGCCGATCGCCCCGCTCAATGACGACCGTGACAGCGGCATCGACTTTCCCAAGGACATGCTCACCGCCGTGGCGCAGATGGCCTGCCACGAGGTTGTGAAAGAGAAGCTCGGTAGCGAGTTCGTCTTCGTCTACAGCGAGAACAAGCGCCAGGACCACCTGCAGTTCATGCACGCCATCAGCGCGCGGGAGTACCGCTGGTTCCTCTAGCCCGGCGGGCTCAGGGTAGGCTGGGTAGAGCGCCGCGAAACCCAGCGCACCACCCGTTCACCAGGCAATGCCCGAGCAACCGCGCAAGGCAATTGCCCGGCCCGCAACCAGCTGCTAATTTGCCAGCCACGCCGGTGTAGCTCAGTCGGTAGAGCAGCGCACTCGTAACGCGAAGGTCGCAGGTTCGATTCCTGTCTCCGGCACCAGTCATCCCGTTTCAAGCAGTGCCATGCCCCCCAACAAGCCCGCGCCGCGCGGGCTTATTGTTTTATGCAGCGCCAACCCGTCGCACCTGCCAAGTCTGGGGCAAGCTGTCTCCAGATCAGGCCATGACAGCCTCGCCACAAAAGCCGGGGTGATTCAGGGTTCATCTAAGCTATTTGACTGCACCTGCCAGTAGTGGGGCTTTGAATGCGAGAGACGTCCAAACAAGAACGAACCGATGAAGCCCTTGCAGAGCAGGCAGAACGCCTCAAGTGCATCATCGACGGCACCAACATTGGTACATGGGAGTGGAACGTTCAGACCGGGGAAACCACCTTCAATGAACGCTGGGCGGAGATCATCGGCTACCGCCTTGAAGAACTGGCCCCCGTCGACATCAACACCTGGTTGAACCACGCCCATCCCGATGACCTCACCGAGTCAGGCGCCCGCCTGGAGCGCCACTTCAGGGGCGAAACACCCTTTTATGACTATCAGTGTCGAATGCGCCACAAGTCGGGCCGCTGGGTGTGGGTGCATGACCGTGGACGGGTAGTGAGCTGGACCGCTGACGGCAAGCCTCTGATGATGTATGGCACCCATGCCGACATCACCGAGATGCGCGAGCAGCAGGAGCAGGCCCATCGCACCAGTACTCAACTGCAGGCCATTCTCGACTCGGCAACCGGCGTCAGTGTCATCGCCACCAACCCTGATGGGCTGATTACGCTGTTCAACCGCGGCGCTCAACGCCTGCTGGGCTATCAGGCAGAGGAAGTGGTTGGGCTCCAGACTCCGGCCTTGATCCACCTGGGTGAAGAGGTGGAGCAACGAGGCCGCGAGCTTTCCCAGCTGGTAGGTCGCGAAATCAGTGGTTTCGAGGTTTTCGTCCATCTGGCGCGGCAGGGAGAGCCCGAAACGCGGCAGTGGACCTACGTACACAAGGATGGCTCTCGGCGCCGGGTAAACCTGACGGTGAGTGCCATCTTCGACCGGGAGGGCTCGCCCTCCGGTTTTCTGGGCATTGCCAGCGATATATCCGAGCTGGAGGCCACTGCTGGCGCGTTGCAGGAGAGCGAAAACCGTTTCCGGGAGCTGGTGGCCAACCTGCCCGGGGTTGTCTATCGCTGTGAAAACGATGCCGATTGGACCATGCGTTACATGAGCGATGAGGTCGCTTCCCTGACCGGCTTTCCGGCCAGTGACTTCATTGATAACCGTGTACGCAGCTTCTCCAGTGTCGTGCACCCTGATGACCTGCACATCACCTACCAGTCTGTCGAAGCCATTGAGCGACATGAAAAATTTGAGCTGACCTACCGGCTCCAGCATGTCGACGGTCACAGCGTCTGGGTACGCGAGCAGGGGCGGGGGGAGTATGGCGCCAACGGCGAGCTGCTCTGGGTATCCGGCTTTATCTGGGATATCAGCGACCGCAAGGCCGCCGAGGATGCACTGAGCGTGAGCGAGCGGCGTTTCAGTAGCGCATTCAATACCGCCCCCCAGGGCATGGCCATCGTCGACCTTGACGGGCGCTGGATGGAGGTCAATGACGCCCTCTGTCGCATGCTGGGGTACAGCCGTGAGGAATTACTGCAGCTCGACTTTCAGCACATCACTCATCCCGATGACCTGGCCAAGGATTTGGCGCTTCTGCAGCAGCTTGTGGAGGGCGTGATCGCCGACTACCAGCTGGATAAGCGTTACGTCGACAAGCGCGGCAACGTGCTGTGGATTCTGCTCAGTGTGTCGTTGGTCCGCGATGCTCAGGGTTTACCCCTGCACTTCGTGTCACAGATTCAGGACATCACGGATCGCTTCGAGGCCGAGAAACGCCTGCGCGAGCGTGAAGAGTACCTCAGCACCCTGCTGGACAACGTCATTGACGCCATCGTGACCATCGACGAGAGAGGGCAGATTGAAACCTTCAACCCGGCTGCCGAGCGGATTTTCGGTTACACGAAGGCAGACGTGACAGGGCAAAACGTTAAATTGCTGATGCCCAAGCACTACCGCGATCAGCATGATGAGTTCCTATTGGCCTACCGCAAGAGTGGCGTGCCCCGCATGCTGGGTAAGGACCTGGAATTGCCTGGACTGCGGCGCAATGGCGAGTTGTTCACCATGGAGCTCGCGGTGTCGCAGATCACCCTGCAGGGTCAGCGTCGCTTTATCGCCGTAATCCGCGACATCAGCGAGCGCAAGCGCATCGAGCGCATGAAGAATGAGTTCGTCTCCACCGTCAGCCACGAGTTGCGCACACCGCTCACCTCAATTGCCGGAGCGCTCGGCCTGATCAACGGCGGAGCGTTGGGCGAGGTCCCTGCACAGATGGGGGAAATGTTGCGGATCGCCCAGAGCAACAGCCAGCGCTTGTCAGGTTTGATCAATGACCTGCTGGACATGGACAAGCTGGTGGCCGGCAAAATGACGTTTGATCTGCACACCCTGCAACTCTGGCCGCTGCTGGAGACGGCCGTCGAACAGAACCAGCCCTATGCCACGCAGCATTCGGTGACTCTGCAGTTGAAGCCGCCGCCGCTGGAGGTCGAGGTGCGGGTGGACAGGCAGCGCTTTGATCAGATCATGGCCAACCTGCTCTCCAATGCGGCCAAGTTCTCTGCGCCGGGCGCTGACGTTGAGGTTTCTGCAGCCCTGGTCGAAACACGGGTGCGCATCAGTGTGCGTGACTTCGGCGTGGGGATCCCTGAGGCCTTTCGCGCGCGCATTTTTGGCAAGTTCTCACAGGCTGATGCCACGGATACCCGGCAGAAAGGCGGGACCGGCCTGGGGCTGGCGATCACCAAGGAACTGATTGAACGCATGGCGGGAGCCATCGGCTTTGAGTCCGTCGAGGGCCAGGGCACGGTCTTCTGGGTGGAGCTGCCCGTGGAGCAACAGCCTTGATCCGGCCCAACCACACGCCAAGCGTCATTGCCTGGATATGGCTTGTGGCGACACTGCTGGTCATGGGCGGCCTGGTGGAGCTTGGGCTGTGGCGCTACAACCAGTACAGGGATCAGGAAGAGCAGCGTTTTCTGCGTGCCCAGGGCTATGAAATGAGGGCGGTTCTGTTGGCCGAACTCAATGCCACGTTGCACCTCGCCAGCGGCTTGGCCAGTTACATACCGGCCAAGCAGGGCCGCCTGGACGCGACCGAACTGCAACCCTGGCTGCGTGGACTGTTCACCCAGGGACGCTATATCCGCAATATCGGCTTGGCGCCGGATAACCGGATTGCTTACCTCTACCCGCTTGCAGGAAACGAGTCCGCTCTGGGGCTTTACTACCCCGACCTTGCCGAGCAGTGGCCGCAGGTTCAGCAGATCATCGCAAACAGGGCGCCGCAGCTGGATGGCCCCCTGAATCTGGTGCAGGGCGGTAGGGGGCTTGTCTACAGGGTGCCGGTGTATCTGCAGGATCAACACTACTGGGGGCTGATCAGCACGGTGATTGATTACGACCGGCTCATGGCTTACCTGGATGCCTTGGCGCGCCAGCGTGATCTCGCGATTGCCCTGCTACCCTTCGATGCCCCGCCAGCAGCCTCGGCCGGCAACGTTCGCCTGCCGGTATCGCTGGCCGGAGCGCAATGGCAACTGCAGGTTTCGAGTACATCCCCGCCGCGGGTTGCTTTAGGCCTGGCCAGGGCTTTGGGCTGGAGCATGGCCCTGCTCATCACCTGCCTGGCGGCCTGGATGATGCATCTGCACCGTCGCAGAGCTAGCCTGGCTCAGGCGCTGAGCAGGAGCCAGCAGGATTTCATGCGAGCCTTCGACCTGGCGCCACAGGGAATGGCCATGCTCAACGCCTCGGGGTATCTGCTGGAAGCCAACCAGGCGCTGCGCCAACTTCTCAAGCGCAGCCACAAGGAGTTGGTCGGCGCGGTACTGGCTGATTTCTGCCTGCCGAGTGACCGTGAACTGTTGCACCAACATCTCGCCCAAGAGTCCGGACAGTCGCGCCTGGGCTGGTGGATACGGCTGCTGGATGCAGAGCAGAACCCTGTCGACGTCGAATGCAGTGCCTCCTGGCTTGGCCAGTCGGTGACGGGCGAAGCACTCTGCATCCTGCATATTCAGGACATCACCGAGCGTTTGCGCCTTCAGCAGTTGCAGCGCGAGTTCATTGCCAGCGTCAGCCATGAGCTGCGCACCCCCCTGACCTCCATCGCAGGCTCGCTCGGCCTGATCAACGGCGGCGCGCTGGGCGAGGTACCGCCAGCGATGCAGTCACTGCTGCACATCGCGCAAGCCAACAGTTCGCGCTTGCAGGAGCTGATCAACGACCTGCTCGACATGGAAAAGCTGATGGCCGGAAAAATGCGCTACGACATCCGCGAGCACCCCATCTGGCCGCTGCTTGAAGATGCCGTAACGCACAACCAGCCGTATGCCGACCAGTATCAGGTTGGGCTTGAGCTGGTCGGTAATCCTCTAGAGGTCAACGTCGCCTTCGATAGCCAGCGTCTGACCCAGGTCCTGGCCAACCTGATTTCCAACGCGGTCAAGTTCTCCCCGCCCGGATCGGTCGTAACACTCAAGGCAACTGTCGACCACGACTGGCTGCGGGTTAGTGTCAAGGATTGGGGTATCGGCATTAAGGACGAATTCAAGAGCCGAATATTCAGCCGGTTTTCTCAGGCGGACGCCGGCGATGCCAGGCAGAAGGGCGGCACCGGGTTGGGACTGGCCATCTGCAAGGAGCTGATCGAAGCCATGTCGGGACGCATGGGTTACGAGTCACAGGAACACCTGGGCAGCACCTTCTGGTTCGAGCTGCCCATTGCCAATCAGGTGGTCAAGGTATGACGAAACGCAAGACTCCAAGCCATCCTCCCACGCCATCGAATGAGAGCAGCCGGCTCGCCGCCCTGCTCAAGCTCGAGCTTCTCGATACGCCTGCCGAGGCCATGTTCGACAACATCACCGCGTTGGCGGCGCAGATCTGCCAAACCCCTATTGCGCTGATCTCGTTGATCGATACCGAGCGTCAGTGGTTCAAGAGTCGGCAAGGGCTGGACGCCCATGAAACGCCGCGAGAGCTGGCCTTCTGTGCGCACGCCATCAACGGCGAAAGCCTATTCGAAGTGGAAAACGCCCAGCTCGACCCACGCTTTCGGGACAACCCGCTGGTGACCGGCGCCCCGGATATTCGCTTCTATGCGGGCATGCCACTGGCTGACGATGAGGGCCATAACCTGGGCACCCTGTGTGTGATTGATCGCCAGCCACGGCAACTCAATGCGCAACAGAAGGCAGCGCTAGGACTGCTCGCGCAGCAGGCTATTCACTTGTTCGAGCTGCGTTTGCAGACGCGCCGTCAGCGTGAGCAGGCGGCGCTGCACAAGGCAATTCTGAGCAGTGTGGGGACTGCGGTGCTGGTCACCGACATGGAGGGCGTGATCCGCCAGGCCAGTCCTGGCGTGCGTCCTCTGCTGGGCTATGAGGCGGATGCCCTGAGCGGACAAAGCCTGCAACTGATACTACCGGATGAAGATCGCCAGCTGCGCCATGATGCAGTCAGCCCTTCCGCCAACGGCAGTCATGGACAGACCAGCCTGCATGAGTTGAGTGCCCAACACCGCAAGGGACAGCGCATTCCCGTGCTGTTCAGCCTGACGCCAATTGCCATGGATGGCAGTGCGCAGCTGGGCTATCTGTGCATCCTTAATGACCTGAGCTACCGCGAGGAAGCCCTGCAGCGCTTGCAACACATCGCCGGGCAACTGCCGGGGGTGGTCTATCAGTTCCAGCTGCATCCCGACGGCCGCAGCTGTTTCCCCTACGCCAGCGAGGGGCTACAGGATGTGTACGGACTGCAGCCCGAAGAGGTGCGAGAGGATGCGAGCATCGTGTTCGCACGCATCCACCCGGACGATCTTCCCGCCGTGACCAGCAGCATCCAGGCCTCAGGGGAAAACCTCAGCGTCTGGCACCAGGAGTACCGCTTCCTGCATCCCACCAAGGGGCCCATCTGGCTGGAAGGCCGAGCCATGCCGCAGCAACGTGCCGACGACAGCATTCTCTGGCATGGCTTCATCACCGATATCACTCAGCGAAAACACCTGGAGCAGATGAAAAACGAGTTTGTCTCGACCGTCAGCCACGAGCTGCGCACCCCCCTGACCTCCATTGCCGGCTCGCTGGGTTTGATCAATGGCGAGGCGTTGGGCCCTGTGCCGGACGCCATGCGCGAGATGCTGCTGATTGCCCAAAGCAATACCCAGCGTCTGCGCCAGCTGATTGATGACCTGCTGGACATGGACAAGTTGCTCGCGGGCAAGATGAGCTTTATTCCGCAACGACTGGAACTCGACAGCTTTCTCGCCGAGTGTGCCAGCAACCATCAGGGGTTCGCCCGTCAGCATGAGGTGCAGCTCAGCTACATCGGTGGCCCGGCAGTGCAGGTCATGGCGGACCCTCTGCGCTTGCAGCAGGTGCTGAGCAATCTGCTGTCCAATGCGCTGAAGTTCTCGCCAGCTGGGGGCCAGGTGCTGCTCTCAGGTCAATCACTAGATGGGCAGATCAGGGTTTCGGTGATGGATCAGGGTCCGGGTATTTCTGCCGAGTTTGCCGATCGGCTTTTCGAGAAGTTCGCCCAGGCCGATGCCAGTGACCGCCGGCAGAAAGGCGGCACCGGGCTGGGACTGGCCATCAGCAAAGAGCTGATGGAGCGCATGGGCGGCGCCATTGGCTTTTCTTCACGCCCGGAAGGCGGCACGGTTTTTTGGATTGAGCTACCGGCTCCACTTAAGGATGAAACGCAATGACGATGCTTGAACATGCGGTGGCCAAAGGCCCCAGGTGGATGCCTTTCGTGGTGCTGTTGTGCGGCTTGCTGACCACGCTGGGGGCTTGGTATGCGTTGTGCGCCATCCAGGATAAAGCAGCCGCTGAGGAGTTCCAGCAACTGGGCGATGAGGTGCTGGAGGCGATCGAGAAGCGCATGAGCAACCATCGCCAGATACTCCTAGGGGCGGCAGGTCTGTTTGACGCCAGCGCCGACGTCAGCCGGGACGATTGGCGGCGCTATGTCCAACGCCTGGATCTGGAGTCCAACTATCCGGGCATTCTCGGGCTGGGTTACAGTCAGGCCGTGCAACCGGATCAATTGCAAGCATTCGAGCAGAGCGTGCGCCAGGAGGGCTTTACCGAGTTCGCCATCAAACCGGCGGGCAAACGCGATCTGTACACCTCGATCACCTATCTGGAACCCTTTTCGGGGCGCAATCTGGCGGCGTTTGGCTATGACATGTTTTCCGAGCCCACGCGGCGAGCCGCGATGGTCAGGGCAGCGGAAACCGGCCTTGCCCAGCTGAGCAGCAAGGTCACGCTCCTCCAGGAGAATAACGGGCCGGTGCAAGCGGGCTTGCTGATGTACGTACCCGTTTATCAGGCGGGGGCTCAGCTGGATTCAAGCGCCGAACGCTGGGCGGCGTTACGCGGTTTCGTGTATAGCCCCTACCGCGTAACCGACCTGATGAATGCGCTGCTCGACAGTCGGGATTTGCAGATCGACTTCGCCCTCTACACCGGCGCGACAGCCTCCCCTGAGCAGAGGATTTTCATCAGCCACCCGCGGCTTGAGGCGGCGGGCGAGCCTTCACGCACCCAGTTGCTGGAGCTGTTTGGCCAGCCCGTCTATGTAAGCTTCTATGCGCAGCCTGGTTTCTACGAGCGCTTCCAGCAAGGCCAGGGGCTCTTGCTCGGCCTGGGCGGTGTGATCAGCCTGCTGCTGTTCCTTCTGACCCAGGTACTTGCCAACGGCCAGCAACGGGCCATCGCCTTGGCCAGCGACATGACGTCCCAGCTGCGTCAGAGCGAAGCAAGACTCCAGCGCGTCCTGCAGGGGGGACATGATGGCTGGTGGGACCAGGACATCGAGGCGGGTCGCTTCTTTGCCTCGGCGCATACCTGGCGGATGCTCGGATATCCCGACCAGGGGCCTCAGCCGCCCCTCAAGGACCTTCTGCAACTGGTTCACGCTGACGATGTCGCCGCGCTGCGTGAGCAACTCGTGGCCCCCGCAGGAGTCATGGAGCATTACCTCAATCACGAATGCCGGTTGATACGCCAGGATGGCCAGCCACTCCACGTGCTGCTGCGCGCATTGATTAAATGCTCGCCCGAGGGCCGCATGCTCAGTGCCAGCGGCACTGCGATGGATCTCACCGAGCAGAAGCGCATTGAACAGCTCAAGAATGATTTTGTATCGACGGTCAGCCATGAGCTGCGTACACCGCTGACCTCGATCTCGGGCTCCTTGGGCTTGGTCAACGGCGGCGCTCTCGGCACCGTGCCCGAGAGCATGCGACCCATGCTGGTGATTGCCCAGCAGAACAGCCAGCGGCTTTCCCACTTGATTAACGACCTGCTGGACATGGACAAGCTGGCTGCCGGGAAGCTCAGCTTCGAGCTCACCAGCCTTGATTTGGGCCAACTACTCAGTGAAGCCCTGCTCAGCAATGCCTCCTATGCCGAGCAGCACCAGGTGCAGCTGGTGCTCGACACCATGCCCACCATCACCGTGCGCGCCGATGCGCTTCGTCTGCAACAGGTGCTCGCCAACTACTTGTCCAACGCCATCAAGTTTTCCACGCCTGGCGCGGCGGTGCGGGTGCACGGCACGCTACGGGATGGGCGCGTCAGGGTCAGCGTCACCGACACTGGGCGGGGCATTCCCGAGCATTTCCACTCGCACATTTTCCAGAAGTTCTCCCAGGCAGACAGCAGCGATCAAAGGCAAAAGGGTGGCACCGGACTTGGCTTGGCGATCACCAAGGAACTCATTGAGCGCATGGGCGGGCAGGTGGGTTTCGACTCGCATGAGGGCCGGGGCAGCACCTTCTGGTTCGAGCTCCCGGTACTGGCCGAGAACCTTCCACTGCTTGAAATGCAGCGCCCAACCATCCTGGTGGTCGAAGACGATCTGAATATAGCCCGGCTGTTGCAGTCACTGCTGGAAGGGGGAGGTTATCGGGCGCTGCTGGCTGAAAACCTGGCTGAGGCGCGGCATATCCTGGCAACACATGACGTGGCCGCCGTTACCCTGGACTTGCGCCTGCCTGACGGCCACGGGTTTGAGGTTTTACTGGAGATTCAGCGTGCAGAGCGCACGAGAGACTTGCCCGTTATGGTCATCTCCGCAGCGGCCGATCACGGCCGCCTCAATCTGCAGGGTGGTATCCACCTGGTGGACTGGCTGGATAAACCCATTGACCCGCATCGGCTGTTGAGCGGCCTGCGTCGTGCACTCGGCCACGTGCAGGGCAAACCGCGCATTCTGCATATCGAGGATGACCCCGATCTGCGCAGGGTGGTTGCCGAGCAGGCCAGAAATCTCGCGGAATTTGTGGGGGCCAGCACTCTCGTGGAGGCCCGCCAGCAGCTGGCACGCGGCTCATGGAGTCTGGTGCTGCTTGATCTGCTCCTGCCAGACGGCCATGGCTCCAGCCTGATCGAGGAGATCCACCAGTCCCACCCGGGGCTGCCGATAGTGGTACTGTCTTCGACAGAGCTGTCGACGGAACAACTAAGCTCTGTCGAAGCGGCACTGGCAAAATCTCGAACAGAACCGCGGGCATTCTTGAATGTGCTCGCTCGCCTGCTACCGACCAAAGGGGATACCCATGCCTGAGCTGAAACGCATATTGCATGTGGAGGACGATCCCTCCATTCAGGCCGTTGCCAAGGTGGCTCTGGAGGCTGTCGGCGGATTCGAGGTGCTGAGCTGCAGCAGTGGCCAGGAAGCACTCGACAAGGTGGCGGATTTTGCGCCGGACTTTATTCTGCTGGATGTCATGATGCCCGGCATGGACGGCCCGCAAACGCTGGAGCGCCTGGTAGCGCTGGTCGATATCGACGTTGTTCCGGTCGCCTTTATGACCGCCAAGGTCCAGCCTCCGGAAATCGCGCACTACCTGAGCCTGGGTGCACGTGACGTCATCATTAAACCCTTCGACCCCATGCAGTTGGCGAGTCAGATACGCGCCATTTGGAGCCGCTCGAATGGATAGACAGAAGCAATTGGCTGACCTGCACGCCCAGCTGCAGCTGTTGGGCGAACAGTTCGCCAAACGCCTTGAGGAAGAGTTGCCGCAGCTGGCAGACAGGGCGCAGCAATTACAGCGCTCCACCGATCCCGCAGAGCAGATTGAATGCCTGCAGGATCTGCGCGAACAGCTGCACAAGCTGGCTGGCAGTGCCGGGACCTTTGGTTTCAAGGACCTGGGGCATCAGGCTCGGTTACTGGAACAGCAGTCTCAGCAATGGCTCAGCAGCCTGGAGCTGCAGCGCAAGGGGCTCGACAGCTTTATCGATCAGCTCCAGATACTGGCAGGCACTTCAGATCTCTCCGCCATGGCGACGCCAGCCCCAGCCTCTGTCGCGCTGCCACGCAACAGCGCTTCTCAGGAGGACTCCCGCCTCATCTACATACTCGAGGATGAGGAAAATGTGGGCGAGAGCATCCGGCGCACGCTCTCGACCTTTGGTTACCAAGCCCGCCACTTCATCTGCTCTCGCGAACTGGATGAGGCGATAGCTCAGCAGAGCCCGGACGCACTGATTGTCGATGTCAATCTTGGTAATGATCGCCAGAGTGGCCTGGAATATGCAGCTTCACTGCTGGCTCATCTTCCGCAAATGCCTCCGCTACTGGTACTGACGACGCAGGATGACTTCGCTACCCAGCTACAGGCAGCACGCCTGGGGGCCGTCGGCTTTTTCAGCAAACCGGTTGATGTGGCCAAGCTGGAAAGTCGCCTTGAGCAATGTTTCGCACAGCAGGGCGGAACGCCATACCGCGTATTGATCGTGGATGATGACTATGAGCTGGCCAGTCATTACCGACTGGTGTTGGGCAGCGCCAACATGCTGGCGGAGGTGGTCAGTGAGCCGAGCCGGTTGTTCGAGGCCATTGCTCAGTTCAGCCCAGAGGTGCTGCTGCTGGATGTGAATATGCCGGGCTGCTCGGGAACTGAGCTGGCGCAGATGATTCGCTTCCACGACGACTGGATCAGAATGCCGATCATCTATCTGTCGGCCGAGACCGATATCGGCCTGCAGATGAATGCCCTGCTCAAGGCCGGTGATGATTTCATCACTAAGCCGATATCCGACAAAAGCCTGATCACCACGGTGTTTGCTCGAGCCCAGAGAGCAAGGCTGCTCAGCAATGCATTGTCACGGGATAGTCTGACAGGGCTGCTGAAGCACGCGGACATCAAGGAGCAGGTTGCCGTCGAGCAAGAACGAGCCTTGCGCACAGGCAAGCCCGCAAGTGTGGTCATGCTGGACATCGACCATTTCAAGAAGGTCAACGACTCATACGGCCATGCGGTGGGCGACAACGTCATTCGGGCACTGGCCAACCTGCTCAGGCAGAGGCTGCGTAGAGTCGACGGCATTGGCCGTTACGGCGGCGAAGAATTCCTCGCCGTACTGCCCGAGTGCAGTGCCGCTCAAGCCGTGCAGATACTGGACGAAATTCGCCAGCAATTCTCCGGAATAGCGTTCTCCAGTGAAGTGGGGGATTTCAGTGTCAGCCTGAGTGCGGGCGTAGCGTCATGTGCCGAGTTGGAGGGCACTGCACTGATCGATGCTGCCGACAAGGCGCTCTACGCGGCGAAACATTCGGGACGAAACAAGGTGTGTGTGGCTGAGATATAAAAACCAAACCCGAATGGCCCAGCCTTCGATGGACTATTGGGGTTGCTGGCGAGGCACCAGACACCTCTGCACAGCACTGTCCCCGACAGGACAGTGAGCACAAAAAAGCCCAGCTTCGTGCTGGGCTTTTTCTGTCTGCCGACCTTACTGCGCGGCTTGCATGGTACGTGCGCGCTCAGCCTGCTTCTGCTTCTTGTAGGCCAGCGCCGCCGGCGCCACCTGGCTCACCTGGCCGGTTTCCAGCCACTTCTTCAGGCGATTGGCGTCGGCCATGTGGGTGTACTTGCCGAAGGCATCCAGTACCACGAAGGCCACCGGCTTGCCGGCCATCTGCGTACGCATCACCAGGCAGTGGCCGGCGGCGTTGGTGAAGCCGGTCTTGGTCAGCTGGATGCTCCAGTTGGCCTTGTGCACCAGGCTGTTGGTGTTGCGAAAGCCCAGGCTGTAGCGCGGCTTGGCGAACTGCTGGACGTGCTCGCGGGTGCTGCTGAACTGGCCGATCAGCGGAAACTGGCCGGCGGCCTTGATCAGCTTGACCAGGTCGTTGGCGGTGGACACGTTGCCCTCCGACAGGCCGGTGGGCTCACGGTAGCGGGTGTGGTTCATGCCCAGGGCGCGGGCCTTGGCGTTCATCGCCGCGACAAAGGCCGGCACGCCGCCCGGGTAGTGGTGGGCCAGGCTGGCGGCGGCGCGGTTTTCCGAGCTCATCAGGGTCAGCAGCAGCATGTCGCGGCGGCTCAGTTGGCTGCCGATGCGTACGCGCGAATACACACCACGCATCTCGTGGACGTCCTTGATGACGATGGGCAGCTGCTGATCCAGCGGCTGCTTGGCGTCCAACACCACCATGGCGGTCATCAGCTTGGTCACCGAAGCGATCGGCACCTGCAGGTCGGGGTTGCTGGAGTAGAGGACCTGGTTGTTGTTGAGGTCGACCAGCAGGGCGCTGCCGGAGGCAAGTTCCTGGGTCTGTGGCGCCGCCTGGGTGACGGGGGCGGTGAGGGTCAGGCAGGCCAGCAACAGGCCGGCGAAGGAAAGCATTTTTTTCACGGTCGGGATCCGCACGGTCGAGTGATGCCTGGCGATCCCTGCTGGCGAATGGCGTGAGTATAAGTGTGCGCTGCGCCTCAGGCGAGCGCGGGCGCGCTGCGGCGGCCCAGGCGCAACAGGCCCATGGCCAGGAGGATGACTGCGCCGCCAGCGGCCAGGCGCGGCAGATCGAAGTCGCGGTTCCAGATCAGCAGGTTGACCAGTAGCCCGGCCGGCACGTGCAGCTCGTTCATGATCGCCAGGGTGCCGGCGTCCACCTGGGTGCTGCCCTTGACCCACCAGTACAGCCCCAGCGCGGTGGCGAACAGGCCCATCCAGGCCAGCACGCCCCATTGCACCGCAGTCTGCGGCAGCTTGTCCGGATTGCCGAACAGCAGGAAGGAGGGCAACACCAGCACCAGCGCGCCGAGGAAGAAGTGGCCGAAGAAACGATGCAGCGGTTGCGCCGGCCGGTAGTGCAACAACAGCCGGCGACAGAGCACCTGGCCGGCGGCGAAGGTCGCGTTGGCAATCTGCAGCAGCATGAAGCCGAGCAGGTAGTCACCTTCCAGCTTGTCGAAGCGGATGATCACCCCGCCGCCCACCGCCACCAGCGCGGCAAGCAGCGCCCAGGGGCTGAAGCGGCGGGCCAGAGCATCGTCGAGCAGGGTCACGTAGATCGGCGTGAGCACGGTGAACAGCAGCACCTCGGGCACCGTCAGCACCTGGAAGCTGCGGTACAGACACAGGTAGGTGATGCCGAACTGCAGCGCCCCGGCCAGCCAGAAGCCGGCCAGCATCCGTCTCGGCAGGCCGCGCCAGAGGGTGAGGGGGAGGAACACCAGCGCGGCAATCAGTACCCGCACCAGCACGGCGAAGTCGCTGTCGACCCGCCCGGCCAGGTACTCACCGATCAGGCTGAAGGAAAAGGCCCAGAGGGCCGTGACGATCAGCAGGTAGGGCATGTCAGCTCAGCTGGCGACGCAGCTCGGCCAGCACCGGCGCGCTGTCCGGGCGCACGCCACGCCAGACGAAGAAGGCTTCGGCAGCCTGCTCGACCAGCATGCCCAAGCCGTCGAGGCGGCGCGCCGCGCCATGCTCGGTGGCCCAGCGGTTGAACGCAGTCGGCGCCTTGCCGTACATCATGTCGTAGCACACCGTGTGGCCGGGCCGGATCAGGCTCGGGTCGAGCGGTGGCAGTTCACCGGCCAGCGAGGCCGAGGTGCCGTTGATGATCAGGTCGACCGGCGCGCTGATCCAGTCGAAGCCACTGGCGGCTACCGGGCCGAGGTCGGCGAACTCATGCGCCAGCTGTTCGGCCTTCTCCACCGTACGATTGGCGATGGTCAGGCTCTGTGGTCGTTCGGCCAGCAGCGGCGCCAGCACGCCGCGCACGGCACCACCGGCACCGAGCAGGAGGATGTGTTTGCCCGCCAGGTCGAGCCCGGCATTCACCGTCAGGTCACGCACCAGGCCGGCACCGTCGGTGTTGTCGCCGAGCAGGCGTCCATCATCGAGCTTCTTCAGGGTGTTCACCGCGCCGGCGCGGCGGGCGCGCTCGCTCAACTCGTCGGCCAGGCGATAGGCCTGCTCCTTGAACGGCACGGTGACGTTGCCGCCGCGGCCCTCGGCGAAGAAGGCGCGGGCAAAGCCGGGGAAGTCGTCCAGCGGCGCCAGCAGGGCCTCGTAGGACAGGTCCTGGCCGGTCTGCGCGGCGAACAGGCGGTGGATCAGCGGCGACTTGCTGTGGCCGATGGGGTTGCCGAATACGCCGTAACGATCAGTCACTTCGCGGCCTCGCCAAGCCAGTCGCGATCCTGCAGGAAGTACTCGGTCAGGCGCGCTTCCTCGCTGCCCGGTTCGGGCTTCCAGTCGTAGCCCCAGCGCACGTGCGGCGGCAGCGACATGAGAATGGATTCGGTGCGCCCGCCGGACTGCAGACCGAACAGGGTGCCACGGTCGAACACCAGGTTGAACTCGACGTAGCGGCCACGGCGGAAGGCCTGGAACTCGCGCTGCGCCTCGGTGAACGGCGTGGCCTTGCGCCGCTGCACGATGGGCAGGTACGCCTGGATATAGGCATCGCCGATGGCGCGCAGGAAAGCAAAGCTGGTGTCGAAGTCCCACTCATTCAGGTCGTCGAAGAACAGCCCGCCGATGCCACGCGGCTCGCCGCGGTGCTTGAGGTGGAAGTAGCGATCACACCAGGCCTTGAACTTCGGGTAGACCTCGGCACCGAACGGCGCACAGGCATCGAAGGCGACCTGGTGCCAGTGCACGCAGTCTTCCTCGTTGGCGTAGTAGGGGGTGAGGTCGAAACCGCCGCCGAACCACCATACGGGGTCCTCGCCGGCCTTCTCGGCGCTGAAGAAACGTACGTTGGCGTGCGAAGTGGGTACGTGCGGGTTTTCCGGGTGGATCACCAGCGACACACCCATGGCCTCGAAACCGCGCCCGGCCAGCTCGGGCCTATGGGCACTGGCCGACGGCGGCAGGCTGTCGCCGAACACATGGGAGAAGTTGACCCCGCCCTTCTCGATCAGCGCGCCGTTCTCGATCACCCGGGTGCGGCCACCACCGCCGGCGGGGCGCTCCCAGCTGTCTTCGAAGAAGCGGGCGCCGCCGTCCTCGGCTTCGAGGGCGGCACAGATGCGATCCTGCAGATCGAGCAGGTAGGCCTTCACGGCCTGGGTACGTTCACTCACGGCATGGGTCCGGGCTGGGCAGAAGAGGGCGCAAGCATACCATCGTCGCATCCGCTGCTGGCTTGACGGCGGTCAGTCCACGGCGTTGTATGGGCGTTTTGCCGAGGAGCACGAGACATGGCCAAGCGAATCCAGATCAGCCAGCACGGCGGACCGGAAGTGCTCGAATACACCGACTTCACGCCCGCCGAGCCGGGCCCGCAGGAAGTGCGGGTACGCAACCGCGCCATCGGCCTGAACTTCATCGACACCTACTACCGCAGCGGCCTGTACCAGCCGCCGGCACTGCCGTCCGGCCTGGGCACCGAGGCCGCCGGCGAGGTCGAGGCGGTGGGCAGTGCGGTGAGCCATCTCAAGGTCGGCGACCGCGTGGCCTACGCCACCGGCCCGCTGGGCGCCTGCAGCGAAGTGCATGTGTTGCCGGCGCAACACCTGGTCAAGCTGCCGGACGCGATCAGCTTCGAGCAGGCCGCGGCGATGATGCTCAAGGGCCTCACCGTGCAGTACCTGCTGCGCCAGACTTACGAGGTTAAAGCCGGGCAGACCATTCTCTGGCATGCCGCCGCCGGTGGCGTCGGCCTGTTCGCCTGCCAGTGGGCCAAGGCCCTCGGCGTAAAGCTGATCGGCACCGTGTCGTCGCCGGAAAAAGCCGCGCTGGCCAAGGCCAATGGCGCCTGGGCGACCATCGACTACAGCCACGAAGATGTGGTGCAGCGCGTGCTGGAGCTGACCGACGGGGCCAAGTGCCCGGTGGTCTATGACTCGGTGGGCAAGGACACCTGGGAGCGCTCGCTGGACTGCGTGGCGCCGCGTGGCCTGTTGGTCAGCTTCGGTAACGCCTCGGGGGCAGTCACCGGGGTCAACCTCGGCATCCTGGCGCAGAAGGGCGCGATCTATGTGACCCGGCCCACCCTGTTCGCCTACGCCAACAGCGCCGAGAGGCTACAGGCCATGGCCGACGAGCTGTTCGCGCTGGTCGAGAGCGGTCAGATCAAGGTCGAGATCGGTCAGCGCTACCCGCTGGCCGAAGCCGCCCAGGCGCAGATCGCCCTGGCCAGCCGGCAGACCACCGGTTCGACCATTCTGTTGCCGTAGGTTGGGTTGAGGCGCGTAACGCCGAAGCCCAACGAGCGAACCCAAAGGCGGCTATTTCGCCAATTCGCTCGCCTGTTGGGAACCTACGACGGGCGAATCACATCGCCCGTGCGCAGGTCGCGGATCAGGCTGGGGTTGCGTCGCCCACCCAGAGCACCGCCGAGCACGGCGTCGAGTTGCCCCCGGAAGTACTGCTCGACACGCAGGCGCGAGCGCGCGGAAGGGCGGCCCGCCGGGTTGGCCGAGGTGGACACCAGCGGCCCGGTGAGGGCACACAGCTCGCGCACCAGCGGGTGATCGCTGACGCGCAGGGCCACGCTGTCGTGCATGCCGGTGATCCACTCGGGCAGACGGTTCTGGTGTGGCACCAACCAGGTATTGGGCCCGGGCCAGGTGCTGGCCAGGCGGCCGATCCAGCGCTCGGGCAGGTCGTCGAGGAGAAAATCGAACTGCTCGATATTGTCGGCCACCAGAATCAGCCCCTTGTGCATGGGCCGCTCCTTGAGCGCCAGCAGACGATCCACCGCGGCCTCGTTCCAGGGATCGCAGCCCAGGCCCCAGACTGCCTCGGTCGGATAGGCGATCACCCCGCCCTGACGCACCACCCGTGCTACCCGCTGTACCTGCCAACTGCTGTACATGCTCGCCCCCCGAACGCGATGCCTGGGGCGAGTGTACCCAGCTCAACCAACGCGGTGTACCCAGCGCCCGCTTTCACAGGCAACCAGGCCCTCCAGCTCCAGCTCGGTCAGTGCTGCCAGCGTCGCGCCGAGCTCCAGGCCACAGGCCTGGGCCAGGCTCTCACTGGTCTGCGGGGCTGCACGAAGCTGCTGCAGCAACGGATGGTCGTTGCTCGGCACACTGACGGTACTCGGCGGCACCTGTTGCCAGCCGCGCAGGGCCTGCAGGATGTCGTCGACGCTTTCCACCAGCGTGGCACCTTCACGAATGAGCTGATGACAGCCACGCGCGCCGGGATGATGAATGGAGCCGGGGATGGCATACACCTCGCGGCCCTGCTCGACCGCCAGGCGGGCGGTGATCAGCGAACCACTGGACGGGCTGGCCTCGACGACCAGTACGCCGAGTGACAGGCCACTGATGATGCGGTTGCGCCGCGGAAAGTTGCTGGCCTGCGGGGGACTGTCCAGCGGCAGCTCGGAGACCAGTGCGCCACCCTGTTCAACGATGCGAGCCGCCAGCGCGAGGTGCCGCTGCGGATAGATATGCTGCAACCCCGTTCCCAGCACAGCCACAGTGCCACCGCCAGCTGCCAACGCACCGCTGTGGGCTGCTCCGTCGATACCCAGCGCCAGGCCACTGGTAATCACGAAACCGCCACCGGCCAGGCTGCGGGCAAAGGCGTTGGCCGTATCCAGCCCAGGCCTCGACGCCCGCCGGCTGCCCACCATGGCCAATTGCGGGCGTTCGAGCAGATTGACATCACCCGCCACGAACAACAGCGGCGGGGCATCGTTCAGCTCAGCCAGCAGCCCAGGGTAAAGCGGGTCGTCCCACATCAGCACGGATTGGTCAGGCTGCTCCAGCCAGCCCAGTGCCGAGGCGGCACGTTCACGCACCTCGGCGTTGCGCCGTGCTTCGGCACAGGCCACCGGAAGCCCCAGTGAACGCCAGGCGGCAGCCGGGGCGCTGATGGCGGAACAGGCCGAACCAAAGGCCTCGAGCAAACGCCGAAAGCGCTTCGGCCCTAGTTCGGGCAGGCTGTGCAGGCGCAGACGCGCCTCCAGTTCCGCAGGAGAAATGCAGCTCGTCATGTCGATCGTCCCTGATCGTCAACGCAGAAAAACAAACCCCCGCACGGGGCGGGGGTTTGGCTATTACGGGTTCTTCACCTTGTCCATCAAGGCCAGGTCGCGAGTGGCGTAGAGCACCAGACCATAGCTGAGCTTCTCGTAGGCGCGGAACACCATCAGCAGACCAGAGCGCTGGTCGGGGATCTTCACCGAGTCGCCGGTGACACGATCACGCACGGTCTCGCCAGTCTTGTAGACAGCCAGCACGTTGCCCTCGGACAGGCCATCGATCTTGCCCTTGTTGATGGTCACCACGTCGAACTGACCGATGCGATTCACACCACGCGGCACGTCGAGGATGACGCCATCAACATCGGTCGCCGGCTCGCTCGGCATGAACGTGGAGTTGACGGCGCGTTCTTCGGTGGGGAACAGACGGTCACCCGGACGCACTTCCTGGGTGGTGCGGGTGAGGTGCAGGGTCGCGATATCACCTTCTTCGGCCACCAGCTCACCGCTGCCGATGTCGTCGGCATTGATACCGAGGAGTTCCTTGGTCTCAGGGTCGGTGTAAGTCTTGCCCTGACGGAAAATGCCGTAGACGGCCTGGGCGTCATCGAATGCGCCACGGGCGAAGATCCGGCTGCCCGCGCCACTGATGACACTTTCCTGGTCACCGGCGACGACGTAGGGCTTATCCAGGAAGTCCTCCGCCGTATCGACAATCCGGTTGCTCAGCAGGAAGCTGTTGATGGCCTCCAGGGGAATGGTCGGAATGGCTTCGGCCATCGGCGTGCTGCGTACTTGCGGCGAGAGTTTGATGGTGCCACGCGAAGCACCGCGGTTGAGCATCAGGCGCGGCTGGCCATCGATGTACACCAGGCTCAGGGTATCGCCCGGGTAGATCAGATGAGGATTCTCGATCTGCGGGTTGGCGTGCCACAGTTCCGGCCACTTCCAGGGTTGGCTGAGGAACTTGCCGGAGATGTCCCAAAGGGTATCGCCCTTGACGACCGTGTAGCGCTCCGGGTGACCTTGCTTGAGCTGAACGTCTGCCAGGGCAGTGCCGGACAGGCTCAGGCCGCCAGCGGCGACCAGCAGCAGGGCGAGTAGTGATTTCCTCATGCGGTGAATCCCTTTATTATGTGGCCAGCGCCTGTATGCCGCAGAAGTAGCGGCTTTCGAGCCGTTTTTCAAAGCTGCTCATCATCTTAGCAGCGGTTTTTTACTTTATTCCACAAGTGCATCACAAACAGCCATGGCGATTCTAAACATCCTCGAATTCCCCGATCCGCGTCTGCGGACGATCGCCAAACCGGTGACCGTTTTTGACGAGGCACTCTCGAAGCTGATCGACGACATGTTCGAGACCATGTACGCCGCGCCAGGCATCGGCCTGGCGGCGACCCAGGTCAACGTGCATAAGCGTGTAGTGGTCATGGATCTGTCCGAAGATCAGTCCGAGCCGCGGGTGTTCATCAACCCTGAGTTCGAGTCGCTGACCGAGCAGATGGATCAGTACCAGGAAGGCTGCCTGTCGGTACCCGGCTTCTATGAAAATGTAGACCGTCCACAAAAGGTGCGAATCAAGGCCCAGGAGCGCGACGGTAAACCCTATGAGCTGATCGCCGAGGGTCTGCTCGCCGTGTGCATCCAGCACGAGTGCGATCACCTCAATGGCAAGCTCTTCGTCGACTACCTGTCCAGCCTCAAACGCGACCGGATCAAGAAGAAGCTGGAAAAGCAGCACCGCCAGCAAGCTTGACCCCGATCTTCCAAAGGCTTGCTCCGGCAAGCCTTTTTGTTTGCAGTGAGAAAACCATGCGTATCGTCTTTGCCGGCACCCCGGAATTCGCCGCCCAGCACCTGCAGGCCCTGCTTGATGCCGGCCGTCAGGTGGTAGCTGTTTACACCCAGCCCGACCGTCCAGCCGGGCGCGGGCAAAAGCTGATGCCCAGCCCGGTCAAGCAGCTGGCATTGCTGCATGGCTTGCCGGTGTATCAGCCGCAGACCCTGCGCGATCCTGCAGCGCAGAGCGAACTGGCCGCCCTGCAACCCGATTTGATGGTGGTGGTGGCCTACGGCCTGATCCTGCCTCAGGTGGTGCTCGATACCCCGCGCCTGGGCTGCATCAACAGCCATGCCTCGCTGCTGCCGCGCTGGCGCGGCGCGGCACCGATCCAGCGCGCGATCGAAGCGGGTGACGCCAGCAGCGGCGTCACAGTGATGCAGATGGAAGCTGGCCTGGATACCGGGCCGATGCTGCTCAAGGTCAGCACCTCCATCAGCGCCGAGGATACCGGCGGCAGCCTGCATGACCGCCTCGCCACGCTGGGTTCAGCCGCCGTGGTGGAAGCCGTGGCCAAGCTGGCTGCCGGCGAGCTGCAAGGCGAGGTGCAGGACGACAGCCTGGCCACCTACGCGCACAAGCTGAACAAGGATGAGGCACGCCTGGACTGGAGCCGCCCGGCCGTCGAGCTGGAGCGCCTGATCCGCGCCTTCAATCCCTGGCCGATCTGCCACAGCACGCTAAATGGCGAAGCGCTGAAAATCCACGCCGCCCAACTCGGCGAAGGCAGCGGCCAGCCTGGCAGTATTCTCGCCGCCGACAAGAGCGGCCTGACCGTGGCCTGTGGCCAGGGCTCGCTGCGCCTGACCCGCCTGCAGCTTCCCGGCGGCAAGCCGCTGAGCTTCACCGACCTGTACAACAGCCGCCGCGAACAGTTCGCCCCCGGCCTGGTGCTCGGTCAATGAACCCACGCCTGGCCGCCGCCCGTGCCCTCGCTGCCGTTCTCAACGGCAAGGCCTCGCTGGGCAGCAGCCTGCCGCCGCTGCTGGACAAGGTAGAACCACGCGACCGCGGCCTGGCCCAGGATCTGGCGTTCGGCACCGCGCGCTGGCAGCCGCGCCTGCAACTGCTTGCCGACAAGCTGCTGCAGAAGCCGTTCAAGGCCGCCGACCGCGACGTCGAGGCGCTGCTGCTGATCGGCCTGTACCAGCTGCTGCACACGCGCATCCCCGCCCACGCCGCGATTGGCGAGACGGTCGCCTGCGTCGACAAGCTGAAGAAGAGTTCGCTCAAGGGCCTGCTCAATGCCGTGCTACGCAATGCCCAGCGTGAGCATGCAGACATCTTCGCCGAGCTGGAGCGTGATCCAGTGCTGCATACCGCCCACCCGCGCTGGCTGCAAAAACGCCTGAAGGCCGACTGGCCGGAGCACTGGCAAGCCATCTGCGCAGCCAACAACGAACATCCGCCACTGCTGCTGCGGGTCAACCGCCGTCATGGCAGCCGCGATGACTATCTCGCCGAACTGCGCAGCGCCGGCATCGAAGCCGAAGCCTGCAACTACAGCCGTGACGGTATACGCCTGCTCGCACCCTGCGATGTAAAGACCCTGCCCGGCTTCGCCGCAGGCCGCGTCAGCGTGCAGGACGAGGCGGCCCAGCTGGCCGCCGACCTGCTCGACCTGGCGCCCGGTCAGCGTGTGCTGGACGCCTGTGCCGCGCCGGGCGGCAAGACCTGTCACCTGCTGGAGGCGCAACCCGACCTCGCCGAAGTGATCGCCCTCGACCTGGAACCCGGGCGCTTGGCCCGCGTACAGGAAAACCTTGACCGCCTGCAGCTCAAAGCCACCCTGATCGCCGCCGACGGCCGTGCGACCAAGGTCTGGTGGGATGGCAAGCCGTTCCAGCGCATCCTGCTCGATGCGCCGTGCTCGGCCACCGGCGTGATCCGTCGCCACCCGGATATCAAGCTGACCCGCCAGGCCGACGACATCAGCGCCTTGGCCCAGCTGCAGGGCGAACTGCTGGACGCCCTATGGCCAACCCTGGAGGTTGGCGGTGTGCTGCTCTACGCCACCTGCTCGGTGCTGCCGCAGGAGAACTCGGACAACATCGCCGCCTTCCTCGCCCGCACACCGGGCGCACGTGAACTGGATATCGCCGGCCCCTTCGGCCTGAAACCGGCCCATGGCCGCCAATTGTTGCCGCAGGTAGACGGCCACGACGGCTTCTACTATGCCAAGCTGATAAAGATCGCCGCGACTCCTCGCGGCTGAGGAAGGAACCCGATGAAGATCATCATTCTCGGCGCCGGCCAGGTCGGCGGAACCCTGGCCGAACACCTCGCCGGCGAGGCCAACGACATCACCGTGGTCGACACCGACGGCGACCGCCTGCGTGACCTAGGCGACCGCCTGGATATCCGCACCGTGGTCGGCCGCGGCTCGTTCCCCACCGTACTGCGCCAGGCCGGTGCCGACGACGCCGACATGCTGGTGGCGGTGACCAACAGCGACGAAGTCAACATGATCGCCTGCCAGGTCGCCTACACCCTGTTCCACACGCCGACCAAGATCGCCCGCGTGCGCGAGGCGGCCTACCTGACCCGCACCGGCCTGTTCGACAATGAAGCGATTCCGGTCGACGTGCTGATCAGCCCGGAACAGGTGGTGACCAACTACATCAAGCGCCTGATCGAAATTCCCGGCTCGCTGCAGGTGATCGACTTCGCCGAGGGCAAGGCCCAGTTGGTGGCGGTGCGTGCCTACTACGGCGGCCCGCTGGTCGGCCAGCAACTCAAGCAGCTGCGCGAACACATGCCCAATGTCGACACCCGGGTCGCGGCGATCTTCCGCCGCAACCGACCGATCATGCCCAAGGGCGACACCGTGATCGAAGCCGACGACGAAGTGTTCTTCATCGCCGCCAAAGCGCACATCCGCGCGGTAATGAGCGAGATGCGCCGCCTGGAAGACAGCTACAAACGCATTGTTATCGCCGGCGGCGGGCATATCGGCGAGCGCCTGGCCGAAGCCATCGAGAGCCGCTACCAAGTGAAGATCATCGAGATGAACCCGGCGCGCTGCCGCTACCTCTCGGAAAACCTGGAAAGCTCCGTGGTGCTGCAGGGCAGCGCCTCGGACCGCGACCTGCTGGTGGAAGAGAACATCAACGACGCCGACATCTTCCTCGCCCTGACCAACGACGACGAAGCCAACATCATGTCCTCGCTGCTGGCCAAGCGCCTGGGCGCACGCAAGGTGATGACCATCATCAACAACCCGGCCTACGTCGATCTGGTCCAGGGCGGCGACATCGACATCGCCATCAGCCCGCAGCTGGCCACCATTGGCACCCTGCTGACCCACGTGCGCCGCGGCGACATCGAGAGCGTGCACAGCCTGCGCCGCGGCGCGGCAGAAGCCATCGAGGCCATCGCCCACGGCGACGCCAAGTCGAGCAAGGTGATCGGCCGGATGATCGAGGACATCGCACTGCCGCCGGGCACCACCATCGGCGCGGTGATCCGCGACGAGGAAGTGCTGATCGCCCACGACGACACCATCATCGAGTCCGGCGACCACGTCATCCTGTTCCTGGTCGACAAGAAGTACATTCGCGACGTGGAGCGCCTGTTCCAGGTCGGTCTGACCTTCTTCTAGCGCTGCCGAGGCCTGATGCCATGACGACGCCGGACTCGCTGGAAAAACTGCTGGCCAGGGGCGTGGACAATGCTCTGCTGCGCTTCGGCCTGGGCAAGAGCTACCTGGATGCCGGCAAGCCCGAGGCCGCCGCCGAGCACCTGCAGAAATGCCTGGGCTTCGATCCCAACTATTCGGCGGCGTGGAAGCTGCTGGGCCATGCCTGCCAGCACCAGGGCATGCTCGAAGAAGCGCGCCAGGCCTGGCACAACGGCCTGGAGGTGGCGCGCAAACGCGGCGACAAACAGACGGAAAAGGAAATGACGGTGTTTTTGCGCCGCCTGGAGAAGGCGGCTGCACAGGAAGAAAGCGAAGAGCGCTAGTCAGTCGCGCTTGAAAGCCAGGGCGACTCCGCTGGGCTCGAAACGCACCACCTCCATCTGCACCACCGGGGCCTCGATCGGCAGGCCCTGTACCTGACCGCTGACCACTTCACCGATCTGCAGCAGACGCTGAGCCTCATCGACCACCACAAACACCCCGCTGTCGGAGATATCGCGGGTGGTGACCAGCATCTGGCCATGTACCGGATGATCGATGCGCAGCTGAACCTTGAGCGTCGTACGCACGTGTTCGCGCTTGTTGTCCATGCCATTCCCTGATCAGTGGCGAGAGTGCTCAGACGTTAATGGCTATCGGCCTCGGCATCAATACCACTTCTGCTCGCCATCCGGCCGCTTCTTGAAGCGTTTCATGCTCCACATGTACTGGCTGGGATAGGTGCGCACGTAGCGGGACACCACTTCGCTCATCGCTGCCACGCCTTCTTCGACGTTGTCGCTGTACATGCCTTCGGGCGCCGCTTCGAGGATCACCTTGTAGCCGCTGCCATCGGCCAGGCGCAGCGCATGCAGGAACACGCCCACCGCCTTGCCGCCGGCGAGCATGCCCGGCACGAACTTGCTGGTCAGCGCCGTGGTGCCGAGAAAGGGCACGAAAACCCCACTGCTACGACTCGGCTCGGGGTCAGCGGGAATGCCAACAGCACCGCCTTTGCGCACTTCCTTGATGACGCTGAGGATGCCTTCCTTGGTCGAGGGAGCCACGCGATTGCCCATCTGCACGCGCTGCTTCTGCAGCAGCTCGTCCACCGCCTTGAGCTTGGGCGGACGGTAGAAAATGATCGGTTTGCACTGGTTGCAATAGAAGTGGTTGAGCACCTCCCAGTTGCCCAGGTGGCTGGTGATACCGACCACGCCCTTGCCGCTGGCCAGCGCCTGCTGCAGCACCTCTAGGCCTTCGACTTCGCGGATCAGCTTGAGCGACTTGTGCGCCGGCCAGATCCAGGCGCAGGCGCTTTCGGTCAGGGTCTTGCCGATGTCCTTGAGGCTCTGGCCGACCAGCTGATCCAGCTCAGCCTCGTTCAGCTCGGGAAAGCATTTGTTCAGGTTGGTACGCACGACCTCGCGCGAGCCGTTGGGCAGCTTCCACATCAGCCAGCCAATGGCATTGCCCACCGTCTGCACCGCACGCCAGGGCAGCAGGGCAAACAGACGAAGGAAACCGACCACCAGGGCGCCTTTGAGCTTTTCCACCTGGAAACTCCGAGCATGAAGGGGCGGGCATTGTAACGGCTGCCCGGACGCGCTGCAGGTAATGAGCGACGAAAGCCGTCAGCTCAACTGCGCGTGGCGATCACAATCGGTCGTGTGATCCATGACCATGCCGGTGGCCTGCATGTAGGCATAGCAGATGGTCGGGCCAACGAAGGTAAAGCCCAGCTTCTTCAGGGCCTTACTCATGGCCTCGGCCTCGGGCGTCACCGCCGGCACGTCGCCGCGACCACTGAAGTGATTGATCTTCGGCACACCACCAACGAAGGACCAGAGCAGAGCGACCGGATCCTCCAGCCTGAGCCAGGCCTGGGCGTTCTTGCGCGCCGCCTGCAGCTTGAGGCGGTTGCGGATGATGCCGGGGTCCTGCATGCGCTCTTCGATTTCCGCGTCGGTCATGCACGCCAGACGCTCGGCGTCGAAGCCGAACAGTACCTGCCGATAGCGCTCGCGCTTCTTCAGCACGGTGATCCACGACAACCCCGCCTGGGCCCCCTCCAGCAACAGCATCTCGAACAGGTGCTGCGCATCACGCGAGGGCACGCCCCATTCCTCGTCGTGATAGGCGATGTACAGCGGGTCGTCGTTGCACCAGAAGCAGCGGGTCATGGGCGTGCACCAGTCGGTGGATGGGAAGCAGAACTATAGCCAAAAAATACTGTATGCAAATACAGCCATAAAGTGCGAAACCACAGGCCAGGGCGCAGCCTCGCAGGCCGGGATGATCGGGTATACTGCCCGGCTTTATGCAAACGCCTCGACACCGGTGAAATTCGTGAGCCAGACAACGCCCGACGTGAGCACCTTCCAAGGCCTGATCCTCGCCCTGCAAAGCTATTGGGCCGAGCAAGGCTGCGTGATCCTGCAACCCTATGATATGGAGATGGGGGCCGGTACCTTCCACACCGCCACCTTCCTGCGCGCCATCGGCCCGGAGACCTGGAACGCCGCCTACGTGCAGCCCTCGCGCCGTCCGGCCGACGGCCGCTACGGCGAAAACCCCAACCGCCTGCAGCACTACTACCAGTTCCAGGTGGTCCTCAAACCGAACCCGGAGAATATCCAGGACCTGTACCTGGAGTCGCTGCGCCGCATCGGCGTCGACACCAACGTCCACGACATCCGCTTCGTCGAGGACAACTGGGAGTCGCCAACCCTCGGCGCCTGGGGTCTGGGCTGGGAAGTCTGGCTGAACGGTATGGAAGTCACCCAGTTCACCTACTTCCAGCAGGTCGGCGGCGTCGAGTGCTACCCGGTTACCGGTGAGATCACCTACGGTCTCGAGCGCCTGGCCATGTACCTGCAGGGCGTCGACTCGGTGTATGACCTGGTCTACTCCGACGGCCCGTTCGGCAAGGTCACCTACGGCGACGTGTTCCACCAGAACGAAGTGGAGCAATCCACCTTCAACTTCGAGCACGCCAACGTCGACAAACTGTTCGACCTGTTCGACTTCTACGAGTCCGAGGCCAACCGCCTGATGGAGCTGCAGCTGCCGCTGCCGGCTTATGAAATGGTGATCAAGGCCTCGCACAGCTTCAACCTGCTCGACGCCCGCCGCGCTATCTCGGTGACCGCGCGCCAGCAGTACATCCTGCGCGTGCGCACCCTGGCGCGGAACATCGCCCAGAGCTACCTGCTGGCCCGCGCCAAGCTCGGCTTCCCGATGGCCACCCCCGAACTACGTGACGAAGTGCTGGCCAAGCTCAAGGAGGCCGAATAATGAGTGCTCAGGATTTTCTGGTTGAACTGGGCACCGAAGAGCTGCCACCCAAAGCGCTGAAGAGCCTCGGCGAAGCCTTCCTCGCCGGGATCGAAAAAGGCCTGAAGAGCGCCGGCCTGGAGTATGCCAAGGCGCGCTATTACGCCGCGCCGCGCCGCCTCGCCGTACTGGTCGAACAGCTCGCCGCGCAGCAGCCGGACCGCAGCGTGCGCCTCGATGGTCCACCCGTGCAGGCCGCCTTCGACGCCGAGGGCAAGCCGACCCAGGCGGCGCTGGGCTTCGCCAAGAAGTGCGGCGTCGAGTTGAGCCAGATCGACACCAGCGGCCCGAAACTCAAGTACGAACAGAACATCGCCGGGCAGCCGGCGGTCGGCCTGCTGCCGGCGATCGTCGAAGCCTCGCTGGGTGATCTGCCGATTCCCAAGCGCATGCGCTGGGCCGCGCGCAAGGAAGAGTTCGTGCGCCCGACCCAGTGGCTGGTCATGCTCTACGGCCACCATGTCGTCGATTGCGAGATTCTTGCGCAGAAGGCCGGACGCCTGTCCCGTGGCCACCGTTTCCACGCCAATTACGACGTGGCGATCGAGAGCCCGGCACACTACGCCGAGAATCTGCGTGGCGCCTTCGTGGTCGCCGATTTTGCCGAACGCCGCACGCTGATCAGCCAGCGCGTCGCCGAACTGGCTGCCGCGGAGCAGGGCACCGCCATCGTGCCGCCGGCGCTGCTCGATGAAGTCACCGCCCTGGTCGAGTGGCCGGTGCCGCTGGTCTGCTCGTTCGAGGAGCGTTTCCTCGACGTGCCGCAGGAAGCGCTGATCACCACCATGCAGGACAACCAGAAGTACTTCTGCCTGGTCGACGCGGGCGGCAAGCTGCTGCCACGCTTCATCACCGTGGCCAACATCGAGTCCACGGACCCGGCGCAGATCGTCTCCGGTAACGAGAAAGTCGTGCGCCCGCGTCTGACCGACGCCGAGTTCTTCTTCAAGCAGGACAAGAAGCAGCCGCTGGAACAGCGGAACGAGCGCCTGGCCAACGTGGTGTTCCAGGCCCAGCTGGGTAGCGTGTTCAACAAGGCCGAGCGCGTCTCCAAACTCGCCGCCTTCATCGCCGAGCGCATCGGCGGTGATGCCAGCCGTGCAGCCCGCGCCGGCATCCTGTCCAAGTGCGACCTGGCCAGCGAGATGGTCGGCGAGTTCCCGGAGATGCAGGGCATCGCCGGCTACTACTACGCCAAGCATGATGGCGAGGCCGACGATGTGGCCCTGGCGCTGAACGAGCAGTACATGCCGCGCGGTGCCGGTGCCGAACTGCCGAGCACCCTGACCGGTGCGGCCGTGGCCGTGGCCGACAAGCTCGACACCCTGGTCGGCATCTTCGGCATCGGCATGCTGCCGACCGGCTCCAAGGACCCCTACGCGCTGCGTCGTGCGGCCCTGGGCGTGCTGCGCATCCTGATCGAGAAACAGCTGGACCTGGATCTGGTCGAAGCAGTGGGCTTCGCCATCGGCCTGTACGGCGAAAAGGTCAAGGCCGCCGGCCTGGCCCCGCAGGTGCTGGACTTCATCTTCGACCGCCTGCGTGCGCGTTATGAAGACGAAGGCGTGGATGTCGCGGTGTATCAGGCCGTACGCGCCCTCAGCCCAGCTTCACCGCTGGACTTCGACCAGCGCGTGCAGGCCGTGCAGGCCTTCCGCCAACTGCCGGAAGCCGCCGCCCTGGCCGCCGCCAACAAGCGCGTATCCAACCTGCTGAGCAAGTACGAAGGACAGATCGCCGCCAGCGCCGAAGCCCACTACTTCGACAACCCGGCGGAGTTCAGCCTGTACTCGGCCATCCAGCAGGCCAGCCAGGCCGTACAACCGATGGCGGCCGCACGTTGCTATCGCGAGTCGCTGGAGCGCCTGGCCGCCCTGCGCGAACCGGTCGATGCCTTCTTCGAGGCGGTTCTGGTCAATGCCGAGGATGCCTCGGTGCGTGCCAACCGCTACGCGTTGCTCAACCAGCTGCGCGGCCTGTTCCTCGGCGTCGCCGATATCTCGCTGCTGGGCTGATGGCCAATCGGGCGGCGCAAGGCCGCCCGGTTGCCGTGGTGATCAAATGAAGCTGCTGATTCTCGACCGCGACGGCGTCATCAATGAAGACTCCGACGCCTACATCAAGTCCCTCGACGAATGGATCCCGATCCCGGGCTCCATCGCCGCCATCGCGCGCCTGAGCCAAGCTGGGTGGACTGTGGCCGTGGCCACCAACCAGTCGGGCCTGGCGCGCGGCTACTACGATGCAGCCACGCTGGAGTCCATGCATCAGCGCCTGCGCCAGCTGGTGGCGGAGGAGGGCG
The DNA here is from genome assembly GCF_029537485.1 of Pseudomonas sp. GOM6. Lineage (GTDB taxonomy): Bacteria > Pseudomonadota > Gammaproteobacteria > Pseudomonadales > Pseudomonadaceae > Aquipseudomonas. Next base: position 39,245 of record NZ_JARPUS010000018.1, read on the forward strand.
GCGAGGTTGGCCTGATCGTGCATTGCCCGCATGGCCCGGACGACGGCTGCGACTGCCGCAAACCGAAGCCAGGCATGCTCAAGCAGATCGCTGCGCACTACGCCACGGAACTGACAGGTGTGTGGTTCGTCGGCGACAGCATGGGTGACCTGGAAGCCGCCCTGGCCGTCCATTGCCAACCCGTGCTGGTAAAAACCGGCAAGGGCGAACGTACGCTGGCCAAACCGTTGCCAGCGGCAACCCTGATATTCGATGATCTGGCGGCGATCGCCGATCAGCTTCTTCGCTAGAGAATACGAGCCCAATGACGACAGTGCAGGCCATCAGAACCTTCCTCTTCTACCTGCTGCTGTCATCGAGCGCCTTCTTCTGGTGCATCCTCTGCGTGTTCATCGCGCCCTTCCTGCCGTTTCGCGCCCGCTACCGCCTCGTGATCCAGGCCTGGTGCCGCTGCGCGACCTGGCTGGCCAAGGTGGTAGCCGGCATCCGCTACGAAGTACACGGCCTCGAGCATATTCCGCAGCAACCCTGCGTGATCCTGGCCAAGCACCAGAGCACCTGGGAAACCTTCTTCCTCTCCGCCTTCTTCGAGCCGCTGTCGCAGGTGGTCAAGCGCGAGCTGCTCTACGTACCCTTCTTCGGCTGGGCCATGGCCATGCTCAAGCCCATCGCCATCGACCGCAGCAACCCCAAGGCCGCACTCAAGCAGCTGGCCAAGCAGGGCGACGAGCGCATCAAGCAGGGTGCCTGGGTGCTGATCTTCCCCGAAGGCACCCGGATTCCACCGGGGCAGATCGGCAAGTTCTCCCGCGGCGGTGCAGCATTGGCAGTAAACGCCGGCCTGCCGGTGCTGCCGATCGCCCACAACGCCGGCGAGTTCTGGCCCAAGCAAGGCTGGGCCAAATACCCCGGCACTATCCAGGTCATCATCGGCCCGGTCATGCACGCCGAAGGCGAGGGCCCTCGCGCCATCGCCGAACTTAACGAACGTGCCTTCAACTGGGTCTGCCAGGCACAGCAGCAAATCAGCGGAACAGCCCCGCAAGTCAGCCGCGAAAGTGCCTCCAGCGTCGTTTGACTGTCTGTGGATAAGCTGTGCACGAAATGCCATCAAAGTGATATCAAGCCGCTTAACCTGATGATTCAAAAGGCTTAATTTACTTACCAAGCCGCACTCTTCGCAGGGCATAAGTTTTCTGCGCAATCGCGCACAGACTTCGTGGCACAGCGCACCGGCAAAGGGGCTAAGCTAGCCCGCATCATGTGAAAGGGACTTTCGCACCATGCCATCGATCTACCAGCTCAAACCCGCCTTCCAGAACCTGCTGCGCCCCACCGTGCAACGCCTTTACGAGCGCGGCGTCACCGCCAATCAGGTCACCCTCGCCGCAGCCGTTATCTCCGTATCGCTTGGCGCTCTGCTGGCGCTATTCCCCACCACCACCTGGCTATTCGCCCTGATCCCGTTGTGGATGCTGCTGCGCATGGCGCTCAACGCCATCGACGGCATGCTTGCCCGCGAATTTGGCCAGCAATCCACGCTGGGAGCCTACCTCAACGAACTGTGCGACGTGCTTGCCGACAGCGCTCTTTACCTGCCTTTTGCCATGCTGGCTGGCGTATCGCCGCTGCTGGTGGTGCTGGTCGTGGTGCTGGCGGTGATCAGCGAGTACGCCGGTGTGCTCGGCCCCATGGTTGGTGCCTCGCGACGTTATGACGGACCTATGGGTAAAAGCGATCGAGCCTTTGCCTTCGGCGTACTGGCTGCCGGGGTTGCCAGCGGCTTGCTCTCAGCGACATGGATCAACGGCCTGTTGGCGCTGATGCTGCTGTTGCTGTTGCTGACCCTGCTCAACCGCGTGCGCCAGGGCCTGAAAGAAGCGGCCTAGCGCCACTCCCCGGAATAAGGACATTCCCATGCTCCACTCAGACACTCCCAACACCGGCCAACTCAGGCACCCGCAGCTAGCCGCGGCGCTACCACAGCGCCCTGCGCTGGCTGCCCCTGCAGCCGCCTCGCGACGTGCCCAGCTACGACGGGCCTTGTTCACCATACCCACCACGCCCTGGTTTTTTCCGGCTGGATAAAAGGAGTTCTGTCCATGCTTGCCTCCATCGCCGCTTTCGCCATCACTTCGGCAGCCCGCCTGCTGACCGGCGCACGCGCCCTCTGGCTGGGCTGTACGGCCCAGCCGGTACAACGCCTGTACTATGCCAACCACAGCAGCCACGGCGATTTCGTCCTGCTCTGGGCCTCGCTGCCGCCGGAACTGCGCCGCCGCACCCGCCCGGTAGCGGGTTCCGACTACTGGATGAAGGGCGAACTGCGCCGCTTCCTCATCCGCGACGTGTTCAACGGCGTGTTGGTCGATCGTGACCGTAGCGATCCCAACGCCAATCCTCTGCAAGCCATGCTCGATGCCCTGGAGCAGGGTGACTCGCTGATCATCTTTCCCGAGGGCACCCGCAACCTCAGCGACGAGCCGCTGCTGCCGTTCAAGAGCGGCCTCTTCCACCTGGCCCAAGCCAGGACGGAGGTCGAATTGGTGCCGGTGTGGATCGCCAACCTCAACCGGGTCATGCCCAAGGGCAGGGCGCTACCGCTGCCACTGCTATGCACCCTGAGTTTCGGTGAGCCGTTGCAGCGCCAGGAAGGCGAGGACAAACACGCCTTCCTGGAACGCGCACGCAACGCCCTGCTGGCCCTGGCCCCGGAGGAAAACTGAGATGGATCACAACACACTCCTGCTGTTTGCCGGTATTGGTGCCGTACTGCTGATTGCCACGCTGATCGCCCGCATCCTGCGCCGCCGCGCCGGGGACGTACCCAACGCGGTGATCGACAACCTCAATGCGCGAATCGATGCCTGGTGGGCCATGGTGCTGGTCATCGGCATCGCCTTCCTGTTTGGCAACAACGGCGTGATCCTGCTGTTCTACTTCGTGTCGTTCTATGCCCTGCGCGAGTTCCTCACCCTGACGCCGACCCGGCGCAGCGACTATCCAGCCCTGGCGGCGGCCTTCTACTTCGCCCTGCCGATGCAGTACCTGCTGATCGCCCTGGACTGGTACGGCTTATTTGCCATTTTCATCCCGGTCTACCTGTTCCTGCTGCTACCGATCCTCGCCTCGCTGGGCGGCGATACCACACGCTTCCTCGAGCGTGCCTCGGAAGTGCAGTGGGGACTCATGATTGCGGTGTACTGCGTGTCCGCGGTGCCGGCGCTGCTGACCCTGGACATCCCCGGCTACGAGGGGCGCAACCTGCTGCTGATCGCCTGGCTGATCATCGTGGTGCAGCTGTCAGACGTGCTGCAGTACGTCTGTGGCAAGCTGGCCGGCAAACGCAAGATCGCGCCCAAGCTGTCGCCGTCGAAAACGGTGGAAGGCTTCGTCGGCGGCGTCGCCCTGGCCAGCTTGGTTGGTGCCTCGCTGTTCTGGATCACCCCGTTCAGCTTCTGGCAGGCCGCACTGATGGCGCTGATCGTCAACCTGCTGGGCTTTGCCGGCGGCCTGGTGATGTCGGCGATCAAGCGCGACCGTGGGGTGAAGGATTGGGGCCACATGATCGAAGGCCACGGCGGTATGCTCGACCGCATGGACTCGGTCTGTTTTGCGGCACCGATCTTCTTCCATTTCGTGCGCTACTGGTGGGCTTGAGCCCACCTTTGGGCAGACAACAAAAGATTGCCGGGAGCAATGTTTGACGTCGCCCGTTAAGGGCGACGGCGCGAAGGGTTTTCGCCAGAAACGGCGGAAACAAAAAACCCGCCGAGGCGGGTTCTTTATGACCTTCCGACATCCTGTCGTTTGCCATCCTGGCGCGGTCTGTCTTCCTTGACTCGGGACATCCTGTTCCCGACTTGTGTATAGGTTAGTCCCCGGTCGGAGCATGAGAAATAGCCTCACTCCCCGTGGTTGTGTAAGCCTTTCGCTATAGCTGTGATGAAAAACGGGAGCCAAGCTCCCGTTTTTCATCAGTGCGGCTGGTTCAGCGTCAGGCGCATATGGCGATTAACATCCTTGTACAGCAGATAACGGAAACGCCCCGGACCACCGGAGTAGCAGGCCTGAGGACAGAAGGCTCGCAACCACATAAAGTCGCCGGCCTCCACTTCAACCCAGTCCTGGTTCAGGCGATAGACCGCCTTGCCTTCCAGCACATACAGGCCGTGCTCCATGACGTGTGTTTCGGCGAAGGGAATCACACCGCCCGGCTCGAAATTCACGATATTGACGTGCATGTCGTGGCGCATATCGGCCATGTCGACAAAGCGGGTGGTGCTCCAGCGGCCCTCGGTATCGGGCATTACCAGCGGCTGGATATCCTGCTCGTTGGTGACGAAGGCTTCTGGCAGCGGCACACCGTCGACGCGCTGGTAGTGCTTGCGGATCCAGTGGAAGCGGGTGTGCTGGCCACTGGTGTTACGCACCTTGTAGTCGGCCCCCGGCGGGATGAAGGCATAGCCGCCCGGCTGCATATTGTGCACCTGGCCCTGCAGGGTCAGGGTCAGCCCGCCCTCGACCACGAACAGCACCGCTTCGGCATTGACGTCCTGCTCGGGCTTGTCGCTGCCACCATTGGGTGCCAGCTCGACGATGTACTGCGAGAACGTCTCGGCAAAACCGGACAGCGGGCGCGCGATGACCCACATGCGCATGTTGTCCCAGAAGGGCAGGTGGCTGGTGACGATGTCACGCATCACGCCCTTGGGAATCACCGCGTAGGCTTCGGTAAACATGGCACGGTCAGTCAACAACTCGGTCTGGGCTGGATGACCACCATGCGGGGCGTAGTAGGAAGTCTTGGACACTGAAGGTCTCCTGTTGAGAATCGGCTCCCCACCAAAAAAATCGGTAGCTGCGCAGCGGCGCTCTATGACCAGACACTGATCAAGCGCGGGGGCAATTCAAGATATCCAGTCCGTCTATCATCGACAAATTAAATGTAGGTATGCGCAGGATTCGATAAACGAATACAAAATCAGAACACCTTGTTGTCGCTCAATCACCCTCTTCTTCCAGCAAACGAGAGAGTGACTCCGCCAACGCGACCACAATCGGTCCTGCACTTGGACGGTGAATGATCGCCACCTCGAACACATCAACCTCAGGAAGGGCAGACTCCTTGTCCAGCACACGGTGCTCATTGGTCACTGCGCGCAGCGGCAGCAAACCGATCCCCATACCGTCAGCCACCGCATCCTGGATGCCACTCAGGCTGGAGCTGGTAAAACTGATACGCCAGCGCCTACCGATAGACTCCAGCGCCGCAATCATCTCGTCACGATACAGGCCGCGTGGTGGGAATGTGACAATCGGCAGTGGGTCCTGATCGAATACCGGACTGCGCAGGCTGTCCACCCAGCGAGTCTTCTCCGACCAGCGCGCCACTGCATCACGGCTATTGCGACGCTGCTTCAACAACACCAGATCCAGTTCACCGCGATCATAGCTGCCAGCCAAATCTCGGCTAAGACCGGCAGTAACCTCCAACTTGATATGGGGATAGCGGCGGTTGAACTCGGCCAGATGACGTGTAGTCCTGCCAGCGGCAAAATCATCGGGGACGCCAATACGCACGACAACCGAAACACTGGCACCCTCCAGCGCCTCATGCAGTTCATCATTGAGCGCAAGCAATCGCCTGGCATACCCCAACACGGTCTCGCCGGAATCAGTCGGTAGCACATCGCGATTGCCCCGCTCCAGCAATCGGTACCCCGCCAACTCTTCCAGCCGGCGGATCTTCTGGCTCACAGTCGATTGTGTCGAATTCAATCGTAGTGCCGCGGTGGTAAAGCTGCCGCAGTCGGCGACCGTCACTAACGCCCGCAACAAATCCAGCTCGAACAAGCGGTTATTCGTTCTATCTATACGATCCATACCAGCATCCACTTTTCAAATCCGCATGCACTGGCTTGTAACAGGGCAGGCCCGCCACCAGCAATACACCCATTTCAATCCAGCAGGGCATTAGCAAAGAAAAAGCCCCCGCTGACTTACATCAGCAGGGGCTTTTATCTACACCATGTGACTGACAGATGGTCTGTCAGCCATGCAGGTAGGCCTTAGAAGTCCAGGTTCGACACCGCCAGGGCATTGGACTCAATGAAATCGCGACGGGGTTCCACAGCATCGCCCATTAGAGTGTTGAAGATCTGGTCGGCTGCGATGGCGTCTTCGATGGTGACCTTGAGCATGCGGCGCACACTGGGGTCCATGGTGGTTTCCCACAGCTGTTCGGGGTTCATCTCGCCGAGACCCTTATAGCGCTGGATGCTGTGGCGCTTGGTGCTCTCGGTCATCAACCAGCCCAGGGCATCCTTGAAGGTGCTGACCGCCTTCTTGCGCTCACCACGCTGCACGTATGCACCGTCTTCCAGCAGGCTGTTGAGCTGATTCCCCAGGGTCGTCACGGACTTGTAGTCGTTGCTGGCAAAGAAGTCGCGGTTGAAGGTGATGTAGTTGGACAGACCATGGGCCGTGACCTCCACCTCCGGCAGCCACAGGTGACGCTCACGATCCTCACGCAGGCTGGCACTGTAGGTCTGACCGGATTTCTCTGCAGCTTTCAGACGCGCCTGGAAGCTCTCCAGCCAGGTTTGCATGGCAGCCTGGTCAGCCATCTGGTCGAGAGAAACACTCGGCAGGTAGACGAAATGCTCGGTGATGTCCTTCGGATAGACCCGAGACAGGCGATCCAGGGTTTTCATCACGCTGCGGTAGTCGTTGACCAGCTTCTCCAGTGCCTCGCCGGAAAGACCGGGCGCGTTCTCGTTGACGTGCAGGCTGGCATCTTCCAGGGCCGACTGGGTCATGTATTCGTCCATGGCCTCGTCGTCCTTGATGTACTGCTCCTGCTTGCCTTTCTTCACCTTGTACAGCGGCGGTTGGGCAATGTAGATATAGCCACGCTCGACCAGCTCCGGCAGCTGACGGAAGAAGAAGGTCAGCAGCAGGGTACGGATGTGCGAACCGTCAACGTCGGCATCGGTCATGATGATGATGTTGTGGTAACGCAGCTTGTCGATGTTGTACTCCTCGCGACCGATACCGCAGCCGAGGGCGGTGATCAGGGTGCCAACCTCCTGGGAGGAGAGCATCTTGTCGAAACGCGCCTTCTCGACGTTGAGGATCTTGCCCTTGAGCGGCAGGATCGCCTGGGTCTTGCGGTTACGGCCCTGCTTGGCAGAACCGCCCGCGGAGTCACCCTCCACTATGTAGAGTTCGGACAGCGCCGGGTCTTTTTCCTGGCAGTCGGCCAGCTTGCCGGGTAGACCGGCGATATCCAGCGCACCTTTACGGCGGGTCATCTCACGGGCTTTACGGGCGGCCTCACGGGCGCGGGCAGCGTCGAGCATCTTGCCGACCACGGCCTTGGCCTCGTTGGGATTCTCCAGCAGGAAGTCGGCGAAGTACTTGCCCATTTCCTGCTCAACCGCGGTCTTCACCTCGCTCGATACCAGCTTGTCCTTGGTCTGCGAGCTGAACTTCGGATCCGGCACCTTGACCGAGATGATCGCGGTCAGACCTTCACGGGCATCATCACCGGTGGTGGCGATCTTGAACTTCTTCGCCAGGCCTTCCTGCTCGATGTAGTTATTCAAATGGCGGGTGAGGGCAGAGCGGAATCCAGCCAGATGGGTTCCGCCATCACGCTGGGGAATGTTGTTGGTGAAGCAGAGGATGTTCTCGTTGAAGCTGTCGTTCCACTGCAACGCCACTTCCACGCCGACGCCGTCTTCTTCGCGCTGAATATTGAAGTGGAACACCTGGTTGACGATGGTTTTGTTGGTGTTCAGGTACTCGACGAAGGCCTTCAAACCACCTTCGTACTTGAACAGCTCTTCCTTGCCGCTGCGTTCATCCTTGAGCAGGATGCCCACACCGGAGTTGAGGAAGGACAGCTCACGCAGGCGCTTGGCCAGGATGTCCCAGCTGAAGTGAATATTCTTGAAGGTATCGTCCGACGGCTTGAAGTGAATCTGCGTACCAGTGCCTTCACTGTCACCCACCGCCGCCAGCGGCGCCTGGGGCACGCCATGTACGTAGGTTTGTTCCCAGACCTTGCCGCTGCGGCGAATGGTCAGGATCAGCTCTTTGGACAGGGCGTTGACCACGGAAACACCTACGCCGTGCAGACCGCCGGACACCTTATAGCTGTTGTCGTCGAACTTACCGCCGGCGTGCAGCACGGTCATGATGACCTCGGCAGCGGATACACCTTCCTCCTTGTGCATGTCCACCGGAATGCCGCGACCGTTATCGCGCACAGTGATGGACTCATCGGGATGAATGGTGATGCTGATGTCGGAGCAATAACCGGCGAGCGCCTCGTCGATGGAGTTGTCCACCACTTCGAACACCATGTGGTGCAGACCGGTACCGTCATCGGTATCACCGATATACATGCCCGGGCGCTTGCGTACGGCATCCAGACCTTTGAGTACCTTGATACTCGAAGAGTCGTATGTTTTGTTTTCGTCGCTCATGGGTTCACTCCCGATGCGGTGATCACTCCATGTTCCACGTGGAACATGGCGACCGGCGTATCCGTGCGCCAGCCATCCTTCAAATATTCTTGGTCGACACAGGTGATGAACACCTGACACTGCAAATCGTCCAGCAGCCGGCACAAGGCCTGTCGATGCTGCTCATCCAGTTCCGACGGTAAGTCGTCCACCAGATAAATACACTGGCCATGTTTGGCCTGGTTCAGTAGATGTCCCTGGGCAATGCGCAAAGCACACACCACTAGTTTCTGCTGACCACGTGAGAGAATCTCTGCGGCATTATGCGCACCAAGGCGCAACCGCAAATCGGCTCGCTGCGGCCCTGCCTGGGTATGTCCCAACTGCTGATCACGGGTGAGGGTAGAAGCCAGGACTTCGGTCAAGGGTCTATCCTTGTCCCAACCGCGGTAGTAGCTCAGGGTCAGCCCATCCAGTTCCACAAGCTCGCGCAAAACCTGCTCGAAAACCGGTTTCAGAGCCTGGATATAAGCTCTTCGATAACTATCTAACTCGTCGCTGGCGAGACACAATTCGCGGTCCCAAGCCGCCTGCGACGCCGCGTCGAGTGTACCATGCCGCAGCCACGAGTTCCGCTGCCGCAGGGCCTTCTGCAGGCGCTGCCAGGCCGGCAGGAAGCGTTGTTCCACGTGGAACACTCCCCAGTCGAGAAACTGCCGCCGCACCTTAGGCGCCCCTTCAAGCAGGCGAAAGCTATCCGGATTGATAACCTGCAGTGGAAGTAACTCTGCCAGTTGGGCAGCACTGCGCGCATTCTGTCCGTCGATACGAATTTGCAGCTCACCTTGACGGTCACGGGAAATCCCCAAACTGTTGGAGATCCCGTTTTGCTGCTCAATCTGCCCGAAGACCGTGCAAGCAGGCTGCTCATGCTGAATCATCGGTTGCAGCTTGTTGCTACGGAACGAGCGAGCAAGCCCAAGCAAATGAATGGCTTCGAGCAGGCTGGTTTTTCCGCTGCCGTTGGCGCCGTGAAGGATATTGATGCGAGGAGAAGGAGAGATCGTCACCGGGCGCAAATTTCGCACCGCGGTGACGGTGACGCGGGAAAGGGACATTCAGTGATTACAGGCGCATCGGCATGACGACATAAGAAGAGTCGTCGTTGTCGGCTTCCTGGACCAGAGCACTGCTGTTGGAGTCAGAGAGAATCAAACGAACCTGCTCAGTGGTCATGACACCCAGGACATCCAGCAGATAGCTGACGTTGAAGCCGATTTCCAGGGAGCCGCCATTGTAGTCAACCACTACTTCCTCTTCGGCCTCTTCCTGTTCCGGGTTGTTAGCCTGAATCTTCAGCAGGCCCGCGGCCAGCTGCAGGCGAATGCCACGGTATTTTTCATTGGAAAGAATCGCGGTGCGGCTAAAGGCCTCACGCAGGGCCTGGCGATCGCCCACAACCAGCTTGTCGCCACCACGCGGCAACACACGTTCGTAATCGGGGAACTTGCCATCGACCAGTTTGGAGGTGAAGGTGAACTCACCAGTGGTCGCGCGAATATGGTTCTGCCCAAGAACGATCGCAACCTCACCATCCTGCTCGGTCAGCAGACGCGCCAGCTCCAGAATGCCTTTACGCGGCACGATAACCTGGTGCTTCTCGTTTTGTTCAATACTGGCCTGCATAGCACACATGGCCAGGCGGTGACCGTCAGTCGCCACAGCACGCAGGACACCTGTCTGAACTTCCAGCAACATGCCGTTGAGGTAGTAACGCACGTCTTGCTGTGCCATGGCGAAACTGGTGCGGTCGATCAAGCGGCGCAACTTGCTCTGCACCAGGGTGAAGGTCAGCGACCCCGGACCTTCTTCCACGGTAGGGAAGTCGTTGGCCGGCAGGGTCGACAGAGTGAAACGACTGCGTCCGGCTTTAACCACCAGCTTCTGCTCATCAAGGCGAATGTCGATCAGCGCATCGCTCGGCAGGCTTTTGCAGATATCCATCAGCTTGCGTGCAGGAACCGTGATTTCGCCCGGTTCGGCACTGTCTTCCAGCGCCACACGACCAACCAGCTCGACCTCCAGGTCAGTACCGGTGAGCGAGAGCTGCTGGCCTTCGACCACCAGCAACACATTCGACAAAACCGGCAAGGTCTGACGACGTTCGACGACGCCGGCGACCAGTTGCAGGGGTTTCAACAGGGCTTCGCGTTGAATAGTGAAATGCATGGTCTCATCCCTTGCCTTGTGGGCTGCGATCAGGTGGTCAGGGTGCGCAGCAGGTTCTTGTAGTCCTCGCGGATATCCGCGTCGGATTCCCGCAGTTCAGCAATCTTACGACAGGCGTGCAGCACTGTGGTGTGGTCTCTTCCGCCAAATGCATCGCCAATTTCCGGCAGGCTATGGTTGGTCAATTCCTTCGATAGCGCCATAGCGACTTGGCGCGGTCTGGCGACAGAGCGAGAACGCCGTTTGGAAAGCAGGTCGGATATCTTGATCTTGTAGTACTCGGCCACCGTGCGCTGAATATTGTCCACGCTGACCAGCTTGTCCTGCAGTGCCAACAGATCCTTCAGTGACTCACGAATCAACTCGATACTGATCGGCTGATTGGTGAAGTGTGAATGAGCAATCACCCTTTTGAGGGCACCTTCCAGTTCGCGCACATTGGAGCGGATACGCTGGGCGATGAAGAAGGCTGCATCATGTGGAAGGTCCACCTTGGTCTGCTCAGCCTTCTTCATCAGAATTGCGACACGGGTTTCCAGCTCAGGCGGCTCCACGGCGACCGTCAGGCCCCAGCCGAAACGTGACTTCAGACGCTCTTCCAGCCCCTCGATCTCTTTTGGGTAGCGATCGCTGGTCAGAATCACCTGCTGACCACCTTCGAGCAGAGCATTGAAGGTGTGGAAGAACTCTTCCTGGGAACGTTCCTTCTTGGCGAAGAATTGGATGTCGTCGATCAGCAGCGCATCCACCGAGCGGTAGAAGCGCTTGAACTCGTTGATGGCATTGAGCTGCAGTGCCTTGACCATATCAGCGACGAATCGCTCGGAGTGCAGGTAAACCACCTTGGCGTTGGGGTTCTTCTTCAACAGGTGGTTGCCCACCGCATGCATCAGGTGAGTCTTGCCCAGGCCGACACCACCATAAAGGAACAACGGGTTGTAACCGTGCTTGAGATTGTCCGCGACCTGCCAGGCTGCAGCCCTGGCCATCTGGTTGGACTTACCCTCGACGAAATTCTCGAAGGTAAAAGTACGGTTCAGGTAACTGGTGTGCTTGAGCGCTCCCTCCACCTGGACCGTACGCTCAGTCGGACGCGGTGCCGGCGGCGCAGTCACTGGTTCACGGGATGGTGCCTCGGCCACCGCAGGTGTGGAAGCCGGAACACTATTAATAGAAGGGGCAGGCGCAGCCATGCGCGGTGCCGGGCTACGCTTGCTGCCGATCAGTAACGACAGCGCCGGAGCTAGGCCATTTGCTCTCTCGGCTAGCAGCTCCAGCAAACGCATCATGTACTTTTCGTTGACCCAGTCGAGCACGAAGCGGTTAGGCGCATAAACGCGCAGCTCGTCGCCGGAAGATTCCACCTGCAAGGGGCGGATCCAGGTGTTGAATTGTTGCGCAGGCAACTCGTCGCGAAGCAGCTCCACACACTGCTGCCAAAGTTCTACGGACACGTATATCCCCTGAAATCGCTACGGTGGCGATGCAAAAAACAGCCTGCATTGTAGCCATGCCAGCACGAGTTATCCACACGAATAGGGAATTTCAGCCAAGCAAAATCAATGATTTATTTCTGTTTTCGCGGCGGGATCAGTTAATGCAAAAGTCTGTGGATAAAGGTAACGCAGCCCACTGCACAACCCCTAGGAGAAGCTGTCTAAAAGAAGGTGCTGTGGGTAAAGACTCAATCCTCCCACAGGAAAAGCACCAGAGCCGCACAAGAGCCTAACGCCTTACCGACATACTTATACCGTGCTAAAGACGAGCAATCACGAGGCGTAGAGGGCCTTGTCCACAGGCAACTGCTCCCCTAAGAGCAGTTATCACTTCAAGCTCTTAAAGAATTTCTTTCCATTTATCTTCTTTCTCAATCCAATGCTGGTTGGAAATTGACCTTGGGGCTCGGTTTCACTAGAATCGCCGGTCTCTTTAAACGGGGGCCATTCCGGCCCGTATGGACCACCCAGGTAAATCACCATGAAACGCACTTTCCAACCCAGCACCCTCAAGCGCGCTCGCACCCATGGTTTCCGCGCTCGCATGGCTACCAAGAACGGCCGCGCCGTCCTGTCGCGTCGTCGCGCCAAGGGCCGCAAGCGTCTGACCGTCTAATAGCCGGAACGGGTGGTGAGTCAAGGCTTCGGCCGGGACAAGCGTCTGCTGACTCCCCGGCAATTCAAATCCGTCTTCGACTCACCTAGCGGCAAGGCCCCTGGCAAGAACGTCCTGCTTCTTGCACGCGCCAACGAACTGGATCACCCCCGCCTCGGGCTGGTGATCGGCAAGAAAAGCGTCAAGCTCTCCGTCGAACGCAATCGTCTGAAACGTCTGATCCGGGACTCATTCCGGCTCAATCAGACCTTGCTCGGTGGACTGGACATTGTCGTGGTAGCCCGCAAGGGGCTTGGCGATCTGGAAAACGCTGAACTGCATCAGCAGTTTGGCAAGCTCTGGAAACGCTTGGCTAGGCAGCGGGCTGAAGCCTCTCCTCCCGGGGTAAGCGAAAGCCCTCATGCGTAAACTGGCCATCCTTCCGATCCAGTTCTACCGCTATGCCATCAGCCCCTTGATGGCCAGTCACTGCCGTTTCTACCCCAGCTGTTCCTGCTACACCCAGCAAGCCATCGAAACGCATGGTGTGCTGCGTGGTGGCTGGCTCGGCATTCGCCGCCTGAGCCGCTGCCATCCCTGGAATCCCGGTGGTTACGACCCGGTTCCACCGCTTTCTTCCTCCCCTTCGCTGACCGAGTAATCCATGGATATCCAACGCTCGATCCTGCTCGTCGCTCTGGCCATCGTGTCCTACCTGATGGTTCTGCAGTGGAACGAGGACTACGGCCAGGCCGCGTTGCCGGCCAACGCCACAGCCACCGTTGGCGGCCAACAGACCGCAAACCTGCCGGACACGCCGAGCAGCAGCACTAGCGCGAGTGACGTGCCGACCGCTAGCGGCGAAGCCACTCCGCAGCTGGCCGCCTCTGCTGCAGTCAGCGATGAGCTGATCCGTGTGAAGACCGATGTCCTCAAACTGGCCATTGATCCCAAGGGCGGCGACATCGTCCAACTGACCCTGCCGCAGTATCCGCGTCGCCAGGATCGCCCGGACGTGTCGTTCCAGCTGTTCGACAACGGTGGCGAACGCACCTACTTGGCGCAGAGCGGCCTGATCGGCAGCAACGCGCCCGACAAGTCCAGCGGTCGTGCGCTGTGGAACAGCGACAAGCGCAGCTACGAAATGGCCGACGGCCAGGATCAGCTGGTGGTCGAGCTGACCTACAGCGAGGGTGGCGTCAACTACGTCAAGCGCTTCAGCTTGGAACGCGGCCAGTACGACCTGAAGGTCGACTACCAGATCGACAACCAGAGCGGTCAGGTGTGGAACGGCAACTTCTACGCCCAGCTCAAGCGTGACGCCAGCGGCGATCCCTCTTCTACCACCGCCACCGGCACCGCCACCTACCTGGGCGCCGCCATGTGGACCGCCGAAGAGCCTTACAAAAAGGTCAGCATGGGCGACATGGACGAGAAGAGCCTGCGCGAAACCGTGCAGGGCGGCTGGGTAGCCTGGCTGCAACATTACTTCGTCACCGCCTGGGTGCCGTCCAAGGACAGCAACAACACCGTGCAGACCCGCAAGGACGGCCAGGGCAACTACATCATCGGTTTCACCGGCCCTCAGCTGAGCGTAGCCAACGGCGCCAGCCTGGAAACCGGTGCCACCCTGTACGCCGGTCCGAAGATCCAGAACCATCTCAAGGAGCTGTCTCCTGGCCTGGAGTTGACCGTCGACTACGGTGTGCTGTGGTTCATCGCCCAGCCAATCTTCTGGCTGCTGGAACATATCCACAGCCTGCTCGGCAACTGGGGCTGGTCGATCATCGTCCTGACCATCATCATCAAACTGGCCTTCTTCCCGCTATCGGCCGCCAGCTACAAGTCGATGGCGCGCATGCGTGCCGTATCGCCCAAGCTGCAGGCGCTGAAAGAACAGTACGGCGATGATCGCCAGAAGATGTCCCAGGCGATGATGGAGCTGTACAAGAAGGAGAAGATCAATCCGCTGGGTGGCTGCCTGCCGATTCTGGTCCAGATGCCGGTATTCCTGGCGCTCTACTGGGTGCTGCTGGAAAGTGTCGAGATGCGCCAAGCACCTTGGCTGGGCTGGATCACCGACCTGTCGATCAAGGATCCGTTCTTCCTACTGCCGATCATCATGGGCGCCACCATGTTCATCCAGCAGCAGCTCAATCCGACCCCGCCGGACCCCATGCAGGCCAAGGTGATGAAGCTGATGCCCATCATCTTCACCTTCTTCTTCCTCTGGTTCCCCGCGGGCCTGGTGCTGTACTGGGTGGTCAACAACGTCCTGTCCATCGCCCAGCAGTGGTACATTACCCGCAAGATCGAGGCGGCCACGGCGAAAGCCTGAACCCGCTAAGCTAAACAAGACGCCCCCTCGTGGGGCGTTTTGCTATCCGCAAGATATCCACAGCCGAGAGCCCGACCATGACCACCGCCCGCGAAACCATTGCCGCAGTCGCCACCGCCCAGGGCCGCGGAGGGGTCGGTATCGTTCGCGTGTCCGGGCCTCGGGCACGGGCCATCGGCATCATCCTGGCCGGACTGGAACCCAAGCCGCGCCACGCCCATTACGGCCCCTGGCACGATGATGACGGCGAGGTGATCGACCAGGGGCTGCTGCTGTTCTTCCCAGGGCCGCACTCCTTCACTGGCGAGGACGTTCTGGAGCTGCAGGGCCACGGCGGCCCGGTAGTGTTGGATATGCTGTTGCAGCGTTGCCTTTCGCTCGGAGCCCGTCAGGCACGACCTGGCGAGTTCAGCGAGCGTGCCTTCCTCAACGACAAACTTGATCTGGCCCAGGCCGAGGCCATTGCCGACCTGATCGAGGCCAGCTCGGCCCAGGCCGCGCGCAACGCACTGCGTTCGCTGCAGGGGGAGTTCTCCAGGCGCGTGCATGAACTGACCGAACGACTGATCCAGCTGCGCATCTACGTCGAAGCAGCCATCGACTTTCCCGAGGAAGAGATCGACTTCCTCGCCGACGGCCATGTGCTGAGTCAGCTGGATGAGGTTCGCGACTACTTATCCACAGTGCTGCGCGAAGCGGGTCAAGGTGCCCTGCTGCGCGACGGTATGAATGTGGTGATTGCCGGCCGGCCCAATGCCGGAAAGTCCAGCCTGCTCAATGCGCTGGCCGGACGCGAAGCGGCCATCGTCACCGATATCGCCGGCACCACCCGCGACGTACTGCGCGAACATATCCACATCGATGGAATGCCCCTGCATGTGGTGGACACTGCCGGCCTGCGCGATACCGAAGATCAGGTCGAACGTATCGGCGTGGAGCGCGCGCTCAAGGCCATCGGCGAGGCCGACCGGGTGCTGCTGGTGGTCGACTCCACCGCACCGGAGGCAGCCGATCCCTTCGCCCTGTGGCCGGAGTTCCTCGACGAAAAACCTGATCCGGCGCGGGTTACCCTGATTCGCAACAAGGCCGACCTGTCGCAAGAAAAGGTCGGCCTGGAAACCTGCGACGATGGCCATGTCACACTCACCCTATCCGCCAAATCGTCCGAAGGCCTTGAGCTGCTCCGCGAACACCTCAAGGCCTGCATGGGGTTCGAGCAGACCGCCGAAAGTGGCTTCAGCGCGCGCCGTCGTCACTTGGAAGCACTGCGTCAGGCCCAGGCCAGCCTTGAGCATGGTCGCAATCAACTGACCCTGATGGGCGCCGGCGAGTTGCTGGCCGAAGACCTGCGCCAGGCCCAACACCATCTCGGCGAAATCACCGGAGCGTTCAGCTCTGACGACCTGCTCGGACGTATCTTTTCCAGCTTTTGCATCGGTAAATAGTCCATCTGGGCTTATCCCGAGCCCGCCTAAACCCTGTGGAAAACCCGCCCTAAGCTCCGTCGATAAGTAGGTGGAAAAGCTAACGATAAATCGCCATGTGCATAACCTGGTCTTTCATCCACAGCTGTCACGCAGCTTTCCCAGTGGTAAATGCCAGGAAAGGCACAGCCTTATCATTGGCTGAAAGCCTTGTATTTACAGGCTTATGGCAATCTATCCACAGAATGTGGCTCCCCTATTCATAAACATAAAAATAAGGCTTTATAAAATTTCTTCTTTTTATTCTCTATGAATCTTAAGACCTATCAGCTGGCTATTTTTTGTGCAGAAGGCTTCATTCACTCTGCCTAAATCCCTATACTTGCGCCCCTTCCTATTTCTCCCTTCTCTACAGGCACGAGGTGCGTGGTGGATTTCCCTTCCCGTTTTGACGTGATCGTGATCGGCGGCGGCCATGCCGGCACCGAGGCTGCGCTGGCAGCCGCACGCATGGGCGTGAAGACCCTGCTGCTGACCCACAATGTGGAAACCCTCGGCCAGATGAGCTGCAACCCGGCGATTGGCGGTATCGGCAAGAGCCACCTGGTAAAAGAGATCGATGCTCTCGGCGGCGCCATGGCCCTGGCTACCGACAAGGGCGGCATCCAGTTTCGTGTGCTCAACAGCCGCAAAGGCCCGGCCGTCCGTGCCACCCGCGCGCAAGCCGACCGTGTGCTGTACAAAGCCGCCGTGCGCGAAATTCTGGAGAACCAGGCCAACCTGTGGATATTCCAGCAATCGGCCGACGACCTGATCGTCGAGCAGGATCAGGTCAAGGGCGTGGTCACCCAGATGGGCCTGCGTTTCATGGCCGACAACGTGGTACTCACCACCGGTACCTTCCTCGGCGGACTTATCCACATCGGCCTGCAGAACTACTCAGGCGGCCGTGCCGGCGATCCACCCTCGATCGCCCTGGCCAAGCGCCTGCGTGAACTACCGCTGCGTGTCGGCCGGCTGAAGACCGGTACGCCACCGCGTATCGATGGTCGCTCGGTGGATTTCTCGGTGATGACTGAGCAGCCCGGCGACACCCCGACCCCGGTGATGTCCTTCCTTGGCAACCAGGCCATGCATCCCAAGCAGATCAGCTGCTGGATGACCCACACCAACGCGCGTACCCACGAGATTATCGCCAGCAACCTGGATCGCTCGCCGATGTACTCCGGCGTAATCGAAGGCATCGGCCCGCGCTACTGCCCGTCGATCGAGGACAAGATCCATCGCTTCGCCGACAAGGACAGCCACCAGGTGTTCATCGAGCCGGAAGGCCTGACCACCCACGAGCTGTACCCCAACGGCATCTCCACCTCGCTGCCGTTCGATGTACAACTGGAGATCGTCCGTTCGATACGCGGCATGGAGAACGCGCACATCGTACGCCCCGGCTACGCCATCGAGTACGACTATTTCGACCCGCGCGATCTGAAATACAGCCTGGAAACCAAGGTCATTGGTGGCCTGTTCTTCGCCGGGCAGATCAACGGCACTACCGGCTACGAAGAAGCCGGTGCCCAGGGCCTGCTGGCCGGCGCCAACGCCGCGCTGCGCGCCCAGGGCAAGGAAGCCTGGTGCCCGCGCCGCGATGAGGCCTATATCGGCGTGCTGGTCGACGACCTGATCACCTTGGGCACCCAGGAGCCCTATCGCATGTTCACCTCGCGTGCCGAATATCGCCTGATCCTGCGCGAGGACAACGCCGACCTGCGTCTGACCGAGAAAGGCCGCGAACTGGGGCTGATCGATGACGCGCGTTGGGCCGCCTTCGAAGCCAAGCGCGAAGGCATCGTGCAGGAAGAGCAGCGCCTGAAGAGCACCTGGGTGCGCCCGGGCACACCACAGGGCGATGCCATCGCTGCGCGTTTCGGCACACCGCTGGCCCACGAGTACAACCTGCTCAACCTGCTGGCCCGCCCTGAAATCGACTATGCCGGGCTGGCCGAAGTGACCGAGGCCCCGAGTGTGGATGCCCAGGTCGCCGAGCAGGTGGAGATCAAGACCAAGTACGCGGGTTACATCGACCGTCAGCAGGAAGAGATAGCCCGTCTGCGCGCCAGCGAAGATACCCGCCTGCCGGCCGATATCGACTACGCCAGCATTTCCGGCCTGTCCAAGGAAATCCAGGGCAAGCTGGGCAAGACCCGCCCCGAGACGCTCGGCCAGGCCGGGCGTATTCCGGGCGTGACCCCGGCAGCCATTTCCCTGTTGCTGATTCACCTGAAGAAACGCAATGCCGGCCAGACCCTGGAGATCAGCGCCTGATGTCTCTCGTTACCCCGCGCCATGCCGATGAACTCGCGCAGGGCGCTCAAGCGCTGGGCGTTGCACTGACAGCCCAACAGCACGAACAGCTGCTGGCCTACCTGGCGCTGCTGATCAAGTGGAACAAGGCCTACAACCTAACCGCCGTGCGCAACCCGGACGAGATGGTTTCGCGTCACCTGCTCGACAGCCTGTCCGTGGCCCCCTTCGTTGCCCAGTACGGTGACAATTGGCTCGACGTCGGCAGTGGCGGCGGCATGCCCGGCATTCCCCTGGCCATCCTGTTTCCCGAGCGGCGCTTCACCCTGCTCGACTCCAACGGCAAGAAAACCCGCTTCCTTACCCAGGTGAAGTTGGAGCTCAAGCTGGCCAACCTGGAAGTTATCCACAGCCGGGTTGAAGAGTTCCGTCCTGCGCAGCCGTTCACGGGGATCTGCTCGCGTGCGTTCAGCTCGCTGGAAGATTTCACCAACTGGACGCGCCACCTCGGCGATGAAGCTACCCACTGGCTGGCGATGAAGGGGGTGCAGCCGGACGACGAACTGCAGGCGCTGCCAACGGACTTCCGTCTGCAAAGCTGTGATGTGCTCAAGGTTCCCGGTTGCCAAGGCCAGCGCCATCTGTTGATACTGCGTCGCTCGGTCTAGGGGGAAGCAGAAGATGGCCAAGGTATTCGCGATCGCCAACCAGAAAGGCGGAGTGGGCAAGACCACGACCTGCATCAATCTGGCCGCCTCGCTCGTGGCGACCAAGCGCCGCGTGCTGCTGATCGACCTCGATCCACAGGGCAACGCCACCATGGGCAGTGGTGTGGATAAGCATGCGCTGGAGCACTCCATTTACGACGTGCTGGTGGGTGAGAGTAGCGTTGGCGAGGCCATGCAGTTCTCCGAACACGGCGGCTATCAGTTGCTGCCGGCCAACCGCGATTTGACTGCCGCCGAAGTCACCCTGCTGGAAATGAAGATGAAGGAGAGTCGCCTGCGTTATGCCCTGGCGCCGATCCGCGAGAACTACGACTACATCCTCATCGACTGTCCGCCGGCACTGTCCATGCTGACCATCAATGCCCTGGTCGCCGCCGATGGCGTGATCATCCCCATGCAGTGCGAGTACTACGCACTGGAAGGTCTGAGCGACCTGATGAACAGCATTCAGCGTATTGGCTCCCTGCTCAACCCGAGCCTGAAGATCGAAGGCCTGCTGCGCACCATGTACGATCCGCGCATCAGTCTGACCAATGATGTCAGCGCCCAGCTCAAGGAACATTTCGGTGACCAGCTGTACGACGTGGTCATCCCGCGTAACGTCCGTCTGGCCGAGGCACCCAGCTTCGGCATGCCGGCGCTGGCCTACGACAAGCAATCGCGCGGCGCCATCGCCTACCTGGCCCTGGCCGGCGAGTTGGTACGCCGTCAGCGCGCCGCCGCGAAAACCGCAACCGCATAAGGAATCCCATGGCCACCAAGAAACGAGGACTCGGCCGCGGCCTGGACGCTCTGCTCGGCGGTAGCACCGCCGCCACCCTGGAAGAAGAAGCCGTCAAGGTCGACACGCGCGAGTTACAACACTTGCCGCTGGACCTGATCCAGCGTGGCAAGTACCAGCCGCGTCGTGACATGGATCCGGCTGCGCTTGAAGAGCTGGCCAGCTCGATCAAGGCTCAGGGTGTGATGCAGCCCATTGTGGTGCGCCCGATTGGTGGTGGCCGTTTCGAGATCATCGCCGGTGAGCGGCGCTGGCGCGCCAGCCAGCAGGCCGGCCTGGACAAGATCCCGGCCATGGTTCGCGAAGTGCCGGATGAGGCCGCCATCGCCATGGCGCTGATCGAGAACATTCAGCGCGAAGACCTCAACCCCATCGAGGAAGCCGTGGCCCTGCAGCGCCTGCAGCAGGAGTTCGAGCTGACCCAGCAGCAAGTTGCCGATGCCGTCGGCAAGTCGCGAGTGACCATCACCAACCTGCTACGCCTGATCGCGCTGCCGGACGAGATCAAGACCCTGCTGTCGCATGGTGATCTGGAGATGGGTCATGCCCGTGCCCTGCTCGGTCTACCGCTGGAGCAGCAGGTTGAAGGCGCGCGACATGTTGTCGCACGCGGCCTCACCGTGCGCCAAACCGAGGCGCTGGTGCGTCAGTGGCTGAACAGCAAGGAAAAACCTGTCGAGAAGGCCAAGGTCGATCCGGACATCAATCGCCTGGAACAGCGCCTAGCCGAGAAGCTAGGGGCTCCCGTGCAGATCAAGCACGGGCAGAAAGGTAAGGGACAGCTGGTCATTCGATACAGTTCCCTGGACGAGCTACAGGGCGTGCTCGCCCATATCCGCTAAATCCGGACACATTTGCACATGTAGCGGGCGGTCGGAATTCACTACCGGCCTGTTGAACAGGGGGGGAACCCCCCCTATACTCTGCGCGCATTTTGTCGGCACAAAGCATGCCAAGTTGTTGATTTAACGTGCCGACTCAGAGGAACAGCAAGAGATGGACGCCCGCACGCCAAACCGCCTGCCCTTCCATCGTCTACCGGTCTTTCCGGTAATGCTGGCCCAGCTGGTCGTGATTCTGCTGGCCGCTGCCGCCTTGTATGGCTGGCGCGACGCAGTGAATGGCTACTCGGGACTCTGTGGGGGGCTGATTGCCTGGCTGCCCAATCTGTATTTCGCCCACAAGGCGTTCCGTTACAGCGGCGCGCGGGCTGCCCAGAATATCGTTCGGTCGTTTTACGCCGGCGAAGCGGGCAAGTTAATTCTGACGGCGGTGCTGTTTGCACTGACGTTTGTAGTGGTGAAACCACTGGCGGCACCGGCCCTGTTCGGTGTCTTCGTGCTGGCGCTCAGCGTCGGCTGGTTCGCTCCGCTGCTGATGAGAACAAGACTTTCGAGACCTTAGAGCGTTTGAGGCAAACATGGCAGAACAAACCGCTTCGGGCTACATCCAGCACCACCTGCAGAACCTGACTTTCGGTCAGCTGCCGAATGGCGACTGGGGCTTCGCCCACACCGCGCAAGAAGCAAAGGAAATGGGCTTCTGGGCCTTCCACGTTGACACCCTGGGCTGGTCGGTATTCCTCGGCCTGGTGTTCATCCTGTTGTTCCGCATGGCCGCCAAGCGTGCCACCAGCGGTCAACCGGGTGGCCTGCAGAACTTCGTCGAAGTACTCGTGGAGTTCGTTGACGGTAGCGTCAAGGACACCTTCCACGGCCGTAACCCGTTGATCGCTCCGCTGGCCCTGACCATCTTCGTCTGGATCTTCCTGATGAACCTGATGGACCTGGTGCCGGTCGACTTCCTGCCGGTTCTGGCGGCCAAGATCAGCGGTAACGAGCACCTGTTCTTCCGCGTCGTGCCGACCACTGATCCGAACGCCACTCTGGGCCTGGCTCTGTCCGTGTTCGCCCTGATCGTGTTCTACAGCATCAAGGTCAAGGGTATCGGCGGCTTCCTCGGTGAGCTGACCCTGCACCCGTTCAGCAGCAGCAACATCTTCGTGCAGATCCTGCTGATCCCGGTCAACTTCCTGCTTGAGTTCGTCACCCTGATCGCCAAGCCGATTTCTCTGGCTCTGCGTCTGTTCGGCAACATGTATGCCGGCGAACTGATCTTTATCCTGATCGCCGTGATGTTCGGCAGCGGCCTGTTCCTGCTGAGCACTCTGGGCGTTGCGTTGAACTGGGCGTGGGCGGTGTTCCACATCCTGATCATCACCCTGCAGGCCTTCATCTTCATGATGCTGACCATCGTCTACCTGTCGATGGCACACGAAGACAACCACTAAGCGGCATCTGCCGCTTTAGGTAAACGAAAACCGCTTTATCGCTTCAACCTAAACCAATACGACGTAAAAGTCGGGAGGAAAAATGGAAACTGTAGTTGGTCTCACCGCGATTGCTGTTGCCCTGCTGATCGGCCTGGGCGCTCTGGGTACTGCCATTGGCTTCGGTCTGCTGGGCGGCAAGTTCCTGGAAGGCGCTGCTCGTCAGCCGGAAATGGTTCCGATGCTGCAGGTCAAAATGTTCATCGTCGCCGGTCTGCTGGACGCCGTGACCATGATCGGTGTGGGTATCGCTCTGTTCTTCACCTTCGCGAACCCCTTCGTTGGTCAGATCGCCGGCTAATCACTCGTTCACGAGTGATTGGTGTGACGAAACAACGAACAGCGAGGTGTTGGCGTGAACATTAATGCAACCCTGATTGGCCAGGCCGTTGCGTTCTTCATTTTCGTGATGTTCTGCATGAAGTTCGTATGGCCTCCGGTCATTACAGCTCTGCGTGAACGTCAGAAGAAGATCGCCGATGGTCTGGACGCCGCCAACCGCGCGGCTCGCGATCTGGAACTGGCCCACGAGAAAGTTGCTCAGCAACTGCGTGAAGCCAAGGCCCAGGCTGCCGAGATCATCGAGCAGGCCAAAAAGCGCGGCACTCAGATCGTCGACGAAGCCCGTGATCAGGCTCGTGTCGAGGCTGACCGCGTGAAGGCTCAGGCTCAGGCCGAGATCGAACAGGAACTGAACAGCGTCAAAGACGCCCTGCGTGCCCAAGTGGGTGCCCTGGCCGTTGGCGGTGCAGAGAAGATCCTGGGTGCATCCATCGATCAAAACGCGCATGCGGAGCTGGTTAATAAACTGGCTGCCGAAATCTAAGCGAGGGCGATCATGGCAGAACTGACCACGCTGGCCCGACCTTACGCCAAGGCGGCCTTCGAGCACGCTCAGGCCCACCAGCAGCTGGCCGCTTGGTCAGCCATGCTCGGCCTGGCTGCCGCGGTGTCGCAAGACGACACTGTGCAGCGCGTGCTCAAGGCCCCGCGTTTGACGAGTACAGACAAGGCCACCACTTTCAACGAAGTGTGTGGTGACAAGTTCGACGCCCAGGCACGTAACTTCATTTCCGTGGTAGCCGAAAACGGTCGTCTCGACCTGTTGCCGGAAATCGCCGCCCTGTTTGAGCTGTATAAGGCCGAGCAGGAAAAGTCGGTGGACGTGGAAGTGACCAGTGCCTTTGCATTGAGCACAGAACAGCAAGACAAACTCGCCAAGGTTCTCAACGCACGGCTCAGCCGAGACGTGCGTCTGCATGTGACGGAAGACGCCGCCCTCATCGGTGGTGTGGTTATCCGCGCAGGCGACCTGGTTATCGATGGCTCGGTTCGCGGCAAAATCGCGAAGCTGGCCGAAGCGTTGAAATCTTGAGTTTGAAGGGGCAGCAGAGCAATGCAGCAACTCAATCCTTCCGAAATTAGTGAAATCATCAAGGGACGTATCGAGAAACTCGACGTCTCTTCCCAAGCCCGCAACGAAGGTACCGTGGTATCCGTTTCCGACGGTATCGTGCGTATCTACGGTCTGGCCGACGTTATGTATGGCGAAATGATCGAGTTCCCGGGTGGTGTCTACGGTATGGCGCTGAACCTGGAGCAAGACTCCGTGGGTGCCGTTGTGCTGGGTGCATACACCAGCCTCGCCGAAGGCATGAGCGCCAAGTGCACTGGCCGCATCCTGGAAGTCCCGGTTGGTCCGGAACTGCTGGGTCGCGTCGTCGACGCACTGGGTAACCCGATCGACGGCAAAGGCCCGATCAATGCTCAGGCCACCGACGCTGTCGAGAAAGTTGCACCGGGCGTGATCTGGCGTAAGTCGGTCGACCAGCCGGTACAGACCGGTTACAAGTCGGTTGACGCCATGATCCCGGTAGGCCGTGGCCAGCGCGAGCTGATCATCGGTGACCGTCAGATCGGTAAGACTGCCCTGGCCGTCGACGCCATCATCAACCAGAAGAACAGCGGCATCCGCTGCGTCTACGTCGCCATCGGTCAGAAGCAATCGACCATCGCCAACGTAGTGCGCAAGCTGGAAGAAGCTGGCGCCCTGGCCAATACCATCGTGGTAGCCGCTAGCGCTTCCGAGTCGGCTGCTCTGCAGTTCCTGGCTCCGTACGCCGGTTGCACCATGGGCGAATACTTCCGCGACCGCGGTGAAGACGCCCTGATCGTGTACGACGACCTGTCCAAGCAGGCTGTTGCCTACCGCCAGATCTCCCTGCTGCTGCGCCGTCCGCCGGGCCGCGAAGCCTACCCGGGCGACGTGTTCTATCTCCACAGCCGTCTGCTGGAGCGCGCTTCCCGCGTTTCCGAAGAGTACGTCGAGAAGTTCACCAATGGCGCCGTG
Organism: Pseudomonas sp. GOM6; assembly: GCF_029537485.1. Taxonomy (GTDB): domain Bacteria; phylum Pseudomonadota; class Gammaproteobacteria; order Pseudomonadales; family Pseudomonadaceae; genus Aquipseudomonas. The sequence goes on from NZ_JARPUS010000018.1 coordinate 64,290, forward strand.
ACTGGCAAGACCGGTTCCCTGACCGCTCTGCCGATCATCGAAACCCAGGCTGGCGACGTTTCCGCGTTCGTTCCGACCAACGTGATTTCCATCACCGACGGTCAGATCTTCCTGGAATCGGCCATGTTCAACTCGGGTATCCGTCCGGCCGTCAACGCCGGTATCTCGGTATCCCGCGTGGGTGGTGCTGCACAGACCAAGATCATCAAGAAGCTCTCCGGTGGTATCCGTACCGCTCTGGCTCAGTACCGTGAACTGGCGGCTTTCGCCCAGTTCGCTTCTGACCTGGACGAAGCCACCCGCAAGCAGCTTGAGCATGGTCAGCGTGTAACCGAGCTGATGAAGCAGAAGCAGTACGCGCCGATGTCGATCGCCGACATGGCTCTGTCGCTGTACGCCGCTGAGCGTGGCTTCCTGGTGGACGTCGAAGTCGCCAAGATCATCAGCTTCGAGCAGGCCCTGATCGCCTACTTCAACCGTGAGAACGCCGCTCTGATGGCGAAGATCAACGAGAAGGGCGACTTCAATGACGACATCGATGGCCAGCTGAAAGCCGGTATCGAGAAGTTCAAGGCCACCCAAACCTGGTAAGCCGCAGTGGGGGCCGCGAGGTCCCCGCTTGCTAACCTGATAGGTGTTACATGGCAGGCGCAAAAGAGATTCGCAGCAAGATTGCGAGCATCAAAAGCACGCAGAAGATCACCAGCGCCATGGAAAAAGTGGCGGTCAGCAAAATGCGCAGAGCTCAAATGCGCATGGCTGCCAGCCGCCCTTACGCGGAGCGTATCCGCCAGGTGATTGGTCATCTGGCTAACGCCAACCCGGAATACCGTCACCCGTTCATGATCGAACGTGAAGTGAAGCGTGTCGGTTACGTGGTGGTGAGCTCCGACCGTGGTCTGTGTGGTGGTCTGAATACCAACCTGTTCAAGGCTCTGGTCAAGGACATGGCGAGCAATCGCGAGCAAGGCGTGGAGATCGATCTCTGCGTGATTGGCAGCAAGGGTGCGGCGTTCTTCCGCAACTTTGGTGGCAATGTTGTTGCTGCGATCAGCCACCTGGGCGAAGAACCCTCGATCAACGATCTGATCGGTTCCGTCAAGGTCATGCTCGATGCTTACCTCGAAGGTCGCATCGATCGTCTGTCCGTGGTCTCGAACAAGTTCATCAATACCATGACGCAAAAGCCGACAGTGGAGCAGCTGGTTCCGCTGGTGGCGACTCCGGATGAAGGTCTCAAGCACCACTGGGACTACCTGTACGAACCCGACGCCAAGCAGATCCTCGATGGTCTGATGGTGCGCTACGTGGAATCGCAGGTGTACCAGGCGGTGGTCGAGAACAACGCTGCTGAACAAGCGGCGCGGATGATCGCGATGAAGAACGCCACCGACAACGCTGGCGATCTGATCAAAGACCTGCAGCTGATTTACAACAAGGCTCGTCAGGCAGCGATCACCCAGGAAATTTCGGAAATCGTCGGCGGCGCTGCCGCGGTTTAAGAACGGTTCAAATATTCAGAGGAACCAAAGATGAGTAGCGGACGTATCGTTCAAATCATCGGCGCCGTTATCGACGTGGAATTCCCGCGTGATCAAGTGCCGAGTGTTTATGAAGCGCTGAAAGTAGTTGGCGCCGAAACCACCCTGGAAGTTCAGCAGCAGCTGGGCGACGGCGTGGTTCGTTCCATCGCCATGGGTTCGACCGAAGGTCTGAAGCGTGGCCTGGAAATCACCCGTACCCACAAGGCCATCTCCGTACCGGTCGGTAAAGCGACCCTGGGCCGGATCATGGACGTACTGGGTAACCCGATTGACGAAGCTGGTCCGATCGGCGAAGAAGAGCAGTGGGAAATCCACCGCGCTGCTCCGTCCTACGCTGAGCAAGCTGGCGGCAACGACCTGCTGGAAACCGGCATCAAGGTAATCGACCTGGTTTGCCCGTTCGCCAAGGGTGGTAAGGTCGGCCTGTTCGGTGGTGCCGGTGTCGGCAAGACCGTAAACATGATGGAACTGATCCGTAACATCGCCATGGAACACAGCGGTTATTCCGTGTTCGCTGGTGTGGGTGAGCGTACTCGTGAGGGTAACGACTTCTACCACGAGATGAAGGACTCCAACGTTCTCGACAAGGTAGCCCTGGTCTACGGTCAGATGAACGAGCCGCCAGGCAACCGTCTGCGCGTGGCGCTGACCGGCCTGACCATGGCCGAGAAGTTCCGTGACGAAGGTCGTGACGTACTGCTGTTCGTCGACAACATCTACCGTTACACCCTCGCCGGTACTGAAGTATCCGCACTGCTCGGCCGTATGCCTTCCGCAGTAGGTTACCAGCCGACTCTGGCCGAAGAGATGGGCGTTCTGCAGGAGCGTATTACCTCCACCAAGAACGGCTCCATTACCTCGGTACAGGCCGTATACGTACCTGCGGACGACCTGACCGACCCGAGCCCGGCGACCACCTTCGCCCACTTGGACGCCACCGTCGTTCTGTCCCGTGATATCGCTTCCCTGGGTATCTACCCGGCCGTTGACCCGCTGGACTCCACCAGCCGTCAGCTGGACCCGAACGTCATCGGCCAGGAGCACTACGACACCGCTCGCGGCGTCCAGTACGTGCTGCAGCGCTACAAAGAGCTGAAGGACATCATCGCGATCCTCGGCATGGACGAACTGTCCGAAGACGACAAGCAACTGGTAGCCCGCGCTCGTAAGATCCAGCGCTTCCTGTCGCAGCCGTTCTTCGTGGCCGAAGTCTTCACCGGCTCGCCAGGCAAGTACGTTTCCCTGAAGGACACCATCGCTGGTTTCAGCGGCATTCTGAAAGGTGACTACGATCACCTGCCGGAGCAGGCGTTCTACATGGTTGGCAGCATCGACGAAGCAATCGAGAAAGCCAAGAAACTGTAATCCCTTGTGCGCCCGGCAACGGGCGCTCATGTGAGGCTCGATATGGCTATGACAGTCCATTGCGACATCGTCAGCGCAGAAGCGGAAATCTTCTCCGGTCTGGTCGAGATGGTGATTGCGCACGGCAACCTGGGTGATCTTGGTATCGCTCCGGGCCACGCCCCGCTGATCACCGATCTCAAGCCGGGCCCGATCCGCCTGGTCAAGCAAGGTGGTGAGTCCGAGGTGTTCTACATCTCCGGCGGCTTCCTCGAGGTCCAGCCGAACATGGTGAAGGTTCTGGCCGACACCGTACTTCGTGCTGGCGACATCGACGAAGCGGCTGCTCAGGAGGCCCTCAAGGCCGCCGAGAAGGCTCTGAACGAGAAGGGCGCGGAATTCAACTACGGTTCCGCCTCCGCTCACCTGGCCGAAGTCGCAGCCCAGCTGCGTACCGTCCAGCAGCTGCGCAAGAAGTTCGGCGGCTAAGCCACCGGCTTCAACAGCGTTGGGAGAAAGGGTAGCCTTGGCTACCCTTTTTCTTTTCTGCCGTTTTTATCCCCAGGTGCTTATCCACCTGTGTCTGCTCAGGATCTTTAGCATGTCCCTCGATATCGTCATCCTCGCCGCCGGCCAGGGCACCCGCATGCGTTCGGCCCTGCCCAAGGTGCTGCATCCGGTCGCCGCTAAACCCATGCTCGCTCATGTCATCGACACCGCCCGCCAGCTTGCACCGCGCAAGATTCATGTGGTGATCGGTCATGGCGCGGAACTGGTGCGTGAGCGCCTGGCGGCGGATGACGTCGACTTCGTCCTGCAGGCCGAGCAGCTGGGTACCGGTCATGCGGTGGCCCAGGCGTTGCCGCATATCGAGGCGGACAAGGTGCTGATCCTCTACGGCGATGTGCCGCTGACTCGGGTTGAAACCCTGCAGGGTCTCCTGGCTCAGGCCAACGAGCAGCAACTGGGTCTGCTGACGGTCAATCTGGTCGATCCGACCGGCTATGGGCGCATCCTGCGTGACGCCAACGGCGTGGTGCAGGCGATCGTCGAGCACAAGGATGCCAGCGAGGCGCAGCGCGCCATTCGCGAAGGCAACACCGGCATCCTCGCCGTGCCGGGCAAGCGCCTTGGCGACTGGCTCGGCCGGTTGTCGAACAGCAACGCACAGGGCGAGTACTACCTCACCGACGTGATTGCCATGGCGGTGGCCGACGGCCTGGTGGTGGCCACCGAAACCGCCCAGGACGAGATGGAAGTGCTCGGGGCCAACGACCGTATCCAGCTGGCCCAGCTGGAGCGCTACTACCAGCAGCGCGCCGCGCGCAGTCTGATGACGCAGGGCGTGACCCTGCTCGACCCGGCCCGCTTCGATCTGCGCGGCGAGGTCACGGTCGGTCGCGACGTGCTGATCGACGTCAACGTGATTCTCGAAGGCCAGGTCGTCATCGAAGATAACGTTCAGATCGGCCCCAACTGCGTGATCAAGAACAGCATCCTGCGCAAAGGCGCCATCGTCAAAGCCAACAGCCATCTGGACGGTGCCGAGTTGGGCGAGGGCGCCGACTGCGGTCCGTTCGCTCGTCTGCGCCCCGGTGCCAAGCTGGGTGCCAAGGCCCATGTGGGTAACTTCGTCGAACTGAAGAACGCCGTCATGGGCGAGGGCGCCAAGGCCGGCCATCTGGCATACCTGGGCGATGCCGAGATCGGCGCACGCACCAACATCGGTGCCGGCACCATCACCTGCAATTACGATGGTGCCAACAAGCACAAGACGGTGATGGGAGAAGACGTGTTTATCGGTTCCAACAGTTCCATTGTTGCGCCTGTAACTCTGGGAGCCGGCGCGACCACTGGCGCCGGCTCCACCGTGACCCAGGATGTACCCGATGGGGCTCTGGCGGTTGGCCGCGCCAAACAACGCAATATCGAAGGCTGGAAGCGCCCGACCAAGAAGTAGGTTGGGCTGATAAGCCCAACTTGCATGGGTGACTCAATGCTTACGAAAGGCGGCTCAGGCCGCCTTTCGTCCATCTGGCGCTTGACCTGACGCTTTCGTTAGGTTTTGATTCGCGCACTTATCTTTCGAATCGAAACTTAAATGTCGAAACGCAATACGCCCCAGCGCCGTCATGCCATTCTCGCCCTGCTCGCCGAGCAGGGCGAGGTGGTCGTGGATGCCCTGGCGCAGCACTTCGCCACCTCCGAAGTTACGATTCGTAAGGACCTGGCCGAGCTGGAGCGCAACGGTCTGCTGTTGCGCCGCTACGGCGGTGCGGTCCCCATGCCGCAGGAGCTGATCGGCGAGCCGGCGCAACCCGTTTCCCCCCACAAGCAGGCCATCGCCCGCACGGCGGTCGGGCTGATCCGCGAACATGCGCGGATCATCATCGACAGCGGCAGCACCACGGCGGCGATGATCCCCCAGCTCGGCCCAAAGCCCGGCCTGGTGGTGATGACCAACTCGCTGAACGTGGCCAATGCTCTGCGCGACATCGAGCACGAGCCGGTGCTGCTGATGACCGGGGGCACCTGGGACCCGCACTCGGAGTCCTTCCAGGGCCAGGTGGCCGAGCAGGTCCTGCGCTCCTACGATTTCGACCAGCTGTTCATCGGAGCCGACGGCATCGACCTGGAGCGTGGGACCACCACCTTCAACGAGCTGCTCGGCCTGTCGCGGGTCATGGCCGCAGTGGCCCGCGAGGTCATCGTCATGGTCGAGAGCGACAAGGTCGGCCGGCGGATTCCTAACCTGGAGCTGCCCTGGAGCAGCGTCCATACCCTGATCACCGACGACCGCCTGGATAGCCAGGTGGCCGAACAGATACGTGCGCGCGGGGTCCAGTTGATCCTCGCCAGCGCTCAGCCCTGAAGGAGAACAGCCATGTGTGGCATCGTTGGCGCCGTCGCCGAACGCAACATCACCCCGATCCTGGTCGAAGGCCTCAAGCGCCTGGAGTACCGTGGCTATGACAGCGCCGGTGTGGCGGTCTTTACCCAGGCCGGTGAGCTGCAGCGTCGTCGCCGTGTCGGCAAGGTCGCCGAGCTGGAGCAGGCACTGGCCGGCGAGCCGCTGACCGGCCACCTGGGTATCGCCCACACTCGCTGGGCCACCCACGGCGCGCCAAGCGAGCGCAATGCTCACCCGCACTTCTCGGGCGAGCAGCTGGCCGTGGTGCACAACGGCATCATCGAAAACCACGAGGAACTGCGCGAGCGCCTCAAGGGTCTTGGCTACGTCTTCACCTCGGACACCGACACCGAGACCATCGTCCACCTGCTCGACCACAAGCTGCAGCAGACCGGCGACCTCACCACCGCGCTCAAGGCGGCCATTCCCGAGCTACACGGTGCCTATGGCCTGGCGGTGATCAGCGCCCAGCAGCCGGACCGCATCCTCGCGGCCCGCAGCGGCAGTCCGCTGGTCATCGGTCTGGGCTTGGGCGAGAACTTCCTCGCCTCCGACCAGCTCGCCCTGCGCCAGGTCACCGACCGCTTCGTCTATCTGGAAGAAGGCGATATCGCTGAAATCCGGCGTGACAGTCTGCAAATCTGGGATGTCGCCGGGCAATCCGTGCAGCGTGAAGCCGTGCAGTACCACGAAGGTGCCGAGGCCGCCGACAAGGGCGAGTACCGCCACTTCATGCTCAAGGAAATCCACGAGCAGCCCAAGGTCGTGCAACGCACCCTGGAAGGCCGCCTGGGCAGCGACCATGTGTTGGTCCAGGCCTTCGGCCCGCAGGCCGCCGAGCTGTTCGCCAAGGTGCGCAACGTGCAGATCGTCGCCTGCGGCACCAGTTACCACGCCGGCATGGTCGCCCGTTACTGGCTGGAGGCGCTGACCGGCATTCCCTGCCAGATCGAAGTGGCCAGCGAGTTCCGTTACCGCAAGGTCGCCGTGCAGCCCGACAGCCTGTTCGTCACCATCTCCCAGTCCGGTGAGACCGCCGACACTCTGGCCGCCCTGCGCAATGCCAAGCAAGCCGGTTATCTGGCCAGTCTGGCCATCTGCAACGTCGGCACCAGCTCGCTGGTACGCGAGTCCGATCTGTGTCTGCTGACCCTGGCCGGCCCGGAAATCGGCGTGGCCTCGACCAAGGCCTTCACCACCCAGCTGGTCGGCCTGCTGCTGCTGACCCTGGCCCTCGGCCAGGTGAATGGTCGACTGGAGGCCGGCGTCGCCGCCGAGCTGGTGGAAGAACTACGCCGCCTGCCGACCCGCCTTGGTGAAGCACTGGCGATGGACAAGACCGTGGAGAAAGTCGCCGAACTGTTCGCCGAGAAGCACCACACTCTGTTCCTCGGCCGTGGCGCCCAGTTCCCGGTGGCCATGGAGGGCGCGCTCAAGCTCAAGGAAATCTCCTACATCCACGCCGAAGCCTACCCGGCCGGCGAGCTCAAGCACGGCCCGCTGGCCCTGGTCGACGCCGACATGCCGGTGGTTACCGTGGCACCGAACAACGAGCTGCTGGAAAAACTCAAATCCAACCTGCAGGAAGTCCGCGCCCGCGGCGGCCAACTGATCGTCTTCGCCGACGAACAAGCTGGCCTGGGCAACGGCGAAGGCACCCATGTAGTGGCAATGCCGCATATCCACGACGTACTGGCGCCGATCCTCTATACCCTGCCGCTGCAGCTGCTGTCGTACTACGTGGCGGTGCTCAAGGGCACTGATGTAGACCAGCCGAGGAATTTGGCAAAATCAGTTACTGTCGAGTAAGTAGTAGCGGAATAAAAACGGGGTTATAACCCGTTTTTTATTCTTAAAACCTAACCACTAAAAACTGGCTTTGGGTGGAAATATAAAGGTTATAAAATGGAGGATATTTCTATCCATTTTATTATTAAAATATTTTTTTGTGTTACGTACTTTATTTTCAACCATTTATCGCTGGATTCTACTACTTCAACAGTGTCGCCATATATTAAGTATGATTTTGTTTCGGTTTTGATATCTGGTGCACTAAATAGTACAGCTTTTTTGGCTGTAATCGTAAGTCTTATCCCAATGCTTTCTGAAGACAATTCAAGTGCGTTTGGACTGAAAATTTTTTTCTGATAAAGATTTGCAAAATCTACTGAGTCTATAATTTTTTTCTTGGTTTTGAAAGATAATATTGATGGCGTTGAGTCTTCATCTTTATTGTTTATTTTTACTATTTTGTAAGCGTTGATTATGGATGTTTTTGGTTTTTTTTGGTGCAGCTCTATCACATATGTGTCGCGCGGGTAATCTTGAGTTAATTGAAACCTTTCTGAGCTTATTTGGCTTAGTTTAAGTGGGCTAATTTCCATATCTGATATGGTGATCAAGGAGGAGTTTTTTGCTACCTCTATGAACTTTCCGTCTTGTATTTCGAAAAAGCTTATATGTACGTGTTCATTGTCGTCCAAAGAGCTATAAATGCAAGATAATCCTTTGCTGTATGGTAGCTCTTGATATATAAGGTTTGGGTTATGAACTACGTCTTTACAGATGGGCGGAGGTGATGCATATGCGAAGAATGGAGCCATAAGCAGCAAGAGTATGCGCATCACCAAGACTCCTTGAGATCATTATAAGCATTTTCAATTTTTACATCGTAACCGATCTGGTTCAGTCCATTATATTTTTCTGCAATACTTGTCCAGTTTTTGCTCTGCATTGAATTGAGCATTTTCTTTTCTTCCGTCAAGAATACTTTAAAATACTGAAGATGCTGTAGGGCGCAAAAATTCTGAGCATCAACTAGCTCTTGGGTAGATTTATATAGATGGGTGTAATATTCACCCATGACTTGAAATTTCCCCCAGGAGCAAGACATATTAGCGGCGTCAAAGTTTAACTCTCTTGCTCTTTTTAGTCGCTCGTACTGTTGTTGCTCTGTTCCATACGAGTAGTTGCTTTCATAAGCGTGAACGATCTTGGGTTCTGTTGTGGATAAATTATTGATTTGTGAATGAGTCATGCCGGATTTTAATAGTAGGCGCCGCATGTAGTGGCGCTCATAGAGAATTCTTGCATGTCGTTCTCCGGGAACAAATTCTTTGAATGGAGATTTATCTCCGGTTTCTGCAACTGCAATTGCACGAAGAACCTCTCTCTCGACGTTTAGCTGTGTTGCTAAACTCTCGAAATGGTCTTTTGTTACATCTTGAATGCCTTGCATGCAAGGTGCGTCTACAATTCCCTGTTCATAGCAATAGCATCTAATTTTATTTTGAAACTTATTAACAAGTCCAAGAGGGTGGATGTGCCATATTTTACCAATTGCGCTTTCTGCCAATTTTTCATCCAAGCTTTTCCACCAACTCAGCGTTTCTATACGTTTCTTTTCAGATTCCCAATTCGCATTTTTCTGTTCTAAATTTGGTGTCAACAGTTCATCAAGCGCACTCCATTTACCCTCACTCCAAAACCACTCACTTTCGTACTTGGTCACTAGCTGCGAAAGCTGCTGAGCGAGCCAAGGTTTGCCAAGAGCGGCTCGAATTTCTTCAGCCGTCAACTTGCCGTCTTTTCGGTTATCGGTCCCCGGCAGATCAATGATTTCGTATAACTTGCTAAGTACTAGGCCGCGCTCCGTGGCGTCTATCTTGGTTTGATAGCGCTCAGGTTCCGAGCCACGGAGGCTGCCTTCGGCATTGAGTTGGCGGGCGAGCTGTGCGTCCAGTGGCTGGTGATCCTCGATAGAGGTAAAACCCGGCCACTCCCACGGGGAGTGCAGCGTAATGATTGGGTCTAGCTCCGGAGCCCAGCCTGAGATGTCCTTACCACTGGCGTCAGCCACATTGACGTACCACCAGCGAATATTATCGGGGGCTATGGCTTTGTGTTGATGGTCAAGGCTGCTCCAGGATGCGCGCGGCAAAATGCGCTCATAGCCACACAGTTTACCGTCCAGTCCATTACTCAGAGGAAAGTCTTTCCAGGCAGGAAGCTCACCGCTGGTGCTGACACGCTGACCGTTTTCGCTCAATTGACTGCGTTGTACCCAAAGCGGTGTCTTCAAGCGCAGTCCGACTTTGCGCCGTACGTGAGTTGCCGGGATGCCACTCTTGCCGGAGTGCATGTCGCTGCCGTCATCCTTGTAGCTTTCCAACAGAAACTCGGCAGAGTCGGGGAGCTCATCCTCGGCAAGGCCAAACTCGCTGGCCAGCTCGGCCCTCTTGGCGGCATCCATCGGGTAGCAGTTCTTCGCGCTGTCATAAGCACCGAATCCAGCCTTCTTGGCTTTGAGTTCCACATACTGCTGTACCTTGGCCCAGCAGCCTTCCTTGGGGGAGTCGCTGCACAGCCTTACGTTCCGTTCCGCAGCGACCGTGCTGTCCGCTGCAGGTGCCTGGGCCATCTTGGTATCGACATGTACCTTGATCAGGGTTTTTTGATCGTCTGGCAACTTCTCTGCTAAAGAGCGGCACTGCTCGATAAAGGCGGGAAGATCGTCGCAGGTGAAGGTTTGCAGGTGCAGCACCGATCTGGGGCGTGCATCGTCGAAGTTCTGGTATTGGCCGATATGCCCAATCAACTCGCCAGCCTTGATGGCTACCGGTTGATCCAGCACCACCACGCTGCCGTCATGGGCCTTGGGTTCGTTGCTGGTCTCCAGAGAGCCCAGCCAGACATAGCCTGGAAGCTTGCCACTGCTGTCGGCAGACAAAGCAGGTACAGGGGCGCCGCTGATGATCTCTTCCAGTTTGCGGTACTTGCTTGCTGCGCCATCCGAGCTGATGCGTAGCTGTGCGCCAACCGGCAGAAAGGCAATTATGTCGCCCTTGGAGCGGGCTGATCGCACATTGAGCCCCTGCTGCGTTGGTGCGATAGGGTCTTTGGCACCTTCGCTTACCAGATAGCGACTGTCGCCCAGACTTTTCATCTCTGGTTTGTAAGCCCAGCAGTTGCTGGGCTCAAGACCGTCGATAGCCGGCGTGATGCTGGACAGTTTTATCCAGTTGTCATGCTCAGCTTCAGGCCCGCCCTCTGCCTCGACGATTGTGCCGCGAGGCAATGTCGCCAGGATATTTTCGTAGGCTGATCGATCCGCGTGGCCGAGGGCTACCTTGTAGTGGGCGCGAACGTTTAGCCCCTGCAGCTTGTCCGGTGCATCGGCTTTTACCTTGCACAAGCCATTACCCCAAAAGCTGGGGCGTTTCATGCTGGGTTGGGCCTGATAACCAGCCCAGTCCAACAGGTGCATATACAAGCTGTAGAAGGTCAGCTCCGGCGTGGCGGTTGGCGTGGTGACTGCGGCTTCGTCTGTGCTCGGTTCGACCGGCAGAGCTGGGAACTTCAGCAGGTGCTTGACCAGTACGAAGCCGGTCGAGAATGGCAGATGTACCGCTGTCGGGCCTTCACCATAGGTAGTTCTGGGGTACTGCTCGTCGATCCGATAGGCGATCACTTCACCGTCGGCAATGCACTTCACCTCTGACTGATCGAGGCAGGTAGCCGTACCTTCGTCGAAGTGTACGCCGCCGTGCCATAAGCCACTGGCACCCATCGGATAGAAGCCGTCTTTGGCTTTTGCCAGCGCCTGGAAATACAACTCAGGGTTGCTGGTGTCGCTAGCGCTGCTGCCAGTCGAGGTTGGTTTGGCTGGGAAGGGATAAGCCCACTTGATTGGTGTGTTGTCTGCCATGGCGATATGAATCTGTCCTGTTCCTTGGAGGCATCTGGTGATGCGTGAGTCCTGATTTAGCTGGAGAAATTGAGCATGCGCAGGGGGGATAGAAGAACGTTTTCCCTGCTATTTACTGCCGCCTCGTCCAACAGATTTCCCGCCTTGTCCCTATCCGCCATCCCCGGCTGCAGCGGCTGTTTGATGGCAATCCCACTACCAGATCCTGGTGCACCGCCGGCGTTGAGTTTGGCCAGGGGGCCGACCAGGGTGATGCCGCCGGGGTCGAGTTTGATGAAGCTGCCGCCGGCCTTGAGGGTGAGTTCGACGCCGGCTTCGATGACCATTTTCTGCCCGGCCTTGAGGTGGATCTCGCGGCCGGCCTTGGTCAGTTGGGCGGTGCCGAGCTTGATGTGCTGGTTCTGAGCGATGGTCAGGTGGTCTTCTGCCTTCACTTCCACTTTGCGATCAAGCTGGGTGGTGTGGTGCTCCTCTGCCTTGAGTTCGGTGTAGCTGTTGGCTTCCACCCTATCGTGGCGTTCATGGCCGATGCGGATCTTCTGGTCATTCTCGACGTTCTCGTCCCAGTCCTTCTGGGCGTGGATATAGATCTGTTCCTGGCCCTTGCGGTCTTCGATGCGCAGTTCGTTGTAGCCGCCACCGCCGGGTGAGCTGAGGGTCTTGAAGACGGTTCTGGTCTTGTTCGCCGGCAGATCGTAGGGCACCACGTGCTCGGCGTGGTACAGGCAGCCGCTGACCAGTGGTTGGTCGGGGTCGCCTTCGAGGAAGGTGACCAGTACTTCCATGCCGATGCGCGGGATGGCGATGCCGCCATAGCGGTCACCGGCCCAGCTGCTCGATACCCTCAGCCAGCAGCTGGTGCTGTCGTCGGCCTGGCCTTCTCGGTCCCAGTGGAACTGCACCTTGACCCGGCCGTATTGGTCGCAGTGGATTTCTTCCCCCTTCGGACCGGTGACCACGGCGCTCTGGCTGCCGAGGATGCGTGGCTTGGGGTGCTGCAGCGGCGGGCGGTAGGGGATGTCCCAAGGGGTGGCGCTGAAGCGGTTGCGGTAGCCCTGGTTGAAGTCGTCCGAGTTGGTGGATGCACCCTCACCCCCGGCCCCTCTCCCAGTGGGAGAGGGGGGCTGGCCGCCGAGGAAGTTGGTGATGGACTCTTCCAGCACCTGCGGCTGCTTGCCTTCGTGGTGGATTTCACCCAGCAGCCACAGCTGGTTCCAGTCGTCGCGCGGATGCTCATTGAGGTTGAGGAAGTGCCCGCTGCGCAGCAGTGGCTGGTCGCTCTCGCCCTCGGCCAGTTGATGGTCGCTGCGGTGGCGCTCCAGGGCACGCTGCGACAGGTGCTTGCCGCGGCCACGCTCGGTGAAGCGGCCGGGGTAGTCGTAGTCTTCCAGATCGGGATGGGCGTCACCCTTGTGTGCGGCCTCCAGCTGCAGGCGCGGTTTCTCGAAGTCGTAGTCGCGGCGGGTGACGCGGCAGGTACGGGTGGCCAAGCGCAGGGCGAAGCGCTTGATCACCGGCTCGTCGGCCACCAGGCCGCTGTCCTGCTGGTAGGCGGTGGTCGGCAGCCTGGGAAAACCGGTCTGGTCGTCGCCGAATACCAGGACGTGGCCTTCGGACGAGTGCTGGAAGTGGTAGTGAATGCCTTCTTCCTCGCACAGGCGCTGGATGAAGTGCAGGTCCGTCTCGTCGTACTGCACGCAGTAGTCGCGCTCGGGGTAGACCGCGCCGAGCTGGAAGCGCTGGCCGGAGCCTTCGAGGATGCCGTGCTCCTCCAGGACCTGGGCGACGATCTGCGGCACCGTCAGGTGCTGGAAGATGCGCTGGTTGGTGCGATGGCCGAGCCAGGCCAGCCGTGGGCGCAGGGTCAGGTGGTAGCGGGTCAGGCGCT
>NZ_JARPUS010000019.1 GCF_029537485.1 Pseudomonas sp. GOM6
GTAACAGGGGTTCGAGTCCCCTAGGGGACGCCATGCGGGAATAGCTCAGTTGGTAGAGCACGACCTTGCCAAGGTCGGGGTCGCGAGTTCGAGTCTCGTTTCCCGCTCCAAATTCACGAAACGCCACCCATTCGGGTGGCGTTTTCGTTTGTGCGCAACTGGCACAGAAAAAGGCCCGCTCGGCATCGCCGGCGGGCCTTTTGCGTAGGCGGCGATCAGTGCTTGGCGCTGTCGCTGGGCAGGGTCAGCAGTTGCTTCTCGCGGTTCCAGTCGAAGGGCTCGTCGTTCTCTTCGGCTTCGAAGCGACGCTCGTCAAGGCGCTGGAACAGTTCGATCTCTTCGTCCGGCATAAAGTGCAGGCAATCGCCGCCGAAGAACCACAGCAGGTCACGAGGCACCAGGTGGGCCACTTGCGGGTAACGGTGGAACACCTGGCTGATGATGTCCTGGCCCAGGTACTGGCTACTCTCCGGGTCGACCGGCAGTTGCGCCAGCAACTCGTCGAAACGCTCCAGGAACAGGGCGTGAGTATCGTCTTCCACCAGTTCAGCTTCGCCCAGGGCGACCAGAATGCCGCGCAGGTGGGCGAGCAGGGCGAGGTGGTGGTCGAGGTAGGCAGTGGCCATGGTGGGTGTCCTTTAACGCGAAAACAGGCGCGGAGTATAAGTCCCCGCGCCCGCGCTGTCGTCAGCGTACCTTTGCGCGGCTGAGTTTCAGATCCTCCTTGGCGAAGTCATCAACGTCGATCACCTTGCGGCGGGCGTCCTCTGCTGCTTGCAGTTGTGCAGCGTCTTCGGCGCTGAGCACCTTATGGCGCACGGCTGCGTCTATTAGGCTCTCCCCAGGGGCGGGCTGCAGCTGACCGTCACGTTCGGCCTTGTCCACCTTGCGGCGCAGGGCTTTGCTGCTCTCCAGCAGCTCGATGGCCTGGCTGAGAGCGGCTACCGGATCATCTTGCTGGCTGGGACGGAAGCAGCCATCCAGCAGGTTTTCCAGTGCCGTATCACCGGGATTTCGACCGAGGATGGCCGCAATTTCGGCGTCCAGAGTGTCGTCCGGACCGCGATGCCGGCGGCCAAGGGGGAAGACCAGTACATGAAGCAGGCAGCCCAGCCAGCGGTTGGGGAAGTTCTCCAAGACGCCTTGCAGAGCATGTTCGGCTTTCTCCAGGTTTTCCTCCAGGGCCCAGCGAACCAGAGGCTGAAGTGCTTCGGGGTTACCCAGGTCGTGGTAGCGCTTGAGGGCGGCGCTGGCCAGATAGAGGTGGCTGAGCACGTCGCCCAGGCGGGCGGAGAGTCGCTCGCGGCGTTTCAGTTCGCCGCCGAGCAGCATCATGCTGCAGTCGGCTAGCAAGGCGAAGGCCGCGGCCAGACGATTGAGGCTGCGGAAATAGGGGCGACTGAGGTTGTCACCTGGCACATCGCCAAAGCGGCTGAGCGTCAGACCCTGCAGCAGGGTGCCGGCGGCATTGCTCACGGCAAAGCCGACGTGACGCAGCAGCAGATCGTCGAACTCGACCAGCGCCTGCGCCTTGTCCTCGCGGTTTGCCAGGGCCATTTCATCGAGCACGAAGGGGTGGCAGCGAATAGCCCCCTGACCAAAGATCATCAGGTTACGCGAGAGGATGTTGGCGCCCTCCACGGTGATGGAGATCGGCGCGCCCTGCCAGGAGCGTCCCAGGTAGTTGCTCGGGCCCATGATGATGCCCTTGCCGCCGTGGATGTCCATGGCGTGGCCGATGCATTCGCGCCCGCGCTCGGTCAGGAGGTACTTGAGGATGGCCGAGAGCACCGAGGGTTTTTCGCCCAGGTCGACGGCACTGGCCGTCAGGCGACGAGCGGCGTCCATCATCCAGGCATTGCCGCCAATGCGTGCCAGGGCTTCCTGGATGCCTTCGAAGGCGGCCAGTGGTACGCCGAACTGCTCGCGTACCCGGCTGTACTGGCCGCTGACCAGGCTGGAAAACTTGGCGGCTCCGGTACCGCCGGCTGGCAGGGAGATGGAGCGGCCGACCGACAGGCAGTTCATCAGCATCATCCAGCCCTTGCCGAGGTATTCCGGCCCGCCGATCAGGTAGTCCAGCGGCACGAACACGTTTTTGCCGGCGTTGGGGCCGTTCATGAAGGCCGCACCCAGCGGCAGGTGGCGACGGCCAATTTCCACGCCGGGCGTGTCGGTAGGAATCAGCGCGAGGCTGATGCCCAGGTCTTCTTTCTCACCGAGCAGGTGATCCGGGTCGTACGCCTTGAAAGCCAAGCCCAGCAGGGTGGCAATGGGGCCAAGGGTGATGTAGCGCTTTTCCCAGGTCAGGCGCAGGCCGATGACTTCTTCACCGTTCCACTGGCCCTTGCAGACGATGCCGGTGTCCGGCATGGCGCCGGCGTCGGAGCCAGCCAGCGGGCCGGTCAGCGCGAAGCAGGGGATCTCTTCACCGCTCGCCAGGCGCGGCAGGTAGTGCTGGCGCTGCTCATCGGTGCCGTAGTGCAACAGCAACTCGGCCGGGCCCAGGGAGTTGGGCACCATCACGGTGGAGGCCAGGTCGCCGGAGCGGGTGGCGAGCTTCATCACCACCTGGGAGTGGGCGAACGCGGTAAAACCCTTGCCGCCATATTCCTTGGGAATGATCAGGCCGAAGAAGCCATGCGCCTTGATGTGTTTCCAGGCCTTGTCGGGCAGGTCCAGGTGCTGGCCGATATCCCAGTCGCTGACCATGGCGCACAGCTCTTCCACTGGGCCGTCGATAAAGGCCTGCTCCTCCTCCGTGAGTCGGGTCGTGGGGTAATCGAGCAGTACCTGCCAATCCGGTTTGCCACTGAACAACTGGCCATCCCACCACACGGTGCCGGCCTCGATGGCTTCACGCTCGGTATTCGACATCGGCGGCAGGACTTTCTGGAACCAGGTGAACAAGGGGCCGGTGATGGTCTTGCGGCGCAGTTCGGGAAGGAACAGCGGCACGGCGACGCCGAGCCAGAGCAGCCACAGGATCAACAACGCCCAACCCGGTGCATCGCCAGAGAGGGCGAGCAGGCTCAGAAAAACGGCGACCAGGGTTAGCGAGACGGGCACGGAAACGCGCCGATAGGCCAGCGCGGCCACACCGATGACAAGCAGCAACAACCAGACAGCCAGCATGCGTAATCCTCCATGAGCCCGGCCCCATGAGTGGGGCCGGCGGGTGCGGCAGGCACGCGCAGTGAGTGTGGGTGCGCTCGCCGCTTGGTGGTAGTGACAACCCTCAGGGTAGACCGTTCAGTTGGCCTCGCTGGTGTGTGGCGAATAATCGAGCCTGTTGATAATCAAGATTGGTGATTACGACTTCATGATTGGCCCCGGCCTTGATAGGGTGCCGGGCAGTGATCGTGCTCTCGCCGAAACATCTGGTTGCATTGGCGGCGGTAGCGGCGTATCAAACCTTTCTCTTTTCGCAAGGCTTGTACTGTTCATGAGTAGCGCACTGTCCATCCGGCAGCTCACCAAGACCTACGCCAACGGCTTTCAAGCCCTCAAGGGCATTGACCTTGAGGTCGCTGAGGGCGACTTTTTTGCCCTGCTCGGTCCCAACGGTGCGGGCAAGTCCACGACCATCGGCATCCTCTCCACCTTGGTGAATAAGAGCGGCGGCACGGTTAGCGTCTTTGGTCACGACCTGGATCGCGACCCCTCCGGCCTCAAGCGCTGCCTGGGCGTGGTGCCGCAGGAGTTCAACTTCAGTCAGTTCGAGAAGGTCTTCGACATTGTCGTGACCCAGGCCGGTTACTACGGTATCCCGCAGAAAGTGGCGCAGGCCCGTGCCGAGCAGTACCTGACCCAGCTCGGCCTGTGGGACAAGCGCAACGAAGCTGCACGCATGCTCTCCGGTGGCATGAAGCGGCGCCTGATGATCGCCCGCGCGCTGGTGCACGAGCCGCGCCTGCTGATCCTCGACGAGCCCACGGCCGGCGTGGATATCGAGCTGCGTCGCTCGATGTGGAGCTTCCTCACCGAGCTGAACCAGAAGGGCATCACCATCATTCTCACCACGCACTATCTGGAGGAGGCGGAACAGCTGTGCCGCCACATCGGCATCATCGACCACGGCCAGATCGTCGAGAACACCAGCATGAAGGCCCTGCTCAAGACCCTGCACGTGGAAACCTTTCTGCTCGATCTCAAGGAGTCGCTGCTGGTGCCGCCTCAGCTGGCGGGCTACCCGGCCAGCCTGGTCGACCACCACACCCTGGAGGTGCAGGTGGAGAAGAGCCTGGGCGTCACCGAGCTGTTCCGCCAGCTGGCGGCGCAGAACATCGAAGTGCTGAGCATGCGCAACAAGAGTAACCGTCTCGAGGAGCTGTTCGTGTCCCTGGTCGAGAAGAACCTGGCGAAGAAGGTGGCGCAATGAGTCCGGAACTCAGCTCCAACTGGATCGCCCTGCAAACCATCGTGCGCCGCGAAGTGCGGCGCTTCATGCGCATCTGGGCGCAGACCCTGCTGCCGCCGGCCATCACCATGGCCCTGTACTTTGTCATCTTCGGCCGCCTGATCGGCCGCCAGGTCGGCGGCGTGGGGCAGTACTCCTACATGGAGTTCATCGTCCCCGGCCTGATCATGATGTCGGTGATCACCAACTCCTACAGCAACGTGGTGTCGAGCTTCTTCTCCAGCAAGTTCCAGCGCAACGTCGAGGAACTGCTGGTGTCGCCGGTATCGCCGCACACCATCCTCATCGGCTACACCATCGGCGGCGCGCTGCGCGGCCTGGCGGTGGCCTTTATCGTCACCCTGCTGTCGCTGTTCTTCACCCACCTGCAGGTCCATCACCTGGGCGTGACGGTGCTGGTGATTCTGCTCACCGCGATTACCTTCTCGCTGGGCGGTTTCATCAACGCGGTATTCGCGCGCAACTTCGACGACATCTCGATCATCCCGACCTTCGTGCTGACGCCGCTGACCTACCTGGGCGGGGTGTTCTACTCCATCAGCCTGTTGCCGGAGTTCTGGCAGCACGTGTCGCTGGCCAACCCCATCCTGCACATGGTCAACGCCTTCCGCTACGGCATCCTCGGCGTGTCCGACATCAATATCGGCATCGCCATCGGCATGATGCTGCTGGCCAGCACGGTGCTCTATATCGTCTGCATCCGCCTGCTGCAGAGCGGCCGCGGCATGCGCCAGTAAGCATTGGGTAACATTTAAGATGCTCGGCAAGCCCGGGAGGCATCGCTAAACTCGACCGCTTGGACAACAAGAGGTCGCTCGATGACAATCCGCCACCGCCATGCCCTGTTCATCGCCTCCCTGCTCGTCATTACCGCGCCTGCGGCTCTGGCCGAGCGACCTCCGCGGGTGGAAGTGGTGCAGCCCGAGCGGGCGCTGGTGCGTGACGAGCTGGTGACCTTCGGCTCGCTGCGTTCGGATGAGTCGACCATGATCCGCCCGGAGGTCGACGGCCGTGTCGCCAGCCTGCAGTTCCGTGAGGGCCAGGCGGTCAAGGCCGGCGATCTGCTGGTCAGCCTGGATGATGCCATCGCCCGAGCCGAGCTGGCCCAGGCCCGCGCCAACCTGGATCTGGCCGACAAGAGCTTCGAACGCACGCAGATGCTGTTCAAGCGCGGCGCCAGCAATGCGCAGACCCTCGATGAGGCCCAGTCGCAGCTGCAGGCGGCGCGTGCCAGTCTGGCCCTGGCCCAGGCTCGCCTGGACAAGACGCAGATCCGCGCACCCTACGACGGTGTGCTCGGCCTGCGCCTGGTCAGCGTGGGCGACTACCTCAGCGCCGGCGACGATATCGTCAACCTGGAAGTGCTCGACCCGCTCAAGGTGGACTTCCGCATCCCGCAGAAGGCGGTCAGCCAGGTGCGCCTGGGCCAGGCCATCGAGCTGAGCCTGGACGCCTATCCCGGCGAGCGATTCCGTGGCGAAATCATCGCCCTCAACCCGCGTCTGGACGAAGTCGGCCGCAGCCAGGCGCTGCGCGCGCAGGTGGCCAATGCCGACCAGCGCCTCAAGCCCGGGCAGTTCGTCAAGGTCTCGGTGATCCTCGCCGAGCGCCCGCAGGCCTTGCTGATTCCGGAAGAGGCGGTGATGCCGCTGGGCCAGTTGCTGTTCGTCAATCTGGTGGTGGACGGCAAGGTCGAACGCCGGCAGATCCGCCTGGGCCAGCGCCAGCGCGGCAAGGCCGAGGTGGTCGAGGGCCTGGATGGCAGCGAGACGCTGATCAGCGCCGGCTGGCAGAAGGTTGCGCCGGGCCGCGAGGTGCGCAGCGAGCCGCGGGGTGAGGCGCCATGACCCTCTCCGATATCTGCATCCGCCGGCCGGTGTTTGCCACCGTGCTGTCGCTGATCATCGTGCTGCTCGGCCTGCTGGCCTATCAGCGCCTGGCGGTGCGCGAATACCCCAACATCGACGTGCCGATCGTCACGGTCAACGTCAGCTATCCCGGTGCCAGCCCGGAGATCATGGAGTCGCAGGTCGCCCAGCCGGTCGAGGACGTGCTGTCGGGCATCGAGGGCCTGGACTTCGTCAGCTCCATCAGCCGCTCGGAGAACACCCAGATCACCGCGCAGTTCCGCCTCGGCACGGACTCCGACGAGGCGGCCAACGACGTACGCGACCGCCTGGGCCGGGTGCGCAGCCTGCTGCCGGACGAGATCGACGAGCCCATGGTGCAGAAGGTCGAGGCCGACGCCCAGCCGGTGATCTGGCTGGCCTTCTACAGCGAGCGCTTCTCCGCCATGGAGATCACCGACGTGATCGAACGGGTGGTGCAGGATCGCCTGCAGACCATTCCCGGCGTGTCCGAGGTGCTGATCCGGGGGGCACGCACCTATGCCATGCGCATCTGGCTCGATCCGGAGAAACTGGCCGCGCATGACCTTACGGTGCAGGACGTGGAGGACGCCCTGCGCCGGCAGAACGTGGAGATTCCCGCCGGGCGCATCGAGTCGGTGCAGCGCGAGTTCTCGGTGCTGGCGGAGACCGACCTGAAGACCCCCGAGGAGTTCAACCAGCTGATCCTCGACGACTCGCGCGGCTACCTGCTGCGCCTGTCCGATGTCGGTCATGCCGAAATCGGCGCCGCCGACGAGCGTACCCTGGCGCGTTTCAACGGCCGTTCGGCGTTGGCGGTGGGCCTGATCAAGCAGGCCACGGCCAACCCACTGGACATCTCCGATGGCCTGGAGCAGGCGCTGCCCAGCCTGCGCAAGCTGCTGCCCGAAGGCATGCAGATGCAGGTGTCGAACGACAACTCGCAGTTCATCCGCGAGTCGATCAGCAACGTCTACACCACCATCTGGGAAGCGGTGCTGCTGGTCATCCTGATCATCTTCCTGTTCCTGCGCTCGCTGCGCGCCACGCTGATCCCGCTGGTGACCATCCCGGTGTCGCTGATCGGCGCCTGTGCGCTGATGGCGCTGATGGGCTTTTCCATCAACACCCTGACCCTGCTGGCCATGGTGCTGGCCATCGGCCTGGTGGTGGACGATGCCATCGTCGTGCTGGAGAACATCCACCGGCACATCGAGCAGGGCATGCGCCCGCTGCAGGCGGCCTTTGTCGGCAGCCGCGAGATCGCCTTCCCGGTGATCGCCATGACCCTGACCCTGGCCGCGGTGTATGCGCCGATCGGCTTTATGCAGGGCACGACGGGAAAACTCTTTACCGAATTCGCCTGGACCCTGGCTGGCGCCGTGCTGGTGTCCGGCTTCGTTGCCCTGACCCTGTCGCCGATGATGTGCGCCCACCTGCTCAAGGCACACTCGCCGCAGCAGCACCACAGCCGCCTGTACAACCTCATCGAGCACGGCCTGGAGCGGCTGAACCAGGTCTATGGGCACCTGCTGCAGCGGGTACTGCGCGCCTGGTGGCTGGTGCTGGTGGTGCTGGCGGCGATGCTCGCCCTGTGCGCCTGGCTGTTCCTCGGCCTGCGCAGCGAACTGGCGCCGACCGAGGATACCGGCACCATCGTCGGCTCGATCAACGGCCCGGACGGCGCCACCCTCGGCTACACCAGCCGCTACGCTAAGCAGCTGGAGGAGGCCTATGCCGCCATCCCCGAGACCAACCGCTACATGGTCATCGTCGGCTTCCCCACGGTGGCCCAGGGCCTGTCGTTCATGAAGCTGGAGGACTGGGACGAGCGTGAGCGCAGCCAGTTCGAGATTCGTGACGAGCTGCTGCCCAAGCTGCAGGATATTCCCGGCGTGCGCGCCTTCCCGATCAACCGGCCGCCGCTGGGGCAGAGTGCGCGCAACCAGCCGGTCAACTTCGTGATCCGTTCCTCGCTGGAGTACGCCGAGCTGCAACCCTACGTCGAGCAGCTGCTGGCCGAGGTGCGCGACTACCCGGGCCTGGAGAGCCTGGACAGCGACCTCAAGCTCAACACGCCGCAGCTCAAGGTCACGGTCAACCGCGAGCAGGCGGTGGCGGTGGGGACCGACGTGGCCACCATCGGTCGCAGCCTGGAGAGCCTGTTCGGCAGCCGCCAGGTGACCCGCTTCAAGCAGAACGGCGAGCAGTACGACGTGCTGGTGCAGCTGCAGGACGTCGACCGCAGCAACCCGGACGACCTCAACCGCGTCTACGTGCGTGGTCGCGACGGCAGCATGGTGCAGCTGTCCAACCTGATCGAGGTGCGCGAGACGGTGGCGCCGCGCGAGCTCAACCACTTCAACCAGCTGCGCGCGGTGACGGTCACCGCCAACGTCGGCTCCGGCTACACCCTGGGCCAGGCGCTGGATCACCTGGAGGAGAGGGCACGGGCGATCTTCCCGCCCGACACCCAGTTCGACTACACCGGCACCTCGCGCGACTTCAAGGAGTCCGAGAGCGGGGTGGCGCTGATCTTCGTGCTGGCCCTGGTGTTCATCTTCCTGGTGCTGGCGGCCCAGTTCGAGAGCTTCCTCGACCCGCTGATCATCCTGTTCAGCGTGCCGCTGTCGATGGCCGGCGCACTGCTGGCGCTGACCCTGTTCGGCGGCACCCTGAACATCTACTCGCAGGTCGGCCTGGTCACTCTGATCGGCCTGATCACCAAGCACGGCATCCTTATCGTCGAGTTCGCCAACCACCTGCTGCGCGAGGGCCGCGAACTGGGCGAAGCGGTGCTGGAGGCGGCGCTGCAGCGCCTGCGGCCGATCCTGATGACCACTGGCGCCATGGTCCTCGGCGCGGTGCCGCTAGCTATCGCCAGCGGTGCCGGTGCCGAGAGCCGCCAGCAGATCGGCATGGTCATCGTCGGTGGCCTGTTGGTGGGCACCTTCTTCACCCTGTTCGTGGTGCCGACCCTGTATATGCTGCTGCGCCGCTGGCGGCCAATCGCCCAGCCCAGCGCGGAACTGGCGCAACACTAGTGGGGCCGTTGGTCGCGGCAGCTTGCGGGTGAGCCCCCAGCGGCTATGCCTGTAACAGGCATCGTTCGCAGGGAGGCTGATCCATGAAAACCCATCTCTTGCTGCTGGCACTGCTGCTACCGCTGGCCGGCTGCACCCTCGACCGTTCCGGACTGGCGGGTATGCCGCCGGGCGAGTTCAACGCCACACCGGCACTGGCTTGCCCTGGCGACACGGTGACCATTACCTGGGACACCGAAAGACCGAGGCATCCCGACTTCTGCCGTTATCCCAATGGCAACCTGCCCACCCTGGAGCGTTGTAGCTCCAGTGGTAGCTGCAGCGTGGGTGGCAGCACCTGCCTGGACGGCCACTGCAACCTGTGCTCGGCCATCAGCGATGCACAGGAGCGTTTGAGTGAATGCGCTTCGCCCAGCGACGCGGGCTGCCAGCCGGATATCAATGCGCGCTTGCGCCTGGCCCCCGAACCGACGCCGCCGCTGGCCGCTGCGGAGGATATTCGCCAGCACCGCGGCGAGAGAACGTTCGTGGTGGCACAAACCACCGATATCGCCTTCCTCAGCGAAGTGGCCGACCCCGAGGGCAACCGCGCGGGCAATCCGCAGTGGCTGGGGCGGCTCGACATGAATGCGCGGGTCGAGGTGGTCGACCCCGATCTGCTACGCACGGCGCCGAACGCTTACGAGTGCCGCGGCGGCGCCAGTTGGCCCGGAACCCGGCTCGAGGACCTGTTCCCGGACGCTTCGCCGCGCCTGCGCCTGCTCTCGGTGCGCAATCCCAATCGCTTCGTCGTGGTGGGTAATCTCGATGGCGTGCCGCTGCGCCTGGAGCCTGGCGAGACCATCATGCCGGGGTCTCTGCTCGCAGGGCCGCTGCAGGCTCAGCCGGACCCTGTGTTTCTGCGTACCCTGCCGCCGGTGCAATGCAGCGCGACCACCAGCATCGGCAGCTACCCGAGCGCGCCTTTGCAGCTGACCGTGGGCTGCACAGCCCCCTAGGGACCTGGAAAGGCCAAAAATGCCAGTCGTCTCGGGGGAATGCGGGGCGCTGAGCCCGGAGGTGGTTGGTGCGGGAGGGTGCCCATTGCCAATGCCGGCAGGGCGGCGCCGGTCTGACGTCCGCCCCGTGGGCAGCCTTTAGCTGACGCTCTGGCGTGCCACGCCGCGTGGCAGGCGATTGCGACCCGGCAGCTGCTCCAGGCGCTGCGCCCATTCGCTGCGTACGGACTTGCGCGGCGCCGGCGCAGGTGTGGCGGCAACGGTGACCGGTTCAGCCTTGGCGGCTTTGGCCGCCGCACGCAGCTCGGCCAGGCTGGGGGTCTTGTTGACGGGTGCCTGGGCTTTCTTCTCGCCTGCGCGCAGACACAGCTTGCAGGAAACCTGGGCCTGTTCTGTGGTGGTGTTGAGGCTCGACCCGGTGCGCCCGCAGGCGACGCTGTCTGGCGCGGTGGAGTAGTGAATAACCAAGGTGTTGTCTCCTGCTTTTTTCGGGGCGCGGGATGGTACACGCAGGAGCGATGGATGCAACCTTGACGTGCCGCTCAGCCTTGTGGAACGGACGGAAGATCCAGGATGAAGCGCGTCCAGCCGTCGGCAGACCGACAAGCCAGGGCGCCGCCGTGAGACTGAGCAATGGAACGGGCAATGGCCAGGCCAAGCCCGGCATGCTCGGTGCCGCCTTCACGGCGTGCGGGGTCTGCCCGGTAGAAGCGATCGAACAGGCGCTCGCACTGTTCGGGCGGAATCTGTGCCCCCTGGTTGGCCACTTCGATGCGGGTCGGGGTGGCACTCAGGCGCAATTCGCCGCCAGGTGGGGTAAAGCGCAGGGCATTGTCGATCAGATTGGACAGCATCCGGCGCAGTAGCAGGCGATCGGCGTCGAGCTGACCGCAGGCTTCGACCGTCAACCGCACGCCAGTCTCTTCGGCCAGTGGTGCGAAGTAGTCGGCCAGGGCCGACAACTCGGCCTCCAGCATCAAGGGTTCACGGCGGGTTTGCAGCAGACCGTTGTCGGCCTTGGCCAGCAGTAGCATGTCGCTGACCATCTGCGCCAGGTGCTGCAACTCTTCGAGGTTCGAATGCAGGGCTTCGCGATAGTCCTCCAGTGCCCGTGGCTGGCTAAGAGTTACCTGGGTCTGGGTCAGCAGGTTGGACAGCGGCGTGCGCAGCTCGTGGGCGATGTCGGCGGAGAAGGCCGAGAGACGCGTGAAGGCGTCCTCCAGGCGCGCCAGCATGGCGTTGAAGGCCTCGGTCAGCTCCTGCAGCTCGGCCGGGATACCGTCCAGCGGCAGGCGGGTGGTCAGCGACTGCGCCGACACCTGCTGTGCCACGCCGGTCATTCGGCGCAGTGGGCGTAGGCCGCGGCGTGCCACCCACGCGCCGAGTAGCGCGGTGGCCAGCGCCGAGAGACCGACGCAAAGCCAGATCAGTCGCTGCATCTGGGCCAGAAAGTGCTGATGGTGGGTGATGTCCAGCAGCAGGCTGAGCTGCAGACCGCTGTCCAGTCGCTCCTCGATCACGCGGAAGTCGCTGCCCTGGTGCTGCCAGCGGCTGATGTGTTGCTCATTCGGCGGCAGGTGACTGAGCTCGGCGTGGCTGGTGAACCATCGCTGGCCGTCTGTGCCCTGAATACGCAGGGCCAGTTCGGGGTGGCGTTGCAGTTCCTGCTCCAGTTGTGGGCGCCTTGCAGCCAGGTCTTCTCGGCTGGTTACGCCCTGCAGCTGCTCGGCAAAGACCGTCAGTTTGCCCTGCAGCTGTTGCTGATCCAGCTCGACGAAGTGCGCTTCGCTGGCCCGTGTGAACAGCGCGCCGGCCACCAGGGCCACGGCGGCAGCGCAGGCGGCGAACAGTAGCGCCAACCGGTTGGCCAGTGACATCAGGCGCGCACCTCCAGCACATAGCCCATCCCACGCACCGTGTGGATCAGCGGTGCGGCGAAGCCGTCGTCAACCTTGCTGCGCAAGCGGCGAATGGCGACCTCTATGACGTTGGTGTCGCTGTCGAAATTCATGTCCCACACCTGCGAGGCAATCAGCGACTTGGGCAGCACCTCGCCCTGGCGGCGCAGCAGCAGTTCCAGCAGGGCGAACTCCTTGGCGGTCAGCTCGATGCGCTGGCCGGCGCGCTCGGCGCGACGGCGCAGCAGGTCGAGGGACAGGTCGGCGGCTTGCAGCAGGTGCTCCTGTGGTGCGCCGTTGCCGCGCCGCAACAGGCTACGCACACGCGCCAGCAGCTCGGTAAAGGCGAAGGGCTTGACCAGGTAGTCGTCGGCGCCGCCTTCCAGCCCGCGTACGCGGTCTTCAACGGCATCGCGGGCGGTGAGGAACAGTACCGGGGTGGCCAGGCCGGCGGCGCGCACGCTGGCGAGAATCTGCCAGCCGTCGCGACCGGGCAGCATCACGTCGAGAATCAACAGGTCATGGTCGCCGGACAGCGCCAGGTGCTCGCCGCTAAGGCCGTCCTGGGCCAGTTCGACGGCGAAACCCGCCTCGCTCAGGCCCTGGCGCAGGTACTGGCCGGTCTTGGGTTCGTCTTCGACAATCAACAATTTCATGGCGCAACTCAGGGCAACGACAGTCGGCTTTATACGCCAGCCAAGGGCTAGGCAGGGCCAAGCTGACAAAGTTGTAATCTTCGCGTCAGCTTAGCGCCAGCTGCGGCTGCCTAGAGTGGCGAAAACGATTGAAGGAGTTTCGCCATGTCCGCACGCCTGTTCCTGCCAATGCTCTGCGCCGTCAGCCTGCCCGCCCTGGCCGATGCTGGTCACTACGCCTTTGGTCAGCCGGCCGCGGCAGCCAAGGCCAGCCGTACCGTCGAGATCACCCTGGGCGACATGTACTACGAGCCGGCCTCGGTGCAGGTCAAGGCTGGCGAGACCGTACGCTTCGTGCTGAAGAACGAAGGCAGCCTGCTGCATGAGTTCAGCCTGGGCGACGCAGCCATGCATGCCGAGCATCAGCAGCACATGTTGATGATGCAGCAGATGGGCATGATTGGTGAGAACGGCATCATGCCCATGGACCACTCGAAGATGGGCCATGACATGGCTGGTATGGACCACGGCAAAATGGCCCACGACGACCCCAACACCGTGATGATCCCACCGGGCAAAAGTGCCGAGCTGACCTGGACCTTCAGCAAGGCTACCGGTCTGGAGTTCGCCTGCAACCTGCCGGGCCACTACCAGGCGGGCATGGTCGGCAACCTGGAGGTGCAGCCGTGAGGAAATGGCTGATCTGCCTATTGCTGGGTGCGAGTTTCAGCGCCCAGGCCGGTCGTTACGAACTGGTGATCGACGAGGGCCAGGTGCGCTTTTCCGACGGCGTGCGCCCGGCGCTGACCGTCAACGGCCAGAGCCCGGCACCGGAGCTGCGCTTTCAGGAGGGCGAAGAGGTTGAGATCGCCGTCACCAACAAGCTCGACCGCATGACCGCGCTGCACTGGCACGGCATCATCCTGCCCTACACCCAGGACGGCGTTCCGGGCATCAGCTTCCCCGGCATCCAGTCCGGCGAGACCTTCACCTACCGCTTCACCCTCAACCAGTCCGGCACCTACTGGTACCACGCCCATGCCGACTTCCAGGAGCAGGAAGGCATCTACGGCCCGTTGATCATCGAGCCGAAGAAGCGCGAGCCGTATCGCTACGACCGTGAATACACCGTGCTGATGTTCGACTGGCAGGACGAGAAGCCGGAGCGCACCCTGGCCAACCTGAAGAAGCAGGCCGACTACTACAACGACCAGCAGCCGACCCTTGGCGACCTGTTCCGTGACGCTCGGCGCGATGGCTGGGGCGCGGCGCTCAAGGACCGCTGGGACTGGGGCAACATGCGCATGGCCAAGACCGACATCGCCGATGTCAGTGGCTTCCGCTTCCTGGTCAACGGCCGCGACGCCGAGCAAAACTGGACCGCGCTGTTCAAGCCGGGCGAGCGGGTGCGTTTGCGCATCATCAACGGTTCGGGCATGAGCTACTTCGACCTGCGCATTCCCGGCTTGCAGATGACCGTGGTGCAGGCCGACGGCAACGATGTGCAGCCGGTGGTAGTCGACCAGCTGCGCATTGCCGTGGCCGAGACCTACGACGTGATCGTCCAGCCGCGGGAGGACAAGGCCTACACCCTGTTCGCCGAATCCATGGATCGGCGTGGCTATGCCCGCGCCACCCTGGCGCCGCGCCCTGGCATGCAGGGCGAAGTGCCGGCGCTGCGCGAGCCGCGCCTGCTGACCATGGCCGACATGGGCATGGCCCATGCCGGGATGGACCACGGCGGTATGGATCACTCGGACATGGCGGGTATGGATCATTCCCAGATGGCTGGGATGGACCATTCGCAGATGGCCGGGATGGACCATGGCGCGATGAACCACGCGGCCATGGACCAGGCGAACAATCCGGACTACGCCGCCGGCAGCGGTATCGCCCCGGAGCCGGTGGACGGCGGGCGCGTGCTGGTCTACGGCGACCTCAAGGCCATGCACCCGGCCGCCGGCTACCGGGCGCCGGACCGCACCATCGAACTGCAGCTGACCGGCAACATGGAGCGCTACTTCTGGTCGTTCAACGGTGTGAAGTACTCCGAGGCCGAGCCGATCCGCCTCAAGTTTGGCGAGCGGGTGCGCTTTCGCTTCGTCAACCAGACCATGATGAACCACCCCATGCACCTGCACGGCATGTGGATGCAGCTGGACAAGGGCAACGGCCGGTTCAATCCGCTCAAACATATCGTCAACGTGGCGCCCGGTCAGACCGTTGAAGTGGACGTGCCGGTCGACGCCATGGGCGAGTGGGCTTTCCACTGCCACCTGATCTACCACATGGCCAGTGGCATGTTCCGCAAGATCGTGGTGGAGGATGCCACGGGCGCGACCCAGCCCTTCTACAGCGAGCAGCCGGTCGCCAAGGAGAGTGAACATGCGCACCATTAATCTGCTGCCGGCGCTGCTGCTGGCCACCCCGGTGCTGGCCATGGAACAACACATGGATGCCATGCCGGTGGCCAAGCTCAGCGTTGACCATCTGGAGCAGCGCTTCGATGGTGACGACCAGGGTCTGAGCTGGGAGGTCGAAGGCACCTACGGCAACGACCTGCACAAGCTGGTGCTGAAAAGCAGCGGCGAGCGTTCCGATGGTGGGCCGACCGAGTCGAGCGAGACCCAGTTGCTCTACCGGCGTATGGCTACAGAGTTCTTTGATTGGCAGGCCGGTGTGCGCCATGACGATCAGCCGGGCCCTGCGCGCAGTTATGCGGTGCTGGGAATCAAGGGGTTGGCGCCGCAGTGGATCGAGCTGGATGCCAACCTGTTCGTCAGCGAGCGTGGTGATCCTTCACTTCGCGTCGAGGCCGAGTACGAACTGCTGCTGACCCAGCGCTGGGTACTGGAGCCCAAGCTGGAGTACGACCTGGCCCTGGCCGATGACCGCGATCTGGGCGTTGGCGCCGGTGGCAGCACGCTGGAGGCCGGCTTGCGCCTGAACTACCGGGTCAGCCCGCAGTTCTCGCCTTATGTCGGCTATGTCTGGGAGAAGACCTATGGCCGCACCGGTGACTGGCTGCGCGAGGAGGGCGAGCACGACGAGGAGGGCGCCTGGGTGGTGGGGTTGAAGTTCTGGCTGTGAGCCCCGGGGCCGTAGGGCGTAGCCCGGATGCAATCCGGGAAGCAGGATACTCCGCCCCCGGATTGCATCCGGGCTACGGGTGACGAGAGGGCGGCGGGCATGGAGTACAATGCCTGCCGTTTTTCGTTTCTCAGGCCACCGCCATGCAGCATCCCGCCGAACACTCGCCGCTGGGCAAATCCAGCGAGTACGTCTCCCAGTACGCCCCCGAACTGCTGTTCCCCATTTCTCGCACCACCAAGTGGGCCGAGCTGGGGCTGGTGGCCGGTAAGCTGCCGTACCAGGGCGTGGACTACTGGAACTGTTATGAGCTGTCCTGGCTGACGCCTTCCGGCAAGCCGGTGGTGGCCATCGGCGAGTTCGCCATCCCGGCCGACTCGCCGAACATCATCGAGTCCAAGTCGTTCAAGCTCTACCTCAACTCGCTGAACCAGAGCCTCTATGCCAGCGCGGCGGATGTCGAGGCGGTGCTGATCCGCGACCTGTCCGCCTGCGCCGGCGCGCCAGTGGGCGTGCGTGTGCGCGGCCTGGACGAAGTGGCCGCCGAGGGCGTGGCGACCTTGCCGGGGCGTTGCATCGACGACCTGGAGATCGTGGTCAGCGACTACGCCCATCCTCGGCCGGAGCTGCTGCACTGCGCCGACGAGGTGGTGGAAGAGGTGCTCTATAGCCACCTGCTGAAATCCAACTGCCCGGTCACCGGTCAGCCGGACTGGGGCACGCTGGTCATCGACTACCGTGGACCGTGCCTGGATGCGGCGAGCCTGCTGGCCTACGTGGTGAGCTTCCGCCAGCACCAGGATTTCCACGAACAGTGCGTGGAGCGGGTATTCCTCGACCTGCAGCGCCTGCTGCAGCCCGAGCGGCTGACGGTCTATGCCCGCTATGTTCGCCGTGGCGGCCTGGACATCAATCCCTACCGCAGCACCGAGGCGATCGCGCCGGACAACCGCCGGCTGGTGCGCCAGTAACGAAAAAGCCCGCAGATGCGGGCTTTTTGTTGGGCGCTGGGCCTAGATGCCCATGTTGGCCAGGCTCTGCAGGATATTGCGCAGGGTGCCGGTGAGGGTCGGGTGCTGGCTCTCGAAACGCTCTACGGCCAGGTTGACACCGTCGACCAGGGTGGCGTCGGGGTCGCTGGCCAGTTCCTTGGCCAGTTTCAGGTCGATTTCCTGCATCAGCTCAAGCAGTGCAGCGCGATCCTCGGTATCCAGTGGCAGGTCGTTGGCGAGTTCCTCGCGTAGTCGCTGGAAATGTTGCTGCAGGCGTGCGGACATAATCGTCTCCTTCTGGGCTACTGCAGAGTTGACCCGTTTATGGCGTCTCGGGTTCGCTCTCTTTACCTGAAGGTTAATCCAGGCTGTTGCGGCCTGCCTGATCCAGAGCAAGTTTTGCGTGTCAGGGCTTTTCGCCTTTGTGCCGGCGGATGGCCAGGTCGCTCAGGCAGGCCGGTAGCTCGCCGGGGTGGTCGATGACCGAGTGAGCACCGAGCCTGTACAGCTCCAGGGTGGCCTGGGCGCGCAGTTTCTCGCGCTCGGCGGCGGCAAGCGCTTGCCAGTCCCCCAGGGCCAAGCCGCACAGGGGGCCGCAAGTAGCCAGGCCGATGCACCACAGTCCGGCATTCAGGCCGGCTTGTAGCAGGCGCGGATCACTGGCGATCAATACGCAGCCTTGCAGGCTGTCGACCTGCAACTCGCTTAATGTGTGCCAAACGGCGTCCGGTGCCGGCCAGGGACGCGAACCGTTCAGGCGACTGCCATGCAATCCGCTCGGCAGTACGGCGGCAAGGCGCTGGGTCGCAGCGTCCGGCAGTTCATCCAGCCAGGCACATGGCATGCCTTGTCGCTGCAGATCGTCAAGCAGGTCGCAGACGCTGGGCAGGGGCTCGGCGCATTCGTCGGCGCTGGCCAGCAGGTTTGGCAGTAGGTCGGGGTGGTTCAGGTCCGAGGGCCGCTCAGGCAGGCCGCTGTGCTGCTGGGCGATTGGCAGGGTGCGCGCGCCATGGTCGACCAGGCAGCCGGTCAGGCCGAATAACAGGGCGTTGAAGGTTGGCGCGGTCATGGCGGGCTCGCTTCCCTGAGTGAGGCGGGCAGCGTAGCGAGCGGGTATGACGATTACGTGACGCTCAGGCGCCCATCACTTGGCGCAGATGCTCGGGTACCGGCACTGACTGGTTGTCGGCATGGTCAATCCATACCAGTTTGCAATGGCCTTCACCGTAACAGGCGCCAGGTTCTTCCAGCGTGCTCAAACGGTGTTCGACCACCAGGCTGCTGCGCCCGACCGCACCAGCGTACAGCTCAATGACCACTGTGGCTGGATGCACCACGGGTTTCAGGTAGGTATGCAGGGTTTGCAATACAACGGGACCCTGCGGGGCGTGATCAATCTCGATACCGATACTGGCGAACCACTCGACGCGGGCTTCCTGAACGTATTCGAGGTAGATGGTGTTGTTGACATGGCCATAGTTGTCCATGTCGCTCCAACGCACCGGGATACGAGCCGTATGCAGTAGGCGTTTTTTCGACATGTTCAACTCCGCTAGGCTGCTGCTTATTAGGAACGGTGACGTTTATACTGCGCAACCTGGGTTGGCCGCGGGCCGCCACACTACTGATGCCAAGGAGAGACTGCAAATGCCAATGACCGGTGCGAGCTGGATCGACCGTCTGACCCGCCTGTGCGCCTGTGCGCTGCTGGCGTCCCTGCCGCTGGCCGCCAACGCCGAGGACGACCCCTGGGAGTCTTTCAATCGGCCGGTATTCACCTTCAACGATACACTCGATACCTATGCCTTGAAGCCGATCGCCAAGGGTTACCAGGCAATTACCCCGCAATTCGTCGAAGATGGTGTGCACAACGTCTTCAACAATATTGGCGATGTCGGCAATCTGGCCAACAACCTGCTGCAGGGCAAGCTGCACGACGCGGGGGTTGATACCGGGCGCCTGGTGTTCAATACCACTTTCGGCCTGCTGGGCTTCTTCGATGTGGCCAGCGAAATGGGCCTGCAGCGCAATGACGAAGATTTCGGTCAGACGCTCGGCGCCTGGGGCGTGGGCAGCGGCCCCTATGTGGTGATCCCGTTCCTCGGCCCAAGCACCTTGCGTGATGCCCCAGCCAAGATTCCGGACGGTTTCCTGGAGCCCTATCCCTACATCGACCACGTGCCGACTCGCAACGTGACCCGTGCGGTCGATGTGGTCGACACCCGCGCCAGCCTGCTGTCGGCGGAGAAGATGATCACCGGCGACAAGTACATCTTCATTCGTAACGCCTACCTGCAGAATCGCGAGTTCCGCGTCAAGGATGGCGAAGTGGTCGACGACTTCTGAGGCTTTCGCCCGGTGTGAAAAAGGCGGCCTCGGCCGCCTTTTTTGTTTCAAGTCATGGTCAGTATGGCGAGCCCGATGGAGCTTCGTCCGTCGTCCAGGGTGCTGATTCGCACCACTTCGGCTTCGGCTTCCAGGCCTTTTAATTCACTGTGTTCGGAAGGGATCAACACACTCACCCGGTCGCCCATGGCGACTTGGCAGCGAGCTTCCAGTTGCATGCCGGTGCTGGACAAGTCCAGGCAATGGGCCTGAATTTCCTGGCCTGCATGCTTCAACGTGACTGGGGCTTCCAGTCGCATGCGGATGAAATCGCGTTTCTCGCTATAGGCATGGTCGTTCTGGCTCATTAACCCTTCCTCTTGTTTTTTGGGTGCTCCCCGAAGGTCTTATAACCCCCGCCGATTTGAGGTGTAAAGGCGGCTAACGACAATCGGCAGCGGCTTGAATCGCCCTGCGGATGGGAGTACCGTCTGCGCCTTGAATCGTTCGAGCACAGATGTTTTCTTTGGCTCGGTGCACTATTTGTCAATCTCTCTCCGGCGTCGTTTGCCTGGATGGCCCATGCACAATCCCAGCGCCAAGCTGCTGATAATCGATGATGATGAGGTCGTGCGGGCGAGTCTCGCGGCTTACCTCGAAGACAGCGGTTTCCAGGTTTTGCAGGCCGAAAACGGGTTGCAGGGACTGGAAGTTTTCGAGCGTGATCAGCCCGACCTGGTTATTTGCGACCTGCGCATGCCGCAGGTCGATGGTTTGGAGTTGATCCGCCGCATCAACAAGCTGACCAGCGATATGCCGGTAATCGTGGTGTCCGGCGCAGGTGTGATGAGTGATGCGGTCGAAGCGCTGCGGCTAGGCGCTGCTGATTATCTGATCAAGCCCCTTGAAGACCTCGCCGTACTTGAACACTCGGTACGCCGCGCGCTTGATCGCTATCAGCTGCGTTTGGAGAACCAGCGTTATCGCGACAAGCTGGAGGCCGCGAACCGCGAGCTACAGGCCAGCTTGCACCTACTGCAAGAGGACCAGAACGCCGGACGCCAGGTACAGATGAATATGCTGCCGGTCACGCCCTGGCAGGCAGATGATCTGCAGTTCACCCACCAGATCATCCCTTCTCTTTACCTCTCTGGGGATTTCGTCGACTACTTCCGCGTGGACGAGCATCGGGTGGCGTTCTATCTGGCGGATGTCTCCGGGCACGGAGCGTCTTCGGCCTTTGTCACCGTGCTGCTCAAGTTCATGACCACGCGTCTTCTCTATGAGTGGAAGCGCAATGGTGTGCTGCCCGAGTTCAAACCATCCGATGTGCTCGGTCACATTAACCGCGGCTTGATCAACTGCAAGCTGGGCAAGCATGTCACCATGCTCGGTGGGGTGATCGACGAGCAGAGTGGGCAATTGACCTACAGCATTGGTGGGCATTTGCCACTGCCTGTGCTGTTTAGTGAAGGCAAGGCCAGTTACCTGGACGGGCGCGGGTTGCCGGTAGGGCTGTTTGCCGAGGCAACCTATAACGACTTGGTGATGGAGCTGCCAAAGTCATTCAGCCTGACGCTGATGTCCGACGGCATCCTGGATCTTCTGCCCGGTGACACGCTCAAAGAGAAAGAGGCTAAGTTGCCTGAGCTGGTAGCACAGGCGGGGGGCTCGCTCGACGGCCTGCGTCAGGTGCTCGGGCTGGCCAATCTGCATGATATGCCGGATGATATCGCCTTGCTGGTGTTGAGCAGGAACCTTGCATGAATCCTGGGAATAGCCCCGGTAGAATCCAGTTTGCGGAGCAGGACGGTACCTTCGTTCTGAAGTTCGTGGGCGAAGTTCGTTTAACGCTGTGTTCAGCGCTGGATTCGACAATCGAGAAGATTTTTGCGGCGCTGAATTTTTCGGCGATCGTCATCGACCTGACGGAAACCCGCAGCATCGATAGCACAACCCTTGGCCTGCTGGCCAAACTCTCCATTCTGTCCCGGCAAAAGATCGGCCTGCTGCCCACCGTGGTTACTACTCACGAAGACATCACGCGGCTTCTACAGTCGATGGGGTTCGATCAGGTGTTCAATATCGTCGACCGCCCCGTGCCTTGTCCGGAGTGCTTGAGTGATTTGCCATCCCAGGATCAGTCCGAAGAGGTGGTCAAAGCCAAAGTGCTAGAGGCCCACCGCATCCTGATGGGGCTCAACGACTCCAATCGCGAGGCTTTTCATGATCTGGTGAGTGCGCTGGAACGTAGTTGAGTTAAGTCCAGGCATGAAAAAGGGGCGATATCTCCGAGGATATCGCCCCTTTTTATTGGGCTCTGATCAGCTGCGTTGGGCGAGCAAAACTTCCAGCTTTTCCTGGTCGCGGGCAAACAGGCGAATACCTTCGGCCAGCTTCTCGGTGGCCATGGCATCTTCGTTCAGGGCCCAGCGGAAGGTCGATTCATTTAGCGACTGGCGAGGCTCGCCAGCCTCGGGGGTGAGGATGCGCGGCAGTGTGCCTTCGGCATCTGCCAGTTGTTGCAGTAGATCGGGGCTGATTGTCAGTCGGTCGCAGCCGGCCAGTTGTTCGATCTGCCCCAGGTTGCGGAAGCTGGCACCCATCACCACGGTGTCGTAGCCATTGGCCTTGTAGTATTGGTAAATGCGCGAAACAGATTGCACGCCTGGATCTTCGGCGCCTGCAAAGTCGCGCCCTTCGGCTTTTTTGTACCAGTCGTAAATGCGCCCGACGAAAGGTGAAATGAGGAATACGCCGGCGTCGGCGCAGGCAACGGCCTGGGCAAAGGAGAACAGCAGGGTCAGGTTGGTCTGGATGCCGGCTTTTTCCAGTTGCTCGGCGGCGCGAATGCCTTCCCAGGTCGATGCGATCTTGATCAGTACGCGCTCCCGGCCGATGCCGGCGTGGTCATACAGCTCGACGATGCGTTCGGCACGGCGCAGGGTGGCCTGGGTATCGAAGGAGAGTCGAGCATCGACTTCCGTTGAGATGCGCCCCGGAATGGCTTTCAGAATCTCCTGGCCCACGGCTACGCCGAAATGATCGCAGGCCAGGCCCAGGTCGCCCTTGCCGGCATCGACCGCCTGATTCAGCAACTCGGTATAACGGGGCAGGGCGGCTGCCTTGAGCAGCAGCGACGGGTTGGTGGTGGCATCGACCGGTTTCAAGCGGGTGATGGCATCGAGGTCACCCGTATCGGCGACGACCGTGGTGTACTGCTTGAGTTGTTCCAGTTTGCTGGTCATGACGGAGCCCTGTCGTTGAATGCCCCTGACCTTACCCGAGCGTCGCCGGGTGCTCAACGTCTAGCGCGGGCTTTCAACGTCCGTTGAGCAGCTCAATGGCCTGGTCGAATACCCGCAACGGTTCGGCCGCCTTGTGCACATCCACCGAGAGCAGTTGACGGAAGCGTCGTGCCCCAGGAAAGCCTTGCGCCAAGCCGAGTACATGGCGGGTTACATGGTGCATGGCGCCGCCCTCGGCTATGTGGCGTTCGATATAGGGGCGCATCCGGCTCAGGGCTTCGGATCGGGTGATCGCCGGCCGGTTCAGGCCGAATAGCTGTTGGTCGACCTCGGCCAGGAGATAAGGGTTATGGTAGGCCTCACGCCCTAGCATCACGCCGTCGAAGCTCTGCAGGTGTTCGCGACATTCGACCAGGGTCTTTATGCCACCGTTGAGGATGATCTCCAGTTGCGGGAAATCCCGCTTGAGCTGCGCGGCTACTTCGTAGCGAAGTGGCGGGATCTCGCGGTTTTCTTTGGGCGAAAGGCCTTCGAGAATGGCGATGCGCGCGTGTACGGTAAAACTGGTGCAGCCGGCCTGATGAACGGCTCCGACGAAGTCGCACAGCTCGGCGTAGCTGTCGCGGCCGTTGATGCCGATGCGGTGTTTCACTGTCACCGGGATGCTGACGGCATCCTGCATCGCCTTGACGCAGTCGGCCACCAGCTGTGGATGTGCCATCAGACAGGCACCGATCATGTTGTTCTGTACCCGGTCACTCGGGCAGCCTACGTTCAGGTTGACCTCGTCGTAACCCTGTTCCTCGGCGAGTCGGGCACAGGCCGCCAGGTCAGCCGGATTGCTGCCGCCCAGCTGCAAGGCCAGCGGGTGTTCAGATTCGTCGTAACGCAGAAAGCGCTGCCTGTCTCCGTGCAGCAGTGCGCCTGTGGTGACCATTTCGGTATAGAGCAAGGCATGGCTAGACAGCTGACGCAGGAAGTAGCGGCAGTGGCGGTCGGTCCAATCCATCATCGGGGCGACGGAAAAGCGACGGGAGAGGGGGGCGGTTTGCATAAGGGGCCGGTAGGACTGGAAGGCAGGCGGCATTTTACCCTAGCTTTCGTCAGGGGCGGCGTTTGGCTGCTATACCTTGATTGAGACGCTGGATAGTCTGTTGCCAGGGTTTCATCTTCGTTTACAGGAGTTCGCACTATGCAAAGCAAATATTGGTTGGCGGTAATGGTTCTGGGTTGCAGTCTGCAGGTGGGGGCGACCAGCTTTGTGGTCACTACCGATGCGCTGGTCAATACAGTTGAGGGGACTACCGACTTCACGTCGTCGAGCTTCGGTGACGATAAGGTGGTGCGGGAGGCCAAGGATGACGCGGCAAGCTTCGTTGCCAGTGAGGGTGTGATTCGAGGTGCCCACTTGGAGGCTGCGTTGACGCACATACGCGGCAAGCTTCCGGGGTTGCAGGCTGATGATATGCAGCTGGCCCAGGCAATTCTGGCGATCTGACCTTTGTTCTGAAAATAAAAACGGCGCCATGGGCGCCGTTTTTGTTTTCGCGTGAGGGTTATACGCCGAGCTTGTCGCGCAGGCTGTAATACCAGGCGCCGATGGCGCTGAACGGTACCTGGAACAGGCGGCCACCCGGGAACGGGTAGTGCGGCAGGCTGGCAAAGGCGTCGAAGCGCTCGGCTTGACCGCGCAGGGTTTCCGCCAGCAGCTTGCCGGCCAGGTGGGTGTAGGTCACGCCGTGACCGCTGCAGCCCTGGGAGTAATAAATGTTGTCGCCTAGACGGCCGACCTGCGGCAGGCGCGAGAGGGTCAGCAGGAAGTTGCCGGTCCAGGCGAAGTCGATCTTCACGTCCTTCAGCTGCGGGAAGGTCTTGAGCATTTTCGGGCGGATGATCGCTTCGATGTTGGCCGGGTCGCGGGCGCCGTAGACCACACCGCCGCCGAAGATCAGGCGCTTGTCGCCGGACAGGCGATAGTAATCGAGCAGGTAGTTGCAGTCCTCGACGCAGTAATCCTGCGGCAGCAGGCTCTTGGCCAGCTCGTCGGACAGCGGTTCGGTGGTGATCACCTGGGTACCGCAGGGCATAGACTTGCTGGCCAGTTCTGGCAGCAGGTTGCCCAGATAAGCGTTACCGGCGACAACCACGAACTTGGCCTTCACTCGGCCTTCCGGCGTGTGCACCACCGGGTTGGCACCGCGTTCCACGCGAATTGCCGGGCTCTGCTCATGGATGATGCCACCCAGAGATTCCACTGCAGCTGCTTCGCCCAGCGCCAGGTTGAGCGGGTGGATATGGCCGCCGCTCATGTCCAGCATGCCGCCAACATAGGTGTCGGTGTCCACGATTTCGCGGATGCGCTTCTCATCCAGCAGTTCAAGCTGGGTATGGCCGTAGCGTTCCCATAGCTTCTTCTGTGACTCCAGGTGCTTCATGTGCTTCGGGGTGTTGGCTGCGAACACACCGCCGTCCTTCAGGTCGCACTTGATGTCGTACTTGGCGATGCGCTCACGAATGATGCGGCCACCTTCGAAGGCCATGTCGCCGAGCAGCTTGGCGTGCTTAGGGCCGACGGTGCGCTCGATCACATCGATATCGCGGCTGTAGCTGTTGACGATCTGGCCGCCGTTACGGCCGGAGGCACCGAAGCCCACCTTGGCGGCTTCGACGATGGTGACCTTGAAACCGTTCTCCAGCAGGAACAGGGCAGTGGAGAGGCCGGTGTAGCCGGCGCCGATGATGCAGACATCGGTCTCGGTCTCACCCTGCAGGGCCGGACGCTGCGGAACCGGGTTGGCCGAGGCTGCGTAGTAGGACTGGGGGTAGGGAGTGTGCGCCATATTTGAACCTATGTTCTTTATTTTTTACGAAGTGAGCCCATGCTACCCGAGGCAAAATGCGCCGGCTAGCCTGTGTGCAAAATTTTTAACGTCCCGCTGTGCAGCAAAAAATCCACTTTTTCAGTGGCTTAGCGAAAAAAGTGGTTGACACTCAGGGGAATCTCCCTAAAATGCGCCTCCATTGCAGGCACATAGCTCAGTTGGTTAGAGCACCACCTTGACATGGTGGGGGTCGTTGGTTCGAGTCCAATTGTGCCTACCAAATCCGAAAGGGGTCGTTAATACGACCCCTTTTTTATTGGCTGCTTGCCAGAGAATAGGCTTTCTGGAAGCATCCGCGATTCTGTTTACCTCCAGTGACTCTGGTTCGGTTCTGGTTGGCCCACAAGGCTCCTGCCATCGTCAGGCAGGTATACCGCCGGATCGCTTCCTGGCTCATCCCAACCCATGTGACCTTTGGTAGGGGTCACCACTAGGAGAGGAGGCGCCATGCCCATCATTACTCTTCCCGACGGCAGTCAGCGTTCGTTCGATCATCCGGTATCCGTGCTCGAGGTGGCTCAGTCCATCGGTGCCGGCCTGGCCAAGGCGACTTTGGCCGGCAAGGTCAACGGCAGGCAGGTGGATGCCTGCGATCTGATCGAGACCGATGCGACCCTGCAGATCATTACGCCGAAGGATGAGGAAGGGCTGGAGATCATTCGCCACTCCTGCGCGCACCTGGTTGGTCATGCGGTCAAGCAGCTCTATCCGAGCGCCAAGATGGTTATCGGTCCGGTGATCGAAGAAGGCTTCTACTACGACATTGCCATCGACCGCCCTTTCACGCCTGAAGACATGGCGGCTATCGAGAAGCGCATGGCCGAGCTCATTGATAAGGACTATGACGTCATCAAGAAGATGACGCCTCGTGCTCAAGTCATCGAGCTGTTCCAGTCCCGTGGTGAGGAATACAAGCTGCGCCTGATCGACGACATGCCGGACGAGAAGGCCATGGGGTTGTACTTTCATGAAGAGTACGTGGACATGTGCCGTGGCCCGCACGTGCCCAATACCCGCTTCCTCAAGTCCTTCAAGCTGACCAAGATCTCCGGTGCCTACTGGCGCGGCGACTCGAAGAACGAGCAGCTGCAGCGTATCTACGGCACTGCCTGGGCGGACAAGAAGCAGCTGGCGGCCTACATCCAGCGCATCGAGGAAGCCGAGAAGCGCGATCACCGCCGCATCGGTAAGCAGCTGGATTTGTTCCATCTGCAGGAAGAGGCGCCGGGCATGGTGTTCTGGCATCCGGCTGGCTGGACCGTCTATCAGGTGCTGGAGCAGTACATGCGCCAGGTGCAGCGCGAGAGCGGCTACGTCGAGGTGCGCACGCCGCAGGTGGTCGACCGCATTCTCTGGGAAAAGTCCGGCCACTGGTCGAACTACGCCGAGAACATGTTCACCACCAGTTCGGAAAACCGCGACTATGCGGTGAAGCCGATGAACTGCCCGTGCCACGTGCAGATCTTCAATCAGGGTCTGAAGTCCTATCGCGATCTGCCGTTGCGCATGGCCGAATTCGGCTCCTGCCACCGCAACGAGGCGTCCGGTGCCTTGCACGGCATCATGCGTGTGCGCGGCTTCACCCAGGATGACGCGCACATATTCTGTACCGAAGAGCAGGTGAAGAAAGAGGCCTCCGACTTTATTAAGCTGACCCTGCAGGTCTATGCCGACTTCGGTTTCACTGATGTCGCCATGAAGCTGTCGACTCGTCCGGCCAAGCGCGTGGGCTCCGATGAGCTGTGGGATCGCGCCGAGACCGCTCTGGCTGATGCTTTGAATGAATCTGGTCTGGCCTGGGAATACCAGCCGGGTGAGGGCGCCTTCTATGGCCCGAAGATCGAATTCACGCTGAAGGATTGCCTCGGTCGTAACTGGCAATGCGGCACCCTGCAGTACGATCCGAACCTGCCGGAGCGTCTGGACGCCAACTATATCGCCGAGGATAACAGCCGTACGCGCCCGGTGATGCTGCACCGTGCCATTCTCGGTTCCTTCGAGCGCTTCATCGGCATGCTTATCGAGCACTACGCCGGAGCGTTCCCTGCCTGGCTGGCGCCGACCCAGGCGGTGATCATGAATATCACCGACAAGCAGGCCGATTTTGCCCTGGAAGTGGAGAAAACTCTTAACCAAAGCGGGTTTCGTGCCAAGTCGGACTTGAGAAACGAAAAAATCGGCTTTAAAATCCGCGAGCATACTTTGCTCAAGGTTCCCTATTTGCTGGTCATAGGCGATAGGGAAGTTGAGACACGATCCGTTGCTGTGCGTACCCGCGAAGGTGTAGACCTGGGCTCGATGCCTCTGGAACAGTTCGCTGAGCAGCTCAAGCAAACGGTTTCCCGGCGTGGTCGCCAAGATTCGGAGTAATCATTATTAAGCGTGATATGAGACAGGATAAGCGGGCCGCCCCCAAGGCACCGATCAACGAAAACATCACTGCCCGTGAAGTTCGCCTGATTGGCGCAGACGGCCAGCAGATTGGCGTGGTTTCCATTGATGAAGCGCTGAGCGCTGCCGAGGAAGCCAAGCTGGATCTGGTGGAAATTTCCGCAGATGCGGTGCCACCGGTTTGCCGCATCATGGACTACGGCAAGCACCTGTTTGAGAAGAAGAAGCAGGCTGCTGCGGCGAAGAAGAACCAGCACCAGCAACAGATCAAAGAAATCAAGTTTCGTCCAGGGACGGAAGAAGGGGATTACCAGGTAAAGCTACGCAACCTGGTACGTTTCCTTGAAGATGGGGACAAGGCCAAGGTTTCGCTGAGATTCCGCGGTCGTGAGATGGCCCACCAGGAGCTGGGTATGGAACTGTTGAAGCGGGTCGAAGCTGACCTTGCCGAACTCGGTACCGTAGAACAGCATCCCAAGCTGGAAGGACGCCAGCTGATGATGGTCATCGCTCCCAAGAAGCGTAAATAACCTCCCGGGCACTGGCAGGCCTGATGGTTATCAGTTGTTAATGAATGCGGAGTACTAAACATGCCAAAGATGAAAACCAAGAGCGGTGCAGCCAAGCGTTTCCTCAAGACCGCTGCTGGCTACAAGCACAAGCACGCTTTCAAGAGCCACATCCTGACCAAAATGTCCACCAAGCGTAAGCGTCAACTGCGCGGTAGCGAGCTGATGCATCCGTCGGACAAGGCAAAAGTCGAGCGCATGCTGCGCGTTCGTTAATTCGGTCAAGATATTTTAGAGGTTATTACTCATGGCTCGTGTTAAGCGTGGCGTTATCGCTCGTGCCCGTCACAAGAAAATCCTGAAACTCGCCAAAGGCTACTACGGCGCGCGCTCGCGCGTATTCCGTGTTGCCAAGCAGGCTGTGATCAAGGCAGGCCAATATGCCTACCGTGACCGCCGTCAGCGCAAGCGTCAGTTCCGCGCTCTGTGGATCGCTCGTATCAACGCCGGTGCTCGTCAGAACGGTCTGTCTTACAGCCGCCTGATCGCTGGTCTGAAGAAGGCGTCCATCGAGATCGATCGCAAGGTTCTGGCCGATCTGGCAGTGAACGAAAAAGCGGCGTTTGCTGCGATTGTCGAGAAAGCTAAGGCCGTTCTGGCTTAAGTCCCCCGACAATCACCGGGTTTGCCCGGTGGCAACGTCAAAGATAGGGGAAGAGCCTTCAAGCTCTTCCCCTATTTCGTATCTGGAGTCCGTACATGGAAAACCTGGATGCATTGGTCTCGCAAGCGCTCGAGGCTGTGCAAAACACCGCAGACGTCAACGCCCTGGAACAACTCCGGGTGCAGTATCTCGGCAAGAAAGGCGAACTGACCGCCCTGATGCAGACCCTCGGCAAACTCTCCGCCGAAGATCGTCCGCAGGCCGGCGCCCTGATCAATGCCGCCAAGAACCAGGTTCAGGACGCCCTGAACGCTCGCAAATCCGTGCTTGAGCAGGCCCTGCTCGCCGAGAAGCTGGCGTCCGAGCGTATCGATGTGACCCTGCCAGGTCGCGGCCAGGCCTCCGGTGGCCTGCACCCGGTCACCCGCACCCTGGAGCGCGTCGAGCAGTTCTTCACCCATATCGGCTACAGCGTGGCCGAGGGTCCGGAAGTCGAAGACGACTACCACAACTTTGAAGCCCTCAACATTCCCGGCCACCACCCGGCGCGGGCAATGCACGATACCTTTTATTTCAATGCGAACATGCTGCTGCGCACTCACACCTCACCGGTTCAAGTGCGCACCATGGAATCGCAGCAGCCGCCGATCCGCATTGTTTGCCCCGGCCGCGTCTATCGTTGCGACTCTGATATCACCCACTCGCCGATGTTCCACCAGGTCGAAGGCCTGCTGGTCGACGAGGGCATCAGCTTCGCCGACCTCAAGGGCACCATCGAGGAATTCCTTCGGGTGTTCTTCGAGAAGCCGCTGGGCGTGCGTTTCCGTCCATCCTTCTTCCCCTTCACCGAGCCGTCGGCCGAAGTCGACATGCAGTGCGTGATGTGCTCCGGCAAGGGTTGCCGCGTGTGCAAGCAGACCGGTTGGCTGGAAGTGATGGGCTGCGGCATGGTGCATCCGAACGTCCTGCGCATGTCCGGCATCGATCCGGAGAAGTACCAGGGCTTCGCCTTCGGCATGGGCGTCGAGCGCCTGGCCATGCTGCGTTACGGCGTCAACGACTTGCGCCTGTTCTTCGATAACGACCTGCGGTTCCTGGCGCAATTTCGCTAGTACCGCCCTCGTCATCGAATTCGTTTAAGGAGAACAGACAACATGAAATTCAGTGAACAGTGGCTGCGCGACTGGGTGAACCCGGACGTTTCGCGCGACGAACTGGTGGCCCGCCTGTCCATGGTCGGCCTGGAAGTGGACGCCGTGATTCCGGTCGCCGGTCAGTTCAGCGGTGTGGTGGTGGGCGAGATCCTCAGTGCCGAGCAGCACCCGGACGCCGACAAGCTGCGTGTGTGTCAGGTCAGTAACGGCAGCGCCACCTTTCAGGTGGTCTGCGGCGCGCCCAATGCCCGTGCCGGCATCAAGATCCCTTTCGCCATGATTGGTGCCGAGCTGCCGGGCGACTTCAAGATCAAGCAGGCCAAGCTACGCGGCGTAGAGTCCCAGGGCATGCTTTGCTCGGCCTCCGAGCTGCAGATCAGCGACGACAACAGCGGTCTGATGGAGTTGGCTGCGGATGCTCCGGTCGGCCAGGACGTCCGCGCCTACCTGGGCCTGGACGATGCCAGTATAGAGATTGGCCTGACTCCCAACCGTGGCGATTGCCTGTCGCTGGCCGGCCTGGCCCGCGAAGTTGGCGCTATCTACGGAGTCCCGGTAACGGCAGTCTCTGTTGCCCCGGTCGTGGTTGCTCATGACGAAGTGCGTCCGGTCGAAGTATTGGCCCCCAAGGCCTGTCCCCGCTACCTGGGGCGCGTCATCCGCAATGTCGACCTGTCCAAGCCGACCCCGCTGTGGATGGTCGAGCGCCTGCGTCGTTCCGACATCCGCAGCATCGACGCCGCCGTCGACATCACCAACTACGTGATGCTCGAACTCGGCCAGCCGATGCACGCCTTCGACCTCGCCGAGATCAATGGTGGCATCCGTGTGCGTATGGCTGAAGAGGGCGAGAGGCTGGTCCTGCTGGACGGCCAGGAAGTCAGTCTTCGTGGCGACACCCTGGTGATCGCCGACCATAGCCGCGCTCTGGCTATCGCCGGCGTTATGGGTGGCGAGCACAGCGGCGTGAGCGGCAAGACCCGCGACCTGTTCCTGGAAAGCGCCTTCTTCGACACCATCGCGGTTGCTGGCAAGGCCCGTTCCTATGGCCTGCACACCGACTCCTCGCACCGCTTCGAGCGTGGCGTGGACTCGCAGCTGGCGCGCAGTGCCATGGAGCGCGCTACTGCGCTGCTGCTGGAGATCGTCGGTGGCGAAGCCGGTCCGATCATCGAAGTGGCAAGCGCCGCCGACCTGCCGGACGTCG
Source organism: Pseudomonas sp. GOM6 (assembly GCF_029537485.1). GTDB lineage: Bacteria > Pseudomonadota > Gammaproteobacteria > Pseudomonadales > Pseudomonadaceae > Aquipseudomonas. The sequence continues at coordinate 31,326 of NZ_JARPUS010000019.1, forward strand.
CGCCGATCACCCTGCGTGCCGAGCGAATCAGTCAGATGTTGAGCATGGACATGGACGGCGCCGAGGTCGAGCGCCTGCTCACCGCTCTGGGTCTGGGCGTGACCGCTCAGGACGCCGGCCAGTGGCTGGTCAGCGTACCGAGCCACCGCTTCGACATCAGCCTGGAAGTGGACCTGATCGAAGAGTTGGGTCGCCTGTACGGCTACAACCGTCTGCCGGTGCGCTATCCGCAGGCTCGTCTGGCTCCGCAGGCCAAGGCCGAGGCCCGTGCCGAGCTGCCGGCCCTGCGCCGCCTGCTGGTCGCTCGTGGTTATCAGGAAGCCATCACCTACAGCTTCATCGATCCCAAGTTGTTCGAACTGTTCACTCCGGGCGTGGCGCCGCTGCAACTGGCCAACCCGATCTCCGCCGACATGGCCGCCATGCGTTCCTCGCTGTGGCCGGGTCTGGTCAAGGCGCTGGAGCACAACCTCAATCGCCAGCAGTCGCGCGTGCGCCTGTTCGAGAGCGGCCTGCGTTTCGTCGGCCAGCTAGAGGGGCTGAAGCAGGAAGCTATGCTGGCGGGCGTGATCAGCGGCAGCCGCCTGCCGGAAGGTTGGGCCAACGGCCGCGAGAGCGTAGACTTCTACGACCTCAAGGCCGATGTAGAGGCGTTGCTGGGGTATGCCGGCGCTGCCGATGCCTTTAGCTTCGTGCCGGGTGAGCATCTGGCTCTGCATCCGGGGCAGACCGCACGCATCGAGCGGGAAGGGCGCCTGGTCGGCTTCATGGGGGCGCTACACCCAGAACTGTCCAAAACCTTGGGGCTGGATCAGCCGGTGTTCCTCTTCGAGTTGTTGTTGGCGGAGGTCGCTAGCGGTCGTATGCCTGCGTTCAGTGAGTTGTCGCGTTTCCCCGAGGTGCGCCGCGACCTGGCGCTGCTAGTGGATCGCGAGCAGCCCGCCGAAGCCGTGCTTGCCAGTATTCGTGAGGCTGCGGGCGAATGGTTGACGGACCTCAAGCTATTTGACGTCTATCACGGTAAAGGCATTGATCCGCATAGAAAAAGCCTGGCAGTCGGCTTGACCTGGCAACATCCATCGCGCACTCTTAATGACGATGAGGTGAGTACAACTACGCAAAACATCATCACCTCGCTTGAAGAAAGGTTCAACGCCACGTTAAGGAAGTAGCGTATGGGGGCTCTGACGAAAGCTGAAATGGCGGAACGTCTGTATGAAGAGCTTGGCCTGAATAAGCGGGAAGCCAAGGAGTTGGTGGAGCTGTTTTTCGAGGAAATCCGCCACGCGCTGGAAGACAACGAGCAGGTCAAATTGTCCGGTTTCGGCAATTTTGACCTGCGCGACAAACGTCAGCGTCCAGGTCGAAATCCCAAGACAGGCGAAGAAATCCCGATCACGGCTCGCCGTGTCGTCACCTTTCGTCCGGGCCAGAAACTGAAGGCCAGAGTAGAGGCATATGCTGGAACCAAGTCATAACGACGAGCTGCCGCCTATCCCTGGCAAACGCTACTTCACCATCGGCGAAGTTAGCGACCTCTGTGCCGTCAAGCCGCACGTCTTGCGTTATTGGGAGCAGGAGTTTCCTCAGCTCAATCCGGTGAAGCGGCGCGGCAATCGCCGTTATTATCAGCGCCAGGATGTGCTGATGATCCGCCAGATTCGAGCCCTGCTGTACGATCAGGGCTTCACTATCGGCGGCGCGCGTCAGCGCCTCTCCGGCGATGAGGCCAAGGACGACACCACCCAGTACAAGCAGCTGATTCGTCAGATGATCGCTGAGTTGGAAGAAGTCCTGCTGGTGCTGCGCAAATAACGCAGTTTGGCAAAAAAAACTTCCACAATTCAGCAGCTTATAGTAAAGTCCACTCCGCTTCAGGTAACCCTGAAGCATCGTCGGGGCGTAGCGCAGCCCGGTAGCGCACTTGCATGGGGTGCAAGGGGTCGAGTGTTCGAATCACTCCGTCCCGACCAAAAAACCCTAGAAAATCCAGTCACTTAGCGGTGACTGGATTTTTTTATGCCTGATGGTTTTCTCTCTTGTGCCCCCAGTGCTGTATTCTGGTTGCCAATTGGTTGCCAATTGAGATTCGCTTACTCGACAGGCTGTAGAAGGAGCTTGAGCCGTGTTTACTGCTTATCATGCAAAGTACTACGCTCAAGAGCTCATTCGGCGCCACGCTTCTGACGACGTTGGCCGCCTTTCGCAATCCCTATTCGACGCTAGCGTTGATCTGAATCCGCATCAGATCGAAGCTGCGCTGTTCGCACTTCGAAACCCCTTGCAGGAAGGTGTGCTGCTCGCTGATGAAGTGGGGTTGGGCAAAACCATTGAGGCCGCATTGGTGGTTTGCCAGTACTGGGCCGAGCGCCGTCGTCGGCTGCTGGTCATATGTCCAGCCAGCCTCCGCAAGCAATGGGCGCAGGAGCTGCACGACAAATTCGCAGTACCTACTACCGTTGTGGATGCTGTTTCCCTGCGCAAGCAGTCGACTGGAGGCATCCTCGCCACTCTGCAACGACAGGTTGGTAAGGTGGTAGTGATCATGTCCTACCAGTTTGCCGCCAAGCTGGAAGCCGAGCTGCGGGTCGTGCCTTGGGATGTGGTGGTCATCGACGAAGCGCATAAGCTCCGCAACGCACACCGCTCCAGTAACCGCACTGGGCAGGCGCTCAAACGAGCGTTGCAAGGCCGCAAGAAGATACTTCTCACTGCCACGCCGCTGCAAAACTCGCTGATGGAGCTGTATGGCCTATCCACTCTAATCGACGAGCACATGTTCGGGGACGAAACCGCCTTTCGTAAGCAGTTCATGAACAGCGGAACGGGGTTGGACGAACTGCGCGAGCGTCTAGCCAGCTTCGCCAAACGCACACTGCGTCGAGACGTGCTGGAGTACATCAAGTATACCGAGCGCAAGGCCCTCACTCAGCCGTTCAACCCCACCGACGACGAGCAGGCCCTTTACGAGCGCATCTCGGCTTTCCTACAAAAGGAAGCTTCTTACGCCTTGCCCAAGCAGCAGCGCCACCTCACTGCACTGATCTTGCGCAAGCTGCTGGCCTCCAGTTCGCACGCCGTTGCTGCCACCTTGGTCACCATCCGCGAGCGCCTGCTGGGCTTGCTCACGGCGGACAAGGCGGAAGATGACGGCAGCCAACTGGTCGAACAGCTTATCGCTGAAGACGATCTTGAGCAGGACTACCTGGAAGAGGAAGCCGGCGAGGCTGAGGACGACGCCGAAGAGCTCACGCCTGAGCCAGCAGAATGCAGCAAACCGGATCTTTCAAAAGATTCCCAGACCGTTCGGGCTGCAATCACTGCCGAGATCGAGGAACTGACAGCGTTCGTCGATGCTGCCCAAGCACTGCAAACCGACACCAAGGCGCAGGCTCTTCTGAAGGCACTCGCACTGGGATTCGGCAAGATGGCCGAATTGAACGCGCCACGTAAGGCCATCATCTTCACTGAATCCAAGCGCACGCAGGAGTACCTGCACCGTTTCCTCTCGGCCAACGGCTACGCGGGCAAATTGGTATTGTTCAGCGGTACCAACAACCATGAAGACTCCACCGCCATTTACCAGCGCTGGCTAGACGAGCACAAAGGCAAGGATCGCGTGACCGGCTCGCCGCAAGTAGATCGTCGCACCGCGCTCATTGACCATTTCCGCAAGGACGACGGCACTGGTGCGGAAATCATGATCGCCACCGAAGCGGCAGCCGAAGGCGTCAACTTGCAGTTTTGCGCGCTGATCATCAACTACGATCTGCCGTGGAACCCGCAACGCGTCGAACAGCGCATTGGCCGTTGCCACCGCTACGGTCAGCGTTTCGATGTGGTGGTCATCAACTTCCTCAACACCCGCAACCAGGCCGACCAGCGCGTACTGGAGCTGCTCACTGAGAAATTCAGCCTGTTCTCCGGCGTGTTCGGCGCAAGCGATGAAGTGCTGGGCCGCATTGAAGGCGGCATCGACTTCGAGAAACGCATTCTCCAGATCTACGACACCTGTCGTCAGCCCGAGCAGATCGAAGCCGCTTTCAATGCCCTGCAAGCGGAGTTGGAAGAGTCAATAACCGACCGCATCAAAGACACTCAGTCCCAGCTCTTGGAGAATTTTGATGAGGATGTCCACGACCGGCTCAAACTGCGGTTGGACGAGGCCGAAGCGCGGCTCGACAAACTGGGGCGATGGTTCTGGGGGGTTACCCGCTATGCGCTCAATGACCGAGCACGCTTCGACGAGCAATCCTACGCGTTCTCTCTGAGTTCGCCGCCAACTGGAATCGCCACAGGCCGCTACCAGCTCATTCGTGGTGCGGCGCAGCCGGACATGCTGGCACATGCCTACCGCCTCAGCCACCCGCTTGGGGAATGGAGCATTGAAGCCAGCCTGAGTGCGGCAACGCCCGTCGCCACCTTGAAGCTCGACTACAGCAAACACGGCGCACGAATCTCCGTCATCGAGAGACTGCGCGGTATGTCCGGCTGGCTGACGCTAGCCCGGCTGGAAGTCACCGCCTTCGAGACCACCGAGGCGCTGCTGTTCTCCGGTCTCACTGACGATGGTCAAGTGTTGGATCAGGAAGCCTGCGAAAAGCTGATGGCCATTCCAGCAGCAGGCAAACCCACTCCCTTGAGCACTACCGTGCCCGAGGCACTGCTGGCCAACAGCCAGCGCGCGGTCGCCGCCACCATAGCCCAGGTACTGGAAGCCAACCAGCGCCTCTTCAATGAAGAACGGGACAAACTGGAACGCTGGGCTGACGACAAGCTGCTGGCCGCAGAGGAAGCCCTGAAGAACACCAAGGCACGCATCGCACAGTTGAAGCGCGACACCCGCAAGGCTGTCACCTTGCAGGAGCAAGACGGCATCCAGCGCGAACTGTCTGAGCTGGAGCGCCAACAGCGAAAGCAACGCCAAGAGATCTTCTCCGTCGAAGACGAGATCATCGAGCGTCGAGACGTCCTCATCCAGGTTCTGCAAGAGCGCCTGAAGCAGACCACCGAGGAAGAACGCCTCTTCACCATTCATTGGTCTGTCGTTTGACATGAACTGCCGCTGATTTAGCGACACTACCAAAAAGATTTCAGGGGAACCGGCCCGTGGGCACCATGAACGACAAAAAACGCCAGCAGCTCATCAGCAAGCTCAGAGAGATGTTCCAGATGGACCAGGCGGAACTGGACTTTGGCATCTACCGCATTATGAACGCCAAGCGGGACGAGATCAGTCAGTTCCTAGAGCAAGACCTGCTGCCCACTTTGCGCACCACGCTGCAAGAGTTTCAACCGGGCGGCATGGCCGACAAGCAAAAAGAGCTGGCCGATACAATTGCCAATGCCAAGAAGCTCAAGATCGACCCCGACAGCCTTGAGGTGGTGCAACAGCTGAAAGCCGAGCTAGCCGAAGGTGGTGATCTAGATCGCATGGAAGACCAGGTGTATTCAGATCTCTACACCTTCTTCAGTCGCTACTACCAGGACGGCGATTTCCTTTCTTTGCGTCGCTATAAAGAGGGTGTGTATGCCATGCCCTACGAAGGCGAAGAGGTGAAACTGCACTGGGCGAACGCAGACCAGTACTACATCAAATCTGCCGAGAACTTCACCCGGTATGCCTTCAAAACCTCTCAGGGGCGTGTGCGCTTCGAGCTTACCTATGTCAGCACCGAGCGAGATAACAACAAAGCCAGTGAAGGCGGCGAACGCAGATTCATTCTCGCTGACGCCCCGCTGTTCTTGGATGGTGAGGATCTGGTCATCTACTTCGAGTACCGTCCTGATGCAGAAAAGCGGAAACAAAAAGACCTGAACGCTCAAGCCATTGAGGGCTTGCTTAGCCTGCCGGAGGGTGCCCCATTGTCACAAGGCGTTCCTAGTTGGGGCGCTTGGAAGGGAGCCCTCTCTCAACTGGCTGCGACAGAAAAGAACAAGACCCGCACACTTCTCGAGAAGCATCTGACCGACTATACCGCGCGCAACAGCTTCGACTACTTCATTCACAAAGACTTGGGGCGCTTTTTGCGCAGGGAGCTGGACTTCTTTGTTAAAAATGAGGTGATGCACCTGGATGACATTGAGAGTGACTCGGCCCCCAAAGTTCAAAGTTATTTGGCTCGAATCAAAGCCACGCGTCGAATTGCTCATAAGTTGATCGACTTCCTGGCGCAGCTGGAAAATTTCCAGAAGCGGCTCTGGCTCAAGCGAAAGTTTGTGTTGGAGACAAACTGGCTGATCACGCTGGACCGCGTTCCTGAAGCCCTTTACCCAGCTATTTGCGACGCAGCAGAGACTCCCATTTGTGATTGGGATGGTAAGGCACGCAACCAGCGTAAAGAGTGGATTCGACTCTTCGCCATCGATCAACAGGTTGTGCAGCCTGCTGAAAGCAAGGACGGTGAGCTGTTCTGTGAGGCAGCGGTGCCGTACTCGGCACCATTGACGCCAGCATTCCTGAAGGCCCATCCATATCTCACACTCGACACGGCGTTTTTGGATGATGAGTTGAAGTACGACATCTTGTCGCGCATTGGTGATCTGGATGAAGCCACCCAAGGCGTACTTGTCCATGGAGAGAACTTTCAGGCGCTGAACCTGCTTAGCGAGCGTTATCGAGAGCAGATCAAGACCATCTACATCGACCCGCCCTACAACACCGGCAGCGACGAGTTCATCTACAAGGATGCCTATCAGCGTTCATCCTGGATGTCCTTGATGCACGACCGGCTGCTGGCAGGCAAGGCGCTACAGTCGCCGGAGGGCACCATCACGGTCAGCATCGACGACGATGAGATGCACCGGCTCGCAACACTGCTCAACGTTACCTACGGAGACCACGAACTGGCCAAGCTGGTGTGGGATCGCAATCGAAAGAATGACGCTAAGTTCTTCTCGGTCGGCCACGAATACATGCTGGTATGGGCGAAGGACAAGGATCACCTGGTTCAACAAGGCGTCAAGTTCAGAGAACCCAAGGAAGGATTGGACGAGGCCAAGAAGGTCTTTCAGAAGTTGATGAAGACGCATGCCGAAAACTGGGATGCCATTCGGGAGGGCTGGAAGGCGTGGTTCGACGATATCCCGGTCTCAGACCCTCGGCGGCGTCTCTTGCGATTCAACAAGGTCAATGCTCGTGGACCGTATCGTGATGACCGAGACTTGAGTTGGCCCGGCGGCGGAGGCCCTCGGTATGAAGTGTTACACCCAGATACTGGTCGCCCCTGCAAGATACCTTCTCGTGGCTGGATCTTTCCGAACGCAGAGAGGTTTTGGGAGGAGTATGAGAAAGGGCGGATCTGTTTCGGTGAAGACGAATCGAAGATTCCAAGTGGCATCACTTATCTATTTGAAGAGAACGAGGGGCAGGTGATGCCCAGCGTTTTTTATAGCTATGCACAAACTGCTAGCCAACGATTTGACGCGCTTTTTGGACAAAGAGCTTTTGATAACCCCAAGCCTTGGCCAGATCTGATGCGGATGATTCGCTACTTGGATACAGGTGGTGGGACGGTGCTCGACTACTTCGCAGGCTCGGGCTCGACTGGACACGCCGCTATCGATTTGCGAAGAGAACACCAGATTGACCAGCGATATGTGTTGGTCGAGATGGGGGCGCACTTTGACAAGGTTCTCAAACCGCGCATCCAAAAAGCGGGGTACGCCTCTTCGTGGGCAGACGGTCTGCCGATGTCCAAAGACGGTGTCTCGCAAATCGTCAAATACGTGCGGTTGGAGTCCTACGAGGACGCTTGTGATAACTTGACATTGGCACGCACTGCAGACCAGCAGGCTCTTCTGGACAGCGTTCCAAGCTTTCGGGAAGGCTACGTCCTCAACTACATGCTTGAAGTGGAAAGTCGGGACAGCCTGCTCAACATGAGTCGCTTCATCGACCCCTTCAACGTGGAGATGTCGATCACGCGCAATGATGAAAGCCGGCGCGTAAAGTTGGATTTGGTCGAGACCTTCAACTATTTGCTGGGCCTGCGCGTGAAAAGCATCCGCCGTGTCAAGGGCGTGCTCGAAGTTACTGGGGCCTCACCTGCTGGTGATCAGATTCTTGTTTTGTGGCGCAACACGACAGAGGTCGATAGCCAAGCTCTGAACGACTGGTTTGATAAACAGGCCTACAACAGCCGCGACACAGAGTTCGATCTGATCTATGTGAACGGTGACAACAATATCGAAAACCTGCGTCGAGCGGATGAGACCTGGAAGGTCCGTCTGATTGAGGAGGACTTCCACGCCCGCATGTTCGCGTTGGAGGGGGCCTGAGATGAGCAAGATCGTAAAGGTCGAGTTCACCAAGCTCAAACGTCTCAAGGAGCTCATGATTGAGTTTCCTGAAAAAGGCGTTGTTGCATTGATGGGTGAGAACGGCATTGGCAAGTCCACTGTGTTGCACGCTTTGGCCTGCCTATACCGACCTCATGAACACCTGCAGGTCAAGAAATCTGACATCGGTAGCTGGTGGACTGATTGGTTTGTGCCACACACCGGGAACTATTGGCGTGGATCATCGCTTCGAGTTTACTTTTCAGACAGCCCGGATGGGGTCGTCTACTGCAAAGAAGAGGATCGCTGGCAGCCAAGAAAATTGAACCGCCGAGAGCGATACAACCGCTTCATTGGTCTTCAAAGTTGCATGCCACACATTGAGGTGGAGAGCCAGAAGACGCGCTTCGAGTTTGTTGTCTCGGACCTCGATCTCAGCGCGAAGAAGCAACAAGATATGGTTGACGCTGCGTCGCTCATTCTCAACCGGCGCTACAAGGCAATAAAACGAGGCAGCAAGGGTACGGGTTTGCGTCGTTTTCTGGTCGCAACAGTTGAGCAAGGAAGGCCACCAGCGGAGAGCTCTTACACCTCTCACTACATGGGGGCAGGGGAATACAAGGTACTTAAACTCATACAGGAAGTCATTAGCGCGCCCGACGAAGGGTTCCTGATAATCGAAGAGATTGAGGTCTCCATCCATGAGGCGGCCTTAAGGCGGTTGGTGACTTGGCTGATCGAACAGGCAGATAAGAAGAATCTCCAGATCGTCCTCTCGACGCATTGGCCCAGAATCGTTGAGTTTGCCAAGGAGCTGTCCATTCGATCCCTTCATGCAACCCCCGAAAAAGTTGTTTGCATCAATGGCTTTCGCCCGATGTCGTTGCACCGTATGAGTGGCAATGAAGCAGATATGCGTGTGATCAACATTTGGGTAGAAGATTCATTGGCCAGGTGCATCGTGCAGCAAGTATGTACGGAGCTGGGTATTCTTCCCAACATGGTGATTTCGTCGTTCGGCGCGATAGACAACGCTTTCTCCGTTGGCGCTGTGCTTGAGTTGGAGGGGCGTGACATCAACAAGAATTTGGTGGTTACGGACGGTGATCGTTATCCCACGGAGGACGACAAGAAGACGCAGATCCAGAGAGCATTGAGCGGAACAGGAGAAGCCTTGGTGAAGGCACAGCAAGATGCCCAACGCTGGTTTGTGCAGTTCGAGCCACTGATGCCTGATGGAGGTAGAGTCAACCCGGAGCGCTTCCTTCTTGAGGCGGCCCGAAGGACGGCGGATGCAGGCCAAGCCAATCCCTGGATCAACAACTTTCTGGAGTTTGTCGATCAGAACGTGTTTCCTGACCCTGACAAATCCATCATCTTCAATCTGCACAAGAATTTTAGCTTGAGTGTTGAGAACATCGAGCGGTTCTTGATCGAAGCAGCGACCAAGGACGCAGCGTGGCCGTTTTTCACTGACAGCGTTCGTCAGCGGTTGAGGGAGTCAGCTGGCAATCTAGGGCTGGATCTGAAGGAGGCTGTGTGATGGCTGTTCCTTTCCCCCACAAGCTAGTTTTAAATCGGTTCTTGCTGAGTCTGTTTGGCGGACATCCTCGCGAACTTGATCAGGATACCTTTCGTGAGGTCACCCGAAGACTGACCGATGAGTCGCTGGAGCTTCGCGACGAAGACGGCAGCTTCCGTTTCCGCGATGAGCTCAGTCGCATGTTGCCGAGCAATGGTCCGCTGACACGCGAGCAGTTACTGGACTATGACGCAAACATTGCCCGCCACACCAACGCTATTTCTGAGCGGCGGGGGAATCGACTGCAGTGGAAGTACTTCCAGTACATGACGCTGCTGTTTGCCGAGGTTTACCTGGATTGGTATTTCCGCGACCCAGATGGCCTGCTGGCAGCGCTAAATGTACATCTAGAGCATTTCAACAATGCACTGCTGGACTTCGGCGAATCCAAGAAGGTGTTGATCAGTCCTTACACGACGGACTCTCTGCGCAAACTGGCCCTCTGGAACGCCACAGGTAGCGGCAAGACCTTGCTGATGCACATGAACATGTTGCAGTTTCGGCACTATCTGGCCAAGAACCGGCGTACTAAGGCCATCAACCGCGTGGTGCTGTTGACACCCAACGAAGGTATGACAAACCAGCACCTGCATGAGTTGTCACTGTCTGGCATTGCGGCAGCGCCATTTGACAAGGATACCACTGGCGGTAGCTTTGGCCTGTTCCGGGGGCAGACGGTCGATGTGATCGACATGAACAAGTTGCGCGAGGAGGGCAAGAGGAAGACCGTATCGGTCGACCAGTTCGAAACCAACAATCTAGTGTTTATCGACGAGGCGCACCGGGGCTCGCAGGGGGAGGTGTGGTCCGAAATGCGCAGTCGGCTGGCGCAGGACGGCTTTACCTTTGAATACTCAGCCACGCTGGGTCAAGCCGTTGGCAGCGACGCCGCGCTGGCCGATGAGTATTCGAAGAGCATCCTGTTTGATTACTCGTATCGCTACTTCCATGCCGACGGCTTTGGCAAGGACTACAAAATCCTCAACATTGAAGGGCAAGAGAACAGCAAGGCCGACAGCGAGCGGAGGCGTCTGTACCTGACCGCCTGCCTGCTGAGTTATTACCAGCAGTTGCGTGTGTACGAAGACCGCCATGGGCAGTACAAAGCCTTTTCGATCGATAAGCCCCTATGGGTGTTTGTGGGGAGCAAGGTTACGGCGGTTCGGACAGAAGCCAAGCGACAAGTGTCCGATGTGGTCGATATCTTACTGTTCCTGGCGGAGCTGGTGGCCGACAAAGCTAAGACCATATTGCACATTCAAAAGCTGTTGAGTGGCGATACAGGCCTGCTTGACCAGGAGCAGCGCGACACTTTTGCCGAGGCCTTCCCATACCTTGCGCAGCTGGGTTTGGGTGCTCAGGCTGTGTTTGAAGACATCCTCAAATTACTGTTCAACGCACCTTCAGGCGGAAGCCTACATGTGGAATACCTGACCGGAGGAGACGGCGAGCTGGCCTTGCGCTTGGGGTCCGCAGAAGAACCTTTTGGTGTGGTGAATGTGGGGGATGCGAAGAAAGTGGCGACTCTGTGCGAAGAGCATCCGCAGTGGTTGCACGTTTCTGAACGGCCCTTTGGCGATTCGTTATTCCGCTCATTGAACGACAAGGGTTCCAAGCTGACTGTGCTCATCGGGTCTAAACGCTTCACGGAGGGATGGAACAGCTACCGAGTCTCGACGCTGGGTTTGATGCATGTTGGCCAGAATGAAGGCTCCGAGATCATTCAGTTGTTCGGACGCGGTGTGCGCCTCAAGGGGTTTGGTTCCAGCCTGAAGCGCAGTCGCGCCATTCACTGGGCGGCCAAAGACAAAGACTTTTTGTGGGTAACTAAGGACGCTTATCTGCCGCTGTTGGAAACGCTGAACGTGTTCGGTGTCAAGTCTGACTACATGGAGCGTTTCAACGAGTTCCTGGAGGGCGAAGGTATCAAGAAGCCTGATGATCGGCAGGCGTTTGACATTCCGGTGCGCATCAAGCTGCCCTCTACGCCTCTGATCACAGTGAAGGTGCCCGGGAACATCAACTTCAAAAGAGAAGAAAAGGCCACGCTAGCCACAGCCGACACCATCGCGTTGAGGCCAGGGGAGATCGTGCTGGACTGGTATCCGCGCGTAGCTTCCAAGGCGAGCCGTGGCGTGGCCTTTTCTCAGATTCAGATGGGGAGAAATCGAGCATTTCTGGGTCAAGACCATCTAGCCTTCATGAATTTCGACGCCATTTACATGGAGCTTCAGCAGCTGAAGGCAGAGCGCGGCTGGCACAACCTGAACCTGAGTCGTGACATACCTCGCGCGCTTCTACAGCCTGGCAACGACTGGTACACCTTGTACGTGCCGTCAGAGGTCATGCAAGCCGACAGTATCGAGAAGGTCCAAGAGTGGGAAGAGATCGCGACGGCATTATTGCGCAAGTACTGCGACCGCTTTTACAAGGTCAAGAAAGATGCGTATGAGGCGCCACATCGCATCTATCAGGAGTTGAGCCCGGCAGACCCCAATTTCATAAACGCGTACAAGGTTCTGGTGGACCGCTCAGAAAAACTGATCATTCAGCGCCTAACTGAGCTGAATGAACACATTAGCGACGGCAACCTGAGCGACTTCAATATCGGTGGCAAGGGCGAAGCCATCTATTTTGACCAGCACCTTTACTCACCACTACTGCACTTGCGCAACGGGGTGGACAGCGACTTACTTAGCGTTAGCCCGGTACACCTGAACGAAGGTGAACGAGACTTTGTTGTGGACTTGCGAGCCTATTGCCAGAGCCAACCTGTCTGCTTGGAGGGCAAAGAGGTTTATTTGCTTCGCAACCAGTCCAAGGGGCGCGGCGTGGGGTTCTTTGAGGCTGGAAACTTTTACCCAGACTTCATCTTGTGGGTCTTAGACGGGAGCCGCCAACACGTCATATTCGTCGACCCGAAAGGCATTTTGCGGTGCGAAGGGCTCAATGACCCCAAGCTAAGGTTCTTCGAGACGATCAAAGAAATCGAGGCCAAGCTTGCTGAAACAGATCCCGGGCGAAAGGGAGTAATTTCGTTGCACTCGTTCATCGTGTCAAATACGCCGTTGGGCTCGGTGCGTTGGTGGCGTGACAGTCATGCTACGGAAGCGGACTTCGCACAACGGCACGTGCTTTTTCAAGGACAGCAACGTGCCTCGTACATCGCCGACATCTTTTCAAGAGTATTGGACGCCGCACCTACCTGAATTGGCTGACTGATGCCAGTAAGTTGGACGCCTCGCACATGGTGACTACGAGTCTCGACCGTCACCTGTGAGGTCTGCTCGATAAGGCCTACAGCTATATCCGGTATTAAGACTGAAGGGACGAACATGCGCGATAAGAGCCAGGCATCTCCAAGCACAACTTGGTTTGTTGGGGCGAGCTACGGTGCGGATGACCAAATGCCACGCTTTCTGGATGAAGGCATCTGGGAGAATGGCTACGACGATAGGCATTTGGAACTTGTTCGCTCCATGCAGCCAGGGGAGAGGATCGCGATTAAGGCTGCCTACACCCGCAAGCATGGGTTGCCCTTCGATAACCGAGGTCGAACTGTTTCAGTGATGGGGGTCAAGGCTGTCGGCACGATTACCGAGAACCTGAACGACGGCAAGCGGGTGAAGGTGGACTGGGAAAAGGCCGGGCCGGTGCGGGAGTGGTACTTCTACACTCATCGTGGAACGATCTGGTGCGTGCAGCCGGGCGACTGGATGAACGATGCCCTGATTGCTTTTGCGTTTGAAGGCAAGCCGCAGGATCTGGATCGTTTTCGCAATGAGCCCTATTGGCGTGAGCGCTTCGGTTCGGTGACGCTGGAAAAGCAGCGCTTTCAGTGGGCGAACTTCTATGAGGCCGTCGCTGAGAGACTTCTCGATTACGCTCAAGATCGGTCCGCATTAATTACCGGTATCCATCAAATCGCGACGCGGGTGCCGGGCCTGGGGTATTTGCAGGACAAGTTTCCCGATGGCAGTAGTGGCCCTTTGCAGGACATTTGCCCATTCACTGTGATGGGGACCTTCAATCGAGGGATGACCGATGCCAATCGCAAACTGATTGCCGGCGAGCTGGCGAGTTTTCTTGGGGTGAATGTGCCGGTGCCACCCTCTTTCGAGGGTGTCCCCGTTCTGAACAATCAGCGCTCCTGGTTTTTTGCCTATGCCGAGAAGCGTGGTGCGGGCGACATTGATGCGCTGTGGCAAGTGTTCACGGCCGCCAGTCTCTGGGTAGAGAACGATCAGCCAGAAAGCAGGGCTTCCTTCATTCAGGCCTACGATGCCGCCACTCAAGTCTGGGGCGTGGCATGGAATCTTTCGACCGGTTTGTACTGGTCGCACCCCTGGAATTTTTTAACACTCGATAGCCAGTCGCGTCACTACATCAACAAGCGGCTTGGGCTGAATGTAGCCACTGGCGGCCAGCAGGGGCCTTGTGATGCTCGTGGCTATTTGAAGCTGCTGGACGATTTTTGTGCGCGCTTTGGTGAAGACAGCTATCCGGTGCACAGTTTTCCAGATCTGTCACTGGCGTCGTGGATGTACAAAGATCCCACCGATGAGCCGGCCCCCCTGGATGAACTCGATGCAGATGCTGCCGCCGAACAGGCATCAGTTGGCGAAGTGCGCGAGGCGTTCCAGTTCGAGGCCCCCATCATTCCGTATTTCGTCGATGACATTCTCAAGGATGGCTGTTTCCTTGAGCGTGCCGAGATCGATCTGCTACTTGACCGCTTGCGCACCAAGAAAAACCTGATCTTGCAGGGGCCGCCGGGTACCGGAAAGACTTGGCTGGCCAAGCGCCTGGCGTTCGCTCTCATGGGGCAGAAGGACGACGGCAAGATTCGGGCGGTGCAGTTCCATCCGAATCTGTCATACGAGGACTTCGTGCGCGGCTGGCGTCCGACCGGAGAAGGCAAGCTGTCTTTGGCCGATGGCGTATTCATGGAAGTCATCAAGGCCGCTCGTAAGGAGCCTGCGTCAAAATTTGTCGTGGTGATCGAGGAGATCAACCGTGGTAATCCGGCGCAGATCTTCGGTGAGCTTTTGACGCTGCTCGAAGCTGGCAAGCGAACCCCCAGTGAGGCATTGGAGCTGTGCTATCCGGATGCCGACGGCGTACGACGGCCTGTCCACATTCCTGAGAACCTGTACGTGATCGGCACCATGAATATTGCTGACCGCTCTCTGGCGCTGGTCGATCTGGCGCTACGCCGTCGTTTCGCATTCGTGGAGCTGGAGCCGAGGCTTGGCTTAGTCTGGCGGGAATGGGTGGTCAAAGTGGGCGGCCTCGATGAAGCTCTGGTGACCGATATCGAACAGCGGATTGCCAACTTGAACGAGCAAATTGCAGTGGATGCCCGGCTTGGTAAGCAGTTTCGGATCGGTCACAGCTATGTGACGCCTGTACACCGTCTTGAGAGCGGCGACACTAAAAAATGGTTCCAGCAGGTGGTAGAGACGGAGATTGGTCCGTTGCTTGAAGAGTACTGGTTTGACGCACCTGACGAAGCACAGAAGGCGACGGTTAGGCTGATGCAAGGATGGTAATGAGTGTGGTCGCACAGCCTGTGGAGGCTGAACCTGCAGATCCGTCAGGGTTTGTCGGCCGCATCCCGGTGCGCAACCTCTGGCTGCTAATGCTGTATGCCTCGGATCTGTTCCGCATGCGGGGCATAGGTAAGATCGGACTGGAAGACAACCCGGATAATCTGCCAGATCTGGTTGCCGAGATACTTGCTCACGCAGTGGAGGTGCGGCAACGCCGTCGCTTGAGCTTGGGTTATCGCTCGCGTGAGGCGGCTCTATATCGTGTTCGTGGTCGCATCGATGTGTTGGCCACTGAGCGTCATCAACTGCTGGATCGCGGCATGGTGTCGTGTCGGTTTGAAGAGCTCACTATCGACACCCCGCGCAATCGCTTTGTCCGTGCGGCGCTGGAGTCCATTTCCAGAATAGTGCGAAGAAAGGATGTCGCCCATCGTTGTCGCTCATTGGCCGGCGGCATGAAGGCTCTAGGCGTGTCTGGTGAGCCACCGACTCGCGCTCAGATGAGTGCGGATCGCTTCGGGCGACATGATGCAGAAGATCGCTTCATGGTCGCCGCTGCCAAGCTGGCGTTTGAACTGATGCTCCCAACCGAGGAGTCGGGAGCCAATGTGCTTACGCTGCCGGATCGCGAGGCTACTTGGGTTCGTCGTCTTTTTGAGCGCGCGATAGGTGGCTTTTACGATGTTGTTTTGAGCCCGCAGGGGTGGCAGGTTAAGTGCGGTGGCACTCTGGCTTGGCAGATATCGCAAAAAACCGACGGTATCGACAGTATCTTACCCTCGATGAGAACAGACATAGTTCTCGACCATGCCCAAATTGGGCGCCGGATTGTTATCGATACCAAGTTCACCTCCATCGTGACTAACGGTTGGTATCGCGAGGTAACGCTGAGTAGCGGCTACCTGTACCAGATCTACGCTTACTTGCATTCGCAGGTGGGGAGAGACGATTCGCTTGCTGACTGCGCTAGCGGATTGTTGCTGCATCCATCGATTGGCCAGATGGTCGACGAGACGGTGGTAATCCAAGGGCACCATATTCGGTTTGCCACTGTGGACCTGACCGCTTCGGCGAACGAAATCCGAGCTCAATTACTGTCTTTCTTTCGGGAAAGTGAGGAGTGAGCGAAGTGACGTGGTTGTGCGCGTCCGGTGAGCGAGAGTTCACTGGAACAGGGTATGTTTGGCATGGTGTATCACGAACCCGTCAAGAGTTTTCCCGATGAAAGTATTACGGTTAAGCGCAGTTATCGAGTCGACCGGGCTTGCTAGATCCACCATTTACAAACTCGTTGGCTTGGGTGAGTTTCCGAAACCTGTTCCTCTAGTGGGGCGCAGCGTTGGTTGGGTCGAAAGCGAGGTCCACGAGTGGATCAAAGGCAGAATTGCCCAACGAGACCAGATGGACTCTCTTCGATAGCGTGCAGTAGGAGCAGGGGCTCCACGACCTTGTGAGCGCGGTGTCACGCTTCTGTTGCTGGCGTTTTGCCTTTAAAGTGCAATAAGGCATTTGCAGTAGCAGGGATCGCGTCAGGGATGTCATCAGTTCCCCAACCCAAGAGCATGGTCATCGATCTGGAGGTCGCTCCCGGAAAGGAGGGGCATCCAGATCGTATCTTTAAGGTCGGGGCAGCGCGGCCTGACCTCGGTGTCGAGCTTGATCGTAAGGTCTCGAAAAATCTCTCCGAGATTCTTGCTGAAGTCGATGCGCTGTCCGATGGTGCTGGCTTTCTTCTGGGGCATAACGTCATCGAACATGACTTGCCCATCCTCAAGCAGCAGGCACCTGCTCTTGCTTTGTATTCTCTGCCAGTCATCGACACCTTAAGACTGTCCCCTCTGGCGTTTCCGCAGAACCCCTATCACCGGCTGGTCAAGGATTACAAACTCATCCGAGACAGTCTCAACTCGCCGCTTGCGGACTGTCGTTCGACGCTGGTTCTGTTCAGGGATCAGCGGGATGCATTTGCGCAGTTGAATGAGACCAATCGTGCTGAGCTGCTCTGCTACCAGGCACTGCTTGCCCCAAGCATAAAAAGTGATCTGGGATCATTCTTCGCTTCGCTAACCGGGCAGACTGCAGTTCCGATTGAGGATCTGCAGCGGCTCATTCCGAGTCTGTTGGCGGAGACCGATCCATCATTGGATCGTGATCTCAAGGTATGTAGAACTCGGTTGGAAGCTCTCCTGGCTGAGGACCTTGAGCAGATGGATTTACATCTGCCTTTGGCCTATGCCCTTGCGTGGTTGAGGGTGTCGGGGGGCAACTCTGTCCTTGCGCCTTGGGTGCGGCATCAGTTCTCTGCTGTTGGGCGATTGATTACTGAGCTCCGGGACGTTCCCTGCGGCCGTTCAGACTGCCGATACTGCTGCACTACCCACGATCCGCGCCATGAGCTGAAGCGCTACTTCGGCTTTGCTGATTTCCGCTACGAACGCCCGGGTCAAAGCCTGCAACACGATGTGGTTCTCGCAGGCATGCAGGGCAGACATGTGCTCGCGATCCTGGCAACCGGTGGTGGTAAATCGCTGTGTTACCAACTGCCGGCGTTGAATCGTTTTCATCGTAACGGCAGCCTGACCATCATCATTTCGCCTCTGCAGTCGCTGATGAAAGATCAGGTTGACGGGCTTCTTGAGCGAAATGTGCAGTGTGCTGCGACACTTAATGGCCTGCTGACCATGCCTGAGCGTGCGGATGTGCTGGAGAAGGTCCAGATGGGCGATGTCGGCATTCTGCTGGTATCTCCTGAGCAGTTCCGCAACAAGGCTTTCCGGCGTGCGATACGCCAGCGCCAGATCGGCGCTTGGATTTTCGATGAGGCCCACTGCCTGTCGAAGTGGGGCAACGATTTCCGTCCGGATTACATGTACGCCTCGCGCTTCATTCGCGAGCACACAGGCAATCAACCCCTGGCCCCCATTGGCTGCTTCACTGCAACGGCTAAGCCGGATGTTTTGGCTGATATCCGTGCGCATTTCAAGGAAGGCCTCGGGATTGAGTTTGATCAGTTCCTGGGGACTCATGAGCGGACGAATCTTAGCTTTGAAGTGCTGCCCTGCAGTCGTGGCGAGAAATGGCCCAGAACCCATCAATTGCTTGAGGATCACCTCGGCGGCCAGGACGGTGGTGCGGTCGTTTTCGTTGCAAGTCGCAGGGGCGCTGAAGAGCTTTCAGAGTTTCTAGTCGGGCAGGGATGGCCGTGCCGCCATTTCCACGCCGGGATTGAACCCAATGACAAGAAGGATATCCAGGACGACTTCAAGGCTGGGCGGCTCCGCATCATCGTTGCCACCAATGCCTTTGGCATGGGCGTCGACAAGTCCGATATCCGCCTGGTAGTTCACGCAGACATTCCTGGTTCGCTGGAGAACTACCTTCAAGAGGCAGGCAGGGCAGGGCGTGACCAGGATGCAGCACGGTGTGTGCTGCTTTATGACTCGCAGGATATTGAGACCCAATTTGGGTTGTGCGAGCGCTCCAAGCTTAGTCTCCGTGACATCCAACAAATTCTCCGCAAGCTGCGTTTCGAGTATGCCAGGCGTAAGGGCGGCGAACTGGTCATCACCGCTGGCGAGATTCTCATGGATGAGACCGTCGAGACCTCGTTCGATGCTGATGATAGTGATGCTGAAACCAAAGTGGTCACCGCGGTTGCCTGGTTGGAGCGGGGGCAATACCTCAAGCGAGAGGAAAACAGTACACAGATTTTTCCGGCGCGCCTGAGTCTGGGTGAAGCGGACGCCGAGCAGCGTTTGCTCAAGGCCAATCTGTCGGAGCGGAGACGTGAAGAGTTCGGCGCAATTCTGAAATACCTCTACCAGGCCGACGCCGATGAGCGGGTGAATACGGACAACCTGATGTTGCTCACTAGCCTGACTTCTGAGGAAGTTGTTAGCACCCTTAAGCAAATGGAGGAGCTGGGCCTACTCGTCAACGACACCCAACTGACCGTCTTGCTGCGTCACGGGGTGGTGGACGCCTCCATTCAACGCCTGGAACAGACCCTGGCTTTGGAGGGAACGCTATTCGAGGTACTCAGCGAGCTGGCGCCAGATGCCGAGGATGGTAGTTGGCAAGATCTCAATCTCGCGGCACTGACGGCGGGGCTCAAAGCCAGACTAGAGCACGAGGATGTCATCCCGTTGCAGGTGCTTCGCCTACTGCGAAGTCTCTCTCAAGATCGTGAAAGCAACAGCCAGCCACGCAGCAGTTTTGAGCTTAAGCAGGTCAATCACGACTACATCAAGCTGAAAGTTCAAGGTAAGTACAGCTGGTCGCAGATTGAACGTTTTGGTGAAAAGCGCCGAGTCATTGCCAGCAAGCTACTTCAGTTCTTGATAGGAAAGCTGGCTCCAGCCTCTAAGGGCAAGGATCTGATGGTGCAGTCCACCTTCGGTGAGTTGGTCGGTGTGATCGAGTCGGACCTTGAGCTCTCACAGGTGATCCCCCCGAACCAGCGTCACAGGGCAATTGAGCATGTGCTGTTGTATATGCACAAGCAGGAGGTACTGACGCTCAATCACGGGATGACTGTGATGCGTCGAGCAATGACCATTGAGGTAAACGCAGACAAGAAGGGCAGCTACCTCAAAGACGATTACCTGCGTCTCGATGAGCACTACAGCGAAAAGCGTATCCAGGTCCATGTGATGCGTGAGTATGCCGAGGTCGCGCTCGGCGCTATGGCGAGCGCGCTGGAGCTGGTGCTGCACTATTTCACGGACTCAAAAGATGCCTTCTTGCAGCGCTATTTCGCTGGCCGCGAAGAGGTACTTAAGCATGCCACCAGTGAAGAGTCCTGGAGATCCATCGTTGAGGATCTGAGCACTCAACAGCGACTCATTGTTGTCGATGACGACGACGTTAATCGCTTGGTGTTAGCCGGGCCAGGGTCTGGCAAAACTCGCGTAATCGTTCACCGTATTGCGTACCTGCTGCGTGTTCGACGGGTTCCTGCCAATGCAATTGTGGCGTTGACCTTCAATCGACATGCGGCCAATGAAATACGAAGGCGCCTCCTGAGCCTGGTTGGAGCTGATGCCTACGGCGTCAGCGTCATGACTTACCACAGCATGGCCATGCGGCTGACCGGCACTCGTTTTGAGCGTAAGGATGTTGTCGACGAGGGGGCTCTGAAACAGGTTCTAGAGGACGCTGTTGAGCTTTTGGAGGGAAAGGGAACGGCCGATGGCGAGGACGACCTGCGAGAGCAGTTGTTACGTGGCTACCGCTACATCCTGGTTGATGAATACCAAGACATCGATGCTCTGCAATACCGTTTGGTGAGTGCGCTTGCCGGTAGACAATCCAATGAGGAAGGGCGGTTGTGTATTTTGGCGGTGGGAGACGATGACCAGAACATCTACGCCTGGCGCGATACCAACAACCGCTACATTGAGCGCTTTCGTGAGGATTACTCTGCTGCTACCAGCTACCTCGTCGAGAACTATCGATCTACTCAGCACATCATTTCTTCGGCCAATCAGCTGATTGGCAACAACCCAGGGCGTTTGAAAGCGTCCTATCCCATCCGAATCAACCGGGAGCGCCAGTCAGATCCTCTCGGTGGTCAGTGGCAGACGCTCGACTCAGGTCGATCTGGGCGAGTCACGCGACTGGCCGTTGAATCCAGCGATAGAGCTGTTGGCAACCTCCAGGCGCAGGCAGCTATACGCGAACTCAAGCGACTGTTGGCATTGGAAGAGGGTAGCTGGAGTGGATGCGCCATTCTTGCCCGTACCCATCAGTATCTGTGGCCAGTCCAGGCGCTTTGCGAGCTTGCCGGAGTTTCGTACTTTCTGGCCTCGGATAAAGACAGTGCGCTGCCCATCACTCGGCAGCGTGATTTTGTGGCGGTTGTTGATCGACTTCGAGAAGTCGACGAGGCGCTTTCGGCTGCTATGGCATTGCAGCAGGTGTCTTCTGGGGTGAGTGAGAGCTGGCGTAGCTTTTTCCAGGAGGCTTTCACCCAGTTGCAGGTCGAGCTGGGTGAGTGCCAGCTCAACAGTTCTGCAATTGTTGACTGGCTCTATGACTACGCTCGGGAGATGCGCCAGCAGTCCAAGAGTGGCCTGTATCTGGGCACGGTGCATTCAGCGAAAGGCCTAGAGTTCAGGCATGTCGTACTGCTTGATGGTGGCTGGAATGTTCAGACTGAGGGGCTCAACGATGAGCGCCGGTTGTACTACGTGGGTATGACGCGCGCAGAGCAGACGCTGACGCTGTGTGAGTTCAGTGCAGCGAATCCTTTCAGTGGCTGTCTGTCGACTGACATCGCGCAGCAGACCTTTACCGGCGATTACAGTGCAGCCTTGGAGCGGCGTTACCTGCAGCTCAGTCTGAAAGACATCGACATTGGCTTTGCTGGGCGTAGCCCTCTAACTGATCCTATCCATGAGGCGTTGAGGTGCTTGGAGCCGGGAGCGGAGCTGAAGCTTGAACAGCAAGGCGAGCGCTACCTGATACGGGACGGTCAGGGGGGAGTTATCGGGCGGACTTCTCAGTCCTTTAAGCTGGATCTTGAGGTTGAGCGATGCGAGGTTGCGGGTGTGGTGGTTCGGTTCCTAGAGGACAGCGAGGAGCAGTATCGGTCTCTGCAGAAATGCGAGCGCTGGGAGATTGTGGTTCCAAGGCTCTGTGGCGTACCACAGCCTGCGTTATAGGGTCAGGGATCGTGCCCTGAGTTGATTACGGAGACTGTTAATGACAGTGCATGCCCCCCTTATCTCTACTCAGGATGATCTCTTCTACGAGGAGGTATCGCTGTTGCTTCCAGAGCGCTTTGCAATCAACTGCAAGGTACTCGACAACCCAGTTCGACAACTTGAAAGTCCAGAAAAGCGTGAGCTCTGCCGGTTACGGCCGTTCTCAGTTCGTCAAATTGCGGGCTATGAAGCGACCTTACAAACCGGCGAGATTCTGAGGATTATCAGCGCTAAGACGGCAACGCAACTCAATGCAGACTTGATTCTACTGGTTGCTGGGGCTTCAGATCCTGCAGAAATTTCTCTGGCACTTGAGCGAGGTGAAGGCCGTTGGGTTGGCAACACCACGATCGACTTAAGCACACTCGATGCAGTTGCTCGGAAATCAAGACTCGAAGCAATTACGGCCTCTTGGGACGACGCCTTCCAACTCCGTGAAAGCCGCCCCGCTAAGGGGGACAGGCCCGCTACACCAGGGTTACGCCGCCCCCAAATTGGAGCGCTGCATGCCTCTCTCGCCCACCTCACGCGATCAGGCTCACCTGCCACTATTGTCATGCCAACAGGTACCGGCAAGACGGAAACTATGCTCGCGCTGAATGCTCACCAGCGTTTCGAGCGATTGTTGGTTGTAGTACCGAACGACGCGTTACGTGAGCAAATCGCCGGGAAGTTTGAAACCTTTGGTGTGCTCAGGCGTCAGGAGTGCCTCAGCTCAAGAGCTGACTACCCAATAGTAATGCGCCTTTGCCACATTCCCACCGCGGTGGATGAAGTGGATCAGATCTTCGGCAGCGCCAATGTGGTGGTGACTACCATGCAGATTGCTGGTCGCGCCGACGCCCAGATCCAGGAGCGTATGGCTGATCACGCATCCGCTCTCTTCATCGATGAGGCCCACCACATTGCGGCTCCGACCTGGGCGCGATTCCGCAGCCTCTTCGTCGATCGTGAACTGCCATTACCTATTTTCCAGTTCACTGCCACTCCATTTCGAGAGGATGGACGACGAGTCGATGGCGAGTTCATCTATACCTACCCGCTCAAGAAAGCGCAGGTAGAAGGCTACTTCAAGCCGATCCGCTTCGAGGCGGTCTTTGGTCTGGGTCAAGCCGAGGCCGATGAGGCGATTGCCGAAAAGCTCGGTGAGATTCTTCAAGGCGATCTCAGCCTTGGTCTAAACCACCTGGCTATGGCGCGGTGCTCCACAATTGAACGCGCCAAGGAGCTTCATCAGCTCTACAGCCGGCGGTTCCCACAACACAATCCTGTCCTTGTTCACAGCAACCAGTCCGCACGGGAAAGGCGTGCAAGCCTTACGGCGCTGCGCCGTTTCGACAGCCGGATTATTGTGTGCGTTGACATGCTCGGCGAGGGCTTCGACTTGCCGGAGCTCAAGATCGCCGGCCTGCACGACCCGCATAAAAGTATTGCTGTCACTATTCAGTTCGTGGGTCGGTTCACGCGACAGGACCCCAGGCTCGGCGATGCAACAGTAATCGCCAACACTGGCGTGGATGACGTCGACCGCTCGTTGGCGAAGCTCTATGCGGAGGATGCCGACTGGAATACGTTGGTCGAGGCGCTGAGTTCTGCCCGGATCGAACGGCAGGTGCGGCGTGCCGAAATGTTTCGGGGCTTCACGGGCGATCTCCGCGACATTCCCCTGCAGACGTTGGAACCCAAGATGAATGCTGTCGTCTACAGGACGACCTGCGAAGCTTGGGATCCGCTGCGAGTAGAGGATCTCTGTTCACCTGGCGTGTACCGCGGCATGAAGCTCAATCAGCAGCGCCGAGTCGCCATATTCGTTACGCGTAATGAAGAACAGGCGGGATGGACTACAGCTCAGCAAGCCACCAATGTCATCTGGGATCTGCACATGATGCATTGGGATGAGGACGCTGGACTGCTGTTCATTAGCAGCTCCATGAAAGGCCCTCATGACAAGCTTGCCAAGGCTATCTGTGGCGACACCGCGCGCCGAATCGAGGGTGAAGACGTGTTTCGGAGTCTTCATGGCTTCAAACGGCTGATTCTGCGCAATCTGGGACTCACTCATCATCAGGGCCGCGGAGTGCGCTACTCCATGTACATGGGCGTTGATGTCGCTGACGGACTCGACACCGCTAAGCAGTCCAGAATCAAGAACAATGTCTTCGCCACTGGCTTCCTAGATGGTGTGCCGGCCATTCGTGGTTGCTCGGTGAAAGGTAAGTTCTGGTCGATCACTCCGGTCCGAGACCTGACCGATTGGGTGGATTGGTGCCAGGGAATTGGTCGGTTGGTGAGCGATTCCGGAATCACGACTGATGAAGTGTTCAAGAGTGCAATGCGACCTCGTCTGATCAGCGAGAGGCCTGCCGTTCCTCCCGTCGCGATTCACTGGCCGGAGTCGCTAATGACGCAGATCGAGGAACGTATAGAAATCAGATTCGATGACCAGGTTGTCCCGTTCGCTGAATGCGATATCGAGCTTCTCAGTCATGAGAGAACCGGTCCGCTGCGATTCGCCGTAACCAGCGACGCCTATTTCGCCGAGTTTGAAATCGAGTTCAACGATGGGGGAGCCTGCTATCCACAGCGAGTGGGGGCGGAGACAACCATTAAGATTGGCAGTGCTGTGAAGACGTTATCTGAGTCGTTTGGAGACGATGCGCCTCAGATCGACTTTGGCGATGGGTCGCTTCTGATCTACAGCCATCTCTACGCGCTGCCTGACGGCGTGTCTGTTGAGCCGTACCCAACTGACAAGATTGTTGAGTGGGATTGGGCCGCCACCAACATACGGGCCGAATCTCAAGGTGTCGAGAAACGCCCTGACTCTGTCCAGCGTAAGGTCATTGAATACTTGCTCTCCGATGGCAACGTATATGACCTGATTTTTGACGATGACGGGAAAGGGGAAATTGCTGACGTGGTTTCTCTGCGTGTCACTGACAGCTTAGTGCAGGTCACGCTCTACCATTGCAAGTTTTCAAGCAGTGATACCCCTGGATCTCGCCTCGGAGATCTCTACGAGGTCTGCGGGCAAGCGCAGAAATCTGCTCGGTGGCGCGATCGCCCGAACCGCATGTTTGCTCACATGCTGAAGCGAGAGAAGCTTCGTCTCGAAAAGGGGCAGAGTTCTCGATTCGAACTGGGTACCGCAGCATCGCTCAAGAAGCTGAAGGCGAGCTGGCAAGATTATCGCTATGAGTTCGACGTTCGAATTGTACAGCCAGGGTTATCGCGCGCAGCGGTTAACGAAGAGGGGTTGCATCTGTTGGCTGGGGTTGAAACGTATCTGTTAGAAACCCGCGCGATGAAGCTTCGAGTCATTGGCAGCGCATGATCTGCCATGCTACTTCAGAGAATTCAGGGTGGATTACTGGCGGGCTGCGTTGCGTTCCACGTCGCCTGATGCAACTGAGAAAGGAAGGAACCGATGTCTCTGCTCTCCCTGCTTCGAAGTCCGGTGGCTGTACAGGCTGCTATTGATGAATTTGTGCAGCTTGGGAGAACGAAATTCCTGGCGCGATATGGCTTTGGTAAATCACGCGATTTTCTGGTGCGTGATCCCCAAACAGGGGTCGACTGCGACTCCAAAGCAATTGCCGGCGTCGCCTTCGGCAAGCAGTTCCCTGACCAGGGGCCGCTGAGCGCAGACAGCTTCTCGGGCGGCGAAGCCACGGTTGTGCCTGTGCTAACTACCCTCGGTTTTACCATCATCCGCATCGGTGAAGACTGGTCGGAAGCTGAGGTGGAGGCCACGGTTAGCGACTATTTTGAAATGCTACGCGCTGAAGCCGCTGGACGGTCTTACAACAAGACCGAACACAACCAGGCGCTACGGCGACTGCTGAGTGGTCGCAGTAAATCCTCGGTCGAGCTCAAACACCAGAACATCAGCGCCGTACTCGACGCGCTGGGCCTTCCCTACATCAACGGCTACAAGCCAAGAGGCAACAGCCAGCTGCTGCTCCGCAAAGCTGTACACGCGTATGTACTTAGGCACCAGCAGCTTGTAGGTACCATCGTCGATGCAATGGAGGAGGTAAAGCTGCCCAGCGAGAAGACGTATCTCGCTGCACTGGTCGAGGCTCCGACGCGTGATGAGCTTGTGCGTGGCTCTGGTGCCGTTCGGCAACGGCTGCCGCGCAAGCTCGACTTTGCCGCTCGCGATGAGGCTAACCGCAAGCTGGGGCGGGCAGGGGAGCAGTGGGTTATCGAATTTGAGCAGCAGCGGCTGACCGATATGGGTAATCCTGAACTATTCCAGCGCCTGGATTGGGTGGCAGATACGCAAGGGGATGGAGCTGGCTTCGACATTCTGTCGTTCGAAGACGCCGTGCGGCATCGTTTCATCGAGGTCAAAACCACCAATGGCAGCGTCGCTTCGTCCTTCCTGGTGAGCCACAACGAGCTTGAGTTTTCGAAGGAAGTCGGAAACCAGTTTTACCTCTACCGGGTATTCCAATTCAGAGAGGGGCCGCGCTTGTTCACGCTCAACGGCGATCTAACCCAGCACGTGCACCTAAAACCGACGGATTTTCGAGCAAGCTTCCGGAGTTTCGTGAGTTGAAGGTTGGATCGGTAGTCATGATTCAAATGGCTGCAATCGACTGTGGATTCAACCCGCACACTGGCTCCAGTCGGCGAAAAGCGGACTATTCCGCACCGGCTTGAAGTCCATTATTGAGGCGTGAAGGCATCTAGGAAAGAAGGGGCGACTCACATGACTGCTACAGCAAGCCCAGGGCTTTTCATTGGGTGGGACGTAGGGGCTTGGAACTGCGACAAGAACCCCAACAGCCGGGATGCTTTAGTCGTACTTGATGGCCAGCGGAAGCTCATGGGGAAGCCCTGGCGCGGTAGCCTTCGCCGCGTGATCAATCAGTCTGTGTGTACAGATGATTTCCTTCTTCGACTCCTCAGCCTTTGCGGAGTAGAAGGCCAGTACCAATCCGCACGAGTGGTCTTGGCCATCGATACACCGCTGGGATTTTCTCAGGGGTTTATTGATCTACTGGTTAACTGCCATGCAGCTGATTCGATTGATCGGTCAGCCGAAAACCCATACCTGTTTCGCCGAACTGAGCGTTTTCTCTTTGAGCGTGGGCTCAGTCCGCTATCAGCGTTGAAGGACATGATCGGTAGCCAGGCGACCAAAGGCATGCATGTGCTGGCCCGCTTCGCTCCTCAAATTGAGACCTGCGGGGTATGGACGGACAGTGCGCGGTTGCGAGCTATTGAGGCATACCCTAGTGCCTGCAAGCGTTCAGCCACCATGGCCGAATTGCACGAAGGATTCGGTATTAGTAGGCAAGCCGGTAGTGAACTACCTGAGGGTTTCCAGCATGGTGATCAGCTCGACGCACTGACCTGCGCCTTGATCGCCTGGCTATTTCACCTCCAGCCACAAAAGCTGCTCCAGCCGGAGCAAAATGTACCCGTCAAGGAAGGCTGGATCTTCGTTCCAGTCGATGGCTGAGGTTGCTAGACGTAATGGATGCGAAAGCTTCGACATATGAAGACAGCGTGATACTCAGTCAGGAAGAAATTTCAGAGTACCTGGCAGCATTTGGTGAGAAAGAGGTTTACCTCCGTGAGGCTGTGCTGTTGCTTCCAGTGGAGAAGGTGTATGCCTTGCTGGATATCAATCTCCGCTCGCTGTGGGAGGCAATCAAGGAAATACGCGGAGGGCTCCCAACGAGCAAGACTGCGCTGAAGTACCTTTCTAAATCTGCTTCAGATGTTTCCACCAAGCCGCAACACAGGTTCATACGTGCTGTACCTATGCCTAGGCAGGCAACAGAGCTCTCCATAGCTCAAATGGAAAAAGGCTTTACCATTCCCACAATCACAAGCTGGCTTGGCTTTCTAGAGCTGTCGCGCCCTAACCCTGTAGTACTGGACTACTGGAAGGCCAAGCTCTACGCGCTCTCGGATCTCAGTGGGCAAGTGATTCGCTTATTGCCAAATAAGCATGACCGGTTCGCTGCTTACACCTCATCAGATGTGGTCGAACAGCTCGGATGTCCGGCAAGTCGTCAGTCGATACTTGATCTGCTGCATGACCTCAGCGAAGACGAGCTTGTGCAGAGCAGAGCACTTGCGCAGCTGATGTCTGCTGATAGCCTGGCGACACTGCTCAGGTTGGCTGCATGGTTTATGGCAGATTCGCAGGTAGGTAACTGGGAGTTTGAACTAGAGGAAGGAACACAGAATGTCATCCATGCAGCCTGGGTCATACCAACGTGGTGCGCATCAAACCAGTCTTGGTCAAACCCCATGCAGGCCGCACTCGAAAAGCTGGCTTCCCTTGCAGGGCTAACCAAGAAAAGGCCAGGGCCTGTCACTTATCTTGGAAAGCTATGGGCAGCGCACGATGGCATGGAGCCGGAATCACGAATTCGCTTGTTGCGGAACTGGATGCAACTCAAAGGTGGGCGCCCGTCTTTTCAGATGCTTCTTGATCTGATCAAGGTCAGTTATGACCTGCACATCCGGCAAAGAGGTGATCTGCCACTCGATGCGAAAGCAGATTACTGGCAGGGGGCATGCGTGTTTCGCTTCGCCGAGACGATGTCCTTGCTAATTCGAGATCTAAAGCGTTCTGGTTGGCCTACAGAGCTCGTGATCTCGCTAATGGATGTGTATGAAACAGAGTACCGAATGGCACGCCGCTTGTTGGGCAAGCCCTTAGAAAACTGAAGGCGCCACACAGGCGCCTTCAATTCGGGGGATCAGATTCGATCCTCCCAGTCCTCAGGACGCTCATCGTACCCACGTGACTCCCAGTAGGAGTCATGGTTCGGGTTCAGCTGGTTAGCGTGGTTGTCTTGATCACTTTTCTGGCTCATGGCCGTCTCCCTCAGTTGATGCCCGCAGAAATTTGCGTGCGGGGCCAGTATCGGAAACAGGCAGGCCTCAAAATAGGGAATTGAAATGGAAACTTTCAGGTTGAGTCGACCCTATTTCTATAGGTAGGTCAGTGCAATGTCGCACCTGCCACACGTGTCGTTAGTGACGACATATGAGCGTAACGTGTACTCGAAATGTGCTTTTTGCGACACGTTGCTTCACGGTTTGTGCAGTCAGCAAATAGGCATATCGCTCGCCCATCCGGCGAGCATAGTGCGGGAGTTGGTAGGTGCGTAATTGCACTGACTTGACCATCCAATTGCATTCCACCTGACCGGGCATTTGCATTCGTATTAACCACCCGATTGCTCCCAAAAGAAAACGCTTCCTTAGAGGGCACCGACGAAGGGCGGCCATGAGAAGGATGCGCGGGGCGCATGCCGCTCCCAAGATTAGGTGGCGTGGGTGTCAGCGCGCTCAGACAAGCTACAAGTGTTTTTTGGGCTAGCGGGCCAGTCAGAAATCCCTGTCGCGCTTTTCGCTGCGATGGCGATCAACAGTGTGGGGTGTGCACTGTACCTGGACCCAGTCTACGTGATGGACCTCAATAGACTTGGGGTCTATCCGGAGCGTCATGTCCCGTACGTCATGATCCCAATGAGACGTGGTGCCAGAAGGCACCAGAAATCCGGTCACGTCGCCTGGCCTCGGGGCTGCTGAAGCGGGTTGAAGAGGCACTTGCTCGCTGACATAGTACTCGACCTCCCATCCGTCCTCGGACCCATAGCCGGTGTACGCCTCAATCTCGGTGCCTCTCGGGAGTTCCATCGCTTCAACCTGCGCAGCCATGTGAAAGAGAACGACATTGCGCCCGTCCTTCGACTGTGCTGATTGGAAGATGATCCCATCGAGTCGCGGCTCGTTTTCTGTTGCAAGGAAGTCGGCGATCGCCTGCGTCGCCAGGTAGTCGAAGTCTTGGTCATCTGGCATGACCGGCCGGGTGATCCGCCGCCCCAGGGATCTCAGGAAGGCGACCCGTTCGAGCCTGTCCTTGAGGGACGGATCGAAGATGCTTCCTTCGTCATGCACGTCCCCCAGTGCGGTTAGGTCAAGGAGCCGAAGCGGACGAATGATGCTGAACCTAGCAACTACGGCCCTGCTTCCCACGGGAGGACGCACTTCAGCAATCGCAACACTTGCGTCCGTCGCACCATAGAAGACAGAAATGCCTTGTGCGTTCATTCGGCCGGAAGTGGCAAGGCGCGCTGGCGGCGAGCCAAGATGAAGGTCCGGACGACACAGTGCTTCCTTGAGTTTCCCATCCGACTGGAAAACACGGGCACGATAGAGGTGGTCTAGCGGAAACTGCGGCCCCGCGTCTACCACGAGCAGGCGACCGTCCGTTGTCCTGAGCTTGTCGATATCGCCGAAGATCGACGCAAGATGGGCAGCAGCAGTGCGGCTGAAAAACCGGGCTTCCGACTTCAGCGATTGTTCGAAGTGGTGCCACTCCATCTGCCAAGCCTGCTCGCTGGAGCCCTTCTCCTCGTAGTACGAGTCGGATGAGAATTCGGTCTCTTCACCCATGGCGGCTGAATCGAAGTCTCCGTGCTTGTCTTCAAGGAGCGATAGCACGTCCACCGCCGCCTCTTGTGGCATCTCGGCAGCGTTCTCAATGGCCTCAAGGACTGGGATGCCATCGCGGTACCAGACGTAGTCGGATTCTTTGTCCGCCAGCAGCCGTTCCTGCCATGAGTCTGGTTGATCTGACGTGCGAGTGTAGTGGTGCTCGAATGCCGTCTCGATCCGATCCACTAGCTCATCAATCGTCCAGGATTGCCCGGTCTCTCCGCAATAGGAACACTTACCCTCCTCGCCAGTTCGTTCGATCTCGTCGGACAGGTACACCTCACCGACGCACTCGAAGCAAATGCGCTTGGCCCTGATCTCGTCGCTTTCGTCGGTATACAGCATGAAACCTGATCCTCCCTCCGCGCACACGCCATCATCCTCGTCCTCGATCTGCGCATGCAAGGATCGCTTTGTCGCTGAACTAGCCGTGGGCTCGGTGCTTGGGCCGGTAAGTCGCACCGCGACACGGTCGGCTCGCAGTGCGAACTAATTATTGGAGGTTGCCTTAGGCATCTGCTCCTACTCTCGGGATTGCAACCGGACGGTCGAGAGCAACCGCATGTGAACGTTCTTTGCCGGCCCCTTCTTCGACGTGTATTGGTCAAGCCGGATGCAAACATCTGGTCAGGTGGAATGCAATTGGGTGATCAAGTTCATGCAACTTCGCAGTAGGTCAGGGGAGAGCGGGGGCTACTCACTTCAGGGAAACTGATGACCCCGCTACTGGGTTGTATGACGTAGATTTGTATGCAGTCGCGGCCACCGGTCATGTGCCCAGGCATAGCCCACGGGCGAGGTGGTGGTCACTACATACACCCGCTGCTCTATGTCCGTCTCAAGCAATAGCCCCTCTATCGCTTGACCTGGCTCCAGGTCGAACCAATGCGACACTCGCTCGGCGTCTTTTTCCATGAACCGTTCCGCCACGATGCTTACCGTACGCGGGTGGTAGCGCGCCCACTTGCCGGCTGTGATCGAGTCTTGCCGTGCCCAGCCAGTGGCGGGTAGGTGGCCGGGTTGTTCGCGGCGTCGGCCCCAGGGCACCCACTCGGTGGTACCGTCTGCCTGCAGCACGGGCAGGGCGGCCTTGGGGTTGGGAAAATAGATCTTCCATACTTGGTCGGCCACGCGGGCCTGCACACCACCACACATTCTTGCCTCCCCGCGCTTTCGCACCGTTTTTCATGTTCTAGACTGCCGGAGCAGGACGCGCATTCACTATCCAACGGAAAAGGAGTTCCATCATGGGCAATCTATGCCTTACCCGGCGTGCCGGCGAACAGATCCGGCTGACCATCGATCCCGCCGTAGATACCGACAAGCTGCTGCGTCTGCTGCTGCGCGACGGTATTACCGTGCAGATGTTGGAGGTGGATCATGGCAAGGTGCGCCTGGCTATCGAGGCGCCCAACCAGGTGAAGATCCTGCGTGCCGAGCTGGTGGACGACTGGCCAACTGTCGGCGGGGCGATACTGGTGGATTGACCGAATTAGGCTCTTCTCGAATACTGTATGCATAAACAGTATTTTGCGGAAGTGCCCAGATGTCCCTTTCCATCCTTGCCCGCGGTGCGCGCCTGCGTGAACGCCTCCTTTCCGACGCCGCAGACCTTCGTATCACTGGCTTCCAGTCACCTGCCGACGATGAGAAGGAAGATGGGCTTTCCCTCGATCGTCTCACTGGCCTGGGCGCGCCGCATATCTGGGGTGTACAGGTGCTGGATGACACGCTGGTCGGGTTCGGTATTTTTCCGGGTGACCGCTTGATCGTGAACCGTGCTGCAGGCCACCTGGAGGGCAGGCTGGTGGTGGTCGATCTGGGCGGCGAGGGCTACCGCGTGCGGCTGGTGGCGCGGGATCTGTTCGGCGGTCTTTGGCTGAAGGCTGCCGATCCGGTGGTGCCGGATGTGCAGCTGGATGGTGAAGAGCCGGTCGAGGTGTGGGGCGTGGTGAGCTGGGTGGTCAGCCACGTTGCGCCATGAGCAGTACCGGGCGCGTGTTCGCGCTGATCGACTGCAACTCCTTCTACTGCAGTTGCGAGCGTATCTGCCAGCCGGAGCTAAAACGCCGGCCGATGGTAGTGCTTTCGAACAACGACGGCTGCGTGATCGCCCGATCCGCGGAGGCCAAGGTGCTGGGCATTGGCATGGGCGCCGCCTACTACCAGGTGCGCGAGCAAATGCGCCGGCAAGGTGTGGTGGCGCGCTCCAGCAACTACACCCTGTATGCCGACATCAGCAACCGCGTGATGCGGGTTATGGCCGAGGAACTGGCCGGCATTGAGGTGTATTCCATCGACGAGGCCTGGGGCGACATGACCGGCATCGCCGATGTCGAGGCACACGGACGGCACATTCGGCAACGCCTGGCGCGTGAGATTGGCATGCCGGTCGGGGTGGGAATCAGCACCACCAAAACCCTGGCGAAGTTGGCCAACTGGGCCGCGAAGAAGTGGAAGGGCACCGGCGGCGTGCTTGATCTGACGTCCCCGGCTCGGCAGGAGAAGCTGCTGCGCATAGCACCGGTGAGCGAGGTGTGGGGTGTTGGCCATCGCTCGGCGGCCAATTTGGCGGCGTTGAATATCATCACCGCTTGGGATCTTGCCCGGTTCGATATCGGCACCCTGCGCAAGACGTTCGGCGTAACCATGGAGCGCACTGCACGTGAGTTGGGCGGCATCAGTTGCATCGGTTTCAACGAGGGGCCGGCACCGAAGGAGTCCATTGGCTCAAGCAAGATGTTCGGTGTACGCCAGACGGAGCTGCCGCCGATCCGCCAGGCGCTGACCGCCTACGTGAGCCGGGCGGCGGAGAAGTTGCGTGGCCAGGCCTCGTTGTGCAGCACCATCCAGGTGGGCCTACAAACCCAGCTGGCAGACCTAAAGGGGCCGCGCTACGCCAATGCAGTCACCATGGCAATGCCAGCGCCGACAGACGACACCCGCGAGATCCTGGCGCGCGCCCAGCAAGGGCTGACGCAGATCTATCGACCCGGCTACCCATACTCGAAATGCTCCATCTTGCTGATGGGCCTAAGTCGGCGCGGCGAGCTGACACCAGACCTGTTCTCGCCGGCGCCACGCCGTGGAGCTGAGCGGCTGATGGCGGTGGTCGACCAAATCAATCAGAAGGAAGGACGAGGCACCGTGCGCATCGGCAGCGTGCCTGCTGCACCGGCCTGGGCCATGCGCAGAGAAATGCTCAGCCAGCGCTACACGACGCGCTGGGAAGAGGTGATTGGGGTACGTGGATAGTTGAAATTTGGTGTCTGCCCTCGGTAATGTACGGTCTTCCGCCAGTTACTGTTTACGCCAGAGGCACTGCTTTCTCTGCGTATTACCTCACCTCAAGACTGCGCTGTTGGGCGAGGCTCGTGTACGTACAGGTCAGAACGCTCATCGATTTTTCCAAGTCGGACTAGACGTGCAGCAATCCCACCCTTGCCGCAGTGTTCTACACATAAACTGCACTGAGCTTGATAATGGGGGCTGATTCTCTGTTATTCCCATATTATTTTTCTGGACGATTTTTATGGCGAGAAGAAGCTCTAGGTCTTGTGTCGTATGGGTTTGCATTTTAATAAAGTCTCTGTGCGGGTAATATGCTTTATATGTAAGTCATATATCGGGTGAGGATATGCTTGCATGGACTAATGTTGAGGCCTAGGGGCTATTCCCCTAGGCAGGGAATAAGTTGGTGTGCCTCAGAGGTGATTTAAAAAATACTCAGTGTGTTGTTTGTATGTGTTCAACAACTGAGTGCTACTCATGCAGCGTCATCCAGTCAATAGAAATCTGAGTGTTTATAGTGGTGAAACCTTTCATGGTTTCGCTATCATGGCCGACAAAGGTCCCTTCATTTACGAATATCTTGAGACACTGAAAGTCACCATAGGGCGTGCGCTTGGTCAGTACCCAAGGGTATTTGCGTTTCGTTGTGACCTTCGATTTCCAGCTAATGCCTTGCGAAGCGATAAAGGTGATTCGAACTCTGTTATGAGCGAATTCTTGGCCTCGTTTAAGGCTCAGATTGAAAGTAGTCGTAACGTGGCAGCAAGAAATAATCAACATACACATAAAAGCGAGGTGCGTTACGTCTGGGCAAGGGAGCAAGGTCAGGGTAGTAATGTGCACCATTACCACCTGCTTATTCTGTTGAATTGGGATGCGTTCTACACGCTCGGCAGGTTTGGCTCTGAGCGTGTAAACATGATTCACCGATTGGAACAGGCTTGGGCCTGTGCATTAAGGCTACCTTTAGACTGCATCCAGGGCTTGGTCCATATACCTCGCGATGCGAAGCACCACATTCGTCGTTATGATCCGATTGGCCAAGAAAGGTTGTTCTATCGAGCAAGTTATCTGTGCAAGGAGGCAACCAAGCCCTTTGGCAACAGCTGCCACGTATTTGGTAGTAGTCGTAACTAAAAAAGAAAACTGAACAGGCTACAGCCAGGCGCCTTATTATCAAGGTGCCTGGCTGTAGTTAATGGGACGGAATATTTACTGTTGTCGACAGGCTTTGGCAGCATCTCTCACTTCCTGCAGCAGGCTGTCAGGTGGAGTGTGGTACCGATGTTCCATAGATATCAGGTCTTGCGGAGAGTACTTCTGTTCAAGTTTTTCGTAGGTGCAGATGCACACTGCTTTGGAGGCTCCGGATTGCACGCAGCCGGAGAGGAATTCCCCCTTTGCACGCGAGTGTTCGTCCGAACAACCCCCGAGGACCAGTAGGAGTGCCATCAGAGTGAGTCGTGTGCGCATGAGCTTTCCCTAGCGAAGCACCATGGCGCACCCGAACATCACGCCCACCACCAAGCCGATCACCTGTGGCCCAAGCGCCCAGAACACTTTGATCCAGATCAGGCTGAGCATGCCGCCATTGGTGAAGACCCCGTCGGGTTGAGCGAATTTACGAATGGCATCGCCCAGCAGTGCGCCACCCCAGCCTAGGCCAGCACCAACGAGCACGGCCATGCACTTGGCAAACCATCCGGCACCCAAAGCCATGGCTGATGTGTTGAAGACCACACTGAATATCGCGACGACCAGGGCTGCGAAACCCCAGCCGATGATCGCCGGGCTGACGCTTGCTGCCACCTGGCTGTCGTTGTTGAACTCGCCCTGATCGTGTCTGTGTTGTTCCATAGTGTTTTCCTTGTAGAGAAGAGCGCTGCGGTGTTACCAGGCAGTCCAGCAACTATTTTGCTGATCACCCAGTACCGGCAACGCGGCTTGTAGGTTCTTGGTGGGGAGGTTGACGGTCTGGCCGTTTGCACTCAGTTGCAGGCGATTAGCTTTGCGCAAGGCGGGCCAGAACTCAGCCTTAAAGATGTCGCTGCAGGCACGGCAGTCGGTGTTGAAAGGGTTGCTGTAGTTTTTGCCGTCGACGATGACATCGAAGCCTTGCTCGTCTTCGGAGCTATAGGTACGCCCGTGTATGGCGGCGCTTGCGGAGATGTAACGGTTCTCGTCATCCGGGCAAGCAATGACCAGCTCATTACCGTTGCCGTCATCGACGGCATATTCACTGGTGCCCATCGCCCAGCCGGACGTCCATTCGTGAGGGGCAGCATAGGCGCCGATACTGGCCACCAAGCCCAGGCAGGCGATGAGTAGAAGGCTTCGGTTCATTGGATGTTCCTTATCGCGGGGGAGGGTGTGAAGTGGAGTTGATATTCATCCTTATAGGTTGATTCTCGACTTTGCGTGTTCTTCATGTCAATGAGGTGGTGCCCAACCATCTAGGTTGAGTTGGGAGGGCGTCGTGAGCGAGAGTGAACAGAAGCAGCTGGCAGCCGGAATCGGTCGTGCCATATCGAAACAACGCACCCGTTGCGGGCTGACGCAGGAAGAGGTTGCAGTGCGATTGGGACTGGGTAACGAGGCGATTTCGCGCATCGAGCGTGGGATTGTGATTCCCAACATCGCACGCCTACTTGAATTTGCTGCGATCTTTGAGTGCGGAGCGGCAGAGTTGCTGACCGAGGTCAGCCCCCGTGTTGATGACCAGGCCAGTCGGATTAGCCACCTAATACATTCGCTGGAGCAGAATGACCGGGAGTTGGTGGTTGAGATGGTGGAGATGTTGAGCGAGCGCTTGGCTCGGGGTTGAGAGCGGAGCTGGGTAGGGTGCAGCTTGGTCGATCAGTGAGTGGGATGCTAGTCGAACAGCGCGCCGCAACGCAGGCATAGGCAGTTGAATCCGGCGAAGTGAAAGCGCACGACATCCTCTGCCGCCTTCCTGGCCTTTGGGTACGCGGGCGCTATTGATGCCATGCCGCTGAGAAAGTCGGCATGGCCGCTCCCTTCATCTGGGCGCTGAGCGCTTTTTATCGCGCTGTGGAGTAACCCCACTATCAGCGTCAGCCCTTTGGCTGCGTCCCGTGTCAGTACGGCGCTAGAGGCGCAGATGAGACACTGTCTGTTCATCGTCATGCTCCTTATTGAGTTGAGGCGGCCAGTGCTTGCCTAGTGGCTCGGGTAGTGATTATTTCGGTAACTCAGAGATGGACATCTGCCGATGTGGTTTCGGGCGCCAACGCCTTCACGAGGCGGCAGAACACCCAACACGCCAGCAGCACAGCGATCAGCACTAGAGGAAAACGCACCATCAGAATCACCAGCAGCAGAAGGACCAGGCACCCGGCGAGAATGCCGGCAAACATGAGCGCGGCGGCAAAGACTCGTAGTAGCTTCATCGTCGTGCTCTCCTCACAGGTAGCCCTGCTCTGCAAGCGATACGCAGCCTTCGCGGCCCACCACGACATGGTCCAGTGTTCGCACCCCGACCAGATTCAAGGCCTCCTGCAGTTTGTGGGTTAGGTTACGATCGGCTTGGCTGGGTTCAGGATCCCCAGATGGATGGTTGTGCACCAGGATCATTGCGGCGGCGTTGTGCTCCAGCGCCGCTTTGACGATCTCACGGGGGTACACGCTAGCGCCGTCGAGAGTGCCCCTGAACATTTCCTGGAAAGCGATAACTCGGTGGCGGCTATCGAGGTGGAGTAAAGCGAAAACCTCATGCTCGTGATCGGCCAATAGCACCTGAAGATGGCTGAACACGTCCTGCGGTGAAGTCAGTGCTCGGCCGCGGCGCAGACGCAGATTAGCCAGTTGCCGAGCCATCAACAGGATGTCGGCTTCGGTGACTGGAGACTCGACCAGGTAAGTGCCGGTCGATTCACTGGCCGTCATTTTGTGCAGGCGCATGCTGGACTCCTTGAATAATTGATGAGGTATGGCGCTGGGCTTGTGCGTCCAGCTTCTCGGCCAGACTGGCTTTCACAGGGCTCTGGGGATTATTGATGGCTGGAGATGCTGTCTCTTCTGCGGCGTAGAACTCTTCGGCGATAGCACCAGCATCTTCCTCGCTGTCCTCGAAGGCGCCATTGCCGAAGCCACGCTGCGCCGCTTCGTCCAAGGCGGCCTGATCGAATCCAGATGCTTGCCGCTGCGCATCGAGTTCATTAGCGGTGAGCAGTGCTTCCGCCATGTTCATACCGTCGCGCACCGTCAGGTCGAGGTAGAAAATCGGTGTGCCATGGCTTTGCCGGGTCGACTTACCACGTAGGCGAAGCTCCAGCGGCAAGCAGGCTAGGCGATTGCCCGAGACGGCTTGGAAGTAATGCAGCCGGGCGGCGAGGGTGCGAATGCTGTTGAAACCGGTGGTACGGAACACAAAACTACCCAGCGGATCATCATCGCCAATGGCCACGTTCAGTCGGCCGTAGGGCTTGCACGCCCCACCTTTGGCCAGCGGGCAGGCATCTGGCGAAGGGCAGGGCAGCGACTGCATGCCGTTTGGGGTGGCCCGCTTGCATTTCTCGCCATTGCCCACGCACAGCGGCCGTCCGGACTGCCGGTCGAACAGGGTGTAGTCGGCACGAAAATTCAGCTCCGGTTCGTTGAACAGCAGGCGTATCGGGATGCTGCGCAGCTTGTCGTCCTTGTCCTGACGCAGCTCGTCATTGAGCGGGTGCAGTAGCCAGCCATCCTTGCCTTGTACTTGGGAGGTGATGGTGAACTGGTCATCCTTTTCCGGCAGGCGCTTGCCGTTTTTCTCGACGACCTTGCCGATGGAGATGCGCCCGAGTACCGGCGGGGTGAGTGCGAGACCTTTGAGCATGATGGCTCTCCTGGAAATGAAAAAAAGGCCAGGCACGCAGCGCGAACTGCATGGACTGGCCAAGGGGAGGGAAGGGTGAAAGAGATGGAAATCAGCCGACTAGGAAGCGCCGCGCTCCGGGTTTCAGCAACGGGTACTTGGCCTGCAGGTAGGGCTTGTCCTGGAGAAGTTGAGTGACATCGAGACCGATGCTGTCCTTGGCCTTGCGCCAAGACACATAGCCACTAGTGAACTCAGCACGACTGGCATCGCCCATGGCCTGTTGCAGCATCTGCTTGAGTTCAGACTCGCGCTTTTCCTTGTCGGAAATCGATTGGCGAACGGCTTTCAGCTCGATGAAGGCAGCTGCCAGCCCGGCTTGACCGCTGAAGTCGACAACCTGGCCGTTGTCCTCCGGGTAGAGGCAGCGCAGCGCCGTGTCGGCGGACGCCGTGCCATCAGCCGGCGGAGGCGTGTCGGTTTCCACGTAGTGCCAGAACTTGCGCTCCAACTCGATCAGGCGAGCAATCATCTGCTCGTCCCGCTCGATACGGTGGATCTCCAGCGTCTGGCCACCGAGCAAAACAGCTACATCAGCTGCCTGCTTGCCGGTGACAGCGAGCTGGTGCATCACCTGCAGTTGCACATACTCCGGCACGCCTTCTTTCCAGAGGCGTGCGCCGTTTATGCCGGCCGTCTTGCATTCAAGGATCTGCACATCGTCAGCACCAATAACTTCGCGGTCGATGTTTGCCAGCATCCAGGGCAGTTCGGGATCAGGATGCTGCAGCACGGCGTTGATGCGCCGCACTTTGTGCTTGGTGCGCTTGCTGTAATGCCAGGCCACGATGGGCTCCAGCACGTTGCCCCAGTACATCGGGCTTTCCTCGTCCTGAGGATCAGCCTTCGGCATACCTGCATCGCGCCCGGTTTTCTCCAACCACAGCTCCAACTGCGACTTGTAGGGGTTGAGGCCCACAGCAGCTGCAGCATCCGAACTGCCGATGCCTTGTTTGCGGATCTGCAGCCAATCCTCGCGCGGTAGCTCCTTGGTGCTGACCAGGCGCAGGGCTGGGCGTTTCTTGCTGGTGCTGCCGTTCAATGACGTTGCTTTCATGGTGTTCACCTGCAGACATAAAAACGCCCGACCAGCACAAGGCTGACCGGGCGCGAGGGTTGATGTGAGTGAGGGTTAAGCTGCGAGTTGCAGTGCTGCATCTAGAGCACGTTGCTTGATCTGTGCGCCCTGACCGAACCAGGCCGAGTCCATGCGATATTCGTTGTTGCGA
This sequence comes from Pseudomonas sp. GOM6, assembly GCF_029537485.1. GTDB lineage: Bacteria > Pseudomonadota > Gammaproteobacteria > Pseudomonadales > Pseudomonadaceae > Aquipseudomonas. The sequence goes on from NZ_JARPUS010000019.1 coordinate 71,318, forward strand.
GCACGGCGCTCGTGATCGACGAACTCGGTCACGGCGTTGAGCAGGCCCCAGGCGGTACCGCGTGCCGAGTCCAACTGACTGCCCCGGCCACGGCCTTCGTACAACTCCTGCACCTTGCGCAGGGCGCGCTCGTTGGGCAGTTGTTCCGGTAAAGCACCGGTCGGGCTGGTTTCGCATAGCACGTTAAGGAAGAACCCCATTACCTCGTGCCACTGCACCTTGCGCTCGGCCAGCGCGCGCATGCGGTAGATGAAGTCGTCCCATTGCGAGACGGCGATGCCGAGTTGCTTCTTCACCGCCTTGGGATCGAAGCGGGTGTTGTGCGGCACCTTGATCGCGCGGCTGGTGCCATCCAGGGCGATGGTCAGGGTGTTGTTGCAGACTACCCGCACAGTGGTCGGCGTAGCGGTGGTGGCCAGAGTGCCGTCGCAGGACGTGGCCAACAGTAGGTAACCATTGACCTGGTCACTGCCCTTGATCGCAGCACCTTGCCCGGTACGTGCCAGCGCCCAGAACTTGCGTCCGCCCTTGAGCACGCCAGCGGTTTCCAGCTCGTAGCCGGAGACCTCGGTCAGGTCACGATAAAACTCCAACACTTCCCTTGGCTGCACCGTGTGATAGCGCTGGGAGACCACCGACAGCGGCGCTTTGGTGTCCGAACGGAACAGTACCTTCTGTTCGGGGAAGGAGTAGATGACGCCCAGGTGGCCGACAGCATCTGACTTGAAATGCACGGGGCTTTCGAGGATCTGCCATTCCATCCCTGCTTCGCGCTGCCAGACTTCGATTGGTTGTTTCTGAGTGAGTTGATTGCCGAGGCCGTGCCATGGAGTGGAGCCTGCATAAGCCATTTGTTCGATCTGATGAGCCATAAGAAAGATTCCTTTCAGCAGCCAGACATAGGCGCTGCGCTATGCGCAGCACGCCTGAAGGTTTGAGTGATTGAGGTGAAGTCGTGGGAGGAGGAGCGCAGGTCAGCACGGGGGGCGGTGCGTGCTGAAGTGATAACCACATTCCTGACAATGGTTGTTCATGAGCACTTGACGATCGAGATGATCACCCAGCTGTGCACCCAATAGGCAGCCACTGGCACTTCCGATCAGGCCACCTACAACAACGCTGACCGCTGCTCCGGTTGCAGATCCCAGCGGCCCTGCAATTGATCCTATTGAGGCCCCGGCTCCGCCGAGGATCCGAGCCGAGTTGATACCGCGCGCCAATCCGCTAATCGCACCTATAGAGGCGCAGATTTTTAGTGCAGAACGTTTCTGTGTGATGAGTACTGATGAGCAACGTGGACACTGCAATGACATGGTTCAAGCTCCATGTGGGGTAGGTTCATAGCAGTGATCTAGATCTGAAATAAATTGGAGTGTGGATAGTCTCGGTATGGAGTAGCTATCAATTTTTGCTGGAAAGTTGGTTCCCTCTGAAGAAAGTTAGTTCCCCTCTACAGCAGATGCCCAGTGTTGGGGCCACGCTTGGTCCTGGAGGTGCTCAGCCTGGCGGATCCACCAGGAACATGGGCCTTCTTTCGTGTTGTCTAGCTCCTAACTGGTTTCTCTGGGTGTCTGTGTAGGGTTTTCCTGTCCATTGGTGTTGCTGAGTGAGGCTCTGGCGGGACGTATGTAGCGTGATCTAGCTGGTTTTTTCCGTTTTTATTTTGTGTCCACCGGAATGTGCTAGCAGAAGTCAGGTGCGTTTATGCCAAGACCCTGCAAAACTTTTGGCATCTAATCGAATAGGTGATTGAGATGGCCGATATAGATTCCGCGTTTAAAATTTTGAGGATTAGGCAGGTTCAAGAGCGAACAGGCTTAAGTCGGTCGACAATATACGATCGATTAAACCCATCCTCTCCGCGGTTTGATGCGGACTTCCCTAGGCCTGTAAAGATTGGTGCGGCAGCAATAGGTTGGATTGAGGAGGGGGTTGATAAGTGGATCAGGAGTAGAGTGCC
>NZ_JARPUS010000002.1 GCF_029537485.1 Pseudomonas sp. GOM6
CGGCCTCGATGGCGGCGCAGGCCTTCTGCTGGGAGGCGGCGGCGAAGGCGTCCTGGGCCTCGCGGCTGATGCCGTATTTCTCCACCAGGTTCTCGGCAGTGATGCCCATGTGGTAGTCGTTGAAGGCGTCCCACAGGCCGTCCTGGATCATGCTGTCGATCAGCTTGCCGTGGCCCATGCGCTGGCCGGTACGGGCGGCGGGCATGACGTAGGGCGCCAGACTCATGTTCTCCATGCCGCCGGCGATGATCACCTCGGCGTCGCCGCAGCGAATGGCCTGTGCGCCCAGGTGCAGGGCCTTGAGGCCGGAGCCGCAGACCTTGTTCAGGGTCATGGCCGGCACGGCATGCGGCAGACCAGCCTTGATCGCGGCCTGACGCGCGGTGTTCTGTCCGGCGCCGGCGGTGAGCACATGGCCGAGCAGCACTTCATCGACTTCGGCGGGATCGAGGCTGGTCTTGTCCAGCAGGCTGCGGATCACCGCGGCGCCCAGGTCGACGGCCGGCACATTGGCCAGGGCGCCCTGGAAACCGCCGATGGCGGTGCGGGTGGCGGCGACGATGACGACTTCTTGCATGTGCAGTTCCTCGATTCGGATCATGGTGTGACCGGAAAGGCGCTGATGGTCGCACAGCCATAGCTGACCGGCCAGCCACGCTCTTTACTGCAATAGGCGGCCTCGGGCGCGCTGGGCAGCACTGCTGCGCACGGCCCAGCGCAGCACTGCAGCCGTGCGCTGGACGCTGCTGCGAATCAACGGGCGGCGCCAGGCGGCCTGCCGCTCGCCCAGCAGGTCACTGGCCCAGTCCGGCAGTAGGTCGACGCCGGCGTTCATCATCAGATGGCCGAAGGGTTTGGCCAGGATGCTTGGCATCGGTGCCGCGTACAGCAGCCGGACCACTTCGCGGGTGCGTTCATCGCAGAGCAGTTGTGCCCGCATGCGTTGCAGGTAGTCGGCGACCGCCTGGCGTGACTGGGGTACGTCCCGCGCGCCCAGGCGATGAGCGATCAGCGCCACCTCCCGGTAGTAACGATCCTGCTCGGCCGTTGGCAGTCGTGGGTTGACGTAACGCAGGTAGCCGGCGAGGAACTGGCTGACTTCGGAGACATGCACCCAGGTCAGCAACTGCGGATCGCTGGCTGCGTAGGCACGGCCATCCGGCGCCTGACCTACCACCTGCAAATGGATGGTGCGCACCTTGTCGAGCAGACGCTCGGCATCCTGCCCCCCGCCATAGCTGGTGCCGGCGATGAACAGGCTGGTGCGACGCAGGCGGCCGAGCATGTCCTGGCGGAAGTTGGAGTGGTCCCAGACCCCAGCCAGGGCCAGCGGATGGAGCATCTGCAGGAGCAGGGCGGAGATGCCTCCGACCATCATTGAGGTGAAGTCGGCGTGCACTTCCCAGACCATCGAGGCGGGGCCGAACAGGCCGGGGTCGCCTCTTGGCTGGTCGAGGTCGAGCTGTTTCAGCGAAGCACCGGTGAGGCTGTGCACCTGGGCTTCTATTTGGCGGCGTAGGGGCTCCATGTGCGCCAGTGTCCGTGCTCTGACACCTTGGATCAAGACGCTGGCGGGGTTGAGGCCCCGCCGGCGTTTCAGCGATTGAGGCGCTGTTCGATCAGGCTGTCGACCACCGAAGGGTCGGCCAGAGTGGAGGTGTCACCCATGTTCTCCAGCTCGTTGCAGGCGATCTTGCGCAGGATGCGGCGCATGATTTTGCCCGAGCGGGTCTTGGGCAGGCCGGGCGCCCACTGGATCAGCTCGGGTTTGGCGAAGCTGCCGATCTCCTTGCCGACCAGTGTCAGCAGCTCTTTTTGCAGGGCTTCGGAGGGTTCGCTGCCTTTCATCAGGGTGACATAGGCGTAAATCCCCTGGCCCTTGAGGTCGTGTGGGTAACCGACCACTGCCGCTTCGGCCACGGCGTCGTGCAGCACCAGGGCGCTTTCCACCTCGGCGGTGCCGATGCGGTGGCCGGAGACGTTGATCACATCGTCGATGCGGCCGGTGATCCAGTAGTAGCCATCCTCGTCGCGGCGCGCGCCGTCGCCGGTGAAGTAGTAGCCGGGGTAGGGCTTGAAGTAGGTGTCGATCATGCGCTGATGGTCGCCGTACACACTGCGAATCTGGCTCGGCCAGCTGGCTTTGATCGCCAGCACGCCGGCGCCGGGACCGCTGATCTCCTTGCCCTGTTCGTCGAGCAGTACCGGTTGCACGCCGAAGAATGGCCGGGTCGCCGAACCGGGCTTGAGGTCGGTGGCGCCAGGCAGCGGGGTGATCAGGATCGAGCCGGTCTCGGTCTGCCACCAGGTGTCGACGATCGGGCAGCGGGTCTCGCCGACCACGTGGTAGTACCACTCCCAGGCTTCCGGGTTGATCGGTTCGCCTACCGAGCCGAGCAGGCGCAGGCTGGAGCGGTCGGTGGCCTTGACCGGCGCCTCCCCCTCGCGCATCAACGCACGCAGGGCGGTGGGGGCGGTGTAGAAGATGTTGACCTGATGCTTGTCGATCACCTGCCAGAAGCGCGAGGCATCGGGGTAGTTGGGCACGCCCTCGAACATCAGGGTGGTGGCACCGTTGGCCAGCGGGCCGTAGACGATGTAGCTGTGCCCGGTGACCCAGCCAACGTCGGCGGTGCACCAGTAGATATCGCCCTCGTGGTAGTCGAACACGTACTTGTGGGTCATGGCCGCGCTGAGCAGGTAGCCGCCGGTGCTGTGCAGCACGCCCTTGGGTTTGCCGGTGCTGCCCGAGGTGTAGAGGATGAACAGCGGGTCCTCGGCGTCCATTGGCTCGGCGGGGCAGTCTGCACTGGCCTCATGCAGGGCCTGGTGATACCAGAGGTCGCGCCCCTCCACCCAGGCGATCTCACCCTGGGTGCGCTCGACCACCACCACGGTGCTGACCTTGGGGCAACTCTGCAGGGCCTTGTCGACGTTGTTCTTCAGCGCAATGTACTTGCCGCCACGCACGCCCTCGTCGGCGGTGATCACGGTGTGGCAATCGGCATCGAGGATGCGGTCGCGCAGCGCGTCTGGGGAGAATCCGCCGAACACTACCGAGTGGATGGCGCCGATACGCGTGCAGGCGAGCATGGCATAGGCCGCTTCGGGGATCATCGGCATATAGATGCACACCCGGTCGCCTTTCTTTACTCCACGGCTTTTGAGCACATTGGCCAGGCGGCAGACATGGCTGTGCAGCTTGTTGTAGGTGATGTTGGCCGACTCGGCCGGATTGTCGCCTTCCCAGATGATGGCGATCTGCTCGCCGCGCTCGTTCAAGTGGCGGTCGATACAGTTGTGCGCGACGTTGAGCAGGCCGCCCTTGAACCAGTGCGCTTCGCCTTTGCTCAGGTCGCTGTGATGGAGCTGGTCCCAGGGTTTGAACCAATCGAGGAACTGCTGTGCCTGCTCGCTCCAGAACGCTTCGGGCTGCTCGATGGACTGTTGATACAGGCGCAGGTAACCCTCGTTGTTCAATAGGGCACGCTGACGTACGGCGTCGGGCACGGGATGGCGGGTGATTTCGAACATGGCTTGGGCCTTTTTGTTGTCGTTCGCGATGGGGCTAGGGTGCATCCAAGCGGCTGCTTGGTTCAACCCGCATTCGGACTACCTCTCCACTTTAGAACACCCCAATAAGCACGAACCCGGCGCAGGGCCGGGTTCGTTGGTGCAGACGTTCGTCAGCCGCGGTGCCGGCCGCGGAAGAAGTCGATCAGGCCCTGGGTCGAGGCGTCCTCTGCCGCCGGCTGGTCCCAGCCCGTGAGGCGCTCATACACGCCCTTGCCCAGCTCCTTGCCCAGTTCCACCCCCCATTGATCGAAGGCGTTGATGCCCCACAGCACGCTCTGTACGAACACCTTGTGCTCGTACATGGCCACCAGCGCGCCGAGGCGGCGTGGGCTGATGCGTTCCAGCACCAGGGTGTTGCTGGGGCGGTTTCCGGGGATCACCTTGTGTGGTGCCAGGCGCTGCACTTCGGCTTCGTCTGCACCACGCGCGCGCAGCTCGGCCTCGGCTTCGCTGCGGGTCTTGCCCAGCATCAGCGCTTGGCTCTGCGACAGGCAGTTGGCGTAGAGCCACTGATGGTGATCAGCCACCGGGTTGTAGCTGACCACCGGTACGATGAAGTCCGCCGGAATCAGCTCGGTGCCCTGGTGCAGCAGTTGGTGGTAGGCATGCTGGCCATTGCAGCCGACGCCGCCCCAGATCACCGGGCCGGTTGCGCAGCTGACCGGGCTGCCGTCCTGGCGCACGCTCTTGCCGTTGGATTCCATGTCCAGCTGCTGCAGGTGCTTGGTGATGTTGCGCAGGTAATGGTCGTACGGCAGGATCGCGTGACTCTGTGCACCCCAGAAGTTGCCATACCAGATGCCGAGCAGGGCCAGTATCACAGGCATGTTTTGCTCGAAGGGGGCTGTACGGAAGTGCACGTCCATGCTGTACGCGCCGGACAGCAGTTCCTTGAAGTTGGACATGCCGATGGCCAGGGCGATGGGCAGGCCGATAGCCGACCACAGTGAATAGCGCCCGCCGACCCAATCCCACATGGGGAAGATGTTTTTCTCGCGGATACCGAAGGTGATGGCCGCTTCCTTGTTGCTGGTCACGGCGATGAAGTGGCGATAGAGCTTTTCTTCGGTGCCGCCGCGGGCCAGGTACCAACTGCGTGCGGCCTGGGCGTTCTTCAGCGTTTCCAGGGTGCCGAAGGACTTGCTGGAGACGATAAAGAGCGTGGTTTCGGCATTCAGCTTGGCAGAGAGTTCGTGGAACTCGCTGCCGTCGATATTGGCCAGGTAATGGCAGCGCACACCGCGCTGAGTGAAAGGCAGCAGGGCTTCCGAAACCAGTTGTGGGCCGAGAAAGGAGCCCCCGATACCGATGTTGACCACATCCGTGATGGTCCGGTCGCTGTAGCCACGCCACTGGTTGCTGTGGATGCGGCTGACGATATCGGTCATCTGGTTGAGCACGCGATGCACTTGCGGCATCACATCCTGGCCGTCGACCTCGACCGAGTCGCCGATCGGGCGGCGCAGTGCCGTATGCAGGGCCGGACGGTTCTCCGAAGCGTTGATGTGTTCGCCGTTGAACAGCGCTTCGATGGCTTCCTGCAGGCCGCTCTCTTTAGCCAGATCGACCAGCAGGTTGCGAGTCTCTTCGTTGATCAGGTTCTTCGAATAGTCGAGGAAGATGCCGCTGGTGCTGAGGGAAAAACGCTCGAAACGTTTGCTGTCACTGGCAAATGCTTCGCGCATGCTGAAATCCTGCATGGCCTTGCGGTGTTGGAGCAGAGCCTGCCAGCTCGGCAGGGCGGTGACGTCGAGTGGCTGCTGATAGTAGGCCATGTAGTGCTGCCTCCTTGTAGGTGTGGCGTCCTGGCAATAAAAAGCCCGGAGGGTTCCGGGCTTGAGTGTAACGGCATGCGCTGTGCTCAGGCGACAGCCAGTGTGGCGCGGTGCCATGCCCTGGCGATTACAGCTCGAAGGTCAGATTGTCGATTAGGCGGGTCTTGCCGAGAAAGGCGGCGGCCAGGATGACCAGTTGGCGGCTCTCTTCCGTGGCGCTGCGCAGGTCGTGGCTGTCGCGCACCTCCAGGTAGTCGGGGCGCAGGCCGGCGCGTTGCAGCATGGCTTTGCCTTGTTCGGTCAGGCGTTCGAAGTCGCGTTCGCCACCGCGGATGGCGTCGGCCATCTGCGTCAGCGTGCGGTACAGCACGGGAGCGGTGGCGCGTTGCTCTGCATCGAGGTAGCCGTTGCGCGAGGACAGGGCCAGGCCGTCCTCGGCGCGTACGGTCGGCTCGCCAATGATCTGGATCGGCATGTTCAGGTCACGCACCAGGGTGCGGATCACCGCCAGTTGCTGGAAATCCTTCTCGCCGAATATCGCCAGGTCCGGCTGCACCATGTTGAACAGCTTGCTGACCACCGTGGCCACGCCGTCGAAGTGGCCGGGGCGGCTGCCGCCGCAGAGGCCTTCGGAAACCCCGCGCACGCTGACGCGGGTTTGGCTATCCATGCCGTGGGGGTACATTTCTTCGACATCCGGGTGGAACAGCAGATGGCAGCCGGCGGCGACCAGCTTGTCCTGATCGGCGGCCAGGGTGCGTGGATAGCTGGCCAGATCCTCACTGGGGCCGAACTGCAGCGGGTTGACGAAGATGCTAGCAACCACGAAGTCGGCGCGTTGCCGAGCTTTTTCTACCAAGGCGACGTGCCCGGCATGCAGGTTGCCCATGGTCGGCACGAAAGCGATGCGCTTGCCCTCGCTGCGTGCACGTGCGACAGCGGCACGTAGCTCCAGTACGGTCTTGACGGTATTCATGCGGAGAAACCGTGCTCCTCGGCGGGGAAACTGACGTCCTTCACGGCACGTACATAGGCGGCGAAGGCCGCTTGCACGCTGGTCTGGCCTTCCATGAAGTTCTTCACGAACTTGGGTGTGCGACCAGTCAGCGCCAGGCCGAGCAGGTCATGCATCACCAGTACCTGGCCGTCGGTGGCGCTGCCGGCGCCGATGCCGATGACCGGGATCTTCACTGCCTGGGTGATTTCGGCCGCCAGCTCGCTCGGTACACACTCAAGCAGCAGCATGGCCGCGCCAGCCTGCTCCAGGGCCATGGCGTCGGCACGCAGCTGGCGTGCGGCAGCGTCGCCACGCCCCTGTACCTTGAAGCCACCGAAGACATTGACCGCTTGCGGTGTCAGGCCCAGGTGGGCGCACACCGGCACGCCGCGCTCGGCCAGCTGGCGGATCGGTTCGGCCAGCCAGCCGGCGCCTTCCAGTTTGACCATGTGCGCTCCTGCCTGCATCACCGCAGCGCAACTGGCGAAGGTCTGTTCCAGCGTGGCATAGCCCATGAAGGGCAGGTCGGTGAGGATCAGCGCGCCCTGATTACCGCGCTTGACCGCGGCGGTGTGGTAGGCCATGTCGGCGACGGACACCGGCAGGGTGCTGTCGTGGCCTTGCAGGACCATCCCCAGGGAGTCGCCTACCAGCAGCACTTCCACACCCGCCTGGCACGCTGCCTGGGCGAAGGTGGCGTCGTAGGCGGTCAGCATGACGATCTTCTCGCCTTTCTGCTTGAGGCCTAACAGAGTGCTTACGGTTACATCAGGCATTGGCAAATCCTCATCAACGGGCCGGATTCCGGCACTTGTGGCGCCTGCTCTGGCCTCTCTGGGCGGCTTATATACGCCGTCTCGGGGCAAAGGGACGCCTATAGTCCCGATGAGGGTGCGCGAAGTCAATCACGCGGTGTTACCGCGCTGTTACGACGTTACCGCAGACTGGCGCGGCCTAGTCGCACATGCGCTCCAGGCCGGCGTAGGGGCACTCAGCCAGCAGCTGCTGCAGGGAGCGGCCATCGGGCAGTAGCAACTCGCATGCGATCTCGGCCAGCGGGTAGAGCACGAAGGCTCGGGCGTGCATGTGGTAGTGCGGTACGGTCAGGCGCTCTTCGGCCAGCTGGCGCGAGCCGAATAGCAAGATGTCCAGATCCAGGGTGCGTGGTCCCCAGCGTTCGGCTTTGCGCACACGCCCCTGCTCTTGTTCGATGCGTTGCAGGGCGTCGAGCAGTTGCAGCGGTTCCAGGCCGGTATCCAGTGCGGCTACTGCGTTGACATAGCGCGGCTGGTCAGGCGGCCCCAGCGGGTCGCTGGCATAGAGAGAGGAAGTGGCAGCCAGGTGGCTGTTTGGCAGTTCGGCGATAGCTGTGAGTGCTGCCTGCAGCTGTTTGCGGGGCTCGGCCAGATTACTGCCGAGGCCGATATAGACCCGCTCCATCCTATTCGCCTGCTGGAGTATCGTCGCGAGGTTTGCGGTTGCGATTGCGTCCACCACGGCGGCGCTTGCGGGCCGGCGCTTCTCCAGTCTCCGCAGGGCGATTGCTGAGGTCGCGGATCATGGCGCGGCGCTCGCTGTCGCTGGCGTCCTGATACTCGGTCCACCAGTCGCCAAGGCCGCCGGTCTGTTCACCCGCCTCTTCGCGCAGCAGGAGGAAGTCGTAACCGGCGCGGAAGCGAGGATTCTCCAGCAGCTGGTCAGCGCGTTTACCCTGGCGCCGAGGCAGGCGCTCCTGCATGTCCCAGATTTCTCGGATCGGCAGGGTGAAGCGCTTGGGCACGGCTATGCGCTTGCACTGTTCGCTGATCAGGTCGTGCGCGGCTTCCTGCATGGCCGGGATCGGCGGCATACCGCGTGCCTGCAGTTGGGCGGCGCGGGCCGGGATGGCCGGCCAGAGTAGTGCGGCAAAGAGGAAGGCAGGGGTGACCGGTTTGCCCAGAGCGATGCGCTCGTCGGTGTTGGCCAGGGCCTGGCGAATCAGTTTGCCGGTGTAGTCGGGGTTCTGTTCCAGTGCCCTGGCGCTGGCGGGGAACAGCGGGGCGAACAGGTCGTACTCGACCAGCAGTTCGAAGGTGTATTCGGCATAGCCGGCCAGAAACAGCTTGAGCACTTCGTCGAACAGGCGCGCGGCAGGTATGTCGCGCAGCATGGGGGCCAGACGGCGGATGGGCGCGGCGCTGTGCTGTTCGATGTCGAAATCGAGTTTGGCGGCGAAGCGGACGGCGCGCAGCATGCGTACCGGATCTTCCAGGTAGCGTTGCTCGGGGTCGCCGATCAGACGAATCAGGCGGTTGCGGATGTCGTGCACGCCGTGGGCGTAATCGAGTACGCGCTCGCCGGTTACATCGAAATACAGAGCGTTGATGGTGAAGTCACGGCGCTGGGCATCGCTTTCCTGGGTGCCGTAGACGTTGTCACGCAGGATGCGCCCGCTTTCGTGGCGTGCGGCCAGATGGCTGTCTTCCTCGTCGTCGCCTTGCGGGTGGTTGCTGCGGAAGGTGGCGACCTCAATGATCTCGCGACCGAAGTGCACGTGGGCCAGCTTGAAGCGGCGACCGATGACGCGTGCATTGCGGAACTCGGCGCGGACCTGTTCGGGCGTGGCGCTGGTGGCGACATCGAAATCCTTGGGTTGCACGCCGATCAACAGATCGCGAACGCATCCACCGACCAGGTAAGCCTGGTAGCCGGCCTTCTGCAGGCGCTCGACCACACTGACGGCATTACGGCTGAACTGGCCGCGCTGCAGTGAGTGCTGCCGCGGGCCGAGAATTTCCGGCGTGCTGCGCGGGCGAGCGGCGCGCTTGAGTGGCGAACGAAATGACTTGAACAGCTTTTTCAGCATGGGGGGCACTGTTTGCAGGAATAGACGGCTGGAAATACCTTCAGCCACACGAATGGCGCGGATTCTAGCATCGGGAGAGGGAATGAGGGTAAAGGCAGGCTGGGGATAGCGAGGGGGCTTAAGCTACAGGGGGAGCCGAGGCTCCCCCCCCAAATAGGTGCGTGCTTTGTTTTTGTTATTGATGCGAGCCTGTTGTTCTTGTTTTCGGCCCGTTTTTGGTAACCCCATCCGGGTACCAGTAGCAAACGGATTGCTTTGGATGCTGATGCTGCCTTGATCTTTCCGTGATCCAACCAGGGTAGGTGCTGCTTTGGAGTGCAGTTTTTGTTGTTCTCGACCTGGCCGTGAGACGAGTCTCTTAAGGCAAATCCTCTCCAAAAGAATCAGTTAGCTGCGCCTCCGCGTTGTTGTTTTTGTTGTGCTGGAGTCGTTCTATGTTGTTTTTGTTATGGAGTTTTCAAGCGTTGTGATTGTTGTTGTGCCAGAGATAAAGCAGAAGCCGTGCCAGTTTTTTAGATTCCTTTGTTTTCAATGGTTTGCGGGTATCTTGCGGTAAGGGTGGGCAGAAAAAAGCCGGGTTCTCGTTACCGATGAACCCGGCTTTTGTTACGCGATATTTGTAGGGGTAACAAATGCGGAACCTTTTTCGCCCGCCTTTGTCACTTGCCTTCTTGTCAGGACCCGGTCGCGGCCCCGCTCTTGCGCCGTGGAATGCCCAGGCGCTGGCGGCGCTCCCACAGGCACTTGCGGCTGATGCCCAGCTTGCGCGCCAGTTCGGTCTCGGTCATGTGATCCTGGTGCTCGAGCACGAAGTGCTGGAAATAGTCTTCCAGCGATAGATCTTCGGTTGGCTCGTGGTTGTTGTTGCTGGAACCGGATGCGCTGCCGGAGGCGCTGTAGTCCTCGTCGTCCAGATCATCCAGCTCGATGTCGATGCCCAGCAGCTCGGCGGAGATTTCCGTGCCTTCGCAGAGAATCACCGAGCGCTCGATGGCGTTTTCCAGCTCGCGCACGTTACCTGGCCAGGGGTAATGGCGGATGGCCTGTTCTGCATCCTGGGCGAAGTGCAGCTCCTCACGCCCCATTCGGGTGCATTGGCGGGCGAGGAAGGCGTGGGCGATTTCGTTGACGTCGGCACCACGTTCGCGCAGCGGTGGCAGCTTGAGGGCGATGACGTGCAGGCGGTAATAGAGGTCTTCGCGGAACTGGCCAGTTTTGGCCAGTGTCTTCAGGTCGCGGTGGGTGGCGGCGATCAGGCGCACATCGACCTTCTGCGACTGTACCGAGCCGACCCGGCGGATCTCGCCTTCCTGCAGCACGCGCAGCAGGCGGGCCTGCGCTTCCAGCGGCAGTTCGCCGATTTCGTCGAGAAACAGGGTGCCGCCATCCGCTGCTTCGACCAGACCGGCACGGCCGGCGCTGGCGCCGGTGAACGCGCCTTTTTCATGGCCGAACAGTTCCGACTCGATCAGGGTTTCCGGAATGGCCGCGCAGTTCACCGAGATCAGCGGCGCCTTGGCGCGCTTGGACAGGTTGTGCAGGGCTCGGGCCACCAGCTCCTTGCCGGTACCGGACTCGCCCTGGATCAGGACATTGGAGTCGGTCGGAGAAACCTTGCGGATCTTGCTGTACAGGTCCTGCATGGCGGCGCAGGAGCCGATGATGCCGATCTCACCCTCGGCGGCACTGCCATTGGCTTTGCCGGCGGCTTTGCTCGGCGCTTCGCTGGACGGGTTGCGGCGGGCTTCCTGGAAATCACGCAGGATGCGCGCCACGGCCTGGAGCATCTCGTCGTGGTCGAAGGGTTTGGCGATGTAGTCGACCGCACCCATCTTCATCGAGTCCACGGCCGAGCGCAGGCTGGCGTAGCTGGTCATGATCAGCACCGGGATACCCTGGGCCAGCTTGATCAGCTCGGTGCCGGGCGCGCCGGGCAGGCGCAGGTCGCTCACCACCAGATCGAAGCTGGGAATGCTGAAGCGCTCCTGAGCCTCCTGCACGGAACCGGCCTCGCTGACCTGATACTGGTTGCGCTCGAGCAAACGGCGCAGGGCGGAGCGGATGATGGTTTCGTCTTCGACGATGAGGATATGCGGCATTGACTCTCTCTCGACGGTCTCAGATTCCGGGCCTGTTGAAGTGGCGCGGATTCATAGGTCACTACTCAGGTCGCTTCGGACGTCGCTTCGACATAGCGCGGCAGGGTCACGCGGAAACGGGTTCCGTGATGGCCTTGTGGGTCGGCCGGGCTGTCGATGGTGATCTGCCCATAATGCTCTTCCACGATCGAATAGACCAGCGCGAGTCCCAAACCGGTGCCTTTACCGGGGTCCTTGGTGGTGAAGAACGGCTCGAACAGGCGGTCCATGATGGCCTGGGGGATACCCGGGCCGTCATCCTCGACGATCAGCTCCACGCTCTGTTGCGAAGCCTCGCTGCGCACACGGATGGCGCCACCGGGGGGGGAGGCGTCGCGGGCATTGGACAGCAGGTTGATCAGTACCTGGGCCAGGCGCTGTGGGTCGCCCTTGGCCAGGTGTTGCGGGTCGCACAGGTTGAAGAACTGGACCTCGTTGGCGTTGCGGTTGAGCGACAGCAGGCCAATGGCATCCTGTGCGGCCTCGGCCAGGCTCACCGGGTATTCGGCCTGCTCCTGCTGACCGGCGTGGGCAAAGTTCATCAGTGACTGGACGATGCGCGAGATGCGTTTGGTCTGCTGCAGGATTTGTCCGCTCAGCTCGACCATCTCTTCGTCTTCCTCGCGATCCTCGCGCAGGTTCTGCGCCAGGCAGGCGATGCCGGTGACCGGGTTGCCGATCTCGTGGGCCACGCCAGCTGCCAGGCGGCCGATACTGGCCAGGCGTTCGGCATGCACCAACTGGTCTTCCAGGACGCGGGTCTCGGTCACATCCTCGATCAGCAGTACCAGGCCGCTGTTGCCCGGCGCCAGGGGTTCGTCGATGGCGGCTTTGTGCAGGTTGAGCCAGCGCACTTCGCCGTCCACGGCCAGGTGCTGCTTATGCTGGTGCTCCTCGCCCTGCTCGATGAAGCCCTGCAGCAGGCCGCGCCAGGGCTCGTCAAGGCTGGCCAGGCGCGAACCCACCACGTGCTGCGCGGCAACGCCGGTGAGTTCTTCCAGGGCGCGGTTCCACATCAGCACCTCCTGATCCTTGGCCAGCGAGCACACGCCCATGGGCAGGTCTTGCAGGGTCTGGCGGTGGAAGCGGCGCAGGGCGTCGAGCTCGGCGGCCAGGCCGGTGAGGCGCGACTGGTAGTCTTCCAGGCGGCTCTCGATGAAGTGGATGTCTTCGCTGACGTAGGCCTCGCTGCCGGCCTTGTAGGGCAGGAAGGTCTCGACCATGTCCTGCGCTACGCTCGGGCCCATCAGACCTGACAGATTGGCCTCGATACGGTCGCGCAGGCGGCGCAGGGCGTAGGGACGATGCTCGTCGAACGGTAGGTGCAGGTCACGCAGGGCGCGCTCCACTTCCTTCTGCGCGGTTACCGCGCCGAGCGGCTTGGCCAGCTCGCTGGCGAACTCCTGCGGCGAGCCGGCGACCAGCTCACGGCGCTGTGGGCGGCGGATGTTGTCGACGGTACAGGCCTCGGCGGCGCTCTTCTCCTCGTCACTGATCTCGCTGAACAGTGAGACCAGGGTGAACACCAGGACGTTGGCCGCCAGCGAGCCGACGGCTGCGTAGTGCCAGCTGTTCTCGTCCAGCACGTAGATGATGTCGAACCAGGGCAGGTGCATGCCTTCCAGGTTGCTGACCAGTGGAATCAGCATGCTCAGCGTCCACACGACGATGCCGGTCAGCAGGCCGGCGATGAAGCCGCGGCGATTGGCGGCCGGCCAGTAGAGGACCGACAGGGCACCGGGGAGGAACTGCAGGGTGGCGACGAAGGCGACGATGCCGAGGTTGGCCAGGTCCTGCTCGGCACCGAGCAGCAGGTAGAAGCCATAGGCGGCGGCGATGATGGCGAGGATCAGGCCGCGGCGTGTCCATTTCAGCCAGCGATAGATGTTGCCCTCGGCCGGTGGCTGATAGAGCGGCAGCACCAGGTGGTTGAGGGCCATGCCGGAGAGCGCCAGGGTGCTGACGATGATCAGGCCGCTGGAGGCAGACAGGCCGCCGACGTAGGCCAGTAGCGCCAGACGACTATCGCCCACGGCCAGGCCCAGGCCCAGGGTGAAGTATTCGGGGTTGGTGGTGGTGCCGAGCTTGAGGCTGGCCCAGAGGATCAGCGGCACCGCCAGGCTGAACAGCAGCAGGAGCAGGGGCAGGCCCCAGCTGGCGCTGACGATGGCGCGCGGGTTGAGATTCTCGGTGAAGGTCATGTGGTACATGTGCGGCATGACAATGGCCGAGGCGAAAAACACCAGCAGCAAGGTGCGCCAGGGGCCTTCCTGCAGGGGCGTGTGCAGGTTGCTGAGTGCGTGTTGGTTCTGTTGCAGCCACTGCTCCAGCTCGGTGGGGCCGCCGAATACACCGTACAGGGCGTACAGCCCGATACCACCGAGGGCGACCAGCTTGACCACCGATTCGAAGGCGATGGCGAACACCAGGCCCTCGTGTTTCTCCCGGGTGGCGATGTGGCGGGCGCCGAAGAGGATGGTAAAGAGGGTGATCAGGGCGCAGAAGCCGAGGGCGAAGCGGTCCTGCAACGGTTCGCGGGTGAGGATGCCGATGGAGTCGGCCACCGCCTGGATCTGCAACGCCAGCAGTGGCAGCAGGCCGACCAGCATGAACAGGGTGGTGAGCACGCCAGCCCAGGTGCTGCGAAAGCGAAAGGCGAACAGGTCGGCCAGCGACGACAGCTGATAGGTACGGGTGATGCGCAGGATCGGGTAGAGCAGCACCGGTGCGAGCAGGAAGGCGCCCGTCACGCCCAGGTAACTGGCGAGGAAGCCGAAGCCGTACTGGTAGGCCAGGCCCACCGTGCCATAGAAGGCCCAGGCGCTGGCGTAAACGCCCAGCGACAGGGTGTAGGTCAGTGGGTGGCGGATGATCCAGCGCGGGATCAGGCCCTTCTCGCTGACCCAGGCCACGCCGAACAGCACCAACAGGTAGGCACAGCTGATCAGGATCAGCTGGCTGAGATCAAAGCTCATCGGCATCGCGGTGACTCTGCAGGATCAAGGTAACCACGATGAGGATCAGCCACAGCAGGTAGGGCCGGTACCAGGCGCCACTCGGGTCGATCCACCAATCCATGATGGCGGGGGAGAACAGGTAGATGCCGACCACCAGGATCAGCACCAGTCGATAGATGTACATATTGAGCGACAGGCCTCAGGCAGCAAGCTGTCAGTTATAAGCGTTGAGCCCTGGCTTGGCGAGTCTTGACCGCATCAGCGCAGTTGCGCTTCGGCCAGGGTGCGGCTGCGCGGGATGCGCGTGGCGTCCCAGTGGGCGATCCCCCAGGCCAGCACCTCTTGCGGGCGGCTCTGGCTCAGGTCGGCAGGCGGCTGCTGGCCAAGGGCGCGCAAGGCGCGGTTCAGCAGTGGGGCGGCCTGATCGGCCGGCAGCGGCGGCGAGCGATAGCTCTTGCCCAGCTTGTGGCCGTCCGGCTGGATGATCAGCGGGACGTGCAGGTAACGCGGCTGCGGCAGGCCGAGCAGTTCCTGCAGGTACAGCTGGCGCGGGGTCGAGTCGAGCAGGTCGGCGCCGCGCACGATGTCGGTAACACCTTGCCAGGCATCGTCCAGCACCACGGCCAGTTGGTAGGCGAACAGGCCGTCGCGGCGGCGGATGACGAAGTCGCCGACTTCGCGGCCCAGGTGCTGACGAAACTCGCCCTGCACCCGGTCGACGAATCGGTATTCCAGCTCCGGCACGCGCAGGCGGATGGCGGCGTTCTGGTCGGGGTGGCAGAGGTTGCGGCAGGTACCGGGGTAAATTCCTCCGCTGCCTTCCAGCTGCTTGCGCGAACAGGTGCAGGCGTAGGCCAGGCCCTGGCTGAGCAGGCGCTGGATCAGCGCGGCGTATTCGCTGTGGCGTTCGCTCTGGCGTATCAGCTGGCCGTCCCACTCGAAACCGTAGGTTTCCAGGCTGCGCAGGATGGCGTCCTGGGCGCCGGGGACTTCCCGTGGCGGGTCGAGGTCTTCCATGCGCAGCAGCCACTGGCCGCCAACACTGCGGGCATCCAGGTAGGAGGCGAGGGCGGCTACCAGTGAGCCGAAATGCAGATAACCGCTAGGGGTGGGGGCAAAGCGCCCGATGTAGGAAGAGCCGTTCATGAGGCGCGAGGCTATCGACTGCTGATCGCGATTGCCAGCCCCATAAATGCAAACGGGGCGCCTGAGCGCCCCGTTTCGTTACAGCCGTCCCGATCAGGAACCGAGCTGCTTTTCCTTGATTTCCGCCAGGGTCTTGCAGTCGATGCACAGGGTAGCGGTAGGGCGGGCTTCCAGGCGACGGATGCCGATTTCCACGCCGCAGGAGTCGCACCAGCCGTACTCGTTGTCTTCGATCAGTTGCAGCGTTTCGTCGATCTTCTTGATCAGCTTGCGCTCGCGGTCGCGGGCACGCAGTTCCAAGCTGAACTCTTCTTCCTGGCTGGCACGGTCGGCCGGATCCGGGAAGTTGGCGGCTTCGTCCTGCATGTGGTGCACGGTGCGATCCACTTCCTGCATCAGCTCCAGCTTCCACTTGTTGAGGATGCCGGTGAAGTGAGCTCGCATCGGATCGCTCATGTACTCCTCGCCCTTTTTCTCTTTATAGGGTTCGAAGCCACGAATCAGCTGACTGCCGTTCTGTTTTGCTTTGGTGGGCATGGATGACCGCCTCTCACTCTTCTGATCCATTGCGCAGGATCTGTTCCTTTGCCAGCAAATGCGCCGGCCCTGCGGCTGCAAGCGGGCGAACTTACCAGATCGATTCCGACGACGCTACTCCCGGTTGTCATGCCTGATAGGCAGTTAGGTAGAATCCCTCCATTTCGCAGATTAAGGAAGGCCCATGGCCCAGCCCTACAGCGGGCGCAGTCGCGCCATCGAACCTTTCCACGTCATGGCCCTGCTGGCCAGGGCCAACGAACTGCAGGCGGCCGGTCACGATGTGATCCACCTGGAGATCGGCGAGCCGGACTTCACCACCGCCGCGCCCATCGTTCAGGCCGGGCAGGCGGCGCTGGCGGCCGGACATACCCGCTACACCGCGGCGCGGGGAATTCCACAGTTGCGCCAGGCCATCGCCGGGTTCTATGCCGCCCGTTACGGGGTGACGGTCGATCCCGAGCGCATCCTGATCACCCCGGGTGGCTCCGGCGCCCTGTTGCTGGCATCGAGCCTGTTGGTCGACCCCGGCAAGCACTGGCTGCTGGCCGATCCAGGCTATCCCTGCAATCGCCACTTCCTGCGCCTGGTCGAGGGCGCCGCCCAGCTGGTGCCGGTCGGTCCGGAAAGCCGTTACCAGCTGACGCCACAGCTGGTCGAGCGCCACTGGGATGGCGACAGCGTCGGCGCCCTGGTCGCCTCGCCGGCCAACCCTACCGGCACCCTGTTGCACCGGGATGAACTGGCGGCGCTGTCGGCCAGTATCAAACAGCGTGGCGGGCACTTGGTGGTGGACGAGATCTACCACGGCCTGACCTACGGCTGCGACGCGGCCAGCGTGCTGGAGGTGGATGACGAGGCCTTCGTGCTCAACAGCTTTTCCAAGTATTTCGGCATGACCGGCTGGCGCCTGGGCTGGCTGGTGGCGCCGGAGAACGCGGTGCCGGAGCTGGAAAAGCTGGCGCAGAACCTCTACATCAGTGCGCCGAGCATGGCCCAGCATGCCGCGCTTGCCTGCTTTGAACCGGCAACCCTGGCCATCCTCGAAGAGCGTCGTCACGCGTTCCAGCGCCGCCGCGACTACCTGTTGCCGGCACTGCGCGAGCTGGGCTTCGGCATCGCCGTGGAGCCGGAGGGTGCCTTCTATCTATATGCCGACATCTCGGCGTTCGGCGGCGATGCCTTTGCCTTCTGCCGACACTTCATCGAAACCGAGCACGTCGCCTTCACCCCGGGCCTGGACTTCGGTCGCCACCTGGCCGGCCACCATGTGCGCTTCGCCTACACGCAGAACCTGGAGCGGCTGGAGCAGGCAGTTGAACGCATCGCCCGCGGTCTCAAGACCTGGAGGCCCGATGCGCTTTGACCCGCCGCTGGAAGAAGGGCGCCTGGTCACGCGCTACAACCGTTTCTTCGCCGATATCGAGACGGCAGACGGGCCGCTGACCATCCACTGCCCCAACACCGGTTCGATGCTCAACTGCCTGAACCCGGGTGGACGGGTCTGGTTCAGTCGAAGTGATGACCCCAAGCGCAAGCTCAAGGGCACCTGGGAACTGGGCGAGACTCCGCATGGGCGCCTGGCCTGTCTGAATACCGGACGCGCCAATGGCCTGGTGGAAGAGGCCCTGCGCGCCGGGGTGATCGGCGAGCTGGCCGGCTTCACCGAGCTCATGCGCGAGGTGCGTTATGGTGAGGAGAACAGTCGGGCGGACTTTCGCCTCGATTACCCAGGCGAGTCTGTCTTTGTCGAAGTGAAGAGCGTGACCCTGGGCTTTGCCGGCTCGCCGGTAGCGGCCTTCCCCGATGCGGTGACCACGCGCGGCGCCAAGCACTTGCGCGAGCTGGCGGCGCTGGCACGGCAGGGCATGCGCGCGGTGCTGCTGTACTGCGTGAACCTGTCCGGTATCGCGGCGGTGCGCGTGGCCGAGGAGATCGATCCGGCCTACGCGGCGGCCCTGCGCGAGGCGAAGGCGGCGGGGGTCGAGGTACTGGCCTATGGCGTCGAGATCACGCCCGAGGAAGTGCGTCTGCTGAGGCGTCTGGACGTGCTGGAGTAGGCGCGGCTTTGCTGGTCGCGCGGCGATCCTGCCTAGGGCTCGATCCAGATACCGCCGCTGTCTTCCCGGCAGGGCACGGACTGCAAGGATTGTCCGGCGCAGGGCCCGGTCACGCACTCGCCACTCTCGATCAGGAACAGCGCGCCATGATGGCTGCACTGCAGCAGGCTGCCGCTGGCGTCGAGGAAGTCGTCGGCGCGCCATTCCAGGTTCAGGTCCCGGTGCGGGCAGCGATTACGGTAGACGTAGACCCGGCCCTCGCGGCGTACCGCCAGCACTTGCAGGCCCTGAACGGAGAAGCCCCGGCTCTGGCCTTCGACCAGATCGCCCGGGGCGCAGAGAAGGATCATCGCAACCTCCAGCAACGTGGTGGCGGATTATCCCTCAAGGGAAGAGGGGGCGCATCCTTGCGCCAAAGTCTTGCTCAGTACTGCCAGGAGGCGGAAACGCGGAAGTTGCGTCCGACCTCGCTGTAGTAGTCGTCCGGTTGCGCAAGGGTGCCGGTGGGCACGTTGAGGGCGTTCCAGTACTGCTTGTCGAAGGCGTTGAACAGGCCGGCCTGCAGCTTGACGCCCTTCAGCTCGGCGGGTTGCCACCAGCCGGTGAGGTCCACCACGCCGTAGCCGGGGGCCTTGAAGTCGCCGTCGGTTTCCACCTTGTCGCGGGCCGTGGCGGCGCGCAGCATCAGGTCGGCACCGTACTGGTCACGCTCGTAGCTGAGGCCGAGCAGGCTGCTGATCGGTGCTACCGAGCTCAGACGCTGGTTGGTCTGACGATCCTCGCCGTTGGCCCAGGCCACCGAGCCCCAGACCTGCCAGTGCGGGGCGAACTCCCAGTGCGCGGCCAGCTCGGCACCGTAGATCTGCACCTTGGCGCGGTTCTCGGTGCGGGTCACGCCGTAGGGGTAGTCGGCCGAGTCCAGGCCGATGGCGGCGAGGTCGGCGGCGCTCACGGCCACGTCGTCGTCGATGAAGTTCTTGTAGTGGTTGTCGAACAGGCTGATCGAGCCGCCCAGTTTCTCGTCACCCAGTTGCGCACCGATCTCGTAGCCATTGCTTTCTTCCGGCTTGAGGTCGGCATTGCCCAGGCGCAGGTAGCTGCCTTCGGCGCCGTAGTTCATGTACAGCTGGGTGGCGTCTGGCGCCTTGAAGCCCTGGGCCCACTGGGCATACAGCATGACCTGCTCAGCCGCCTGCCAGGTCAGCAGCAGACTGCCGGACAGCTTGTGATCCGAGCTGGTTTCCAGGGTCTGGTCGTTGGCCGGGTTGATGTTGTTGGCGAAGTCGCTGGTGGCCTGTGGGTCCTGCTCGTAGTGGTCGTAGCGCAGGCCGGGGGTCAGCTTGACCAGGCCATCGGCGAAGCGGATCTCGTTGCTGGCGTAGAGCGCCCACAGGGTGCCTTCGGCCTTGGGCATGTCGGCCTGGTTGGTGTGCAGGAAGCTGCAGGCGCTGGGCCCCATTCGCTCATTGAGCACGGCCGGGCAGTTGTCGTAGCCCTCGGAGACCTGTTCGGTGTTGACCTGGTACAGCTCGCCGCCCAGGGTCAGGCTGTTCGGCAAGCCGGCGATGGTGAAGGTCTTGCCGATGTCGCCGGAAACGCCGTACAGCTCCTTCTCGATCTGGTTGTCGCGGCCGAAGGCGCCGCTCGGGTACTTGTAGGGGTTGCCGGCGGGGCCGAAGACGAAGTCCGGAATCGCCGCGCGCGAATCACTGACGGTGCGGATGCCGTTCTGGTCGTCATGGCGGCGCAGCTTCTGCCAGTAGGCGATGGCGTTGGCGCTGTCGATCAGGCTGTCGTCGCTCTCGCTGCGGAAGGCGTAGTCGACCGACAGGCGCTGGCGCTTCACATGCTCGGTGGTGCTGTTTTCGCCCAGCAGGTAGGTGCTGCCCTGGCCGGTGCGGCTGTCGATGTCGTTCTCGCGCTCGAAGAGTTCGCCGGTGAAGCCGAGCTTGTGGCCGCCGTCGAAGCGCTGCTGCAGCTTGACCAGCAGGCTTTGCTGCTCGGTGTCTGCTGGGTTGGCCTCGGTGCGCGAGGTGCCGTAGGTGTTGTCGCTGCCGCCGCTCTCCAGTTCATGCCCCTGGCGCTGGCCGGCTTGCAACAGCCAGGAAGTGTCCTGGTAACGGCCGGCGAGGGCGCCGTTCAGGCCCCAGCTGTGGTCGGCGCTGTCGTAATCGGTTTTCGCCAGACTGCCGAAGTCCTTGCCCTCGCGCAGCAGATCTTCCGGGTTGAGGGTGCGCAGTTGCACCGCGCCGCCCAGCGCACCGGAGCCCACCACGCTGGAGTTGGCGCCGCGCACGATGTCCACCGCGGACAAGCCGCTGAAGTCGATCGAGTCGAGCCCGCCTTGCGCGCCGCCGGTCGGGCCCTGGCTGCGTGCACCGTCGGTCAGCCACGGCACGCGGATGCCGTCGATGGTAGTGAGCACGCGGTCGCGGTCCAGGCCACGGATGTTGATGCTCTCGCTGCTGCGGCTGTAGCTCACCCCGGGCTCGGCGCGGCGGCCGAGGTCGTCGAAGCTGCGGATCTGCCGTTGTTCGAGGGTTGCGGCGCTGGTTTCGCTGGTGGTGGGCAGTGTGGGTTCGCTGTGCTGGCTCACCACCTGGGTGGCGGCTAGTTCGGTGGCGACGCTGCTGGTCTCGGCGTCCTGGGCCAGCGCCAGCGATGGGCTGAGCAACACGAGCGCCATCCATGGGCGCAGGGCGAAGGGTGGTGTGGTCATGGCATTACTCCCGCGATACGGCTCTGGGGGCCGGTTGAATTGGCGGGGCGCACGTTACTTGAATCAAATTCTTAAATGCAAATAATTCTTGAAAGCATTGGAAATTCATTTTCTTTTGGGTAGTCTGCGCCGACTCGCTTCTTGTGAGGCGCCTTGCTCCCCGCGTCGGGGTGGGGGGTGTTTCAGCCGTCATCTAGCCAACTCGAGGTCATTCATGGATATCGCCACCCAAGCGCCCGTTTCTCCCCTGTATCAGCGCTGGCAACAGCTGCGCACCGAACAAGCCGGCCTGCGCGCCCGCGACTCCGCGGCCCGCCTGGGCGTCAGCGAGGCCGAACTGACCGCCAGCCGCCTCGGCGTGGATGCCCTACGCCTGCGTACCGACTGGGCCGAGCTGCTGCCGGCCCTCGGCGAGCTGGGTTACATCATGGCGCTGACCCGCAACGAGCATTGCGTGCACGAGCGCAAGGGCTACTACCGCGAGGTATCGGTCAGCGCCAACGGCGCCATGGGCCTGGTGGTATCCGCCGACATCGACCTGCGCCTGTTCATGAGCCAATGGGCCAGCGTGTTCGCGGTGGCCGAGACCACCGAGCGTGGCGTGCAGCGCAGCATCCAGATCTTCGACCGCCAGGGCACCGCCGTGCACAAGGTTTTCCTGACGGAGAAGAGCGAGGAGGCGGCCTGGGCGCCGCTGGTCGAGCGCTTTCGCGCGGCGGAGCAGAGCGCTGAGCTGGACCTGCAGCCACGGGCGGAACGTCAGGTCCCGCGCGCCGACGCCGAAGTGGACGCCGTTGCCCTGCGCGCCGACTGGACCGAGCTGAAGGACACCCACCATTTCTTCGCCCTGCTCAAGCGCCACGCCGTTGCGCGTACCCAGGCCCTGCGTCTGGCCGGTCGCGAGTGGGCCGAGCCGCTGGCCACCGCCGAGCTGCCCAGGCTGCTGGAGGAGGTCGGCAGCCGTCAGGTGCCGATCATGGTCTTCGTCGGCAACCCGCACTGCATCCAGATCCACTCCGGCACCGTGAGTAACCTGCGCTGGATGGGCGACTGGTTCAACGTGCTCGACCCCGAGTTCAACCTGCACCTGAAGACCTCGGGCGTGGTCGAGTTGTGGCGTGTGCGCAAGCCGAGCAGCGACGGCATCATCACCAGCTACGAGGCCTTCGATGCCGAGGGTGAGCTGGTCGTGCAACTATTCGGTGCGCGCAAGCCGGGTGTGCCGGAGCTGGTCGAGTGGCGCGAGCTGGCCGAATCCTTCGCTGCCCTGGAGGCCTGAGATGCGCCTGTCCAAGTTTCTCCTGCTGTGCGGCAGCCTGCTGTTCAGCCACGGCGCAGCGGCGGCCGAGTTGCCGCAGCGCTGGGTCAGCTCCGGCGGCTCGCTGAGCGAATGGGTGGTGCGCCTCGGGGGCGAGGGCAAGCTGGTTGGCGTCGACACCACCAGCCTGCACCCGCAGACCCTGCGCGCGTTGCCGAGTGTTGGCTACCAGCGCGCGCTGTCCGCCGAGGGCGTGCTGGCGCTGCGCCCGGATATCCTCATCGGCAGCGAGGAAATGGGCCCGCCGCCGGTGATCGCCCAGCTCAAGGCCGCTGGTATCGCGGTCGAGACCCTCTCGGCCAAGCCTGATCTGGATACCTTGGAACATAACGTGCTGCGCTTGGGCGAACTGCTTGGCACTGCGGAAAAGGCACGCGAGCAGATGGCCGCCTACCGCGCTGCGCTGCAACAGCAAGCCGATTGGGTGGCCGAGGCGCGCACCCAGCAAAAGGCACCGAGGGTGCTGATGCTGCTTGGCCATGCCGGCAGCAGCGTGATGGCAGCGGGCAAAGACAGCCTGGCGGTGTGGCTGATTGAACAGGCCGGTGGCGAGAGCCGTACCGAGCACAGCGGCTATAAGCCGATCTCCAATGAGGCGTTGCTGGCCATGGACCCGCAAGTGGTGATTTTTGCCGACCGTAGCCTGCAGGGTGAGGAGGCGCGCCAGGCGCTGCTACAGCATAACCCGGTGCTGCGGCAGACCAGCGCCGCGCGTGAGGGCCGCCTGTTGAGCCTCGACCCGACCCTGCTGGTCGGCGGTCTTGGCCCGCGTCTACCTGAAGGGCTGGCCGATCTGTCGGCAGCCTTTTATCCTTCCGAGCACGCACTGACGGCCAAACGCGACCGATGACTCCTGTTTTCCGACCCCGCCCATTGTTGTTGGCAATGGGTGCTCTCCTGTTGCTCGCCTTCTGGCTGTCGCTGGCCCTCGGGCCGGTTAGCCTGCCGCTGGGCGACACCCTGCTGGCGGCGCTGCGTCTGTTGGGCCTGCCCATCGAAGGTGATGGACTGCAACAGGCCGAGCTGATTCTCGGCCAGATCCGCCTGCCGCGCAGCCTGCTGGGGCTGTGCGTGGGCATCGTGCTGGCGCTGTCCGGTGTCGCCATGCAGGGCCTGTTCCGCAACCCGCTGGCCGATCCCGGACTGGTCGGTGTCGCCGGCGGTGCGGCGCTCGGTGCGGCCATCGCCATCGTCGGCGGCAGTATGGTCGGTGGCCTGCCGCCGGCCATTGCACCTTATTTGTTGTCGTTTTGCGCCTTCGGCGGCGGCCTGATCGTCACGGCCGTGGTCTATCGCTTCGGCCGGCGCGACGGGCAGACCAACGTCGCCACCATGCTCCTGGCCGGGGTGGCGCTGACGGCCATGTCCGGCGCCGGTGTCGGTCTGTTCACCTACCTGGCCGACGACGCCACCCTGCGTAGCCTGACCTTCTGGAACCTCGGCAGCCTCAATGGCGCCAGCTATCCGCGGCTGTGGCCCTTGCTGCTGATCACCTTGGGCATCGCCCTCTGGCTGCCACGCCGCGCCTCGGCGCTCAATGCGCTGCTGCTCGGCGAGTCCGAAGCCCGCCACCTGGGCTTCAATGTCGAGCGAATCAAGCTGGAACTGGTGCTGTGCACGGCGCTGGGTGTTGGCGCGGCGGTCGCGGCGGCCGGTCTGATCGGCTTCATCGGTCTGGTGGTGCCGCACCTCATGCGCCTGCTGGTCGGCCCGGACCATCGCGTACTGCTGCCGGCGTCCCTGCTGGCCGGTGCCAGCCTGTTGCTGCTGGCCGACCTGGTGGCGCGCCTGGTGCTGGCGCCGGCGGAGCTGCCGATCGGCATCGTCACGGCGCTGATCGGCGCGCCGTTCTTCCTGTATCTGCTGGTCCGGGGGCGTGCCTGATGCTGCGTGCAGATAACCTCAGCGTCCGTCGCGGCCCCTGCACTGTGCTATCAGGTATCGACCTGGCCTTGCAGCCTGGCGAAGTGCTCGGCGTACTCGGCCCCAACGGTGCCGGCAAGAGCACCCTGCTCGGCGCCCTGTGCGGCGAATTGGCGCCCAGCGAGGGCCATGTGACGCTCGACGAGCGGGCCCTCGGCGCCTGGCCTGGCCAGGAGCGTGCGCGGCGTCTGGCCGTGCTGCCGCAGAGTTCGACCCTGAGCTTCGCCTTCCCGGTGCAGGAGGTGGTCGCCATGGGCCGCCTACCCCATGACAGCGGCCGCGTACGCGATGCCGAGATCGTCGAGGCCGCGCTGCACGCGGCCGACGCCGAACACCTGCGTGGGCGCAGCTACCTGGCGCTATCCGGTGGCGAGCGCCAGCGCGTGCATCTGGCGCGGGTGCTGGCACAGCTGTGGCCGGGTGGGGAAGGGCAGGTGCTGCTACTCGACGAGCCGACCTCGGCGCTCGATCCGCTGCACCAGCACACCACGTTGCAGGCTGTGCGCGACTTCGCCGGCCAGGGAGCCGCGGTGCTGGTGATCCTGCACGATCTCAACCTGGCGGCACGCTATTGCGACCGCATCCTGCTGCTGCAGAACGGCCGCCCGCATGCTTTCGGCACGCCCGACGAGGTGCTGCAGGCCGAGCCGTTGAGCGCGGTGTTCGGCCTCGACGTACTGATCCAGCGCCACCCGGAACGCGGCCACCCGTTGATCGTGGCGCGTTGAATGAAGTAGCCCGGATGCAATCCGGGAGCGGCCCATCCCGGATTGCATCCGGGCTACGGCCACATGAACGCGCCTCTCCCACTTGTGGTAGAGGGGCCGGGGGAGAGGGCTGGATATTTCCCTCGCCCTCTCCACCAGGCGTTCCCCCGTAAACACGGAGGGACTTACTCACAAGGAAGCCGCATGCGCATTCTTCTGCTTTGCTGTGTTGCCCTGCTGGCTGGCTGCCAGTCCCGTGGCGTGCTGCCCCCACCGGCACCCATCGCGCCCGAGGGGCGATACCATGCCGAGTTGGGGCAGATCGTCGACCTGGCCAGTGGTGAACGCATCACCCCGGCACAACTGGTCGAGCGCCTGGCCAAGGCGCCGCGGGTGCTGGTTGGCGAGCAGCACGACAACCCCGATCATCATGCCCTGCAGCTGTGGCTGTCACGCGAACTGGCGGCGCAGCGCCCGCAGGGCAGCGTGCTGATGGAGATGATCAATCCCAATCAGCAGGCCAGGGTCGAAGAGGTGCAGGCGCAGCTTCGCGCCGGCCAGCCGCCGGCCGATGCCTTCACCGCGCTGGCCTGGCAGCCGGGCTGGGATTGGGGTTTATATGGTGCGCTGGTGCACTACCAGTTGCGCCAGCCCTATCCGCTGCTGGCGGCCAACCTGGACCGTGCCGAGATCATGCAGATCTACCAGGCGCGTCCGACCCTGCAAGGCTCGGCCTCCACCGCGCCGGCGGTGCAGGAAAAACTGCAGGAAGACATTCGCGAGTCCCACTGCGGCCTGCTGCCGGACAGCCAGATCCCGGCCATGCTTGCGGTGCAGCAGCAGCGTGACCGACGCATGGCCGAGCGTCTGGTCGCCGCGCCGCAGCCGGCCCTGCTGCTGGCCGGTGCCTTCCATGTGCGCAAGGACCTCGGCGTGCCGCTGCACCTGGCCGACCTCGGTGCCCGCGAAGGTAACCTGGTGCTGATCCTCGCCGAAGTCGGCAAGCAGCCGGCTGCCGGCAGCGCCGACTATGTCTGGTACACAGCTGCCAATGTGTCCGAAGACTATTGCGCCAAGCTGCGTAAGAGATGAGATCGCCTAGCGATCTGCACACAACAAAAAGCCCCGCATTGCGGGGCTTATTTAAGGGTCGAAGAATCGATCTCGCGAGCTAGAGCCAGGCTAGGCGGAGAAGGGCCGAGGGCGCGGAGTTTACCGAGTGTAAATGAGCAGCCTGAGGCCCTTCTCCAACAACGCCAGGCCGACGCGCAGCAGATCGAAACCCAATCAGAGGCGCAGGCCGCCGTCGAGCTCCAGGATACGACCGGTGTAGTAGTCGTTCTCCATGATATAGGCCACCGAGTGGGCGATCTCGGCCGGCTTGCCCATGCGGCGCAGCGGGATGCCGGCGGTCATTTTCTCCAGCGCTTCCGGCTTCATGCTGCCGGTCATCTCGGTCTCGATGAAGCCGGGTGCCACGCCTGCCACGCGGATACCGTAGCGCGCCAGTTCCTTGGCCCAGACCACGGTGTCGGCAGCAACGCCGGCCTTGGCTGCGGAGTAGTTGGCCTGGCCGATGTTGCCGGCACGGGAGATGGAGGAGATGTTGATGATGGCGCCGGTATTCTTCAGCTCGATCATCTTCGCCGCGACTTCACGGGTGCAGAGGAACACGCCGGTCAGGTTGACGTCGATCACCGACTGCCACTGGGCCAGGCTCATCTTGCTCAGCTCGCCGTCCTTGACCTTGATGGTCAGGCCGTCACGCAGGATGCCGGCGTTGTTGACCAGGCCGTTGATGGCGCCGAAGTCCTCGGCTACCTGGGCGACCATGTGGGTCACCTGCTCTTCATTGGCGACGTTGCACAGGTAAGCGCGGGCGTCACCGCCAGCGGCCTTGCAGGCGGCTACGGCTTCATCGAGTTTTTCCTGGTTGAGGTCGACCAGCGCCAGCTTGGCGCCCTTGGCGGCCAGGTATTCGCCCATGGCACGGCCCAGGCCCTGGCAGCCACCGGTGATGATGATGACTTTGTCTTTGAGTTCCATAACACTACCCCTCAAGGTCTTACAGGTGGCCTCGCCCGCGCTTCAGCTGGCTGTGCAGGGCGCCGATCCGTTTCATTTTCGACGGATTCTCAGCGAGGAGTCATAAATTGAGCGAAACAGCCGCAAAGCATGCCCGAGAATTGCTGCTCAAGGAATACCGAGGGGTGCTTTCCACTCACTCCAAAGTGCTACAGGGCTTCCCTTTTGGATCAGTGGTGCCCTATTGCCTGGATGAGCGGGGCTGGCCGCTGATCCTCATCAGCCGTATCGCTCAGCACACCCATAACCTGCAGAAGGACAACAAATGCTCGTTGCTGGTGGGCGAGCGGGGTGCCGAGGATGTTCAGGCCGCTGGCCGGTTGACCATTCTGGCCGAGGCGGAGCAGGTAGAAGAGCGCGACGCCGTCGAGGCTGCCGCGGCGCGTTACTACCGCTACTTCCCGGAGGCGCGCGACTACCACCGCACCCATGACTTCGACTTTTGGCACTTGAGACCGGTACGCAGCCGTTATATCGGTGGTTTCGGCGCCATTCACTGGCTGGCGGAGGTCACCCTGGCCAATCCGCATGCCGGCGAAGCCGAACGCAGCATGGTCGAGCACATGAATGACGATCACACCAGTGCCATCGCCCACTATGTCGCGTTGGCCGGGTTGCCACGGCATGAGCCGGCGCAGTTGGTCGGTATCGACAGTGAGGGCTTCCACCTGCGCATCGGCAAGGCCCTGCACTGGCTGGCGTTCCCAACATCCTGTAACAACCCTGGCAGCGTGCGTCAGGCCTTGGTACAGCTGGCCCGCAGCGATGTCTGGCCGACCGTTGGGCAGGCTTCAGCTTGAATTAAGCGCAGCACCCCATACTTCATCGTTATCGGAAGCTGTTCTTCCGCCAAGGACCCTGCAATGCGCGCTTTTCTGTTTCTCTTTTTGCTGTTCCCCATCCTCGAACTGGCCGTGCTGATTCAGGTCGGTAGCGCCATCGGCGTTCTGCCTACCCTGCTGCTGGTCATCGGCTCGGCCGTGCTGGGTAGCGTGCTGCTACGCGTGGCCGGTGTGGCCACTGCCTGGCGTGCCCGCGAGAAGCTGGCCCGCGGTGAGATGCCTGAGCAGGAAATGTTCGAGGGCCTGCTGATCGCCGTAGGTGGCGGCTTGCTGCTGCTGCCGGGCTTTATCAGCGACATCTTCGGCCTGCTCTGTCTGTTCCCGTTCACCCGCCGCCTGATGATCGGCAACCTGCAACGCCGTGCCCAGGAACAGGCGCTGCGTCAGCGTGCCTTCTTCGATGATCCCCAGGCCCGTAGCGGCCAGACCCAGCCCCATGTGATCGAAGGCGAGTATCAGCGTCGCGATTGAGTGGGCGATGCGTAAAAAATTTCGCCCGCGGCCTTGAAAAGCGCTTGAACGCCCTTATCTAGCGATCACCGCAAGGTTTCTGTCGCGTTGTGCGACAGAACAGACTTTCGCGTCTTGCCGTCGGCGAGGCGCGCCCGGCCTCAAGCCGGTTTTGCCTAACCCGCCGGCGCAGTCGCCGGCCAGTGAAACAACTATCAGGAGTGATCGACAATGAAGCTTCGTCCTCTGCACGACCGCGTCGTAATCCGTCGTAGCGAAGAAGAGACCAAAACCGCCGGTGGCATCGTGCTGCCGGGTTCGGCTGCCGAGAAGCCGAATCAGGGTGTGATCGTCGCTGTCGGCGCTGGCAAGGTTCTGGAAAACGGCGAAGTCCGCGCCCTGGCCGTCAAGGTCGGTGACAAAGTGGTGTTCGGCCCGTACAGCGGCAGCAACACCGTCAAGGTCGACGGCGAAGACCTGCTGGTGATGGGCGAGAACGAAATCCTCGCTGTCATCGAAGCCTGATTCTCGCGAATCCCCGTCTAATTCAAGAATTGAGGAACAAGCAAAATGGCTGCTAAAGAAGTCAAATTCGGCGATTCCGCTCGTAAGAAAATGCTGGTTGGCGTCAACGTCCTGGCCGACGCCGTCAAAGCCACCCTCGGCCCGAAAGGCCGTAACGTGGTCCTGGATCGCAGCTTCGGTGCTCCGCTGATTACCAAGGACGGCGTATCCGTTGCCAAAGAAATCGAGCTGAAAGACAAGTTCGAAAACATGGGCGCTCAGCTGGTGAAAGACGTTGCCTCCAAGGCCAACGACGCTGCCGGTGACGGCACCACCACCGCGACCGTTCTGGCCCAGGCCATCGTCAACGAAGGTCTGAAGTCGGTTGCCGCTGGCATGAACCCGATGGACCTGAAGCGCGGCATCGACAAGGCCACCGCGGCCATCGTTGCCCAGATCAAGGAGCTGTCCAAGCCGTGCGCTGACACCAAGGCTATCGCTCAGGTGGGCACCATCTCCGCCAACTCCGACGACTCCATCGGCAACATCATTGCCGAAGCCATGGAAAAAGTCGGCAAGGAAGGCGTGATCACCGTTGAGGAAGGCTCTGGCCTGGAAAACGAACTGTCCGTCGTAGAAGGCATGCAGTTCGACCGTGGCTACCTGTCCCCTTACTTCATCAACAAGCCGGACACCATGGTTGCCGAGCTGGAAAGCCCGCTGCTGCTGCTGGTCGACAAGAAGATCAGCAACATCCGTGAACTGCTGCCGGTGCTGGAAGCCGTTGCCAAGGCCGGTCGCCCGCTGCTGATCGTGGCTGAAGACGTCGAAGGCGAAGCCCTGGCCACCCTGGTCGTCAACAACATGCGTGGCATCGTCAAAGTAGCTGCCGTCAAGGCGCCGGGCTTCGGCGACCGTCGCAAGGCCATGCTGCAGGACATCGCCATCCTGACCGGCGGTACCGTGATTTCCGAAGAAGTCGGCCTGTCCCTGGAAGGCGCTACTCTGGAGCACCTGGGTAACGCCAAGCGCGTTCAACTGAGCAAGGAAAACACCACCATCATCGACGGTGCTGGTGCTCAGGCTGACATCGAAGCCCGCGTTGCGCAGATCCGCAAGCAGGTTGAAGAAACTTCTTCCGACTACGACAAAGAGAAGCTGCAAGAGCGTCTGGCCAAGCTGGCTGGCGGTGTTGCCGTGATCAAGGTTGGCGCTGCCACCGAAGTCGAGATGAAAGAGAAGAAGGCCCGCGTTGAAGACGCCCTGCACGCGACCCGCGCTGCGGTGGAAGAAGGCGTGGTGCCTGGCGGTGGCGTGGCTCTGGTTCGCGCCCTGCAGGCCATCGAAGGTCTGAAAGGCGACAACGAAGACCAGAACGTCGGTATCGCCCTGCTGCGCCGTGCTGTTGAAGCACCGCTGCGTCAGATCGTTTCCAACGCCGGCGGCGAGCCGAGCGTAGTGGTAGACAAGGTCAAGGCGGGTGCCGGCAACTTCGGCTTCAACGCTGCCACCGACACCTACGGCGACATGATCGAGATGGGCATCCTGGACCCGGCCAAGGTCACTCGTTCCGCGCTGCAGGCTGCGGCCTCCATCGGCGGTCTGATGATCACCACCGAAGCCATGGTCGCCGACATTCCGGAAGACAAGGCTGCTCCGGCCATGCCGGACATGGGTGGCATGGGCGGCATGGGCGGCATGATGTAAGCCGACCCGCTCCCTGAGCTGTCAGAAGAAGCCCCGCCTCGTGCGGGGCTTTTTTATGGGCGCCGTTCAGGCTTGCGCAGGCTGTTTGGCCTCCGGCTGTATCTGCTCCTGCGGGCGATACAGCATCAGGTCGTAGAGGGCGAGACAAATCAGCCAGCACAATCCGGCTGTCCACAGGTTGTGCGAGAGAAAGTGGGCGCCCTGGGCCATGCGTGAGATCGAGAAGATGATGCCCAGCGTGCAGGCGCCGATCAGCATCGCACGGGCCAGGCGAGGCCTGGGATCACGCAGGGCGAAGAACAGGGCGAACAAGCCAAAGCCTGCTGCCGCGTGGCCGCCCGGCCAGCAGTTACCGGGCTTCTCCACCGGCGCCGCGCGTGGCCCGAGCAGGGGCGAGAAGTGCTCGACGCCGCCGTACTGTTCGAGGCTCCAGGGGCAGTGCATCTGGGTAGCCTTCTTCAGTGGCGTGACGATGCCGGTCGACAGGCCGATGGCCAACACCAGGTAACCGAGACGGCGCCTCAAGGGGCGCAGGGGTGTGGGTAGCAGGCTAAGCAGAAAGCCCGCCAGCGCGAGCAGGCCAATGGCGATACATACCTGCTTGGCGCGATCATGCAGGATGTCTTCGAGGAAGGCGTTGTGACGGCCGATGAAGCCTTGTCCTGGCACATAGAACAGGTCGGACAGGGCGAAGTCCAGGCGACTGGGCTCGAAGACCAGCATCGCTGCCAGCAGGGCCAGTGGCAGGCCGTACCACCAGAGACGATTGAAGCGCGACGAGTAGGGCATATTCATTCTCTGCTTGCTGAGGGTGTTGAGCAGCCACAAGGCTGTCTGCTGACCTGTCAGCAGCAGGTGAAGCGAATGTGAAAAAACCGTCATGTACGCTCGGCAACCCTGCGCACCGGGGTATCTTTATGGCTCTGCGTAATAACGAGGGCGACGACCATGCGCCTCCTCTTGGTCGAGGACAATCGCGACATTCTGGCCAATATGGCCGACTACCTGCAGATCAAGGGCTATACGGTTGACTGCGCCCAGGATGGCCTGTCCGGGCTACACCTGGCCACGACTCAGCACTATGACCTGCTGGTGCTGGATATCATGTTGCCGGGTATCGATGGCTACACCCTGTGCAAGCGCCTGCGTGAGGAGGCGCGCAGCAATACGCCGGTGATCATGCTCACGGCGCGCGACCAGCTGGATGACCGGCTGCAGGGCTTCAAGTCGGGGGCTGACGACTATTTGGTCAAGCCCTTCGCGCTGTCCGAGCTGGCCGCACGCATTGAGGCGGTATTGCGCCGTAGTCTGGGCGCTGGCAAGCGTCTGCTGCAGGTGGGCGATCTGAGCTATGACCTCGACACCTTGGAGATTGTCCGCGCGGGCAAGGCGCTCAAGCTCAATCCCGTGGGGCTCAAGCTGCTCGCGCTGTTGATGCAGAAGAGTCCTCACGTGGTGCGCCGCGATGTGCTGGAGGAGGCGTTATGGGGCGACGATTGTCCCGACAGCGACAGCCTGCGCAGCCATGTGCATCAGTTGCGCCAGGTGATCGACAAACCTTTCCCCAGTGCTTTGCTGCAGACCGTGCACGGTGTCGGCTACCGTCTGGTCGAGGGTGGCGATGGAGTTTAAGCAAAGCCTGTCGCGGCGCATTGTCATCGCTTTCGTGCTGATGACGGCGCTGGTTGGCGGTACGTTCGCCATCGGCATCGTCGAAACCGTGCATCTGGTCGAAGAACGACTGATTTCCTCCGAGCTGGGCGGCGACCTCGACCGTCTGCTGAAAATGGAGAGTATCGATGAGTGGCGGCATCGTCCGGAGCCCACACAGCTGTTCCATTTTTCAGGGGGGCGTGGCGACTTCGCGCTGAGCGAGGATCTGCAAAACCTGCCGCCTGGGTTCAGCGAGTTGTTTCGCGACAACCATTCCTACTATGCCTATGTGCATCTGGTCGACGGCCGGCGCTATGTGCTGATGGAGGATCAGAGCGAGTTCGAGGAACGTGAACAGCTGCTGTTTGCCGTGGTGCTGGTGGGCTTCCTGCTCAGCCTTGGGTTGTCCGGCCTGCTTGGCTGGTTGCTGGCGCGCAAGGTGATCGAGCCCGTGGTGCGATTGTCGGGCCAAGTCGGCCATCCGGATCAATTGCTCGAGCGGGCGCCGCAGTTGGCGCCGGATTACGCCGAGGATGAAGTAGGGCGTCTGGCCGCCTCTTTCGATATCACGCTCGGCTTGCTACGTCGCTCGCTGATGCGTGAGCGACTGTTCACCAGCGATGTCAGTCATGAGCTGCGTACGCCGTTGATGGTCGTCGCCAGCTCCTGTGAACTGTTGCTGGAAAGCCCGGAACTGAGCGCGCGTAGCCGCACCCAGGTGCAACGCATTGCCCGCGCGTGTGAAGAGATGCGCGAGCTGGTGCAAACCTTTCTCCTGCTGGCGCGTTCGACTGCGGATGGCGGCGCCGTGGAGTCGCAAGCGGGTTTGCGCGAGATTGCCGATGGGTTGGTCGAGCAATGGCGTCCGCTGATCGAAAGCAAGGGCCTGGTGTTTGACTACCAGCCGGCAGACTGCGGCCAGCAAACCTATAACGGTCCGCTGCTGCGCTCGGTATTGGGCAACCTGCTACGCAACGCCTGGCATTACACCGAGCAGGGACGGATCGAGCTGCGCCTGGGGGCCAGTGGCTTTGTGGTCGAGGACACGGGTGTGGGGATTCCCGCAGCGGAGCGCGAGGCGATGTTTCAGCCTTTCGTGCGTGGCGGCGCGGCGCGGGGGGAGGGGCTTGGCCTCGGTCTGTCCCTGGTGCAGCGCATCTGTGAAAGCCAGGGCTGGAGTGTGGAGCTGGCAGATGCTGTGCCGCGTGGCTGTCGTTTTGAAGTCAATTTGGCCAAATGACAGGCTGATGATGATTGGCGGTATGCAACTTGCTGGAAGCTTTTGATTAGTACCCTGCACCGTCCGCACCCTTGAGCCAGAGGCGTTGTGGGTGAGAGTGCGGGTTACCGTGTTACCCAGGGTGACCGGGAGCAGAAGCAAGGTATACCCAGTCGGGTTATAGAGCGGAGAAACAGATGAATCTAGCGGGCCAGTTCGAGCAGTGGTGGCAGCGTCAAGGCGATTGGGTGGAGGAGCCCAATCGCAGGCGTGGCGGGGAGAGCGGCGTGCAGCGTCT
Source organism: Pseudomonas sp. GOM6 (assembly GCF_029537485.1). GTDB lineage: Bacteria > Pseudomonadota > Gammaproteobacteria > Pseudomonadales > Pseudomonadaceae > Aquipseudomonas. Next base: position 33,457 of record NZ_JARPUS010000002.1, read on the forward strand.
GCAGCAGGAAGACGGCAGCGTCTATTACGCCAAGCGCCAGGTGGGGCATATCTACCGCAGCTTGCGCCATCCGTTCGGTTGCCCGACCGTGCTGCGTGAGCGCAAGGCCCTGCTCGCACTCGATCGACATGGCGTGCGTGTGCCGCAGATCGTCTATTGCGGTACCGAGCGCAGTGTCGAGGGATGGCGCGGCTTGCTGATCAGTGCCGAACTCGAAGGCTTTCAGGATATCGAGAGCTGGTATGCCGCGGGTGGCCGTGAGCAGATCGATCCTGCTCGGCATAACCAGCTGTTGCGACACATTGGTGCGATGCTGGCTCGCATGAACTTGGCCCGCTGGCAGCATGGTTGCCTGTACGCCAAGCATGTGTTCGTGAAAGTGGCCGACGACGCGCTGGATGTGGCGCTGCTCGATCTGGAGAAGAGCCGCCGCCGCTGGACTCGCCGGGCAGCGGCGCGTCACGACCTGCGTCAGTTACGGCGCCATTCGTCGTGGAGTGCGGTGGAGTGGCAGCAGGTGGTCTACGGTTACGAACAGGTGTTTGGCAGCACTATCAAGAGGTTACTGTGATGAAGCTAGAAATCGCTCGAGGTTTGTTCCTCGTAGGCGCGCTCAGCGTTACCGCGCTGGCCGCCGCAGCCTGGCAGGAGCCGGCCCCGCGCGTACTGGATGACAAGCACTGTGCCGAGCAAGCCTGTCCGGCGGTCTCTACCCATCATGCCGGTTTTACCCCGGTCGAGGCCGACAGCGACAACCTGCTGCTGTTGATGTTCGGTCTGAATCAGGCCATGAAAGGCGAGCAGTAGAACAACGGATGGAGCAACAAAAAGCCCCGCAGATGCGGGGCTTTTTGTTCTTCGGCGTCAGTGCGCGGGCGCTGTGGCCGGCGCCTGGTCCGGCTTGGCCAGCAGGGTGTAGACACAGGGCAGCACGAACAGGGTGAACAGCGTGCCGACACTCATACCGGTGGCAATCACCAGGCCGATGTCGAAGCGGCTCACCGCGCCGGCACCGCTGGCGAGGATCAGCGGCACCATGCCGAAGACCATGGCCGCCGTGGTCATCAGCACCGGGCGCAGGCGGATAGAGGCAGCTTCCTCGATCGCTTCGCGGATGCTCATGCCCTTGTCGCGGCGCAGCTGGTTGGCGAACTCGACGATCAGGATGCCGTGCTTGCTGATCAGGCCGATCAGCGTCACCAGACCCACCTGGGTGTAGATGTTCATGCTGGAGAAGCCGAGGAAGATCGGGATCAGCGCGCCGCAGATCGACAGCGGCACGGTGACCAGGATCACCAGTGGGTCGCGGAAGCTCTCGAACTGCGCCGCCAGCACCAGGAAGATGATGGCTAGGGCCAGGCCGAAGGTGACGTACAGCGCGCTGCCCTCCTGCACGTACTGGCGGGTGGCGCCGGCATAGTCGAAGGTGAAGCCGCGCGGTGCTTCCTCGCGGGCGATCTGGGCGATGGTCTCGGCCGCTTCACCCATGCTGACGATCGGCACGCCCTCGACAATGGCCGAGTTGAGCTGCTGGAACTGTTTGAGCTTGGTCGGCCGGGCGCGGTCACTGACGCTGATCAGCGTGCCCAGCGGCACCATCTGTCCGCTTTCACTTTTGACGTAATAGTTGCTCAGCCAGCCCGGATTGTCGCGGTAGGCGCGCTCGACCTGGGCGATCACCTTGTAGCTGCGCCCGTCGATGGTGAAGCGGTTAATCTCGCCCTCGCCGAGCAGAATCGCCAGGGTGGCGCCCAGGTCCTGCATGGATACGCCCATCTGCGCCGCCTTGGCGCGGTCGATATCGACCACCACTTCGGGCTTGTCGAAGGCCAGGTCGACGTTGAGGAAGGCAAACTTGCCGGATTCCATGGCGCGCGTCTTGATCCGCTCGGCGACTTGCAGCAGTGATTCGTAGTCGTTCGGCGTGTTGACCACGAACTGGAATGGCAGGCCCTCACCGGTGCCGGGCAGGGCCGGCAGGTTAAAGCCGAAGATCTGCAGGCCGGGGATGTCGTTGAGGCGTTCCTGAACGATGGGCAGCAGTTCCATCTGCGTGCGCTCACGCTCGCTCCAGGGCTGCAGCAGGAAACCGCCGATACCGGACTGTACGCCACTAAAACCGTTGATCTGGAACGACGAGTAGTACTCGGGGAACTCTTTGAAGATGTCCACGAACTGATCGGTGTAGGCGTTCAGGTAGTTGAGGTTGGTCGGCTGTGGCGCGTTGGTGAACAGGAACACGATGCCCTGGTCTTCGTCCGGCGCCAGTTCGTTCTTGCTGAAACTGAGCAGTACCGGGATCAGGCACATGACAATCACCCCGAACACCAGTACCACCGGACGGGTTTCCAGGGTGCCGTGCAATGCCTTCTGATAGCGCCGCTTGAGCTTGTCGAAGAGCAGGTCGAGCTTGTGTGCCAGGCCCGTGGGGTTCTCCTCGTGACGCAGCAGGCGCGAGCACATCATCGGCGACAGGGTCAGGGCAACGATGCCGGAGATGATCACCGCGCCGGCCAGGGTCAGGGCGAACTCCTTGAACAGCGCACCGGTCAGGCCCTCGAGGAAGCCGATGGGGGCGTACACCGCGGCCAGGGTGATGGTCATCGACACCACCGGGATGGCGATCTCGCGGGCGCCTTCGATGGCCGCGTCGAACGGTGTCTTGCCTTCCTCGATATGGCGGTGAATGTTCTCCACCACCACGATGGCGTCGTCCACCACCAGGCCGATGGCCAGCACCATGGCCAGCAGGGTCAGCAGGTTGATCGAGTAGCCCATCAGCTGCATGAAGAACAGCACGCCGATCATCGACAGCGGGATGGTGATGACCGGGATCAGCACTGAGCGGAAGGCACCGAGGAACAGGAACACCACGACGACGACGATCAGCACCGCCTCGCCCAGGGTTTTGATCACTTCCTCGATGGAGGCGCGGATGAACTCGGTGGCGTCGTAGGCGATGGAGACTTTCAGGTTGGGCGGCAGCTGGGCTTCCAGTTCCGGCAGGGCGGCGCGCACATGCTTGATCACGTCCAGCGGGTTGGCGCTGGGTGTGCCCTTGATCGCGATGTAGACGGAGGGGATGCCGTCGAAGGAGCTGATCGAGTCGTAGTTGGCCGCGCCCATTTCCACCCGGGCGATGTCGCGCACCAACACGCGGCTGTCGCCGTCAGTCTTTACCGGAATGGCGGCGAAAGCCTCGGCCGACTTGAGGTCGGTGCTGGCATTGATACTGGTGACCACGTACTGGCCCTTCACTTCGCCGGCGGCGGCGAGGAAGTTATAGCGCTGCACGGCGTTGGTCACGTCCACGGCGCTAATGCCGTAGGCAGCCATCTTCACCGGGTCCAGCCACAGGCGCATGGCGAACACCTGGTTGCCGAGAATCTCGGCCTCGGCCATGCCGGGCAGGGTGGCCAGCTTGGGTTGGATGACGCGGGACAGATAGTCGGTAATCTGCGGGTTGGACAACTCGTCACTGTAGAAACTGACGTACATCAGTGCCGAGGCATCGGCCGCTTCCTTGGACAGCACCGGGTCTTCGGCGTCCTGCGGCAGCTGGTTCTTCACCTCGTTGGCCTTGGCCAGCAGCTCGGTGAACAGGCGGTCGCTGTCGGCGCCGATGCGCGCGTAGATGGAGATCACCGAGAGGTTCTGCTGGCTCGACGAGGTCATGTAGTCGATGCCCTCGGCGCTGGCCAGGCTCTGCTGCAGCGGCTGGGTGATGTAGCCCTGGATGGTTTCGGCGTTGGCGCCGGGGTAGGCGGTGCTGACCGTGATCAGGGCGTTTTCCATCTGCGGGTACTGGCGGATCACCAGTTTGCTGAAGGCCTGCAGGCCCAGCAGGATGATCAGCAGGCTGACCACGGTCGCCAGCACCGGGCGACGGATAAAGGGATCTGTAAAGGCCATAACGATTTCCTTGGCTGCCGCGGGGCGGCCTGTGCATCAGCGAATGGAGCCCGTCAAATTGCCGGCGGGCTCTCGCGGCGATTACTCGGGCTTGCTGGCCAGCGCCGGGTCGTCGACCACCTTGATATGGGCGCCGTTGTCCAGTTTGAGCTGGCCGGCGGTGACGACCTGCTCGCCAGCCTTGAGGCCCTTGAGGACCAGCACCTGGCCATCGCGGCGCTCGCCGGTCTCGACGAAGCGGCGCTCGACGCTCAGCTGTACCTGGCCCTGCTCGTCCTTCACCACCTGACCTTGCTCATCCTTCTGTTCGCCGATCACGTAGACCGAGTTGCCGTAGAGGGTGTAGGTGATGGCGGTTTCCGGGACCAGCACCTGTGGTGTGCTGCCCGGCAGCAGCACTTCCAGGTTGGCGAACATGCCCGGCAGCAGCTTGTTGTCCGGGTTCGGTAGCATGGCGCGTACCTGCACGTTGCGGGTGGTTTCCTCGACCTTGGGGTTGAGTGCGTTGACTTCGCCCTCGAACACCTCGCCCGGATACGCCGCCACGCGGATGCGCACTTTCTGACCGATGGCCAGTAAGGGGTAGTCCTGTTCGGGCAGGAAGAAGTCGACGTACAGCTTGGACAAATCCTGCAGGGTGGCGAAGGGGTTGCCGGGGCTCAGGTAGTCGCCGGTGTCTACCTGGCGAATGCCGATGGTGCCGGCGAAAGGGGCGACGATGCGTTTCTTGTCCAGTTCGGCCTTGAGCTGGGTGACGCTGGCCTCGGCCTTGAGCAGCTCGGCGTTGAGCCGGTCGAACTCGCTCTTGGAAATGGCCTGGCGCTTGATCAGGTCCTGGCCGCGCTGATACTCGACCCGCGCAAGAGCACGCACCGCTTCGGCGGTGGTGAGGATGGCCTGCTCGACCTTGCTGTCCAGCTGCAGCAGCGGCTGGCCCAGGCTGACGCTCTCGCCGGACTGGAACAGTACCGATTCGACCGTGCCTACGACTTCGGCAGTCAGATCGATGCCCTGAAAGGCCTTGAGCGTGCCGATGGCCGGCAGGCGTTTCTGCCAGGGCTGCTCTTCGGCAATCGCGGCAGACACGCTGATGGCCGGCTGCGGGGCCGAGAACATCTGGATCTGCTGATAGATGGAGAAGCCTTTGTAGGCGGCGAGGGCGAGTACCACGAGGACGACTACGCCCAGCATGATCAGCATGCGGCGGAGCAACATATTCCGGTTCCTTGGCAGGGCAATTGGGGGCCTGGGAATAGGCGAAGCGGGCACGTTAGTACCGCCTGACGATCAAGTCAAAAAAACCCATGTGCAAAAGGTTTCTAGTGCGCATTTTTGCGACGACTTGTTGCGCGAAAAGCGCCAATGGCTGCATTTTCTGCAGCCATTGTGCTTGCCCTGCCTGGCCTTGCGCCTGCTCAGGAACCCAGGCGGCGGGTGACTTCGTTGAGCTCGCCGGACAGGCCGCGCAGGTTCTGGCTGGCGGCCTGGGTGCGCTCGACGTTTTCCTGGTTGGAACTGGCGATGGCGGTGATCTCGGTGAGGTTGCGCGAGATGTCTTCGGCCACTGACGTCTGTTCCTCGGCGGCGGTGGCGATCTGCCGGTTCATGTCGCGGATGGCCTCGACCGCGCCGGTGATGCGTTCAAGCATGGCGCCGGCCTCGGTGACCTGGGTCACGCCTTCCTCGCTGCGGTTCTGCCCGCTCTCGATGGCGCGCACGGCGTTCAGCGCGCCGGTCTGCACGGTGTCGATGATCTGGTTGATCTCGGCGGTGGATTCAGCGGTGCGCTGTGCCAGGTGGCGCACCTCGTCGGCGACCACGGCGAAGCCGCGGCCCTGCTCGCCGGCACGGGCGGCCTCGATGGCGGCGTTGAGCGCCAGCAGGTTGGTTTGCTCGGCGATGCCACGGATCACTTCCAGCACCTTGCCGATGCGCCCGCTGTCGGCTTCCAGGCGGCGGATCACCTCGGCGGTGCTGGCGATCTCGCTGCGCATGCCGGTGATGGTCTGGATGGTCGATTCCATGACCTTGCCACCCTGGCGTGCCGAGTGGTCGGCATCGTCCGCGGCATGTGCGGCCTCGGCGGCGTGGCGCGCCACTTCCTGGGCCGTGGCGGACATCTCGTGCATGGCGGTGGCGACCTGATCGGTACGCTCGAACTGTTCGTTGATGCCCAGGGTCATGCGCGTGGCGATCTGATTCAGTTCGCCGCTGGCGTTGTCCAGGTTGCCGGTGCTGTGGCGCAGGCTGTCGGTGGTGCTGGCGAGGAAGTCGCGCAGGGTGTTGGCGGCCCGGGCCAGCATGCCCAGTTCGTCCTGGCGTTTGACTTCGACACGCTGGTCGAAGCGGCCGTGACTGAGCTGGTCGACATGGCTGATCAGGTGGCGGATCGGGATGATCAGGTTGTTATTGACCAGCCACAGGCTGAACAGGCCGATCACCGTGGCGGCAGCCAGCATGATCAGGGTGCCGAGGGTAATGGTGCGTTCGGCGCTGCTGTTGATCTGTGCGGCTTGCTCCAGGCTCTGGCTGCGCAGTTGGTCGACCAGGGCGCTCATCTGCTCGCTGGTGGCGCGGTCGATGCCCTTGACCGCGGCATCGCCGGCCTTGGCATCGCCGTTGGCGGCGACGAAGGCATCACGACCTTTGCGGTAGTTGGCGCCGAGGGTCTGGTGCTCGCTGCGCAGGCGCTCGACCTGGCTTTTCAGCAGGGCATTCTCGCCGGCCAGGCTGGCCAGTTCGCCGAGGGTGTCCTGAACCTTGCGCTCCTGGGCCTCGAACTGCGCCCAGTATTTCTTCAGGTTCTCGCTGTCCTGGCCGCGTAGCAGGACGTTCTTCCATTCCTGCACCTGGATCTTGAATTCGACGTTGGCGACATCGATCAGGCGCGCGGCCTGCAGCGGGCCATCGAGCAGGCCACGATAGTCGCGCATACCGCTGGACAGGAAGCTGAAGCAGGCCAGGGCAGTGATCAGGATCAGCGCCAGGCTGCCGCCGAGCAGGGTGAGGATCTGCGCGCGCAGAGATTTCTGCAGAAACATGGGGGAACGCCTCTTCGAGGAGTAATGGCACCCGGCACTCGGGTGAGTGCCGGAACTGCGGATGTCCCTATCAGGCGGTGCTGGGGCGCCGGCGTGCAGCTGGCCCGCCGGGATGGCTCACGGGCGAGAGCAACACTCACCTCAGTATAGGTCGGCCGCGCCGGGATGGCCTTTAGCCGCCCGTGCGCTCAGACGCCTGGGCACAGCCCCGTGGGCTGTGCAGGGGGCGGCATCTTGCCTGGCCTTGATAACACTTATGTTGCAGATGTGTGTCGCGGGTTCAGGCCAGACGCAAGTGGTTGTCCCACAGCCCGGCGGGTAGCTCCAGCGCCTCGGCGACGATCTGCTCGCCATGGCAGTGGTACAGGCGACAGCGGCCCTGGCCGGAGGTGACGACGAAACCGTCGGCCACCGCGCCGACGCCGGCACAGTCCGGCAGCGGTACGTCGAGCAACAGTTCGGTGCTGTCCAGGTTCCAGATGAAGAAGCGGCTGCCACGCGGCGCGGTCAGCGCCAGCAGGCGCAGGTCGTCATGGATGGCCAGGCTGGCGGTGTACTGGCTCATCGCCGCGCGCTGCGCTTCGCCCAGGGGGAAGGGCTGGAACGGCTGGCCGGGGCGCTTGATCGCCAGCAGCGGCACCTTGTCCAGCGGCTCGCCTTCATACTGCTGGCCGGATACCACGGTGCCGTCGGCGGCCACGGCCAGGTGGCGCACGCTGTTCATCTGTTCGGGTAGCTGCTCCTTGCTGATCAGGCGCCCGTCGCGGTGCATCAGTACCAGGCTCGGTTCCATGGCATCGAGGTTCATCATTACCCGGCTGTCGGCCTCGGTGCGAATGCCGCCATTGGCCACCACCAGCGCTTCGCCACCGGGCAGCCAGAGCAATTGGTGCGGGCCGATGCCGTGCGTGCTGTGCTCGTCGGTACGTTGCAGCTGGTTGTTGCGCAGGTGGTAGACGCCGAGTACGCCACGGCCCGGTTCGGCGGTGTTGTTCTCGGTGGCGTAGAACCAGTCGCCGCTCTTGTGGAAGACGCCATGGCCATAGAAATGGCGCTCGGCGGGCGAAGCGAGGGTCTGTAGCAAGCGGCCGTCGCGGGTATCGATCAAGTAGCTCTCGCGACTTGGCCGGCGGCCGACGAACACCGCCAGGGGCAGGTGCGGGTGCGGCACCACATCATGGCAACGCTCGCTCACCCGGGTAGCGAAGACCTTGCTGCCGTCCAGGCGGTAGCCCACGGCGTAATGGTTGCCGTCGGCATCATCACGGGCCGACAGCAGCATGGTGTGTGTGCCTCGGCCGATCAGTTGCCAGCCGCCCAGTGCGCCACCGGTCAGGGCCAGACTGCCGAGCCCCAGGAAAGCTCTGCGCTTCATTCAGTCACCATCGTGAGCATTGAAGCCCAGTTGGATGCCGAGCACCTTGGCCAGCTCGCTCTCGTGCAGGCGATGCAGGGTGTTCAGGTTGTCGTAGAAGGCATTCAGCTCGCTGCGGCCGATTTCGTCGGCCAGCAGTTCGCCGAGCGGACGTTGCAGGGCCGCCAGCTGCTGGCGGGTAGCGCTGTACTGCTGGTCGATGCGCCTGGCCAGCTCGACCTGGTCGTCGGCGAGCAGGGCGCGCACGCCATCCTGATTGGCCCCCAGCCAGATACGCTCGGCGCTGCTCAGGGTGGCCGCGAGGCTGGCCAGGCTGGCGCTGCTGCGCCAGAACTCGGCCTGATAAGGCTGCGGTACGCCTTTGCTCTGACGGCCGAGGGCGGTGCCGAGCTTTTTCTTCAGGCCGTCGATGGCACTGACCTGGGCGCGCAGCAGCTCGGCCATGGCTTCGGGCGCTTCGGCGTAGCGGGCGTTGGGGAATTCGCTGAGCTGGGCGCGCATGCCGCCTTCGGCCTGCCACTGCTGGAGGATGCCGCCGGACAGCTGCACCTGATGCTCGCCGATGGCGGTCAGCAGCGGGCAATAGCGGCTCTTCTGCGCAGCGTCGGACAGATCGACACCTGCATCGAAAAGTACGTATTCATAGGCAGTGAGGCCCTGGACCACGACGCTGGCTTTTTCCACATCCGCCTGGCTCAGCTGCGGTTTGCCTTTGAGCAGCGCCTCGACCTGACGCTGCACCAGGTTCTTCTTGTCTGGCCAGAACTGCACCTGCCAGGCGCGGTTGCCCTCGGCCAGCGGGCCGACCAGTAGCGGTTGCAGGGCGGCCCAGCTGCTGACGTCGGCGAGAAAGGCCTGCTGCGCCGCGCCCAGGTCCTGGCTGCCGTCGCAGTAGGCCTTGGCGCTGTCAGCCAGTTGCTGGCTCGACTGCTGCCAGGCGCTGTAGGCCGGCAGCATGACGCCTTCGGCCAGGGCGGCGCTGACGCGTTGCTGGGGATCGGGCTGGCTGCAGGCGCTGAGGCCGAGCGCAAGCAGCGCGATGGCGAAGGGCGAGCGGATCATGCCGGTCTCCTTACAGGGAGTTGAGGAAGGCCAGCAGCGCGTCGCGCTCGCTGGCATCGAAGTCGAGGATGGCCTGTTTGGCGCTTTCCGCCTCACCACCGTGCCAGAGAATGGCTTCCAGCAGGTTGCGTGCACGGCCGTCATGCAGGAACTGGGTGTGGCCGTTGACCGTTTCAGTCAGGCCGATCCCCCACAGCGGCGCGGTGCGCCATTGGCGGCCGCTGGCGAGGAATTCCGGACGGTTGTCGGCCAAGCCTTCGCCCATATCGTGCAACAGCATATCGGTATAGGGGCGGATGGTCTGTTCGGCCAGCTCCGGCTCGGCCGCATCGGCGGCAGTGACGAAGCTGGGGGTGTGGCATTGCTGGCAGCCGGCGTCCATGAACAGCTGCTTGCCGCGGCGGACTTCCAGATCGTCCACATTGCGCCGGGCCGGCACGGCCAGGTTGCGGCTGTAGAACAGCACTGCGGCGAGGATGTTGTCGCTGACTTCCGGGCTGCCGCCATCAGGCGTGCTGCGGCAGAGGGCTTGCGCCTCGCTGCAATCGTCGCGCGGCAGCAGGTTGGTGGTCAGGCCCATGTCGCCAGCGAAGGCGTGGGCATTTTGCTGGTTGAGGCTGGGTTGGCCGGCCTTCCAGCCGAAGCGGCCGAGTACGGTTTCACCGCGAGCGTCGTCCCAGACCCGGTTGGCCATGCCGCGAATGCCGTCACCATTGCGATCATCCGGATCGGCATTGGCCAGAATGGCGCTCTCGGGAATCGCCTCCAGCAGCCCCAGGCCGATCATCGGTGGTGCGACGCGGGCGGAGAACAGGGTGTCGGCCTGCATTGCGCCGTAACCAAGGTTGCTGATCTGCAGTTGCGGCTTGCGCAGTTCGACCTGGGTGCCATCGGCAAAGTGCACCGTCACCGGCTGGTAGCTGAAACGCACCTTGCCTTCGGGGGCATGGCCGGGGTTGCTCATGTCCTGCAACTGGCCGCCGTACACCGGCTCGGGCACCACGCCCAGGCGCTGGCGCAGGGCGGCGTGGGCTGGCGAGTCGTCACCGGGGATCGACAGGCGCACCAGTAGCGAGGCGGCGCTGACGGCGTCGGCTGCTGGCGGGTGGCCGCGGCCGTCCTTGATATGGCAGTTCTGGCAGGCGTTGGTGTTGAACAGCGGGCCGAGACCATCGCGCGCGGTGGTGGTGGACGGGGCGATGACCCAGGGGTTGCGGAAGAAGCTGTTGCCCACGCTGAAGTCCAGGCGCCGTGATGGGGCGAGGTTGGCGGAGGGCAGGGAGAAGGCATTGTGGTCAGCCTGGCGCACCGTGGTGCTGCCCCCGGAAAGTGCCTCGCCGGGCTCGGCGGGCGGCGGTGTGCGCTCGCAGGCTGCCAGGGCGAAAACCAGCGGCAGAAGGCAGAGACGCAACGGGGAGGGCATTGGCAGGAACCAGGGCAATCGAACAGGCGGGCAATCTTAGCAGGCTAATGGATATCAAATAAGAGCAATTAGCGTTTGTGTCTCGGCCAGATTGTCGCGGGTACAAGACAGTGCCGAGAGCAATTCTTAACGTCGCACAGCGACGGCTCTATGGGGGCGCCAGGAATGGCAGGCCATAAAAAAACGGATGCGCCTTGTGGGCGCATCCGTCCTGGACAGCTCTGCGGGTATCAGAACTGGTGATCGGCGGTGTCCGGGTTGAGGTCGCTGATGCCCAGCGCCGCGGAGGCCTTCTCGATGGCCGCGGTCTGCTTGACCAGGGCGGCGATGGCATCACGAACCTTCTGCTGGCTTTCGGTGTTGCCGGCGGCAATCAGTTGGTCGAAGTGCACGTTATCCTTCTCGGCGCTGTCGACCAGTACCTGCAGCTTGGCCTCGGTATCGGCGAGGTCGGCCTTGAGGGTGGTGTCGGTCGCGGCGTCGGTCTTGGCCACCAGCGAGGACAGGCTCGGGCCGGTCAGGGTGGTGCCGTCGACCTTCTTGTACTCGCCCAGGTAGACGTTGCGGATGCCTTTGCCGTTGTAGAAGTGCGAGTTGTGGGTGTTGTCGCTGAAGCAGTCGTGCTCGTCTTCGGTGGAGTTGGCTTCCAGCGCGACTTTCATGCGCTCGCCAGCCAGTTCGCCGAGCGATAGGCTGCCCATGCCGAACAGCATCTTGCGCAGGCCGTTCTCGGCCGACTCGGCTTCCAGGGTGGCGCGGTAGTTGCCGGCAACACCGGCTTTCCACTGTTCGACCATGCTGTCGAGGTCGGCGACCAGCAGGTCGGTAGCGGCTTTCAGGTAGGCGCGGCGACGCTCGTTGTGCTCGCCAGTGGCGCCTTCGCCGGTCAGGTAGTCAGTGTAGGGGCGCTCGCCGGCGCCGGCAGCGGTGCCATGCAGATCCTGGCCCCAGAGCAGGAATTCGATCGCGTGGTAGCCGGTGGCGACGTTGGCTTCGGAACCGCCCAGTTCGTTCAGCTCGGCCAGTTTCTCTCCGGTAATCTCGCTGACGTCGACCTTGTCTTCACCGACCTGGATCTCGGTGTTGGCGATGATGTTGGCGCTGGCGCCCGGGTTGCCCAGGGCGTGCTGGTAGTCCTTGGCCACGTAGTCGATCAGGCCTTCGTCCAGTGGCCAGGCGTTCAGCTGGCCTTCCCAGTCGTCGACCACGGCATTACCGAAGCGGAATACTTCGGTCTGCATGTAGGGCACTCGAGCAGCCAGCCAGGCCTGCTTAGCGGCGTTCAGGGTCTCTGCGCTGGGGTTGGCCAGCAGGGCGTCGACGGCGGCCTGCAGCTGCTTACCGGTGCTGGCGGCATCGCTGAACACGGCCAGGGCCAGGTCGGCGTAGTGAGTGACAACCGCTTTGGCTTCGGCATCCGCGACTTTAGCCGGCGCGGCGGCACCGGCGGCTGCGGCTGGAGCAGCCGCCTGCGAAGCGGCGGCCTCTTTCTGGTCGTCACCGCAGCCGGCGAGAGAAATGGCGAGTGCCAGCAAGCTGGCGGTAGCCAGGGGCATGCGAGTCATAGCGGAGTCCTTTGCTTTCTAGTGTTGGAAGGCGTGAAACAAACGGCAGCAATGATGCGAAAGATTTGCATTAAATGCAAAGACGTTTTCCGTTTGGCACTGCGCTGGACGCCTGTGCTGCGCTCGTTAGAATGCCGTCAGTCCACATGGAGTGCCTGGCATGAGTCTCTCGCTCGTAGCGGTTGTTGTCGTACTGTTTCTGCTCGCCGCCTGGGCGGTGAGTCTCTACAACGGGCTGGTGCGTCTGAAGCACGGTGTGAGCAAGGCCTGGTCGAATATCGACGTGCTACTCAAGCAGCGTCACGACGAGCTACCCAAGCTGGTGGAAACCTGCAAGCAATACATGCAGCACGAGCGCACCACCCTGGAGCGGGTAATTGCGGCGCGCAGTGCCGTCGCCAGTGCCCGCGAGCAGCACGATGTGGGCGCTCTGGGCAGAGCCGAGAGCGGTCTGCGTGCCGGGCTCGGGCAGCTGTTTGCCCTGGCCGAGAACTACCCGGAACTGAAAGCCAACGAAAGCTTCCAGCATCTGCAGCAGCGCATCTCCGGCCTGGAGAATGCGATCGCTGACCGCCGTGAGCTGTACAACGAGGCGGTCAACCTGAACAACGTGCGCATCGAGCAGTTTCCCGACGTGATTCTGGCGCGCATGTTCGCCTTCAAGGCGGCTGAGCTGCTGCAGTTCAGCGATGCAGAAAAGGCCGACGTCGACCTCAAGTCGCTGTTCAACTGAGATGGATGTGGCGGGGCTGGCCATCAGCATGGCCTTCAGTGTCGGCGCCTGTGCCGGCGGCGGCTGGTGGTTCGTCAAGCGCGTTTCGGAAGCGCGCTTTCTGCTCAATACCCCGACCTCGAAGATCCGCTCTGCGGCCCAGGGCTACGTCGAGCTGTACGGCGTGCTGCATGCGCTGGAGGGTGGCGAGGTCGAGGCACCGTTGAGCGGCACGCCTTGCCTATGGTGGCGATTCAAGATCGAGGAGTATGACAGCAACGGCAAGCGGCGCTCCTGGAGGGTGGTGGAACGCGGCACCAGCGAGGCATGGCTGCGGCTGAAGGACGGTACCGGCGAGTGCCTGATCAACCCGGCCGGTGCCGAGGTGCGGGTCAGTACGCGCCAGGTCTGGCGTGGCAGCGAGCGGCATCCGCGTGGCCTGAGCGGGCGCGGCAGCCTGCTCGGTCGTCTGTTCTCGGCGGGGAGCGAATATCGCTACACCGAGGAGCGTCTGCATGCAGGGCAGCCGCTCTATGCCATCGGCGACTTCCGCACCAAGGGGGGTAGCGAGGCCTTCGACTTGACCCTGGCCCAGGGCGCCGTGGTGCGAGAGTGGAAGAGCGACTTCGCCGGGTTGCTGCAGCGTTTCGACAGCAATGGCGATGGCCGGTTGGACCCGGCCGAGTGGGAGCGTATGCGTCAGTCGGCTCGCGTCGAAGCGCAACGCCGCCAGCAGGCGCGAGGTGAAGCGCCGGTGCACCACCAGCTGCGCCGGCCTGGGGAGGCTTACCCCTTCATTCTCTCCACGCGGGGGGAAGACGAGTTGGCAAGGGGTTTCTACTGGCAGGCGGCTGGCGGTGCGTTGCTGTGCGTGGCCGGGGCGCTGGCTACTGCCTGGCTAATGAGTAACGTGCTGCTGCCGGAGCTATAGCCGATTAGGTCTTCTTGTGAATGCCTTTGGGCAGTTGCACCACGAGGCTGTCCGAGTAGATGTCGTGCCAGCTGCGTTTTTTTCTGTCCCACAGCACCCAGAAGAAGCCCAGACCCAGGAACAGCCAGGAACCGATGGCCACGACGAAGCGCAGCAGTGCTTGCCACAGGCTAATGGCCGAGCCGTCGGCGTTCTGAATGCGCAAGCCCCACACCTGCATGCCCAGCGTCTGGCCGTTATGGGTCCAGAACTTGGCGAAGAAGGCGAATAGCGTCATTACCAACAGGGTTGAGAGCAGTGGGTCACCGTCCAGGGCGCCGGCATCGGACATCTGACGAAGCTGTTCCTGGCCGTAGATGCCCATTTGCACCACTTTGTAGAGCAGGGTGGTGACCATCAGCAGGGCGACGGACAGCAGGAAGTCATAGAACATTGCGGCGAGGCGTCGGATCAGGCCGGCGCTGGGGAAATCGCCTTGCGGGCGCAGCATGTGCTTGGGCATGTGGGGCTCGGCAGCAGGAAAACTGCGCAGGATTGTACGGGGTCAAAACGGCAGGCACAAAAAAGCCCCTGATGTTGCCATCAGGGGCTTTTTCGCAGCTGAAGCGATTAGGCCAGAACCTGAACCTTATCAGCTTGCATGCCTTTCTGGCCTTGCACGGCTTCGAAGGTGACCTTCTGGCCTTCTTTCAGGCTACGGAAGCCCGAACCTTCGATAGCGCGGAAGTGCACGAACAGATCCGGACCGCTCTCGGGGGTGATGAAGCCGAAGCCCTTCTCGTCGTTGAACCATTTGACGGTGCCGGTTTGACGATTCGACATTGTCTTATTTCCTTGAAACTAGAGTTGATGACAGCCTCTTGTGCTTCTGGCACGAGAGGGCTGGAACTGGTTGCAGAGAGTAAGAGAAGTCGAGCGGGATGTAGCGGATCTAGGATCTACTGCACCAGGTCACGATTCAAGGCGACCCATGCAAACACAGTTGGCCAACTCTACGCTAACTCAAACGCGTTTGCCAACCCTCTTGGAAAGGCTGATTCCAGAGGTCTGCAGGGGGTAAAGGAGGGAATATCGTGGTGCCCCGGGAGAGACTCGAACTCTCACTTCTTTCGAAAACGGATTTTGAATCCGCCGCGTCTACCGATTCCGCCACCGAGGCACGATGGGCGCGCAGTATAGGGAGGCGAATAGAGGCGGTCAATCGGCCCGAATGGCCAGATGGGGTTGCTTTCCGGTAAGCTCTTCGCCCCCGCGAGACTGACTGACCATGCGTGTTGCCGACTTTCATTTTGACCTTCCCGATGCCCTGATCGCCCGCCATCCGCTGGCTGAGCGAAGGGGCAGTCGCCTGCTGGTGCTCGATGGCGCCAGCGGTGCCCTAGCCCATCGTGTGTTTCCTGATCTGCTCGATTACCTGCAGCCCGGCGATCTCATGGTGTTCAACAACACCCGAGTGATTCCTGCGCGGCTGTTCGGCCAGAAAGCTTCGGGCGGCAAGCTGGAAATGCTTATCGAGCGGGTGCTGGATGAATATCGCGTTCTGGCGCATGTGCGTGCCAGCAAAGCGCCCAAGCCGGGCACCTTGATTCAGGTGGAAGGCGGCGGCGAAGCCGAGATGCTGCAGCGCCATGATTCTCTATTCGAGCTGCGCTTCGCCGAACCGGTACTGCCGTTGCTGGATCGAGTGGGGCACATGCCGTTGCCGCCCTATATCGATCGCCCCGACGAAGCTGCTGACCGCGAGCGCTACCAGACGGTCTACTCCGATCGTGACAAGGCGGGTGCCGTGGCGGCGCCTACGGCAGGACTGCACTTCGACGAAGCGCTGTTGGCGGCGATTCGGGACAAGGGTGTCGAGGCGGCGTTTGTGACCTTGCACGTCGGCGCCGGTACGTTCCAGCCCGTCAGGGTCGAGCGCATCGAGGAACACCACATGCACCGCGAATGGCTGCAGGTCGAGCAGGCCGTGGTCGATGCCGTGGTGGCCTGTCGTGCCCGTGGTGGGCGGGTGGTCGCGGTAGGTACTACCAGCGTGCGCTCGCTGGAGAGTGCGGCGCGTGATGGTGAGCTCAAGGCGTTCAGCGGCGATACCGACATCTTTCTCTATCCGGGCAAACCCTTCCATGTGGTCGATGCCCTGGTGACCAACTTCCATCTGCCGGAGTCGACCTTGCTGATGCTGGTTTCGGCTTTTGCTGGCTATCCGGAAACTATGGCCGCCTATGCGGAGGCGGTGCGCGAGCAGTACCGCTTCTTCAGCTATGGCGATGCCATGTTCATTACCCGTAATCCCGCCCCGCGTGGCCCCGAGGAAACCCCATGAGCCATATGTCCTTCGAGTTGCTGACCACCGACGGACGTGCTCGCCGTGGTCGACTGACTTTCCCGCGTGGCGTGGTGGAGACCCCGGCGTTCATGCCGGTGGGTACTTATGGCACGGTCAAGGGCATGTTGCCGCGCGATGTCGAGGACATCGGTGCGCAGATCATCCTGGGCAACACCTTCCACCTGTGGCTGCGCCCGGGCACCGAGGTGATCAAGCGTCATGGCGATCTGCACGATTTCATGCAGTGGCAGGGACCGATCCTCACCGATTCCGGCGGTTTCCAGGTGTTCAGCCTGGGCGCCATGCGCAAGATCAAGGAAGAGGGCGTCTACTTCTCCTCGCCTGTGGACGGCGCCAAGGTGTTCATGGGGCCGGAAGAGTCCATGCAGGTCCAGCGCGATCTCGGCTCGGACATCGTGATGATCTTCGATGAGTGCACGCCTTATCCGGCCGATTTCGAGGTGGCCAAGCGCTCCATGGAGCTGTCGCTGCGCTGGGCCAAGCGTTCGAAGAACGCTCATGAGGGCAATCCATCGGCGCTGTTTGGCATCGTTCAGGGTGGCATGCACGAGGAGTTACGCTTGCGCTCGCTGGAGGGGCTGATGGAGATCGGCTTCGACGGCCTGGCCATCGGCGGTCTATCCGTGGGCGAACCCAAGGAAGAGATGATCCGCGTGCTGGATTTTCTGCCGCCACACATGCCGGCGGACAAGCCCCGCTATCTGATGGGGGTTGGCAAGCCGGAAGATCTGGTCGAGGGTGTGCGTCGCGGTGTGGACATGTTCGATTGCGTGATGCCGACGCGTAACGCGCGCAATGGCCACCTGTTCACGGACACAGGTGTGATCAAGATCCGCAACGCGGTGCACAAGCACGACAACTCGCCGTTGGATCCCGCGTGCGACTGTTACACCTGCAAACACTTCTCCCGTGCCTATCTACATCACCTGGATAAATGCGGTGAAATGCTGGGTAGCATGCTTAATACGATCCACAACTTGCGCCATTATCAGCGCCTGATGGCTGGTTTGCGCGAGGCTATTCAACAGGGTAAATTGGCCGACTTCGTCGATGCCTTCTATGCCAAGCGCGGCCAATCAACGCCGCCTCTCGAGCCCTTAGTTGCATCCGCATTGAAATAGGCTGGGCGGCACCCCATTAAGTGTCGACCTAGCCCGCCGGCCGCGTGCGGGTGCAGATAATAAATAGTTCGATTCCCGACCTTTGATAGGAGTGTTCCATGAGCTTTCTGATTCCCGCCGCTTACGCCGATGCCGCCGCTCCGGCAGCTGCCGCTGGTCCTGCTGGTAGTGGCTTCGAGTGGGTGTTTCTGATCGGCTTTCTGGTCATCTTCTATCTGATGATCTGGCGTCCGCAGGCCAAGCGCGCCAAAGAGCATAAGAATCTGCTCGGTAGCCTGCAGAAGGGTGACGAGGTTGTGACCAGCGGCGGTATTGCCGGCAAGGTCACCAAGGTAGCCGACGATTTCGTGGTGATCGAGGTGTCCGACAACGTCGAACTGAAGTTCCAGAAGCAGGCCATCGCGGCCACTCTGCCGAAAGGCACGCTGAAAGCCATCTAACGATTCTTTGTTCACCACTACGGGGCGCTTCTAGCGCCCCGTGTCATAACGGGCGGCGTCATGCTCAATAAATTTCCCCTGTGGAAGTACCTGCTGATCCTGGCTGTGCTGGTGATCGGCTTCATCTATTCCGCACCCAATCTTTATCCGGACGATCCGGCCATCCAGTTCAGTGGCGTCAGTACCGCAACCGAGATCAGCCGGGGCGATATCGACCGTGTCAGTCAGGCGCTGGAAACAGCGGGCATTGCGGTGAAGGCGGCCGACCTGACCAAGGAGGGCAAGGGTGCCTTGCTGCGCCTGGTCAAGCAGGACGATCAGCTGCCAGCCAAGGAGTTGGCGCGCAAGGTCCTGGGCGACGACTACGTAGTGGCGCTCAATCTCGCGCCCACCACTCCGGACTGGTTGCGTAACCTGGGTGCTGGCCCGATGAAGCTGGGTCTGGACCTATCCGGCGGTGTGCATTTCCTGCTCGAAGTGGATATGGACAAGGCGCTGGATGCTCGCCTCAAGGTCTACGAGAGCGAGGTCAAGAGTCTGCTGCGTAAGGAGCGCGTGCGCTACCGTAGTTTGCCGGCGCAGGACACTGCTTTCCTCCTCGGCTTTGCCGACAGCGAGCAGCTGGAGCAGGCGCAGAGCCTGATTCGCAAGAGCTTCAATGATTTCGAGTTGACCAGTGAAGAGCGCAATGGTCAGCAGGTGCTGCGCCTGGCGATGACGCAGGCCAAGCTGGCCGAGATACGCGAGTACTCGATCAAGCAGAACCTGACCACCGTGCGCAACCGGGTCAACGAGCTGGGCGTGGCCGAGCCGCTGGTGCAGCGCCAGGGTGCCAACCGCATCGTGGTCGAGCTGCCGGGTGTGCAGGACACCGCCGAGGCCAAGCGTATTCTCGGCAAGACCGCCAACCTGGAATTCCGTCTGCAGGCTGATGTTGACGCTTCGCGTGCCTCGACCGAGTCCTTCGAGTTCCGTGAGTCGGGCCGTCCGCCGGTGGATCTGGAGCGCAGTCTGATCATCACCGGTGATCAGGTGACCGATGCCCAGGCCAGCTTCGACGAGAACGGTCGTCCGCAGGTCAATATTCGTCTTGATGGCCATGGCGGCGATCTGATGAATCGTGCCACCCGCAACAATGTCGGGCGCAGCATGGCGGTGATCTTCATCGAGCAGAAACCGCTGACCCGCTATGTCAAGCAGGTGGTCGACGGCGTCGAAAAGGAAGTGCCGGTTCAGACCTTCAAGGAAGAGAAGAAGATCATCAGCCTGGCGACCATTCAGTCGCCGCTGGGGAGCCAGTTCCGCATTACCGGTCTGAACGGTCAGGGTGAGTCTTCCGAGCTGGCGCTGCTGCTGCGGGCTGGCGGTCTGGCGGCGCCGATGTACTTTGCCGAAGAGCGCACCATTGGCCCGAGCCTGGGTGCCGACAACATCGCCAAGGGTATCGACGCGTCGCTTTGGGGCATGCTCTTCGTGTCGCTGTTCATCATCGCCATCTACCGCTTCTTTGGCATTTTGGCGACCTTTGCTCTGGGGCTGAACATGGTGGTGCTGCTGGCGCTGATGTCGGCGCTCGGCGCGACGCTGACGCTGCCCGGTATCGCCGGTATCGTGTTGACCATGGGTATGGCCGTGGACGCCAACGTGCTGATCTTCTCGCGTATCCGCGAAGAGATCGCCAACGGCATGTCGGTGGCGCGGGCCATTCACGAGGGCTTCGATCGGGCCTTCTCGGCGATCATCGACGGTAACCTGACCACGCTTTTGGTCGGTGGCATCCTGTTCGCCATGGGGACCGGCCCGGTCAAGGGCTTCGCCGTGACCATGTCGCTCGGCATCATCACCTCGATGTTCACCGCTATCTTCGTGACCCGTGCCATGGTCAACCTGATCTTCGGTGGTCGTGACTTCAAGAAGCTGTGGATCTAAGGGGCGTGTTGCGATGAAACGTGTAATCAATTTCATGGGCATTCGCCACGTGGCGTTTGCCGTGACTGTGCTGCTCACCCTGATCTCGCTCGGTAGCCTGGCGGTCAAGGGGCTCAATTTCGGCCTGGACTTCACTGGTGGTGCGCTGATCGAGCTGTCCTACGAGCAGCCGGCCGATCTGGCCAAGGTGCGTAGCCAGCTGGCGGAAGTAGGCTACGGCAGTGCTGTGGTGCAACATTTCGGTGCCACTACCGATGTGGTCGTGCGCCTGCAGGGCGATGACCCGCAACTGGGCAGCAAACTGGCGGCTGATCTGGCCAAGGTCAGTGGCGAGACTTTCAGTGTCAAGCGTGTGGAGTTCGTCGGGCCGGCTGTGGGGGAAGAGCTGCGTGACCAGGGTGGCCTGGGCATGCTCCTCGCGTTGGGCGGAATCCTTGTGTACGTGGCATTTCGTTTCCAGTGGAAGTTCGGTTTTGGTGCCATCGTGTCGCTGATTCACGACGTGATCGTGACGCTCGGGGTGTTCTCCTTCTTCGAGATTCCCTTCGACCTCACGGTGCTGGCGGCTGTCTTGGCGCTGATCGGCTACTCGCTGAACGATACGATTGTGGTCTTCGACCGTATTCGCGAGAACTTCCGCGTGCTGCGCAAGGCGGAGCTGATCGAGAACATCAACATTTCGACCACTCAGACCCTGCTGCGGACCTTGGCGACGTCGGTTTCCACCTTGCTGGCGATAATTGCGTTGATGGTCTTCGGTGGTGAAAACCTGTGGGGCTTCTCGCTGGCGCTGTTTATT
The DNA here is from genome assembly GCF_029537485.1 of Pseudomonas sp. GOM6. Taxonomy (GTDB): domain Bacteria; phylum Pseudomonadota; class Gammaproteobacteria; order Pseudomonadales; family Pseudomonadaceae; genus Aquipseudomonas. The sequence continues at coordinate 54,114 of NZ_JARPUS010000002.1, forward strand.
GGTGTGACTGCGGGTACCTACTCGTCGGTGTATATCGCCAGCACGCTGCTTGTTTGGCTGAAACTGACCCGTGATGATCTGATTCCTCCGGTAGTCGAAGAGGTTGACGAGCGTCCTTGAGGCGCGCCACTGAGCAAGGCCCGGCATATGCCGGGCCTTGTCGTTTCTGGCCTGTGAAGGTTGTCCCATTTATCGGTGTCGATTTGCCTTTCGTGGAACTCGCGCCAGGCTTTAGCTTTCCAAGGCTGAGAGCAAGGGCGAAAAACGCTCGTTAAAGCCTGAGGAGGGCGAGATGAACAAGTCGATGATCGTGGGTGCGGTGCTGGGTGCGGTAGGTGTCACTGCCGGCGGTGCAGTCGCCACTTACAGCCTGGTCAGCGGCCCAAGCTATGCAGAAGTACTGGCCGTGCAGCCGGTCAAGGAAACCATCAAGACCCCGCGTGAGGTCTGTAAAGACGTCGCCGTTACACGTCAGGCTCCCGTCAAGGATCAGCATCAGATCGCCGGTACTGCCATTGGTGCAGTAGTGGGTGGCTTGCTCGGCAACCAGGTCGGTGGCGGCAGCGGTAAGAAGATTGCCACCGTGGCAGGTGCTGTCGGCGGTGGTTATGCCGGCAACAAGGTGCAGGAGGGTATGCAGGAGCGTGATACCTACACCACGACCGAGACCCGCTGCAGCACGGTTACGGATACGAGCGAGAAAGTGGTCGGCTATGACGTGAAGTATCAGCTGGACGGCAAGGTCGGGCAGGTGCGTATGGATCGTGATCCTGGCTCGCAGATTCCGGTCAACAAGGAGGGGCAGCTGGTGCTGACCCAGGCTGCTCAGTAGATTTTGCCAGCAATAAAAAAGCCGCCCTAGGGCGGCTTTTTTATTGGCTAGCGATCAGCGCTTCATTGAGGGGGCCAGATGCGGCTGGATGGCAGTCAGCACGGCCTTGAAGCATTTGGTGTTGCCGGCGACCACCTGGCCTTTCTCAAGGAATTCGTGACCGCCGCTGAAGTCGCTGATCAGGCCGCCAGCTTCCTGGATTAGCAGGGCGCCAGCAGCCATGTCCCATTCCGACAGGCCGAACTCCCAGAAGGCGTCATAGCGACCGGAGGCGACGTAGGCCAGGTCCAGGCTGGCGGCGCCGGCGCGGCGGATGCCGGCGGTCTGGCCGACCAGGCTGCGGAACATGCCCAGGTAGTTGTCGAGGTTGTCGACCTGCTCAGCGCGGAATGGGAAGCCGGTGCCCAGCAGTGCGCCGTCCAGGCTTTTGCGATTGCTGACGCGGATGCGGCGCCCATTGACGGCGGCGCCGCGGCCACGGCTGGCGGTGAACTCTTCCTGGCGTACTGGGTCGAGCACCACTGCGTGCTCCAGGCGACCACGGTATTTGCAGGCGATGCTCACGGCGAAGTGCGGTACGCCGCGAAGGAAGTTGGTGGTGCCGTCCAGCGGGTCAATGATCCACTGGTAGTCAGCGCCTTCGCCGCTGCCTTTGATGACGCCGCTCTCTTCACCGACGAAGCCGTGGTTCGGGTAGGCCTTCTGCAGCGCTTGGATGATGGTCTGTTCGGCGGCGCGGTCGACTTCGCTGACGTAGTCATTGGCATCTTTCTCGTTGACCGAGATGACGTCCAGGCGTTCGACGGAGCGGATGATCAGTTCGCCGGCACTGCGCGCAGCGCGCAGCGCGATATTCAGCATAGGCTGCATGGAAGGTTACCTGGGTCGTTAAAGAAGAAAGCCGAGCATTCTAGCAGACTAGCTTTTTCTACGCAGCCGGCATATTGCGGTGCATGGCATTGGGCTGTGGCCTTCTGTAACATCCATAGCCCTTTTGCATTATTGGCAGGGCGAGCGTGCTGCAGAATATTCGTGTGGTTCTGGTCAATACCAGTCATCCCGGCAACATAGGCGGCGCTGCGCGGGCCATGAAAAACATGGGGCTGTCGCGCCTGGTACTGGTCGATCCGCTGGACTTTCCCAGTGGTGAGGCGGTGGCGCGTGCTTCGGGCGCGACCGATATTCTCGACTCCGCCGTGGTTGTGAATACCTTGGAGGAAGCGTTGGTGGGTTGCAGCGTGGCGCTGGGCACCAGTGCGCGGGATCGTCGAATTCCCTGGCCGTTGCTCGATCCGCGTGAATGCGCAACGACTTCTCTGCAGCATGTGGAGCAGGGTGGTGAGGTGGCGCTGGTGTTCGGGCGTGAATATGCCGGCCTGACCAATGAAGAGCTGCAGCGCTGTCAGTTTCATGTGCATATTCCTTCAAATCCGGATTTCAGCTCGCTGAATCTGGCGGCTGCCGTGCAGGTTCTGGCCTATGAGGTGCGCATGGCTTGGCTGGCGATTCAAGGTCAGCCGACCAAGATGAGCAAGGTGGAAACCACCGCGATGCTGAATACGCAGCCAGTGACCACTGACGAACTGGAACTGTTCTATGGGCACCTTGAGACTACCTTGGTGGATATCGGTTTCCTTGATCCTGCCAAGCCGCGCCACTTGATGTCGCGCCTGCGCCGCCTCTATGGGCGCTCGGGTATCAGCAAGCTGGAAATGAACATCCTGCGCGGCATTCTCACGGAAACTCAGAAGGCGGCGCGTGGCGAGTCCCACAAGCGGAGAGAAGAAGATGTTTGAGCGTATGCGCGAGGATATCCAGAGCGTCTTCCATCGTGACCCTGCGGCGCGCAATGCTTTTGAGGTGGTGACCTGCTATCCCGGCTTGCATGCCGTGTGGCTGCATCGTGTTGCCCATGCCTTGTGGGGTGCAGGGTGGAAGTGGCTGGCGCGGGTGGTGTCGAATTTCGGTCGCTGGCTGACCGGTATCGAGATTCACCCAGGGGCCAAGATCGGTCGACGCTTCTTCATTGATCACGGCATGGGCATCGTTATCGGCGAGACGGCGGAAATTGGTGACGACGTGACGCTCTATCAGGGGGTCACCCTAGGTGGCACCAGCTGGAACAAGGGCAAGCGTCACCCGACGCTGGAGGATGGTGTGGTCGTGGGGGCGGGTGCCAAGGTGCTGGGCCCGTTCACTGTCGGTGCGGGAGCTAAAGTGGGCTCCAATGCGGTGGTGACCAAGGCGGTGCCGGCGGGTGCTACGGTGGTAGGGATTCCTGGTCGGATCATCGTCAAGAGCGATGATGAGCAAGAGGCCAAACGTCAGGCGATGGCTGAAAAGCTGGGTTTCGACGCCTATGGCGTTGGTCAGGACATGCCGGATCCGGTGGCGCGTGCCATTGGTCAGTTGCTTGATCACCTGCATGCCGTGGATGGGCGTCTGGAGGGTATGTGCTCGGCGCTCAAGGCTCTCGGTAGTGATTACTGTGCCAAGGATCTGCCGGAGCTGCGGGATGAAGACTTCGTCGGGGTCTGCAAGGAGCAAGGCGACAAGCCGGCTGCCTGACTCTGGCAGACTCTGCTATGATTCGCGCCCCGTGCTGCCGTTATACCTGACTGTTTTGATTGGTCTTATAGTTGACCTAAATAGTCGGAAAAGGCGATAATCGCAGCAACTCAGTTTCACCCGTGGTGCGAAACCATGCGTCTGACTACTAAAGGCCGTTACGCCGTGACTGCCATGCTCGATCTTGCGCTGCATGCTCAGAGTGGGCCGGTATCGCTAGCGGATATCTCCGAGCGGCAGGGTATTTCCCTGTCGTATCTGGAGCAGCTATTCGCCAAGTTGCGCCGCGGCAATCTGGTCAGCAGTGTGCGCGGTCCGGGTGGTGGTTATCAGCTGTCCCGTGACATGCGGGTAATTCAGGTGGCTCAGGTGATCGATGCGGTCAATGAGTCGGTCGATGCAACCCGCTGCCAGGGCATGGGTGATTGTCACTCAGGAGACACCTGTCTGACACACCACCTATGGTGCGACCTCAGTCAACAGATTCACGAGTTTCTCAGCGGCATCAGTCTGGCTGATCTGGTAACCCGGCGCGAGGTGCAGGAAGTCGCACTGCGTCAGGATCAGCGCCGCCGCAGCGGCATGATGCCGCAGCTGGACAAGATAGAAGCGTCCGCCATCGAGTGAGCAGGGCGCCTGCCTGAATAGGAGATACCTGATGAGATTGCCGATTTACCTTGATTACTCCGCCACCACTCCGGTCGACCCGCGTGTGGCGCAGAAAATGAGCGAATGCCTGCTGGTGGATGGCAACTTCGGAAATCCGGCGTCGCGCTCCCATGCTTTCGGCTGGAAGGCTGAAGAGTCCGTAGAAAATGCACGCCGTCAGGTCGCTGAGCTGGTCAATGCCGATCCGCGCGAGATCGTCTGGACTTCCGGCGCCACCGAGTCCGACAACCTGGCCATCAAGGGTGTTGCGCATTTTTATGGCAGCAAGGGCAAGCACATCATCACGTCGAAGATCGAGCACAAGGCGGTTCTGGATACTACCCGTCAGCTGGAGCGCGAAGGTTTCGAAGTGACCTATATCGAGCCGGGCGAGGATGGCATCGTCACGCCCGCTATGGTTGAGGCGGCCCTGCGTGAGGACACCATTCTGGTGTCGATCATGCACGTCAATAACGAGATTGGCACCATCAACGACATCGCTGCCATTGGCGAGCTGACCCGCTCGCGCGGCATTCTGTTCCATGTCGATGCGGCGCAGTCCACCGGTAAGGTTGCGATCGATCTGGAGACCATGAAGGTCGACCTGATGTCCTTCTCTGCCCACAAGACCTACGGTCCGAAAGGCATTGGTGCGCTTTATGTGCGCCGCAAGCCGCGCGTCCGTCTCGAGGCGATGATCCATGGCGGTGGTCATGAGCGCGGTATGCGCTCCGGCACCCTGGCGACCCACCAGATCGTCGGTATGGGTGAGGCTTTCCGCATCGCCAAGGAAGAAATGGTTCAGGAAAATCAGCGCATCCTGGCCCTGCGTGACCGTTTCTATAAGCAGGTCGAGGGCATGGAAGAACTGTACATCAATGGCAGCATGACCCAGCGTGTGCCGCACAACCTGAACCTGAGCTTCAACTATGTCGAAGGCGAGTCCTTGATCATGGCGCTCAAGGATCTGGCGGTGTCTTCCGGTTCCGCCTGTACTTCCGCCTCCCTGGAGCCCTCCTACGTGCTGCGTGCGCTGGGGCGCAACGACGAGCTCGCGCATAGCTCGATTCGCTTCACCTTCGGCCGTTTTACTACCGAAGAAGAAATCGACTACGCCGCCAGCAAGGTGGCCGGTGCGGTGAACAAGCTGCGTGAGCTGTCGCCGCTGTGGGATATGTTCAAAGAGGGTGTCGATCTGTCCAAGGTCGAATGGCAGGCACACTGAGTTTGTAGTCGCCTGCAGAGCGGCACCTGATGAGAGAGGAATTACACCATGTCGTACAGTGATAAGGTCATCGACCACTACGAGAATCCGCGCAACGTCGGCAAGATGGATGCGGCGGATCCTGATGTCGGCACCGGTATGGTTGGTGCTCCGGCCTGCGGCGACGTCATGCGCCTGCAGATCAAGGTCAATGAGCAGGGCGTGATCGAAGATGCCAAGTTCAAGACCTATGGCTGCGGCTCGGCCATCGCCTCCAGCTCCCTCGCCACCGAGTGGATGAAGGGCAAGACTCTGGACGAAGCCGAAACCATCAAGAATACCCAGCTGGCCGAAGAGCTGGCCTTGCCGCCGGTGAAAATTCACTGCTCTGTGCTCGCCGAAGATGCCATCAAGGCTGCCGTGCGTGATTACAAGCAGAAGAAAGGCCTGCTCTAAGCCTTAAGGAGTTGCTATGGCCATTACCATGACCGAAGCTGCCGCTCGCCATGTGCAGCGCTCCCTCGAAGGGCGCGGCAAGGGTGAGGGTATTCGCCTGGGTGTGCGCACTACGGGGTGTTCCGGCTTGGCCTATGTGCTGGAGTTCGTCGACGAACTGGCGGCTGAAGATCAGGTATTCGAAAGCCATGGCGTGAAGGTCATCATCGACCCGAAGAGCCTGGTTTACCTCGATGGCACCGAGTTGGACTTCACCAAGGAAGGCCTCAATGAGGGCTTCAAGTTCAACAACCCCAACGTGCGTGGCGAATGCGGCTGCGGCGAGAGCTTCAACGTCTGAGGCTTGCGTGGGTAGTCCCTGTCATTTCGCCCTGTTCGATCTGAAGCCGGATTTTTGCCTGGATCTGGCTCAGCTGTCTGCGCGCTATCGTGAGCTGGCCAAGGCTGTGCATCCGGACCGTTTCGCTGATGCTGGTGAGCGTGAGCAGCGCCTGGCGCTGGAGCGGTCGGCAAGCCTCAATGATGCCTATCAGACGCTCAAGAGTGCTCCGCGGCGGGCGCTTTATCTTCTGGCACTGCGTGGCCGAGAGTTGCCGCTCGAGGTGACGGTGCAGGATCCCGATTTCCTGCTCCAGCAAATGCAGTGGAGGGAGGAGCTGGAAGATCTGCAGGACGATGCTGATCTTTCCGGCGTTTCTGCGTTCAAGAAGCGACTCAAGCTGGCTCAGGATGAGCTGGACCAGGCTTTCGCTGCCTGCTGGGATGACGCTGCCCGGCGCGCCGAGGCTGAGCGCCTGGTTCGCCGCATGCAATTCCTCGATAAGCTGGCTCATGAAGTGCGCGCTCTGGAAGAGCGCCTCGACGATTAACCCGGCGCAGCTTCGCGTTGCGCGCCTGACATTCAGAGCACCATGGCCCTATTGCAGATCGCCGAGCCCGGGCAGAGCCCGCAACCCCACCAGCGCCGTTTGGCCGTGGGTATCGACCTTGGCACCACCAATTCGCTGGTCGCTGCCGTGCGCAGTGGTCTTTCCGAGCCGCTGGCTGATGCTGCTGGGCAGGTGATTCTGCCGTCCGTGGTGCGTTATCACGCAGATCGTGTCGAGATCGGTCTGTCGGCCAAGGCGGCTGCCGCCCAGGATCCGCTGAATACCGTCTCGTCCGTCAAGCGTCTGATGGGGCGCGGCCTGTCCGATGTCAAGCAGCTCGGCGAGCAGTTGCCCTACCGCTTCGCCGAAGGCGAATCACACATGCCGTTCATCGAGACGGTGCAGGGGGCGAAGAGCCCGGTTGAGGTGTCGGCGGACATCCTGCGTGAGCTGCGCCTGCGCGCCGAGGGCGTGCTGGGTGGCGAGCTGGTCGGGGCGGTGATCACGGTGCCGGCCTATTTCGATGATGCCCAGCGCCAGGCGACCAAGGATGCTGCCCGCTTGGCCGGGCTCAGTGTGCTGCGCTTACTCAATGAGCCTACGGCCGCCGCCGTGGCTTACGGTCTGGATAAAGGCGCCGAAGGTGTCGTGGCTATCTACGACCTGGGCGGCGGTACATTCGATATTTCCATCCTGCGTCTGAGTCGGGGTGTGTTTGAGGTGTTGGCTACCGGCGGCGATAGCGCCTTGGGCGGTGATGATTTCGATCATGCCATTGCCGGTTGGATTATCGAGCAGGCCGGGCTTTCCAGTGACCTGGATCCTGCGGCTCAGCGTAGTCTGTTGCAGGCTGCCTGTGTGGCCAAGGAAGCGTTGACCGCTGGCGATGAGGTGCAGGTTGTTTATGGCGGCTGGTCCGGGCGGCTGACGCGCGGCCACTTCGAGTCGCTGATCGAGCCGATGATTGCGCGTAGCCTCAAGGCCTGCCGTCGTGCGGTGCGCGACGCCGATATCGAGCTCGACGAGGTCGAGGCGGTGGTTATGGTGGGTGGTTCAACCCGGGTGCCGCGTGTGCGTCAGGCGGTTGCCGAGCTGTTCGGGCGTGAGCCTTTGACTGATATCGATCCCGATCAGGTGGTTGCCATTGGCGCCGCTATTCAGGCCGATACGCTGGCCGGCAATCAGCGCGGCGATGGAGAAGAGCTGCTGCTGCTCGATGTGATTCCGTTGTCCCTGGGTTTGGAAACCATGGGCGGCCTGATGGAGAAGATCATTCCGCGCAACACCACTATTCCGGTGGCGCGTGCGCAGGATTTCACCACCTATCGTGATGGCCAGACGGCCCTTGCCGTGCATGTGCTGCAAGGTGAGCGTGAGCTGATCAAGGATTGCCGTTCGCTGGCGCGCTTTGAGCTGCGTGGCATTCCGCCCATGGTTGCTGGGGCGGCGAAGATTCGCGTGACCTTCCAGGTCGATGCCGATGGCTTGCTCAGTGTTGCGGCGCGTGAGCTGGGTTCGGGTGTCGAGGCCAGTATTCAGGTCAAGCCGTCCTACGGCCTGACTGATGGCGAGATTGCCCGCATGCTGCAGGACTCCTTCAGCAATGCAGGGGGTGACAAGGCGGCGCGCGCGCTGCGTGAGCAGCAGGTCGAGGCCGAGCGCCTGCTTGAGGCTGTGCAGTCCGCGCTGGATGTTGATGGCGAGCGTCTGCTGGATAGTGATGAGCGGCTTGCAATCCAGGTCGCCATGGATGAGCTGCGCAGCCTGGTCGCGGGCGATGACAGTCATGCCATCGAGCAGCAGACCAAGCGCCTGGCCCAGATTACCGATGCCTTCGCCGCGCGGCGGATGGATGCCAGCGTCAAGGCGGCCCTGTCCGGGCGTCGACTCAACGAACTCGAGGAATAAGCGCAATGCCGCAGGTCATTTTTCTGCCTCACGAGAAGTTCTGTCCCGAGGGCATGGTCGTCGAGGCTGAGCCAGGTACATCCATTCTTGAGCTTGCCCATGAGCACCACATCGAAATGGAGAGTGCTTGCGGTGGTGTGTGTGCGTGCACGACCTGCCACTGCATCATTCGCGAGGGCTTCGACTCGCTGGAAGAAGCGGACGAATTGGAGGAGGACTTCCTCGACCGGGCCTGGGGGCTGGAGGCGCAGTCGCGCCTGGCTTGTCAGGCTATCGTCGGTACTGAAGATCTGACCGTCGAAATTCCCAAGTACTCGCTCAACCACGCCGCTGAAGCGCCGCACTGACTCGAGGAGCTGTCATGAGCCTGAAATGGACTGATGTGCTGGATATCGCCATCGAGTTGGCGGACAGCAAGCCGGATGTCGATCCACGTTACGTCAACTTCGTCGATCTTCATCGCTGGGTACTGGACTTGCCGGATTTCTCCGACGATCCACAGCGCGGCGGCGAGAAGGTGCTGGAGGCCATCCAGGCCGCCTGGATCGAAGAGCTCGACTGAGCTGCGGCGCCCTCGGGCGCCACCCTACGCAATTCCCCCTAACCCGCGTATAATTCGCGGGTTTAATTTTTCGCTTTAACTCTGGAGCTTCACATGGCTGTTCAACGCACTTTCTCCATCATCAAGCCCGATGCCGTTGCCAAGAACGTAATCGGTGAAATCACCACCCGTTTCGAGAAGGCCGGCCTGCGCGTCGTCGCTTCCAAGATGGTTCAGCTGTCCGAACGCGAAGCTGCTGGCTTCTATGCCGAGCACAGCGAGCGCGGCTTCTTCAAGGACCTGGTTGCCTTCATGACCTCCGGTCCGGTCATCGTCCAGGTACTGGAAGGCGAAGACGCCGTCCTGAAGAACCGTGAGCTGATGGGCGCCACCAACCCGAAAGAAGCTGCTGCCGGCACCATCCGCGCCGATTTCGCCGTTTCCATCGACGAGAACGCCGTACACGGTTCCGACTCCGAGGCTTCCGCCGCTCGCGAGATCGCGTACTTCTTCTCCGCCACCGAGGTGTGCGCTCGCATTCGCTAAACGCGAACCGGCGAGGGTGAATCCATGACTGATGTAGCCAAGACCAACCTGCTGGGGTTGACCCAGCCTGAAATGGAAAGCTTCTTCGAGAGCATCGGGGAAAAGCGTTTCCGTGCCGGTCAGGTCATGAAGTGGATTCACCACTTTGGCGTAGAGGATTTCGACGCCATGAGCAATCTCGGCAAGGCTCTGCGCGAAAAGCTCAGTGCCTGCGCCGAGATTCGCGGTCCCGAGATCGTCAGCCAGGATATCTCCAGCGATGGCACCCGCAAGTGGGTGGTGCGCGTGGCGTCCGGTAGCTGCGTCGAGACCGTATATATCCCGCAAGGCGGCCGTGGCACCCTCTGTGTGTCCTCGCAGGCCGGCTGTGCGCTGGATTGCAGTTTCTGTTCCACCGGCAAGCAGGGCTTCAACAGCGACCTGACTGCCGCGGAAATTATCGGCCAGGTGTGGATCGCCAATAAGTCCTTCGGCACCGTACCAGCCAAGATCGACCGTGCCATTACCAACGTGGTGATGATGGGCATGGGCGAGCCCCTGCTGAATTTCGACAATGTCGTACCCGCCATGCAGATCATGATGGATGATCTGGGCTATGGCATTTCCAAGCGTAAGGTGACTCTGTCCACCTCCGGCGTGGTGCCCATGATCGACAAGCTGGCGACCGTTACCGACGTGTCCCTGGCCCTGTCGCTGCACGCACCGAACGACGAGCTGCGCAACCAACTGGTGCCGCTCAACAAGAAGTATCCTCTGGACGTGCTGCTGGCTTCCTGCCGCCGTTATATCGAGGGTTTGGGCGAGAAACGCTTCCTGACCGTCGAGTACACGCTGCTCAAGGACGTCAACGACCAGCCCGAACATGCTGCGCAGATGATCGCACTTCTCAAGGATTTTCCTTGCAAGATCAATCTGATTCCGTTTAATCCCTTCCCCTTCTCCGGTTACGAACGGCCGAGCAACAACGCTATCCGTCGCTTCCAGGATCTGTTGCACAAGGCTGGTTTCAACGTCACCGTACGCACCACGCGTGGTGACGATATCGATGCCGCCTGCGGGCAGCTGGTCGGCCAGGTGCAAGATCGCACTCGGCGTAGCGAGCGTTACATTGCGGTGCGCCAGTTGGGTAGCGAGGCTGTAGAACCTCGCGAAAATAATCGAAATTGAAGGGGAGGGGCTCCATGACTTTGCGCGCTGCGCTTTACCTATTCGTTGTCTGCCTGCTGGCGGGATGTGTCCGGACCGGAGGTCCACAAAATCCCATGGATACCGAAGAGGGGCGCAATAATGCACGCGATGCCTACATCCAACTGGGTATCGGTCATCTGCGGCAAGGCTCTACCGAGAAGGCCAAGGAGCCCTTGCGCAAAGCCCTGGAGATTGATTCGTCGAGTGCTGAGGCCTATGCCGCGCTGGCGCTGGTTTATCAGTATGAGCTTGAACCCAAGCTGGCCGATGAGAACTATCGCAAGGCGATTGCGCTGAGCAAGGGCGATGCACGCCTGTTGAATAACTATGGCGGCTTTCTCTTCGAACAAAAGCGCTATCCCGAGGCCTATGCCCAATACAGTAACGCGGCCGAGGATACTCTCTATGGCGAGCGCTCCCGGGTTTTCGAAAACCTTGGCCTGACGGCTTTGCAGCTGGGTAAGCCGGATGAGGCCAAGCAGCATTTTCAGAAAGCTTTGCGCTTGAATAGCCAGCGTCCGACTTCGTTGCTGCAGATGGGGCTGTTGTCCTATCAGGATAAGGACTACGTAGCAGCACGCAGCTATTACGCAGGTTTCAGCCAGCAGTCCAGGCAGACCCCGCAAAGCCTGCTGTTGGGTATTCGCCTGGCCAAGGTATTCGGTGATCCTGATCAGGCCGCCAGTCTCGGCCTACAGCTCAAACGTCTCTATCCGGGCACTCCGGAATATCAGCAATACCTGGCGGAGCAGTGATGAAGAGTTCGCATCCTGAAGTAGCGACAGCGCATCGGGTCAATCCTGGTGAGACGCTGCGCAAGGTACGCGAAGACCGCAACCTGGCGCTGGGCGATGTTGCCGCACAGTTGAACCTCACCCCGAGCGCCCTGCGTCACCTGGAGGCGGGCGACTTTGATCAGCTTCCAGGGCACACCTTTGCTCGTGGTTATGTGCGCTCCTATGCCAAGCTGATGGGCCTGGACCCCGCTCAGTTGGTCGACGAATTCGATCAGTTCACGGGCACCAATGCCGGTGGCAGCAGCGTGTCCAGTTTGTCGCGTATTGAAGAGCCCGCGCGGGTTTCGCAAGGCATTCTGAAGTTTTTCAGCATCGTTGCCTTGTTGGCGCTTGGGGCGGCCGGCTTTTTCTGGTGGCAGGATCAGGGCAAGCGTCTGGAAGCGAGTAACGCAGCCCCCGCGCATGTCGAAGTGGAGGCGGCTGACGGTACGGTGGAGATTCACACCTTTACCGAGCCGGAAGATCAGGCCGTGGCTGACGCTCAGGCTGAGGAGCCGGCCCTGTCTGCAACGGATGCGCCGGCGCTGGTTGAGTCTCCGGCTCCAAGCTCCGATGAGGCACCTGTCGTCGAGCCAGAGACAAACCCCGCACCAGCCCCAGAGTCTGCAGCAGTGCCTGCTGTACCTGTCGAAGCGCCTGTTGAACAGCTCGCGGAAGCGACACAGCCTTCTTCCGCTCCGGAAGCCACGGCGGTGGCAGCTGCAGCGGGTGAGGCACTGGTCAATCTGCAATTTACGGCTGATTGCTGGACGCAGCTGACGGATGCTGATGGCAAGGTGCTGCTCAGTGCCCTGAAGCGTCGTGGCGACAGCGTCGAACTGGTCGGCAAGGCTCCGCTGGAACTGCGCCTGGGCTATGCCCGTGGTGCTGTGGTGCTGGTCAATGGCCAGGCGGTCGACGTGGCGCCTTTCATTCACGGTGAAACCGCTCGCCTCAAACTGGGGCAGTGAGTCAGAACATGCATTGCGAATCTCCCATCAAGCGTCGTCCATCTCGCAAAATCTGGGTCGGTAATGTAGCGGTCGGCGGCGATGCGCCCATTGCGGTGCAGAGCATGACCAACACCGAGACCTGTGATGTCGACGCCACGGTCGGCCAGATCCAGCGTCTGGAGGCGGCGGGCGCCGACATCGTGCGCGTCTCCGTGCCTTCCATGGAGGCGGCCGAGGCGTTTGGCCTGATCAAGCAGCGGGTCAATCTGCCGCTGGTGGCCGACATCCATTTCGATTACCAGATTGCCCTGCGCGTGGCCGAGCTGGGTGTCGATTGCCTGCGGATCAATCCGGGCAATATCGGTCGCGAAGACCGTGTTAAGGCCGTGGTCGAGGCTGCTCGCGACAAAGGCATTCCGATCCGTATCGGCGTGAATGCCGGCTCGTTGGAAAAAGACCTGCAGAAAAAGTACGGCGAGCCCACGCCCGAGGCGCTGGTGGAATCTGCACTGCGCCATGTCGAGCATCTGGACCGTCTGAACTTCCCGGACTTCAAGGTCAGCGTGAAGGCCTCCGATGTGTTCATGGCCGTCGAGGCCTACCGACTGCTGGCCAAGCAGATCGAACAGCCGCTGCACCTGGGCATCACCGAGGCCGGTGGCCTGCGTTCCGGCACCGTGAAATCGGCGGTTGGCCTGGGCATGCTGCTGGCCGAGGGCATCGGCGACACCATCCGCATCTCGCTGGCGGCCGATCCGGTGGAGGAGATCAAGGTCGGTTTCGATATCCTCAAGTCACTGCGCTTGCGTTCGCGCGGCATCAACTTCATCGCCTGCCCGAGCTGCTCGCGGCAGAATTTCGATGTGGTCAAGACCATGAATGAGCTGGAGCAGCGGGTCGAGGATCTGCTGGTGCCGCTCGACGTTGCCGTGATCGGCTGCGTGGTCAATGGGCCAGGTGAAGCCAAGGAGGCGCATATCGGCCTTACCGGTGGCACCCCGAACAATCTGGTCTATATCGATGGCGCTCCGGCCTCGAAACTGACCAATGACAACCTGGTGGATGAGCTGGAGAAGCTGATCCGTCGCAAGGCGGCCGAGAAGGTCGAGGCCGACGCGGCAGTCATCGCCCGCGGCTGATAAAGGAAGATTCGTGAGCAAGTCCCTGCAAGCCATTCGTGGCATGAATGACATCCTGCCAGCGCAGACCCCTGCCTGGCGTTACCTGGAAGGCACCCTGGCCGAGCTGCTAGATGGCTACGGTTACCAGGAGATTCGTCTGCCCATCCTCGAGTTCACCGAGCTGTTCGCCCGTGGTATCGGCGAAGGCACCGATGTGGTGGACAAGGAGATGTATACCTTCCTCGACCGTAACGCCGAGTCTCTGACCCTGCGTCCGGAAGGCACTGCGGGCTGCGTGCGTGCCGTGCTCGAACACGGCCTGTCCGGCGGTGGCCAGGTGCAGAAGCTGTGGTACGCCGGCCCCATGTTCCGTTACGAGAAACCGCAGAAAGGGCGTTATCGCCAGTTTCACCAGATTGGCGTAGAAGCGTTCAATCTGCCGGGTCCGGATGTTGATGCCGAGCTGATCGTGCTGACCTGGCGTCTGTGGCAGAAGCTTGGTCTGGCCGATGCGGTGACCCTGCAGCTCAACAGCCTGGGCTCCAGCGAGGCGCGCGCGGCCTACCGTGATGCGCTGGTGGCTTACCTGAGCGAGCGTTTCGAGCAGCTCGACGAGGATAGTCAGCGCCGACTGACCACCAATCCGCTGCGTATCCTCGACAGTAAGAATGCCCAGACCCAGGCGCTGCTGGTCGGTGCGCCGACCCTGGCCGACTACCTCGACGAGGAGTCGCGTCTGCACTTCGAAGGCGTCAAGGCGCGCCTGGATGCAGTGGGCATCCGCTACGAGATCAACCACAAGCTGGTCCGTGGTCTCGACTACTACAACCGCACCGTGTTCGAGTGGGTCACCGACAAGCTCGGCGCCCAGGGCACCGTCTGCGCCGGCGGCCGCTACGATGGTCTGGTCACCCAGTTGGGCGGCAAGGCCACGCCTGGCGTCGGTTTTGCCATGGGCGTCGAGCGTCTGGTACTGCTGCTCGAAACCCTGGAGCTGCTGCCGGCCGAGCTAAATGCTCCTGCTGACCTTTACCTGTGCGCTTTTGGCGAAGCGGCCGAGCTGGCTGGCCTCGGTTTGGCCGAGCGTCTGCGCGATGCCTTTCCCGGCCTGCGTCTGCTGGTCAACAGCGGCGGCGGCAGCTTCAAGAGCCAGTTCAAGAAAGCCGACAAGAGCGGCGCTCGTTACGCCCTGATTCTGGGTGAGGACGAACTGGCTGCCCGCGTGGTAGGTTGCAAACCCCTGCGTGACGACACGCAGCAACAGAACATTGCCTGGGATGCGCTAGCCGCGCATCTCGCCGCCTGCCTGCAGGCCTGAGAACACAGCGAATAGGAGTCCATTGGGGTGAGCATGACCGAAGAAGAACAGATTGCGCAGATCAAGGACTGGTGGCAGCGCAACGGCAAGCCCCTGCTCACTGGCGGCGCGTTGGCGCTGGCACTGGTATTCGGCTGGCAGGCCTGGCAGCAGTATCAGAGCAACCAGGCGCAGAGCGCATCGGCGCTGTACCAGCAGTTGCTGGAAACCAGCCTGACGTCTTCTGGCGAGCCGGATATCGGTAAGGTCACCGAGCTGGCCAACAAGCTCAAGAGCGAATACAGCGGCAGTCATTATGCCCAGTACGCCAGCCTCTTCGTCGCCAAGCTGGCCGTCGAGAGCGACAAGCTGGATGACGCGGTTGCCGAACTCAAGCCGCTGGTGGACAAGCCGGCCGGCGCGACCGTAGGCGAGCTGGCGCGTCAGCGCCTGGCTCGCGTACTGGCTGCACAGGGCAAGGCCGAAGAAGGCCTGAAACTGCTGGACGGTGAGGCGGACAAGGCCTGGCAGGCCAGCCGTGAAGAGCTCAAGGGCGACTTGCTGGTGCAACTCGGCCGTAGTGATGAAGCTCATGCGGCCTACCTGAAGGCCAAGGAGTCCCTCGCCGAGGATGCCGCGGTGGGTGGCCTGCAGATGAAACTCGATGACCTGGCTAAAGGGGATGCCTGACGTGATGCGTTGGAAGAATGCCGCAGTGCTGGCCCTGGCCGTGATGGCCGTGGGTTGCAGCAGCAATAGCAAGAAGGAACTGCCGCCAGCCGAACTCCCTGATATCCAGGAAGAAGTCCGTCTTGATGCCCAGTGGAGCGTATCCGTGGGCGATGGGCAGGGTGAACTGTACAACCTGTTGACTCCCGCTGCCGATGGTGAGCGCCTGTTTGCCGCCTCTGCCGACGGTGAAGTCGTGGCTTTGGATCGTCTGACCGGTGACAAATTCTGGGAAGTCGAACTCGATCTGCCGATTTCCGGTGGCGTTGGCGCTGGTTATGGTCTGGTCATGGTCGGAACCCTCAAGGGTGAGGTCATCGCCCTGGATGCCAGCAGCGGTGAAGAGAAGTGGCGTGCCCGCGTGACCAGCGAAGTACTGTCTGCTCCGGCCACCAATGGTGACGTCGTGGTGGTGCAGACTCAGGATGACCGCCTGATCGCTTTCGATGCCAGCACCGGCAACCAGCGCTGGATCTATGAAAACAGCCCGGCCGTGCTGACCCTGCGTGGCACCAGCAGTCCGGTGATGACCAATCGTCTGGTCATGGCTGGCCTGTCCACCGGCAAGGTGCTGGCGCTGGATGCCAGTCGTGGTATCCCGGTGTGGGAGCAGCGTGTGGCCATCCCGCAAGGCCGTTCCGAACTGGAGCGTGTGGTTGATATCGATGGCAACCTGCTGCTCTCCGGCGGCACCCTGTATGTGGTGACCTATCAGGGCAAAGTGGCCGCCATCGACGTCGACAGCGGGCGTCCGCTGTGGAATCGCGATGCCTCCAGCTACAGCGGCCTGGCCCAGGGCTTCGGCAGTGTCTATGTGAGTCAGTCCGCCGGTGCCGTGGAAGGTGTCGACGAGCGCTCCAACTCGGCGCTGTGGAACAACGATGCCCTGGCGCGTCGCCAGCTGTCGGCCCCCGAAGTGTTCTCCAGCTATGTGGCCGTGGGTGACTTCGAAGGCTACCTGCACCTGCTGAGCCAAGTGGATGGCCACTTCGTCGGTCGCGAGAAGATCGACGGTGATGGCGTGCGTGCCCGCCCGCTGGTGATTGGCGACTGGATTTATGTTTACGGCAACAGCGGCAAGCTGGTCGGCCTGACCATCCGCTAAGCTGTTGAGCAATGTCCGGCCGCTGCCGTTCTACGGCAGCGGCCTT
This sequence comes from Pseudomonas sp. GOM6, assembly GCF_029537485.1. GTDB lineage: Bacteria > Pseudomonadota > Gammaproteobacteria > Pseudomonadales > Pseudomonadaceae > Aquipseudomonas. The sequence continues at coordinate 70,901 of NZ_JARPUS010000002.1, forward strand.
TGTGTTTTCTGAGGAGGAGCCAATGGTTCCGGTTATCGCCCTGGTGGGCCGCCCTAATGTCGGTAAGTCGACGCTGTTCAACCGTCTGACCAAGACCCGTGACGCTATCGTCGCCGAATACGCGGGGCTGACCCGTGATCGCCAGTACGGCGAGGCCAAGTGGCAGGGGCGCACCTACATCGTCATCGATACCGGCGGCATCTCCGGCGACGAGGAAGGCATCGATGCGAAGATGGCCGAGCAGTCACTGCAGGCCATTGAAGAAGCCGATGCCGTGCTGTTCATGGTCGACTCGCGCGCCGGCATGACCGCCTCCGATCAGATGATCGCCGAGCACCTGCGCAAGCGAAACAAGCGCAGCTTCCTGATCGCCAACAAGGTCGATACCGTCGACCCGGACATCGCCCGCGCCGAGTTCAGCCCGTTGGGCCTGGGGGATGCCCTGCCGATCGCCGCCGCTCACGGCCGTGGTATCAGCCAGATGCTGGAAGCCGCGCTGGGCATTTTCCCGCGTGACGATGGCGAGCCCGAGCCGGTTGAAGGCGAGGAGGGCGCGGAAGCCCCGACTGAGGAAGTGGTTGCCGAAGGCCAGGAAGCCAAGCGCATTCCCGGCCCGAGCGAGAAGGACGGTATCAAGATCGCCATCATCGGCCGCCCCAATGTCGGCAAGTCGACCCTGGTCAACCGCATGCTCGGTGAGGAGCGGGTGATCGTCTATGACCAGGCCGGCACCACCCGTGACAGCATCTATATCCCCTTCGAGCGCGACGAAGAGAAGTACACCCTGATCGACACTGCCGGTGTGCGCCGTCGCGGCAAGATCTTCGAGGCCGTCGAGAAGTTCTCGGTGGTCAAGACCCTGCAGGCCATCCAGGACGCTAACGTGGTGATCTTCGTGATGGACGCCCGCGAGGGTGTAGTCGAGCACGACCTCAACCTGCTCGGTTTCGTGCTGGAAACCGGTCGCGCGCTGGTCATCGCCCTGAACAAATGGGACGGCATGGAGCAGGGCGAGAAGGACTACGTGAAGACCGAGCTGGAGCGCCGGCTGATGTTCGTCGACTGGGCGGACATCCACTTCATTTCCGCCAAGCACGGCACCGGCGTCGGCCACCTGTACAAGTCGGTACAGACCGCGTTCAAGGCCGCCGTCACCCGCTGGCCGACCAACCGCCTGACGCAGATCCTTGAAGACTGCGTGCAGGAGCACCAGCCGCCGACCGTCAACGGCCGTCGCATCAAGCTGCGTTATGCCCACCTCGGTGGCGCCAACCCGCCGCTGATCGTGATCCACGGCAACCAGGTCGACTCGGTGCCGAAGACCTACACGCGCTACCTGGAGAACACCTACCGGCGTGTGCTCAAGCTGGTCGGTACGCCGATCCGCATCGAGTACAAGGGCGGCGAGAACCCCTACGAGGGCAAGAAGAACAAGCTCACCGAGCGCCAGGTCAACCGCAAGAAGCGCCTGATGAGCCACCACAAAAAGGCCGAGAAGAAGCGCAAGGACAAGAAGCGCTGAGTTCTCCGGCGATCCACGCGAAAGGCGCAGCGGCTTCGGTTTCTGCGCCTTTTTCATTGGCGCCGCTGCTGCATCCTGAGCGGGGCATCGGCTATCCTCGCGGCTCGCAACAAGCTCCTAGGACGTCCCTATGTTCGCCAGCAAGCTGCCCAATGTCGGCACCACCATCTTCACCCGTATGTCCCAGCTCGCTGCGGAAACCGGCGCCATCAACCTGTCCCAGGGATTTCCCGATTTCGATGGCCCGCTGGCCTTGCGCGAAGCGGTGAGCCGCCATGTGCTGGAGGGGCGCAACCAGTACTGCCCGATGACCGGCCTGCCGGCCCTGCGTCAGCAGGTGGCGGCCAAGATCGCGCGCAGCTACGGCGTGCAGCGCGATGCCGACAGCGAGATCACCATCACCCCCGGCGCCACCGAGGCGATTTTCTGCGCGGTGCAGGCGCTGATCCATCCGGGCGACGAGGCCATCGTTCTCGATCCCTGCTACGACAGCTACGAGCCCTCGGTGGAACTGGCCGGTGGCCGCTGCGTGCACGTACCGCTGGCTTTGCCGGACTTCGCCGTGGACTGGCAGCGCCTGGCCGCTGCCATCACCCCGCGTACTCGCCTGATCTTCCTCAACTCGCCGCATAACCCCAGCGGCGCGTTGCTGTCGCGTGCCGACCTGGATCGCCTGGCCGCGCTGATCCGTGGCCACGACATCCATATCATCAGCGACGAGGTGTATGAGCACCTGATCTTCGATGGCGTTCAACACGCCAGCGTGCTGGCCCACGACGAGCTGTATGCCCGTGCCTTCGTGGTCAGTTCCTTCGGCAAGACCTACCACGTCACCGGCTGGAAGACCGGCTACGTGGTGGCACCGCCGGCGCTGACCGCCGAGCTGCGCAAGATCCACCAGTACGTCAACTTCTGCGGGGTGACCCCGCTGCAGCATGCCCTGGCGGACTTCATGGCTGTTCATCCGGAACACGTTGAGGAACTGCCGGCTTTCTACCAGGCCAAGCGCGATCTGTTCTGCGAACTGCTGGCGGGTTCACGCTTCACCTTCAAGCCGGCGCCAGGCACCTATTTCCAGCTGGCCGACTATTCGGCTATCCGCCCGGAGCTGGATGATGTGGCGATGGCCGAGTGGCTGACCCGCGAGCACGGCGTTGCGGCGATCCCGGTGTCGGTGTTTTACCGTGATCCGCCTGCCGACATGCGCCTGGTGCGCTTCTGCTTCGCCAAGCGCGAGGACACCCTGCGCCAGGCTGCCGAACGGCTTTGCCGGGTGTAACGAAAAGGCCCCGCGAGAGCGGGGCCTTGGTTCATCGGGCAACTGTCAGCCGACAAAGTTGAGCAGCACGCCTGCCGCCACCGCCGAGCCGATCACCCCGGCCACGTTGGGCCCCATGGCGTGCATCAGCAGGAAGTTCTGCGGATTGGCTTCCAGCCCCACCTTGTTTGACACCCGCGCCGCCATGGGCACGGCGGAAACGCCGGCCGAGCCGATCAGCGGATTGATCTTCTGCTGGCTGAACAGGTTCATCGCCTTGGCCATCAGCACCCCGGCGGCCGTGCCACCACAGAAGGCGACCATGCCGAGCAGGAGGATGCCCAGGGTCTTGATCTGCAGGAAGGCCTCGGCCGACAGCTTGGAACCCACGGTCAGGCCAAGGAAGATGGTGACGATATTGATCAGCGCATTGCGCGAGGTGTCGGCCAGGCGCTCGACTACGCCAGCCTCACGCAGCAGGTTGCCGAAGGCGAACATGCCGACCAGGGGGGCGGCATCCGGCAGTAGCATACCGATCAGCAGGCACAGCACGATGGGGAAGACGATCTTCTCCGCCTGGCTGACGGGGCGCAGCTGCTGCATGACGATGGCGCGCTCCGCCGGGGTGGTCAGCGCGCGCATGATCGGTGGCTGCAACAGCGGCACCAGGGCCATGTAGGAGTAGGCCGCCACGGCGATGGGGCCGAGCAGATCGGGCGCCAGCTTGGAAGTGACGAAGATCGAGGTCGGGCCATCGGCGCCGCCGATGATGGCGATGGAGGCGGCTTCCTTGATGCTGAACTCCATGCCCGGGATGCCGGCCGCAGTCAGCGCCAGGGCGCCGAGCAGGGTGCCGAAGATGCCGAACTGGGCGGCGGCACCGAGCAACAGGGTCTTGGGGTTGGCCAGCATGGGGCCGAAGTCGGTCATGGCGCCTACGCCCATGAAGATCAGCAGCGGGAACACGCTGGTCGGCAGGCCCACCTCGTAGAACAGGTGGAGGATGCCGGCACCTTCGGCCATGTTGGCCACCGGGATGTTGGCGAGAATGCCGCCGAAGCCGATGGGAATCAGCAGCAGCGGCTCGAAGCCCTTGCGGATGGCCAGGAAGATCAGGCCGGCGCACACCGCGATCATCAGCGCCTGGCCGGGTTCCAGGTTGTAGATGCCGGTGCTGTGCCAGAGCTTGAGCAGGTTATCCATGGTCGCCTCCTCAGGCGATGGTCAGCAGGCTGTCGCCCACCGCCACCACGTCGCCGACCTTGACGTTGACGCTGCCGATGCTGCCGGCGCGGAAGGCGCGGATTTCGGTCTCCATCTTCATCGCCTCGAGGATCATCACCAGCTGGCCTTCCTCGACCCGCTGGCCAGGCTGTACCAGTACCTTGAAGATATTGCCGGCCAGCGGCGCTTTCTGCGGCTCGCCGCCGTGGGCCGTCATCGGTGCCGGCACGGTGGCCTGGGTATGCCCGCTCACGGGCAGAATGCCGCTGATATCGCCGCCCTCGCTGACCTGCACGACGAAGCTGCGGCCATTGACCTCGACCGTGTAGGACTCGGGCTTGCCGGGCTCACGTGCCACCGATTCCAGGCCATTGGGCGCAGGTTCGAAGGCGGCTGGGTTGCCGCGGTTTTCTAGGAACTTGAGGCCGATCTGCGGGAACAGGGCGTAGGTCAGTACATCGTCGATGGCCTGTTCGGCCAGGCTAAAGCCTTTCTGTGCGGCCAGCTCGCGCAGCTCTTCCTCGAGCTTGTCCATTTCCGGTTCGAGCAGGTCGGCCGGGCGGCAGGTGATGGCTTCGCCACCGTCCAGTACGCGCGCCTGCAGCGCCAGGTTGAACGGCGCCGGTGCAGCGCCATACTCGCCCTTGAGCACGCCTGCGGTTTCCTTGGTGATCGATTTGTAGCGCTCGCCAGTGAGTACGTTGATCACCGCCTGGGTGCCGACGATCTGCGAGGTCGGCGTCACCAGCGGGATGAAACCGAGGTCCTCGCGCACGCGCGGGATTTCCGCCAGCACCTGGTCGAACTTGTCCGAGGCGCCCTGTTCCTTGAGCTGACTTTCCATATTGGTGAGCATGCCGCCGGGCACCTGGGCGACCAGGATGCGTGAATCGACGCCGCGCAGGTTGCCTTCGAACTTGGCGTATTTCCTCCGCACCTCGCGGAAGTAGGCGGCGATTTCCTCCAGCAGCGGCAGGTTCAGTCCGGTATCGCGCTCGGTGCCCTGGAACATGGCTACCACGGACTCGGTCGGCGAGTGGCCGTAGGTCATCGACAGCGAGGAGATGGCCGTGTCGACGTTGTCGATACCGGCCTCCACGGCCTTGAGGATGGCCACGCTGGAGAGTCCGGCGGTGGCGTGGCACTGCATGTGGATCGGGATGGCCAGGCTCTGCTTGAGGCGCGAAACCAGTTCGAAGGCCATGTAGGGGGTGAGGATGCCGGCCATGTCCTTGATCGCCAGGGAGTCGGCGCCCATGTCTTCGATCTGCTTGGCCAGGTCCAGCCACATCTGCAGGTTGTGTACCGGGCTGGTGGTGTAGGAGATGGTGCCCTGGGCATGCTTGTCCTGGCGCTTGACCGCCTGCAGGGCAGTTTCCATGTTGCGCGGGTCGTTCATCGCGTCGAACACGCGGAACACGTCGACGCCGTTGAGCGCGGCGCGCTCGACGAACTTGTCCACCACATCGTCGGCGTAATGCCGGTAGCCGAGCAGGTTCTGGCCGCGCAGCAGCATCTGTTGGCGGGTATTGGGCATGGCCGCCTTGAGCTGGCGGATGCGCTCCCAGGGGTCTTCGCCGAGGTAACGGATGCAGGCGTCGAAGGTGGCGCCGCCCCAGGACTCCACCGACCAGAAACCGACCTGGTCGAGTTTGGGCGCGATCGGCAGCATGTCTTCCAGGCGCAGGCGGGTGGCGAGGATGGATTGGTGGGCGTCGCGCAGCACCACATCGGTGATGCCGAGAGGATTCTGGCTCATCTTGTTCTCTCCGGAAGGGCGATTCAGCGGCGCTTGGCGCGGTGCTGGCGAATGGCGGCCTGGATGGCAGCGAGGGTGTCGGGATCGACGATCGCGCTGGGCGGGGCAGCTGTCGCGACTGGCTGAGGTACCGGCTCCGGGGCGAAGCGTGCAACCACGGCCGACATCAGGCGGATGGCGAACACCAGGAGGATGAGGAAGCTGAAGACGATGCCCATGCCGAACAGCATGAGCTCGACGCCTTCCAGCAGCAGTTCGGCTGGGGTCATGTATGGCTCCCTGGGTCTAGCCGCTGTTTCGCGGTCATTTGTTGTTTTGATGGTGAGCTTTGGGTCACGGCAGCTCCGGAACCATACTGGGAAGTGCTGTCTGGCGCAATTATCGTGCCGCCCTAAGTCGCAGCTGAGTCATGCGGACAGAAAAAAGGCCCGCAGTCGCGAGGACGGCGGGCCTTTTGGCAGGGCAGATGTTTACAGCGCGGCGATCTTCTCGCGCTGCTCGACCAGCTTGGCCAACGCCTGTTCGGCTTCGGCCAACTTGGTGCGCTCCTTGTCGAGTACCTCGGCCGGGGCCTTGGCGACGAAGCCTTCGTTGGCGAGCTTGCCGCCGACCCTCTGGACTTCGCCTTGCAGGCGCTGGATTTCCTTGTCCAGGCGCGCCAGTTCGGCGTCCTTGTCGATCAGCCCGGCCATCGGCACCAGCACCTGCATCTCGCCGACCAGCGCGGTGGCGGACATCGGCGCTTCTTCGCCGGCCGCCAGCACGCGCACCGACTCCAGCTTGGCCAGCTTGCTCAGCAGCGGCTCGAAGTCGGCCAGGCGACGCAGGTCTTCTGCGCTGGCGTTCTGCACGATGATGTCGATGCGCTTGGCCATGGAGATCTTCATCTCGCCACGGATCTGCCGCACGCCGAGCATCAGTTGCTTGACCCACTCGATATCGCCTTCGGCAGCCGCGTCGATACGCTCCTCGGCGGCTACCGGCCAGGGTTGCAGCATCAGGGTGGCGCCGTCCTTGCCGGCCTGGCCCTTGATGCGCTGCCAGATTTCTTCGGTGATGAAGGGCATGAACGGGTGGGCCAGGCGCAGGATCACTTCCAGCACGCGCACCAGGGTGCGGCGGGTGCCGCGCTGGCGCTCGATCGGCGCGTTCTCGTCCCACAGCACTGGCTTGACCAGCTCCAGGTACCAGGCGCAGTACTCGTCCCAGATAAATTCGTACAGGGCCTGGGCGGCCATGTCGAAGCGGAAGGCGTCGAGGTGGCGGGTCACGTCCTGCTCGCAGCGCTGCAGGGCGGAGATGATCCAGCGGTCGACCGGCGACAGGTCCACTGCCTCACCATTGATGCCGGTGTCCTGGCCATCGGTGTTTTCGATAACGAAGTTGGCGGCGTTCCACAGCTTGTTGCAGAAGTTGCGGTAACCCTCGACGCGGCCCATGTCGAACTTGATGTCGCGGCCGGTGGAGGCCAGCGCCAGGTTGGTGAAGCGCAGGGCGTCGGTGCCGTAGGCGGCGATGCCCTCGGGGAACTCGGCGCGGGTCTGCTTGGCGATCTTCTCGGCCAGCTTGGGCTGCATCATGCCGCTGGTGCGCTTGGCCACCAGGGCTTCGAGGTCGATGCCGTCGACGATGTCCAGCGGGTCGAGCACGTTGCCCTTGGACTTGGACATCTTCTGGCCCTGGCCATCGCGTACCAGGCCATGCACGTACACGGTCTTGAACGGGATCTGCCCGGTCAGGTGGGTGGACAGCATGATCATCCGGGCAACCCAGAAGAAAATGATATCGAAGCCGGTGACCAGTACGTCGGTGGGGTGGAAGGTCTTGAGGAAGTCGGTCTGCTGCGGCCAGCCGAGGGTGGAGAAGGTCCACAGGCCGGAGCTGAACCAGGTGTCCAGCACGTCTTCGTCCTGGCGCAGGGCGATGTCACCCAGGTTGTGCTGGGCGCGGACTTCCGCCTCGTCGCGGCCGACATAGACATTGCCGGCCTCGTCGTACCAGGCCGGGATGCGGTGGCCCCACCACAGCTGACGGCTGATGCACCAGTCCTGGATATCGCGCATCCAGCTGAAGTACATGTTCTCGTACTGCTTGGGCACGAACTGGATCTCGCCGCTCTCGACCACGGCGATGGCCTTCTCGGCCAGCGGCTTGGTGGAGACGTACCACTGGTCGGTCAGCCACGGCTCGATGACGGTGCCGGAGCGGTCGCCCTTCGGCACTTTCAGCGCGTGGTCTTCGATCTTCTCCAGCAGGCCGGCGGCCTCGAAGGCAGCAACGATCTGCTTGCGCGCGACGAAGCGGTCGAGGCCGGCGTATTCGGCCGGCAGGCTGCCGTCGATCTCGGCATTGACGCTGCCGTCGATGTTGAACACCTGGGCCTTGGCGAGCACCTGGGCGTCCTTGTCGAAGATGTTGATCAGCGGCAGGTTGTGGCGCTTGCCGACTTCATAGTCGTTGAAGTCGTGGGCCGGGGTGATCTTCACGCAGCCGGTGCCGAACTCGGGGTCGCAGTAGTCGTCGGCGATGATCGGGATACGGCGGCCCACCAGCGGCAGCTCGATGTAGCTGCCGATCAGCGCCTTGTAGCGCTCGTCTTCCGGGTGCACGGCCACGGCGGAGTCGCCGAGCATGGTTTCCGGGCGGGTGGTGGCGACGATCAGGTAGTCCAGGCCCTCGGCGGTCTTGTTGCCGTCGGCCAGCGGGTAGCGCAGGTTCCACAGGTGGCCCTTCTCGTCGTGGTTTTCCACTTCGAGGTCGGAGATGGCGGTGTGGAACTTGGTGTCCCAGTTGACCAGACGCTTGCCACGGTAGATCAGGCCGTCCTGGTGCAGGCGCACGAAGGCTTCTTTAACCGCTTCGGACAGGCCTTCGTCCATGGTGAAGCGCTCGCGCGACCAGTCCACCGAGCTGCCCAGGCGTCGGATCTGCCGGGTGATGGTGCCGCCGGACTGCTCCTTCCACTCCCAGACCTTCTCCAGGAACTTCTCGCGGCCCAGGTCGTGACGACCGATGCCGTCGGCGGCCAGCTGGCGCTCGACCACCATCTGCGTGGCGATACCCGCGTGGTCGGTGCCCGGCTGCCACAGGGTGTTGCGGCCCTGCATGCGGCGGAAGCGGATCAGGCAGTCCATGATCGAGTTGTTGAAGCCGTGGCCCATGTGCAGGCTGCCGGTGACATTCGGCGGCGGGATCATGATGGTGTAGGGCGCACCGCTACCTTGCGGGGCGAAGTAGTTGTTCGCCTCCCAGTTCTGGTACAGGGCGGTTTCGATGGCGTGGGGCTGGTAGGTCTTGTCCATGGGTGCGGCGGGACCGTATTGGCAACTGATCGGGAAAGCCGGCAAGTATAACGGCTGCCGGCCGCTACGGGCCACCGGCCGCCGGCAGGGTACCGATTTTGCTGGCGAAGAGGGCTCAGGCCTTGGGCTTGAGCAGGCGGTCCAGGCGGGCGTCGAGGCGGCGCTTCAGTTCGGCCTCGATCTGCGGCACGAAGTCGTCGATCACATCCTGCAGAATCAGCTGGGCGGCGGCGCGCAGCTCGGCGTCGAGGCGGCTTTGCGCGACCAGGCTTTGTTGCACGGCGCTGCCGATGGCCTGGGCAGTCGGGGTTGGCTGCGCTGGCGCAACAGCAGGCTGCACAGGATAGGGCAGGGCGGTGCTGGGTGGCGTTGCCGGTTGGGCGATGGGCGGAGCCAGCGGGCCGGGTTCGATGATCTCCGACAGCAGCGGGATCTCTAGGTCGTCATCCAGGGTTTCGGTCAGCAGCGGGGGCTCCAGCTGCTCTTTCTCCAGCAACTGGCGGATGGCTTCGAGATCGTCCAGCAGGGGGGCGGACTTGGGTGGTTGCGAGCTGTCCATAAGGGGTGACGGGCAAGGGTGAGAGGGCCGAGGCGGCGGATTCTACGCCGAGTACAGGCCTATTTCGACCTCGGCAGGCGTCAGAGTTCCACGCGTTGCGGGTCATGCCCGAGCTGGCGGTATTGGCGGAAGCTGTCGCGGCATTGCGCCAGGAGCTGGGGCTCCTGATTGACGATCTCGATGACCCGGCTGAAGTGCGCCAGATGCGGCGACAGCTGAGGGTGCAGATTGAGCAGCACGCCGCCAGCCTGCGCCGGTTGTTGATCGAGACCGATGACGACCGGCGCGCTGGCATCTTCGTCGTACAGGTTGTGGGGGACGAAGGATTCCGCGCGAAAGCGCCACAGCAGACCGTCCAGCTCCTCGCATTGGGCCTGGTCGGCACCGCGCAGGAATACCGGTAGGCCGGCCTTCCAGGCCTTGGTCGCCAGCTGGCAGGCTGCGCGCAGGCGGCCTTCGGTGTTGGCGGAGGAAAGAACGTAGAACTCGACGCGCATGGGAAGGCTCGCGGTGATGGGGTCGGTAGCCCGGATGCAATCCGGGACGTGTTGTCCCCGGATTGCCTCCGGGCTACGTCAGGTTAGGCCGAGGCGCGGTCCAGCAGGTATTGGGTCAGCAGGGGGACCGGGCGGCCAGTGGCGCCCTTGTCCTTGCCGCCGCTGATCCAGGCGGTGCCGGCGATGTCCAGGTGCGCCCAGTGGAAGTTCTTGGCGAAACGCGAGAGGAAGCAGCCGGCAGTGATGGTGCCGGCCTTCGGCCCGCCGATGTTGGCGATGTCGGCGAACGGGCTGTCCAGTTGCTCCTGGTACTCGTCATGCAGCGGTAGTTGCCAGGCGCGGTCGGCAGCGCTGTCGCCGGCCTTCATGATCTGCTTCACCAGGGCATCGTTGTTGCCCATCAGGCCGGAGACATTGCTACCCAGGGCGACGATGCAGGCGCCGGTGAGGGTGGCGATGTCGATCACCGCCTGCGGCTTGAAGCGCTCGGCATAGGTCAGGGTGTCGCACAGCACCAGGCGGCCTTCGGCGTCGGTGTTGAGGATTTCCACGGTCTGCCCGCTCATGGTGGTGACGATGTCGCCGGGGCGGGTGGCGCGGCCGCTGGGCATGTTCTCGGCGCAGGCCAGCAGGCACACCAGGTTGATCGGCAGCTGCAGCTCCAGCACGGCCTTGAGGGTGCCGAACACGCTGGCGGCACCGCACATGTCGTACTTCATCTCGTCCATGCCGGCGGCTGGCTTGATGCTGATGCCGCCGGTGTCGAAGGTAATGCCCTTGCCGACCAGGGCGAAGGGTTTGTCGTCCTTCTTGCCGCCCTGGTAGTGCATCACGATCATCCGCGGCGGCTGCTCGCTGCCCTGGGCCACGGCGAGGAAGGCGCCGGCGCCGAGCTCCTTGAGCTTCTTCTCGTCGAGGATTTCGACTTTGAGGTTCTTGTGCGCCTTGCCCAGGGCCTTGGCCTCTTCGGCCAGGTAGCTCGGGTGGCAGAGATTAGGCGGCAGGTTGCCGAGGTTCTTGGTGAAGGACATACCGCTGGCAATGGCCTGGGCGTGCAGGCTGCCGCGTTCGACGTCGGCCTGTTCGGCCTTGTCGGCAATCAGGGTGATCTTCTTCAGTGCCTTGGGTTCGGCTTTCTTGCTCTTGAACTGATCGAACACGTAGTCGCCATCGGCTAGGGTCTCGACCAGCAGGCGCGCCTTGCCGTAGGCATCGCGACCCTTGACCTTGAGCTCGCCCAGGGCCAGCACGGCATCACTGCCGCCGAGGTTTTTCAGCACGCCGTGGGCGGCGGCTACCAGTTTGCGGAACTGACGCACTTCCAGTTCGCCCTTGCCGCAGCCCACCAGCAGCACGCGCTCAGCTTTGAGGCCCGGCAGGCTGTGCAGGAGCAGGGTCTGGCCCTGCTTGCCAGCGATGTCGCCGCGCTTGAGCAGGGCGCTGATGGCGCCGCCGCTGGCGTCATCCACGGCCTTGGCCGCGACGCCTAGCTTGCGGCCTTCGCCGAGGGCGACCACCAGGGTGGCGGTCTTCAGGGTTTCCGGGCGGGTGCTTTTGACGAGAAATTCCATGGTGAGCTGTCCCCAAGACAAAGAGTCGGGTTTGCAGGATAATGCCGGCTATTTTTTCAAGGGTCCGCCGAGGCGGGCCGGCCATCCGAGTGCGGCTAGTGTGAGCGTTGCCGCCTGAGCCTGACAACCCTGGAGCGTCTGGTTTGATCGTCTTCCGTTACCTGTCCCGTGAAGTGCTGGTGACCCTCAGCGCGGTGAGTGCCGTGCTGCTGGTGATCATCATGAGCGGACGTTTCATCAAGTATCTCGCCCAGGCTGCACAGGGAGTGCTGGATCCGGGCGTATTGTTCCTGATCATGGGCTACCGCATGCCCGGCTTCCTCCAGCTGATCCTGCCGCTGGGCCTGTTCCTTGGCATCCTGCTGGCCTATGGTCGTCTGTACCTGGACAGCGAGATGACTGTGCTGTCCGCCACCGGCATGAGCAACCGCCGCCTGCTGTCCTACACTATGGCCCCGGCCGCGCTGGTCGCTGCGCTGGTCGCCTGGCTGAGCCTGGGCCTGGCGCCGCAGGGCGTGGCCGAGGTGGCGCGCATCCTCAACCAGCAGGATGCCCTGACTGAATTCGATACCCTGGTGCCTGGGCGCTTCCAGTCGATGAAGGATGGCTCACGAGTCACCTATACCGAGGCGCTGTCCGAGGACCGCGGCCAGCTCAGCGGCGTGTTCATCACCGAGAAAAAGGCCGCGACCGCCAAGGACAAGCCCAGGAACGCCGACATCAGCGTGCTGGTGGCCGAGAAAGGGCGGCAGGTCATTCAGGGCGACGGCAGCCGCTACCTGATTCTGGAGAACGGCTACCGCTACGACGGCAACCCGGGGCAGGCCGACTATCGGGTGATCAAGTACGACACCTATGGCGTGCTGCTGCCCAAGCCCAGTGTCAGCAACGAGATCGGCGAGCGCGAGGCAATTCCCACCCGCGAACTGTTCGGCAGCGACAAGCCGCGTGAGCAGGCCGAACTGCAGTGGCGCCTTTCCATCCCCCTGCTGGTGTTCGTGGTGACCCTGCTGGCGGTGCCGCTGGCCCGGGTCAATCCGCGTCAGGGGCGCTTCCTCAAGTTGCTGCCGGCGATTCTGCTGTACATGACCTACCTCGGTCTGCTGATCGCCGCGCGCGGCCAACTGGACAAGGGCAAGATCCCCATGCAGCTCGGCCTGTGGTGGGTGCATGGCCTGTTCCTGCTGATCGGTGCGGGCCTGTTCCTCTGGCAGCCGCTGCAACTCAAGCTGGCCAGTCGCCGCGTTATGAAGGAGGCGGCCCATGCGTAAGCTTGATCGTTACATCGGTAGCAGCGTTTTCTTCGCCATCCTGGCGGTGCTTGGCATCATCGTTGGCCTGGCCCTGTTGTTCGCCTTCATCGATGAGCTGGGTGACCTGAGCGACACCTACGGCACTCTCGATGTGCTCATCTATGTGTTGTTGACCCTGCCGCGGCGCACCTACGAGATGCTGCCGATGGCGGCGCTGATCGGCTGCCTGATCGGTCTCGGCAGCCTGGCCAGCAATAGCGAGCTGACCATCATGCGTGCCGCCGGCGTGTCGGTCGGGCGTATCGTCTGGGCGGTGATGAAACCCATGCTGGTGCTGATGCTGGTCGGCGTGCTGATCGGCGAGTATCTGGCGCCGTGGAGCGAGAACCAGGCCCAGGCCCAGCGCTCCCTGGCCCAAGGCGGCGGCGAGGCGCAGAGCTCGAAGCACGGCCTATGGCACCGTCAGGGGCAGGAGTACGTGCACATCAACGCCGTCCAGCCGGGCGGCAAGCTGATCGGCGTGACCCGTTACCAGTTCGATGATCAGCGCAAGCTGCTGTCGTCCAGCTTTGCCCGTCGCGCCCAGTATCAGGGCGATTACTGGCAGCTGGAGGACGTCAAAACCACGCTGTTCCATGAGCGCAATACCGAGCTGAAGACGGCTGCCAGTGAGCGTTGGGACGTCGAGCTCAAACCGGAGCTGCTCGGCACCGTGGTGCTGGAGCCCGAGGCGCTGTCGGTGGCTGGACTGTGGCGCTATATCCAGTACCTCGGCGAGCAGGGCCTGAACAACGGCACCTACTGGCTGGCGTTCTGGACCAAGGTGTTGCAGCCACTGGTGACCGCCGCGCTGGTGCTGATGGCGATCTCCTTCATCTTCGGCCCGTTGCGCTCGGTGACTCTCGGTCAGCGCGTATTCACCGGCGTGCTGGTGGGCTTCGTGTTCCGTATTGCCCAGGATCTGCTCGGCCCGTCCAGCCTGGTGTTCGGCTTCTCGCCGCTGCTGGCGGTGGCGGTGCCGGCGACCATTTGCGCCCTGGCCGGCGTATTACTGCTCAGACGCGCGGCCTGATTCAGAACAAAGAAAAGGCCGGGCATTTGCCCGGCCTTTTTCGTTTCACTGCTGCCCTTGCTGTTCCAGCTGCTCCAGGCGCTGCTGGTTTTTCGCGTTGGCCTGGTCGATCTGCTGCTTGAGCTGCTGCATCTGCTGCTGTGCCTGCTTGGCCTGGTCAGCCTGCAGTTTGGCCGTGGTGGCGGTGGCCGCACCGCCGTCGCAGGCGGCGAGAGTGAACAGGCAGAGCAGGGCGATGATGTGGCGCATGACGGTCTCCATGACGTGACGATGGCCCACCCTAACCTGCCGGCAGCCAGTCCGCAGCCGCTGACTTGCCGAGCGGTCAGCCGTAGCGACGACGGGCTTCGATGGCGAGGCCGCTACCGATGCTGCCGAAGCTGTTGCCTTCGGTGGGGCGGGCGTTGGGCAGTAGTGCGGCGACGCTCTGGCGCAGGGCGGGAATGGCGCTGGAGCCACCGGTGAAGAAGATGGTGTCGATCTCGTGATGGCTGACCCCGGCCTTGAGCAGCAGCTCGTTGACGCCCGCGCGGATGCGTTCGAGCAGGCTGTCGATGGCGCGGTCGAACAGCGGGCGGTCGAGCAGGGCGCTGAGGCCGTCCTCGATCCGTGACAGGTCGATGAGGCGGCTGTCCTGTTCGGTCAGAGCGATCTTGCTGTCTTCCACCTGCATCGCCAGCCAGTGTCCGGCGCGCTGCTCGGTGAGGCTGAGCAGGCGGTCGATGCTGGTCGGGTCGACGATGTCGTAGCGCATGTTCTTCAGCGCCAGCTGGGCTTTCTGTGCGTACACCGCGTTGATGGTGTGCCAGGTGGCCAGGTTGAGGTGGTGGCTGGTGGGCATCAGCGCGTCGCTCTTCATCCGGCTGCCGTAGCCGAACAGCGGCATGATGCCTTCCAGGCTGAGTTGCTTGTCGAAGTCGGTACCGCCGATGTGCACGCCGCCGGTGGCGAGGATGTCGTCCTGGCGCTCGTTCAGCTCGCGGCGCTCGGGAGCCAGGCGTACCAGGGAGAAGTCCGAGGTACCGCCACCGATGTCGACGATAAGCACCAGCTCTTCGCTCTGGATGCTGCGCTCGTAGTCGAAGGCCGCGGCAATCGGTTCGTACTGGAAGGACACTTCCTTGAAGCCGAGCTTGCGGGCCACGGCCTCCAGGGTGTTGGCGGCCTCGGTGTCGGCTGCCTCGTCGTCGTCGACGAAGAATACCGGGCGGCCCAGCACTACCTGCTCGAACTCGCGGTCGGCCTGCTGTTCGGCGCGTTTTTTCAGCTCGCCGATAAAGAAACCGAGCAGGTCGCGAAACGGCAGGGCGCTGCCCAGCACCGTGGTTTCGCTTTTCAGCAGCTTGGAGCCGAGTAGGCTCTTGAGCGAGCGCATCAGGCGCCCCTCGTAACCGTCCAGGTATTCGCTCAGGGCCTGACGACCGTAGACCGGGCGACGCTCCTCGGTATTGAAGAAGATCACCGAGGGCAGGGTGATCTTGCCGTCTTCCAGCGTCAGCAGCGGCTCCTGATCAGGCCGCCACCAGCCGACGGTGGAGTTGGACGTGCCGAAGTCGATGCCCAGGGCATTGGCGGAGTTGGAGGAATTCATGCTGCGCTCCGGAAAAACGGCCGCGCATTCTATGCGAGAGCGTGCGCGCTTGCGCGGCTAATCGTCGGCTGCGGTGATGGCCAAGTGCTAGGCTCAGAATGGGAAGCCGAATAGCGAGTCAGGCGGGCCTCCCAAGTCGACCGGGAGTCATCTCATGCGTTTGCCCCTTTCGTCCTGTCTGGGCTTTGCCGTGCTCTGCGGGCTGTCGGCTGTGGCCCGCGCCGATTGCGTCAGCCTGGTGTCCGGCGCTGGTGGCGCGGCCTTCTGGCACAGTGTCGAACAGGGTGCCCGCCAGGCGGCCCAGGAGACCGGGCTGCAGCTGTATTTCCGCGGGCCGAGCAAGGAAGCCGATCCCGAGGCGCAGTTGCGCATCGTCGAACGCATGCTCGTGCATGGCTGTCGCGCGCTGATCGTGGCGCCTAGCGGTGAGGCCGTCGCCGAACGCGTGCGCCAGCTGACGGGCCAGGGCATCGCCGTGCTTTATATCGATCGCGACCTGGGCGGCGACGAGGTGATAGGTGCCGTGGTGACCGACAACCACCAGGCCGGTCTGCTCGCGGCCCGACAGATGGCGCGCCTGCTGCAGGGGCGTGGACGGGTCGGTGTGCTGCGGCCGGACTCCCAGGCCAGTTCGGTGGCCGAGCGCAGCGCCGGTTTCATCCAGGGGGCGCGCGAGGCCGGCCTGGACGTGGTGCTGGAGGCGCGCTTGCCCGTGAGCGACTACATGCCCAGCCTGGCCGAACTGCAGATGCTGGAGACTCTGGACGGTCTGTTCACGGTCAATGAACGCACCACCCAGAGCGGTCTGGCGGCACTGCGGCGGTCCGGGCGCAGCGGGCAGGTGGTGCACATCGGTTTTGACGCCGACCCGCTGTTGGTCGAGGCTCTGCGCCGTGGCGAGTTGGCCGCCCTGATGTTGCAGCAACCCTGGGAAATGGGCTATCGCAGCGTGTGGTCGGCGCACCAGCATTTGCGTGGCTCCCGCTCGGGCTTGCGGCGTGAGCCGCTGGCGGCGCTGTATATCGATGCGCAGCGTGTGGACGATCCGGGTATTCGGCGCTTGTTGCCCTTCTCGCCGTGACCGGCAAGGCTGACGAGCAGTCCGCCTACCGCCGTCTCTGAGCTAGTCTGAAAGACATGGGAGGGATGTGCGGATGCATGCATTACTGCGCAGCTGGGTGTTGTGCTGGGCGATGTTGCCGCTGTTGGCGGTGGCCGAGTTGCGGCTGCTGACCGAGCAGGCGCCGCCGACCAGTTTCCTGCGCGACGGTCAGCCCGAGGGTTATGCAGTAGAGGTGGTGCATGAGCTGATCCGGCGTACCGGCAGCCAGGCTCGAATCGAACTGCTGCCCTGGACCCGCGCCTACTACCTGGCCAAGAGCGAGGCCGACACCGGCCTGTTCTCGGTCGTGCGCACCGCCGAGCGCGAGGCGCTGTTCCAGTGGGTCGGGCCGATCCTGCAGGGGGCGACGCGTTTCTATTCGCTGAAGAGCAGCAAGCTGCGCATCGACAGCCTGGAGGACGCGGCCCGCGCCGGCACCCTGGCCCTGCCCAAGCAGTGGTACACCTACGAGACGCTGCAGCGCATGGGCTTCACCAACCTGTATGGCGTGCCCAGCTCCCGACAGATGGTGACCATGCTCAAGCATGGCCGGGTCAAGCTGATCGCCACCGAAGACCTGACCCTGCGCGAAGAGCTGGCCAGCGGTGGGCTGACGCCTGACCAGGTTCAGCCGCACCTGGCATTCATGCGTTCCGATTACTACATCGTCTTCTCGCCGCAGACAGCGCCCGCCCTGGTCGAGCGCTGGCGCGGCGAGCTCGATGGCATGCGCCGCGATGGCAGCCTGGAGAGCATCCTGCAACGCTGGCTGCCCGCTGCGCGAGGGCGCTGAGCCCGCGCCTACTCGTGATGGGCCTGGCCGAGGAAGGTCAGCGAGGCGAACAGCCCTTCTTCCTCGATGTCCTTGTCGCCCTTGACCGGCTGGTACAGCTCGGCGGCGATGATGTTCAGGCCCTGGTTGCGCACCACGACTTCGGCAAAGCCTTGCGCATCCGTAGTCGCGCTGACTTCGTGCGGCATCCCGCGATAGTCGCCAATCAGCTTGACGCCCTTGGCCGGTTTGCCATCCACCAGCACCTGCACGCGCAGCGGCTTGCCCGGGCCGACGGCGAGCGGGTCGCTCTGCGGCACGATGGCCAGGCGCAGCTTGCTCAGCGCCGGCAGCTGGGCGCCGGGGGCGAGGATCGCCAGGCTGTACTTGTAGGTGTGCAGCGAGTGGGTGGAGTTCGGCACCTGGCTGCGTCCCTGGTTGATCCACTGTTTGTCCGGGGTCTGCGACCAGGCGCCGTTGTCCAGCGCCACGGCCACTACCGCCGGCGCGCGCAGTGGCTGCAGGCGGGCGTGGTCGTCCAGGCGCTGTACGGTTACCGGGATCATCTTGCCGGCGCCGTCATAGGCCCAGGCGCCGCTGATTTTCTGCGCCTTGAAGGCGTCGTCCTCGGCGCCATGGCCGTAGATGACCTCGTGATTGCCACGGCGTTGTTCGGTCCACAGGCCGTGGGCGGAGGCTTGGCCGCAGACGACCAGGCCGGCGAGCAGCAGGGGGAGGGAGATACGCATTGAGGTGATCCTTAGAGCGCCAGGCTCAGGCTGAAGTTGAGGTTGCGTGGCTCGCCGGGCAGTACCCAGACGCTGTTGTAGCTGCGCTCGTAGTACTTGCGGTCGAAGACGTTGTTGAGGTTCACGCCCAGGGTGACGTCCGCGCTGACCTTGTGGTGGGCCAGCAGGTCCAGCGTCTCGTAGGCGTCCAGGCGAAAATCGCTGCCGGCCTGGCCGGAACGGTCGCCGACATAGTTGACCGCCGCGCCGATGTCCGAGCCCTGCAGGGCGCCGCCCTGGAACTCGTACACCGCCATCAGGCTGCCGCTGTGCTGCGCGACGCCGACCAGGTCGCTGCCGGTGGGGATGGCGGCGTCACCCTTGGTCACTTCTGCGTCGATATAGGCGTAGGCGCCGATGATCCGCACGGCGTCGCTGAGCTGGCCGCTGAATTGCATGTCCAGGCCCTGGCTGCGTGCCTCGCCGGCCGCCACGCTCTCACCGAGGGCGTCGGTGGTGATGACGTTTTCCTTGTCGATATGGAACAGGGCGATGGTGCCGCCCAGGCGGCCGTCGAGCAGGTCCAGCTTCAGCCCGCTTTCGTAGCCGATGCCTTTCTCCGGCTGGTACACCTGGCCCTGGGTGCCGAGGCTGTTGGGCTTGAACGAGGACGACGCGTTGGCGAACACGCCGACCTGCGGGGTGAGCTGGTACAGCACGCCGATGCGCGGGGTGGCGACGTCCTTGTACTGCGAGGTTTCCTCACCGCTGGCGCGGTTCAGCGCATGCTGCTCGACCCGCTCCAGGCGCACGCCGAGCAGGCCGCGCAGGCGTTCGGTGAAGGTGATCTGGTCCTGCAGGTTGAGGGCGTAACTCTCGGTCTGCTCGAAGAAGTCGTTGGCGCTGGTGATCGCCGGCTTGGGCGCGCCGTACACCGGGTCGTAGATGTTCTGTCCGTAGCCGAGCGACAGGCCGCTCTGCGGGTACTTCTGGCTGTTGCGGTAGTTCTCGTACTCCAGGCCGGCGAGCAACTGGTGCTGCCAGCCGAAGCCCTCCACCTGGCCGTGCAGTTCGGCCTGGGTGATGCTGTCGTTCCACTCGAAATCGCGCTGGCGGAAGCGGCGGGTGACGGTGTCGCCGACCAGTGCGCCCGGCTCGCTGGAATCGCCTTGCAGGTGACCCTGGGTGTAGTGGTTGGCCAGGCGCAGCTTCCAGTCCTCGTTCAGGTAGCGCTCCAGCGCCAGGTCGAGGGTCTGGTTGTCGTTGCGGATGTGGCCGTCGTTCGGCTCGCCGAGGAAGGTGGAGCGCGACACCGCGCCCATCTCGCCGTTGACCGCCGGGATGCCGCGGTCGAACACCGACTCGGTGCGGGAGAACTCGGCGTCCAGCTGCAGGGTGGTGTCCGGGTCGAGCTGCCAGGTCAGCGAGGGCGTGACCACCTGGCGGCGGTTGTCCACATGGTCGCGGAAGCTGCCGTTGTCCTCGACCGCCAGGTTGATGCGCGACAGCAGGCTGCCGTCTTCGCTCAGCGGGGTGTTGGCGTCCAGGCTGGTGCGGTAGCGGTCCCAGCTGCCGGCGCTGAGGTCGATGTGCGTGAAGGCTTCGGCCTGCGGGCGCTTGCTGACGATATTGACCAGCCCGCCGGGATCGCCACGGCCATACAGGCTGGCGGAAGGGCCCTTGAGTACCTCGATGCGCTCGATGGCGCCGGTGTCCGGCGAGCTGTAACTGCCGCGGTTGATGGCGAAGCCGTTGCGGTACAGCTGGTCGGTGGTGAAGCCGCGCACGCTGTAGTTGTAGAAGGTCAGGCCGCCGAAGTTGTTCTGCCGCGACACGCCACCGGCGAAATCCAGGGCGCGGTCGATGCGGGTGCTGCCAAGGTCTTTCAGTACCTGGCTGGGGATCACTTCGATGGTCTGCGGGGTGTCGCGGATATCGGTGTCGGTGCGGGTGGCCGTGGCCGAGCGGGTCGCCCGGTAGCCCTCGACCGGGCCGCTGGCACTTTCCAGGCGACTGTCGCTGATCGATGTGCTCTCCAGGACGAGGCTGCCCTGGGCCCAGGCGCTGCCGTGGAGGAGCAGAGAGGAAATTCCGATAGTTCGGAGGTAGAGCGTTTTTTTCATGCTATTTCCTTATATAGATGAAATAACATAACAAAATATAAGCAAGTAAATCCACCTTGCGGCAGCCTTGGCTAGGCTTACATGGGCGGTATTTGAAAGCGAGGCGCAAGGCGGTTCTGCCAAGCTTGGGATCGGAAATTTGGCTGGATCTGTAGTTTTACTACATAATCGGCCGCTCCCAGAGACCCAGAATCAGCGATAGTGCCCATCATGTCCAAAGCCTCGCATCACGACCTGCGCGTGCAATTTCGTGCCCTTCTCAACTCGAATGCCTGCTATCACACGGCTTCTGTATTCGACCCCATGTCCGCGCGTATCGCCGCCGACCTTGGTTTTGAAGTGGGAATCCTGGGTGGTTCTGTAGCTTCACTACAAGTCTTGGCGGCGCCGGACTTCGCCCTGATCACCCTCAGCGAATTTGCCGAACAGGCCACGCGTATAGGCCGGGTGGCACGCCTGCCGTTTATCGCCGATGCCGACCATGGCTATGGCAATGCCCTCAATGTGATGCGCACCGTGATGGAGCTGGAGCGCGCCGGGGTGTCCGCACTGACCATCGAGGACACCCTGCTGCCGGCCCAGTTTGGCCGCAAGTCCACCGACCTGATCAGTGTGGACGAGGGTGTCGGCAAGATCCGTGCGGCGCTGGAAGCGCGCTTCGACCCGCAGTTGGCGATCATTGCGCGCACCAACGCTGCAGTGTTGGACGTGGATGAGGTGGTGAGTCGCACCCTGGCCTACGAATCCGCCGGTGCCGATGGCATCTGTATGGTCGGTATTCGGGACTTCGACCATCTGGAGCAGATCGCCGCGCACCTGAGCGTGCCGCTGATGCTGGTCAGCTATGGCAACCCGGAACTGCGTGACGATGCCCGTTTGGCCCAGCTCGGTGTGCGCATCGTGGTGGACGGCCACGCCGCCTACTTTGCGGCGATCAAGGCCACTTACGACTGCCTGCGCGAGCAGCGCGGCATCGCCGCCAGCGACCTCAATGCGACCGAACTGACGCACAAGTACACCCAACCGGAGGATTACATCGTCTGGGCGCGCGAGTACATGAACGTCAAGGAGTGACCTGGCGTCATTTGATAAAGGTTTGGCGCGATAGGTATAAAGCGAAAGCGCATCCCGCCGCATAGTGCCAGGCTCTGGACTAGCATTTGCCAGTGCATTGCCTCGGCCTGTCGCATGGCAGGCCTTAATAACAATAAGGACTGCGACTATGCGTATCTTCTCGTCCGCCCTGTTGCCCTGGGCGCGGGCCGCCGTGGCGGCTTCCGTGCTCGCCCTGCCGCTGGCACAGGCCGCCGACAAGCCGAACATCCTGGTGATCTTCGGCGATGACATCGGCATCACCAACATCAGCAAGTACAGCCACGGCCTGATGGGCTACCAGACGCCCAACATCGATCGTATCGCCAACGAAGGCATGATGTTCACCGACTACTATGGCGAGCAGAGCTGCACCGCCGGCCGCTCGGCATTTATCACCGGGCAGAGCCCGGTGCGTACCGGTCTGACCAAGGTCGGCATGCCGGGTGCGCCGCTTGGCATCCAGCCGGAAGACCCGACCCTGGCCGAGCTGCTCAAGCCACTGGGCTATGCCACCGGCCAGTTCGGCAAGAACCACCTGGGTGATCGCGACGAGTTCCTGCCGACCCAGCATGGTTTCGACGAGTTCTTCGGCAACCTCTATCACCTCAATGCCGAAGAGGCCCCGGAAGATCCGGATTGGACCAAGAATCCGCAGCTGGACAAGGTGCTGCGCCCGCGCGGGATCATCCACAGCACCGCCGACGGCAAGGTCGAGGACCTCGGCCCGCTGAACAAGAAGCGCATGGAAACCATCGATGATGAATTCCTGCAGGCCTCGAAGCGTTTCATCGACAAGTCGGTGAAAGCCGACAAGCCGTTCTTCGTCTGGTTCAACGCCAGCCGCATGCACTACTACACCCACATCAACGAGAAGACCCGTGGCAAGTCGGGGCAGGACTTCTACAACGACGCCATGGTCGAGCATGACGAGCAGGTCGGTGAGCTGCTCAAGCAGCTCGATGAGCTGGGGGTGGCCGACAACACCCTGGTGCTTTACACCACCGACAACGGCGTGCATTTCAATCATTGGCCGGATGCCGGCATCACCCCGTTCCGCGGCGAGAAGAACACCAACTGGGAAGGCGGCTTCCGTGTGCCGGCGGTGGTGCGCTGGCCGAACAATATCGAGCCGGGGCGTATCTCCAACGAGGTCATGTCGCACCTGGACTGGGTGCCGACCCTGATGAGCATTGCCGGCGTGCCGCAGATCAAGGAGAAGCTGCTGTCCGGTTATCAGGCCGGCTCCAAGAAATTCAACGTGCACCTCGACGGCTATGACTTCGTGCCCTACCTGCAAGGCAAGGAGAAGAAGGGGCCGCGCACCGACTTCTACTACTTCAGCGACGACGGCGCCCTGCTGGGGTCGCGCGATGGCGACTGGAAAATGGTCTACGCCGAGCAGCGCGCCCATGGTTTTGCCGTATGGCGCGACCCCTTCGTCACACTGCGCGCGCCGAAGATCTTCAACCTGCGCCGCGACCCCTACGAGCGCGCCGACACCGACTCGAACAACTACAACCTGTGGTGGGACAAGAAAGTGCATGCCGCCGGCTTCCCGGCCATGGCCCGCGTGCGCCAGTTCCTGATGACCTTCGAGAAATATCCGCCGCGTCAGCGCCCGGCCAGCTTCACCGTTGACCAGATGATGGAGCAGTTCATGAAGTACCAGAAGCAATAAGCTGATTGGTCGATGACACAACGGGCACCTCGGGTGCCCGTTTTCGTTGCTGGGGGATTAAATTGCCGCGTTACGCAAGGCGGGCTTGGCCGCGTTGACCTTGCTCCACTGGCTCGGACTCATCCCGTACCAGCGCTGGAAGGCCCGTGAGAAGGCGCTTTGATCGGAATAACCGAGCAGCTCGGAAAGCTGCCCCAGGCTGATCTGCGACTCCTTGAGGTAGTGCTGGGTCATGGCCTGGCGGGTCTGATCCAGCAGGGCCTGGAACGAAGTGCCAGCCTCGTTCAGGTGGCGCTGCAGCGAGCGCGGGCTGAGCTGCATGAAGTCGGCGATGTAGTCGATGGTCACCCGGCCGTTGGGCAGGAAGTTGCGCAGCAGGCGCTGTACATAGCTAGCCAGTTCGTCGCGCTTGAGGTGAGTCACCGTGGCCAGATGCTGCTGTACCAGCTTGTGCAGCGCCTTGTCGGCATCACGCAGGGGGATGGCGAGCAGGGCGGCGTCAAACATCAGGGCGTCTTGAGGGCTGTTGAAGCGTGGTGCCACGCCGAGCAGACGCCGGTACTGGCCGGCAGCGACTTGTGGCGCGTGTTGCAGCAGCACCGCGGCGATCTGCCAGCGGCTGCCCAGCAGGGTGCGCATCAGCTGGTGGCCGACGCCCATGGCCAGTTCACTGATCTGGCGCAGGCCGGGCGTATCCAGGCTGGCCGGGCGATAGCACAGCAGGGCATGTTCGCCCTGGCGTTCGATCACCACATCGGCAGCGGTGTCGTGCACGTGAAAGTACTGGCTGAGGTCGCGCAAGGCCTCACCGACGTTGTCGGCGTTGCGGATCAGGTAGAGCAACGAGCCGAAGATGCTGACCCCCTGGTGCAGGCCGAACTGCAGGCCGAACAACGGGTTGCCGCTGCGTTCGGCGCACAGTTCCAGTACCCGGCCGAAACGCGAATAGGGGATCAGGTCTTCTGGCCTTTCCAGGCAGGAGGCGGGCAGTTCGGCATCGCGCAGGATGTCCTGCGCATTGAGCCCTTGAGTGCTGGCGAAGGGCTGGAACTCGGCCAGGGAGGAGGCGCGGGTAAAGTAGTTCATGGGGCAGCCGTGATCATTGTTCTTGTGGCTTTTACGTTGTCGGATGCTGAGCGGCCTGGCGTGTTTTGTCAAACTCTCTGCAGGTGGCGGCTGGCATGAAATGAACAGGCCATGGCGCACTTTATCAAGTCTGTGGGGTGCTCCTGGCGCAGCATGACAGCAGATCCCGAGGGATCGCCCATAGCCTGATCTGGAGAACAACAAGATGCCCATGCCGATTCCGGTCTTTGACCACAAAGAGCTGCTGACCCTCAACACCAATGAGTTGCCGATCTATGAGGACGCCATGGGGCCGCACTTCCCGGGTGTCGATGTGCAGCCGTTGTATCTCGACCCGAATGTCGGTGTGTGGTGCCTGCGCGTGCGCTTTCATCCCGGCGTGACCTTGCCGTGCCACTATCACACTGGCGTGGTGCATCTGTTCACCATGAGTGGCAAGTGGAACTACGTGGAGTATCCGGATCAGCCGCAGACTGCGGGTTGCTATCTGTTCGAGCCGGGTGGCTCGATCCATACCTTCAGCGTGCCGGCCGACAACACCGAAATCACCGACACCTTCATGGTGGTGTACGGCGCCAACATCAACTTCGATGCCGAAGGCAACTACGTCAACACCATGGATGCCAGCGACATCACGCAGATGATCGATCGCCTGGTCAGGGAGCGCGGTCTGCAGCCGGCCAAGTACATCCGCCCGGGCCACGCCGGCTACAGCGTCGAATAAGCGCCTGAACGTTTAGCCAAGTCTGTGTCAGCCCGTCCTCCGCGACGGGCTTTTCCTAGTCGAGAACAACACGATGACCCAAGCCTGCATGCCTGTCGGCGTGGGCGGGCAGACGCCTGCCGTGCCGCGTTCCGTCTTTATCACCGGCGCCAGCGGCTTTATCGGTCGTGCCTTGGCCCAGCGCTATCGAGACCTGGGTGCCGAGGTGCGTGGTATGGACCTGCACGCCGATCCGGCCAACAACGTAGTGGCGGGTGACCTGACCCGTCCCGAATCCTGGGCCGAGAACGCCGGGGGCTGCGAGCTGTTCATCAACACCGCGGCCGTGGTGTCGCTGGCGGCCTCCTGGCAGCAGTACAGTGATGTCTCCGCGCGTGGCGTGCGCAATTGCCTGGATGTGGCCATCGCCTCGGGCACCAGTCGTTTTGTGCATTTCTCCTCGATTGCCGCGCTGGGCTGGCGCTGCAAGGGCGTGGCCGACGAGCGTAACGAGGTGGTGATCGGCGATGTCTACCGCTACGGCGTGGCCAAGGGCGCCAGCGAGCATATGGTGCTGGCGGCCCATGCCGCTGGCGAGATCGACTGCACCATCGTCCGTCCCGGCGATGTCTACGGGCCGGGTTCGCGTGCCTGGCTCACCGAGCCGCTGAAGATGGCCAAGGCGGGGCAACTGATTCTGCCCGCTGGCGGCCGCGGGCGCTGGACGCCGGTGTACATCGACGACCTGCTCGATGGTGTGATGCTGGCCGCCGGTTTGCCGCAGGGGCGTGGCCAGATCTTCCACATCAGCTCTGCCGAATCGGTCAGCGTGGGCGAATTTTTCGCCCACCACTGGCGCTGGGCCGGGCGTAGCGGTGCGCCGCGCACGGTGCCGCTGTGGTTGGCGCTGGGCCTGACTGGCCTGATCTGGCGCGTCTGCCGTCTGCTGAACAAGCCCAACGAGACCGCCCCGGACGTGATGCGCATGTTCGCCCGCACAGGGGAAATCTCCATCGACAAGGCGCGCCGCCTGCTCGGCTACAACCCGCAGATGAGCCTGGAAGAAGGTCTGCGTCGTTCCGAGGCCTGGCTGCGTGAAACCGGCCAGCTGGACTGAGTTTGGCTGACTGCAACAAGGTGTTGCGCACGGGAAGGCTGCAACAAGGCCGTCACAGGGGCTGGTTAGAGTGACGGCCCGATTCAGCAGAAAGCCTATCCCGTGCGTATTTCCCGCAATATCCGCAAGAACCTGGACATGGTCGCCGAGCGCAACGAAGACGCCGCCCTGGTGCTGATGCGCGCCGCCGAGTCCACCGCCGATGAGCTGCTGCGTCAGCAATTGCTCAAGACAATCCATGACCTCAATCAGGATGCACTCATGCTCCGCGCCTTGCGTGAGCACAGCGAGCTGTTGCGCGCCTGAGCCTCAACCTCTGCTTGTCAGTTGCGTCTGCGCGGCGCATACCTGTGTCGTGAAGACGACAGAGGAGGGCAGGTCATGGCCGGCGGTTGGACCAGTGACGGCGCGGTACAGGAGCAGATCGACAGCAGCATCGAGGACGCCATTGCCCGCGCCCGCAGCCAGTTGCCGCGTGGCGAGAGCTTGATGCATTGCGAGGAGTGTGCTGCGCTGATTCCCGAGGCGCGGCGCACAGCGGTGCCCGGTGTGCGCCTGTGCGTAGCGTGTCAGAGCCGGCGCGACCAGGAGCAGCAGGTGAGCAGCGGCTACAACCGGCGTGCCAGCAAGGACAGTCAGCTGCGTTAACGGGGTTTGGCCAGCGGCCACATATGCGGGCCGAGCAGGCCGCTTTGCCAGTAGATTTCCACTTCCCCCAGGCAGGCCATCAGGCGCTGCACCGGTTCCTGGGCGTCGACCTGGGCGGGCTTGCCCAGCAGGCGACGCCACCAGGGCCGGTCCTGGCGAAACCAGTGCTCGCCTGCCGAGGTGCCGTCCTGCAGGCGCCCGGCGTCTTGCGTCCAGTGCGCGGCGACGCTGGCGGCGGGGTACAGCCCATCCGGCAGTTGCAGGCCGCTGGCCGGGCAGGTGCCGTAGTTGATGATGAAGCGCGGGCGCTGGTACTTGTCCCATTGCACTTCGATGATATGCGACTGGTCCCCGCTCAGGCGTCGATACGTCCAGAACAGTGCGCTCTGAGGGTGGTCGGCGATAAAGCCGCGGGACTCCAGCAAGGGCTGCAGGCGAGCTTTCAGCTGTTCGCGCAGGGCTTGGGACATGGTGCTTCTCGTGGCGGGACAGCCGGCAGTCAACCGCAGCGTGTTCCTCGAAGCAAGTCTTGTTCTGTATTAAGCGCACAGTGGCCGCTGATCGTGACCCACCAAAGGCGTATTGCCTTTCGGCTTGAATACTTGCGAAGCTAACGAACTATTTTCTCGGCTGCTCGAAGTCGGAGCCTCCATGTTCGCGCACATCCTTGCCACGCTGCTGCCGGTCTTCCTGATCGCTGGATGTGGGGCGCTCTATGGCCGTTTTCGCAGCCCCGATATCCGCCAGCTGAACACCCTGAACATGGAGTTGTTCGTACCGCTGCTGGTGTTCGTGGTACTCGCCGAACGCCAGGCGCCGCTGCAGGATTACGCCCACCTGGCTCTGGCGGGTGCGGTGATCGTGCTCGGCTCGGGCCTGCTGCTGTGGCCGCTGGCGCGCTGGCTGAAGCTGGACCTGCGCACCTTCCTGCCACCGATGATGTTCAGCAACGCCGGCAACATGGGCCTGCCGCTGATGGTGCTGGCCTTCGGCGAGCAGGCGCTGCCGGCGGCGGTGGTGCTGTTCGTGGTCGAGATGCTGCTGCACTTCTCGGTCGGCCTGCACATGCTCGACCGCCATGCACCGCTGTGGCGCCTGCTGCGGGTGCCGGTGGTGATCGCCAGCATCGCCGGCCTGGGCCTGAATCTGAGCGGTATCGACCTGCCGGGCTGGCTGCTGGAGGCCTGTCGCATGCTTGGCGAGATCTGCGTACCGCTGATGCTGTTCGCCCTCGGCGTGCGCATGCTCGACGTGGACTTTTCGGCCTGGCGTCTGGGCCTGCTCGGCGCCATCGCCTGTCCGGCCAGTGGCTTGCTGCTGGCCTGGCCGCTGGCGCTGTGGCTCGACCTGTCCCAGGTGCAACTGGCCTGTCTGTGGGTGTTCGCCGCATTGCCACCGGCGGTGCTCAACTACATGGTGGCCGAGCAGTACCGCCAGGAGCCGCACAAGGTGGCTTCGCTGGTGCTGATCGGCAATCTCGGCAGCGTGCTGGTGATGCCGCTGGTGCTCGGCTTCCTGTTTGCCCACGGCTTCGGCCAGGCGTTCTGACGTTCCTCTCTGGTATTTCCCGTGTCCGACCATTCCCGCCCAGGCCTGGGCATTGTGTTGATCCTCTGTGCCGGTCTACTGCTGTCCAGCCAGGACGCGTTGGCCAAGGTACTGGCCTCTGCCTATCCGGTGCTGCTGGTGGCCTGCCTGCGCTACTGGGCGCAAAGCGCGCTGATGCTGGTGCTGTTCGCCCCGCGCATGGGCCTTGACCTGGTGCGCACTCGGCGACCCATGCTGCAGTTGGCGCGGGGCATCAGCCTGGTGGCGGTGACGCTGCTGTTCTACAGCGGCCTGCGCTACATGCCGCTGGGCGAAGCCACGGCGGTGATCTTCCTGGCACCGCTGGTGGTGGTGCTACTGGCGGTGTTCTGGCTAAAGGAGAGGGTCAGCCTGGGCGTATGGCTGGCGGCCGGTGGCGGCCTGCTGGGTGTACTGCTGATCGTGCGGCCGGGCGGCGCGTTGTTCACCCCGGCCAGCCTGTTGCCGCTGGCGGCAGCGTTCTGCTTCGGCTTCTACCAGTTGATCACCCAGCGTCTGGGCAGCACCGACAACCCGGCAACCAGCAACTTCCTCACTGCCCTGGTCGGTAGCCTGGGCACGTCACTGCTGCTGCCCTGGGTCTGGCAAACGCCGGCACTGATGGACATGCTGCTGATGGCCGCGCTGGGCGGCATCGCCATGACCGGGCACATGCTGCTGACCCATGCCTACCGCTTCGCCAGTCCGGCGGCATTGGCGCCTTTCACCTACGGGCAGATCCTCACGGCCACGCTGATCAGCGCGCTGTTCTTCGATCACCTGCCGGACACCTGGGCGGTACTCGGCATGCTGGTGATCATTCTCAGTGGCGCGGCGTTGGTGTGGAGCCAGCAGCGCACCCGTCAGTCGCGCTGAGGCTGGATCAGAACAGAAAATACCGCTGCGCCATCGACAGTACTTCAGCCGGCTCGCACCAGAGCAGCTGGCCGTCGGCCTTGACCTGATAGTTCTGCGGGTCGACCTCGATGCTGGGCAGGTAGCCGTTGTGAATCAGGTCGGTCTTCTGCACCGTGCGGCAGCCTTTGACCACGCCGATCTGCTTCTGCAGCCCGAGCTTTTCCGGCACGCCGGCGTCCATCGCTGCCTGGCTGATAAAGGTCAGGCTGGTGGCGTGGCGCATGCCGGCGTAGCTGCCGAACATCGGCCGGTAGTGCACCGGCTGCGGCGTCGGGATCGAGGCGTTGGCGTCGCCCATCAGGCTGGCGGCGATGGCGCCGCCCTTGAGGATCAGCGTCGGTTTCACGCCGAAGAAGGCCGGACGCCACAGCACCAGGTCGGCCCACTTGCCCACTTCGATCGAGCCGACTTCATGGCTGATACCGTGGGTGATCGCCGGGTTGATGGTGTACTTGGCGATGTAGCGCTTGACCCGGAAGTTGTCGTTGCCGGGCGCGTCCTCGGGCAGGGCGCCGCGTTGCTGCTTCATCTTGTCGGCGGTCTGCCAGGTGCGGGTGATCACCTCGCCGACGCGGCCCATGGCCTGGCTGTCGGAGCTGATCATGGAGAAGGCGCCAAGGTCGTGCAGGATGTCCTCGGCGGCGATGGTTTCGCGGCGGATACGGCTCTCGGCGAAGGCTACGTCCTCGGCGATGCTCGGGTCGAGGTGATGGCAGACCATGAGCATGTCCAGGTGCTCGTCGATGGTGTTCTTGGTGAACGGCCGGGTCGGATTGGTCGAGCTGGGCAGCACGTTGGCGAAGCCGCAGGCCTTGATGATGTCCGGTGCGTGCCCGCCACCGGCACCTTCGGTGTGGTAGGTGTGGATAGTGCGACCCTTGAACGCGCCCAGGGTGGTTTCGACGAAGCCGGACTCGTTGAGGGTGTCGGTGTGGATCGCCACCTGGATGTCGTACTCATCGGCCACTGCCAGGCAGTTGTCGATCGCCGCCGGGGTGGTGCCCCAGTCCTCATGCAGCTTGAGGCCGATGGCCCCGGCCTTGACCTGCTCGATCAGCGGCTCGGGCAGGGACACGTTGCCCTTGCCGGTGAAGCCGATGTTCATCGGGAAGGCGTCGGCGGCCTTTAGCATATTGGCCATGTGCCACGGCCCGGGCGTGACGGTGGTGGCGAAGGTGCCGGTGGCAGGTCCCGTGCCGCCGCCGATCATGGTGGTGGTGCCGCTCATCAGCGCTTCTTCGATCTGCTGCGGGCAGATGAAGTGGATGTGGCTGTCGATGCCACCGGCGGTGAGGATCATGCCCTCGCCGGCGATCACCTCGGTGGCGCCGCCGATGGCGATGGTCACGTTGGGCTGGATATCCGGGTTGCCGGCCTTGCCGATGGCGGCGATGCGCCCGTCCTTGAGGCCGACGTCGGCCTTGACGATGCCCCAGTGGTCGATGATCAGGGCGTTGGTGATCACCGTGTCGACCACGTCCTTGGCGCACAGCTGGCTCTGGCCCATGCCGTCGCGGATGACCTTGCCGCCGCCGAATTTCACTTCGTCGCCGTAGGTGGTGAAGTCCTTCTCCACCTCGACCCACAATTCGGTGTCGGCCAGGCGCACCTTGTCGCCGACGGTGGGGCCGAACATGTCGGCATAGGCTTGTCTGCTGATTTTCATTGTTCAGTGTCCCTTGATCGTGCCCACGCTCTGCGTGGGCATGCAGTTGGCGACGCTCTGCGTCGCAGGGACGCGGAGCGTCCCTGGAGGGGTTCCCACGCAAAGCGTGGGAACCATCAATCAAGCGTTACAGGTCGCCCATCACCCGCCCGGCGAAGCCGAACACGCGGCGCGCGCCGGCCAGTTCGACCAGCTCCACCTCGCGACTCTGCCCCGGCTCGAAGCGCACGGCGGTGCCAGCCGGAATATTCAGGCGCATACCTCGCGTACTCGGTCTATCAAAGGTCAGCGCGTCGTTGGTCTCGAAAAAGTGGAAGTGCGAGCCGACCTGGATCGGCCGGTCGCCACTGTTGGCGACAGTGACGCTGAGGGTGCGGCGGCCGACGTTGAGTTCGATCTCGCCGTCCTGGATCTGGTATTCGCCGGGAATCATGGTGATTACTCCAGAATCAGTTGCATGAAGGTGAGGTCCAGCCAGCGGTCGAACTTGCGGCCGACCTGAGGCATTTGCCCAGTGACCTCGAAGCCCAGGCGTTTGTGCAGGCGGATCGAGGCGCGATTTTCACTCTCGATGGCGGCGACCATGACATGCAGGCCGGCGTCCCGCGCCCGGGCGATCAACGCCTCCAGCAGCTGTGGGCCGATGCCCAGGCCGCGCTTGTCGCTGCGCACGTACACCGAGTGTTCGACGGTGTGGCGGAAGCCCTCGATGCTGCGCCAGGTACCGTAGGTGGCATAGCCCAGCAGCTGATCGAGCGGCCCGCGGGCGACCAGAACCGGAAAACCGGCGGCCTTGCGCTCAAGCAGCCAGGCGCGGCGGTTGTCGAGGCTCACCGGGGTTTCGTTCCAGATGGCCGTGGTGTTGAGCACCGCGTCGTTGTAGATCTCCAGAATTTCCGGCAGGTCGCTTTCCGTCGCCTCATTGATCTGGATATGCATAGGCACCTCAGGCAATCGGCTGGTGCACGGTCACCAGCTTGGTGCCGTCGGGGAAGGTGGCTTCGATCTGAATCTCCGGAATCATCTCCGGCACGCCTTCCATCACCTGCTCGCGGGTCAGCAGGGTGGTGCCGAAGTGCATCAGGTCGGCCACTGTCTGGCCGTCGCGGGCGCCTTCGAGCAGGGCGGCGGAGATGTAGGCCATGGCTTCCGGGTAGTTCAGCTTGACGCCACGGGCCAGACGCCGCTCGGCCACCAGGCCGGCGGTGAAGATCAGCAGCTTGTCTTTCTCTCTTGGCGACAGGTCCATCAGGTACTCCAGATTCGTGGGGGCACGGCCTCGCGGCCAAGCAGTGCGGGGCGCAGCAGGCGCCAGAGTTCGATCAGCCAGGCGCGCGCCTGCAGCGCTTCGCCGGCCAGGCAGCGAGCCACCAGCAGGCCCGGCAGTTGGGTAAGGTCGCCACGCACCGGGCTGGCCACTGCTCGGCAGCGCTCCAGCAGCTCGGCGTCGATTTCGCCACTGACCAGCAGGGTGGCGAATACCGGCTGGCCGGCCAGGCCGATGGGCGAGTCGAGCAGGCCGTCAGCGCCTGCGATGCGCTGGCGCTCGTGCCACAGCGGCTGGCCGTCGCGGCGGATATCCAGGTGCGCCTGGAAGTGGCCGGCGTCGAAGCGCTCGCCGGCGGCCGGGCGGCCGAGGGCGATGATGTCCCAGTAGAACAGGCGGGCGTCGCGCTCCAGTTCGATGCGGGTGCTCAGTTCGGCCTGGGCGCTGGCGTAGACGATGGTTTCCTGTGGCAGCCATTCCAGGGTGGCGCCGGCTGCGACCTGCAGTGCGACGTGCTGGTAGGCCGGGCTATTGGCCCGATACCACTTGGCCGCGCCAGGGCTGGTCAGCTGGGCCCAGGCGCCAGCGCCGACGCTGGCGTTGATGTTCAGGCTGTCACCGCCGGCGATGCCGGCGGGTGGGTGGACGATGATGTGCTGGCACACCTCGGGCCCTTCGGCATACAGGTGCTTCTGTACGCGCAGCGGGCCCTGGTGGCGGCGCATGACCGGGCGGGTGTGTTCGCCGCTGCGGGCGTAGCCCAGCTCCAGCTCGGCATGCCAGCTGGGGGTGAACAGGATAGGGGAGAGCGGTGCGTTCATGGTCGAGGTTTTATCAGATCGCCACCAGTCCGCGCACGCCATCGGCGTCCATGGTTTCGCCACGGCCTTGCTGGATGATCTCGCCGCGGCTCATCACCAGGTACTGGTCGGCCAGCTCGGCGGCAAAGTCGTAGAACTGCTCGACCAGCAGGATGGCCATGTCGCCACGCGCGGCGAGCTTCTTGATGACCACGCCGATCTCCTTGATCACCGAGGGCTGGATGCCTTCGGTGGGCTCGTCGAGGATCAGCAGGCGCGGCTGGCTGGCCAGGGCGCGGCCGATGGCCAGTTGCTGCTGCTGGCCGCCTGAGAGATCGCCGCCACGGCGCTGCTTCATCTCGCGCAGCACCGGGAACAGCTCGTAGATAAATTCCGGCACGACCTTGGCCTCGCTGGCGCCGAAACGGGACAGACCCATCAGCAGGTTCTCTTCCACGGTCAGGCGCGGGAAGATTTCGCGGCCCTGGGGGACGTAGGCGATGCCGGCATGCACGCGCTGGTGCGGCTTGTGGCCGTTGATGGTCTGGCCTTCCCAGTTGATGCTGCCTTCCTTGGCCGGGATCAGGCCCATCAGGCATTTCAGCAATGTGGTCTTGCCCACGCCGTTGCGGCCGAGCAGGCAGGTGACCTCGCCGACCTTCGCCTCGAAGCTCAGGCCGCGCAGGATATGGCTGCCGCCGTAGTACTGGTGGAGTTTGTCGACTTGCAGCATGTCTTTCCCCTTGATCGTTCCCACGCTCTGCGTGGGCATGCATCAGATTTCAACGACCGAGATAGACCTCGATCACCCGCTCATTGGCCTGCACGTCCTCCAGCGAACCTTCGGCCAGCACGCTGCCTTGGTGCAGCACGGTGACGTGGTCGGCGATCGAGCCGACGAAGCCCATATCGTGCTCCACCACCATCAGCGAGTGCTTGCCGGCCAGGCTTTTGAACAGCTCGGCGGTGAATTCGGTTTCGGCGTCGGTCATGCCGGCAACCGGCTCGTCGAGCAGCAGCAGTTGCGGGTCCTGCACCAGCAGCATGCCGATTTCCAGGAACTGCTTCTGGCCGTGTGACAGCAGCCCGGCAGGACGATGGCGCGAGCCTTCCAGGCGGATGGTGCTGAGCACCTCCTCGATGCGATCTTTCTGCGTACCAGACAGCTTCGCACGCAAGCTGGCCCACACCGATTTGTCGGTCTTCAGCGCCAGTTCCAGGTTCTCGAACACGCTGAGTGCCTCGAACACCGTGGGTTTCTGGAACTTGCGACCGATGCCGGCCTGGGCGATCTCGACCTCGCTCATCTGCGTCAGGTCGAGGGTCTCGCCGAAATAGGCGTGACCGTTGTCCGGGCGGGTCTTGCCGGTGATCACGTCCATCATGGTGGTCTTGCCGGCGCCGTTGGGGCCGATGATGCAGCGCAACTCGCCGACGCCGATGTACAGGTTGAGGTCGGTGATGGCACGGAAGCCGTCGAAGCTGACGTTGATGCCTTCCAGGGTCAGGATGGTGCCGTGGCGGACATCCAGGCCCTTGCTGGCCAGGCGCCCGGCGCCGATGGCGTCGCGCGCGGCGCCGGCCGGATCGAAGGCGGGTTCGAGCATGAGTTCGGGTAGCGGAGTGGCTCTCATTGGTCTTTCTCCTTTTTCAGGAGGCCGATCACGCCCTTGGGCAGGAACAGGGTGATGACGATGAACAGCGCGCCGAGGGCGAACAGCCAGTATTCGGGGAAGGCCACGGTGAACCAGCTCTTCATACCGTTGACCAGACCGGCGCCGAGCAGCGGGCCGATCAGCGTGCCACGGCCGCCGAGGGCGACCCAGATGGCGGCCTCGATGGAGTTGGTCGGCGACATCTCGCTGGGGTTGATGATGCCCACCTGCGGCACGTACAGCGCGCCGGCCAGGCCGCACAACACTGCGCTCAAGACCCAGATAAACAGCTTGTAGCCGCGCGGGTCGTAGCCGCAGAACATCAGGCGGTTCTCCGCGTCGCGCAGGGCGGTGAGGACCCGGCCGAACTTGCTGCGCGCCAGCATGAAGCCCAGCGCCAGGCTGCCGACCAGCAGCAGTACGGTGCAGAAGAACAGGAAGGCGCGGGTGCCCGGCGCGGTAATGTCGAAGCCGAGGATCGTCCTGAAATTGGTGAAGCCGTTATTGCCGCCAAACCCCGTTTCATTGCGGAAGAACAGCAACATGCCGGCGAAGGTCAGCGCCTGGGTCATGATCGAGAAATACACGCCCTTGATCCGCGAGCGGAAGGCGAAGAAGCCGAACACCAGGGCCAGCAGGCCGGGTGCCAGCACCAC
Organism: Pseudomonas sp. GOM6; assembly: GCF_029537485.1. GTDB lineage: Bacteria > Pseudomonadota > Gammaproteobacteria > Pseudomonadales > Pseudomonadaceae > Aquipseudomonas. The sequence continues at coordinate 106,089 of NZ_JARPUS010000002.1, forward strand.
CAGGCACAGCGCCCAGAGGAAGCTGCTGGTGCCGTACCAGTACCAGGGCAACTCGGTCCAGGCGAGGAAGCTCATGAAGGCGGGCAACCCGTCTCCCGCGCTCTCGCGCATCAGGTACATGCCCATGGCGTAGCCGCCGAGGGCGAAGAACAGGCCGTGACCGAGCGAGAGCAGGCCGGCGTAACCCCAGACCAGGTCCAGCGCCAGCGCGACGATGGCGTAGCAGAGGATCTTGCCGACCAGGGTCAGGCCGTAGGCCGAGACGTGCAGGGCGTTGTCCGCTGGCAGCAGGTGCAGCAGCGGCATGGCCAGCAGGGCGAGCAGAACCAGGCCGAGTGCTGTCAGTGAGGCCTTCGGTCCCAGTTTCGCCGTGGCCCTGGCCAGCAGCGTTTGGTTGAGTGCTTGAGTCATCAGTCGATCACCCGTCCTTTCAATGCGAACAGCCCCTGCGGACGTTTCTGGATAAACAGAATGATCAGCGCGAGGATGAGGATCTTGCCCAGTACGGCGCCGATCTGTGGCTCCAGCAGCTTGTTGGCGATCCCTAAGCCAAAGGCGGCCATGACGCTACCGGCCAGCTGGCCGACGCCGCCGAGCACCACCACCAGGAAGGAGTCGATGATGTAGCTCTGGCCGAGGTCCGGGCCGACGTTGCCGATCTGGCTCAGGGCCACGCCGCCAAGGCCGGCGATACCGGAGCCGAGGCCGAAGGCGAGCATGTCCACCCGCCCGGTCGGCACGCCGCAGCAGGCCGCCATGTTGCGGTTCTGGGTGACGGCGCGCACGTTCAGGCCCAGGCGGGTCTTGTTCAGCAGCAGCCAGGTCAGGGCCACCACGAACAGGGCGAAGCCGATGATCACCATGCGGCTGTAGGGCAGTACCAGGTTCGGCAGCACCTGTACGCCGCCGGACAGCCAGGCCGGGTTAGCCACTTCGACGTTCTGCGCACCGAAAATCACCCGCACGGCCTGGATCAGGATCAGGCTGATGCCCCAGGTGGCCAGCAGGGTTTCCAGCGGGCGGCCGTAGAGGTGGCGGATCACCGTGCGCTCCAGCGCCATGCCGATGGCGGCGGTGACGAAGAAGGCCACCGGCAGGGCAGCCAGGGGGTAGAGCGCGAGGTATTCCGGTGCCAGGTTCTTGAAGGCGATCTGCACCATGTAGGTGGTGTAGGCGCCGAGCATCAGCATCTCGCCGTGAGCCATGTTGATCACGCCCAGCAGCCCAAACGTGATGGCCAGGCCGAGGGCGGCCAGCAGCAGAATGCTGCCCAGACTCAGCCCGCTGAAGGCCTGGCCGAGCAGTTCGCCGACCAGCAGGCGACGCTTGACCTGGGCCAGGCTGGTCTCGGCAGCGGTGCGTACGGCGGCGTCGCTTTCCGCGCCTTCAGCCAGCAGGCCTTCCAGGCGCACTCGGGCCAGTGGTTCGCCGCTCTCGCCGAGCAGGCGCACGGCCTGCAGACGCACCGCCGGATCGGTATCAGCCAGCTGCAGGTTGGCCAGGGCCAGGGCTAGTGCATCGCGCACGGCGGGGTCCTGCTCGGCGTCTACTCGGCTGTTGAGCAGGGCCAGCTGGCTGGGTTTGGCTTTGCGTTGCAGCTCCTGGGCGGCCGCCAGGCGCACGGCGGGCTCGTCTGCCAGCAGTTGCTGGGCCGCTTGAGCATTGGCCAGCAGGCCGCGCAAGCGGTTGTTCAGGCGCAGTTTCTTTGGCGGCGAGCTGGGCTCGGCGCTACCTTCGGCCGGCAGGTACTGGCCATCGTCTTCGATGAAGGGAATTTTGTTGGTGTCGCTGGCCAGACGGCCCTGCTGCAGGGCATTGAGCAGTGGCTGGCGGGCAGGATCGGGGTGTGCGGCCCAGCTCTCGAGGAGCTTGGCTTGCTTGGCCGGGCTGGCGGCGACGAAGTCGCTGGCATCGCCGGCATGGGCGCTCAGTGGCAACAGCAGTGCCAGTGACAGCAGGATTCGGTACAGGGCAGTGGGCATAGTGCAACGGTCCTTCGAGTGGAGCCGTAGCCCGGATGTAATCCGGGACGGCCTTTCCCGGATTGCATCCGGGCTACGAACCAGGGCTATCACCCTCTCCCTAGCCCTCTCCCATGAATGGGAGAGGGAACGTACGGCGTTGCCGGCAAGCGCAGAGATATCAGGCGGCACCGAGTTGCTGCGCTCCCCTCTCCTGTTGACGGGAGAGGGGCCGGGGGAGAGGGTGGAAGTCCTTAGTTGGACTTCACCGCATAATCCGGCTTCTTGTCGTTGCCGGGGATGAAGGGGCTCCACGGCTGGGCGCGCAGCGGGCCTTCGGTCTGCCAGACGATGGAGAACTGACCGTCTTCCTGAACTTCGCCGATCATCACCGGCTTGTGCAGGTGGTGGTTGGTCTTGTCCATGGTCAGGGTGTAACCGCTCGGCGCGGCGAAGGTCTGGCCGGCCAGCGCTTCGCGGACCTTGTCGACCTCGGTGGTGCCGGCTTTCTCTACTGCCTGGGCCCACATGTTGATGCCGACGTAGGTGGCTTCCATCGGGTCGTTGGTCACCGCGGTCTGGTAGTTCGGCAGGTTCTTGGCCTTGGCGTAGGCCTTCCACTTGTCGACGAAGGCGCTGTTGACCGGGTTGTCTACCGACTGGAAGTAGTTCCAGGCGGCCAGCTGGCCGACCAGCGGCTTGGTGTCGATGCCGCGCAGTTCTTCCTCGCCCACCGAGAAGGCCACCACCGGAATGTCGGTGGCGTCGATGCCCTGGTTGGCCAGTTCCTTGTAGAACGGCACGTTGGAGTCGCCGTTGACGGTGGAGATCACTGCGGTCTTGCCGCCGGCGGAGAACTTCTTGATGTTGGCGACGATGGTTTGATAGTCGCTATGCCCGAAGGGGGTGTAGACCTCTTCGATGTCCTTGTCCTCGACGCCCTTGCTGTGCAGGAACGCGCGCAGGATCTTGTTGGTGGTGCGCGGGTAGACGTAGTCGGTGCCCAGCAGGAAGAAGCGCTTGGCTTCGCCGCCGTCTTCGCTCATCAGGTATTCCACGGCCGGGATGGCCTGCTGGTTCGGCGCGGCGCCGGTGTAGAACACGTTCGGCGACATCTCTTCGCCTTCGTACTGCACCGGGTAGAACAACAGACCGTTGAGCTCCTCGAACACCGGCAGCACGGATTTGCGCGAGACCGAGGTCCAGCAACCGAACACCACGTCGACCTTGTCCTGGGTCAGCAGCTGGCGCGCCTTCTCGGCGAACAGCGGCCAGTTGGAGGCCGGATCGACCACTACCGGCTCCAGCTGCTTGCCATTGACGCCGCCCTTGGCGTTGATCTCGTCGATGGTCATCAGCGCCATGTCTTTCAGCGAGGTCTCGGAGATGGCCATGGTGCCGGACAGCGAGTGCAGGATGCCGACCTTGATGGTCTCGGCGGCCTGTACGGTCCAGGTCATGCCCATGGCGGCGATGGAAGCGGAAAGGGTGAAGGCCTTGATCAGGCTGCGACGTTGCATAGGGCGATCTCCATTCACTAAACGTGTGTTTTGAACTGCGTTGTTATTGCTTATGGGTATGGCAGTGGTTCAAAGGTCAATCACGTCACCCGCCCCGGCGGCCTTCTGCCGGACACTGTGCAGCATGTGCAGGGTGATCTTGCGCACTTCCGCCTTGCTGACCTCTATATGGGCCTTCAGCAATTGCTGTGCCTCTTCGCAACGGCGCGCCAGAATCGCGCCGAGGATGCTGCCGTGTTCCTCGTAGGTGAGGGCCACGCGGGGCGCCTGGGTGAAGTCCAGGCGCCTTAGAATGCGGATCTTCTCGCTGACCTCGGCGTGCACCCGGGCCATTTCCCGATTGCCGGCCGCCTCCAGCAGCAGGCAGTGGAAGCGTTCGTCGAGCAGCGAGACTGCCCTGCCATCCTGCAGATGCTGGTCAGGCCGCACCATCCAGGTGCGCTGCAGTTCCTGCAGGGCAGTGGGGTGTTCGTCGATGGGGCGCAGGCACAGGCGTCGCACGGCTTCCAGTTCGAGGACGATGCGCAGCTCGTAGAGCTCCTCGAAATGGGCGAAGTCGAACGGCCGTACCTGCCAGCCACTGCGAAAGTGCACCTCCAGATAGCCTTCGCGCTGCAGGCGATACAGGGCCTGCCGCACCGGCGTGCGACTGGCCTCGACCCGCGCGGAGACCTCGCCTTCGCTGAAGCGGTCACCGGGCAGCAGGCGAAACTCGAAGATGTCGTCCTTGAGCTGCTGGTAGATACGCTCGGCCATGCCGGCCGGGCGACCTTTTGCCGGGCGTGGGGCGTCGGCCAGCTGCATGGTTTCAGCCTTGCGCCTGGCTGGCGATAAAGGCGCGCCAGCCACCGAAGCTGGTGATGTCGCGCGCGCCTTCCAGTGCGTAGGGCTCGCAGATGAAACCCTTGACCCAGCGGCCGTCGGCCAGCTGCAGGTTGCCGATGCCCAGGGGTGGCGGGATCTCGGCGACGAACTCGCCGAAGCGCGCCTGCGGCACGTCCCACAGCTCGACGATGATCGGCGCGCCATCGGCGGCGACCCGCGCCAGACCGGGTTTGGGTGGCACGGTGCCGGGCAGGGCGTAGAGCCGGTAGTCGGCGCTGCTGGTGGTCTGCTCGACCAGCACTGCATCGCGGCGGGTGAGCTGGAAGTTCAGCGGCATGCCGGTCAGGTGCGCGCCGACCACGGCTACCCGTACGCAGCCGGGCGGCGGCGTGGTGTTGGCGGCTGGCGCCGCGAGCGGCCTGTCTGTGGCGCCCAATGGCAGAGCGAGCGCCTGCTGCCAGCGCTGGCCCAGCGCGGCCAGGGCCTGGTCATGCCAGGCTGGCGCGAGCAGGGTGATGCCGGCCGGCAGGCCGTCGTCGCGAAAGCCAGCCGGTACGGCCAGGGCGCAGAGGTCGGCCAGGTTGGTGAAATTGGTGTAGGTGCCGAACTGGCTGTTGAACAGCACCGGCTCGGCTGCCATCTCGGCCAGGGTGCGAATGGTCGGCGAGGTTGGCACGACCAGGGCGTCGAAGCCGGCCAGGGCGTCGTTGATGGCGCGGCTCAGTTCGGCGCGGGTGTACTCGGCCTTGTAGGCATCGCAGGCGCTGTAGTTGTGGCCGCCCGCAACGATGCCGCGTACCACCGGGTTGATGTGGTCGGGGTTCACGCCTTCGACGGCGACGCTGCGCTCCGCGACCCAGGAGCCGAAATAAAGCTGCTCGGCCAGCTGCTGGAAGGGGGTGAAGTCAATCTCCACCAGCTCGGCGCCCAGCTCGTGCAGTTTGCCCAACGCCTGCTCGAACACGACCTGATTCTGTGTGTCACCGCAGAACTCGGGCGCGGCCGGCACCGCCAGGCGCGGCTTGACCGGCATGCCGACCTTGGCGCTTGCGGGGTTCTGGCGGCTGTAGGCGTCTTGTGCGTCGTAGCCGCCGGCAATGTTGGCCACGAGCTGGGCGTCGACCACGGTCAGGGCGAACACCGAGATGCAGTCCAGGGTGCGGCAGGCGGGTACCAGGCCGGTGGTCGACAGCCAACCCTTGGTCGGTTTGAGCCCGACGATATTGTTGAAGCCCGCCGGCACGCGTCCGGAGCCGGCGGTGTCGGTGCCCAGAGCAAAGGGCACCAGGCCGCGGGCGACCACGCTGGCCGAGCCGGAGCTGGAACCGCCGCTGACGTAAGCCGGGTTGAAGCTGTTGGGCACCGCGCCGTAGGGCGAGCGGGTGCCGACCAGGCCGGTGGCGAACTGGTCGAGGTTGGTCTTGCCAATGAGGATGGCGCCAGCGGCACGCAGCTTGGCAACTACCGTGGCGTCGGCGGTGGCGGTGTAGGCGAACTCGGGGCAGGCGGCGGTAGTGGGCCAGCCGGCAGCGTCGATGTTGTCCTTGATGGCGAACGGCACGCCGTATAGCGGCAGCTGGCCAAGGTCGCCTTTGACGGCGGCCAGGCGCTCGGCCAGTTGTGTGAGCTGTTGCTGCAGCTCGGCGGGCGAGGTCAGGCTGATCCAGGCCGGATCATCGGCACTCAGCCCTGCGAGCAGTTCGGCGAGTACGTCGGGTTGCAGTTGCTGGCGGCGATAGGCCTGTTGCCATTCCCCCAGGGTCCAGCCAAATCCGCGGTGGGACATCTTCCTAGATTCCTTCTTGTATCCAAGTTGATGTCCGTAAAGCGAAAGCTATGCCATCTCCGTAAGAGATTGATATGGAAGGATTTTGTAGATCATTCGGGCGCCAGGCGAGAGGCGCTTCGCCCTGTTTGGGGGCCGCGCGCCCGGCGCTGGTGCATCAGGGGTGCAGGTAGCCCTGGATGCCGGTGAAGATGATCTGCGCGGCGAGGGCACAGACGAACAGGCCCATCAGGCGGCTGACGATCTGCAGACCCTGCTGTCCGATCAGGCGCTCGACCTGATCGGAGAGGAACAGCACCACGCCCACCGTGGCACTGGCGCTGGCGATGGCGAGGATGGCCAGCAGCTTGTCGTCCCACTGCGGTTGGCTGATGCCCATCACCAGCAGGGCGCCGATGGTGCCGGGGCCGACGGTCAGGGGAATGGTCAGCGGCACGATGGTGACGTCCTGCTGCACGTTGTCTGCTTGCACCGCCGACTTGCCCTGGGCCATGCCCAGGGCAGAGATGAACAGCACGCTACCCGCGCCAATACGGAAGGCGTCGGCGGTGATGCCGAAAATTTCGAAGATGGTCTGGCCGAACAGGTACAGCAGCACGCTGGCGATGAGGGTGCCCAGGGCGACTTTCCAGGCCAGCTTCTTGCGCTCCTTGACGCTGTAGCCGGGAGTGAGGCCGATAAAGCACGACAGCACGAAGAACGGGCTGTAGAGAACCAGCATCTTCAGGTACAGGGCGAACAGCACGGAGAACATGTGTGGGACCGTCAGCGAGAAAGGGACTGCATTCGATGTGTCAGGAGGCCAGGGCGTCACGTCGGCGCTGGCGTTCGACGACCCAATGAGTGATCAATTCGCGCAGCTGCGACATTTCCACCGGCTTGGCCATGTGCCCGTCCATGCCGACCTGACGCGCGCGCTCCTTGTGCTCGGTGAGTATATGCGCGGTCAGGGCTACCACCGGGGTGCGCTCGCGCTGTTCGCGTTGCTCCCACTCGCGCAGGCGCTCGGTGGCAGAGAAACCATCGAGCACCGGCATTTCGCAGTCCATCAGCACCAGATCGTATTGCTGTGCCTGCATGGCGCGCAGGGCTTCCTCGCCGTTGCTGGCGGTGTCCGGCTGCAGGTTGAGCTTGCTCAGCATGCCGCGGATCACCTTGGTCGAGATGCTGTTGTCCTCGGCGACCAGGATGCGGAAGTCCGCGGGCACCTGCAGCAGGCTGCTGTCGGCCTGGGGCTGCATGGGAGCGCCCTGGCGCCGCTGGGTCAGCTCGTCGGCCAGGGTGGTCTTCAGCGTATAGCCGGCCACCGGCTTGGCCAGGATGCGCTTGATCCCGGCGTTGCGCGCGATGATCTTGCTCGGCGCGTTGCTGATGCCGGTGAGCATGATCAGCAGGATGTCGTGGTTGAGGTTGGGGTCTTCCTTGATTTTGGCGGCCAGCTGCATGCCGGTCATGCCGGGCATTTCCTGGTCGAGCAGCACGGCATCGAAGTATTCGCGGATGTTCGCCTTGGTGCGCAGCAGGGCCAGAGCCTCCTTGCCCGAGGACGCGGTGCTGACCTGCAGGCCCCAGGCGAGACATTGCTGCTGCAGCACTTTGCGGCAGGTTTCGTTGTCGTCCACCACCAGCAGGCGTGCGCCCTGCAGCGGGCCGTCGAGGTCAGCAGTGGGCTGCTCCAGACGCTGCGGATCGAGCGGTAGGGTCAGCCACAGGGTGCTGCCGGCACCTTTACCGCTTTGCACACCGAAGTCGCCTTCCATCAGACGCACCAGCTGGCGGGCGATGATCAGGCCGAGGCGGCCGCCGAGTTTGCTGGCGCTGAGGAAGTCGCTGCTGTGCAGCTGGCTGTTGAGCAGCGCGTCGCGCTCTCCGGCCTCCAGTGGGCGGCCGCTGTCTTGCACGGCGATGCGCAGACGCGGCGCCTTGCCTTCGTTCTCCAGGGCCACGACCAGCAGGATCTCGCCTTCATCGGTCTGGCGGAAGGCGTTGTCCAGCAGGCTCAGCAGCGTCTGACGCAGGCGTGTGGGATCGCCGCTGATCACTCTGGGTACTTGTGGCTGGGTGAAGCTGATCAGCTCGACTTTCTGCTGCTCGGCCTTGGCGCGGAAGATATCCAGGCAGTCGTCGATCAGGGCATTGAGGTCGAACTGCACATCGTCCAGCTCGATCTGCCCGGATTCCAGCTTGGAAATGTCGAGGATTTCATTGATCAGGGTGAGCAGCTCGTTGCCGGAGCTGTGGATGGTCTGTACGTAGTCGCGTTGCTTGGCCGAGAGCGGGGTGCCGAGCAGCAGTTCGGTCATGCCCAGCACACCGTTCATCGGGGTGCGGATTTCGTGGCTGATCTTGGCGAGGAATTCGGCTTTGGTTTTCAGTTCGGCGCTGGTAGCGGCCTCGCTGGTGCGACGGGTCAGGGTTTCGCTGGCGATCTGTCGCTGCCTTTCGGACAGCGCGATGCTGAGGAGCAGCCCGGCAACCATCGCCACGCTGAACAGGCTGAGCACCAGCCAGCCAGGGTTGAGCTGGTCAAAGCCGAACAGCACCGGGCCAAGTACGATGAAGCCGAGGTTGAACAGCAGCAGCCCCGCGAAGATCAGCCGCGCCGGCCGATAACCGTTGCGCCAGTGCACAAAGGCCACGATTGGCACGGTCAGCGAGGCCAGCACCACCATGCCGTAGACCAGCCAGCTGTGCCAGAACAGGCCGGTAAAGGCGATCATCGCCGCCGCGCAGGCGATCAGGGCGAATTCGGCATGCAGGATGTGGTGCAGGGGACTGCGCTCGGCTGGGCTGCCACGGAAGAAGAAGCGGGTGTAGCCAAGAATGCATAGCGCTGCGGCCAGGGCGGAAAGGTCGGCGATCAGCGACTGGTTGTAGCTCTGCTGGGGGAGCCACACGGCCAGCAGACCAATATTGGCGGTGGCGCAGAGGGCCAGGGCAGCATGCATGCCGGCCAGCCACAGGTTGCTGGCCGTGGGGGAATAGACCATGCGTAGCAGGTTGAACAGGGCCAGCAGCAGCAAGCCGCCGAGCAGCGCACCGAACAGATAGGCAGGCTTCTCCTGAGCGACCAACTCGCTCTGGTCGATGACTTTGAACCACATCATCAGAGCATGGTTGGAGGTCATGCGTAGATAGACGCTACGCGGTTGCTCATCGTTGGGCAGGGGGAACAGGTAGGCCCGTGAAGGCAGCGGTCGTGAGGTCAGGGTCAGGGCTTCGCCGGTGTTCAGGGTCTGCTCCAGTACACCCTGATTGACCAGGTAGAAATCCAGGTATTGCACCCGGGGGGCGAATAGCCACAGCCAGTGCGGATCGCTGAATGAGCGCGTATCGGCCTTGAGCCAGATGGCCTGTGGTGAGGCCGGAAGGGTAAAGGACAGGCGATCCAGTGGCTGGAAGCGTGAGCTTTGTGCCTGCACTTCGCTGAACGAGAGTTGCGCCGATTTGTCGAGCAGGATCGACCAGCTGCCATGTGCGGCGACGTTTTCGCTGTCGGCTGTTGCCGCGAGCGGCAAGCCAAGCAACAGGCAGACGATGAGTCCTGTGGCAATCCAGAGCCGGCGCACGAGTGGGAGTCCCTTCGAGGAATAATTTCCGGATTATAGCTATGGCTTATACACAAAAGTCAGCCATGACTAATCCCTAAGTGGGAGCTTTACCTCAGCTTTACCGTGGCGCCCGTTACGAAATGGGTAACGGGCGCCCGGGAGGGGCTTACTTCTGCTCGCGGGCGATGGCGCGGTAGCCGATATCCGTGCGGTAGAAACTACCGTTCCAGCGGATCTGCTCGGCCAGGCGGTAGGCCTGCTGCTGGGCGCTGGATACGCTCGGGCCGATGGCGGTGGCGCACAGCACGCGGCCGCCGGCGGTGACGATCTGGCCGTCCTTCAGCGCGGTGCCGGCATGGAACACCTTGCCGTCGAGCTTGGCGGCGGCGTCCAGGCCTTCGATCACATCACCCTTGGCATAGTCGCCCGGGTAGCCGCCCGCGGCGATCACCACGCCCACGGTCGGGCGCGGGTCCCAGGTCGCCTCGACCTTGTCCAGCGCCTTGGCCAGTGCGGCTTCGACCAGCAGCACCAGGGAGCTTTCCAGGCGCAGCATCACCGGCTGGGTTTCCGGGTCGCCGAAGCGGCAGTTGAACTCGATGACTTTCGGCTTGCCGGCCTTGTCGATCATCAGGCCGGCGTAGAGGAAGCCGGTGTAGACGTTGCCTTCGCTGGCCATGCCGCGCACGGTCGGGTAGATCACCTCGTCCATGACGCGCTGGTGCACTTCCGGGGTGACCACTGGTGCCGGCGAGTAGGCGCCCATGCCGCCGGTGTTGGGGCCGGTATCGCCGTCGCCGACGCGCTTGTGGTCCTGGCTGGTGGCCATCGGCAGCACGTTCTCGCCGTCGACCATGACGATGAACGACGCTTCCTCACCGTCGAGGAACTCCTCGATCACCACGCGCGCGCCAGCATCGCCGAAGGCGTTGCCCGAGAGCATGTCGCGCACGGCGTCTTCAGCTTCGGCCAGCGTCATGGCGACGATCACGCCCTTGCCGGCAGCCAGGCCGTCGGCCTTGATCACGATCGGTGCGCCTTTCTCGCGCAGGTAAGCCAGTGCCGGCTCGACTTCGGTGAAGTTCTGGTAGTCGGCGGTGGGGATGTTGTGGCGCGCCAGGAAGTCCTTGGTGAAGGCCTTGGAGCCTTCCAGCTGGGCGGCGGCGGCGGTCGGGCCGAAGATGTCCAGGCCGCGGGTGCGGAACAGGTCGACCACACCCTTCACCAGCGGCGCTTCCGGGCCGACGATTGTCAGCTGTACGTTCTTCTCGGCGAAGTCGGCCAGCTGCTCGATGGCCAGTACGTCGATGGCGACGTTCTCGCACTTGGCTTCGGTGGCGGTGCCGGCGTTGCCCGGGGCGACGAAGACTTTCTCGACGCGCTTGTCCTGCGCCACTTTCCAGGCCAGGGCGTGCTCGCGGCCGCCGCTGCCGATGATCAGTACGTTCATGGGGTATCTCCTGACCGTAGCCCGGATGTAATCCGGGGCTTTTGAGTGGGGTGTCCCCGGATTTCATCCGGGCTACGACGCAAATCTATCGGGCCGCGATGGAGCAGGTGGATGCTAGGCGCGGATGGCTTCGATAAGCGCAGTTGCCGACTGGCAATGAGCATTAGCGAAGTCGTCCGCAACAACGCAGACGCCTGCTTCAGCGCGGCCCCCGCACATTAGTGGCGGAAGTGACGCATTCCCGTGAAGAGCATGGCGATGCCGGCTTCGTCGGCCGCCTCGATCACTTCCTGGTCGCGCATCGAACCGCCCGGCTGGATCACCGCGGTGATGCCAACCTTGGCGGCGTTGTCGATACCGTCGCGGAACGGGAAGAAGGCGTCCGAGGCCATCACCGCACCGGCAACCTGCAGGCCGGCGTGCTCGGCCTTGATCGCGGCGATGCGCGCGGAGTTGACGCGGCTCATCTGGCCGGCGCCGACACCGATGGTCTGGCGGCCCTTGGCATAGACGATGGCGTTGGACTTGACGAACTTGGCCACTTTCCAGGCGAACACCAGGTCGTGAATTTCCTGCTCGGTCGGCGCGCGCTTGGTGACGACCTTGAGGTCGGCAGCGGTGATCATGCCGATGTCGCGGCTCTGTACCAGCAGGCCACCGTTGACCCGCTTGAAGTCCCAGCCGGCGGCACGTTCGGCCGGCCACTCGCCGCATTCCAGCAGGCGCACGTTGGCTTTGGCAGCGACCACGTCGCGGGCGGCCTGGGAAACTTTCGGCGCGATGATCACTTCGACGAACTGGCGGTCGACGATGGCTTTCGCGGTTTCGCCGTCCAGCTCGCGGTTGAAGGCGATGATGCCGCCGAAGGCCGATTCGGTGTCGGTGGCGTAGGCCAGGTCGTAGGCCTTGCGGATGCCGCCTTCTTCGTCGGTGGCCACGGCCACGCCGCACGGGTTGGCGTGCTTGACGATGACGCAGGCCGGCTTGACGAAGCTCTTCACGCATTCCAGCGCGGCGTCGGTGTCGGCCACGTTGTTGAACGACAGCTCCTTGCCCTGCAGTTGCACGGCGGTAGCGACGCTGGCCTCGCCTTTTTGTGCTTCCACATAGAACGCCGCGCTCTGGTGCGGGTTCTCGCCGTAGCGCATTTCCTGGGCCTTGATGAACTGGCTGTTGAAGGTGCGCGGGAAGGCGCCGCGATCTTCGGTGGACAGGGTGTCGCGGCTCTGGTCGATGGTGCCCAGGTAGTTGGCGATCATGCCGTCGTAGGCGGCGGTGTGCTCGAAGGCCTTCAGGGCCAGGTCGAAGCGCTGGGCGTAGCTCAGGCCGCCGGCCTTGAGGCTTTCCACGATGCCGACGTAGTCGCTGGCGTTGACCACGATGGCCACGTCTTTGTGGTTCTTCGCCGCGGAGCGGACCATGGTCGGGCCGCCGATGTCGATGTTCTCGATGGCGTCGGCCAGGTCACAGCCCGGCTTGGCCACGGTGGCGGCGAAGGGGTAGAGGTTGACCGCGACCAGGTCGATCGGCTTGATGCCGTGCTCTTCCATTACCGCACCGTCGAGGGCGCGACGGCCGAGGATGCCGCCATGGATCTTCGGGTGCAGGGTCTTCACCCGGCCGTCCATCATTTCCGGGAAGCCGGTGTAGTCGGCCACTTCCACGGCCGCGACGCCGTTGTCCTTGAGCAGCTTGTAGGTGCCGCCGGTGGAGAGAATTTCCACGCCGAGGGCTTCGAGTTCACGGGCGAACTCAAGGATGCCGGTCTTGTCGGAGACGCTGATCAGGGCGCGGCGAACGGGGAGGCGGGTGGTCTGGTCGGTCATTGCAAAGTCCATTGGAGCTGGAAAATCAGTGAAAAAGGGCGGCTTCTGGCCGCCCTTTTCGGGGAAATTCGCTTACAGCAGATCGTATTGCTTGAGCTTCTTGCGCAGCGTACCGCGGTTCAGTCCGAGCAGTTCGGAGGCCTTGGTCTGGTTGCCCTTGACGTAGTTCATCACGGTCTCCAGCAGTGGTGCCTCGACCTCGGTCAGGACCAGGTTGTAGACGTCTGTGGCGTCGGCGCCTTCCAGGTGCGCGAAATAGTTGTGCAGCGCTCGCTCCACGCTGTCGCGCAGGGTCTGGCCCTGCTCGGACGGAGTGCTGAGGTGCTGCTTCAGGTTGGCGTTGTCGCTCACGGGTACTGCCCCATCAAAAACTGATTGCTCAAAAAAAGGCTCTGTCATCCTCGTCATGCGGCCACCTCTTCTCCTTTGTTATGTCGTTCGGCGAAAAACTGCCGAACGCTGGTGTACTGCGCGTCCGTACTGTCCAGACGATTGAATTCGGCGCGGAATTCCCTGGCGCCGGGCAGGGTCGCCAGATACCAGCCGACATGCTTGCGAGCGATGCGTACGCCCATCAGGTCGCCATAGAAGGCGTGCAGTGCGGTCAGGTGTTCCAGCAGGATTCGTTCTACTTCGTAGAGGTTGGGGGCAGCCATTTCCGTGCCGGTCGCCAGATAGTGGGCGATCTCGCGGAAAATCCAGGGGCGGCCCTGGGCGGCGCGGCCGATCAGCAGGGCATCGGCGCCCGTAGCGTCGAGGACTTGCCTGGCCTTGTGTGGCGAGTCGATGTCGCCGTTGGCGAACACCGGAATCGAGACCGCCTGCTTGATGGCAGCAATGGTGTCGTACTCGGCCTCGCCGGTGTACAGGTCTGCGCGGGTACGGCCGTGTACGGCCAGTGCGCTGATGCCGGCCTGTTCGGCGATTTTCGCTACGGTGATGCCGTTTTTGTTCTCGCGATCCCAGCCGGTGCGGATCTTCAGGGTCACCGGCACGTCAACGGCATTGACCACGGCATCCAAGATGGCGCTGACCAGCGCTTCATCTTTCATCAGCGCCGAACCGGCAGCCTTGTTACAGACCTTTTTGGCCGGGCAGCCCATGTTGATGTCGATGATCTGTGCGCCCAGTTCGACATTGCGACGGGCGGCTTCGGCGAGCATTTCGGGATCGCCCCCGGCAATCTGTACCGAGCGTGGCTCGGGATCGCCCTCGTGGATCAGGCGCAGGCGCGACTTGCGGCTGTTCCACAGGCGTACGTCGCTGGTGACCATCTCGGAAACCACCATCCCGGCGCCGAGGCGTCGGCACAGCTGCCGGAACGGCTGATCGGTGACGCCCGCCATGGGGGCGAGGATCAGCTGGTTGGGCAGTGTATAGGGGCCGATGTGTACCACCGACATGGGGTCATCCCTGTTCTGGCGAAGGTCGTTTGGCAAAGGCGTAGCACCGCCTGTACGTAAAACGGCGTTCGGGGGAGTGCGAAAAAGGGAGGGCATGATACCCGCTCTCGGTGACCGGATAAAGGCTGTTTTGAACAAATTATGAACAGTCGTCGGCTTATTGCCTTTGCTCGGTGTGGCGTCTGCAAGTGCCGGAATTCCGGCGCTTGCAGCTTATTCGGGGGAGTGGAAGTTGAGGCTGTAGTTGACCGCTCTGGCGCCGGGGTCCTTGATCTCCAAGGAGATGTGGATGGGCGTCTGCGGCGGCATTTCGGCCTGGCCGGCCAGCTCGCCGCTGAGGTACTCGCTGGGGCGGAAGCGGCTGCCGACGATCAGCTGGCCATTGATGTCGGCGAAGCGCAATTCCAGTACCGGGAACGGCTGGGCAAAGGGCGCGCGGTTGTAGAGGATGGCGTCCACCAGCAGCGCGTCCATGTACTGCGGATGACTGCGCACCACCAGGTTGGTGCTGCGAATCTGGCTGATGTCGACCTTGGACGGCAGGCTGCAGCCAATCTCCGGGCAGACGGCTTCGAACCAGGGACGGTACTGATCCTGGCGAGCCAGTTCCTCGAAGTGATAGGCAATGTATTGGAAGGCCAGTGCGCCGGCGCCTAGCAGGTTCAGCAGGCCCCAGCCGAACCAGCGGCCCCAGGGCTTCTTCGGCTGTTGCCAGTCGAGTTGCAGTGGGTCGTCGCTGAGATCCAGCAGGCTGTCGTCACGCAGGGCGGGCTCGCTGCGTTCTGGCTTCTGGGGCGCCTGGTGGCGGGTACGGTAGGCGCTATCGTCGATCTCTTCGGGCTCGTCGGGCTCGCCGCGGGCATCTGGCTCATCGATGACCGGCTCGGTACGTATTTCGGCGACGTGCTCCCTGGGCTCTTCGGGTAGCGAAGGGACAGCGCTTTCCGTGCGCGCAGGCTGGCGTGGGGGTTCTGCCTTGCGCGTTGTTTCTTCCTTGAGCAGGGAAACGGCCCAGCTCTCGTCATGCTTGTCGGTGGTTTCTTCCGTGCTCTGGAATGGGGTGATGGCCGGCTGAGTCGCGCTGGACATGGCCGTGAACTCGCGCGACAGCTGCATTTCCTGTTCTTCCAGCTTGGCCAGCTCTTCGTCCAGGTCAAGGCTATCCAGATCCAGGTCATCGTGGATCCACAGGGTGTCGACGGACTTCTTCTCGGGGGCTGGCGGCGTCGCTTTGCTCTCGGGCGGTGTCACCCTGGCCGGAGGTGCTACAGGGCTGGGCGCCGGTGCCGCAGCCGATGCCGCGGGCTTGCTTGGCGATGGCGCTGCGGCAGCAGGTTTACCGGCGCGGGTCTGATCCACCAGCATCTGCTGGGCGGCATTGAACACGCGCATGCAAGCCCCGCAGCGCACAGCGCCATGGGCAGCACCCAGCTGTGCGCGACTGATGCGGAAGCTGGTGCGGCAGTGGGGGCATTGGGTGACAAAACTGTCGGTCATGCGGCGGTCCGTGCGAAACAGGGCGCTAGTTTACCCAGGCAGGGGCCTGGGAATACAAGCGCTTGCTAGCGTTTTACCCCGCTGATACGCACCCAGCCGTCCTTGATCGCAGTCGGATCGAGGTCGAAAGCGCCAGCATAGGCTTCACGTACTTCTGCTGCCTGCTCGGCGAGGATGCCGGACAGCGCCAGGCGGCCTCCGGCCTTGACCAGGGCGGTGATCTGCGGCGCCAGCGATACCAGCGGGCCGGCCAGGATATTGGCGACCACCACATCGGCCGGCTGTTGCGGCATGTCGGCGGGCAGGTAGACCGGGAAGCGTGCCGGGTCGATGCCGTTGCGCGAGGCATTGTCGCGCGAGGCTTCCAGAGCCTGCGGATCGATGTCGGTGCCGCGTGCCTGCGGCGCGCCGAGCAGCAGGGCGGCGATGGCGAGGATGCCGGAGCCGCAACCGAAGTCGATCACGTCGCAGTCGGTTAGTGCCTGGCCGTCCAGCCATTCCAGGCACAGCGCGGTAGTCGGGTGGGTGCCGGTGCCGAAGGCCAGGCCCGGGTCGAGCAGCAGATTGACCGCGTCCGGCTCCGGCGCGGCGTGCCAGCTCGGTACGATCCACAGGCGCTGGCCGAAGCGCATGGGCTGGAAGTTGTCCATCCAGCTGCGTTCCCAGTCCTGGTCTTCGATCTGCTCGATCTCGTGGGCTGGCAGTTCGCCGCCGGTGAGCAGTTGCAGATGCGCGATCAGATTGGCCGGGTCGGTGTCGGCCTCGAACAGAGCCAGTAGGTGGGTGTGCGACCACAGCGGGGTGGTGCCCAGGTCCGGTTCGAAGATCGGCTGATCCTCGGCGTCCATGAAGGTCACCGACACGGCGCCGACGCCGAGCAGGGCATCTTCGTAGGTCTCCGCCTGTTCGGGGGTGATGGCGAGACGGACTTGTAACCAGGGCATGGTGAACCTCGTGTGCGGTGCAGCGGGATGGTGCAGTTTGGGCGCGCAGCTTACTTGAGGGGGCTGCGCCCCGCCAGTTTAGGCGCCGAAACGACAGAGGCCGCCCGAAGGCGGCCTCTGTGCATGGCAGGACAATCAGTGTTTATCCATGCCCAGCTTCTTCTCCAGGTAGTGGATATTGATTCCACCCTTGAGGAAGCCTTTGTCGCGAGTCAGGTCGCGGTGCAATGGGATGTTGGTCTTGATCCCGTCGACCACGATCTCGTCCAGGGCGTTGCGCATGCGCGCCATGGCCTCGTCGCGGGTGCGACCGTAGGTGATCAGTTTGCCGATCAGCGAGTCGTAGTTCGGCGGTACCGAATAACCGCTGTACAGGTGCGAGTCGACGCGGATGCCGTTACCGCCCGGAGCATGGAAATGCTTTACCTTGCCGGGGCAGGGCATGAAGTTGTCCGGGTCTTCGGCGTTGATCCGGCATTCCAGGGCGTGACCGAGGATCTTCACGTCTTCCTGCTTGATCGACAGCTTGTTGCCAGCGGCGATGCTGAGCATTTCCTTGACGATGTCGACGCCGGTGACCATTTCGGTAACCGGGTGCTCGACCTGCACGCGGGTGTTCATCTCGATGAAGTAGAAACGGCCGTCTTCATAGAGGAACTCGAAGGTGCCGGCACCGCGGTAGCCGATCTCGATGCAGGCATCGACGCAGCGCTTGAGCACCTCGGCGCGGGCCTTTTCGTCGATCTGCGGGGCAGGTGCTTCTTCCAGCACCTTCTGGTGGCGACGCTGCAGCGAGCAGTCGCGGTCGTACAGGTGGATGGCATTGCCCTGGCCGTCGGACAGGACCTGGACTTCCACGTGGCGCGGGTTGCCGAGGAACTTCTCCAGATAGACCATCGAGTTGCCGAACGCCGCGCCCGCTTCGGTGCGGGTCAGCTTGGCCGACTTGATCAGGTCTTCTTCCTTGTGCACAACGCGCATGCCGCGACCACCGCCGCCGCCAGCGGCCTTGATGATCACCGGATAGCCCACTTCGCGAGCAATCTTCAGCGCTTGTTCCTCGTCTTCCGGCAGCGGGCCGTCGGAGCCTGGAACCACCGGCACGCCGGACTTGATCATGGCGTCCTTGGCGGACACCTTGTCGCCCATCAGGCGGATCACGTCGGCGGTCGGGCCGATGAAGGCGAAGCCGGATTTCTCCACCTGCTCGGCGAAGTCGGCGTTCTCGGCGAGGAAACCGTAACCCGGGTGGATCGCGGTGGCGCCGGTGACCTCGGCGGCGCTGATGATGGCCGGGATGCTCAGGTAGGACTGCGCGCCCGGTGCCGGGCCGATGCAGACGGTCTCGTCGGCCAGGCCCAGGTGCATGAGTTCACGGTCGGCGGTGGAATAGACCGCCACCGTCTTGATATCCAGTTCCTTGCACGCGCGCAGGATGCGCAGGGCAATTTCGCCACGGTTGGCGATCAGGACTTTCTCCAGCTTCTGCATTACGGGCTCCCCGTGATCAGACGATGGTGAACAGAGGCTGGTCGTACTCAACCGGCTGACCGTTCTCAACGAGGATCTGCTCGATCACGCCGCTGGCTTCGGCTTCGATGTGGTTCATCATTTTCATTGCTTCGACGATGCAGAGGATGTCGCCTTTCTTCACGGTCTGGCCGACTTCGGCAAAGTTGGCCGAGGTCGGCGAGGCGGCGCGGTAGAAGGTGCCGACCATCGGCGAGCGCACCACGTGGCCGTTCAGTTTGGCAGCGGCCGGGGCAGCTTCGGCGGCCGGCGCTGCGGCGGCAGGTGCGGCAACCGGGGCGGCTACCGGCGCCGGCGCGGCGGCGTAAACCGGGGCGGCCATGGCCTTGGCGCTGTGGCGGCTGATGCGCACGGACTCTTCGCCCTCGCGGATCTCCAGTTCATCGATACCGGACTCTTCCAGCAGCTCGATCAGTTTTTTGACTTTGCGGATATCCATAGTTTTTCAACTCCCAAGGGTGAGGTCAGGGGCGTTCTAAATGTTCCAGGGCGGCTTCCAAAGCCAGGCGGTAACCGCTGGCGCCGAGGCCGCAGATCACACCTACCGCTACGTCGGAGAAGTAGGAGTGATGGCGGAAAGGTTCACGTTTGTGCACGTTGGACAGGTGCACTTCGATGAATGGGATGCTCACTGCCAGCAGCGCGTCACGTAATGCGACGCTGGTGTGGGTAAAAGCGGCGGGATTGATCAGGATAAAGTCGACACCTTCGCCTTTTGCGGCATGAATGCGGTCGATCAGTTCGTATTCGGCATTGCTCTGCAGGGACATCAGGTGGTGGCCGGCGGCGCGTGCGCGCTGCTCCAGGTCCTGATTGATTTCGGCGAGGGTAGTGGCGCCGTATTTGTCGGGCTCGCGGGTGCCCAGCAGATTGAGGTTGGGGCCGTGCAGCACCAGGAGAGTGGCCATGGGCGCTTCCTTGTTATTCTGACCTTGGTTTGGCCGGGACTATGCCGAAAGCGCTGCAGGCTGTCCAGTTACCAGAAATAGCCGGCAAGATGGACGAAATTTGCGGCAGAAATATGACGTGGTCAGTTCTGGCGTGTGGCGGCGCGGGTCAGGCGTTCGGCGAAGTCGGCGGCGCTGATTTCACCTACGACACGTAAATCCGACCATTCGTCACCGTTTGCAGCAAAGAACAGAATCGCCGGCGGACCGAACAGCTGGTAGCGGTCGAGCAGGGCGCGCTGTTGCTCATTGCTGTCGGTGATGTCGAAGCGGATCAGCCGATAGCCGCCCAGCTGTGCGGTGACGGCGGGGGCAGTCAGCACTTCGCGCTCGATCACCTTGCAGCTGATGCACCAGTCGGCGTACCAGTCCAGCAGCAGCGGCTGGCCGGCTTTTTTCGCTTCGGCGAGTGCGGTGTCGAGTTCGGCCGGGGTAGTGATGGTTTGCCACTCGCTATGTGTCGCAGCGGTCGCCTGAGTGACGACGGCCGCTTCGGTGCGGCCCAGCGGACGCAGGGGGTCGCTGGCGCCCTGCAGGGCGCCGATCCAGGCGAGGACGGCGTAGACCAGCAGTGGCAGGCCGATCAGCTGCGCGAGCTTCTGGTGATGGGTCTTGGGCGTCAGCTCCAGTACGCCGAGCCACAGGGCGATGCCGGCGGCCCACAGACCCCACAGGGCCAGGCTGACCTGGCCGGGCACCACGCGCTCCAGCAGCCAGATGGCCACGGCCAGCAGCAGGGCGCCGAACAGGTTGCGCACGCCGATCATCCAGTTGCCGGATTTCGGCAGCAGCGCACCGCCGCCGACGGCGAACAGTACCAGCGGTGTGCCCATGCCCAGGCCCAGGGCGAGTAGCTTGAGACCGCCACCGAGGGCATCGCCGCTGGCACTGATATAGAGCAGGGCGCCGGCCAGCGGCGCCGATACGCAGGGCGACACCAGCAGGCTGGAGAGCACGCCCAGGGCGGCGGCGCTGAACACGGTGCCGCCTTTCAGGCGCTGGCTTAGGTTCTGCAGCGGGCCGTCGATGGCGGCCGGCAGGCGCAGTTCGAGGAAGCCCAGGCTGGCGGCGCCGAGCAGGGCGAAGAAGAGGGCGAAGGGCGCCAGCACCCAGGGCGATTGCAGGCGTGCCTGCAGGTTGAGTTCAGCGCCGAACAGGCCCATCAGTGCACCGAGAATGGCGAAGCTGATCGCCATCGGCAGCACATAGGCCAGTGACAGTACCAGGCTGCGTGCGCCGCCCGGCTGACCGCGCAGGACCACGCCGGTGAGGATCGGCAGCATCGGCAACACGCAGGGGGTGAAGGTCAGGGCCAGGCCGCCGAGGAAGAACAGGGCCAGCTCCTTCCAGGTCCAGCCGCCCGGTGTGCTGGCTGGCGCGGCATCCGCGGCCGCGCTGCTGGTCGGCGCCGCGCCCTGGCCATCGACCTCGATGCGCTCGTTTTCCGGCGGGTAGCACAGGCCCTTATCGGCGCAGCCCTGGTAGGTGACGTGAACGGTGAAGGGCAGGTCGATCGGGTTGTCGATGGGCAGTTCTACGTCGGTGATGCCGTAGTACACCTCGACATCGCCGAAATATTCATCGTGCTTGGGCTCGCCGGCCGGCAGCACGGCCTCGCCCTTGGCCAGGTCGCTCGGCTCGATACGGAACTGGAAGCGGTGGCGGTAGAGGTAGTAGCCCTCGGCATTGACGAAACGCAGTGTGATCGAGGTGGGACTCTGCTCCACCAGGCTGAGCTTGAAGGCCTCGCGCACCGGCAGGAAATCGCCGCTGTTGTTCAGCGGGGCGTCGTCGATCAGGCCGCGGGGCTTGGGGTCGTCGAACAGCCCGGCCAGGGCCGGCAGGGTGAACAGCAGCAGGAACAGAGGTAGCAGACGGCGCATGGGAGGCTCGCATGGCGGATCAGGCGGGCATCATACCCAAGATGCGCCGCCGACCCCAGGCGACCGGGTGGCGCAGGGTGTCAGCGGATATTGCCGGGGGCTGGGCGGTATGGGCGCGGGTCTTGGGCTTCGCTGTGCTCAGCGCCAACCTACAGACGGAAGGCCTGTACGGCGGTGTGCAGGCGCCCGCCCAGTTGCAGCAGCTGTTCGCCCTGGGCACGGCCTTCGCCGATACGGCTCAGGTTATCGTCACCCAGCAGGTGGATGCGTTCGCTGCGGTCGCGGATTTCGCTGGCCGTGCCGCCCTGCTGGGCGGTGGCTTCGGCAATGCGTTCGGCCATGCTGGCGATGGTGCGAATGGCGACCACCACTTCATCCAGAGCGCCATCGGCCTGCTCGGCCTGGCTGGCCGTGGCTTCGGCATGTTCGACCTGGGCGCGCATGGCCGCCACCGACTGCTGCGCGGCCTGCTGCAGGCGCGCGATCAGCTCCTGGATTTCGTCGGTGGCGCCGCTGGTGCGTTGCGCCAGTGAGCGCACCTCGTCGGCGACCACGGCGAAGCCACGGCCCATCTCGCCGGCGCGGGCGGCCTCGATGGCGGCGTTGAGCGCGAGCAGGTTGGTTTGCTCAGCCACGCCGCGGATGACCGTCAGCACCGAGCCGATGGTGGCGGTTTCGGTGGCCAACTGCTCGATGGACTGAGCGTTGCCCTGCACTTCGCCAACCAGCGCATGCAGGCCGGTGAGGCTCTGTTCGATCACTCGTTGGCCCTGTTCCACCGCCTGGCTGGCAGCCCGGCTGGCCTCGGCGGCCTGGCTGGCGTCGTCGGCGACCTGGCCGATGGTGGCCTCCAACTCGCCCAGGGCATCGCGAATCTGCGCCGTATCGGCCAGCTGGCGCTCGGCGCCACCGTGCAGGCCCTGGCTCAGTTCGGCTAGGGTTTGGCTCGTGCCGGCCACTTCGCCGGCGTGCTGGTGAATAGTGCCGACCAGCTCCACCAGGTAGCGGCGCAGATGATTGAGGGACTCCTCGATGTCACGCATTTCCCGGGTGCGGGTGTGGATCTTCACCTCGGCAGCGAAGTTGCCGGCGGCCCAGGTCGACAGGGAGGGTGCCAGGTGGCTGAGCACCGTGCTCAGGCGGCGCTGGATCCGGTCCAGGCCGAGGGCGATCAGCAGGATCAGGCCGATCACCAGACCCTGCAGCAGGCGTACTTCGCCCTGGATGCGGCCATGTTCTGCACGCACGGCGGGCTCCAGGGCGGCCAGAGCCTGCTGCAGGTCGGCGATTCGGGCGCTGCTGTTGGCTGCCAGTTCGGCGCGCTGGCGGATCAGCGTGCGGGTGCGCTCCAGCTCGCTGGGGTAGCGCTTGATCAGGCTGGCCAGCTCGCGTTTGAGGGCGATGCCTTTGTCTTCGGCCTGCTGTTGCTCGCTGTTGCTGGCCAGGCCGAGCAGGGCGGCAAAGCTGTCACCGGTCGAGGCTTCGTCTGCCACGCCGAGCAGCGGCAGGGCGTCGATCCGTGCAGCCAGCTGAGTCAGTGTCTGTTGCTCGCGTTGGACATCCTCGGCCAGCTCCTCGCGGCCGCTGGCGACCAGCTTGCCACGGGCGTGTCCCAGGCGGGTCAGGTGCTGTGCAGCCTGGAACAGCGGTTGACGGTACTCGGCTGCCTGCGCGTTGCCGCTGTCGGCGGCGTAGCTGTCGAGTTGCTCGAGGGCCCCGCCGATTTCCCGCTCGGCTTGCAGCAGCAGGCCCTGAGGGTCGCCGGCCAGCTTGCCGGCGGCCAGTAGATCACTGGCGACGAACTGGCTCAGCTGGTTCAGGCTCGGGCGCAGCTGCTCGGCCAGTTGGCTGGGTATCTCGTCGAGCTGGCTTTCGAGCGCGCCAATGGACTCCAGGGCCTGGCGATGACGCAGGGCATCGCCTGTGCTCAGGTAGGCCTGGATGTTGCTGGCGACCTGCTGCTGGAATTGTTGCGACAGGCTCAGGTAGCGCTGCATCAGCAGGTAGGGCTGCTCCAGCGCCTTTTCCGACCACCAGAGTGTGCCGCCGAGGATCAGACAGGCGCTGACCAGCAGGGTGGTGGACAGGTTGGTGAGTTGTTTGAGGCGCATCGCGGACACCGGGACTGCTGAAAAACGGTGCCCGCAGGTTATTGCGGTTTGGTTAAGGCTTTGTGACAGCGTGACGCGGATCACGCTTGGTCGAGATGTATTTCCACCCGGTTGCGTCCACCGCGCTTGGCGACGTAGAGCGCTTCGTCGGCGTTCTTCGACAGGCTGTTGCAGTCCAGGCCGTCGCGCAGTTCGGCGATACCGCAGCTGAATGTGCAGGACAGATCCTGGGGCTGCGCCGGGTAGTGGATCTCGGCGAAGCGTCGGCGGATCTCGTCGAGCACCTTGGCCGCGGTGGCGGCGTCGGTGTCCGGCAGGACCACGGCGAATTCCTCGCCACCGTAGCGGCCGATATGGTCGGTCTTGCGCAGGCGCTGCTTGAGGAACAGCGCCAGGCTCTTGATGACCCGGTCGCCCATGGGGTGGCCGTAGGTGTCGTTGACCTTCTTGAAGTGGTCGATGTCGATCATCGCGAAGCTCAGCGGTTGGCCATCGCGACGGGCGCGAAAGCGTGCATCTTCCAGCAGCTGCAGGGTGTGGGTGTGGTTGAACAGTCCGGTCAGGCTGTCGCGCACCATGCGTGCCTTGAGGTTGCGCGCCCGCGCCGCGCGGTTGCGCACGG
This sequence comes from Pseudomonas sp. GOM6, assembly GCF_029537485.1. GTDB lineage: Bacteria > Pseudomonadota > Gammaproteobacteria > Pseudomonadales > Pseudomonadaceae > Aquipseudomonas. The sequence continues at coordinate 129,945 of NZ_JARPUS010000002.1, forward strand.
TGGCGATCAGGTGGCGCGGCTTGATCGGTTTGGTGAGGAAGTCGTCGCCGCCTTCGCTCATGGCGTCCAGTTGCTTGTCCAGGTCATCTTCGGCGGACAGGTAGATGATCGGCACGCTGACATAACGGTCGTTGTGGCGGATGACCTTGGCCAGTTCGGTGCCGCTGCAGTCCGGCATGTACATGTCGAGGATGATCAGGTCGGGCTGGAAATCGGCCAGCTCGGTCATGGCCTGGATCGGCTCGATCAGGGTGCGGGTGACGATGCCGGCACTGTTCAGCACGCGCTCGGTATGCGTGGCCTGTGCCCGCGAGTCGTCGACGATCAGCACCTTGTAGGGCTCGTACTGCACCACGTTGGTCAGCACTTCGATGCGCTCGATCAGGCCCGAGGCATCCAGGGCGCCGGTGAAGAACTCCTGACCGCCGGCGCGCACGGCGGCCAGGCGGGTCGGGGTATCGACATCCTCATGGCTGAAGAACAGCAGCGGCAGTTTCTGCTCCAGGCCCTGCTGGGCCTCAGTGGCCAGCGCCATGCCCTGGCCGGGGCCGGCGAAGTCGACCTCCATCAGGATGGCCGAGGGGTGGCGCTCGGCCATGGCGGCGCGGAAGGCGCTGGCGCTGTCCAGTGCCTGTGCGCTGAGGCCAAAGAACTCGAGTTGCTGGGCCAGGCGCTGGGCGCGCTCCTTATCCTGCAGGGCCAGGTATACCGGCTTGCGCAGTGGTGGCAGGAAGGTCTGCTCGTAGTGGTCGCCATGGCGCAGGCCAGTACGCGACAGGCGCTGCATCAACTGGTTGAGTTCGGTGATCAGCGGGCTGGTCAGGCGTCCGCGATTGGCCTCCACGGCTTCCAGGCAGTGGCCGATGGAACGGGCCAGTTGAATGTGCAGCGCCTGTTCGAAGCGCTCGGCATAACGCAGCAGACCGACGTTGGCCTCCAGCAGTTCGGCCATCACGGTGGTGTCCCACTCGCCCTGTTGCAGACGCTGCCAGACTTCCAGCACCTGGCGCGCCTGATGGATGACGCGCTTGGCGAAGTGCTGCTTGAGGCGGTCGCGGCTGGGATCTTCTGGCTCGGACATGGCAGTTATGTGGTCGATCATGGATTGGCCTGCGGGGCCGATGATGGCCTCATGCTACCACTGGTTATGTTTTGTACTACAACCTTCGTTCATTTGACGCCAGATTTCCACCATTTGGCTGTTTTGCCCTCTGTCGTACCAATCCGTCACTGCGACGTTCCTGCGCTTCACTTATAGTGCTGGGCACCTATCGGCCCTGTATGGGTCGGATGAATCAACGAGTTGATCAAGGACAAGACCATGTTGGATTGGAAGAAGAGTGCAGATGAGCTGCGTGGCAATGTCGATGACCGAGTCGACGATGCCCGCAGCTACTTCGGCGGCCGCTGGTTCGGCCGCGTGCTGGGCAGCCTGCTCGGCATCTACCTGCTGGTCGCGTTGCTGGTGGGCTGGTGGTGGAGCCAGGAGCCCGATCTGTTTCCCGTGCAGCAACGCTCCCAGGCGGCTGCCGAGCAGGCCCAGCGGCAGCTGGTCAACGGTTACACCACGGTGGAAACCCTGAAGCAGGTGGCGCAGACCCTGCTGGACAAGCCCGGTGGCTACCTGTCCAACGATGTCGCCCCGCCGGGTCTGTGGCTGGACAACATGCCCGCCTGGGAATATGGCGTGCTGGTGCAGGTACGTGACCTGTCGCGGGCCATGCGCAAGGATTTCGCCCGCTCGCAGTCGCAGTCCACCGAGGATCCGGACCTGGCCAAGGCCGAGCCGCGCTTCAACTTCGACAACAAGAGCTGGGCCCTGCCGGCCTCCGAGGCTGAATACAAGGAGGGCATCAAGTCGCTGGATCGCTACCTGGGGCGCCTGGCCGATCCGGGCCAGCCCAATGCGCAGTTCTATACCCGCGCCGACAACCTCAACAACTGGCTGGGTGATGTCGCCACGCGCCTGGGCTCTCTGTCGCAGCGCCTGTCGGCCAGTGTTGGGCGGGTGCGCCTGAACACCGACCTGCAGGGTGACCGCGCGGTGCCGGAAGGCGAAACCGTGCCGGTGCGCGAAGAGGAGGTGAAGACCCCCTGGATGCAGATCGACAATGTGTTCTACGAGGCGCGTGGTCAGGCCTGGGCGCTGTCGCACATGCTGCGTGCCATCGAGGTGGACTTCGCCGACGTGCTGGCCAAGAAGAACGCCACCATCAGCGTGCGGCAGATCATCCGTGAGCTGGAGGCGGCCCAGGAGCCGCTGTGGAGCCCGATGGTGCTCAATGGCAGCGGCTATGGCGTGCTGGCCAACCACTCGCTGGTGATGGCCAACTACATTTCCCGCGCCAATGCCGCGATCATCGACCTGCGCACCCTGCTGAGCCAGGGCTGATGGCCATCAGCGCCCGCGAGGCGGCCCACCGTGCCGCCTCCGATGCCGAGCGCATCGCCTGGGTCGATGAACAGGACGGCTTGCTCGGCAGCCTGCCCCGTGCCGAGTTACGGCAGCGCGGACTGATCGGCCGCGGCACCTTCATTCTCTTGTTCAACTCCGCTGGCGAGCTGTGCGTGCATCGACGCACCCTGAGCAAGGCCATTTATCCCGGCTACTGGGATGTGGCGGCCGGCGGCATGGTCGGTGAGGGCGAGAGCTACGCCGTCTCCGCCGCTCGCGAATTGCACGAGGAGCTGGGCGTCGCCGGGGTGGTATTGCACGAGCAGGGGCGCTTCTTCTTTGATCAGCCGGATAACCGCCTGTGGTGCGCGGTGTTTTCGGCGGTCTCCGACGCGCCGCTGGTGCTGCAGCCAGAGGAGGTGCTGGAGGCGCGTTTCATCCCGCCGCAGCAGGCGCTGGTCGATGCGCTGGAAAAGCCGTATTGCCCGGATTCGCTGCAGGCCTTGCGTTTGTATCTGGCCAATCGGACGTAGGCTCAAACCCGCGCAGGCTCTGGTTTTGTGCAGTATTTCCATGCGCCTTGTTTGCGATGCCGCACGGGGTCGCCAATCCGTCGGCCAATGGCGCAATTTTGGACTTAGCACGAAGGGTTTTTGCCCTTACACTGCGCCCCCTCTGAACCCGGGCGCCTGCCCGGTAGCGCTGCCCCTGCCTGAGTGGGGCTTCGCGGTCGGCCCATGCCGGCCAGTCGCTATCCTGACCCCTACGAGGACCTGCCGGTGGTCAAGAAAGCTTCGTCGTTATCCGCCCTCGGCGGTCTCGTCTATTCCACCGACAGCGGTCGGCACTGTCCCGAGTGCAGCCAGCCGGTGGATGCCTGCATCTGCAAGAAAACCTTTATTCCGCAAGGCGACGGCATTGCCCGCGTGCGCCGGGAAACCAAGGGCCGCGGCGGCAAGACCGTCACCACCATCACGGGCGTACCGCTGGCCGAGGCCGAGCTGAAAGAGCTGGCCAGTGCGCTGAAGAAGCGCTGCGGCTGCGGTGGCGGGCTCAAGGACGGCGTCATCGAGATCCAGGGCGACATGGTCGAGCTGCTCCTCGAAGAGTTGGCCAAGCGCGGCTTCAAGGCCAAGAAATCCGGCGGCTGAGCCGGACTTTCCTAAACTTCTTTCCAATGGGTGCAGTCCATGCACCTGCAATCGTCATATCCATGGCTTACACCTGCGGCCCCATGGGCGGCAGCCTTTACCTCGCTACAGGGAGACCTCGATGGCCGCAAGACGCACACGCAAAGACGACGGCAGCCAGTGGACAGTTGCGGACAGCCGCAGTGTGTACGGCATTCGCCACTGGGGCGCCGGCTTCTTCTCGATCAATGACGAGGGCCGCGTCGAGGTGCGTCCCAATGGCCCGGACAGCGCGCCGATCGATCTTTACGGCCAGCTCGACGGCCTGCGCGAGAGCGGCCTGTCGCTGCCGCTGCTGGTGCGTTTCCCGGACATCCTGCAGTACCGCGTGCGCCAGCTGACCAGCGCCTTCGACGCCAGCATCGCGCGTCTCGAATACGGTAATCGCTACACCGCGCTGTACCCTATCAAGGTCAACCAGCAGGAAGCGGTGGTGGAGAACATCATCGCCACCCAGGACGTCTCCATCGGCCTGGAGGCCGGCTCCAAGCCCGAGCTGATGGCCGTGCTGGCGCTGGCGCCGAAGGGCGGCACCATCGTCTGCAACGGCTACAAGGATCGCGAATTCATCCGCCTGGCGCTGATGGGGCAGAAGCTCGGTCACAACGTGTTCATCGTGATCGAGAAGGAATCCGAGGTGCAGTTCGTCATCGACGTGGCGGCCGAGCTCAAGGTCGCCCCGCAGATCGGCCTGCGCGTGCGCCTGTCCTCGCTGGCGTCCTCCAAGTGGGCCGACACCGGCGGCGAGAAGTCCAAGTTCGGCCTGTCCGCCGCGCAGATCCTCGCCGTGGTCGAGCGCTTCAAGCAGGCCGGCCTGGACCAGGGCATCCGCCTGCTGCACTTCCACATGGGCTCGCAGATCGCCAACATCGCCGACTATCGCAAGGGCTTCCGCGAGGCCATCCGCTACTACGGTGAACTGCGCGCGCTGGGCCTGCCGGTCGACCATATCGACGTCGGCGGCGGCCTGGGCGTGGACTACGACGGCACCCACTCGCGCAGCGCCAGTTCGATCAACTACGACATGTCCGACTACGCCGATGCGGTGGTCGACATGCTCAAGGAGTTCTGCGACCGCCAGGATATCCCGCACCCGCATATCTTCTCCGAGAGTGGCCGGGCGATGACCGCGCACCATGCGGTGCTGGTGGTGCAGGTGACCGACGTGGAGAAGCACAACGATGAGGTGCCGCAGATCGATCCGGCCGTCGAGCAGCCGGAAGTGCTGCAGGCGCTGATCGAGCTGCTCGGTGATACCGACCCGGAAATGGTCGCCGAGAGCTATTGGCGCGCGACTCACTACATCGAGGAAGTGGCCGCGCAGTATTCGGCGGGCAAGCTGTCGCTGGCCGAGAAGGCCCTGGCCGAGCAGTGCTATTTCGCCATCTGCCGCCGCCTGCACAACCAGCTCAAGGCGCGCCAGCGTTCTCACCGCGCACTGCTCGACGAACTCAACGACAAGATGGCGGACAAGTACATCTGCAACTTCTCGGTATTCCAGAGCCTGCCGGACACCTGGGCCATTGGCCAGATTCTGCCGATCCTGCCGCTGACCCGCCTGGAAGAAGAGCCGTTGCGCCGCGCCGTGCTGCAGGACCTGACCTGCGACTCCGACGGCAAGATCCGCCAGTACGTCGACGAACAGTCGATCGAGACCAGCCTGCCAGTGCATGAAGTGCGCGAGGGCGAGGACTATGTGCTGGGCGTATTCCTGGTGGGCGCCTACCAGGAAATCCTCGGTGACATGCACAACCTGTTCGGCGACACCGACTCGGTGAATATCCATCAGCGTCCGGACGGCACGGCCTACCACACCGGCATCGAGACCCACGACACTATCGAGGACATGCTGCGCTACGTGCACCTGTCGCCCGAGGAGCTGATGACCTACTACCGCGACAAGGTGGCCGGCGCCAAGCTCAGCGCCGCCGAGCGTACCCAGTACCTCGACGCCCTGCGCCTGGGCCTGACCCGCTCGTCGTACCTGTCGAGCTGATCGGCCCGTTGCAACGAAAAAGCCCGGCAATTGCCGGGCTTTTTTCTGCCTGCGTGCTCTGGTCGTAGCCCGGATGCAATCCGGGAAAACCCGCATGCGCTGTGGCAGGACGCTAATTCGCTTTGGCGCAGATTCGGTTGGGCTAGCTCTGCCCTAGAGGACACAAGGCTGGCATTTGTGGGAGTGGCTTCAGCCACGATTGGGGTTGTTTGAAGAAGCATCCCGACTGAAGTCGCTCCCACAGGAGATGTTGCCGGATCAGCCGCCAAACATGCCCTGCCCACGGGCCATCAGGCTGGCCAGGAGTGGCAGGCAGACCAGCAACAGCAGCTCCAGGCGGATCACCATGATGGTGCGGCGGGCCACGGCTGGGGTGAGGCTCGGGGCCTTGCCGGCGAGCACGTCGTTGCGCCAGCTGAAAAAGGTCAGGGTCGGCAGGATCGACAGCAGACCGATGAGGATGAACAGGCTGACCTTGGCGTGGAACAGGTAGTTGTGCAGGTAGTAGTCCAGCCCCTTGCCGAACCACAGTACCCGCGCCAGGCCGGTGGCCAGTACCAGACCGGCACAGATGCCGTAGGCGATGTCGATGCGCATCAGGCGCCGCGCGGTGGTTGCATCCAGCTCAGGCTTGAACAGTACGTGTTCGCTGGTCAGCAGGGCGAACAGCACGAAGATCGACAGGTAGTGCAGGCTGGCAGCGATGGCGTCGGCCATGGGAGCTCCTTTCCTCAGGGGGTATCCGGGGCGTGGATCGTTCTGTTGCGGCCCTGCTGCTTGGCAAGGTAGAGGGCGCGGTCGGCTCTTTCCAGTAGCGCCGCCTGCGCTTCGCCGGGCATGGCCAGGGCCGTACCGATGCTGATGGTGACCGGGACCGCCTGCTGGTCGAGCTGTATGGGGGTGAGGCCAATGGATAAGCGCACACGCTCGGCAATGTGCTGCAATTCCTCCTGGTTGTGCACGCTCACCAGCGCAATGAACTCTTCTCCGCCAAGTCGTACCAGCAGGTCATCCGGGCGCAGAGCCGTGCTCATGCGCCGCGCACTTTCCCACAGTACCCGGTCGCCTGCGGCGTGGCCGTGCTGGTCGTTGATCTGCTTGAAGTGGTCGAGATCGGCGTAGATTGCGCCGAGTTTCTCGCCGTTATCTCGGGCATTTTGCTGTTCGCGGCCGAAGAACTGGGCCAGGGCCGCACGATTCCACTGCTGGGTGAGCGGATCGATCAGCGCTTTGCGCTGCTCGCGGCTGACCGCCTGGCGCAGCTTCGCGGCCTGCTGACTGAGGCCGCGTAGCTGCAGGTAGCCCTCGGCCAGGGTGCCCAGGTCGCACAGGCGTAGGCGTTCCTCCTGGCTCAGGGTGCGGGGGTGCGGGTGCAGCAGGCAGAGCGTGCCGATGGCTTGGCCGTCACGGCTGTACAGCGGCTGACCGGCATAGAAGCGGACAAAGGGCGCACCGGTGACTGCCGGGTTGTCGGCGAAACGCGGGTCCCTGTGGGCATCCTCGATTACCAGCAGGCTATTGGCTGCCACGGCGTGGCCGCAGAAGGAAATGTCGCGGGGCGTTTCCGCCATGTCCAGGCCGATGCGGGCCTTGAACCACTGGCGGTTGCGGTCGATCAGGCTGATCAGCACCGTTTCCACCTGGAACAGTTCGCGGGTCAGGCGCACCAGGGTATCGAGGTAATTCTCGGCCGGGGTGTCGAGCAGTTCAAGATCATCCAGTGCCTGCTGGCGCAGGGATTCATTATCCGGTGTAGGGGCTTTGAGCATCGGGCTCTCCAGTCGGCCGTTCGGCAATCCAGGCGTTCTGCCGTTGCAGGCGCAGGGCCTGAATGGCCAGGCATACACCTCGCATCAGCATAAAACATAGAAAGGCCAGCCACAGGCCGTGATTGCCCAGGTCGCGCAGCAGCCAGGCCATGGGCAGTGCCAGGAGCAGGCTGATGAGCATGGCATCGCGCATTTCGCGGGCACGGGTGGCGCCGATGAACAGGCCATCGAGCAGATAGCTCCACACCGTGATCAGCGGCAGTACCGCCAGGTAGGGCAGGTACTGGTAGGCCACCGCGCGCACGGCGGCGATATCACTCTGCAGGTTGATGAAAATCTGCCCGCCGGCCAAGAAGGCTGCGGCGAACAGCAGGCTGGCCAGTAGCGACCAGCCGCCGGCGACCACCAGCGAGCGGCGCAGTTCGTCACGCCGGCCGGCGCCGATGGCGTGACCGCACAGGGCTTCCACCGCATGGGCCAGACCGTCGAGGGCATGCGCGGTGAGTAGCAGACCGTTGAGCAGCAAGGCGTTGGCCGCCACCGTGGCATCGCCGAGGCGGGTGCCCTGCACCGTGACCAGGAAGAACACCAGTTGCAGGGCCAGGGTGCGAATCAGAATGTCGCGATTCACCGCCAGCAAGGGGCGCCAGTTGCGCCACTGGCGCAGAGCGGCTGTCGGCGTGCGACCGGGGTGCCTGCGCAGTGCGCGCCAGGCCAGCGCCAGGCCAAGCAACGCGCCGCTCCATTCGGCGATCACCGAGGCGCGGGCGGCGCCGAGTACGCCCCAGTCCAGGCCGAGGACGAACCACAGGTCGAGGGCGACATTCAGCAGGTTGGTGGTCAGCAGGATGGCCAGCGGTCCGCGTGCATCCTGAGTGCCCAGCAACCAGCCCACCAGCGCGTAGCAGGCCAGGGCGGCAGGCAGACCGAGCAGGCGGGTGTGGAAGTAGTCGCGGGCCAGCTCATCGAGCGCAGCGGAGGGTTGCATCAGGCCCAGAGCCAGATCACTCAGCGGTACGGCCAGCAGGCCGAGTGCCAGGGCCAGCCCGACGGCCAGCAGCAGCCCCTGCAGCAGGATCAGGCGCAGGGCATTGCCGTCGTCGCGACCGCTGGCCTGGGCGGCGAAGCCGGTGGTGCCCATGCGCAGGAAGCCGAACAGCCACACCAGCAAGGTATACAGACTGCCGCCTACGGCCACTGCAGCCAGTTGATGGGCATGCGGCAGATGGCCGATCACCGCGCTGTCCACCAGGGCCACCAGCGGCACCGACAAATTGGACAGGATCATCGGCGCGGCCAGCGCCCAGACCCGCCTGTGGGTCGGGGCGTGGCGCCAGGCCTCGAGCAGCTTGAGCATGAGGGGCCTTCCGGCAAAAGCGTGAATTATAAGAGGGGCGGGCAGCTGCCGTCCGTCGCTTTACGCCTGTGTACCTTTAGCGGGCCAAGGCCGGGCCGACTACATGGGGGTGACGGGGCCATGGCTGGTATGATTGTGTGCATTTAAGTGGCAAAATTGTGAATTTTATGCGCATATTTTGGTCGCAAATTTTTGTGTGAAGGCTCTGGAGGTCGATCCAGAGCCTTTTCTGCGCTGGTGTATTCCCTGCTTGCGCATCTACGGGAGTCCGTGAGGCTCCCTGGTCCTGCGGCATAACAACAATGAGGTGGCACGCATGCAGTTCTGGCAGCGCAGTATCGGCTGGCAATTGATCCTCAGCATGGGCGCGGCGCTGGTGGTCAGCGTCCTGCTGGTGATCTTCATCTATTCCGGCGTGGCCAACCGTCAGGTCGAGCGCTATCTGGTCAACGGCGAGCTGCCGGCGCGGGTGGAGGCGGTGCGCAACGACCTGGAGCGGGTCCTGGCCACACCGCTGGAGCAGGCCCGTGGCATTGCCGGCAACAGCCTGGTGGCCGACTGGCTGGCGGCCGGCGAAGACCCGGCCCAGCTGGAGGCCATGAGCCGTTATCTGCAGCAGGAGAAGCTGGCCGGCGGCGCCCTGAGCACCTTTATCGTGGCCCTGCAGTCCGGCAACTACATCACCAACGAAGGGCTCGACCGCACCCTGACCCGTGGCCCGGACAGCGCCTGGTTCTATGGTTTCGTCGACAGTGGCAAGCAGCGCTCGCTGGATATCGATGTCGACAGCAGCACCAAGATTCCCACCCTGTTCATCAACCAGCGCATCGAGGCCGGCGGCAAGACCCTCGGCGTCGGCGGCCTGGGCCTCGGCCTGGGGGCCATGTCCGAGCTGATCAGCGGCTTCCGTCTCGGCGAGTCGGGACGGGTCTACCTGGTGGACGCGAGCGGCAAGGTTAAGGTGCATCCGGACGCCAAACTCAGTGACCAGAGCAGCCTCACCCAGTTGGTGGGCAACGAGGCTGCGGCCAGCCTGGTCGATCAGCCCGGGAAAACCCAACGTTTCGAGCGCGACGGCGAGGGCTTCCTGGCCATGGCGCTGCCGCTCAATTCCATCGACTGGCGCCTGGTCGCCGAGATTCCCGAGCAGCAGGTCTATGGCGAGGCACGCCAGGCGCTGCTGACCACCGCGTTGATCGGCCTGGCAGTGATCGTGCTGTCGCTCGGCCTGGTGGTGTTGCTGGCGCGCGGCCTGGTGCGGCCGATCCAGCGGGTTACCGAGGCGCTGGTGGAGATCGGCGGTGGCGGCGGCGACCTGACCCGCCGCCTGGACGAGTCCCGGCGTGACGAATTGGGCGACCTGGCCCGTGGCTTCAACCGCTTTCTCGAAGGTCAGCGCCAGCTGATCGGCGAGGTGCTGGCCACCAGCGAACGCCTGCGCAGCTCGGTCGCCCAGGTGGCCCAGGTGGTGGACAACACCGCGCAGCGCGCCGACCGCCAGCAGGAGATGACCCATATGGTGGCCACCGCCGTACACGAGATGGGCCTGACCGTGCAGGAAATCGCCCGTAACGCCGGCTCGGCGGCCGAGGTGTCGCAGAATGCCCGTGATCAGGCTACGGCGGCGCGCACCGAGGTCGGTGGCTCCATCGCGCATATCCAGAAGATGTCTGGCGAGATTGGCAACGCTGCCGAGGCGGTCGGGGAGCTGGCGGCGGAAGTGGCGTCCATCGACCAGGTGCTGGCGGTGATCCGTGGCATCGCCGAGCAGACCAACCTGCTCGCGCTCAACGCCGCCATCGAGGCGGCACGAGCCGGCGAGATGGGCCGTGGTTTCGCCGTGGTGGCCGACGAGGTGCGCACCTTGGCCAGTCGCACGCAGAACTCCACCGCCGAGATCCAGCAGATGATCCAGCGCCTGAAACAGGGCGCCGAGGCGGCCGTCAGCTCGATGCAGGGCGGCCAGCAGGCCACCGGCGTCGGCGTGCAGGCCAGCGAGAGCACCGGGCGGGCGCTGGAGAGCATCGCCGATCAGGTTGAGCGTCTCAGCGACATGAACACCCAAGTTGCCGCCGCCACCGAGGAACAAAGCTCGGTAACGGAGGAGATCAACCGCAACGTGCAGGGCATTGCCGACCTGGCCCAGCAGACCGTGGGCGAAGTGCAGAGCTGCAACGAGGACTGCCGCACGCTCAATCGCCTGGCCGACGACCTGGCGCGGCAGATGGGCAGCTTCCGCCTCTGAGGCGGCAATAAAGGTGCGACCGTCGCACGGCAACGCGGCGGTCGCTCGGCTATATTGCTCGCTTCTCTGCCACAGATGCGCGAGTTCTCCATGTCGTACAAAGGATTGTTACTGGCTGCCACGCTCACCCTGCTGAGCGCCTGCGACTCTTCAACTCCCGAACAGACCAGCCCGCCCGCCGCGGCGCAAGACGCTGCCCGTCCGGCGCTGGACGAAGCGGCGCTGGCCAAACGTTACGCCGGCCGCGAGCTGAGCGTGGCGGATGTTTCGGAAGTCCAGCTCGACGGCGCCAGCACCCTGGCGGTGACCTTCAGCGTGCCGCTGCAGGCGGATCAGGATTTCGCCGCCAAACTGCACCTGGTCGATCGCAAGAGCGGCAAGGTGGACGGTGCCTGGGAGCTGTCCGACAACCAGATGGAGTTGCGCCTGCGTCACCTGGAGCCCAAGCGCAAGCTGGTGCTGACCATCGAGCGCGGCCTGCGTGCGGTCAACGGCAGCGAGCTGGCCCGCGAATACAGCGCCAGCGTCGATACCCGCGATCTGCAACCTACTGTCGGTTTCGCCAGTCGCGGCTCGCTGTTGCCGACCCGCCTGGCCGAAGGTTTGCCGGTGATCGCGCTGAACGTCGACAAGGTCAATGTCGAGTTCTTCCGTATCAAGCAGGAGTCGCTGCCGCATTTCCTCGCCCAGTGGGGGCGCGGCGCCAACCTGGACACCTGGGAGGCCCGCGAGCTGCTGCCCATGGCCGAGCTGGTCTACGGCGGGCGTTTCGACCTCAACCCGGCGCGCAACACCCGCGAGACCCTGCTGCTGCCGATTGCCGGCCTGGAGCCGTTCAAGCAGCCCGGCGTGTACCTGGCGGTGATGCGCGAAGCCGGCACCTACAGCTATTCGCAGCCGGCGACCCTGTTCACCCTGAGCGACATCGGCCTGTCCGTGCATCGCTACCACGGGCGCCTGGATGCCTTCACTCAGGCGCTGGAAGGCGGCAAGGCGCTGGAGGGCGTGGAGCTGGAGCTGCTCGGCGACAAGGGCCAGCTGCTGGCCAGCGCCAAGACCGACGCTGCCGGCCACGCCGAGCTGCCGCTGCCGGACAAAGCCAGCCTGCTGCTGGCGCGCCAGGGCGAGCAGACCAGCTTGCTCAACCTGAACGGCCCGGCCCTGGACCTGGCCGAGTTTGACATCACCGGGCCGCAGGCCAACCCGCTGCAGCTGTTCGTGTTCGGCCCACGCGATCTGTATCGGCCAGGCGAAACGGTACTGCTCAATGCGCTGCTGCGGGACGCCGACGGCCAAGCGGTCAAGCCGCAGCCGGTGAACGTCGAGGTGCGCCGACCGGACGAGCAGATCAGTCGCAAGTTCGTCTGGCAGCCGGACGAGCAGGGCCTTTACCAGTATCAGCTGCAGCTGGCGGCCGAGGCGCCGACCGGGCGCTGGCAGCTGCTGCTCGACTTCGGTAACGGCCACAAGCAACTCTACGAGTTTCTGGTCGAAGACTTCCTGCCCGAGCGCCTGGCGCTGGAGCTGAAGGGTAGCGAGACGCCCATCGCCCCCAGCGACGAGGCGCAGTTCCAGGTCGAAGGCCGTTACCTCTACGGCGCGCCGGCTTCCGGCAATCGCCTCACCGGCCAGCTTTACGTGCGCCCGCTGCGCGAGGCGGTCAAGGCGCTGCCCGGCTACCAGTTCGGCTCGCTGACCGAAGAGGAGCTGAGCCAGGATCAGGAGCTGGAAGAAATCACCCTGGATGCCCAGGGCAAGGCCGTGGTGCAGCCGGAGAACCGCTGGGCCGAGGCCAAGTCGCCGTTGCAGCTGATCCTCCAGGCCAGCCTGCAGGAGTCCGGCGGCCGCCCGATCACGCGTCGTCTGGTGCAGCCGGTATGGCCGGCCGCGCAGCTGCCGGGCATTCGCGGTTTGTTCGATGGCGAGGAAGTGGATGGTGACGGCCTGGCCGAGTTCGAGGTGCTGCTGGCTGACCCGCAAGGCAACAAGCTGGCCAGCGACAACCTGCAGGTACGCCTGATTCGTGAGCGCCGCGACTACTACTGGAGCTTCTCCGACAGCGATGGCTGGAGCTATCACTACAACGAGAAGTTCCTCAACCTGGGCGAGGAGGGCATCAAGGTCACCGCAGGCGGCACCGCCAAGGTCAGCTTCCCGGTGGAATGGGGCCCCTATCGCGTCGAGGTGATCGATCCGTCCACCGGGCTGCTCAGCAGCCTGCGTTTCTGGGCCGGCTACTCCTGGCAGGACAACAGCGAGGGCGGCGCGGTACGCCCGGATCAGGTCAAGCTGGCGCTGGACAAACCCGCGTACACATCTGGTGAAACAGCCAGGGTCAGCGTCACGCCGCCCAGCGCCGGTAACGGCTACCTACTGGTGGAGTCGCGCAGCGGCCCGCTGTGGTGGCAGGAGATCGAAGTGCCGGCCGAAGGCGCCAGCTTCGACATTCCCCTGGCCAAGGACTGGGCGCGTCATGACCTGTACGTCAGCGCGCTGGTAATCCGCCCCGGCGAGCGCAAGGCTGGCGCCACGCCCAAGCGCGCCGTGGGCCTGCTGCACCTGCCGTTCGACCGCGCGCCGCGCAAGCTGCAGGTCAGCCTCACGGCGCCGGAAAAGATGCGTCCGCAGCAGCCGCTCAAGGTTCATGTCCAGGCGCGTAACGCCGATGGCAGTGTGCCCCAGCAGGCGCGTGTGCTGGTGGCGGCGGTGGATGTCGGCATCCTCAATATCACCGAATACAAAACGCCGGACCCGTTCGCCGAGCTGTTCGCGCGCAAGGCCTATGGCGCCGATCAGCTTGATGTCTACGGTCAGCTGATTGAGGCCGGCCAGGGCCGTCTGGCCTCGCTGGCCTTCGGCGGTGATGCGGCGCTGGCCAAGGGCGGCAAGCGCCCGGACACCAGCGTCACCATCGTCGCCCTGCAGAGCCTGCCGCTGACCCTGGACGACAAGGGGGAGGGCGAGGTCAGCCTGGATATTCCCGACTTCAATGGCGAGCTGCGCCTGATGGCCCAGGCCTGGACCGATGAGCGCTACGGCATGGGCGAGGCCAAGACGGTGGTCGCCGCGCCGCTGGTGGCCGAGCTGTCGGCACCGCGCTTCCTCGCCGGTGGCGACGAAACCAGCGTGGCGCTGGACCTGAGCAACCTGTCCGGGGCCAGCCAGAAGCTTGATGTGCAGATCGAGACCGATGGCCAGCTCAGCCTGAGCGAGACGCCCGGCGGCTACACCGCACCGCTTCAGCTCGACCAGGGTCAACGCACCACGCTGCGCATCCCGGTGCGCGCCGCCGGTGGCTATGGCAGCGGTATCGTACGGGTCAAGGTCAGTGGGCTCAGCCTGCCCGGTGAAACCCTGGACGCTTTCAGCCGCGAATGGCGCATCGGCGTGCGCTCGGCCTGGCCGGCGCAGACCCGCCTGCTGCGCAGTATGCTGCAGGGTGACCGCTGGCAACTGCCGCCCGGCACCTTGGCTGACTTCGAGCCAGCCGGGCGCGAGGCGCTGCTCAGCGTGTCCAGCCGTCCGCCGCTGAACCTGGCCGAGCAGATCCGCGCGCTCAAGGCCTATCCCTATGGCTGTCTGGAGCAGACCACCAGTGGCCTGTATCCCTCGCTCTACGCCGACAGTGCGACTCTCGAACGCCTGGGCCTGGACGGCGAGCCGGACGACACGCGCCGCCGCGCCATCGAGATCGGCATCGAGCGCCTGCTGGGCATGCAGCGCTACAACGGCAGCTTCGGCCTGTGGGGTGCTGACGCTGACGAGGAGTACTGGCTGACCGCCTATGTCACCGACTTCCTGCTGCGCGCCCGCGAGCAAGGCTTCGCCGTACCGCCGCAAGCGCTAGAGAAGGCCAGCCAGCGCCTGCTGCGCTACTTGCAGGATCGCCAGCTGATCGATCCGGGCTACAGCGAGAACCTCGACCACACCCGCTTCGCCGTGCAGGCCTATGCCGGCCTGGTGCTGGCGCGCAGCCAGCAGGCGCCGCTGGGTAGCTTGCGCGCACTGTACGAGCGCCGCGAAGACGCCAAGTCCGGCCTGCCGCTGGTGCAGCTGGCCGTGGCTCTGCAGAAGATGGGCGACAAGCCGCGTGCCGATCAGGCGCTGGCCCTGGGGCTGGGGCTGGGACGCAGCCGCAAGGCATGGCTGGCCGATTACGGCAGCCCGCTGCGCGATCAGGCGCTGATCTACGCCCTGCTGGAGGAGAATGACCTGGCACCCGCATCGCGTGACACCCTGCTGTTCGAGCTGGCCGAGGAGCGCACGCAGCAGCGCTATTGGTCGACCCAGGAACGCAATGCCCTGTTCCTCGCCGGGCGAGGCCTGATCAAGCAGCCGGAGCAGGCCTGGACGGCAGCGCTGGAAGTGGCCGGGCACACCCGTGAACTGAGCAATGGCCAGGGCGCGGTGCGTCTAGACGGCGCTGGTCTGGCCGAGCCGTTCAGCCTGAGCAGCAGCTTCGACGGCAAGCTGTACCAGCAGTTGACCATCTCCGGCTATCCGACCCAGGCCCCAGCCCCCGGCGGCAATAACCTGAGCATCGAGCGTGGCTATTACGACCTGAGCGGCAACGCGCTCGATCTGAGCGACTTGCGCAGTGGCCAGCTGGTGCTGGTGCACCTGGCCGTACGCGCCGAGGAACGGGTGCCGGATGCTCTGGTGGCCGACCTGCTGCCGGCCGGTCTGGAGCTGGAAAACCAGAACCTGGCGCAGAGCGCCGCGAGCCTGGAGGATGCGGGCGGTGCGTTGAAGGACTGGCTCAAGGCCATGCAGAACGCCCCGATCAAACATCAGGAGTTCCGTGACGATCGTTTCGTGGCCGCGGTGGATGTGAACAGCTATGACACCACCCACCTGCTGTACCTGGCCCGTGCCGTCACCCCCGGCACCTACCGCGTGCCGCCGCCGCAGGTGGAGTCGATGTACCGCCCAGCCTGGAATGCGCTGGGGGCTACGCCGGCACAGTTGCGGGTGAGGGAGCGCTGAGGGGGTTAATGCCCTCTCCCCAGCCCTCTCCCACTAGTGGGAGAGGGAGCAGATCGTGCAGGCCGAGGCAGCAGCGTCAGCCCTCTCCCGTTTACGGGTGAGGGGCCGGGGAGAGGGCAACAGGGGCAGGGAGGTTCCAATGGGCTTGCGCGAAAACGCCAAGTCACTGCGCGCGAGCATGACCGATGCCGAGGCCCGTCTCTGGTACCAACTGCGTGCTCACCGCTTCATGGGCTTCAAGTTCAAACGGCAGAAGCCTGTGGGCCCTTACATAGTCGACTTCGTCTGTCTGGAACGGTTTCTGGTGATAGAACTGGATGGTGGGCAGCATATGGAGCAGGCGCTCAAGGATAGTGAGCGCGATGAGTATCTAAGGGCGCGGGGCTATCGGGTATTGCGCTTCTGGAACCATCAGGTACTGAAAGAGATTGAAGCGGTACTGGAGCGGATTCGGCTGGAGGTCGGTCCTCTCCCGTGAACGGGAGAGGGAGCAGAATGTGCAGAGTGTATAGATCGGCGTCACCCCTCGCCCACTTGTGGGAGAGGGGCCGGGGGAGAGGGAAAGCCTCAGCTCACAATCAAACTCAGCAACCACAACCCCAGCAACACGCAGATCACCATGCGCACGAAAGCCTTGCGCATGCCGGTGCGCACGGCTGCGTAGAGCAGGAGCAGGCCGCAGACCATGGCGACGATGCTGAGCAGGCCGACATCGGTGCCCAGCGCCGAGGCCAGGCCGTTGAGGAAGCTGCGGCCGACGTCGGCGAACAGGCCGAAGAAGCCGCTGAGGGCTTCGACGATAAAGCGGATCAGGGTGCCGAGGGCGTGGCCCAGCCATTCGAAGAAGTCTTGGATCAAGGTATGGATATCCACAGCGGCATGAACAATTGCCGCGCAGCATGCCATAGCCGGCGCCGCTCGCGCAGCGAGGCGTGGCGATGAAGCCGGTCTTGCCTGGGCGACGCGTCTTGACCCTGTTGCTCCTGCCGCTGCTGCTCGTGTGGTTGGCGGATCGACTGTTTCCGCTGCCTCTGCCCGAGGACGGCCTGGCCCGTGTGGTGCTGGCCGAAGACGGCACGCCGTTGTGGCGTTTCGCTGACGCCGAGGGGGTGTGGCGCTATCCGGTGAAGGTGCAGGACGTCTCGCCCTTTTACCTGGAGGCGCTGCTGACCTATGAGGATCGCTGGTTTTACCAGCATCCGGGCGTCAACCCGCTGGCCCTGGCGCGGGCCGCCTGGCAAAACCTGAGTAGCGGGCGGGTGCTGTCCGGTGGCAGCACCCTGTCGATGCAGGTGGCGCGCCTGCTCGACCCGCATGCGCGTTCGTTGCCCGGCAAGCTCAAGCAGCTGTGGCGCACGCTGCAGCTGGAGTGGCACCTGTCCAAGGATGAGATTCTCACCCTGTACCTCAACCGCGCACCCTTTGGCGGTACCTTGCAGGGCGTGGCGGCGGCCAGTTGGGCCTACCTGGGCAAGTCGCCGATGCAGCTGACCCGCGCCGAGGCTGCCCTGCTCGCCGTGCTGCCGCAGGCGCCCAGTCGGTTGCGCCCGGATCGTCATGCGCAGCGGGCGCAGGTGGCGCGGGACAAGGTGCTGCAGCGCCTCGCCCAGTTTCAGGTCTGGCCGCAGCGCGCGGTGGACGAGGCGCTACAGGAGCCGGTGCTGCTGGCGCCACGCCAGGAGCCGAGCCTGGCGCCGCTGCTGGCGCGGCGGTTGAACCGTCCCGACAGCCCTCCACTGATCCGCACTACCCTGGATGCCGCCCTGCAACGGCGTCTGGAGGACCTGCTGCTGGGCTGGCGTGTGCGTCTGCCGGAGCACACCTCGGCGGCGATTCTGGTGGTCGAGCACGAGAACATGGCGGTGCGTGCCTATCTCGGCTCGCCGGATATTGGCGATGCCCGCCGCTTTGGCCATGTCGACATGGTGCGCGCCCTGCGTTCACCAGGTTCGACCCTCAAGCCCTTCCTCTACGGCCTGGCTCTGGATGCCGGATTGATCCATTCCGAGTCCCTCCTGCAGGACGTGCCGCGCCGCTATGGCGACTACCGTCCCGGCAACTTTGCCGCTGGCTTTACCGGCCCGGTCTCGGCCAGCGAGGCGCTGGCCACTTCGCTCAACCTGCCGGCGGTGCAGCTGCTGGAGGCCTATGGACCGAAACGCTTTGCTGGCGAACTGCGCGGTGCCGGCGTGCCGTTGGCACTGCCGAGCGGCGCCGAGCCGAACCTGGCGCTGATCCTCGGTGGCGCGGGCAGCCGTCTGGAGGCGCTGGTCGCCGGTTATGCCGCCTTTGCCCGCGCAGGCATGGCGGCGCGGCCGCGCCTGCAGCCGGATGAGGCCCTGCGCGAGCGGCGCCTGCTGTCGCCCGGCGCGGCCTGGATCGTGCGGCGCATCCTCGCCGGGCAGGCGCGGGCGGATCGCGACCCAAGGGCCGAGTTAGTCCAGCGCCCGGTGCTGGCCTGGAAGACCGGCACTAGCTATGGCTTTCGTGATGCCTGGGCCATCGGTGTCGGCCCGCGGCACCTGATCGGCGTGTGGATCGGCCGTCCCGACGGCACCCCGGTGCCTGGCCAGTTCGGCCTGGCCTCGGCTGCGCCGCTGCTGCTGCAGGTGCACGATCTGCTGGTCAACCGTGACCAGCAACGCGGTCTGCAAGCGCCCGTGCAGCCTGTGCCGGACAGTATTGGTGTGGCGGCCATCTGCTGGCCGCTGGGCCAGGAGCTGGCCCGTGACGATCCCAATTGCCGGCGCCAGCGCTTTGCCTGGACGCTGGCCGGCACGGTGCCGCCCACCTTGCAGGCACAGGATCAACCGCTGGGCCTTGGCCTGCTGCAGCCCCTCTGGCTGGATCAAGCCGGGCTGCGCGTGAGTGCGGGATGTGCGGGGGCTCATGAAGCGCAAATGGCGTTGTGGCCGGCGCCGCTGGAGCCTTGGTTGCCCCGCCGCGAACGGCGTGCGGCACGCCTGCCGCAGGCATCCATGACCTGCCCGCCGAGCCTGCCGCCGGCGGCTGCTCCGCTGTCCATCGTCGGTGTGCGCGAGGGCGACCGCTTGCGGCGGCCTTCGGGCAGTAGCGAGTCGCTGCGCCTGCAGCTATCGGCACTTGGGGGCAGCGGGCCGCGCTGGTGGTTCCTCAATGGCGAGCCAGTGGCCGAGAGTCAGCCGGGAGAAGGGATCGAGCAGCGCCTGGAAACCGCCGGGCTTTATCAGCTCAGTCTGCTCGACCAGAGCGGGAGCACGGCGCGGGTGGAGTTTCGTGTGGAGGACTGAGGCGGGGGCTGCTCTGCAGTGTCTAGTCGAGGGCCAGCGTCAGGCGGTCACGCCCGTCGCTCTTGGCACGGTAGAGCGCATCGTCGACGCGTTTGAAGAAGGCCTCGGCGCTGGCATCGCGCAGCGGCTCCAGGCAACCCACGCCGACACTGGTGGTCAGCGGCAGCTTGCGGCCGTCCAACTCGAAGCCCTGTTCGGCCAACTCGCGACGGAAGCGTTCGGCCATTTCGTGGGCCTGGCTTAGCGGCGTATCCGGCATCAGTACGCCGAACTCCTCGCCGCCCAGGCGCAGCAGCACATCGCTGTCGCGGCGGAACACCAGGCGCATATGTTCGGCAAAGGCTTGCAGGCAGGCATCGCCATTGGCGTGGCCATGCTGGTCGTTGATGCGCTTGAAGAAATCGATATCCAGCAGCACCAGTGACAAGGGGCTGCCCTGGCGGCGAGCGGTGGCGACCATGGCACTGAACAGTGCGTTGAACTGCAGGCGGTTGCCCAGCTGCGTCAGGCTGTCGGTACGGCTGAGGCGGTCGTACAGCTCGCGTTGCTCCAGCAGCTGCTGCTCCAGGTGCAGGGTGGCCTGGTATTCCCGATGGCTGCGGCTCAGGGCCAGCAGCAGGTAGCCGAGGTAGAAGAGCAGGGTGATCAGCACGGCCTCCTGCTGCGCCCAGTTCAGCGCCAGTACCGTCAGGCCGGGCAGGTAAAGCAGCAGCATGGCCAGCATGCAGCGGTGCTTGCGCATGGGGAAGTTGAAGGCCATGGCCGTGCTGAAGGCGATGGTGCTGAGCGTGGCGATCATGCGCGAGGGCTCGAAGGCCGGTTGCCACAAGGCATAGGCGTGTACCAGTCCCCAGCCCAGGCTGGTGAGCTGGAGCAGCTGCCAGTGACGGTCGATCCAGCGCTGCAGGCCGGGGGTGTCCTCCTGGCCCGGCGGCTGGTGCAGCCAGCGCAGCAGCATCAGCACGCCGAAGAACAGGGTGCCGCCCAGGCCCAGCAGCGCAGCGCTATCGATGCTGAAGGCCCAGCTCAGCAGCCAGGCCAGCAAATAGAAGATACCGCCCAGGCGGGTGCGGACTTTCATGTCCTGGCTTTCGCGCCAGAGGGCGAAGCTGTCGGTGCGGTACAGGCGTGAGTAGAGAGCCATGTGCTGTGATCACAAATGCGGCCAGATCAACAGCATAGCCCTGCCGAGGGGGTGGATGGAAGCAAAGTGCCACTAATTCGTCGCGGGCTCAGCCGCGACGGATCAGCCAGACCCCGCCAATGATCAGCGCCAGGCCGGCGGCCTTGCCCAGCGTGATGGGGGCTTCGCGGAAGCCGGCCCAGCCGCTATGGTCGAGCAACAGGGCCATGCCCAGCTGGCCGGCCAGGACCAGCACCATGAACAGCAGCGCGCCGATGCGTGGGCCGGCAAAGGCGGCCGTGGTGATGAAGACGACGCCCAGCAGACCGCCGCTCCAGTGCCACCAGCTCAGGCTCTTGAAGGCGGCGATGGTGGGAATCTCACGGCTGGCCATGACCACCAGCAGCAGGGCCACGCTGCCAACCAGGAAAGACACCAGGGCGGCGGCCATGAAGCTGGAGAGCTGTTTGGCCAGCTGGCCGTTGATGCCGGCCTGCAGCGGCAGAGCAGCACCGGCGAGCAGGGGCAGGGCGAGTAGCAACCAGTGGGGCATGGTCGTCTCCGGGGTACGGGCGGGGCGTCATTATGCCCGCAAGGCTGCCTGGGTGGTCAGCTTTCCAGGCGTTTGGCGAACTGCACCAGGGCTACCCGTTGCCGGCCGCGTTGCCGCTCGACCACACCGCGTGGCTCATAGCCGAGGCGGGCATAGAGCAACAGGCCGGCAGTGTTGTCGTTGAAGCACGAGGCTTGCAGTTCTCGGGCCTGGAAGTCGCGCTGGGCCAGGCGCTCCATCACACCGATCAGGTATTGGGCTACGCCCTGGCTGCGGGCCCAGGGCGCGATCATCAGGTTGCCCAGGGCGCAGTACTCACCCGCCACACTCTGGTAGAAGTTGGCGAAACCGGCAGGCCGCTGGTCGAGCAGGGCCAGGGTACTGCCCTGGCGCTCGGCGTAGGCCGCCGCCAGCTGTTCACGGCTCAGTGGCCAGTGGGCGCGGGGGAAGGCGTAGAACAGCTCGTCGGCGTTGCGCACGAACCGCACCACCTGGTCCAGGTCGTCAGCCGTGGCGGCGCGGTGGCTCAGCAACTGCTCGCTCATCGCGGCGGGTACTGCTTGAGCACTTCGTTGACCGTGCTGCGGATGGCCTCTTCGCGTTCTGCCAGCGTTGGTGGCGTGCGGCGCATGACCTGCTCGGCACTGCCGCGCCAAACCAGTTTGCCATCCTTGCCATCGAGCAGGTCGATCTGGAGGGTGGCGACCTTGTAGTCGAGGTTACGGGTTTCAGTCATCGCCGGGGCGCCCCAATAACCGCCCCAGTAGCCGCCATAGCTGGTGCTGACTTGTTCCTGGCGCTGCTCGACCACCAGCCAGACCTGCACTTTGAGGTCGCTGACACTGCCGCCGGGTGCCGCGCGCAGGCCACGTTGGTCGAGCTGCGCGGCGACGGCCTGGCGGATGCGCTGCTCGGTGAGATCGCTCTTGAGGCGGGGATCGTCCGGCCGGTATTGCAGCGCCGGCTCCTGCCAGCTCCAACTGCGGTAGGCGGCAAAATCACGGCTGGGATCGTAGTCACGCTCGGTCTGAATGCCCTGGCAGGCGGCCAGCAGCAACAGGGCCGGGATCAGCAGCAAGCGGTGCAGCATGGATAAACCTCCAATCAATCCGGGGGATAGGCGCTGAGGGCGTCCTCGACGGCGCGGCGCAGGGCCTCGGCGCGTTCGCTCTGGCTGTCCGTGTTGCGGGCCTCGGCACTGCCGCTCCACACCGGCTGATCGCTGGCGCCGTCGAACAGGTCGATGCGTACCACGATCACTTCCAGCTCGTAGGTGCGCACCAGCGGCACGCTGCCGTACATGCCGTAGTGGTCGCCCCAGGGGCCGTTACCGTAATAGCCGCCATAGTCGTCGCGGACCTGGTACTGGCGGCGCTCCACGCTCAGCTCGGCGCTGGCCAGCAGGTCGGCACGCTTGCCGCTGCGCACCGGGCGCAGGCCGCGCTGATCCAGGCCGCCGGCGACCGTTTCGGCCAGCAGGGCGCCGTCTGCCCAGGCGCTGCCGGCCGGCTGCGAGCGCCAGGCCCAGTCGCGGTAACGTGCATAGTCGCGAGGCGCGGCCGGGTAGGCGCTGCGGTCGAAGTGATCGGCCGCCGCCGGCGGCGCGGGAGGCAGCGGTTTGCCCTCGGCGATATAGGGCGAGGGGCTCTGGCAGGCGACCAGCAGTAGCAAGAGTGGTAGGGACAGCAGGATTTTCATGAGGTGCTCCGCAAGCGGAAAACCGCCTTGGGCTTCCCGGCCCCTCCGGCAGGCGTGGAGGAGAACATGTCCTATCAGAATAGCCCGTATGCGGTTCGGCCTGGGGGCGGTTGCCGCTTACCGTGGCCGACAGATCCAGTGCTGGTAACGGCCGAGGCCGGCAAAGGCCGGATGACGGCGGTAGGCCAGCTCCATCTCCAGCAGATCGGCGAGTTCGGCCTTGGCCTGGAACTCGACCGGCATGTAGTCGTGGAACACGCGGACGCCGCTCTGGCTTTCGACCCGCCAGCTGCCTTCGAGTTGCAGCGCCAGCTCGCGTGGGTCGAGCGGGCGCTGCGGCGTCAGGCTCTGGCCTTCGCCGGCGAAGCGCGCCTTGCGCAGTTTGCGGAAGTGGCCCTTGAGCAGATTGCGGTAGACCAGCGCGTCCTTGTTGTAGAACGCCAGCGACAGCCAGCCACCCGGTGCGGTGAGCTGGTGCAGCACCGGCAGGATGGCGTGGGGCTCGGCCAGCCACTCCAGCACGGCGTGACACAGCACCAGGTCGTAGGGCTGGTCGAGCTGACCGAGCAGGTCCTGCCAGGGCGCCTGGATAAAGCGCGCCTGGGTGCCGGCCTCGGCAAAGCGCTGGCGGGCGCCTTCCAGCATCGGTTCGGCTGGCTCGGTCAGGGTCACGTCGTGGCCGCGCTGGGCCAGCCACAAGCTCATGTGGCCAAGGCCGGCGCCGACGTCCAGCACGCGCAACGGGCGCTCCGGCAGGGCCTCCTTGAGGTCGGCCTGCAGCACCGCCAGGCGGATCGCACCCTTGGCGCCGCCGTAGATCTTCTCGGCGAAGCGGGTCGCCAGCTCGTCGAAGTGTCTGTCACTCATGCAAAACGCCCCTCGCTGTCGGCCAGCTTGGCGCGTACCACTTGCTCCAGGTCCAGGCCCAGCTCGCTGCACAACAGCAGCAGATAGAGGACGATATCGCCGACTTCCTGGCCGGCGTGCGCCAGCTGTTCGGCGGGTAGCTGGCGCGACTGGTCTTCGCTGAGCCACTGGAAGATCTCCACCAGCTCGGCCATTTCCACGCTGGCGGCCATGGCCAGGTTCTTCGGGCTGTGGAAGCGGCGCCAGTCGTTGCGGTCGCGGATGGCGTGCAGGCGGCGAGTGAGTTCGGCGATGTCCATGGGCTCTCCTTCGGGGCGCATAGCTTCGGCCCGAAGGCGCCGTGCTGCAAGCCCCGTCACCTAGGGGACGGAGTCTGCCTCGGCCTTGAGCAGCGCCTGCTTGCGTGCCACGCCCCAGCGATAGCCGGTAAGGGCACCGTTCGCGCCGACGACCCGGTGGCAAGGCACCAGCAGGCCCAGTGGATTGCTGGCGCAGGCACGGGCCACGGCGCGCGCATGGCTGTCGAGCTGGGCGGCCAGTTCGCCGTAGCGGCGTGTCTGCCCGCTGGGGATGTTCTGCAGGGCCTGCCACACGCGTTGCTGGAAGGCGGTGCCACGCATGTCCAGCGGCAAGCGGGCGGCCCGTGAGGGCTCGCTTACCTGGGTCAGCACGGCGCGCAGCCAGTCGCGCAGGCCGTGCTGGTCACGACGCAGTGCGGCAGCGGCGAAGCGCTGCTGCAACTCGTTTTCCAGCGCCAGCTCATCATCGCCAAACAGCAGCGCGCAGGCGCCCCGTTCGCTGGCGGCGAGCAGTACCAGCCCCAGCGGGCAGTCGCTGATGGCATAGCGCAGTACTTCGCCGGCGCCTTGCTGGCGGCGCTGCGCGGGACTCAAGGCACCAGGTTGCTGATACAGGGCGCGAGTGCCGGAGTAGCCGGCGTCCAGGGCCGCCTGCAGCACCGAGCTGGCGTGTGGCAGGCTGGCCTCCAGGCGCTGGCGGCGCTGGGCGTCGAACCAGGCGCGCGGGGTCAGCCCGGTACGGGCCTTGAAGGCGCGTGCCAGGTGCGAGGCGGACAGGCCGATACGCGTGGCCAACTGCTCCAGCGTCAGCGGTTTTTCGCTTTGCTGCAGCAAGGCGCAGGCTGCAGTCACCAGCGCATCGAGGTGTTCGGCCGGGCTTTGGCCCTGCGGCGAGCAACGTCGGCACGGGCGGTAGCCGGCGGCCTCGGCGGCCTCAGGGCTGCGATGAAAGCTCACGTTCTCGCGCTTGGGGCGGCGTGCCGGGCAACTGGGGCGGCAGTAGATGCCGGTGCTGCTCACGGCGAAGACGAATGCGCCGTCCTGATGCATATCGCGGTCGCAAACGGCTTGCCAGCAGCGGATCGGGTCGAGCATGGCGCTTTCCTCGTGGGACATGCTCCGATTCTCGGTCGCGGGAGAGGCTCTGCCAATCCATAGCTGACTTTCAAAGCCTATGCTCAAAGCGCATTCGTCAGACAAGGGCGCTGCCTCATGTTGCGTAACTGCTGTGCGGTTCTGTTGTACCTGCTGTCGTGGAGCGCGTCTGCCGCTCTGCCGTTGGATGAGGCCGAACGGGCCTGGGTGGCGCAGCACCCGGTGCTGCGGGTCGGCGTGGAGCGTGCCGGCTGGCCGCCTTTCGATGTGCTCGACGAGCAGGGGCGCCACCGTGGCTTGAGTGGTGATTACCTGGCGCTGCTGGCCCAGCGTCTTGGCTTGCGTATCGAGACGGTTCCGCTGGCGGACTGGGATGCGGCACTGGTAGCACTGCGCGAGGGGCGGGTCGATTTGTTGCCTTCGGTGGCGCAAACCCCGGAGCGCGAGGCCTATATGGCCTTCACGCGCAGTTACCTGGTCAGTAGTAGCCTGATCTTTACCCGCGGTGACATGGGGGTGCAGCGCGTGGCCGATCTGTCCGGTCGCCAGGTTGCCATCGAGCGCGGCTATGTGTTGCAGCATGCCTTGCGCAGTGCGGTGCCGGATGTCCACCTGCTGGAGGTGAGCGACACAGCAGAGGCGCTTCGGGCTGTATCGTCCGGGCGCGCCGATGCCTATGTGGGCGACATGATTGTGGCCAGTTACCTGATCCGCGAACTGAATCTGACCAACCTGGAATTGCGCGGTGAGACGGGGCTGTCCACCAGCGAGTTTCGCTTCGCCGCCCGCCGCGACAATACCCAGCTGATCGCTCTGTTGGACAAGGCCCTGGCCAGCCTGGACGAGCAGGAGCAGGACGCGATCAAGGAGCGCTGGCTGCCACCGCTCACGGCATTTAACTGGCACCGCCTGCTGCAGGTGGGCTGGCCCTACCTGATCGGCCTGGTGCTGCTGATCGCCTTCGTGCTGCTGTGGAACCGTCGCCTGGCGGTTCAGATTGCCGAGCGCCAGCGCGCCGAGGCCGAGGCTCAGCGCCAGCGCAGTACCTTGCTGGCCCTGATCAACGCGATTCCCGACCCGATCTGGTTCAAGGATGCCGGCGGACGCTACCTGGGCATCAATCAGGCCTGTGCCGAGCTGTTCGGCAAAACCCAGGACGAGGTGCTTGGGCGACGTGACGAGGATTTTCTCGCGCCGGCCTGGGCCAGGGCGCGGGCGGAGCGTGATCACAGTGCATTCAGCAGCGGTCAGCCTTTCGAGACCGAGGGTGCGGTCAGTTATCCCGATGGCCGCCAGGTGGTATTGGATACCCTGCGTACCCTCTTTCATGATGAGCAGGGCCGGTTGCTGGGCCTGGTCGGCGTAAGCCGCGACATCACCCTGCGCAAGCAGGCCGAGGAGGAACTGGCCAAGGCCAAGGAGCTAGCGGAGGAGGCGGCCCGGCTGAAGTCGGATTTCCTGGCCAATATGAGCCATGAGATTCGCACACCGATGAACGCCATCATCGGCATGTCGCACCTGGCCATGAAGACCGAACTCAACCCGCGCCAGCGTGACTACCTGAACAAGATCCAGCAGGCCGGCCAGCATCTGCTGGGGATCATCAACGACATCCTCGACTTCTCCAAGATCGAGGCCGGCAAACTGAGCATAGAGCGCATCGAGTTCGATCTGCGTCAGGTGCTGGAAAACCTGGCCAGCCTGATTGGTGACAAGGTCGCAGGCAAGGGGCTGGAGCTGGTATTCAACATCGACCCGCAGCTGCCCCAGCACTTGCTCGGCGACCCGCTGCGGCTGGGACAGATTCTGATCAATTACACCAACAACGCAGTGAAATTCACCGACAGCGGCGAGGTCGAGGTGATCCTGCGTGCCGAACAGTGCGAGGCGGAGCAGCTACAGCTGTATATGGGGGTGCGCGATACCGGCATCGGCCTGACCCGTGAGCAGCAGGCGCGGCTGTTCCAGTCGTTCCAGCAGGCCGATACCTCGACCACCCGCAAGTACGGCGGTACGGGTCTGGGCCTGGCTATCTGCAAAAGCCTGGCCGAGGCCATGGGCGGGCAGGTCGGGCTGGAGAGCGAAGCTGGCCGGGGCAGCCTGTTCTGGTGCCGGATTCCGCTGGGTATTGCTCGCGAGCAGGGCTCACGCATGCTGCCGCAGGCCGATCTGCGCGGTCGGCGGGTGCTGGTGGTGGACGACAACGACAGTGCTCGGCAGGTGCTGCGCGACATGCTCGACAGCATGACGTTTCGTGTCGATGTCGCGGTCTCCGGGCAGGTGGCCCTGCAGCAGGTGCAGGAGGCCGCGTTGCGGCGCGATCCCTTCGAGCTGATCGTGCTGGATTGGCAGATGCCGGTGATGGATGGCCTGGAGTGTGCCCGGCGCATTGCCGAGCTCGGCCTGCAGCCTGTACCGCACCTGTTGATGGTCACTGCCTATGGTCGCGAGGATGTGCTGCTGGGCGCCGAGCGCGCGGGGATCGAGGATGTGTTGCTCAAGCCGATCAACCCGTCGCTGCTGTTCGATGCGGTGATTCGCAGCCTGGGCGGCAATGGGGCGGTGCGGGGCTTCGCCCGACTGCCCGTGGGCGAGGCTGTGCCCGACTATGCGGGCAAGCGCGTGTTGCTGGTTGAAGACAACGAGTTGAATCGCGAAGTGGCCTGCGGTCTGCTGCAGGAAAGTGGTCTGCATATCGACCAGGCCGAGCACGGTCAGATTGCCATGGAGTTACTGCAGGCCAAGCCGGATGGTTACTACGCGTTGGTGCTTATGGACATGCAGATGCCGGTACTCGATGGCATTGCTACCACCGAAGCGCTGCGCCGTGAGCCGCGTTTTGCCAGCCTGCCCATCGTGGCCATGACGGCCAACGCCATGCCCGCCGACCGCGAGCGCTGCCTGGCTGCCGGCATGAACGATCACCTGGGCAAACCCATCGAGCCGGCCGAGCTGTGGCAGACCCTGGGCCGCTGGATGGAGGCCAGGGCGGGTACGCCGGTTGCCAGCGCTGCGGATGCGGGCTTGCCGGACTGGCAGTTACCCGGCATCGATCTGGATAGCGCCCTGCGCCGAGTGCTGGGCAAGCAGGAACTGTATCGACGGCTGCTGGGCAAGTTCGCCGCCAGCCAGGCCGATTTTGTGGTGCGCCTGCGTGCTCTGCTGGCCAACGGCGAGCTGGAGGCCGCCGAGCGCGAAGCACACAGCCTCAAGGGATTGGCTGCAAATCTCGGGGCGAGTGATCTGGCGGCTCTGGCCGCGGTACTGGAAAGCGCGATCAAGGATGCACGCCATGATGAGCTGGAGGCCACGCTCGACGAATTGGCGCGCAGCCTGTCCCCGTTGTTGCAGGCCATTGGGGCCTTGCCACCTGTAGCGGCAGCGGTCGAGATTGATGAGACGCGCTTGCTCCCCGTCTGCCAGCAGTTGTTGCAGCTGTTCGCCAACGACGACCCACGGGCCGGAAAAGTCTTCGATGAACAGGCCGAACTGCTGCGCAGCGCCTTTAATGACCAGTACAGTCCGCTGGCGGCGGCAGTGCGTGGTTTCGATTTCGATAAAGCCCAGGCACTGTTGCGCGAGGCGATGAAGGGAATAGGGGGAATCTGATGGATATGCTCGACAGACCCGACCAGCCGCTGATCCTGCTGGTGGACGATACGCCGGAAAATCTCACCCTGATGAGTGAGTTGCTGCTGGATCACTACCTGATCAAGGTGGCCAGCAATGGTGCAAGGGCATTGCGCATTGCAGCGGAGAGCCAGCCGGACCTGATTCTGCTCGACATCATGATGCCGGAAATGGACGGCTACGAAGTGTGCCGCAGGCTCAAGGCCGACCCTGCCACTGCGCAGATTCCGGTGGTGTTCCTCACTGCCAAGAGCGAGCAGGCCGATGAGCAGCGAGGCTTTGATCTGGGGGCCGTGGACTACATCACCAAGCCGATCAGTCCGCCCATCGTCCTCGCTCGGGTGCGTGCGCAGCTGCAGCTCAAGGCCAGTGCCGACTTTCTGCGTGACAAGAGCGAATACCTGGAGTGGGAGGTGCGCCGCCGAACCCAGGATATCCAGCGTCTGCAGGAGGTGACCATCGAGGCCATGGCCAGGCTCGCGGCCATGCGTGACAACCCCTGCAGCAAACACCTGGCGCGGATCGAACCCTACATGGTGGAGCTGGCTCGCAGCCTGGCTCACCAGCAGCCGCTATTGGCGCAAGAGTTGAGCGAGGAGCGTATTGCCGGCTTGGGCAAGTCGGCGTTGCTGCACGGCATTGGCAAGCTGGTGTTGCCGGATCGCATCCTGCTCAGTCCGGTACCGCTGCAGGGCAAGGATCTGGAACTGCTACACAGTCATGCCACCGCGGGGCGTGATGCCCTGCTGGCGGCCGAGTCGCGCCTGGGGAGCGTGACCGATTTTCTGCGCGATGCCCGTGACATCGTTTACAGCCAGCATGAGCACTGGGATGGCAGCGGCTATCCACAGGGCCTGCGTGGCGAGCAGATTCCCCTGTCGGCGCGGTTGATGGCGGTGGTGGGTGTGTATGAGGACATGACCAGCCATCATCCGTATCGCAAGTCGCTGACGGCGGACGAGGCTCTGGCACGTATCAGCGCAGCCAGTGGTACGCGTTTCGACCCTTCGGTGGTGCTGGCGCTGATCGAGTCAGCACCTCGCTTCAAGGCCATCGCCGAGGAGCATGCCGAGGATCTGGAGTCCCTGCATTGCGAGTTACAGCGGCTGGAAGAGTCGTTGGGCGAGACCATCGAGATGACGTTGCCGTCGGAATGAGCCGAGCAGGAACAAAAAAGCCCGCAGCGTGCGGGCTTTTTTCTGAAGCCGTCAGTGCTTGCGCGGCACCGGTTTGAGCAGTTCCTCGGGCGGCATCTCGCAATTGATCTTGCGGCCCAACAGCTGTTCGATCGGCGGCAGGGCGAAGGCGTCGTCCTCGCCGGCGAAGCTGATCGAGGTGCCGCTGCTGCCGGCGCGGCCAGTACGACCGATGCGGTGCACGTAATCGTCCGGCACTTCCGGCAGGGTGAAGTTGATCACGTGGCTGATGCCGTCGACGTGGATGCCGCGGCCGGCCACGTCGGTGGCCACCAGCACGCGGATCTTGCCTTCGCGGAAGCCCTCAAGCACCTTGATGCGCTTCTGCTGCGGTACATCGCCGGACATCTGCGCGGCGCTGACGCCGTCGCGCACCAGCTTCTCCTCGATGCGGCGCACTTCGTCGCGGCGGTTGGCGAACACCATCACCCGCTGCCAGTCGTTCTGCGTCACCAGGTTGTACAGCAGCTTGTATTTGTCGCTGCTGGACACGGCATAAACGTGCTGCTCGACGGTGTCGCTGGCGACGTTCTCCGGCTCGATCTCGACGACGGCCGGGTTGACCGTCCACTGCCGCGCCAGATTCATCACGTCGTCGGTGAAGGTGGCGGAAAACAGCAGGGTCTGGCGGTCGCCCTTCATCGGCGTCTGGCGGATGATCTGGCGTACCTGGGGGATGAAGCCCATGTCGAGCATGCGGTCGGCCTCGTCCAGGACCAGCACCTCGACCATGTCCAGATGCACTTCGCCACGCTGGTTGAAGTCCAGCAGGCGGCCCGGCGTGGCGACCAGAATGTCGCAATAGCGCGATTCCAGCTGCTTGAGCTGCTTGTCGAAGTCCATGCCGCCGACGAAGCTCATCACGTTGAGGCCGGTGTATTTGGTCAGGGCCTGGGCATCCTTGGCGATCTGCACCACCAGCTCGCGGGTCGGCGCGATGATCAGCGCGCGGGGTTCGCCCATGTAGCGCTCTTTCGGCACCTGGGTCTGCAGC
This sequence comes from Pseudomonas sp. GOM6, assembly GCF_029537485.1. Lineage (GTDB taxonomy): Bacteria > Pseudomonadota > Gammaproteobacteria > Pseudomonadales > Pseudomonadaceae > Aquipseudomonas. Next base: position 160,607 of record NZ_JARPUS010000002.1, read on the forward strand.
AGCTGGGTGATGGTGGAGATGAGGAAGGCGGCGGTCTTGCCGGTGCCGGTCTGGGCGCGGCCGATGGCGTCCTTGCCCTTGAGGGTGTGGCCAAGGACCTGGGCCTGGATCGGGGTGCAGTAGGGGAAGCCGAGGTCGTGGATGGCGTGCATCAGCTCGGGGGCTAGGCGGAAGTCGTGGAAGCGGGTCTTGCCCTCTTGCGGCTCGACCACGAAGTCTTCCAGCTTCCAGGTGTCCACCGGCTTGGCCGGGCGCTCGCGGCGCGGCTTGTCGGTGCGTGGCTTCGCTTCGCGGGCAGGCTGGGCATCGGCCTTGGCTGGCTTGGCCTTGGTTTCGCGCGAAGCGCTGGGAATAGCATTGGCTGTGGGGCTGCTGGCGGGCTGCTCGGCTTCGCCCTTGCTGAATATTTTCTTGAGTGCTTTGAGCACGGCCGTCTCGTATTGGTCAAGGAATGAACGGCGGCCAGTGTAAAGCAAGAAGCCCCCTTGGCGAAGTGTCTGGGGGCTTGACGTCGGTTACTCGGGTAAGGTTGCCAGTAGCAGCCTGCGCACGTTGCCGCCCATGATTGCGGCAATCTCGTCCTGCTTGAAGCCAGCACGCTGCAAGCCCTCGGTGAGCTGGGCCAGGCCACTGGTGTCGAATGGAGTATGCACGGTGCCGTCGAAGTCCGAGCCCAGGGCAACGTGTTCGACCCCCGCCTTGTTCACCGCGTAGCGGATGGCGCGGACGATGGCGCCGACCGAGGTTTCGCAGACGGCGGCATCCCAGTAGCCGATGCCGATCACGCCACCCGTGGCGGCGATGCGCATGAGGTGCTCGTCGGTCAGGTTGCGCGGGCCAGGGCAGGTGCCGGCCACGCCCGTGTGGGAGACCAACACCGGACGTTTGGCCATGGCCAGTACGTCGTCGATCAGCGGCTTCGAGGCATGGGCCAGGTCGACCAGCATGCGCTTTTCCTCCAGACGCGTGATGACCTGGCGGCCGAGTGGCGTCAGGCCACCTTTCTCCAGGCCGTGGGCGGAGCCGCCGACTTCGTTGTCGAAGAAATGCGTCAGGCCGGCAATGCGAAAGCCTGCGTCGTACAGGCGGTCGATATTGGCCAGCTGACCCTCGATGGGCTGCAGGCCTTCGGTGGCGAGCAGGGCGGCGACCCGTTGCGGGTCGCGCTGCCAGGCGTCGACAAAGTGTTGCAGTTCGCTACGGCTGCGAATGAGCACCAGTTGCCCATGGCTGTCGGCGGCGGCCTGCTGCAGTTTTTCGGCCTGGTACAGGGCGCGTTCGAGCAGGCTGTTCCAGGTTCTTTGCGGCCAGCGCTGGGCCATGGCCAGCAGGGTGATGTTGTCGCTGTCGGCGGCGTTGCTTTCATAATTAAGGCCGCGTGGAGTCTTGGTCACGGTGGAGAACACCTGCAGGCCGACGCGGCCTTCGAGCAGGCGCGGCAGATCCGCGTGCCCATAACGGTGACGCGCCAGCAGGTCGCGCTGCCAGAGCAGGGCATCGTCATGCAGGTCGGCGACGAACAGGTTTTGATGCAACCTCTCGGCGGCATCGCTTGCGCGGTAGGGCGGCTTCTGGGCAACGCTGTTCAGTTGCCAATCCAGTACTGTGGGCAGGCTGAAGAAGAGGGCGGCGGCGAGGCCGAGCAATGCAAGAGAGGCGAGCAGCAGCTTGCGCATGTGGGGCGTCCATTCATTGTTGTTATAGGCCCGACTCTATCAAGCAGTGGCTGGGAATGGCGATATACGGCTTCAGCCAACCAGACGGTTGCGGCCCTGCTGCTTGGCCTTGTACAGCGCGGCGTCGGCCCTGGAAATCAGGCCTTCGAGGCTGTCCTTGGCCTGCATCTGGGCCAAGCCGATGGAGACCGTGACGCCAGGCAGGATGCCTACCGGTGAGTAGAAGGTAGTGATCTCTTCCAGGCTGCTGCGCAAGCGTTCGCCGATGGGGCGGGACTCTTCTGCATCGATCTCGGGTAGAAGGATGACGAACTCTTCGCCGCCAAAACGTACCAGGCTGTCCTTGGGGCGCAGCTGCTTGCGCAGGGTGTGTGCGACCAGGCACAGGGCATAGTCGCCGGCCAGGTGGCCGTGATGGTCGTTGTAGGCCTTGAAGTGGTCGACATCCAGCATGAGCATGCTAAGTGGCTGCTGGTTATAGGCGCAGCGGGTGCTTTCTCGCTCGTAGACATGTTCCAGCCAGCGCCGGTTGAAGCAGCCGGTGAGGGTGTCGACATTGGCGTTCTGCTCGCTGTCGAGAATGATCCGGTTGCCCTGGCGTACACGATCGCACAGCAGCTCCAGGAGGTTCTGCATCATCTCGGGCGACTGCTGGAAGAGTTTGACCAGGGATTCGCGGTGCAGGCGCAATACCTGGGTAGGCTGGGTGGCGACCACATAGGCAGAAGGGCGCTCGTTGTCGATGAAGCTGATTTCACCTGCACAATCACCGGGCAGGAGTGTGCTGACCGGCTGATTGTCGAGCGACCCGAGGTAGACCTTGAGCTCACCTTCCAGCAACAGATAAAGGTGCTGGTTGCGGTTAAAAGGGGAAAGCAGGATTTCGCCAGGTTCCAGCTCGCAGCCGCGGAATTCTTGCAGCAACTGCTGGATGCTGTTGGCGGCGACGTTCTGGAACAGTCGCAGGTGGCGGATCTGCTGCAGATCCCGGGGCGTCTGTGCGTTCTTCATGGGAGGAACGGACAAGTTGTGGAGGGCATCGCAGAACACTCCCTGTTGTGGGGCGAACACCTCACGCGACCTTATGCCTGGCTATTTGAGTAGGCAATCCTCGAGCTGGCCTCGACCGACCAATGGTCAGATCTGACGGCTCGGACAGAACCGTTCGCCGCCTTCTTGACGGCGACCGTGCTACTTAGCTGTGTCCGGCCCGTTCAGTCGGTTGTTTGACGGTCAAGACGCTGGGCCAGCCAGTTGCCGATGTCCTGGATCTCGTCCAGTACTACCTCATGCCCCATGGGGTATTCACGCCAGCCCACGGTCACGCCACGTTCGATCAAGCAGTCGTGGGCCGCGCGGCCCATGGACAGAGGTACCACTTCATCCTGGCTGCCGTGCAGGCAGAGGACAGGCAAACGGCAGCGGGCTGCGTCGAGTTGCAACGCCTCATCAAAGGTCGGGGCATAGGTGGACAGTGCCAGCACGCCGCCCAGCGGACCCTGCCAGCGCAGAAAGGCGGTGTGAAACACCACGGCACCGCCCTGAGAGAATCCCGCGAGGATGATGCGGGTCGGATCGATACCGCTGTCACGCTGCTGCTCAATCAGGTCCATCACGGTCTGTGCCGAGCTTTCCAACTGCGCCTGGTCGATGGCGCGGGCCGGGCTCATGGCGAGGATGTCGTACCAGCTCGGCATCACCCAGCCACCGTTGATCGTCACCGGACGGCTCGGTGCCTGAGGCAATACGAAACGCGTACTGGGCAGCTGCTGCTGGAGCATTTGCGCCACCGGCTGGAAGTCGTAACGGTCGGCACCCAGGCCGTGTAACCAGATGACGCAGGCGTCGGCACTGAGAGAGGGCTCGAGTATCAGAGGTGGTTGCATGAGTGCTCCATTGTGGTGCATTGCTGTTGCTGGCGCTTGACCAGTACTCACAGGGTTCGCTGGATATCTTAAGAAGATGTCGCGCTGATGGAAGTTTGCCTATTGACCTGCGGCTAAAGGGGCTGAGGTTGAAAGCTGGTACGGGCCTTGCTGTAGCTACGTTGTCCGGCGGGGGCCGCCTGGAGCGGAAAGCCGGACATCTGCTGGGTCTCAAAGCCGTAAGACCTACGGTGCGGAGTGGGACGTTCGCCGGTCGGTCGATCGGCATCTAGACTCACTTCAGGTTCACTCCCCGGTCGACCCCGTCATGGTGGCGGGATCGAACGTGCCCCACAAGGGTACGGCGGCAGGACCGAGACTCGACCAAACAAGAACACTTGGAGGTTTTGATGAAGATGGTGAAATCCACCCTGGCGGTATTGACCACGGCCGCAGTGCTGGGCGTGAGCGGTTTCGCGCAAGCCGGTGCGACCCTGGATGCGGTGCAGAAGAAAGGCTTCGTGCAGTGCGGTATCAGTGATGGTTTGCCGGGCTTCTCCTACGCCGACGCCAAGGGTAACTACATGGGCATCGACGTGGATGTGTGCCGCGCCGTGGCTGCCGCCGTATTCGGCGATGCCTCCAAGGTCAAGTACAGCCCGCTGACCGCCAAGGAGCGCTTCACCGCGCTGCAGTCCGGCGAAGTCGACATGCTGTCGCGCAACACCACCTGGACCAGCTCGCGTGACGCGGCCATGGGCCTGAACTTCACCGGCGTGACCTACTACGACGGTCAGGGCTTCCTGGTGAACAAGAAGCTCGGCGTATCCAGCGCCAAGGAACTGGACGGTGCCACCGTGTGCATCCAGGCCGGTACCACTACCGAGCTGAACCTGGCCGACTACTTCCGCGCCAATGGCCTGAAGTACACCCCCATCACCTATGACACCTCCGACGAGAGCGCCAAGTCGCTGGAGTCCGGTCGTTGCGACGTGCTGACTTCCGACCAGTCGCAGCTGTACGCCCAGCGCATCAAGCTGGCCGCGCCGGACGACTACGTGGTGCTGCCGGAAGTGATCTCCAAGGAGCCGCTCGGCCCGGCCGTGCGTCAGGGTGATGAAGAGTGGTTCGACATCGTGCGCTGGAGCCTGTACGCCCAGCTCAACGCCGAGGAACTGGGCGTGACTTCCGCCAACGTGGAAGAAATGGCCAAGTCCACCAAGAACCCGGACATCGCTCGTCTGCTGGGTGCCGAAGGCGACTACGGCAAGGACCTGAAGCTGCCGAAGGACTGGGCGGTGAAGATCATCAAGCAAGTCGGCAACTACGGTGAAATCTTCGATCGCAACGTCGGTGCCGGCAGCGAGCTGAAGATCGAGCGTGGCCTCAACGCTCTGTGGAACAAGGGTGGTCTGCAGTACGCACCGCCGGTGCGCTGACCTACCGACCACCGCCCGCTTGGCCGGGCGGTGGCGTTCCTGATTCCATCAACCCCGCGTCGCCGATAAGGGACGCGGGGCTTGCATGAGGGGCATTATGCAAACTCCCGCGAATACATCGCGCCCACGGGGTTCGGTCTGGACCGACCCGCAGGTGCGTGCCTGGTTTTTCCAGATCATCGCCGTCATCGCCGTCGTGGCGCTCGGCTGGTATCTGTTCCACAACACTCAGCACAACCTGGCCCAGCGCGGCATCCTGTCGGGCTTCGGCTTTCTCGACAACAGCGCCGGCTTCGGTATTTCCCAGCACCTGATCGACTACAAGGAGAGCGACAGCTACGGTCGCGTCTTCGTCATTGGCCTGCTCAACACCCTGCTGGTGTCGATCATCGGTATCGTCCTGGCGACCATTCTCGGCTTCATTCTCGGCGTGGCGCGGCTGTCGCCCAACTGGCTGGTCAGCAAGCTGGCTACCATCTATATCGAGACCTTCCGCAACATCCCGCCGCTGCTGCAGATTTTCTTCTGGTACTTCGCCGTGTTCCTGCCTTTGCCCGGTCCGCGGCAGAGCTTGAGCCTGGGCGATATGTTCTTCCTCAGCAACCGCGGTCTGAACATGCCGTCGCCGACCCTGGCTGATGGCTTCTGGCCCTTCCTGATCGCTGTAGTGGTGGCGCTGGCCACGATCTTCTATCTGGCGCGTTGGGCGCGTCAGCGCTTTGAAGCAACCGGGCAGGGCTTTCCCACGCTGATCACCAGTCTGGTGCTGATCGTGGCGCTTCCCGCCCTGGCGATCCTGGTCGCCGGTCAGCCGTTCACCTGGGAAGTGCCGGAACTCAAGGGCTTCAACTACCGTGGTGGCTGGGTAATGATCCCCGAGCTGATGGCGCTGACCCTGGCGCTGACCATCTACACCGCGGCCTTCATCGCCGAGAACGTGCGCTCCGGCATCCAGGCCGTCAGCCACGGCCAGACCGAAGCCGCCCGCTCGCTGGGTTTGCCGGCCGGCAAGACGCTGCGTCTGGTGATTATTCCGCAGGCCCTGCGGGTGATCATCCCGCCGCTGACCAGTCAGTACCTGAACCTGGCGAAGAACTCCTCGCTGGCGGCCGGTATCGGCTACCCGGACATGGTGTCGTTGTTCGCCGGCACTACCCTGAACCAGACCGGGCAGGCCATCGAAACCATCGCTATCACCATGAGCGTGTATCTGGCCATCAGCATCAGCATCTCGATCCTGATGAACTGGTACAACAAGCGCATAGCGCTGGTCGAGCGGTAAGGAGAGGCGCATGCAAGTTCATCAATTCCGTCCCGATCTGCCGCCACCCGCCATGAGCGTGGGCGTGCTCGGCTGGTTGCGCAGCAACCTGTTCTCCAACTGGTTCAACACTCTGCTGACCCTGTTGGCCGCTTACCTGGTCTGGGTCATCGTGCCGCCGTTGTTGCAGTGGGCCATCTTCCAGGCTGACTGGACGGGGACCACCCGTGCGGATTGCACCAGCGATGGCGCCTGCTGGGTGTTCATCAAGGAGCGCTTCGACCAGTTCATGTATGGCTTCTATCCCCATGAACTGCGCTGGCGGGTCGACCTGACCGTGTGGCTGGCGGTGATCGGTGCGGCGCCGCTGTTCGTGCCGATGATGCCGCGCAAGGCTGTTTACGGCATCGGCTTCCTGATCGTCTATCCGCTGCTGGCCTTCTGGCTGCTGCACGGCGGTATGGGCCTGGAGACCGTGCCGACCAGCCGCTGGGGTGGCCTGATGCTGACCCTGGTGATTGCTGCCGTCGGTATCGCCGGGGCGCTGCCACTGGGCATCCTGCTGGCACTGGGGCGACGCTCCGAGATGCCGGCGATCCGCGTTATCTGCGTGACGTTCATCGAGTTCTGGCGTGGTGTGCCGCTGATCACCGTGCTGTTCATGTCCTCGGTGATGCTGCCGTTGTTCCTGCCCGAGGGCATGCACTTCGACAAGCTGCTGCGTGCGCTGATCGGGGTGATCCTGTTCCAGTCCGCCTACATTGCCGAAGTGGTGCGCGGCGGCCTGCAGGCGATCCCGAAAGGGCAGTACGAAGCCGCAGCGGCGATGGGCCTGGGGTACTGGCGGATGATGGGCCTGGTGATCCTGCCGCAGGCGCTCAAGCTGGTGATTCCGGGTATCGTCAACACCTTCATTGCCCTGTTCAAGGACACCAGCCTGGTGATCATCATCGGTCTGTTCGATCTGCTCAACAGCATCAAGCAAGCCACCACCGATCCGGCCTGGCTGGGTATGGCCACCGAGGGTTACGTGTTTGCCTCCCTGGTGTTCTGGATCTTCTGTTTCGGCATGTCCCGCTATTCCATGCGCCTGGAGCGCAAGCTGGACACCGGCCACAAGCGTTAGGAGTGACTCATGACTGAAGCAAGCAAGCAGACCAGCGCTGAGCCGATCATTCAGCTGCAAGGCGTGAACAAGTGGTACGGCCAGTTCCATGTGCTCAAGGACATCAACCTCAATGTGCAGCAGGGCGAGCGCATCGTGCTGTGCGGCCCGTCCGGGTCGGGCAAGTCCACCACCATCCGTTGCATCAACCGCCTGGAAGAGCACCAGCAGGGGCGCATCGTGGTTGATGGCACCGAGCTGACCCACGACCTCAAGCACATCGAGGCGGTGCGCAGCGAAGTGGGCATGGTGTTCCAGCACTTCAACCTGTTCCCGCACCTCACCGTGTTACAGAACTGCACCCTGGCGCCGATGTGGGTGCGCAAGATGCCCAAGCGCAAGGCCGAGGAAATCGCCATGCACTTCCTCGAACGCGTGCGCATTCCTGAGCAGGCGCACAAGTACCCGGGGCAACTCTCCGGCGGTCAGCAGCAGCGCGTGGCGATTGCCCGTGCGCTGTGCATGAAGCCGAAGATCATGCTGTTTGACGAGCCGACCTCAGCCCTCGACCCGGAAATGGTCAAGGAAGTGCTGGACACCATGATTGGCCTGGCCGAAGACGGCATGACCATGCTCTGCGTGACCCACGAGATGGGCTTCGCCCGCACCGTGGCCAACCGGGTGATCTTCATGGACCGTGGCGAGGTCGTCGAACAGAACGAGCCCAATGCGTTCTTCGACAGCCCGCAGAACGAGCGGACCAAGTTGTTCCTCGGGCAGATCCTGCACTGAGGTCTGTGCTGTGTGAAAAAAAGGAGCCTTCTGGCTCCTTTTTCTTTTTTGGATGAAGTCAGTGCGTGCAGGAGGTTTTGTGGGAGCGGCTTTAGCCGCGATGCTTTTGTGTGCCCTAGCGGCTAAAGCCGCTCCCACCGGCACTCATGTGCTGGCGGGGATCAGCTCTGCTGCCTCAAGCGCTTGCGAAAAGCCCCTGGCGTCTCGCCGCAGAGCTGCTTGAAGCGCTTGGCGAAGCTGGCCCGGTCGGCATAGCCCACCTGCTCAGCCACCTGTTCCAGCGAGCAGGCTGGGTTGCGCAGTGCCTGCTGGGCGGCGCTGATGCGCAGGCGCTGCAGGTAGTCATTGGGCGTCAGGCCGGTCGCCGTGCGGAAGCGGCGCAGCAGGGTGCGGGGTGAGCAGTGGGCGCGCTCGGCCAGGCTGGGCAGGTCGATGGCTTCGGCATGATGCTGGCGCATCCAGCGCAGCAGAGCAGCCATCTGCGGATCGTCCAGGCCCTGGCTTGGCAGCAGCGGGGTGAAACGGGACTGCTTGCCGCGTTCGCGCTCAATCACCAGGGTGCCGGCCACCTGCTCCGCCAGCCAGTCGCCGGCGTAGCGGGCGATCAGGTGCAGGCACAGGTCGAGACCGGCCTGGGCGCCGCCCGAGCAAAAGCGGTTGTTGTCCTCGGTGAACAGCTGATCGATCTGCAGGCGCACGTTCGGGAAGCGCTGGCGGAAGCTGTTGGCCAGACGCCAGTGCGTGGTGGCCCGACGCTCGTCGAGCTGGCCCGAGGCGGCCAGCAGGCAGGCGCTGCTGCACAGGCTGGCCAGCGCCTGCTCGGATGGGCGCTCGCGCAGCCAGTCGAGCAGGACTGTGTTGTTGTCGAGCGTCTGCTGCAGGGCGCTGCCGGTGGCCGGAATCAGCAGCAGGTCGGCCGAGTCGGCCAGGCTCATATCTCCCTGTACACGCAGCTCGGCAATGCCCAGCTCCACGGCCTGCCCATCGGCGCTGATGCGCTGCACCTCGAACAGCGTCTGGCCGGCAAGCTGGTTGGCCAGCTGCAGGGCATCCAGTGCCATGCTCAGGCTGGAGAGCACGGTTTGCGGGCAAATGTAGAGGGCGACTCGCATGGGCTGACGCTCGGAAAGGATTTGGCGATTATTGACATAAAGTAGTCATTATCGCCAATCGAGCTGTGCGCCAACACCGACGATACTCACTCCACTGCTAAGGAGGCTCCCATGACCCATGCCAATGCCGAACTGATCGACCGCTTCTACCAGGCTTTCCAGCGCCAGGATGCCGAGGCCATGGCCGCCTGCTATGCCGCAGATGTGGCGTTTTCCGATCCGGTGTTCCGCGGCCTCAAGGGGCGTGATGCCGGCGATATGTGGCGCATGCTCTGTGCTCGGGCCAAGCAGTTCTCGCTGACTTACGAGGTGCTGGAGGCGGACGAGCAGCAGGGCCGCGCCCGTTGGGTGGCGACCTATCTGTTCAGCCAGACCGGGAATATGGTGGAGAACCATATCGAGGCCCGCTTCCGTTTTGCCGACGGCAAGATCATCGAGCACCGAGACTATTTCGACCTGTGGCGCTGGTCGCGCCAGGCGCTGGGCACCAAGGGCCTGCTGATGGGCTGGCTGGCGCCGGTACAGAATGCCATCCGCAAGCAGGCGATGGCCGGGCTGCGTGCCTGGCAAGCCGACCGCTGAGTGGCGTAAGCTCGTCGGCCCGCATCCAGCCGTCGAGCCATGACCGATACCCCTCCCGCCAAGCCCTGGTTCGTATACCTGGTGCGTGCCGCCAACGGCGCCCTGTATTGCGGTATTAGCGACGACCCGCAGCGGCGCTTCGAGCAGCATCGCAGTGGCAAGGGCGCGCGTTTTTTCTTTTCCAGCCCTGCACAGGCGCTGGTGTACACCGAGCGTTGTCCGGACAAGCGTGCCGCACTGCGCCGCGAGCGGGCGATCAAGGCACTGCCCAAGGCGGCCAAGGAGCACCTGGTCGCTGCGGCGACCATGGTGGAAACTGATAGCCCACTATCAGTCTGAGCGGGTAGGCTGCTGCCCTGCCCAAGGGTAAGCTGCCCTTCCACTGCCACCGCTGCGGAGTTTGTTATGCACGAGTTGATCCTGCACCACTACCCGACCTCACCCTTCGCCGAGAAGGCCCGTCTGCTGCTGGGCTTCAAGCAGCTGTCCTGGCGCTCGGTGATGATTCCGCCGGTCATGCCCAAGCCGGATCTGACCGCGCTCACCGGTGGCTATCGCAAGACGCCGGTGTTGCAGATCGGTGCCGATATCTATTGCGACACTGCTCTGATTGCCCGTCGCCTGGAAGCCGAGAAGGCTGTGCCGGCCTTGTTTCCGGAAGGTCAGGAGTTTGTCGTCGCCAGCTTCGCCCAGTGGGTCGACTCGGTGGTGTTCCAGCATGCCGTGAGCCTGGTGTTCCAGCCGGAGTCGGTGGCGCTGCGTTTCGCCAAGCTGCCCCCGGAGGCGGTCAAGGCCTTCGTTGCCGACCGTGCCGGATTGTTCAGTGGGGGCACCGCGACGCGTATTCCGGCCGAAGTGGCCAAGCACAACTGGCCGAGCATCATGGCCCGGGTCGAGCAGCAGCTGGCGCGCGAGGAGGGCGATTTTCTGTTCGGCGAGCCTTCGGTGGCGGATTTCTCCCTGGCGCACTGCCTGTGGTTCCTCAAGGGCACCCCGGTGACCGCGCCGCTGGTCGATGCCTATCCCAACGTCAGTGCCTGGCTGGGCCGTGTGCTGGGCTTCGGCCATGGCGCCGTCAGCGAGTTGAGCGCCGGTGAGGCCATCGAGATTGCCCGTGCGGCGACGCCGGCGGCGCTGCCGGATGAACAGTTCGTCGAGCCCAACGGCTTCCAGGCCGGTCAGCGGGTGAAGATCGCCGCCACCGACTACGGCGTCGATCCGGTGGAGGGCGAGCTGCTGTTCGCCGGTGCCGAGGAGCTGATCCTGCGCCGCGAGGACGAGCGCGCCGGCGTGGTGCACGTGCACTTCCCGCGTCTGGGGTTCTGCATCACCGCCCTGTGAATGTTGCAGGCATGAAAACGCCCGGCTGAGCCGGGCGTTTTCGTTTGCGCGGTCAGTCGTGCAGGTCTGCCCTGGCGAAGGGCGGCACGACCTCAGGCCAGTTCAATTCCAGGCGCTCTAGGGTGCGAGCAAGCAGGCTTGCCACCAGCCAGTCGCGTAACCAGCGATGTTCTGCGGGGATCACGTACCAGGGCGCCTGCGGCGTGTGAGTGGCGGCCAGCACTGCGCTCCAGCGTGACTGGCGCAGGTCGAATTCACGGTGTGCCTGCAGGTCGCTGGCCTGCAGCTTCCAGCGTTTCTCCGGACGCTCCAGGCGGCTCAGCAGACGCTGCTGCTGTTTTGCCCGGGAAATATGCAGGTAGCACTTCAAGGGGTGCAGGTTTTGCGCTGGCCATTGGGCTTCGAAGGCCAGCAGCGCGGTGGTGCGTGCTGGTAGCTCCTCGGCGCTGCACAGGCCATCCAGCGGGTCGCTGATCAGGCCTTCGTAGTGGCTGCGGTTGAATACGCCGAGCAGACCGGGTTGCGGCAGAGCACGTCGGTAGCGCCAGAGAAAGTGATGGCGCCGGGCACAGGCATCGGGGGCCTGAAAGGCATGCAGGGCAACACCCTGTGGGTCGAAGGCGCTGACCACCCGGCGGATCAGGCTGTCCTTGCCGGAGCAGTCCGGCCCCTGCAAGAGCAGGAGCAGCGCATCTTTGCGATTGGCCCAGAGCATGCGCTGGCGCTCATTGAGCCAGGGTCGCAGCTCGGCCAGCGCCTGCTGGGCCTGAGCCTTGTCCAGGCCGAAATCCTGCGCCGGATCAGCTGCCAGCGGCGCCTGCACATCGCACTGGCAGGCGTCGAGGATGGCATCGGCCAGGCGCACGCAGGTCAGTCCTTGCGGCGCTTGAGCTGGTCTTTGAGCTGGGTCGGCAACTGGCGAATGATCAGCATGTCGCGCGCCTCGTCGTACTCGATGGCCGAGCCCAGCAGGTGTGACTCGAAGCTGATCGACAGGCCCTCGGCGCGCCCGGTGAAACGGCGGAACTGGTTGAGGGTGCGCTTGTCCGCCGGAAATTCCGGGGCCATGCCGTAGTCCTTGTTGCGGATGTGCTCGTAGAAGGCGCGCGGACGCTCCTCGTCGATCAGCCCGGACAGTTCGTCCAGGGTAATCGGCTCACCGAGCTTGGCCTGGCTGGTCGCATAGTCGACCAGCGTGTCGGTCTTGGCCCGCGCCTGCTCCTCGGGCAGATCTTCGCTCTCGACGAAGTCGCTGAAAGCCTTGAGCAGGGTGCGGGTTTCGCTCGGCGCATCCACACCCTCCTGGCAGCCGATGAAGTCGCGGAAATAGTCCGAGACCTTCTTGCCGTTCTTGCCCTTGATAAAGGAGATGTACTGCTTGGACTGCTTGTTGTTTTGCCACTCGCTGATGTTGATGCGCGCGGCCAGGTGCAGCTGACCCAGGTCCAGATGCTTGGCCGGCGCGACATCCAGTGCGTCGGTCACTGCCACACCTTCGTTGTGGTGGAGCAGAGCGATGGCCAGGTAGTCGGTCATGCCTTGCTGGTAGTGGGCGAACAAGACGTGGCCGCCGGTGGAGAGGTTGGACTCCTCCATCAGCTTCTGCAGTTGTTCCACGGCTTGGCGGCTGAAGGCGGTGAAGTCCTGCTCGCCCTCAAGGTAGGCCTTCAGCCAGCCGCTGAACGGATAGGCACCGGACTCTTCGTGGAACAGGCCCCAGGCTTTGCCCTGCTTGGCGTTGTAGCTCTCGTTGAGGTCGGCCAGCAGGTTTTCCATGGCCTGCGAGGCGCTCAGTTCGGACTCTCGGGCATGCAGCACAGCGGGGCTGCCATCGGGCTTCTTGTCGATCAGGTGGACGATGCAATGACGGATCGGCATGGATGGCTCTCGCTGGTGTTCGGACGCAGGGCGCAGAGTTTACCTGAGTCGGCCTGAGCGAGGCTTTTTCATGCACTGATGCTGCGGCGCTGCTGTACCGCATGCAGGCGCTCGATCATGTAGCGCAGGTGCATGTGCAGCTCGTACAGTTCGTTGGAGTAGGACAGCGGCACCTCGACCCTGGCCAGCTCGTCTTCGAGCTTTTCCAGACGCTCGATCTCGGCACTGATGTCGCCTTCCAGTTTGCCGCTATACAGCTGCTGGTCGATTTCGCGCAGGTGCTTGTACCAGCGATATATACGCGCGCGAATGCGCCACTGGTAGATCGGGCCGATGGCCTTGAACAGCGGGAACAGCAGGATCACCAGCGGAATGGCGAGGATGATGTAGCGGTCGGCCAGCGAGGCGATGCGGAACGGCAGGTAGCGCTGCAGTATCGGCAGGCCCTTGGCGTAGTAGTACTCGGCTTCGTCGAGGATCGGCAGCGAGAGCGGTGGTCTGGTCGGGTAGCTGCCGGCCGGGTCCAGCAGGCTGCCGTTCTTCAGTACCGTTCGGGCTGCTTCGAGAATCAGCGGGGTGAGTGAGGGATGGAAGCCTTCACCGGCGACCAGTGTCGCCACCGGACCGAGGGTGGCGATGTTCCGGTCTGGCACGTTGTGGCCCAGGTCCAGCATGCCCTCGCCGACCTCTACCCGGCTCAGGTAGGGCAGGCGCGCCAGGTAGGCATCAATACGGCGCAGACCGACCAGGTGCACCTTGGGTTCGCCAGCCAGCCGCTGGATTAGCGGATTTTCCGCCGGGCCGACGAAGAAGGCAGCATCCAGCTTGCCGTCAATCAGCGCTTCGGCTGCAGGCGTGCCGCCGATGGCTTGCCACTGTGGTGGATAACGGTCCGGTGCAATGCGGTTGGCCTGCAATAGCGCCGCGGTGATTGCCTGCGTGCCACTGCCTTCCGAGCCGATAGCCAGGCGCAGCTTGAGCAGGTCGGCCAGACGCTCGAACCGTACCTCTTCGCCAAGGAACAGCCACAGCGGCTCGCGATACATCACCCCCAGCCCTGAAATCTTCTCGCGCTGCGTGTCGCTCAGGCTCAATTCCTGGCCGCTCTGTACCAGCGCCAGTTGCACTTCGCCGCTATCCAGCTTGGCCAGGTTGTCCTGCGAGCCGCGGCTCTGCACCAGCTCCAACTCGAAACCCTGTTGGGCCAGTTCATCGCGCAGGCGCTCGGCGAAACTGTGGTAGCCGCCACCCAAGGCGCCGGTGGCCATGCGTGCATGCATGGGCGGTGGCGGGGCAACGAAATAGAACAGCGCACCGACCAGGCCGGCGATCACCGGCACCAGCCACAGGTTGGCGAGGATGAGGATTTTCAGGTCGCGGAGAATGCGGCGCATGGGCTGTCCTTAGGTGAGGCTTGGGCGACAGCATAGCTGGAGTGACTCTGGATGTTTGTGTCGCGGGAAAGATACAAATGTGAAACTTTCGTGAAAAATGGGTTGATTCGGTGATGGCTCATGGCTACCTTGCCGGCCTGAAAAGCAAGGAGCGGCTATGCGTTATCTAGGCACATATAAAAGGATGTTCAAGCATGAAGCTCGTCTGCAGGATTTGACCCTGCATGTGCGGGATCATGATTATGCAGAAGTGCTGTCCCCGATCTCCGAGTTGCTGGGGCGACGTGGTCATGAGCCGCTGCGCGGAAGTCTGACGCGTTGCCTGGACACTTCCCGCTCTCGACTCTTCGTCAAAACCGAGAAGATCGATACCTTCCCTTCACGCATGCGCGCTACCCTTGGGTTGCAACGTTCCGAGGGTGGCTATACCTGGCTAGTCGAAGAGTTGCGCAATTCTGTTGAGGCTTTTCGCCGTGGCGCGCCAGTTCCCCAAGTGGCCGGTTTTGGCTATCAGCGGCGCGGCCGCCGCCTGGTGCGAGAGTTTTTCCTGGTCAGTGAAATGCTCGAAGGCCATGTCAACGGCATGGAGTGGATACAACGACCAGGTATCGATATCGAATCATTCCTGCAGCGCTGCTTTTCCCTGTTCAAGCATCTGCATGATCGGGAAATCTTCCATCTCGACCTGTGGCTGGCCAATATCATGGTCGACCCGACCAACCCCGACCAACTGCGCGTTGTCGATCTGGAAAATTGCCATATTGGTGCTGCTCCGCGTTATGCGGAGACACTGGGCTTTCAATTCGGCTTTTTCTATTTCCGCTTTGTTCGGGAGTACATCACTGAAGCTCGTTATGACGAACTGGTCAGTACAGCCCTGCAGGCCTACGGTGATATCGACCGCGAGTGTTTTGCCCGTATCTATGAGTTGGCCAAGCGCAAACCAACGTGCCGCAAAAAACGCCGGCTTCTGATCGCTCAGGGCAAACTGGCAACCAAGTAATAGCGGTCAGGTGCGTTGAGTTGCTATGTGTCGGCCGAGCTGTCGGCGGCCGAAGCCGAGGCAGGCAAACAGGGCCAGTAGTCCCAACGCATACAGCGCATCGGTACCCAGCGCGGCCAGTACCAGCAGGCAGAGCAGGGTGCTGAAGCCGGCGACCCAGCGCCAGATGCCCTGGAGCAGGGTGACGCCGGCAGCCATGCTGAGCAGGTAGACCAGGATAAAGTTGCCGTTGGCGTAGCGGATCAGGTCGTCCACCGACAGCTGCAGCCAGCTTGCCAGCGCCGCACACAGAGCGCAGATAGTCACCACCAGCAGCAATGCTCTGGCCGGGACGCCATAATGGTTGCGTTCGGCCAGTGGTGCCGGCAGCTTGCCCTCGTCGGCCAGGCTCCAGATCAGCCGGGCGAAGCCCTGCACATAGACGTTCATCGAGGCGAAGCAAGCCAGGTAGCCGACCAGTGCCACCAGCCAGCGTGCCTCATCGCCGAGCAGCAGGTGCATCAGCCGCGGCAGCGAGGCGGCGTCGCTGTGCACGTCGCCGTAGACGCCGTAGCTCAGCACTGCGACCGAGAAGGCCCAGTACACCAGGCCGGCCAGCAGCACGCCGAGCAGCAGGGCCAGGGGAAAGTCGCGCTGCGGGTGCTTGAACTCTTCGCCCAGGTGGGTGAAAGCCTCGATGCCGACGAAGCACCAGAACATCACCCCCAGCGCCGCCGGCATCAGCGCCCAGGCATCGGCGTCGATGATGGGCAGCAACGGCTGGCTGGCGCGAGGTAGATCGCCCACCCACCAGACCAGCGCCACGGTGCCGAGGATGGCCATGGCAATCAGCCCCTGCACCAGACCCGAGGCCCTGGCCGGGCGCTGGCCGAGCAGGAGCATGGCGCCGAGGGTGAGCAACTGGATCAGCAGCGCCTCGACCTTGCCGATGGGCAGTACGGCTTGCCAGAAGCCGGTAGCGATATTCAGCGCCGCCGGCAGGCCCACCGGCAACACGGCGAGGAATAGAAAGGCGATCAGCCGCTCCATGCGTGCGCCGAAGGCGCGGCCGATCAGGTGTGGCGCGCCGCCGGCATGGGGATAACGCTTGCCCAGTTGGGCGAAGGTGAAAGCCACCGGCAGCACCAGCACGATGAGGATCAGCCAGGCCCACAGCGAAGCGCTGCCGGCAGCTGTGGCGGCCAGTGCCGGCACGACGAAGATGCCGGTGCCCAGCAGCGAGGTGCTGAGCAGGGCGATGCCTTGCACCAGGCCCAGTTCCTTGTTCAGGCGGCTCATGAGGTATGCTCGTTCCTTCCTTTCGATCCCGCCATGTTATGCCGCTCCTGAGCGGCAGGTTGCCGCCGATTGCCGGCGAAGTGGCGGATTCCACCGCCAAACTGCCGAGAGCTCCTGTGGACAAGTTCGATCGCCAGATCCTCGCCCTGTTGCGTGCCGATGCGCGCACCTCCGTCAGCCAGATTTCCCGCGAGGTCAGCCTGTCGCGTTCGGCGGTGGCCGAGCGTATCCGCCAGCTGGAGGAGAGCAGGGTGATCCAGGGCTATCACGCCAGCGTGGCCGATCCGGCTCTGCCGTCGATAAAGGCGTTCCTGGAACTTTTCTACAAGGACAGCCGCTGCCAGGACTACGTCGAGCGTATGCGTGCCTTTCCCGAGATCCGCCAATGCTGTGGCATCAGCGGTGAGACCGACATGCTGGTGCAGGTGGAGACGACCAGCATGGCGCGCCTGGCCGAGATTCGCGGCGAGATCGAAAGCTACCCCGGCATGCAGCGGGTGAAGACGCATATGGTGGTCAAGGAGTGGTCGATGTAGCCGATTCGCGCAGAAATGCTTCCTGCGCCCGCTGGCTGGTCAGGATCGCGTAGCGAGTGCGCCGCGAAACCTTATGGTCGCGAAAACGTAGATAAATTGTCGAGAAGGTTCGTTGATCAAGCTGCGGGTGAGCCGTCTGCAGATAGTCGCGACTGACTGCGTCATAACGTTCCTTGGCCAGAAAACGTTGGAACCAGTAGCGGTAGAAGTAGCCGTGCAGGAAACCGAGGGTGAAATCCCGGTTGAACACCTGATGGGCGCAGCATTCGAAGTCGATCAGGCGCAATGGCCCATCCGGTGCGATGAGAATGTTCTTTGGGTGAGGGTCCATGTGGCAGAACCCCTGGTCGAGCATGTGGCTGAACAGGGTAAAGATTTGCTCCAGCAGCTGTTCGGCCTGTTCCGGGGCCTGTTTCAAACGGATATCCACATCCGTGTGATCGGCGAAGAAACGAACCAGCAGGTACTCGTCCTGGAGTCGGTAGCCGTGAAGGGCTCGGTAGCCATAGGCGCCGACTTCAGGGGTGAGCTCGCTGGCGCTGATGCGCCGCAGATTGATCATCTCGTTCGTCAGATCATGCAGCCCATAGCTCTTTTTCCAGCCCCAGAAGTTGGCCAGCTGTTTTTTCCAACTGGTTAGCCGATTGAATTTCAGCACCCACTGGTGCTGGTCGCCTTGCAGCAGGTAGACGCCACGGTTTTCCTCCGGCTTGTCCAGCGTTGTCCGTGCATGGGGTTGGGCAAAAAAACGCTCCAACACGCTCTGGATCTCCAGTCGGTACTGGGGATCTATGAGAAAGCGGTTAGCCCCCAGAGGCTGGTGTATGAAACCGCGGGTAAAAGGCCTGAGATGGTGCATATGACTCGTCCTTGGTCAGGAGATATCCGGAAGGTATTGGTGCAATCGGAAGCTCAGGTATTGGCGTGATCGAGCCGCTCAAGGTGAATGCGGCCACGGCCTAGGTCGCCCAAGTGGCATTTCGCCTGTTCGAATGTCGTTGCGGGTAGGGCCAGAAGCAGCCAGGCCCCTAGTGCGTCGAATGTCTCCCTTTCAAGCATGGCCTGCCAGTCACCCAGCCGCGCCTTCACTCGCGCCAGTTCGGCAAAGGGCACATGGCAGCGGGCCTGGATGCGCTCGATCAGTTCGACCCGCGAGCCGCCCTGCAGACACTTGGCGGCGCTGCCGCCGTAGGCGCGGGCCAGGCCGCCTGTGCCGAGCTGGATGCCGCCGTACCAGCGGATGACCAGTACTACCACCCGGTCACAATCCTGGCCCTCGATGGCGGCGAGTATCGGCCGCCCGGCGGTGCCGCCGGGTTCGCCGTCGTCATTGAAACGGTACTGGTTGCCGCACCTGAAGGCCCAGCAGTTATGCGAGGCGCTGTGGTCACTGTGCTGCTCGATAAAGGCCAGTGCCTGCTCCGCCGATTCGACGGGGGCGGCGAGTGCGAGGAAGCGGCTCTTGCGGATTTCCTCGTGGTAGGCGCAGGGCGTTTGCAGGGTGAAGGGCATAGCTCAGTCTTGTGCCCTGCTCTGCAGCCAGGCGCTGCGCTGCTCCGGGCTGTGGAAGGTCCAGGCGACGAAGCGGCTCTGTTTGTTGCCCTGGGCCATGTCGATGCAGCGGACTTCCAGCGCGTCGGCTTTCTTCAGCAGCTTTTCGGCGTGGGCCACATTGCTCACCTTGGATACCAGGCTGCTGAACCACAGCACCTGGTCGGCGACCTGCGCACTTTCCGCGATCATGCGTTTGAGAAAACTGGCCTCGCCGCCGGTACACCACAGCTCGGCGCTTTGCCCGCCGAAGTTGAGCTCCGGTAGCTTGCGCTGCGGGTCGAGTTTGCCGAGGCTCTTCCATTTGCGCCGGCTGCCGCTGGCGGCTTCCTCGGCGCTGGCGTGGAAGGGGGGGTTGCACAGGGTCAGTTCGAAACGCTCGTCTGCCTGCAGCAGGCCCTTGAAGATCTGTCCGCGCTGCTGTTGCTGGCGCAGTTCGATGGCCTCAGCCAGGTCATTGCGGCGGACGATCTCGCCGGCCGATTTCAGGGCTGGCGGGTCGATGTCCGAGCCGAGGAAGCGCCAGCCATAGTCGCCATGGCCAAGCAGCGGATAGATGCAGCTGGCGCCGGTGCCGATATCCAGGGCGCGGATGTATGGGCCTCGCGGAATCCTGCCGCCATGGTCGCTCGCCAGCAGATCGGCCAGACCGTGCACGTAGTCGGCGCGCCCGGGAATCGGTGGGCACAGATAGCCAGCCGGTATTTCCCAGTAGCCAATGCCGTACAGCTGGCGCAGCAGGGCGCGATTGAGTCCCCGTACCGCCTCGGGATCGGCGAAGTCGATGCTCGGCTTGCCGTATGGATTGGTGATAACGAAGCGGCCCAGCTCAGGGTTTTTCTCGATCAACCGAGGGAAGTCGTATTGGCCCTGATGGCGGTTGCGTGGGTGCAACTGGCCCTTGGCGATGGCTTTGGGCTGGCGCGGCGGATGAGCTTTCTCGGACATGCTGGAGGGTTCGCTGAGCGGGGAGGGCATTGTCCCACAGACGTCACTTCCAGCCCATCAGCCAACGCTCGTCGTCCTGCAGGGCGCGCCAGTCGAGGCGTTCAGTGCGCTGGGTGAGGACGGCCTGCAATTCCACCTGCAGTACCGTGCCTTCCTCATCGCAATGCAGCTCGGTGACCAGAAAGTGCTTCTCGCGGTTGCGCGGCTGGCGCGCCGTCCATTTCGACAGCAGCAGCTTGCTGGGATTGAGGCGCTGTGGGGTCACTGGCGGTGCTCCAACAGGCGCCGAGCCACTTCCTGGCCACTCAGCCAGGCGCCTTCGACCCGTCCGGACAGGCACCAGTCACCGCAGGCGTACAGGCCCAGGTCGGCATCGGCCAGGGCGCCCCATTCGTGATTGCCGGCCGGGCGAGCATAGAGCCAGCGGTGCGCCAGACTGAAGCTCGGTGCCGGCAGGCAGCAGCCGATCAGTTCGGCGAAGGCGCCGTGCAGCTGCTCGATGATGGCTTCCTTGGGCAGGTCCAGGTGCTGGCGGCTCCACTCGCTGGAGGCGTGCAGCACCCAGGTGTCGTAGTGGCTGTCGCGCCCTGGCTTGCTGCGGTTGCGCGCTAGCCAGTCGAGGGCGCTGCCGCGCACGAAGCTGGCTTCCACTGGAGTGTCCAGCGGGCTGTCGAAGGCCAGGGCAACGGCCCAGGTCGGGTTCATGATCACGCTGGCGGCGGTGCCTGCGAGCTTGGGAGCGGCGCTGAGCAGGCCGCTGGCCTGTGGCGCGGGCGTCGCGACGATCACGGCGCTGAAGGGGCCGTGGCTCTGGCCTTCGGCATCCTGCAACTGCCAGTTCTGTTCGCCGCGGAAGACCTCGGTGATGCGGCAACTGAAATGTACCGGCAGAGCGCCAAGCAGGGCGCGGCTTATGGCGCTCATGCGCGGCGTGCCGACCCAGCGCAGTTGCTCATCAGGTGAGTGATGCAGGCCGTGCTCATCGAGCTGGTAGAGCTGCGGGTCCCACTCGGCCACCCAGCCGCGTGCCTGCCACTGCTGCACCACTTCGACGAAGCGGCGGTCGCGTGCGGTGAAGTACTGGGCGCCCAGATCCAGCGAGCCAGCGTCACTGCGCTTGCTGGCCATGCGTCCGCCACTGCCCCGGCTCTTGTCGAACAGTTGGACTTCCATGCCGGCTGCATGCAGGGCTTGCGCGGCGGAAAGGCCCGCCAGGCCGGTGCCGATGATGGCGATGGGTGCTGTCATGGTCTACCTCGTTTCCTTTACATCAGGCGACGTTCCAGGCATTAATTGTACATGTTATTTGATTTGTACAATTATTGTGAATCAATGGTCAGCCCTTTTACTCAGTGCGACGTTAGCGCTGTCGGGCCAGGACACGTGCCTGCGCCATAATCCAGACTAGGGCGGGATGAGTGGTCAGTGCCATGCGAGGAGGATGCCATGCATATCTTGCTGACAGGCGGTACCGGGCTGATTGGTCGAGCCTTGTGCCGCCATTGGTTATCCCAGGGGCATCGCCTGAGCGTGTGGAGTCGCACGCCGGAGCGGGTCAGTGAGTTGTGCGGGGCTCAGGTTCGCGGCCTCGGTCGCCTCGAAGAGTATGGCGACGAGCCGCTGGATGCTGTGATCAACCTGGCCGGTGCCCCTATTGCGGATCGTCCCTGGACGCACAAGCGTAAGCTGGCGCTGTGGAACAGTCGGATTGGTCTCACGGAACAGCTGCTGAGCTGGCTGGAGCAACGCCCGCAACGGCCCCGCGTATTGCTCTCTGGCTCGGCTGTCGGCTGGTACGGTGATGCTGGCGAGCACGAGTTGCGCGAGACGGATCCGCCGGTGTGTGAGGACTTTGCCGCGCAACTGTGCGGAGCCTGGGAAGAGACTGCCCTGCGTGCCGAAGCGTTGGGGATCGCTGTGGTGCTGTTGCGCACCGGTCTGGTGCTGGCGCCGGACGGCGGCTTCCTCAAACGCTTGCTACTGCCGTTTCGTCTGGGATTGGGTGGGCCCGTGGGCAGTGGCCGGCAGTGGATGCCGTGGATTCATTTGGAGGATGAAATCGGCCTGATCGATTTTCTCTTGCGGCAGGAGGGGGCCAGCGGTCCTTATAATGCCTGCGCGCCGCAGCCGGTACGCAACAAGGCCTTTGCCAAGGCCCTGGGCCGGGCGTTGCGGCGTCCGGCGCTGTTCCCCGTGCCTGGCTTCCTGCTCAAGGCCGGCCTGGGCGAACTCTCCGAATTGCTGCTGGGCGGGCAGAAGGCCCTGCCACAGCGTGCGCTGGATGACGGTTACCACTTTCGTTTCACCGATATCGACTCGGCCCTGGCCGACCTGCTCAAGGACCCCGCATGACCGATCACGCCCTGCTGTTGCTCAACCTGGGTTCGCCGGCTTCCACGGAGGTGGCCGACGTGCGTCGCTACCTCAATCAGTTTCTCATGGACCCCTACGTGATCGACCTGCCCTGGCCGCTGCGCCGGCTGCTGGTGTCGCTGATCCTGATCAAGCGTCCGGCGCAGTCGGCGCACGCCTACGCCTCGATCTGGTGGGAGGAGGGCTCGCCGCTGGTGGTGCTCAGCCGCCGCCTGCAGCAGGCCATGGCGCCGCACTGGCCGCACGGCCCGGTGGAGTTGGCCATGCGCTACGGCGAGCCGTCGATCGAGAAGGTGCTGGTCGGCCTGGCGGCCCGTGGCGTGAAGAAGGTCACCCTGGCGCCGCTTTACCCGCAGTTCGCCGACAGCACCACCACCACCGCGTTGCAGGAAGTGCGGCGTGTGGTGCGCGAAGGCGGCCTGGCCCTGCAATTCGCCGAGTTGGCGCCGTTCTACGCCCAGCCGGAGTACGTTGACGCTCTGGTGGAGAGCGCCAAACCCTATCTCGAACAGGACTTCGACCACCTGCTGCTGAGCTTCCACGGCCTGCCGGAGCGCCATCTGCACAAGCTGGACCCTACTGGCCACTGCCTGAAAGGCGCCGACTGCTGCAAGAACGCCTCGCCGCAGGTGCTCGCCAACTGCTACCGCGCCCAGTGCCTGCGCAGCGCCGAGCTGTTCGCCGAGCGTGCCGGGCTGCCGGCCGGCAAGTGGTCGGTGGGTTTCCAGTCACGCCTGGGCCGGGCCAAGTGGATCGAGCCCTACACCGAGGCGCGCCTGGACGAGCTGGCCAAGGCCGGGGCGAAGAAGCTGCTGGTGATGTGTCCGGCCTTCGTCGCCGACTGCATCGAGACGCTTGAGGAAATCGGTGACCGCGGCCGCGAGCAGTTCCGCGAAGCGGGTGGCGAGGATCTGGTGCTGGTGCCCTGCCTGAACGACCACCCGCAGTGGGTGCAGACGCTCAAGGTGCTGTGCGAGCGGGCACCGCAGCAGCTGTGAAGACAACGGGGCTGCGGCCCCGTTTGCATGAGTGGCGCAGCCGTCAGGCCGGGAAGTGCAGGCGGAAGAGGGTGCCGTCGCTATCGCTGCTGACGCTGACCTGGCCGCCGTGCGCCTGCATGATCGAACGCACGATCGCCAGGCCCAAGCCACCGGAGTCGCCCGGTTCATGGCGTGAAGGGTCGCAGCGATAGAAGCGCTCGAACAGATGCGGTAGGTGCTGCGCACCGATCGGCTCGCCGAGGTTGTGCACGCTGAGGGTCACGCCCGTGGTCGTGCAGGTGCTGCCGAGGGTGACGCGGCTGTGTGGTGTGGCATGGCGCAGGGCATTGGCCAGCAGGTTGGCCAGGGCGCGGCGCAGCAGTTGCGGTTCGGCCGCGAGCTGTCCGCTGGCTTGGTTGAGCAGGGTGATGTCGCGCTCCTGGGCCATGCCCTCGAAGTAGTCGCACAGCTGCTCGCCGAGCGCCTGCAGGTCGACCGCCTCATGCTGGATCGCCGCCTTCGGCTGCTCGGTGCGGGCGAGGAACAGCATGCTGTCGATCATCCGTGCCAGGCGTTCGTATTCCTCCTGATTGGACACCAGCAGGTTCTGGTAATCCTCGACCGAGCGAGAGTGGCGCAGCGCCTGCTGGGTCTGGCCCATCAGGTTGCTTAGCGGCGTGCGCATCTCGTGGGCCAGGTCCTCGGAAAAGCGCGAGAGCTGGGCAAAGCCCTGCTCCAGGCGGTCGAGCATCTGGTTCAGAGCCTGGCTCAGGGCGCTCAGCTCTCCCACCTCGGCGAACCCCTGCAGGCGCAGGTGCAGGTGCTGTGTATCGATGCCAGCGGCCTGTCGTGCCAGCTGGCGCACCGGGCGCAGCCCTCGCTGGCTGACCAGGGCGCCGAGGGCGAAGGCCAGTAGCGCGCCGACGCCCAGCGCCAGGCCGATCTTCAGGCGATAGGCGGCGAGCATCTGTTCGCGCTCGCTGGCCAGCTTGCCAGCGATCAGCCGCAGCGAGTCGCCCGGGCGCGGCACGTCGAGCCAGGCCAGGCGCAGGGTGGGGTTGCCTGGTGCATCGGCCAGCCGGGGCGCCGATGCCGGCGGCAGGTTCGGCAGGGGCAGGGCCGGCGGGTTCACCTCGATCAGTGGCTGGCCACGGGCATCGACTATCCACAACAGGTTGTCGCGGTTGCCCAGCATGTTTTCGTACAGCTGTGGGCGCCGGCGCAGCGCCTCGATGCTGGCGGCGTCATCGAGCAGGGCCTGCATGCGCTGCAGGCGGCCGAGCAGGGCCTGGTCGTCGCGCCAGGCAATTTCGCGCTGCAGCGACTGGTACAGGAAGAAGCCCAAGGCGCCGAGCAGTAGCACGCCGACCAGGGCGAACATCAGCGCCAGGCGCAGGCTCAGGGTGCGCGGCCAGAGCCTCACGGCTGCAGGTCCAGCAGGTAGCCGATGCCGCGCACGGTGTGGATCAGCTTGAGCGGGTAGGGATCGTCGACCTTGGCGCGCAGGCGGCGGATGGCTACGTCGACCACGTTGGTGTCGCTGTCGAAGTTCATCTGCCAGACGTGCGAGGCGATCAGCGAGCGCGACAGCACTTCGCCCTGGCGGCTCAGCAGCAGGTGCAGCAGGGCGAATTCCTTGTTGGTCAGGTTGAGCCGCTCGCCACTGCGGGTGACCTTGCGCTTGAGCAGGTCGAGCTGCAGGTCGGCCACCTCGAAGTGCTCGGTTTCCCGCGGCGGCCCCCGGCGCAGCAGGCTGCGCACCCGCGCCAGCAGCTCGGCGTAGGAGAAGGGCTTGACCAGGTAATCGTCGGCGCCCAGCTCCAGGCCGCGCACGCGGTCCTCGACGGCATCACGGGCGGTGAGGAACAGCACCGGGGTCTGCAGCTGGCGGCGGATGATCTGCAGCAGCTGCCAGCCATCGATGCCCGGCAGCATGACGTCGAGGATGACCAGGTCGAACACTTCCTCCTGCACCAGGTGCAGGCCGTCCAGGCCATTGCCGGCGACCTCTACCGCATAGCCGTCTTCGCTCAGGCCCTTGCGCAGGTAATCCGCCGTCTTCGCTTCGTCTTCAACCACCAGGATACGCATGCCGACCTCCACTACAGACGCATAGCCTAGGTCGATCCGCGCTTCTCTCCCATTACAAATTGGTAATCCGCCGGCAATCGGTTTGTGCGCAAGGGCTGGGCAAGATGCCCGCCACTGGCTCAGCCGAGCCTTATCCGGGAGAACCGCATGACCATCCGAACCCCTACCGCACTGTCGCTGCTCGCCCTGGCCCTGGCGGCTAGCCCGGCCTGGGCCGAGACCCCGGCGGTGGCGCAGCGCGCCGATGTCAGCCTGGCCCTGGCCAACCAGTTGCTCGACGCCACCCTGGCCGCCTGCCATGCCGAAGGCCGCACTGCCGTGGCCGCCATCGTCGACCGTGGCGGCAACCTGGTTGCCGTGCAGCGCGACGACAACGTCGGCCCGCACAACACCCTGGCCGCCCAGCGCAAGGCCTTTACCGCGCTGTCGACCAAGACCGCCACCGGCCTGCTGGCCGAGCGTGCGCGCAGCACCCCCGACGCGGCAAACCTCAACACCCTCGATGAACTGCTGCTGCTCGGCGGCGGCGTGCCGCTGAAGGTGGCCGACCAGGTGATCGGTGCCATCGGCGTGGCCGGTGCCGGCGGCGCGCAATTCGACGAAGGCTGTGCGCTGCAGGCCATCGCCCAGGTTCTACCCACCCAACCCTGAACTGGAGGTCCACCATGAAGATGCTGAAAAACCTGCTGCTCGGCAGCGCCCTGAGCGGCCTGTCCACCCTCGTCCTGGCCGCCGGCAACCCGCTCAGCGTGCACGTCCTCAACCTGCAGGACGGCCTGCCGTCGCCAGGCGTCGAGGTCAGCCTGGAGAAGCTCGACGGCGAGCGCTGGAACAAGCTGAACGAGGGCACCACCAACGAGCAGGGCCGCATCACCGCGCTCTATCCGGAGGGCAAGAAGCTGGAAAGCGGCACCTACCGCGTCACCTTCGAAACCGGCGAATGGTTCAAGCAGCACGCGACGGCCAGTTTCTTCCCGGAAGTGCCGGTGATCTTCGAGGTCGACGGCAGTGTGGCGCACTACCACATCCCGCTGCTGCTCAGCCCGTACGGCTTCTCCACCTACCGCGGCAACTGATTTTCCGCGCAAACGAAAACGCAGGCCCGAGCCTGCGTTTTTTGTGTCAGTCGATGGGGGCGGCTACAGCGTAGCCGGGTTGCCGGCGTTGCTCAGACGGCGAGCCTGCTTGAGGTAGAGCGTCAGTTCGCGGGCCGGCAGCGGTTTGCTGTACAGGTAGCCCTGACCCTCGTTGCAGCCCTGGGCAATGATGTAGGCCTCCTGCTCGGCGGTCTCCACACCCTCGGCGATGACCTGCATGCCCAGGCTCTTGCCCAGCTGGATGATGGCGCGAACGATGGTGGCATCGTCCTCGTCTTCCAGCAGGTCCTGGACGAAGCTCTTGTCGATCTTGATCTTGTCCAGCGGCAGGCTCTTCAGGTAGCTCAGCGAAGAGTAGCCGGTACCGAAGTCGTCGATGGCGATCAGCGCGCCGGCACGGCGGAGGCTGAGCAGGTTCTGCGCGGCGGTGCTGATGTCTTCCATCAGGCCTGTTTCGGTGACTTCCAGTTCCAGGCTGCGCAGCGGCAGGCGGTAGACCTGCAACAGGTTGCTGACCATGCGCGGCAGCTCGTTGTGGTGCAGCTGCACGGTGGACAGGTTGACCGCCATGCGCAGCTCGCTGAAGCCCTGGTCATGCCATTCGCGCAGCTGACGGCAGGCCTGATCCAGCACCCATTCGCCGATGGCGATGATGGTGCCGTTTTGTTCGGCCAGCGGGATGAACAGGTCTGGCGGGACGAAGCCGTGTTGCGGGTGCTGCCAGCGGATCAGCGCCTCGACGCCGACCACGCGGTGGTCGCGGTAGTCGACCTGGGGTTGGTAGACCAGGTGCATCTCGTTGCGGCTGAGTGCCTCGCGCAGCTCCTTCTCCAGTTCGCGGCGGCGCCGCATCTCGCTGTCGACGCTGGCGATATAGAACTGGTAACGGTTGCGCGAGCGGCTCTTGGCCAGGGTCATGGTCTGTTCGGCTTTTTGCAGCAGCTTTTCGGTGCTGTCGCCGTCTTCCGGGAACAGGGTGATGCCGATCGTGGCACGCAGGCGGACTTCCTGCTGCTCCAGGGTGAAGGGCGTTTCCAGGCTGTCGAGGATGCTCTGCGCCAACTCGGCGGCTTCGTAGGGTTGCTCGATATCGGCCTGCACCAGGGCGAACTGGTCACCGCCCAGGCGTGCCAGCGCACCGAGGCGGCCGCTGTGGCTACGCAGACGGTCGGAGAGCGCCAGCAGCAGCTGGTCACCGGTCTGGTAGCTGAACTGTTCGTTGACCCCCTTGAAGTCATCCAGGCCGACGCACAGCACGGCTACGCGGCGCTGCAGACGACCGGCATCCTCAAGGATCTGGTCGAGCTGCTGCTGCAGTTGCTGGCGGTTGGGCAGGCCGGTGAGGAAATCGTACTGCGAGATGCGCAGCAGGCTGTTTTCCGCTTCGCGGCGCAGGTGGGTGTTGCGCTCGATGGATTCCAGCAGCTGGTTGGCGGTGTTGATCCACAGCCCCAGTTCATTGTTCTCGTTGCCCTTGAGCATGGGCAGCTTGTGCTCACTGGGGCGGTCCGGGTTGATGTTGGTGAGGTACTCGATGATCTTCGACAGCGGCTTGGTCAGCAGCCAGTGATAGACCATGTACAGCACCAGGCCCATGGCCAGGGCACGCAGTACGCCGGAGATAAAGATGATCACCGAGGTGGTGATGAAGTTCTCCCCGTAGCTGGCGGTATCCAGAGTGATGGTCAGGTCGCCGTAGTACTCGCTGTAGGGGCCCTTGCCGACCAGTTGGGTGGCGAAGGTCTGCTCCTTGCCGAGAATCGGGTCGGTGATCCAGCGACGGGTGGATTCGGTCAATGGCCGGGAGCGCTCGGCGAGCATGGGTTCGTTGGGGTGACCGATGGCCGCGTGACGCACGGCCTCATGCTGGAACAGACCTTCGACGACCTGCATGCCCATCTCGCGGTCGAGGCTGTAGACGGCTTGGGTGGACGGGTCGCGGAACATGCCGAGGATGCGTTGCGCATCATTGGCCACCGCCTGGCGAGTCTTGTGGATGTCGAAGACGATCTGCCCGCAGCTCAACACGACACCGACCACCAGCGCCGACATCAAGACCACACGCAGTAGTTTCAGCGACAGGCTGTTTTTCAGTTCCAGCTTCAAATGGGGATTCCTTGTTCGCCGCCGGAGGCATGTAACCGTGGAGAGTATTGGCAAATGCGCCATTACCGTCAAAGGGCCATTACGCCATTACTGATTATTTTTGCGTGCGTACTGACTTGGCGCATGTTTCAGGTGGCGGCGAGCCGGTATGCGTTGCGTTGGTGCAGGCGGGTGAGGAGAGGGCCTGCTGACTGCTGAATAGTCTGGCACAAGAGTTGCGTTGCCCCGGCATCACCGTGCTGGGAGATTCGCCATGAAGCTCTACCTGTTGTCGCTGTGTGCCCTGTTGTTCTCACCCTCTACCCACGCTGCCGATGGCAGTACCGAACTGGCCATGAATACCGGCTGGGTCGTCTTGGCCAGTGCGCTGGTGTTCTTCATGCAGGCCGGCTTCGCCCTGTTGGAAAGTGGCATGTCACGGGCCAAAAATGCCGTCAACGTGATGATGAAGAACTACATGGACGGCTGTGTCGGCGGCATCGTCTATTGGCTGGTGGGCTTCGGCCTGATGTTCGGCGCCAACGCCACCGGCTGGTACGGCATGAGCCATTTCGCACCGAGCGAGGGCCAGCCCTGGGACTTTACCTTTCTGCTGTTCCAGATGATGTTCGCCGCCACGGCCGCGACCATTGCCAGCGGGGCCATGGCCGAGCGAACCCGTTACAGTGCTTACCTGGTCGGAGCCGTTGTCATCA
This sequence comes from Pseudomonas sp. GOM6, assembly GCF_029537485.1. GTDB lineage: Bacteria > Pseudomonadota > Gammaproteobacteria > Pseudomonadales > Pseudomonadaceae > Aquipseudomonas. The sequence goes on from NZ_JARPUS010000002.1 coordinate 189,710, forward strand.
GTGGCTTCATCTATCCGGTGTTCGGCAGCTGGGTGTGGAGTGGTGCCTACGGCGGCCAGGGCTGGTTGGCCAAGATGGGGTTCATCGATTTTGCCGGCTCCAGCGTGGTTCACAGTGTCGGCGCCTGGTGCGCCCTGGCGGGCATCCTGGTGCTGGGCCCGCGCCTGGGGCGCTTCGCCGCCGACGGTACGCCCAGGGTGATTCCGGGCCACAACATGAGTCTGGTGGCGCTGGGGGGCTTCATCCTTTGGCTCGGTTGGTTCGGCTTCAATGCCGGCAGCACGCTGGCGATGAACGAGAGCCTTGGCCTGATTGCCCTCAACACTCACCTGGCGGCGGCCGCCGGCGCGCTTGGAGCGGTGCTGGCGCTGCGCAGTACGGCCAGTCCGGTGCTGCTCAGCACCACGGTCAATGGTTCGCTCGGTGGTCTGGTCGGCATCACCGCCGGCTGCGCCACCATGCAGCCTGGCTATGCCCTGGTGACCGGGCTGATTGCCGGTTTCGTGGTGGTGTTCGGCATGCGCCTGATGGATCGTCTGCGCCTCGACGATGTCGTCGGTGCGGTACCGGTACATGGTCTGGCCGGTGTCTGGGGCACGGTCGCGGCGGGGCTGTTCTACAGCGGGGATCTGTTCAGTTGGGCACGCGTGAGTGTGCAGTTGATCGGCGCCGGCGCGGCGTTCCTCTGGGCCTTTCCGCTGGCGCTGGCGATGTACCTGATCTTGGCCAAGACCGTGGGCTTGCGTACTTCCACCCAGCACGAGCAACGTGGCCTGGACTACTCGGAGCATGCCGAAGCCGGTTATCCGGAGTTCAATCAGGCACTGACCTACGACGGCAGCGACTTGGCGCGGAGGACCTGAGATGAGCCTGACTACTCGCCGTCGCGCCATCTATACCGGGTTGGCCGGCCACTTTTCCGAAGAGGAAGCGCTGCCCCTGCTGTCGCTGTGGGAGGCCAAGTACGCGGACAAACCGCCGTTTGCCCTCAATGAGTTTCTGGCCGAGGTGGTGCAGCGCACCGAGCGCAAGTTCGAGCGCGCCCGCTTGTATCGTGAGCTGGTGGGGGCGCTGACCGGACCGACCGCCAATCTGCTGCCGGACCCGGCACCACGTCTACAGGCTTGGCGCCAGGGCGCCGGTGTCGCCGCCGAAGAGGTGTCCGGGCCAGACGCCTTGGCGCGGCAGACCTTTGAAGTGCTCAGCCGTGAGCTGTTCGGCCTGCTGGATGCCGACATGGTGCCGCGCCTGCGCCGCTTCGCCGCGGGCAACCTGAGTGGCATGCAGGTTGAAACCGAGCTGCGTCTGCGTTTGCGCGGCTGGCTGGAACAGGGCGGTTCGTTGGGGCTGACGGCGCTCAATCTGGAGCAGCTGCGCATGCTGCTCAACCTGCTTTATATCGGCCTGTGCGAGTTCCTTGGGCCGGTCACTGCGGATCAGGTACTGACCCGCGCGGTGCAGAAAGCCGAGCGCTACAACCTGCAAATGCCGCCGCAGAAACTGCTGTAACTCGTTGCGGTTGGCACTCCTCGGCACCGCCATAAACGCAAACGCCCCGGCGATGCCGGGGCGTTTGTTATGCAGTCGGCGAAGCGACTACAGCGAGACTCAGGCCGCGAAGTTCTTCGCCACGAAGTCCCAGTTCACCAGGTTCCAGAACGCCTCGACATACTTCGGACGCAGGTTGCGGTAGTCGATGTAGTAGGCGTGTTCCCACACGTCGCAGGTCAGCAGCGGGGTGTCGCCGCTGGTCAGCGGGCAGCCGGCACCGATGGTGCTGGCCAGGGCCAGGGAACCGTCGGCCTTCTTCACCAGCCAGCCCCAACCGGAGCCGAAGGTGCCGATGGAGGTCTTGCTGAACTCTTCCTTGAACTTGTCGAAAGAGCCGAAGGCAGCGTTGATGGCGTCAGCCAGAGCGCCGGTCGGCTCGCCGCCGCCGTTCGGGCTCAGGCAGTTCCAGTAGAAGGTGTGGTTCCAGATCTGTGCGGCGTTGTTGAAGACGCCACCGGAGGAAGTCTTGATGATTTCTTCCAGGCTCTTGCCTTCGAACTCGGTGCCCGGCACCAGGTTGTTCAGGTTCACCACGTAGGCGTTGTGGTGCTTGCCGTGGTGAAACTCCAGGGTCTCGGCGGACAGGTGCGGCTCGAGGGCGTTTTTCTCGTACGGCAGCGGCGGCAATTCGAAAGCCATGGTCTATCTCCTTCATCAGGTCGGGATATGTGCGACTAGCGCGGGCCGTTCACGGGCGGCCGGAATGCGGGCGGCGAGAGCTAAAGCTCTTTTAGTGTGCCGCGAGCCCGGGATCATAGCACCCGAGCCTGGCCTTAACCACGCAGCAACTGTGTGGAAAAGCCGGTGCCAGGGGCTTTGTCCATCCTGGGGGTGGACAGATACGGGCGGCAAAAGTGCAGTTTGCTTCAGGTCAGTTTCATTAATGCTACGCCCGCGGCGATGACCAGGCAGGCGAGCAGGCGCAGCGGCAGCATGGATTCCTTGAGAAACAGCCAGCCGATCAGCAGGGCGAACAGCACGCTGCTTTCGCGCAGTGCCGAAACCAGGGCGACCGGTGCCTGAGTTGTGGCCCAGATCACCAGGCTGTAGGCCAGCATGGACATTGCGCCGCCGCCCAGGCCGCCGCGCCAGTGCGGGCCGAGTTGAAGGAAGATGCGCGGCCCGCGGCGCAGGGCAATGACCAAGGCCGCAACTAGACCGTTGACCAGGAACAGCCACAGCGCGTAGCCGATGGCGTCGCCATTGCTTCGCGCGCCGAGGGCATCGGCCACCGTGTAGCCGGCGATGCAGACGGCGGTGGCCAGGGCGTTGAACAGCAACGGGCCATTGAGTGAGCTGCCTGGGTGGCCGCCGCGCCAAGCCATCAGCCAGATACCGCCGACCAGCATCAGCAGCCCCGCCCATTGTCCCGCCTGTAGTACATCGCCGGCCAGCAGGGCAAGCAGCGCCACCAGCAAGGGGGAGCTGCCGCGAGCGATCGGGTAGACCTGAGACAGGTCGCCATGCTGGTAGGCGCGGGTGAGGAAGAGGTTGTAGCCGATATGCAGCAGGGCGGAGAGGGCGATCCAGGGCCAGGCACTGGCCACGGGAATCGCGAAGAAGGGCAGGGCCAGCAGGGCCACGCAGGCGGCGCCGATCTGGATCAGCGAAGCGGTCAGGTAGCGGTCCAGACCAATCTTGAGCAGGGCATTCCAGCCCGCATGCAGCGCGGCGGCGGCCAGCACCACGGCAAACACCGTCGTATCCACGTGCGCTCCCAGACAGGCTTGCAAGCGCCGTAGCATACCGCCACGGCGCGGCTGTGGTCATGCTCCCGGCGCGTGCAGGATCAGTTGTGCGGCAATGGCGAACATCATGGCGGCCACTGTGAGGTCGAGCAGGCGCCAGGTGGCCGGTCGCGCCAGCCAGGGGGCGAGCCAGGCCGCGCCCAGGGCCAGGGTGAAGAACCACAGGGCCGAGGCGCTGGCGGCGCCCAGGGCATAGGCGCCAGGCACCGGTTGCTGGGCACCGAGCGAGCCGATCAGCAGCACGGTATCCAGGTACACGTGGGGGTTGAGCAGGGTTACCGCCAGGGCTGCCAGCAGCACCGCACGGCGCGAGCGGGGGCCACTGTCCTGCTGCTGCAGTGCTTGTGGGTTGAGCGCCCGACGCAGGGCCTGTACGCCAAGCCAGAGCAGGAAGGCCGCGCCGCCCCAGCGGGCCACGGCCAGCAGGGTCGGATTCTGCGCCAGTACGGCGGCCAGGCCGAACACCCCGGCGCTGACCAGCAGGGCATCGCACAGCACGCAGAGGGCAGCGGTCGGCAGGTGATGTTCGCGGCGCAGGCTCTGCGCCAGGACGAAGGCGTTCTGCGCGCCGATGGCGATGATCAGGCCGGCGGCGACCAGCAGGCCGTTGAGGTAGCTCTGCCACATTTCAGCAACCCTCCACGGCCAGTTGGCGCAGCACGGACATGGCTTTTTCCGCATCGCCATGGGCGACGAACAGGTGATCGTGGTGGTAGCCGGCGATCACGTTGCAACTGATATTGGCGCGGCCCAGGGCGGTGGCGAAGGCGGCGGTCAGGCCCACGGCGGCCAGCGCCGAGTGCACTTCCAGGGTGATCCAGGCGGCGACATAGTCGTAAGTCAGGCCCAGGCGCTCGGCTTCGGCGCGGGGGAGGATCAGCGTGGTGCCTTCACTTTCCTGAAAACTACCCAACGCCTTGGCGCTGGCGAGCAGGGCCGCATCGCTGACACAGCAGAACACGAACTCGCCGGGGTTGAGGCGCGGCGAGAGGCTGGCCAGCAGTTTGTTCAGATCGGTTTCTCCGGCCATGGTGTTTTCCTGAGTGGTGGCGGGTGGATGCTGGCCAGTCTGGGGATTGCCGCTGTATAAGAAAAACAAATCATGCTGATCTCTCATTAGGAGTTCTTATGTTTGACTACAAGCTGCTTGCCGCCCTGGCGGCCGTGGTGGAGCAGGGCGGCTTCGAGCGTGCGGCGCAACTGCTCGGCTTGTCGCAGTCGGCAGTGTCGCAACGCATCAAGCTGCTGGAGGCGCGGGTCGGCCAGCCGGTGCTGCTGCGTGCCACGCCGCCAGCCCCGACCGAAGTCGGCCGGCGCCTGCTCAACCATGTGCAGCAGGTGCGTCTGCTGGAGCGCGATCTGCAGGGCCAGGTGCCGGCCCTGGCGGAAGACCAGCCGGTAGAGCGCCTGCGTATCGCCCTCAACGCGGACAGCCTGGCGACCTGGTGGGCACCGCTGGTGGGCGACTTCTGTGCCGAGCACAAGCTGTTGCTGGCGCATGTGGTGGAGGACCAGGACGTCGGCCTCAAACGCATGCGTGCCGGCGAGGTGGCGGCCTGCGTATGTGCCGCCGAGCGGCCGGTGGCGGGCGCTCGGGCGCTGCCGCTGGGGGCCATGCGCTATCGCGCGCTGGCCAGCCCGGGCTTTATCGCTCGCCACTTCGCCGCCGGGGTGAATGCTGAAAGCATGGCGCGGGCACCGGCCATCGTCTTCGGTCCGGATGACCTGCTGCAGCATCGCTATATGGCCAGCCTGGGTCTCAATGGCGCCTTCAACTATCACCTGTGCCCGTCTTCGGAGGGCTTCATTCGCCTGGCCGGTGCGGGACTGGGTTGGGGCCTGGTGCCGGAGCTGCAGGTACAGCGCGAGCTGGCGAGTGGCGAGCTGGTCGAACTGTTGCCCGAGCGGCCGCTGGATGTGCCGCTGTACTGGCACCACTGGCGTAATGGCGGGGAGTTGCTGAGCAGCCTGACCCGTCACCTGGAGAAGGGTGTGGGGGCCTGGCTGGTCTAGGTTGCTGCCTGGTTCGCTGGGTTAGGCCAAAGGCCGTAACCCAGTTGCGGAGTCGGGAATGCGCCGGGGTTCGCTTCACTCTACCCGGCCGATGGGAGTCGCGCGGAGTCAGAGCTGGAACTGCGCCACCAGTTGTTCCTGGCTGCCGGCCACCTTGCGCAAGTGTTCACCGCAGTCGCGGGTGTGCGCGGCGGTGCGGCGGTTCTCGCCGGTCATGTCATTGAGGCGGTGCATGTGCTGATTGACTTCCTGGGTGGTGGCCGCCTGCTGCTCGGCCGCCGCGGCGATCTGGAAGGCCAGCGCGTGCACGCTCTGCAGCGAGTCGTCGAGCTGGTCGAGCGAGCCGATCAGCGCCTGGGTCTGTACCTCCAGATCCCGTGCCTGCTGGCTGGAGGCGCCCATGCGCTGGCTGGCCTGGCTGGAGGAGTCGCCCAGTGCCGCGACTATGGTGACGATCTCCTCGGTGGCGCTGCGCGTGCGCAAGGCCAGGTTGCGCACTTCGTCGGCGACCACGGCAAAGCCTCGGCCCTGCTCGCCGGCGCGCGCCGCTTCGATGGCGGCGTTCAGGGCCAAGAGATTGGTTTGCTCGGCGATGGCGCGGATCACGTCGAGCACCGAGCCGATCTGCTGGCTGTCACTGGCCAGGGTCTGTACCACCTGGTCGGCCTCGCGCAGGTTGGCCAGCAGCTGATCCTGCTGGCCAACCATGCGCTGCAGGCTGCCCTGCACGGTAACGAAGGCATCACGCGCGGCGGCGCTGCCATCGGCGCTCTGGCTGGCGCTGCTGGCGATCTCTTGCACGGTGGCGGCCATCTGGTCGACGGCGCTGACCACCAGCTCCAGCGCTTCCTGTTGTGCGTCCAGGCTATTGCTGGTCTGCCCGGCGGCACCGAGGATATCGCCGCTGGCGCTGCCAACCGCCTGGCTGGCCTGGCGCAGACGCTCGACCACCTCGCGCCAGGCTCGGGCCATCTCGTGCAGCGCAAGCATCAGACCGTCCTGTTGGCCCTCGTCACCCTGCAGGCGTAATTCACCGGCGGCCAGGCGTCTGGCCAGTTCGGCCATTTTGCGCGGCTCGCCGCCCAGCGGGCGCATCACGCTACGGCTGACCAGCCAGGTGGCCAGCGCCACACCGATTATGGTCAGCAGGACCAGCACCACCACCTGCCACATCAGCGTGCGTACCGGAGCATAGGCCTGGGCCTGGTCCATCTCGGCGATCAGGGCCCAGCGCTGGTCATCCAGCTGCACGGGTACGAAGGCCTTGAGCACCGGTTGGCCGTTGAGTCCAGCCTCGGCCAGGCGGCCCTGTTCGCCGCTCAGGGCGCGGCCGATGGCGCTGCCCGGCAGCGCCGCAGACGGTTCGCTGTCCTGGCGTGCTACGCGGCGATCCTCGAAACGCACCGAATCCGAACGCAGCTGTGCGTCGGGGCCGACCAGGTAGGTCTCGCCGGATTCGCCCAGGCCCTGGCGGGTCTGCATGACCCGGTTCAGTTCGGACAGCGGCAGCTCCAGGACCAGCAGCAGTTGCAGCTCGCCTTCTTCACTAACGGGCGCGGCGAGGAATTGGCTGGGCTCGGCACCGGGCATGCTCACCGCCAGGTCACCTACCTGGGCCTTGCCGCTGTCCAGCGTGGCGCGCACCACCTGCCCCAGCGGCGTATTGCGCCAGGCAGCATCACTCAGGTTCTGCTGGTAGTCGGCGCCGCGCTGCAGGCTGAACAGCACCTGGCCATCGCGCGAGACCAGCTTCAGCTCGCGGTAGCCGAAGGTCTTGGTGAAGTTCTCGAAGATCGGCCGGTCATAGTTGGCGGTGCTGAGCAGCGCGTTGTCATCCAGCCCGGCATAGCTGGTGCCGAGGTTGCTGGCCAGGGTGCTCAGCTGGTTGTTGCGCGCCTGCCAGTTGTCCTGCAGTTGCTGCTGTTTGATATTCGCTACGGCTTCCAGGCTGTTGAGGGCCTGCTCCCGTAACGAGTGGCTGGCTTGCAGATAGACGGTGATGGCCATGGCCATTACCGGGATAAGGCCCAGCAGCAGGAAGCTGAGGGCAAGCTTGAGACGCAACGGCATGATACGGCTCCGCGGGTAGATAGGTGACAACGCGCTAGGGTGTCAAAGATTCTGCAAGAAGCGTGCAAATAGTTTTACGTCTGTAAATAAAATCGAGCGAGGCGTTGCAAAGCCGTCTTTTTGGCCGTCAGGGCAACAGGCAGAAGCCGCCGTGGCTGCTAGAGTCGCTGGCTATAACAAGATCGGAATTGGGGAACTGCAGATGAAGATTCTGGTAACCGGCGCGAGCGGTTTCATCGGTGGGCGCTTCGCCCGCTTTGCCCTGGAGCAGGGCCTGACGGTGCGGGTCAACGGGCGGCGCCCCGAAGCGGTGCAGCATCTGATCAAGCGTGGTGCCGAGTTCGTCCAGGGCGACCTCAACGATGCCGACCTGGTGCACAAGCTCTGCCGCGACGTGGAGATGGTCGTGCACTGCGCCGGCGCGGTCGGCACCTGGGGCACTTACCAGCATTTCCACCAGGCCAACGTCGTGGTGACCCAGAACGTCATCGAGGCCTGCCTGGGGCAGAAGGTGCGGCGCCTGGTGCATCTGTCCTCGCCTTCGGTGTATTTCGACGGCAAGTCGCACGTCGGCCTGCGCGAAGAGCAGGTGCCGAAAAAATTCGTCGACCACTATGGCGCCACCAAGTACCTGGCCGAGCTGAAGGTCATGGAGGCCCAGGAGTTTGGCCTGGAAGTGATCGCCCTGCGCCCGCGCTTCGTCACCGGCGCCGGTGATACCAGCATCTTCCCGCGGCTGATCGAGATGCACCGCAAGGGCAAGCTGATGGTCATCGGCGACGGCCTGAACAAGGTCGACTTCACCAGCGTACAGAACCTCAACGATGCCCTGTTCAGCAGCCTGCTGGCTTCCGGAGAGGCGCTGGGCAAGGTGTACAACATCAGCAATGGCGCGCCGCTGCCATTGTGGGACGTGGTCAACTTTGTGCTGCGCCAGTTCAATCTGCCGCCGGTGAGCAAGCACATGCCCTATCCGCTGGCGTACACCGCGGCGGCGCTCAACGAGACTGTCTGCAAGCTGCTACCGGGGCGCCCGCAGCCGGCGTTGTTCCGCCTCGGCGTTGCAGTGATGGCGCGGGATTTCTCCCTGGACATTTCCCGCGCCCGCCAGTACCTGGACTACGAGCCGCAGGTGCCGATCTGGACGGCGCTGGAGGAGTTCTGCACCTGGTGGAAGGTGCAGGGCTATCGAGCCTGAGTGGGATTCGCGGGTTATGCGAAGGCGCGAGTGGACATGCGGAGCGTGAAGACCCGCAAGCAATCTACGTGGGAGCGGCTTTAGCCGCGATGCGTTTCACCGGTTTTATCGCGACTAAAGTCGCTCCCACAAAAGCTTCCCTTGCCTCTTCTGCAACACGCTAGCTAAAGCACATTTACCCGTCCGCAATCCATGTTTTCCCTGACGCTGCGAAGAACCATATAAATCCCACCTGCTTATAACTGGCCGATCCAGGCGAATACCGCAGGCGACCTATACTGGCCGTAAAGCCAGAGAGGTCGTCCGCATGTTCGCCATGATGGAAAACGCCCGGCTCGAAGCCCTGCATCTTGCCCAAGACTCTGCCACCGGCCTGCGAGCCATCATCGCCATTCACAGCAGCAAACTCGGCCCTGCTCTGGGAGGCTGCCGCTACCTGGCCTACCCCGACGACGACAGCGCCATCCGCGACGCCATCCGCCTGGCCCAAGGCATGAGCTACAAGGCTGCCCTGGCCGGCCTGGCGCAGGGCGGCGGCAAGGCGGTGATCATCCGTCCGCCGCACCTGGACAACCGCGGCGCGCTGTTCGAGGCCTTCGGGCGCATGATCGAATCGCTGGGCGGTCGCTATATCACCGCCGTGGACAGCGGCACCTCCAGCGCCGATATGGACTGCATCGCCCAGCAGACCCGCCACGTCACCAGCACCACGGCGGCTGGCGATCCGTCACCGCACACCGCCATGGGCGTGTTCGCCGGCATCCGTGCCACGGCCATGGCGCGCCTCGGCGGCGATGACCTGCAGGGCCTGCGGGTGGCCATTCAGGGCCTGGGCAATGTTGGCTACGCCCTGGCCCAGCAACTGGCGGCGGCTGGGGTCGAGCTGTATGTCAGTGACCTCGATTCTGGCCGGCTGCAACTGGCGGTGGAGGAACTCGACGCCCACCCGGTGAGCAACGAGGCGCTACTCAGTACGCCCTGCGACATCTTGGTGCCCTGCGGCCTGGGTGGCGTGCTCAACCCGCAGACCGTCGGAACACTGCACTGCGCGGCGGTGGCCGGCGCGGCCAACAACCAGCTGGCCAGCGCCGAGGTGGCCGACGAACTGGAGGCGCGCGGCATTCTCTATGCGCCCGACTACGTGATCAATTCCGGCGGGCTGATCTACGTGGCGCTCAAGCATCGCGGCGAGGCGCTGCCGGTGATCACCGCGCATCTGACCAAGATCGCCGAGCGCCTGACCGAGATCTACGCCCACGCCCAGGCCGACAAGCGCTCGCCGGCGCGGGTTGCCGACGCCCTGGCCGAGCGCCTGCTCTACGGCAGCTAGCCTCCCCACCCGGGGCCTACTGCCCCCCATGCCTGGCGCCACAAGCGCGAGGCCACAGCGCATGCCTACCCGGCGTGCCGCGAGGAGGAGTGTGATGACTCAGTGTTCGCTTGACCTGCCCCTGACCCGTTATCTGGCGCCCGATGGCCGTCTGCTCGGCGAGTTGCCGGCCTGGGCCGATGATTTCAACCTGCTGGCGCGCCTGTACCGGCAGATGCAGCTGACCCGCCTGTTCGACCAGAAGGCCGTGGCCCTGCAGCGCACCGGTCGCATCGGCACTTATGCGCCCACCCTCGGTCAGGAGGCCATTGGCGTGGCCATTGGCTGCCGCATGCACGGCGAAGATGTGCTGGTGCCCTATTACCGTGACACCGCCGTGCAGCTGATGCGCGGCGTGAAGATGGAAGAAATCCTGCTCTATTGGGGCGGCGACGAGCGTGGCAGCGCCTATGCCGACCCGGCGGTGGCCGAGGACTTCCCACTGTGCGTGCCGATCGCCACCCAGGCCCTGCATGCCTGCGGCGTGGCCAGTGCGTTCAAGATTCGTGGTCAGCACCGGGTGGCCGTAACCACCTGCGGCGACGGCGCGACCAGCAAGGGCGACTTCCTCGAAGCGCTCAATGTGGCTGGCGCCTGGCAGCTGCCGGTGGTGTTCGTAGTCAACAACAACCAGTGGGCCATCTCCACGCCACGGCGCATCCAGAGTGGCGCGCCGACTCTGGCGCAGAAGGCGGTCGGTGCCGGCTTTCATGGTGAGCAGGTCGATGGCAACGATGTGCTGGCGGTGTATGACCGGATTGGCCACGCCCTCGACCGGGCACGGCAAGGCAAGGGACCGACCCTGCTGGAGTGCCTCAGCTATCGCCTGGGCGACCACACCACCGCTGACGATGCCACCCGCTACCGCAGCGCCGAAGAGGTGAAGCAGGCCTGGGACGAGGAACCGATCAAGCGCCTGCAGCGCTTCATGCTCCAGCAGGGCGTGTGGGACGAGGGTCGCGAGCAGGCCTTGATCGGCGAATGCCAGGCGCTGGTGCAACAGGCGGTGGACGCATTCGAGGCCGTCGAAATGCCCGCGCCTGAAGCCGCCATCGAGCATGTCTATGCCCACTGGCCGGCGGCATTGGCCGAACAGCGCGAGTGGCTGGCCGAGCGTGCGGCGCGCCGCTCAGGAGGGCAGGGCCATGAATGAAGTGAAGAAATACGCCCTGCTGGAGGCGGTCAACCTAGCCCTGCACCGCGCCATGCAGGAAGACCAGAACGTGGTGGTGCTGGGCGAGGACATCGGTATCAATGGCGGCGTGTTTCGCGCCACCCAGGGCCTGCGCGATCGCTTCGGCTTCAAGCGCGTGCTCGACACGCCGCTGGCGGAAACCATGATCGCTGGGCTGACCGTGGGCATGGCCGCGCAGGGCTTGAAGCCGGTGATGGAGATCCAGTTCCTCGGTTTCGTCTTCGCCGCCATGGAGCACGTGCTGGCCCATGCCGCGCGGATGCGCAATCGCACCCGTGGCCGGCTGACCTGCCCGATGGTGCTGCGCAGCCCGATGGGCGCGGGCATCCGTGCGCCGGAGCATCACAGCGAGAGCACCGAGGCGCTGTTCGCCCATATCCCGGGGTTGCGCGTGGTCATCCCCTCGTCACCGGCGCGGGCCTACGGCCTGCTGCTGGCGGCCATCGACGATCCCGACCCGGTGGTGTTTCTCGAACCCACGCGGCTGTACCGGATGAACCCGCAGCCGCTGGTCGACGATGGCAAACGCCTGCCGTTGGACAGCTGCTTCACCCTGCGCGAGGGCGGTGACCTCACCCTGGTCAGCTGGGGCGCGAGCGTACACGAAACGCTACAGGCCGCCGAGCGCCTGGCCGAGCAAGGCGTCAGCTGCGAAGTGATCGACGTGGCCTGCCTCAAGCCGCTGGACCTCGACACCCTGGAAGCCTCGGTGCGCAAGACCGGGCGCTGCGTGATCGTGCACGAGGCACCCAGGTCCTGCGCGGTGGGCGCGGAGATTGCGGCCAGCCTCTACGAGCGCGCGCTGCTCGATCTGCAGGCGCCGATCCAGCGGGTCACCGCACCGGATATACCGCCGCCGCTGTATCGCCTGGAGCAACTGTACATGCCTGGCGTCGAGGACATTCTCGCCGCCTGCGACACCACCCTGAACTACGCCTGACGCCCCGAGAACAAGGAGGCCCGCGATGAAATACTTCAAGCTGCCCGACCTGGGCGAAGGCCTGCAGGAGGCCGAGATTGTCGAGTGGCACGTCAAGGCTGGTGACACGGTGAAGGCCGACCAGCTGCTGGTGTCGGTGGAAACGGCCAAGGCCATCGTCGATATCCCGGCGCCCTATGACGGCGTGGTGGCCAAGACCTTCGGCAGCGAGGGCGACTTGCTGCATGTGGGAGAACCGCTGCTGGCTTACGAGGGCGAGGCGGATGCCGGCACCGTGGTCGGCCGCCTGGAGGGTGGTCATTCGGCCCAGGAGGACAGTTTCTTCGTCGGCGCCGCGCCTTCGACCCGCGAGCACCTGGCGCCACGTGCCACGCCAGCGGTACGCCAGCTGGCGCGCAAGCTGGGGGTCGATCTGGCGGGCCTGTCTGGTAGCGGTGCCGACGGCCTGATCACGGCTGCCGACGTGGAAGGTGCCGCGCAGGTGGCCTCGTCGCGCATCGGCGGCGAGCGTCTACGTGGCGTCAGGCGCAGCATGGCGATCAACATGGCCAGATCGCATGCCGAAGTGGTGCCGGTGACCATCTACGGCGATGCCGACCTGCACCGCTGGGGCCAGGCGCGCGATCCGTTGATCCGCCTGGCCAAGGCCATCGCCCATGCCTGCACGGTGGAGCCGGTACTCAACAGCTGGTTCGACGGGCGCGGCCCCTCGATCCGCCAGCATGACAAGCTCGACCTGGGCATTGCCGTGGACACCCCGGATGGCCTGTTCGTGCCGGTGCTGCGCAATGTCGGCGAACGCAGCGCGGAGGACCTGAAAGAGGGCATGGCACGCCTGCGCGCCGACGTGCAGGCGCGTTCCATCCCGCCGCAGGAGATGATGGGCGCGACTATCACTCTGTCCAACTTCGGCAACCTGTTCGGTCGCTACGCCAACCCCATCGTCGTGCCGCCGCAGGTGGCGATCATCGGCGCCGGTGGCATCCGCGATGAAGTGGTGGCCTGGCAAGGGCAGCCGGCGGTGCATCCGGTACTGCCATTGTCGCTGACCTTCGATCACCGTGCGGCCACCGGTGGCGAGGCGGCGCGCTTTCTCAAGGCGCTGGTCGAAGCCTTGGAAGAGGCCTGAGCCCGCTTCACGAGGCCAACACCCTCTGCGTGCCGCGAAGCCCGACCGCCAGTCTTTGGCCTGACAGGGCATTACCTGAAGCATCGTGAAGGGAGGGGCGCCGGGACCCACGCAGCAGGCCGCGCTTACGCAGCCCGCATCGACCTTAGGCGTCGACGGAATCCGCCTGCAGCTCGGCCAGGGCATCCGGCTGGTTCTTGAAGGCCTTGGCGAAGGTATCGCGGTTCTTGGCCATGAAGATGCCCAGCTCTTCGACCTGCTCCTCGTTCAGCGAGGGCACGGCCTTGTGCAGCGCCGAGGACAACGCCTCGGCCAGTTCCAGCATTTTGTCGTAACGATCGGCTTCGGCCTTATCCATGAACAGACGCTCCGGATCTCGACTGCTGCGATACACCACTTCGACGGCCATTCATCACCTCATTCCTGTCGCTAGTTGCTTGATATGTATGGATATACAGTATTTGATTGTGTCGGGTTCACGCAACCCCTGGCCCTCATCCTGCATAGCCGTTGTCATGAAATGTGGCCAGTCTGAGTCGTCACCCCAAGGAGTGTGCTGATGAATCTGAACAGAGTCGATGAGCTGCGTGGCGGCATGCATGAATTGGCCCAGTCGCTGGGTAATCTGCTGGTGGAGTCGTTCCACTACCTGGCGCTTTTCGCCATCGGCGGGATCACGGCCTGGGCCTCGGTAGTGGCCTTTCTCGGCATGCTGGAGAAGGGCCATATCACGGTGGATGACATCCTGTTGCTGTTCATCTACCTGGAGCTGGGGGCCATGGTCGGTATCTACTTCAAGACCAACCACATGCCGGTACGCTTCCTGATCTATGTAGCGATCACTGCGCTGACCCGCCTGCTGATTTCCGATGTATCCCACCACCACCGTCCGGACATGGGGGTGGTTTATGTGTCGGGGGCGATTCTGCTGTTGGCGGTGGCGATTCTGGTGGTGCGTTTTGCCTCCTCACGCTTTCCTTCGGTGCAGGCGCCGGTCCGTCTGGGGCGCAGTGCCGAAGAAAGCTGACGGCGCCCCATCGCCTGGCGGCAGGCTCAGCTACTGCGTAACACCAGCTGCCGCTCAATCCTGAGCGGCCCCTGTGGTATTGCCGCCTCGTAGCTGAGCAACTGCACTACACGCACGGGCAGGTGCAGGCGCTGAAGGTCCTGCATGGGCTGGGTGCGTCTGTGCCAGTCACTGGCGCTGGCGGCACAGCGATACAGGCCGAGTGTGAGGTGCGGGACATAGGGCGCCTGGCGTACCTCTGGGGTGATGCCTGCCAGTGCCAGGCGTAGCTGCTGCAGTGGGGACTCGGCATCTACACGCAGAAATGCCGCGCTGGCGAAGCTGTCGAGCCCGCCTATGAGCAACTCGAACGGCGCCAGTTGCAGGCGGGCGAGCGCTTCGTATTGGGCGTCCAGCTGAGCCAGGGTTATGTCGTCGTCATGTCGGGCGTTGGCGCAGGGGAAGCCGCAAACGAACAGAGTGATGTGAGCCTGGCGCTCGCCAGCGGGCTGTAGCCAGTCGCCGAGCAGCTCGCGGGCAGCTTGCGTGCGCGATAGCACTGCCGGGCATTCCACGGGGATCGACCATAACGCATAGCGCTGCCGACCGCGGCGCCACTGTGGATGGTCGAGCAGTTCACAAGGCAGCAATTGATCGGGTGCATGGATCGGGTCGGAGAGCAACATGTTGGAACCGCATTGAGTGCCTGGAGGTCAAGACGATAACAACACCAAGAGGTAATACCATCATGCGTGCACATCCCTTCATGCGTTTTCTTGCTGCCACCCTGGCAGCTCTGCATCTCGTTCTGTTTGCCCACCTGCCGATGGCCAGCGCCGCCATGCTCGGCACGCCTCAGGTGCTGCAGGAACACCAGCAGCAAGTCGACCGACAACAGCTGCGTGCCATGCTCGATGATCAGCAGGTGCAGGAGAAATTGGCCGATCTGGGAGTGGATCGCGCCCAGGTGGAGACACGCATCGATAGCCTGACGCCCGCTGAACTGGCCCAGTTCAATCAGCAGCTGTCCGAAGAGCCTGCTGGCGCTGGCGTGGTGGGCATCATCGTGCTGTTCCTGGTGATCTTCATCATCACCGACATGCTCTGCGCGACGGACATCTTCTCCTTTGTGAAGTGTGTGCGTTGATCGGGCGGGTTATTGGCCTCGCCTTGGTAATCCTGCTGGCCGGCTGTGCCGGTCGGCAGGTACAGCTGCCAGCCAGCAGCGAGTTGTTGCCGCCGCGTGCGGAACTGGTCGAAACGCCATTCTTTCCCCAGGAGGACTATCAGTGCGGCCCGGCGGCGCTGGCGACCATGCTGGTGCAGCGCGGCGTGCGCACCTCGCCCGAGGCGCTGTTGCCGGGCGTTTACCTGCCGGGGCGCAAGGGCAGTCTGAAGGTCGAGTTGGTGGCAGCGGCGCGTCAGCAGGGGCAACTGGTCTATCCATTGCGCCCGCAGCTGAAGGCCGTGCTGGAACAGATCGCGGCGGGCAATCCGGTGCTGGTAATGCAGAACCTGGGGCTCGACTGGTATCCGCAATGGCACTTCGCCGTGGTGGTCGGCTACGACCGCTCACGCCAGGAACTGGTACTGCGCTCGGCGACCCACAAGCGCTGGACTACCGATTTCACGGCGTTCGACCGCACCTGGGCACGCGCCGAGCGTTGGGCGGTGCTGACCTTGCCGCCGGATCGCCTGCCGGCCGAGCCGCAGCTGGGTGCCTGGCTGCAGGCGGCCAGCGATCTGGAGCAGACCGCCCAGCATGCGGCCGCCGCAACGGCTTATCGCACCGCCATCGCACATTGGCCAGACGAGGCGTTGCCCGGCTTTGCTCTGGCCAACCTGCACTATGCCCAGGGTGACCGGGCGGCGGCCGAGCTGGCGTTACGCAGCAGTTTGGACCGGCGCGGCGATTTCGCGGTGGGTTGGTTCAACCTGTCCGAGTTGCTCAACGAGCGTGGCTGCGTGGCTCAGGCGCAGGCGGCGCGTAGCTGCGCGCAGCGCCTCGCGCCGCAGGACAAACGCCTGATCGCGCCGCTGTCCACGGCCGGCTCGTCATCAGGAGCCTGTCAGTCATTGCCGCGCTGCCCGGCGCCCTGAACTAACGGCGTGTATGCAGGCAGAGCGCCAGGGCGGCCGGGTAGGTCAGGTAGTGCAGGAGGAAAATCAGCTGGCCCATATAACCCGGTTCGTCCTTCAGCCACATCAGCCCCCAGAGGCCGAGATAGAGCAGGCCGAGCACGCCGGCATAGAGCAGGTTGAGGCCCCAGGCCTCGGCATGGCCGGGTAGGTGGCCTTCGAGGCGACGAAACAGCCAGCGCAGGCCGAGAGCGACCAGCACCGCCACCAGCAGGGTAGCCGGGTAGCCGCCGAGCTTGAGCAGCACGCGCGCCAGCAGGTTGAGCGCGAAAACCGCCGCGGCGCCGCCGAGGGCATACTGGTAGAGCGGGAAACGGCGAGTCATGGCGCTCAGCTCAGTCGCTGGTCGAGGCCGAAGCGCTTGCTCAGCACCTTGTCCAGCAGGCTGCGCGGCACCCAGCGTGCGAGCAGGGGCAGGGCGCGGCTGCCGTTGCCGATGCGCAGCAGCGCCGGGCGCTTGGACTTGCGCACGGCGGCGAGCAGCGTGGCGGCCAAGTCCTCGGCCGGGGTGGGTTTGTCCTGCGAGGCCCTGGCGCGGGCACGGATGCCTTCACGCAGCGGCCACCAGGGCGAACTCTCGCGGATCAGCTGTTCGGCCTGGGCACTGGCGCTGGCGCCGAAACTGGAGGCGATGGCGCCCGGTTGCACTTCCATGACATCGATGGCGAAGGGCGCCAGCTCCAGGCGCAGGGCGTCGCTCAGGGCATGTACTGCCGCCTTGGAGGCGCAATAGGCGCCGGCGAACGGAGTGACCATCACGCCCGACACGCTGCCGATGTTCACCACCAGGCCGCGGCTGGCGCGCAGCAGCGGGAAGCAGGCGCGGGTCAGTTCCACCAGGCTGAACACGTTGGTTTCGAACTGCTGGCGCATGGCCTCGGCGCCGCCATCGAGCAACGGGCCCATGGCGCCGTAACCGGCGTTGTTGACCAGCACATCGAGGCGTCCGGCTTCGGCGTTCAGGCGCTCGTAGGCGCGGGCGATATCGGCCGCGTCATTGACGTCCAGTTTGATCGCGGTGAAACCGGCGCTGCTCAGTGCTTCCAGGTCCGCGCCCTTGCGCGCGGCGGCGAACACCCGATAGCCGCCGGCCTGGAAGGCATTGGCCAGGGCACGGCCGATGCCGCTGGAACAACCGGTGATCAGGGCGACGGGTTGGCTCATGGCGAGTCCTTGCAATCAGAGGTGGGGCGGGTGGAAAAGGCGGTGCCGTTGCCACCCGGCATCGGCGATCAATCTTCGGGGTGATCGCGCAGGAACACCAGACTGTCCGGCTTGGACTGCTCGGCGCTGTAGCGATAACCCTGGTAGTTGAAGTCCTTGAGTCCGGCCGGGTCGCGCAGCCGCTCCTTGATCACGTAGCGCGCCATCAGGCCGCGGGCTTTCTTGGCGTAGAAGCTGATGATCTTGTACTGGCCGTTCTTCAGGTCCTTGAACTCGGTGTCGATCACCCGCGCCTTGAGGGCCTTGCGCTTGACCGCACCGAAGTACTCGTTGGAAGCCAGGTTGAGCAGCACCTCGTCACCCTGTTCGGCCAGGGCTGCGTTGAGCCAGCCGCTGATGTCGTCGCCCCAGAACTCGTAGAGGTTCTTGCCGCGGGCGTTGGCCAGCTTGGTGCCCATCTCCAGGCGATAGGGCTGCATCAGGTCGAGCGGGCGCAGCACGCCATACAGACCGGAAAGCATGCGCAGGTGGCGCTGGGCGAAGTCGAAGTCGGCCTCGGAAAAGTCCTCGGCGGCCAGCCCGGTATACACGTCGCCCTTGAAGGCGAGCAGCGCCTGCTTGGCGTTGGACGGGTTGAATGGCCGCTCCCAGCTGCCGTAGCGCGCCACGTTGAGGGCGGCCAGCTTGTCCGACAGGTGCATCAGCTCGCCGATCTGCTGCGGGCTCATCTGCCGCAGCTGGGCGATCAGCTCCTGGGCGTGGTCCAGGTGCTGGGGCTGAGTGAACAGCGGGGTGGTGGGCGGGGTCTCGTAGTCGAGCGTCTTGGCAGGCGAAATCACCATCAACATCGGATCGTCTCCAGAAAGCGTGACGCGATTCTAGGCCGGATGCCGCACGTAGCTCTACCTATCAGGTTGATTGGCGCACAGGCCGGGCGCGGCGAGTCGGGTGCACGAGGATGATGGTATTTCTCCTGAAAGCTCGAGGCAGAGGGCTTTTGCAGGCGATTTCAGGATATGGGGAGTGGTTTTTTCGCGGGGGGGTGCAGCAGCAGGACTTCCGACTTTAACGGTGCATGCCCAGGCCGCCAAGGGTTATTCGTCGCACCGATAAAAAAGCCTGGCGATGACGAAAAAAGTCTTTTTTCCGTCATCAAGATTGGGGTATTAACGAAGTCAGACCGCCGAACCCTGCAGCACAGGTGGCGGGCCTCGGCCATCACCTTGCAGGCACCCTGTCGACAGCCCCGGCAGGCCGGCGGTTCTCCCGCGACGGAGCGCTGTCGCCCCGTCGCCGTCTGGCCTCTCGATAAGGTGACCGAGTATGGATGATCACGGACGCACCCGCTCTACCCAGCCCACCCTGTATGTCCTCGACACCAACGTCCTGATCCACGATCCCAACGCGCTGCTGAATTTCCAGGAACACCACGTCGCTATCCCCATGACCGTGCTGGAGGAGCTGGACAAGCTCAAGACCGGCAAGCACACGGTCGCCGCCGAATGCCGCCAGGCCATCCGCCTGATCGACCAGATGCTGGGTGAGGCCACGCCCGAGGAGGTGGAACAGGGCGTACCGATTCAACGCGGCAAGAACGAGCCCAAGGGCACCTTGTCGATCCTCATGAGCAAGCGCGCGGAGCCCATCACCTGGCTGCCCGAGCACCTCAACGACAACAAGATCATCAACCAGCTGGTGGAGTTGCAGAGCCGGCGTAGCGGCTCTCCCGTGGTGCTGGTGACCAAGGACATCAACATGCGCCTGAAGGCGCGTGCCTGTGGTATCGCTTCCGAGGACTATCACACCGACCAGCTGGTGGACGACGTGTCCCTGCTGTCGCGCGGCTACCACAACATGGACGGCTCCTTCTGGGACCGGGTGAGCAAGGTCGAGACCCGCCAGGGCCATGGCCGCACCTGGCATCAGGTACAGCTCACCGACAACCTGCCGGCCGTGCACGTCAACGAGTTCATCATCGACGAGCAGGGTTTTGTCGGCTGGGTAAAAGGCATCGAAGGCAGCACCCTGACCATCCTCGACCTGCACCAGGAGCCATTGCTGCATCAGGAAGCCTGGGGCCTGCGTCCGCGTGACGTTTATCAGTCGCTGGCGCTGTATGCGCTGCTCGATCCGGACATTCACCTGGTCAACCTGTCCGGCGCCGCGGGCTCGGGCAAGACCATCCTGGCGCTGGCGGCGGCCATCGAGCAGACCATGGTCAGCAAGCGTTACCGGAGGATCATCGCCACCCGCAGCGTGCAGGGGCTGGACGAGGACATCGGCTTTTTGCCCGGAACCGAAGCGGAAAAGATGGAGCCCTGGCTCGGCGCCATCACCGACAACCTGGAGGCGCTGCACTCGGACGACGAGAGCACCCACGGCAGCGTCGACTACATCCTGCAAAAGGTGCCGCTGCAGTTTAAGTCGCTGAACTACATCCGCGGGCGCAGCTTCCAGCACAGCCTGATCCTGATCGATGAGTGCCAGAACCTCACGCCGCACCAGATGAAGACCATCATCACCCGTGCCGGTACGGGGTCGAAGGTGATCTGCCTGGGCAACCTGGCGCAGATCGACACGCCCTACCTGTCCGCTACCAGCTCGGGCCTCACCTACCTCACCGAACGCTTCAAGGACTTCGAGCACGGCGTGCACATCACCCTGCAGGGTGTGCCGCGCTCGGTGCTGGCCGAGTACGCGGAAAGCCATATGTAGCGCCGCCGGGCGGGCGGCTGCGGCCGCCCGCTGACCTATCGCCGGATAACTTGTATACAATCGCTCGGGCAGGCGCCGCGCTCGCGGTGCCGACGAGGAGAGTTTCGTTGTGTTGACCCATCTCGATTCCCAGGGCCGCGCCAACATGGTCGACGTCACCGACAAAGCGGTGACCTCGCGCGAGGCCAGCGCCGAAGCCCGCGTGCGCATGCTGCCCGAGACCTTGCGCATGATCGTCGACGGCGATCATCCCAAGGGCGACGTGTTCGCCGTGGCGCGCATCGCCGGTATCCAGGCGGCCAAAAAGACCCATGAGCTGATCCCTCTGTGCCATCCGCTGCTGCTGACTGGGGTCAAGGTCGAGCTGGCCGCCGAGGGTGACGACTGCGTGCGTATCGTCGCGCGCTGCAAGCTGGCCGGGCAGACCGGTGTGGAGATGGAGGCGCTGACCGCCGCCAGTGTCGCCGCGCTGACTATTTACGACATGTGCAAGGCGGTGGATCGCGGCATGACCATCGAGAACGTCCGTCTGCTGCACAAGTCCGGTGGCAAGAGTGGCGAGTACCGCCTGGAGGAGGCCGAATGATCCGCGTGCAGTATTTCGCCCGTTACCGTGAGGTGCTGGGCATCGACGGCGAGCAGTTGCAGGGTGGCGAGCTGACCAGCCTGGAGGCGCTGCGCCAGCACCTGCTGGAGCGCGGCGGCGTGTGGCAGGTACTGGCCGAGCAGAACCTGATGTGTGCGCGCAACCAGGAGCTGTGCAGCCTGGAAACCGAGTTGGCCGATGGCGATGAAGTGGCTTTCTTCCCCACGGTGACCGGAGGCTGAGATGAGTGTTCGGGTTCAGGCCGAGCCGTTCGATCCGGGGGCGGAGGTCAATGCGCTACACGCCGCCAATCTGGGCATTGGCGCGGTGGCCAGCTTCATTGGCTATGTGCGCGACTACAACGACGGCCAGGACGTGCGCGGCATGTTCCTCGAACACTACCCGGGCATGACCGAGAAGGCCCTGGAGAAGATCGCTGCCGAGGCCGGTGAGCGCTGGCCGCTGCTGCGGGTCGAGGTGCTGCACCGGGTCGGTCGCCTGCAGCCGGGTGAGCCGATCGTTTTCGTTGGCACCGCCAGTGCTCACCGGCAGGCGGCGTTCGACGCCTGCAACTTCATCATGGATTACCTGAAAACCCGTGCGCCGTTCTGGAAGAAGGAAGACACCCCGGAAGGCGAGCGCTGGGTCGAAGGGCGCGCCAGCGACCAGGCTGCCCTGCAACGCTGGCACGACTGAGGCGCCCGTTCAACTGGGTACTTGCAGAGCCAGATACATGCGAAAGGCGATGGGCATGAGGGTGACCAGCACGCCCACGCCGATCAGGCGCACGCCCCATTCGTGCTCGCGATAGTTGAAGCCGAAGCCCAGCAGCAGGAAACCGCCGACCAGCAGTGCCAGCATGATGTTGAAGCTGTCCATGGTGCTCCCCCTTGTTTTCCTCAGGGTAGACGGCGCGCCGCTGCGTTGAACTGATCCGGGGCAATTCAGGGGCGCTTATCGCTCGCCGTTATGCCGCATCATTTGCCCGGACCAGCTGAGCAATTAAGTCTTTGGATGGCTAGGCGCACGAGCCTGTTCGCGTCCATGCTTGCTGCTCGAATCGTGCCGCAGGAGAGATCGTGCTCATGGAGTCGCAACACTTCGACGTTCTGATCATCGGTGCCGGGCTGTCTGGTATTGGCATGGCCTGCCACCTCAGTCAGAACTGCCCACAGCGGCGTTTCGCCATTCTGGAGCGGCGCCAGGCATTGGGTGGGACCTGGGATCTGTTTCGCTATCCCGGTGTGCGCTCCGATTCGGACATGTTCAGTTTCGGCTTCGCCTTGCGCCCGTGGAATGGCCTGAAAGTGCTGGCCGATGGTGCCTCGATCCGTCAGTACCTGGGCGACACCGCCCGTGAGTTTGGCGTGGACCGGCACATTCACTACGGCGTCGATCTGCTCTCGGCCAACTGGTCCAGCGCGCAGCGGCGCTGGTTGCTGGTCGGGCGCGATATGCAGAGTGGCGAAGAACGTCACTACAGCTGCGATTTCCTGATCTCCTGCACCGGCTATTACGACTACGCCGAGGGCTATCAACCCGACTTCCCCGGTCTGCAGGACTACCGCGGGCGCTTCATTCATCCGCAACAGTGGCCAGAAGATCTCGACTACCAGGGCAAGCGCGTGGTGGTGATCGGTAGCGGCGCCACGGCGGTGACCCTGGTGCCGGCGATGGCCGAGCAGGCTGCGCAGGTCACCATGTTGCAGCGCTCGCCCACCTACATCTTCTCGGTGCCGTCGCGCGACAAGCTGTCGGGCCTGTTGATCAAGATTCTGCCGGAGCGCTGGGTCTATCGTCTGGCGCGCCAGCGCAACATTGCCATGCAGCGGCAGATGTTCAAGGCCGCCAAACGTTGGCCACGCTTCGTGCGCTGGATATTGCTGCGCGGGGTGCGCAAGCAACTCGGTGCGCAGGCCGATTTGAGTGATTTCACCCCCCGTTATCAGCCTTGGGATGAACGCCTGTGCGCCGTGCCGGACGGCGATCTGTTTCGCGCCCTGCGGGACGGCAAAGCGCAGGTGGTGACCGATAGCATCGACACCTTCACCGCAGACGGTATCCGCTTGAAGTCCGGCCGCGAGCTGGCGGCGGACATCGTCGTCAGCGCCACCGGCCTCAAGCTGCAACTGCTTGGTGGCATGCGTCTGAGCATCGATGGCGAGCCTGCCGAGCCTTCCAGCAAGCTGGTGTACAAGGGCGTGCTGGTTCAGGACGTGCCGAACGCGGCGTGGATCTTCGGCTACACCAATGCGTCATGGACACTCAAGGCCGATATCGCCGCCGAGTACATCTGTCGCCTGCTCAATCATATGCAGGATCGCGGACAGCAAGTGGTTGTTGCGCGGGACGAACAGGGCTGCGCGCTGGACGCCAGCGTGATGAGCTCGCTCAACTCCGGTTATGTAAAGCGCGGCGCCGATCTGCTGCCGCGCCAGGGCGATCGCGCGCCCTGGCAGGTGCTCAATGACTATCGGACGGATGCACGGCTGCTGCGCAACGGGGCCATCGAGGATGGCGTCTTGCATTTCGAGTATGGCGCGCAAAGCGCAGCGGCCTGTGCGGACGAGCTCAAGACGGCGCACTGATGGAGGCCGCCGACAGCACTGAAAGCCTGGGGGCGGGCTCAGCACGATAGCGTTCGGCAACCGCCTGAATCAGTCTCAGGGCCTTCTGTGCGGCCGGTGACAGGCTGCGCCCTGCCAGATGAACCAGGCTGCAGTCCAGCACCAGATGTTGCGCCGCTAGCGCAGGGGTCA
Source organism: Pseudomonas sp. GOM6 (assembly GCF_029537485.1). Lineage (GTDB taxonomy): Bacteria > Pseudomonadota > Gammaproteobacteria > Pseudomonadales > Pseudomonadaceae > Aquipseudomonas. The sequence continues at coordinate 213,292 of NZ_JARPUS010000002.1, forward strand.
GGCGTGGTGCCAGGTCTACCAGGGTGCCCTGGCTCAGGGCGTCTTGTAGCCAGGTGCTCCAGGTGAAAAGCAGGCTGTCGCTGTGCTGGGTGGTCTCGCGCAGAAGGTGGAGGTTGTTGCAGCTCATCAGGGCCGGCAGCGGCTGGCGCGCGGGAATGCCTAGCAGGTGGCGAAGATGGAGGCCCAGGGCATCGTCGAAGAGGGCGGCGCACCAGGGGTATTCGGCCAGTTGCTGGGGCAGGATGTGCGGTTGCCTGAGCAGCGGGTGTCCGGCGCGGCAATAGATGCTGGCCGGCTGTTGCGGCAAGACCGTGATGCTGAGATGCGGCTCGCTGTGTAACTGGCTGGCGTCGCCGATGAAGAACTCGATGCGTTCCTGTTCCAGATGGCGCAGCAGGTTCTGCCAGTGATCAACCTCGATATGCAGCTGCAAGCCTGGGTGGTCGTTGCGCAGCATGGGCAACAGTTCCTGCATATAACTGTGCACCGCCAGCAAGCCTGCGCCGAAGTTGAGTTCGCCGCCCTCTGCCTGGGCCAGGCACTGCGCCTCGGTCGTCAGGTTGTGGGCGTGGCGCAGCAGTTCGCGGGCGCTTTCCAGCAACTGTCGGCCCACGGCGGTCAATTGCACGCTGCGGGTGCCGCGGTCGAACAGGCGCAACTGCAGGTCGTTTTCCAGTGACTGAATGCTGCGGCTGAAGGCGGTCTGCGACAGGTGGGCGCGTGCGGCGGCGCGAGAGAAATGCAGCTCCTCGCTGAGCAGCACCAGGTGGTTGAGGCGCTTGAGATCGATTGAGCTGTTCATTGCATTAATAAGTGCTTATAGATGCATTGGATGCTCTGTATAGCATTGTTCAATACTGCCCCCAAGTGTTGTGGCGCCCGTCAGCGTGCCCGCCAATTGGAATCACGGGGGAGTGAAATCAATGAAATCATCCAAGCCATTGTGTCGGGCCAGCCTGGGGCTGCTGCTGGGGAGCCTGCTGGCGACCCAGGGCGTGTCGGCGGCACAACCGCTCGACGCCAGGGCGAGTGACCCTGCTGCGCTCGGCTTGATGCAGGGCTTTCCGCCCGCCGCCGAGCAGCAGGTTAACTTCCGCAATTACCTGCAGTTTCCCCGTACCCGCTGGTCGTTCTCGCATATCCGTGAACTGGTGCCCACGGTTGCGGTCGCGCGTGGCTCCGTGCAGGTCAGCGCTTTGCCGCGCGAACTGCGTACGGATATCGATGGCCTGAGCATCCAGGTCGCGGATGGTTCGAGCATGACCTGGGAGCAGTCGCTGGCGGCCAACTACACCGACGGCATCGTGGTTCTGCATCGCGGTCGCATCGTCTACGAGCGCTACTTCGGTGCGCTGCAGGCGGAGCGCCCGCACACGGCATTCTCGATCACCAAGTCGTTCGTCGGCACCCTGGCCGCCATGCTGGTCGAGGAGGGGGTGCTGGACGACAGGGCTCAGGTTTCACACTACGTGCCTGAACTGAAGACCAGTGCCTTCGGCAATGCGACGGTGCGCCAGGTCATGGACATGACCACCGGTATTCGCTATTCGGAGAACTATGCCGACCCCAAGGCCGAGGTCTGGGAGTACGGCATGGCCGGGCATCTGATGCCGCGCCCCGCCGGCTACCAGGGTGCGACCTCGTTCTACGGCTTTTTGCAGAAGGTTCGCCCCGAGGGTGAGCATGGACAGGCCTTCGCCTACAAAACGGTCAACTCGGATGTGCTGGGCTGGGTGGTGCAGCGAGCCAGCGGCCAGTCCTTTACCGCCCTGCTGCAGGAGCGCATCTGGGGCAAGTTGGGCGCTGAACAGGATGCCTACCTGATGGTGGACGAGGTGGGCACGGCGTTCGCGGGGGGTGGCCTGAACAGCAGCCTGCGCGATATGGCGCGTTTCGGCGAGATGATGCGCAACGATGGCCGCTTCAATGGCCAGCAGATTGTCTCCTCGGCGGTGATCGCGGATATTCGCCGCGGCGCCGACCCGGCGCTGTTTGCCAAGGCCGGCTACAAGACCCTGCCGGGCTGGAGCTATCGCAACATGTGGTGGGTGGCCCATGACGATCATGGCGTCTTTGCTGCACGCGGCATCTACGGCCAGGCGTTGTATATCGATCCCAAGGCAGAGATGGTGATAGCCCGTTTCGCCTCCAACCCGATTGCCGCCAACGGTGCCAATGACCCGGTGTCGCTGCCGGCCTACGCGGCGCTGGCCCGCCACCTGATGGGACAGTAGCGCGCTGTTACAGCGCGCCGGCTTCGCGCAGTCTGGCGATCTGCTCGCTGCTGTAGCCCAGTTGGGCGAGTACTTCGTCGTTGTGCTCGCCCAGCGCGGGACCGGTCCACTCCACACTGCCGGGTGTCTCGGACAGCTTGGGCACGATGCCGGGCATTCTGAACGGCTTGCCGTCCGGCAACTTGGCCGAGAGGAACATCTCGCGGGCGAGGAATTGCGGGTCGGCGAACATGTCTTCGGCCGAGTAGATGCGGCTGGCTGGCACTTCGGCGCGCACCAGCACGGCCTCCACCTCGGCCAGGGGCAGCGAGGCGGCCCAGCGGTCGATCACGCCATAGAGTTCGTCGCGGCGGGTATCGCGGCCGGCGTTGTCGGCCAGCATCGGATCGCTGGCCAGGTCTTCTCTATCGATGGCGCGCATAAAGCGCTGGAAGATGGCATCGCCGTTGGCGCCGATCTGGATGTGCTTGCCATCGGCGCAGGTGTGGATAGAGGAGGGCGTGATGCCGGGCATGATGTTGCCGCTGCGTTCGCGGATGAAGCCGAACACGTCGAACTCCGGCACCATCGACTCCATCATGGCGAACACCGCCTCGTACAGCGCTACGTCCACCACCTGGCCACTGCCGCCGTTGACCTCGCGCTGGCGCAGCGCCATCAGCGCGCCGATCACGCCCCACAACGCGGCGATGGAGTCGCCGATGCTGATGCCGGTGCGCACCGGCGGGCGGTCCTCGAAGCCGGTGATGTAGCGCAGCCCGCCCATGGATTCACCTACTGCGCCGAAGCCCGGCTGGTCCTTCATCGGCCCGCTCTGGCCGAAGCCCGACAGGCGCACCATCACCAGCCTGGGGTTGAGCGCATGCAGCACGTCCCAGCCCAGGCCGAGTTTTTCCAGCACGCCAGGGCGGAAGTTCTCGATCAGGATGTCGGCCTCGGCCAGCAGCTTCTTCAATACTTCGCGGCCGTCCTCGTGCTTGAGGTTGAGGGTGATCGAGCGTTTGTTGCGCGCCTGCACGAACCACCACAGCGAGGTGCCCTCGTACAGTTTGCGCCACTTGCGCAGCGGATCGCCGCCATCCGGCGATTCCACCTTGATCACCTCGGCGCCGAACTCGGCGCAGATGCGCGAAGCGAAAGGACCGGCGATCAGGGTGCCGAGCTCGATCACTTTAAGGCCGGCGAGGGGTTTGCTGGGGATCATGCGTTCTCCTGTAACTGCGACCTGGTTGGCGCACCATGAACTTTCGTCGGTGGAGTATCTGCGGTTAAATCGCCGGGCGAAAGGATGCGCGCTCTCTCTGCCCCGGAAGGCTTCTCCCTCCCGCTTCCCTTTCCCTCTCGCAGTTGTGTTCCCGTGCCGATTTTCAGGTCTGCGCTGGGTACGTGTATGTGGTCGTCATACGGGCGTTTGAAAATATTACATGTGATCAATTGCGTTATTACATGTGAGCTCCTAGTCTCGCTTCATGGAAAGCAAATCATCAGCCCATTACCAGCGCCTTTTTCGGCAGCGCCTGCGCGAGCAGGGGCTGGTCAAGAAAGAGGTGTGGATACTGCCCGAGCATGCTCAGACGCTCGCGGCGTTCGAGCGGAAACTGCGCCAGCCTCAGCCGAAGCTGGCCTCTACGGAGAAGGAGGGAGGTGCCATGCCTCAGGTTTGGACTGCACAAGGTATGTTCGATGCGCTGTCTGCGGCGGAGCTGTTCAAGGACGGGCGCGCCGCCATCGAACTGATTCAGGGTGCTGACGCCGGCTTGCACGTCACTATGCGTGAATACGGTGACCTGCCGCTGTTCATGGCAGTGGTAGGCGAGCAGATCATCGTCGAAGCGCTGCTCTGGCCGGTCAGTGAGGTGCGTGATGCCGCCGCCTTCAACGAGGAGGTGCTGCGCAGCCACAAGCTGTTCCCGCTGTCGTCTATCGGTCTTGAAACTCTGCCGAATGGCCAGGCCTGCTACACCATGTTTGGCGCACTGAGCGCTTCTTCGAGTCTGTCCGACGTGGTGCTGGAAATCGAGCTGCTGGCGGACAACGTGATCAAAGCGACCGAGGCCTACGAAGGCTTCCTCAAGACTGCCTAAGGAGAGTGCCATGAACGTGTGGAGCAAATTGCTGACCGCCCTGCGTGGCGGTGCCAATGAAGTGGGCGAGGCCATGGTGGATAGCCAGGCGCTGCGCATCCTCGACCAGGAAATCCGCGACGCCGACCTGGAGCTGCGCAAGTCCAAGGAGGCGCTGGCCGAGATCATGGCCAAGCAGAAGTTGGCCGCTGATCGTGCCGAAAAGAGCGCGGCCAAGGTCGCCGAGTACGAACAGTATGCGCTTAAGGCCCTGGAGGCCGGCAACGAGGTACTCGCACAGGAAGTGGCGGTGAAGATCGCCAATCTGGAAGTCGAAGTCGCGGGTGAGCGCGAGCAGGCTGAGGGCTATGCCGCGAGCGTGGCGCAACTGCGCAAGGCGGTGAGCCAGGCCGAGGCCAACATCAAGCGCCTCAAGCAGCAGGTGGATACGGTTAAGGCCACCGAGAGCGTGCAGAAGGCGCAGATGGCCGTGGCTCAGCGCTACGGCGGCTCCCAGGCCAAGCTGCACACTGCGGTTGAGTCGCTGGAGCGGATCAAGCAGCAGCAAGCCGAGCGTGCGGCGAAGATGGAAGCCGCGGCGGAACTGGCCGAAGCCGCCAACATCGACGATTCGCTGGAGACCAAGCTGCGCGCGGCGGGTATCAAGGCCGACAACGCCAGCGCCGAAAGCGTGCTGGCGCGCCTCAAGGAGAAGGCCAAGTCCTGATCGTTGTGCTTTAGGGCGCAGTTCGCTGCGCCGCTTGATTCAGGGATAGGAACTCGATGGAAAATTTCCTGCACAGCGCTTTTGCGTTTCCCACCGTCATCTTCAGCTTCCTGCTGTGCGTGGCGGTGCTCTACTGGTGCGTTGCCGCATTGGGCATTCTCGATGTCGACGTGCTCGATATCGAAGCCGATTCCACCCTCGACTCGGTACAGCCCGAAGGCCTCGCAGGCCTGCTGCTCAAGCTGGGCCTCAATGGCGTGCCGGTGACTCTGGTGCTGACCCTGCTGTTCTTTTTCGCCTGGGTCGCCTGCTACTTCGTCGAACTCCTGCTGCTACGCCATTTGCCGCTGGGCCTGCTGCGTTATCCGCTGGGCCTGGTGCTGATGTTCGCTGCGCTGTGCTGTGCCGTGCCGATCACCGCCACGCTATGCCGTCCGCTGCGGCCGCTGTTCCGCAAGCTGGAGGCGACAACCAGCAAGTCGGTGCTGGGACAGACCGCCGTGGTGCGCAGCGGGCGTGTGACGCTCAGCCATGGTGAAGCGATTCTGGAAGACGGTGGCGCGGGCCTGATCCTGCGCGTGCGTGCCGACGAGACACGTGGTTTCAAACGCGGCGATCGCGTCGTGTTGCTGGAGTATCTGGAGGGCGAACACGCCTACCGGGTCATTACCGAGGACGAGTTCCAAGGCCTTTGAGCCGCTGGGTCGTTTTTAGAATCAAAGGAGATTGATTGCAATGAGCCTCGAAATGGTGATGCCTTTCCTGATGGGCGTCGGTTTGTTCTTCCTGGTGATCTTCGGCTTCTTCGTGCTGTTCAAGGCCTTCTATATCAAGGTCCCGCAGGGCACGGCGCTGATCGTCAACGACATGTCCTCAACGCCCAAGGTGCACTTCACCGGCGCCCTGGTGTACCCGGTGATCTACCTCAAGGAGTTCATGAAGATCTCTCTGATCACCCTGGAAGTCGATCGCCGTGGCAAGGACGGCCTGATCTGCAAGGACAACATGCGCGCCGACATCACCGTGGCCTTCTACCTGCGCGTCAACGAGACCCAGGAAGACGTGCTCAAGGTGGCCAAGGCCATTGGTGTCGATCGCGCCTCCGATCGTGGCGCGGTCAATGACCTGTTCAACGCCAAGTTCTCCGAGGCGCTGAAGACCGTCGGCAAGCAGTTCGACTTCGTCCAGCTGTTCGAGAACCGTCAGGACTTCCGCGACCGCATCGTCGAGACCATCGGCAACGACCTCAATGGTTATGTGCTGGAAGACGTCGCCATCGACTACCTCGAACAGACCGCGAAGAACTCCCTGGACCCGAGCAACATTCTCGACGCCGAGGGCATTCGCAAGATCACTCAGCTGACCGCCGCGCAGAACGTCATCACCAACGAGCTGGAGCGTAACGAAGAGCTGGCGATCAAGAAGAAGAACGTCGAGACCCGTGAGGCCACCCTGGCCCTGGAACGCCAGCAGGCCGATGCCGAGGCGCGGCAGAAGCGCGAGATCGAGACCATCCGTGCCCGTGAGGAAGCCGAGACCATCAAGGTCAAGGAAGAGGAGCGCCTCAAGGCCGAGCAGGCGCGCATTCAGTCGCAGCAGGAAATCGATGTGCGCGCCGAGAACCATCAGCGCGAAGTGGAAGTGGCCCAGCAGAATCGCCAGCGTGCCGTGGTCATCGAGGTGGAAAAAGTCACCCGTGCCAAGGACCTGGAAGTGGTGGCCCGCGAGCGCGAAGTCGAGCTGCAGCGCATCGAGGCCGAGAAGGCCCTGGAAGAGCAGCGCAAGAACATCGCCAACGTGATCCGCGAGCGTGTGGCCGTGGAGAAGACCGTGGCCCAGGAAGAAGAGCGCATCAAGGAAGTGCGCGAAGTCTCCGAAGCCGAGCGCGCCAAGCAGGTCATCGTCCTGCAGGCGCAGGCCGAGGCCGAGCAGGAGCTGGTGCGCCAGGTCAAGCAGGCGGAAGCCGACGAGACCCGCTCCAAGCACAAGGCCGTGGAAATCAACAACCTGGCCCAGGCCGAGCTGGAAGCCGCGGCCAAGCAGGCCGAGGCCAAGAAGCGCATGGCCGAAGGTATCGAAGCCGAGCGCGCAGCCCCGGGTCTGGCTGACGCCCGCGTGCTGGAAGTCACCGCCGCGGCGAAAGAGAAGGACGGTCTGGCCGCGGCACGGGTCAAGGCCGAGCAGCTGATCGCCGAAGCCAAGGGCGAGCAGGAGAAGGGCCTGGCCGAAGCTCGCGTGTTGGAAGCGCAAGCCGCCGCCAAGGAAAAAGACGGCCTGGCCGAAGCCAAGGTGCTGGAAGAGAAACTCGGCGCCCAGGCGCGCGGCGAGCAGCAGCTCGGCAGTGCCAAGGCTCAGGCGACCAAGGACCAGGGTACTGCCGAGGCGGATATCCTGCTGCAGCGCCTGAACGCCGAAGCGGAAGGTCTGGGCAAGAAGTTCGGTGCCCTCGACGCCCTCAGCGACAGCGCTCGCCAGCACGAAGAGTTCCGCATGCAGCTGGAGAAGAGCTTCGAGGAGGCCATGGCCGCCATCGCCGCCAACAAGGACATCGCCAAGGACCAGGCCGAGGTGCTGGCCACCGCGCTGGGCAAGGCGAAGATCGAGATCGTCGGCGGCGAAGGCGACTTCTTCAATTCCTTCGCCAAGTCGTTGTCGGTGGGCAAGGCCATCGAAGGCGTGGTTGGCAAGAGTCCGGTGGTGCAGGACGTGCTGTCCCGCCTGCTGGCGGGCAAGGCTCCGGCGGCTTCGGTGCTGGCCGACAAGCTGGACGGTGAGGCGCCGGCCGCCGGCGCTTGATGCACCTGTGCAGCGGACGTGGCGTCCGCTGCTTACTTCTTCATTCAATGTCAGTCGACAAGGAACGCTCATGTCCGAACCAAGAGACTATCTGGAACTGTCCTTCCGCTCGATCCAGTGCTTCGCCAACGACGGCCGCCTGGATGTGCACGAGCTGGGCTCGCTGCTGGACATCGCCGAGCGCGATGGGGTGATCGACGACAACGAGATTCGCGTACTGAAGAACATCGTCGCGCGGATCAAGCCCGAGGAAATCGATCAGGCCATGCAGGACAAGATGGCTCAGGTCATGCAGAAGATCGGCGCCTGAGTGCCGCCTGGGCCGTCGGCTTTTCTCCGGCGGCCCACAGGAGCTTGTTCAAGCTCCACCTCCACTCGCTAGTTCAGTCTCGCTCGGTTGGGCGCAGTTGCCTGCCCGCCGGGCCGATCCAGGAAGATCACGATGTCGGACGCACACACCCAGGACGTATTGGACAAGGCCGTTGCCGAGGGTGGCGCCTACGAGGTGCTGCACAAGCGCCTGCAGGACCAGGGCCAGCGCCTGCGCCAGACCGCCGAGCAGCTCAACCAGCAGCGCCTGGCAGAGTTTGGCAGCAGCCAGATGGAAGTGGTCGGGCGGGTGCGCATCCGCACCGAGAACAACTGCATCGCCCGCGACATCGTGCAGGTCGGCGACTGCCTGCTGTTCGGCTACAACGTGTTCCTCGGCCTGAAGAAGGAAACCCGCGTCGAGGATGTGTTCTCCCTCTATCGCCTGGTCGAGCAGACCGAAGGCTACGAGGCCGAGCCGGTGCCACTGGCAGGCAGCTTCCTGGCCCAGGCCAGCTTCGTGGCCGACTTCAACGAGCTCTACAGCTACTACAAGAACACCCGCCTGCTGCAGCTGATGGTGCGCGACGGCAAGCTGTTGGCCAGCTTCCAGATCGGCGAGCGCATCAGCGATATCCGCGTGTTCCGCTGGTCGATCTCGGTCGACGGCAAGGATGTGCGCTACATCGACAACCGCGGCGAGCGCGATATCGCACTGCCGGCACCCTTCGATTTCGGGTGGAGCAAGGCCACTCGCGAGATGGTGGTCGAAGGCCGCCATCCGCACGTCAACATCCTTGACACCCTGTTCGTCGAGACCATCAACGGAGACCTCACCATCAAGGTCGAGAACAACACCGAGGATGGTCTGGGCATCTACCGCGAGGAGGTGCTGGACAAGACCCAGTCCCTCGATGACAGCCAGATCGAGTTCGCCCGGGTCGGCAGCCTGCTGTTGCTGAAGATCCTGCCGTACCGCGAGGAGCAGTGGCGCTACCTGGTGTACAACGGCCTGACCGGCAAGGTGGAGCGCATCGACGCCATCGGCCTGGCCTGCGTCCAGCTGCCGGAAGACCACGGCATCATCTTCCCTGGCGGCTACTACCTGCAGAGCGGCGAGCACAAGACGTTCGAGCAGTCCATGGACGGCATGCGCTTCAAGCGCGCCGTGCGTTCGCCCAATGGCGAGGACGTGCAGTACATCTTCTATCACCCGGAGCAGGGCCGGGCGGTGCTGCTCACCTACAACTTGATCAACCGCCAGCTTCAGAACCCGCTGTTCGGCCATGGCTACGCGCGCCTGGAAGACGGGCGCACGGTGATCTTCGCCGCCGAAGGCGAGGAGCCGACCCGTATCCACCCGATGCAGATTTGGCAGACGCCGTTCTGCAGCGAGGAGTTCGCTGCCCGCCAGCCGGCGCGCAGCGGCTTCCTTGGCAAGATCGGCAACGCCGAGCTGGTGCGCGGCGTGTCCGACCTCTACGACCTGTGCCGCGAAATCGACACGCCGTCGGTGTCGGTGCAGCGCTACGGCATGCTGTGCCAGAACACCCGCCGCCTGTTCGATGCCTACCACTGGCTGGGCAGCGAGCAGCTGGCCGGCCTGGCACCGCTGCTGCGCGAGATCGCCGCCACCGCCGAGCTGGTGCTGGACGAGTACGAGAAGGTCGAGAGCATCCGCAAGCAGTCGGCGCAAGCCATGAGCGATGCCGAGAATCGCCACAAGGCGCAGCTCGACGGCCTGCTGCCGGACAGCTGGGACCAGGTGCAGAGTTTCGTCGACGGCCTCAACGGCATCACCGCCCAGCGCGGCCTGCTGCTGACCATCCGCGAGTACCGCTACATCGACATCGCGCGCCTGGATGCGATGGAGGCCGAGCTGCTGGCCGCCCAGGAGCGCACCGCCGCGGCCACCGCCAGCTTCCTCGCCAGCGAGGCTGCGCTGCAGCCCTTCATCACTCGCCTGCAGGCCCTCGACGAGCAGGCGCAGAAGGCCGAGACCGTGGCTCAGCTCAACGAGCCGCTGGGCGAGCTGCAGACCATGGCCGCCGACCTGGACATGCTGTCCAGCCTGATGGCTTCGCTGAAGATCGACGACGCCACCCAGCGCACCCGTACCGTCGAGTCGATCTCCGAGATCTATGCGCGCCTCAACCAGGCCAAGGCGCGTGCCGAGCAGCGGCGCAAGGGCCTGGGCTCGGCCGAGACCGTGGCGCAGTTCGGTGCGCAGTTCAAACTGTTCAGTCAGGGCATCACCAATGCTCTCGGCCAGGCCCAGGACCCGGAGCGCTGCGACGAGCAGCTGGCGCGCCTGCTGGTGCAGCTGGAGGAACTGGAGAGCCAGTTCGGCGATCAGGAACAATTCCTCGGCGACATCCTGGCCAAGCGCGAGGAGTTGCTGGAAACCTTCGAGGCGCACAAGCAGGCATTGCTCGATGAGCGCCAGCGCAAGGCGCAGAGCGTGCTGGATGCGGCCAAGCGCATCCTCGACAGCCTCGGCCGGCGCACCGCCAAGTTCACCCAGGCCGAGGAGCTGAATGCTTTCTTCGCCGCCGACCCGCTGATCCTCAAGCTGCGCGAAATGACCGAGCGCCTGCGTGCGCTGAAAGACAGCGTCAAGGCCGACGATATCGAAGCACGCCTCAAGGGTGCCCGCGACCAGGCGGTACGTGCCCTGCGCGACAAGAGCGAGCTGTTCGAAGAGGGCGGCAACGTCATCAAGCTCGGTCCGCGTCACCGCTTCAGCGTTAATACCCAGGAGCTGGACCTGACGCTGCTGCCGCGCGGCGAGCAGCTCTACCTGCACCTGACCGGCACCGATTTTCTCGAACCGCTGGCCAATGCCGAGCTGGAGGCGCTCAAACCGTTCTGGCAGGTGGCCCTGGAGTCCGAATCCGAACACCTGTACCGCGCCGAATACCTGGCCGGTGAAGTGCTGACCGCCGCCGATGCCGGGCGCGAGGGGCTCAGCATCGAGCGCATCAAGCCACTTCTGGCGCAGCCGGCCGAGCTGGCCAAGCTGATCCGCGACTTCGCCGCGCCGCGCTACAAGGAGGGCTACGAGAAAGGCATCCACGACCACGACGCCGCCGCCATCCTCGCGGCCCTGCTGCCGCTGCGCGACAGTGCCGGGTTGCTGCGTTACGGCGCCGAGGCGCGGGCACTGGCCTGCCTGTTCTGGGACCTGCAACGCGAGAGCGAAAGTGCCGCGCAATGGCCGCAGCGGGCACGCACCAGCCGGCATATCCAGCAGCTGTTCGGTCAGGACTCTGGTCTGCGCCAGCTGCAGAGCGAGATCGCCGACGCGCTGCAGACCTTCCTCGGCGAGCAGCCGCTGGGACTGGACACGGCGGTGGTAGGCGAGGCGGCCGAGTACCTGGTGCAGGAGCTTTCTGCCGAGCGTATCGAATTCGTCTTCAGCAAGTACGCCAAGCAACTACTTGAAGGCCTCAAGCTGCGCCTGCAGGGTGCGCGCATGTGGGACGACTATCAGCAGGCCCTGGCCAAGCTAGAAGGCCGTCCGGCGGCGCAGTGGGCTCTGGCGGGCAACTGGTTGCAGGGCCTGTGTGCCCAGGACGAGTTCGCCGCGCTGCGCGGCTACGTGGCCGAAGCCACGGCCCTGGCGCTGCTCGGTGAAGGTTTCCCCGGCCGCTTCAGCGAAGTGGATTTGCGCTTCACCGTCAGCGGCCTGATGGGCGAGCACCCGCGTGTTCAGGAGCAGCAGCTGGTGCTGGCAGTGGACGATTTCTTCGCCCGTCTGCGCCGCCACCGTGGGCAGTTCCTGCCGGGCCTGCAGCGCTACCAGGCGCTGCGCCAGGAGGTGATCAATCGCGAGCGCGCTGCGCTGCGCCTGAGCGAGTTCAAGCCCAAGCCGCTGAGTTCCTTCGTGCGCAACAAGCTGATCAACGACGTCTACCTGGGCGTGATCGGCGACAACCTGGCCAAGCAGATGGGCACCGCCGGCGAGAACAAGCGCACCGACCTGATGGGCCTGCTGATGCTCATCTCGCCGCCCGGCTACGGCAAGACCACGCTGATGGAGTACGTGGCGCACCGTCTGGGCCTGATCTTCATGAAGATCAACGGCCCGGCCCTCGGCCACGAGGTGCGCTCCATCGACCCGGCGCAGGCGCCGGACGCCACTTCGCGCCAGGAGCTGGAGAAGCTCAACCTGGCGCTGGAGATGGGCAACAACGTGATGCTGTATGTCGACGACATCCAGCACACCCACCCCGAGTTCCTGCAGAAGTTCATCTCGCTGTGCGACGGCACCCGGCGCATCGAGGGCGTGTGGAAGGGCAAGACCAAGACCTACGACATGCGCGGCAAGAAGTTCTGCGTGGTGATGGCGGGCAACCCCTACACCGAGTCTGGCGAGGTCTTCAAGATTCCGGACATGCTGGCCAACCGCGCCGATATCTACAACCTGGGCGACACCCTGGGCGGCATGCAGGAGGCCTTCGCGCTGTCCTACATCGAGAACGGCCTGACCTCCAACCCGGTGCTGGCGCCGCTGGCCACCCGCGACATGGCCGACGTCTACCGCTTCGTCGCCAAGGCCGAGGGCAAGCCGTTCTCCGCCAACGAGCTGAGCCACGGCTACAGCGGCGCAGAGATCAACGAGATCGTCAGCACCCTGCAGCGCCTGATGCAGGTGCGCGACGTGGTGCTCAAGGTCAACCAGCAGTACATCGCCAGCGCCGCACAGGCCGACCACTACCGTAGCGAGCCGCCGTTCAAGCTGCAGGGTAGCTACCGCAACATGAACAAGATGGCGGAGAAGATCAGTTCGGTGATGAACGACGCCGAGCTGCTGCAGCTGATCGCCGACCACTATCAGGGCGAGTCGCAACTGCTCACCACCGGCGCCGAGGAGAACCTGCTCAAGCTGGCCGAACTGCGCGGCAATATGACCGCCGAGCAAAGCGAGCGCTGGGCGCAGATCAAGCGCGACTTCCTGCGCAACAAGGCCATGGGTGGCAGCGATACGGATGTTGGCGCCCGTGTGGTGGCCCAGCTGAATGATCTGGTCGAAGGCATTCGCGCCCTCGGCGGTAATCTGCAGCGCGAGCCGCAGAAGCAGCAGGATATTCCCTGGGGCGAGCTGCTGGCTGGCCTGGACAAGCTGGGCCAACTGCGTCCACAGGTCGAAGTGGCCGTGCAGGCGCCGCCGCAGCCAGGGGTACAGGTGCTGCTGGAGCGCCTGGCCGAGACCCTGCAGAACAGCTTCCTGCCGTTGATGAATGCGATGGACAAGAAGATCGAGATCGACCTGCGTACCCATAACCGCATGGGCGAGATGGCCAACCGGCTGCGCGACCTCGGGCAGTTCCTCGGCGCGCCACAGACGCCAGTAGAGCCGGGGCCTGAGCAGAAGTGACGGCCTGGCTGGCGCCGCGCCTGCGGCTGCTGCTGGGCATCGCCGGGCTGATGCTGGTGCTGCAGGTGCTCAATAGTCTGAGCGGCAACGCCCTGAATGCCTGGGGCGTGCTGCCCCGGCATGTTGGCAGCCTGCCGGGCATTCTGTTTGCGCCCTGGCTGCACGCCGGTTGGTGGCATCTGCTCGGCAACCTGTCCGTCCTGTTGTTGCTGGCCTGGCTGGCCATGCTCGATTCGCCCCGGCGCTTTCTCGCCGCCAGCGCTTTCATCATCCTCGGCAGCGGGTTGCTGGTGTGGCTGTTGGCCCGGCCGGGCATGCACCTGGGCGCCAGCGGCTGGCTGTTCGGCCTGTGGGGGTTATTGCTCGGCCGTGCCTGGTTTGAGCGCAGCCTGGGCAGCCTGCTGATCGCCGTATTGGTGTTGCTGCTATATGGCGGCTGGTGGTGGGGGTTGCTGCCGCAGCGCGGCGTGTCCTTCGAATACCACCTGGCCGGCGCTTTCTGTGGCGCGCTGTACGCCGCACTGACCCGTACCCCAAGGAGAACCTGAATGGATTTCGCCCACCTGGACCAGCAGCTGCGCGACAGCCTGGCCGACCTCAAACTGAGCAACGAGGAGCGCGACGAACTGCGCCAGCTTGGTAGCGACCTCGGTCCCGATCAGGTGCGTTACCTGCGCAACCGGGCCTTCGCCCTGGTGCGCGAGCTGGTGCTGGACCCGGTCAACGCCCTGGGCGCGTTGAAATGGCTGGAACAGGTGGTCAAGACCCTCGACCTGGCCAGCGCTCCTGCGCGCCCGGCGGTGGCCAGCGCCCACTTCAGCCCCGGCGAGGAGTGCCTGCGCAAGATCCGCGAACTGTGTCGCCAGGCCAGACAGACGGTGGATATCTGCGTCTACACCATCTCCGACGATCGTCTCAGTGAGGAAATCATCGCCTGCCATCGCCGCGGCGTGGCGGTGCGGGTGATCAGCGACAACGACAAGCAGTTCGACGAAGGCAGTGACATCCAGCACCTGATCGCCCAGGGTGTGCCGCTGCGCATTGACGACAGCCCCTTCCACATGCACCACAAGTTCGCCCTGTTCGACGGCCGACTGCTGCTCAACGGCAGCTTCAACTGGACCCGCAGCGCCAGCACCAGCAATGAAGAGAATCTGCTGGTGATCGACCATCCGCAGTTGCTGAGTGCCTACTCCCAGCAGTTCGACAGCCTGTGGGAGCGCTTCGCCAGCAAGGTGTGAGGCGCGGCTTTCGGTCTGCCCTGGCTTGACGTCTGGGCTCAGCCTGCTTTAACGGTCGGTAGGTTTTTCCGGCTGGCAAAGGGGAGAAGAGAGCCCATGGCGTTGCGCAATGCGGTGCAGTTGATCACCTATCCGGACCGTTTCGGCGGCAACCTGGCGGGCCTCTACCAGTTGCTCGACCGTTACCTGGCCGATGCTCTTGGCGGCGTGCATATCCTGCCGCTGTATCCGTCCAATGCCGACGGTGGCTTCTCGCCGCTTACCCATCTGGAGGTCGACCCGCGCTATGGCGACTGGGCCGATGTCGAGCGCATCTCCGCGCGCTTCGATCTGTGCGTCGACCTAGTGATCAGCCATATCTCCGACGCGTCGCCGGAGTTTCTCGATTTCGTCGCCAAGGGCCGCGCTTCGCCCCATGCCGAGCTGTTCGTGCAGGTGGACGAGCTGGGCGAGATCACCCTGGAAGACCTGGCCAAGATCCATATCCGCAAGGAGAAGGAGCCGTTTCGCGAGGTGCAACTGGCCACCGGCGAGCGCTGCCGGGTGTGGTGCACCTTCACCGAGCGGCAGATCGACCTCAACTACCAGTCACCACAAACCTACCAGCTGATGGAGCGCTACCTGGCCTTTCTCGCCGCGCGCGGGGTCAAGCTGTTCCGCCTGGATGCCTTCGGCTACACCACCAAGAAGATCGGCAGCAGCTGCTTCCTGGTCGAGCCGGACGTCTACCGCATCCTCGACTGGTTCCGCGAAACCGGCGAGAAGTACGGCGCCGAGATGCTGCCGGAAGTACATGACCATATCAGCTACCAGTACGCCATCTCGCGCCGGCACATGCGGCCCTATGCCTTCGCCCTGCCGCCATTGGTGCTGCACGCCTTTCTCAGCGGCAACAGCCGCTACCTCAAGCATTGGCTGCGCATGTGCCCGCGCAACCAGATCACCGTGCTGGATACCCACGACGGCATCTGCATTCCCGATGTGGAAAGCATGCTGCCGGAGACGGAAATCCGCTTCCTGATCGACGAGGTCTCGGCCCGCAGCGCAGACCCGATCATGCGCCGTTCGGCGGTCAACGTGCACAGCGTCGGCGCTATCTATCAGCTGACCTGTACCTTCTTCGAGGCGCTGATGCGCAACGAGAATGCCTACATCGCGGCCCGCGCCCTCCAGTTCTTCACCCCGGGCATTCCGCAGGTCTACTACGTCGGTCTGCTGGCTGGCTGCAACGATTTCGAGCTGTGCGAGGCCAGCGGCGAGGCACGCGATGTCAACCGTCACCACTACAGTCTGGAAGAGGCGGAGGAAGCCTTGCAGCAGCCACTGGTGCAGCGCCTGTTGGCGCTAATGCGCCTGCGCAACAGCCATCCGGCTTTCGATGGGCGCTTCGAGCTCAACCAGTCGAGCGACGCTAGCGTGATCATGGCCTGGCGTCACGGTGAGCATTACTGCCGCTTGTGTGTCGATCTGGGCACGGCGCAGGCCATCATCGACTACAGCGACCCGGTGGATCGGCAGATCAGACAGCTGTATTGCTGATCGCCGCTAATCCGGTCGGCAGGGCCGCACCTGAGCAGGCTTTCGCGCTAGACTTGCGCCCCTTCGCTTCCCTGCCGGTACCGCTCCTATGGCTCTGCAAGCCACGCCTTACAAAATCGAACTGAACCTCACCGACATCGACCGCAGCGTCTACGAGAACCTGCGCTTCACCGTGGCCAAGCATCCTTCGGAGACTGAAGAGCGCTTGTGCGTGCGGTTGATCGCCTATGCACTGTGGTACCACGAGCAGCTGGCCTTCGGTCGCGGCCTGTCGGATGTCGACGAGCCGGCACTGTGGGAGAAGAGCCTGGACGACCGCGTGCTGCACTGGATCGAGGTCGGCCAGCCGGATGCCGAACGCATCACCTGGTGCTCGCGGCGTACCGAGAAGTTCAGCCTGGTCGCCTACGGCAACCTGCGCGTGTGGCAGACGAAGGTGCTCGACACGGTGCGCAGCTTGAAGAACATCAATGTCGTGGCGGTGGGGCAGGAGGCGCTGGAAGCGCTGGCCCGTGACCTGCCGCGCGCGGTGAACTGGAGCGTGATGATCAGCGATGGCGAGCTGTTCGTGACCGATGAGCGCGGTCAGCACGAGATTCCCTTGGAGTGGCTGCACGGCGAGCGTTGATCGCCGCCCTTCATCGCAACTGAGTACCTGTATTTCCATGCGCATCGACCTTCGCCCTCTACCCGAAACCCTGCCTGACCTCGGCGAGCTGCCACCGCTGCTGACCCGTTTGTATGCCGCCCGTGGCGTGCAGTCCGCCGTCGAGCTGGATAAGGGGCTGGCGCGGTTGCTGCCCTATCAGCAGCTCAAGGGCATCGACGCGGCGGTGCAGCTGCTGGTCGAGGCCCTGCAGCAGCGCCAGCGCATTCTGATCGTCGGTGACTTCGATGCCGACGGCGCCACCGCCAGCTCGGTCGGCGTACTGGGCCTGCGCATGCTCGGCGCGGCGCATGTCGATTACCTGGTGCCGAATCGTTTCGAGTACGGCTACGGCCTGACCCCGGAGATCGTCGCCGTGGCGCTGGAACGCCAGCCCGACCTGCTGCTGACCGTGGACAACGGCATCTCCAGCGTCGACGGCGTGGCGGCCGCCAAGGCGGCGGGCCTGCGCGTACTGGTCACCGATCACCACTTGCCCGGCCCCGAACTGCCGGCGGCCGACGCCATCGTCAATCCCAACCAGCCGGCCTGCGAGTTCCCGAGCAAGGCCATGGCAGGGGTCGGGGTGATGTTCTATGTGCTGCTGGCGCTGCGCGCCAGGCTGCGTGAGCTGGGCTGGTTCGCCAGCGCCGGCATCGCCGAGCCGCGTCCGGCCGAACCGAATCTGGGCGAGCTGCTCGACCTGGTGGCGCTGGGTAGCGTGGCCGACGTGGTACCGCTGGACGCCAACAACCGCATCCTGGTGCACCAGGGCCTGGCGCGCATTCGCGCCGGACGTGCACGGCCCGGTCTCAAGGCCATTCTCGAGGTGGCTGGCAAGCGCCACGAGCGCATCAGCTCCACCGACCTCGGTTTCATTCTCGGCCCGCGCCTCAATGCAGCGGGTCGCCTGGACGACATGAGCCTGGGCATCGAGTGTCTGCTCTGCGAGGACGAGGCCCTCGCCCGCGACATGGCCCAGCAGCTCGACGACCTGAACAAGGACCGCAAGGCCATCGAGCAGGGCATGCAGCGCGAGGCCCTGGCCCAGCTCAAGGACCTGCCGCTGGACAGCCTGCCATTCGGTCTGTGCCTGTTCGAGGCGGACTGGCACCAGGGCGTGATCGGCATCCTTGCCTCACGCCTCAAGGAGCGCTATCACCGCCCGGCCATCGCCTTCGCCGATGCCGGTGACGGCCTGCTCAAGGGCTCCGCGCGTTCGGTGCCGGGCCTGCACATCCGTGATGCGCTGGACGCGGTAGCGGCCAAGCATCCGGGGCTGATCAGCAAATTCGGCGGCCACGCCATGGCCGCCGGGCTGTCGCTGCCACAGGAAAACTATGGCGCTTTCGCCGCCGCCTTCGATGCCGAGGTGCGCCGTCAGCTGAGCGAAGATGACCTCACTGGCCGCCTGCTCTCCGACGGTCAGCTCGGCGTTGAGGAATTTCACCTGGAACTGGCCAAGGCCCTGCGTCATGCCGGCCCCTGGGGACAGCACTTTCCCGAGCCGCTGTTCCATGGCGTGTTCCAGATCGTCAATCAGCGCGTGGTAGGCGAGAAGCACCTCAAACTGGTGCTGAAGACCGAGTGCGGTGGGCAGACGCTGGACGGCATCGCCTTCAACGTCGACCGCGAGCTGTGGCCCAACCCCAACGTGCGCTGGGTCGAGCTGGCCTACAAGCTGGACGTCAACGAGTACCAGGGACGCGAAAGCGTACAGCTGCTGGTGGCGCACCTGGCGCCGCGTTGAGCGGCGCTGACGCTCATTCATAACCTGGCGCCATCACCCATTCCTTGCGCCATTTCCTCGCCGACGGTCGTCGCTGCGGGTGTTTTGGCCTGCCTGCGGGTGCGTTTCGGCAGTGGCTTCTGTCTCAAGTGTGGCAAGACATACGCAAAGTGCTTGCACTGGTCTCCCAATTAGTTGTACAAAAAATCATATTGTACAACTTTGATGGAGTTGCACCGATGTCGAACTACCGCGCCCCCCTTCGTGACATGCGCTTCGTTTTCGAGGAAGTCCTCGACGGCTACACCGCTTTGCAAGGGCTGCCGAGCCAGAGCGAATTCAGCGCCGACCTGGGCAGTGCGGTGCTCGAAGAGGCCGCCAAGCTGGCCGAGCAGGTGTTGGCACCGGTCAACAGCAGTGGCGACAAACAGGGCTGCCAGTACGATCCGGCCACCCATTCGGTCACCACGCCGCAAGGTTTCAAGGAGGCTTATCAGCACTTCGCCGAAGGTGGCTGGACGGCACTGGCCTGCCCCACCGAGTTTGGTGGCCAGGGCCTGGCGCATGTGATGAATATGATGGTCGAGGAGATGGTGTGCTCCTCCAACCTGTCACTGGGTATGTATCCCGGCCTAACCCATGGTGCGATCAATGCCTTGTCGGCGCATGGCAGCCGCGATCTGCAGGAGGCCTATCTTCCGCGCCTGATCAGCGGTGACTGGACCGGCACCATGTGCCTGACCGAGCCGCAGTGCGGCACCGATCTCGGCCTCATCCGTACTCGCGCCACCCCTCAGGCTGACGGCAGCTATGCCCTCAGTGGCACCAAGATCTGGATCACCGGCGGCGAGCATGATCTGGTCGAGAATATTGTGCATCTGGTACTGGCCAAGCTGCCGGACGCGCCCGACAGCGTGAAGGGTATTTCCCTGTTCCTGGTGCCCAAGTGGCTGCCGGACGGTACGCGTAACCCGGCCTTCTGCGGCGGCCTGGAGCACAAGATGGGGATCAAGGGCTCCGCCACCTGCGTCATGAACTTCGAGGGTGCCAAGGGCTGGTTGATCGGCGAGCCGAACAAGGGCCTCAGCTGCATGTTCACCATGATGAACTCCGCCCGCCTGATGGTGGGGCTGCAGGGGCTGGGCATTGCCGAGCACGCTTATCAGATCAGCCTCGGCTTCGCTCGCGAGCGCTTGCAGAGCCGCTCGCTGTCCGGCCCCAAGGCGGCCGACAAGCCGGCAGACCCGATCCTGGTGCATCCGGATGTGCGGCGTATGTTGTTGCGGCAGAAGGTGATGGTCGAAGGTTGCCGCGCGCTGGCGTACTTCACCGGCTTGCAGCTGGACATCGCCCACGACCACCCGCAGGCCGACGTGCGTCAGCAGGCGGACGATCTGGTGCAGCTGCTCACCCCGGTGGTCAAGGCGTTCCTCACCGATGAAGGTTTCGCCTGTGCCAACGAGGGTCTGCAGGTGTTGGGCGGTTCCGGTTTCACCGAGGACTGGGGTATCGAGCAGCTGGTGCGTGATTGCCGCATTACCCGCATCTATGAAGGCACCAACGGCATTCAGGCGCTCGACCTGGTGGGCCGCAAGCTGGCGCTGGGTGGTGGGCGGGCGGTTCGCAGCTTCTTCACCCTGGTGCAGCAATGGCTGGCCGCGCACCCCGACGCGCCTCACGCTGCCGCCGTGGAGAAAGCGCTCAAGCAGTTGCAGGACGCCACCCTGTGGCTCGCCCGCGAGGGCATGCAGGATCCCGAGCAGGCCGGCGCTGCATCGGTGCCGTACCTGCGCCAGTTTGCCCTGACCAGCCTGGCCTGGCTTTGGTCGCGCATGGCCCAGGTGGCCGCTGCCAGACTGGCGTCTGGCGCCGGCGATAGCGCGTTCTACAGCGCCAAGCTGAAGTCGGCCGACTTCTTCATGGCGCGGGTACTGACCGAGACGGATGGTCTGCTCGCCGAAGTGCGCGCAGGCAAGGCAACTTTGATGGCATTCAGCGAGGACGAATTCGCTGCCTGATGGCACCTCGACTGTCGTGCTGCGCAATCCGGCAACCTCCCTCCCCATGCCCTTTCTGGGTTGCCGGATTTTTTTATTCAACACCCGGGTGCCATGGGGCCCCGGCTTAACAGGGTATGGGAGGTGCGCTGATGACAGGCTACATCCATTGGCTGCGCCGGGCGGCCTTCCTTGCCGCACTGGTGCTGTCGTTGAACGTCCCGGCCCTGCCTGCGCAGGGCCAATGGCGCAGTCAGCTTCCCGATGCACGGCTGGTTGGCGCCGGTGAGTTCACCTGGTTCGGTTTCACGGTCTACACCGCACGGCTGTGGAGCCCGGCCCCCCGGGTCGATTTCAACCAGCCTTTCGTGCTGGAGCTGACCTACCGTCGTGACATCAGCCGGGACACGCTGGTGAAGGCCAGCCTGGACGAGATGCGCCGGGTCGCGGATGTAGATCCGGCGACACTGGCCGGCTGGGAAGACGACCTGCGCCTGGCCTTCCCCGATGTGAAAGCCGGCCAACGCATCGCCGGCGAGTACCGGCCGGGGCAGGGCGGGCGGTTTTACCTGGATGGCCAGTTGCGCCAGGAAATTGCCGACCCCGAGTTTGCCAAGGCTTTCTTCGCCATCTGGCTGGATACCGACACCCGCAGTCCCGAGCTGCGCCGGGCGCTGCTCGGCCTCAATACGGAGCGTTCGCGATGAAACGCAGGTTTTTGGCGCTGTTGCTTGCAGGTGCGCTGCTCGGCGGCTGCAGCGGGGTTGAGGTCGAGCACTATTCCGATCAACAACCGCGCCTGGATCTGCCGACCTTCTTCGACGGCCCGGTCGAGGCCTGGGGCATTTTCGAGGACCGTTCCGGCGAGGTGATCAAGCGCTTTCATGTGGATATCACCAGCCGCCGCGAGGGTGAGCAGCTGATTCTCGACGAGCGTTTCCTCTACAGCGACGGTACGCGCCAGCGCCGGGTCTGGACCCTGACGCCGGACGGCGAGGGCCGCTGGCGCGGGCGTGCCGATGACGTGCTGGGCGAAGCCCAGGGCGAGATCGCCGGCAATGCACTGCGCTGGCGTTATCAGCTGAACCTGCCGGTCGACGACACAACCTATGTGGTGGAGTTCGACGACTGGATGTACCTGATGGACGAGGACACCCTGATCAACCGTTCGAGCATGCGCAAGTTCGGTGTCGAGCTGGGCCAGGTCACCCTGTTCTTCCGCCGCGCTCCCGCCGAACGCAGGCCCTGATGGACTCCCTGAGTGATGGCTATCGGGCGCTGGTGATCGGCGCCGGTGGCGCCCTGGGCGCTGCCTTTTGCCAGCTGCTGCGCGAGGACCCGCGTTGCGCCGAGGTGCTCACCCTCGGGCGTTCGACCACGCCGGCGCTGGATCTTGAAAACCCGCAGAGCATCGCCAGCGCCGCTGCCGAGATCGGCCAGCAGGGGCCGCTGCAGTTGATCCTGCTGGCGACCGGGGTGCTGCACCGTCCTGGGGTGAGTCCGGAAAAGAGCCTGGCGGCGCTGCAGGCCGAAGCGTTGCAGGCGGTATTCCAGATCAACGCGCTGGGGCCGGCGCTGGTGCTGCAGCAGTTCCTGCCGCTGCTGGCGCCCCGTGGAATCATGGCCGTGCTGTCGGCGAAGGTCGGCAGCATTGGCGACAACCGCCTCGGCGGCTGGTACGCCTACCGTGCCTCCAAGGCGGCGCTGAACATGCTGGTCAAGACCGCTGCCATCGAGCTGGCGCGCAGCCGGCCGCAGGCGCGGCTGTTCAGTCTGCATCCGGGCACCGTGCTCTCGCCCCTGTCTCAACCCTTTCACGGCGCTGCCGCAGGCCGCCCGCCCCGTGAGGCGGCCGCGCAGCTGCTTAACCTGATCGATCGACTGGACCCCGCCGACAGTGGCGGTTTCTTCGCCTATGACGGCGAGCCTTTACCCTGGTAGGAGATGCGCCATGACCCTCGAAGAACTCAACCAGATGGCCGCCCAAGGGGCCATCAACGAGTTGGAGCTGTGCTCGCTGGAAGGTGGTTTCTATGTGTTGCTCGCCCGTACCGACGAGGGCACCAAGCCGTTGCTCGACGCCTCGGGTGATACCGTGCAGGTACGCTCGATCACCCACCTGCGTGAGCTGCTGCGCTTCACCCCGCCGGTGTCGTGCACCATGGTGCAGCAGGTGGTGCACGACGAGATGTGCGGCATGCGCGATGGTCCGGTGGAGCCGCTGCGGGTGCCGGTCGGCCTGAGCGAGCCCTGGTAGTGACGCCAGCGCGCAGACTCGGTGTACTGCTGGGCGACCAGCTGTCGTTCGACCTCAGCCTGTTCGACGCGCTCGATCCCACTCAGGATGCGCTGCTGCTGGCCGAGGTGATGGACGAGGCTACCTACGTCGCCCATCACCCGCAGAAGATCGCGCTGATCTTCAGCGCCATGCGCCACTTCGCCCAGGCCCTGGGCGAGCGCGGCTGGCGGGTGATCTACGTGCGCCTGGACGATGCCGACAACAGCGGCAGTCTGCCGGGCGAGCTGCTGCGTTGGGCCGAGCGCCTGGGCGTCGAGCAGGTGCACCTGACCGAGTGCGGCGAATGGCGTCTGCAGGAGGCGTTGAACCAGTGCGGTCGGCCGCTGGTGTGGCACGAAGACCGACGGTTTTTCTGCTCGCGGCAGCGCTTCGCGGCCTGGGCGAGCGGGCGCCGACAGCTGCGCATGGAGAACTTCTACCGCGACATGCGCAAGCGCACCGGCCTGCTGATGGAGTTCGACGGCAGCCCGGTCGGCGGCACCTGGAACCTCGATCAGGACAATCGCAAGGCGCTGCCCAAAGGCCTGCGCGGCCCCTTCGCGGCCAGTTTCGCGGCCGACGACCTCACCCGCGAGGTGCTGCAACTGGTCGAGCAGCGCTTTGCCGGGCACTACGGCAGCCTCGAAGGCTTCGACTACCCGGTGACCCATGCCGAGGCCCAGGCGCTGTGGCAGCATTTTCTCGATTTCGGCCTGGCCGCGTTCGGCGATTACCAGGACGCCATGGCCCAGGGCGAGCCCTATCTGTTCCACGCCCGCATCAGCGCCGCGTTGAACATCGGCCTGCTCGATGTGCGCCAGCTGTGCGCCGATGTCGAACAGGCCTACCGCGAGGGCAGGGCGCCGCTGAATGCGGCCGAGGGCTTCATCCGCCAGCTGATCGGCTGGCGCGAATACGTGCGCGGCATCTACTGGCTGCGCATGCCGGAGTACGCCGAGCTCAACGCCTTCGGCAATCGTCGCGCGTTGCCCGAGTTCTACTGGACTGGCGACACCTCGATGCGCTGCATGGCCCAGGCCATCGGCCAGAGCCTCGAGCTGGGCTATGCCCACCATATCCAGCGGCTGATGGTGACCGGCAACTTCGCCCTGCTCGCCGGCATCGCGCCCAAGGCGATCTGCGAGTGGTACCTGGCGATCTACCTGGACGCCTTCGACTGGGTGGAACTGCCCAACACCCTGGGCATGGTCATGCATGCCGACGGCGGCTACCTGGGTTCCAAGCCCTACTGCGCCAGCGGTCGCTATATCCAGCGCATGTCCGATTACTGTGGCGACTGCGCCTACCGGGTCGATCAGGCCGTGGGCGAGCAGGCCTGCCCGTTCAATGCCCTGTACTGGCATTTTCTACGCCGCCATCGCGACCGCCTGGGCACCAATCCGCGCCTGGCCATGGTCTACCGCAACCTCGATCGCATGGACGAAGAGCGGCGTGAGGCGCTGTGGCAGCGTGGCGAGGATCTGTTGGCGCGCCTGGATGCGGGGCAGGCACTGTGAAAAAGGCCGACCTGCCGAGCAAACTCTGCGTGCACTGCGGTTTGCCCTTCAGTTGGCGGCGGCGCTGGGCGCGCTGCTGGGAGGAGGTGCGCTATTGCTCCGAGCGCTGCCGGCGGACGTCACGCGGCAGACGTTCGGAGCACTAGTTCAGGTGGCCTCTTCGGGGTATTCGCTTCGCTCCAGCGCGACCTGACGAATCGACAGACGGATTTCCGCCGGCAATACGCGCTTGGCCACGCCCTCGACCAGTTCAGCCAGTTGCGGGTGGTGGCTAAGCTTGCCTTCGCCGTTCTGCCGCAGCACGCCCTGGTCGAGCAGGGTCTGGATGAAGTGGCGGAACAGACTCTTGTCGAAGAACTCCGGGGCGTTGAGGCCGTGCAGGATCGACAGGCGTTGGGCCATGGTCACGCAAAGGTTTTCCAGCTCCTCGGCGCTCAGGGCGTACTGGCCGGCGTTGAGCAGCAGCGCGGTGGCCATGTAGAAGCGCTGCAGGGTCTGCACGATGGCGCGGGCCAGCAGGCTGAGCAGCACGTACTGGCGCGAGCTGGGTGCCGGGCGGATGAACATGTCGTCATCGCGGCGCAGCAGACCCTGCTCGACGAAGGCGTTCAGCCACTGGTCGACGGCACCTTCCAGCTCCTCGGCCGAGTAGCGGATGAACAGCTCGGACTGCAGGTAGGGATACAGCGCACTGACGTAGCGCAGGATCTGCTCGCGGCTCATGCGCGAGCTGCTGAGGAAGAAGCTGGCCAGCAACGCCGGCAGGGCGAACACGTGCAGCACGTTGTTGCGGTAGTAGGTCATCAGGACGGCATTCTGCTCGTCCAGGTAGAGGATCTTGCCCAGCGCGTCCTTCTGCTCGGCCAGCAGGTCCATGCTCTGCACGTAGCGGATCAGGTCCTGGCCGTTGCCTTCGGGCAGGGTGGCGTGCGGCGAGTAGGGCACCTGGCGCAGCAATGCCAGGTACAGGTCGAGCACACGGGCCAGGGCCTTTTCGTCCAGCGCCAGCTTGGCGGTGGAGAGCAGGGCCAGGGCCACCAGATTGACCGGGTTGATGGCTGCTGCCTCGTTCAGGTGCTGGGCCACCTTCTCGCCGAGGCGGTTGGTGGTGGTGTTGAGCCAGGCCGGGCGGAACTGCTCGCCGTGGTCCTGGGTGCGCCAGCCGGGCTGCTCGTGGTCGAGGAAGTCGGCCAGCTTGATCGCCTCGCCGAAGTTGACGTGCACGCTGCCGAAGCGCTGCTTACGGATGGCGCCGATGACCTTGAAGATGTCGAAGATCGACTCCTTCTTCTTCGCCGCGCCGCGCAGCTCGCCCAGGTAGGTGCGGCCTTCCAGTACCCGCTCGTAGCCGATGTACACCGGTACGAAGGCAATCGGCAGGCGGTTGGAACGCAGGAAGCTGCGCAGGGTGATGGCCAGCATGCCGGTCTTCGGCTGCAGGGTACGGCCGGTTCGCGAGCGTCCGCCTTCGACGAAGTACTCGACCGGGAAGCCCTTGCTGAACAGGGTGTGCAGGTATTCGTTGAACACCGCGGTGTACAGCGGGTTGCCCTTGAAGGTGCGGCGCATGAAGAAGGCGCCGCCACGGCGCAGCAGGCCGCCGACCACCGGCATGTTGAGGTTAATGCCGGCGGCGATGTGCGGCGGGGTCAGGCCGTTGCGGAACAGCAGGTAGGACAGCAGCAGGTAGTCGATGTGGCTGCGGTGGCACGGCACGTAGATGATCTCGTGGTCGTGGGCCAGGTCGCGCACGGCTTCCAGATGGTTGACCTGGATGCCTTCGTACAGCTTGTTCCAGAACCAGCTGAGCACCACTTCGAGGAAGCGGATGGCGGTGTAGGTGTAGTCCGAGGCAATCTCGTTGCCGTAGTGCAGCGCCTTGGCTTCGGCCTTCTGCAGGCTGATGCCTTCACGCTCGGCGTCTTCGGCGATGGCCTGGCGCACCAGCGGGTCGTGCACCAGGCCCTTGACCAGGTTGCGCCGGTGCGACACGTCCGGGCCGATCACCGCGGCCTTCTGGTTGCGGAAGTGCACCCGCAGGATGCGCTGCACCATGCGCAGGGTGCGTTCGCGGCCCTTGCCCTGGTCGAGCAGTTCGCGCAGGTGGATGGGCGCGGCGAATTGCACGCGGGTCTTGCGTCCAAGAATCAGGATGCTGACCAGCTTGCGCAGGCGCCCGGTCACGGCCCAGGTGTCGGCGAACAGCAGTTTCCACGGACTGGTCTCGCGGTCCGGCGACTGGCCCCAGAACACGCTGACCGGAATGATCTGTGCATCGTCCACTGCCTGACTGTCGAGGCTGGCGAGGATACGTTGCAGGGCGGGCGGTGCGCCGCGCTTGTCATGCCCGCCGAACCAGCTGGGTTCACGGGTCAGGTAGAAGAAGCCGGCCGGTTCCAGCTGCTCGCCGATGGCCACCGGCAGTACCGGACGCGGCAGACCGGCCTTGCTGCATTCGCGGTCGACCACGGCCAGGTCGGCGGCCGAGGGCTGCTGCAGCACATAGAACACCGGCTTGGAGCGATCCAGGCGCAGGTTGAAGGAAGACTGATTGATGGTTTCCGAGCGCACCCAGAGAAACAACAGGCGGCGCAGGGCGCCAAACGCAAGGCGGCGGAACGGGGAGCGGGTCATACGGGCTCTTGACGGCATTTCAAGCGAGCACTTGCTCGGGGGCGCTAGTGTGCCGCAAGCGCGGGTCTGCGGCAAAAGCCAAACGATGGACGAGACATATGGAAACTTTCCCTTGCCCATGCGGTCTTGCATAGCCGCCGACCCACTCCTTATAGTCCGGCCGGCATTTGTCGGGCCCGCAGTGGTATCGCAGGCTGCGGGCTTCCATCGCGATGGTGAGAGGCCATGATAGAGATAAGAAACCTGACCAAGCGTTTTGCGGGGCATGCGGCCGTTGATGGCCTCAGCTTCAAAGTCCAGCAAGGGGAAGTGCTGGGCTTCCTCGGCCCGAACGGGGCCGGTAAATCCACCACCATGAAGATGCTCACGGGCTTCCTGGCGCCAACCTCGGGTACGGCGAGCATTCTTGGTCATGACGTGCAGAGCGATACCCTCGCCGCACAGCGTCTGATTGGCTATTTGCCGGAAGGTGCGCCGAGCTATGGCGACATGACCGTGCGCGGCTTCCTTCAATTTATCGCTGAGGTGCGCGGCTTCCGCGGCGCCGAGAAAAAGCAGCGGGTGCTGCGCGCGGTTCAGCAGGTCGAGTTGGACAAGGTGCTGGAACAGAGCATCGAGACCCTGTCCAAGGGCTTCAAGCGCCGCGTCGGCCTGGCCCAGGCGATCCTGCATGATCCGCAGGTGCTGATCCTCGACGAGCCCACCGACGGCCTCGATCCCAACCAGAAGCACCAGGTGCGCCAGCTGATCCAGAGCCTGGCCAAGGACAAGATCGTCATCATCTCCACCCATATCCTCGAAGAAGTGTCCGCCGTATGCACCCGCGCCGTGGTGATCGCCGGCGGCAAGCTGGTCGCCGATGCCACGCCGCTGGAGCTGGAGGGGCGTTCGCGTTACCACCAGGCGGTGACCCTGGTCGCCACCAGCGAACTGGACGTCGAAGCCCTGTCCGCCCTGCCGGGGGTGGCCGGCGTCGAGCGCAACGAGCGCGAGCACAGCCTGACCGTGCTGGCCAATGCCGGCGAGGTGATCTTCCCGCAGGTCAACGAGCTGATCCGCCAGCGCGGCTGGCAGATCAAGGAACTGGACGTGGAGCGCGGCCGCCTCGATGAGGTCTTCCGCACCCTGACCCGAGGAGAAGCGGCATGACGCAGTTGCCGGTCGTCTTCAAGCGCGAGCTGCGCAGCTACTTCGCCACCCCGTTGGCGTACGTGTTCATCCTGATCTTCCTGGTGCTGTCCGGAGTCTTCACCTTCTACCTCGGCGGCTTCTACGAGAGCGGCCAGGCGGACCTGGCGCCGTTCTTCAACTTCCACCCCTGGCTGTACCTGTTCCTGGTGCCGGCCATCGCCATGCGCCTGTGGGCGGAGGAGCGCAAATCCGGTTCCATCGAGCTGCTGATGACTCTGCCGATCACCCGTTTTGACGCGGTGCTGGGCAAGTTCCTCGCCGCCTGGGTGTTCGCCGGCATCGCTCTGTTGCTGACCTTCCCGATGATCATCACGGTCAACTACCTGGGCCAGCCGGACAACGGCGCGATCTTCACCGGCTACTTCGGCAGCTGGCTGCTGGCGGGCTCCTACCTGGCCATCGGCTCGTGCATGTCGGCCCTGGCCAAGAACCAGGTGATTGCCTTCATCCTCGCCGTCAGCGCCTGCTTCCTATTTATCGTCAGCGGCTTCCCCATGGTGCTCGACGCACTGGCCTGGGCGCCGCAGTGGGCCATTGATGCGGTGTCGTCGCTGTCCTTCCTGACCCGTTTCAACGCGATCAGCAAGGGTGTGATCGACCTGCGCGACCTGCTCTATTTCATCTCCCTGATGGCCGCCTGGCTTGCTGCCACCGCCATCGTGGTCGATCTGAAGAAGGCTGACTGACGATGAAAAAACTGATGTATTCCGGCGCCGGCCTGCTGCTGATCGCCGTGGCCTTTTTGGCCTTCAACATGCTCACCAGCCTGGGCCTGGGCAATGCCCGCCTGGACCTGACCGAGCAGAAGCTCTACACCATCTCCGAGGGCACCGAGCGCATCCTTGGCGAGCTGGAAGAACCGATCAACCTGTACTTCTTCTACTCCGACAAGAGTGCCCGCGACCTGGCCGTGCTGCGCAACTACGCCACCCGCGTGGAAGAAATGCTCAAGGCCTACGAGCGTGCCGCCGACGGCAAGATCAAGCTGCATATCGTCGACCCCGAGCCGTTCTCCGAGGACGAGGACAAGGCTGCTGCCTTTGGCCTGCAGGCGGTACCGGCGAGCCAGAACGGCGACTCGATCTACTTCGGCCTGGCCGGCACCAACGCGGTGGACGACAAGCAGGTGATCCCGTTCTTCCCGCTGGATCAGGAAGAGTTCCTCGAGTACCAGATCAGCCAGCTGGTGCAGGGCCTGGCCAAGCCGCAGAAGCCGGTGATCGGCCTACTCAGTGGCCTGCAGATCAACGGCGGCTTCGACATGGCCGCGCGCCAGCCGACCGCGCCGTGGATGGTGATGGAGGAGATTCGCCAGCTGTTCAAGATCGACAGCCTCAAGGCCGGCGTCGACAAGATTCCGGACGAGGTTTCGGTACTGCTGCTGGTGCACCCGAAGAACCTGCCGCAGGCCAGCCTGTACGCCATCGACCAGTTCGTCCTGCGCGGCGGCAAGCTGCTGGTATTCGTCGACCCCTACGCCGAGGCCGACAACGCCGCGCCGATGCTGCCGGGCGACGAGATGGACAAGGCCAGCGACCTGGAGCCGCTGTTCAAGGCCTGGGGCGTGCGCATGCTGCCGAACAAGGTGCTCGGCGACGGCTCCTACGCACTCTCCGTGGGCATGGGCCAGGGCCAGCGTCCGGTCCGCCACGCCGCCTGGCTGGCGCTGCCGCAGCGGGCCATGGATCAGGACGATGTGGTGACCTCGGGTCTGGAGAGCATCAACGTCGCCACCAGTGGCATTCTTGAACCGGTTGAGGGGGCCAAGACCCAGTTCACCCCGCTGCTGCAAAGCTCCGAGTACGCCATGCCACTGGACGCCGCGCGTTTCGCCATGCTGGCCAACCCGGAAGAGCTGATGGCCGACCTCAACCCGACCGGCGAGCGTTATGCGATTGCTGCGCGCATCAGCGGCCCGGCACAGACGGCGTTTCCTGACGGTATCGAGGGGCAGAAGGACGGCCTGAAGTCGGCGGAGAACATCAACGTGATCGCCGTGGCCGACACCGACCTGCTGGGCGACCGCATGTGGGTGCAGGTGCAGGACTTCTTCGGCCAGCGCGTGCCGCAGCCGTTCGCCGACAATGCCGGCTTTGCCATCAACGCCCTGGACAACCTGTCCGGTAGCGACGCGCTGATCAGCGTGCGCTCGCGCGGTCGTTTCAGTCGCCCGTTCGAGGTGGTCGAGGCGCTGCAGCGTGAGGCCGAGGCGCAGTTCCGGGTCAAGGAAGAAGACCTGCAGAAGCGCCTGGCCGAGACCGAGCAGAAACTCGCCGCCCTGCAACAGCAGGACCCGAGCAAGCCGCTGGAGCTGACCGCCGAGCAGCAGACCGCGCTGCAGCAGTTTGTCGACGAGAAGCTGCGCATCCGCAAGGAGCTGCGCGAGGTGCGTTACCAGCTCAATGCCAATATCGAGGATCTGGGCCGTACCCTGAAACTGGCCAATATCCTGCTGGTGCCGCTGCTGCTGACCCTGGGTGTACTGGCCCTGTGGCTGTGGCGTCGCCGCAAGTCGGCCTGATATCGGCAAGGGGAAGGGGCGTTGCCCTTTCCCCATGCTGTTCCCTTCCGTATACAACGACTCCTTGATCGAGGAGAACACCGCTATGAATCGCAAGACCCTGATCATCCTGGCAGTGCTGGTGGTGGCGCTCCTGGCTGCCTGGCATTTCACCCGCAAGGCCGAGCAGCCGCAGGCGCTGCCGGAAGCGCAACGCTGGTTGCCAGAGCTGCAGCCGTCCCAGGTCGAGGCCATTGAAGTGCAGCGTGCCGGCCAGCCATTGGTCCGGCTGCAGCGTCAGGAGCAGGGCTGGGTGCTGCCGGCCAAGGCGAATTACCCGGCCAACCAGGCGCAGGTGTCTGGTTTGCTCAAGGTGCTGAACGAGGCGCGCAAGGTCGAGCCGCGTACCCGTAACCCCGAACTCTACGCGCGTCTTGGTCTGGTGGAGCCGCAAGCGCTCAAGGTCACGCTGCTGCGTGGAGAGTTGCCGTCACTGCCGCTACTGATCGGTAATCCAGGACAACAGAACGGTCAGCTGGTGCGTGGCGCCAGCGAGGCGCAGAGCTGGTTGATCGATCGACGCATCGAACTGCCGGCTACCGAGTTGGACTGGCTGGATCGCCGGGTGACCGCCGTGCCATTTGCCGAGGTCAAGGCGCTGCAGGTGGAGCACGCCGATGGCCAGCAAGTGCAACTGTTCCGCGACAAGGCCGAGGAGCCTAATCTGCAGGTGCGCAATCTGCCCAAGAACGGCAATCTGGCGTTCGACGGCGCCGCCGATGGCATGGCCCGAGTGTTTGCCGACCTGCAGTTCGCCGACGCGGCGCCGCTCGATCAGCTGACGTTCGAGGGCAAACCCAGTCTGATCTTCAGCCTGGAGACCTTTGCCGGCAAGAAGCTGGAGGGCCGTTTCTATCTCAAGGCCGACCAGCACTGGCTGCTGCTTGGTAAGGACAGCGATCTGGCCGCCGAGAACGTTCCGGGGCGCACTGACTGGGCTTATCGCATCGAGCCGTACCAGTATCAGAGCCTGGCGAAAAAGCTGACCGATTTGCTTTCGGCAAAACCCTGAAATCCGGCTGCAGGCCTTGTGTGACGGCCTTTACGGCTGGCCTAAAATATCCCTTGGCAGAGCGAACACTTGTTTTATACTCGACCGGCCGTCGCCCCGGACGCCTTCCTGGCCTGGCCAGGAAAGGATGCACAGAGCGATGACTGCGCCGAACGTCGAAGCCCCCAAGGGGCAAAAACAAAATCGAGAATCGAGGGAAGTGGTAATGGCTGATCGTGAGGTCGGAACCGTGAAGTGGTTCAATGATTCCAAGGGGTATGGCTTCATTCAACGCGAAAGCGGTCCGGATGTGTTCGTCCACTACCGCGCCATCCGTGGCGAAGGTCATCGCTCGCTGATCGAAGGTCAGCAGGTGGAGTTTTCCGTGATCCAGGGCCAGAAAGGCCTGCAGGCGGAAGACGTGGCCAAGGTCTGAAGACCCGCGCGGTTACAACAAAAGGCCCGTCATCGACGGGCCTTTTGTTTTTGGGCTTTTTAGGAGGGGCTTTGGCCGCGACTGCCTCAGTCGGTACGCCAGATAAATTCCTGGGTGCCCTCGGCATTGACCTTGATCCACAGGTCGGCGTTTTCCTCGCCCTGTTCCTCGCTCCAGCCACCCGGCGCGCAGCGCACTTCCACGCCCAGCGCGGCGAAGGCGGCTTCGGCGCAGGCGACATCGTCGGCCCAGGGCGTGGCGTCGCTTTCCAGCAGAATGCTGTGCCATTTGCCTACCGCCTTGGGCAGGAAGGTGACCGGGATGTCGCCAGCGTGGCACTTGAAGGTCTGGCCGCGTTGCTGCCAGGCGCTGCATGGGCCCAGTGCCTTGCTCAGCCAGTCGGCTACGGCTTGCTGGCTGGCGTCCTTGAGGTAGATCTCGATATCGGGTTGGCGCATGGCGGGCTCTCTAGACCTTTTCGATCCAATCGTAGCGGATGGAGACAGTGACTTCGAAGTCTTCGGCGATCACCGCGGCGCGGCGCTCGGCGCTGGCGCGCCAGCCGTGCGGGGTCATGGCTAGCAGGTCGGCGCGGACCTGGGCATCGCTCAGCATTAACGGGAAGCTGAGTGTTTCGCTGTGCGCCAGGCGCATGCCGGCAGGAATCAGCTCCAGATGCTTCTGGTCATCGTAGTCGCGGACTTCGTCGTACAGCTTCTGGCGTAGCTGCATCAGGTGCTCGCGGGTCGGGCCCATGCGCAGCAGACCGCCGCCTGGTTTGAGCAGGCGCAGGGCTTCATGCCAGTCCAGCGGGCTGAACACGCTGGCCAGCAGGTCACAGCTGGCGTCGGCCAGGGGCACACGGGCCATGCTGGCGACCATCCAGGTCAGCTCTGGGGCCAGGCGCGCGGCGCGTTTGACCGCCTCGCGGGAGATGTCCAGGGCATAGCCCTGGGCGTCCGGCAGGGCCTTGGCCAGCTGGGCGGTGTAATTGCCTTCGCCACAGCCGATGTCCAGCCAGTTGGCCGGTTGGCGCTCGGCGGCCAGTTCGGCCAGGCGCCTGGCCAGTGGGGCGTAGTGACCGGCACCGAGGAAGCGCCGGCGCGCTTCGACCATGGCGGCATTGTCGCCTGGGTCGCGGCTGTTCTTGTGCTGCACCGGCAACAGGTTGTAGTAGCCCTGGCGGGCACGGTCGAAGCTGTGCCGGTTGCTGCAGGCCAGGCCGCTGTCGCTGACGTCCAGCGGCTCATGGCAGATGGGGCAGGTCAGACTCATGCCAGCAGCTTGACCATGGTCTGGTAATAGACCTCAGTGAGCAGGTCCAGATCGCTGGCCAGTACGCGCTCGTTGATCTGGTGAATGGTGGCGTTGACCGGGCCGAGTTCAACCACTTGCGTACCCAGGGTGGCGATAAAGCGCCCGTCCGAGGTGCCGCCGGAAGTGGATGGCGTGGTTTCGCGACCGGTGACGGCGCGGATGGCGGCAGCAACGCCGTCGAGCAGCTCTCCCGGCTGGGTGAGGAAGGGCAGGCCGGACAGCGCCCACTCCAGGTGATAGTCCAGGCCGTGCTTGTCGAGAATTTCACTGACGCGCTGCTGCAGGCCTTCGACCGTCGACTCGGTGGAGAAGCGGAAGTTGAACACGGCTTTCAGCTCGCCCGGAATGACGTTGGTCGCGCCGGTACCCGCGTTGAGGTTGGACACCTGAAAGCTGGTCGGCGGGAAGTAGGCATTGCCGTCGTCCCAGTGCTCGGCGGCCAGTTCGGCCAGAGCCGGGGCCGCCAGGTGGATGGGGTTCTTGGCCAGGTGCGGGTAGGCCACGTGGCCCTGTTTGCCGTACACGGTCAGGGTGCAGCCGAGTGAGCCACGGCGGCCGTTCTTCACCACGTCGCCAAGCAGCGTGGTGCTGGAGGGCTCGCCAACGATGCACCAGTCCAGGCGCTCGTTGCGCTCGCGCAGGCGCTCGACCACGGCCTTGGTGCCGTGCTGGGCCGGGCCTTCCTCGTCGCTGGTGATCAGGAAGCTGATCGCGCCCTTGTGGTTCGGGTGGTCGGCAACGAAGCGTTCCACGGCGATGATCATCGACGCCAGGCTGCCCTTCATGTCCGCCGCGCCGCGGCCGCAGAGCATGCCTTCGTCGTCCACGCGCACGTCGAACGGCTGGTACTGCCAGGCGTCCAGCGGACCGGTCGGCACCACGTCGGTATGGCCGGCGAAGCACAGTACGGGGCCGTCGCCACCGCGTTTGGCCCAGAAGTTCTCCACTTCCTCGATGCGCATGCGCTCGACCTCGAAGCCGCAGGCGGCCAGGCGGCGCATCATCAGCTCCTGACAGCCTTCGTCGACCGGGGTGACGGAGGGGCGGCGGATCAGGTCGCAGGCGAGCTCGAGAGTCGGGGTGAGGGCAGTCATTGCGGCTCCGGTACGGCGTTAGGCGAAAAGGCGGCCATTCTAAAGCAAAACGGCGGCCTCAAGGCCGCCGTTTCGATGGGTTGTGCCCGGTTCAGGTGGCGCTGGCCGGCTCGTTAGCGGCCTGTTCCTGCGGCTTGGGCAGCGACGACAGCAGAGCCATCAGCAAGGCCGCCAGATAGGGCAACGACTGCACCAGCAGGGTGGCCACCCAGAACTTCACGTCGGCGTTGCCGATGTCCTGGGCGAAGCTGATGCCGATGGCCGCGCCCCACAGCAGGAGCATGACGAACACCTCCTCGCGGGCCTCGGCCAGGGCAACCAGGATGCCGTGGTTGCTGGCCATCTTCGGCGTGCGGAAGAACGGGATGGTCTTGGTGAACGCCCCGTACAGCACGGCCTTGGCAATGGTGTGCGACAGCGCGAGGCCGGCGATCGCCGCCTGGAACGCACGCTTGATATCGACCCCCACGGCCTTGTGGTAGAGGTACATGATCTTGCCGAACTTGAAGAAGAACAGCGCCAGCGGCGGGATGGCGAAGATCATCAGCGGCGGATCGACCCGGTTGGGCACGATGATCATGGCCGCCGACCAGAGCAGGGCGCCGATGGTGAAGAAGATGTTCAGGCCATCGGCGATCCACGGCAGCCAGCCGGCGATGAAGTGATAGCGCTGGCCGCGGGTCAGCTGCGAGCCTTCGCCACGGAACAACGAGCGGGCGTGGCCCTTCATGATCTGGATGGCGCCGTAGGCCCAGCGGAAGCGCTGTTTCTTGTAGTCGATGAAGG
The DNA here is from genome assembly GCF_029537485.1 of Pseudomonas sp. GOM6. Taxonomy (GTDB): domain Bacteria; phylum Pseudomonadota; class Gammaproteobacteria; order Pseudomonadales; family Pseudomonadaceae; genus Aquipseudomonas. The sequence goes on from NZ_JARPUS010000002.1 coordinate 248,757, forward strand.
TGTCCGGCATCAGCCCACGGCCGTAGCTCTGGTGCGCGTAGGCCGCCGAGTAACCGTGCTCGAACACCCGCAGGCCCAGCTCGGCGTCCTCGCAGATGGTCCAGTCGGCCCATTTCAGCTGGTCCATCACGCTGCGCCGAATCATGGTCATGGTGCCGTGCTGGATGATCGCGTCGCGGTCGTTGCGGGTGACCATGCCGATGTGGAAGAAGCCCTTGTACTCGGCGTAGCAGAGCTTCTTGAAGCTGCTCTCGTCACCGTCGCGGTAGTCCTGCGGCGACTGCACCACGGCGATCTTCGGGTTGGCGAAGTGCGGCACCATGTGCTTGAGCCAGTTGGGGTCGACGCAGTAGTCGGAGTCGATCACCGCCACCACTTCAGCATCGGGCGCGGTGTGCGGCAGGATGTAGTTCAGCGCGCCGCCCTTGAAGCCCTCGATGGGCGCGACATGGAAGAAGCGGAAGCGCTCGCCCAGTTGCTGGCAGTAAGCCTCGACCGGCTCCCAGACCTTCGGATCCTTGGTGTTGTTATCGATGACAATGACTTCGAAGTCCGGATAGTCCAGGGCGGCCAGGGCATCCAGGGTCTGCTTCACCATCTCCGGCGGCTCGTTATAGCAGGGCACGTGGATCGACACCTTGGGCCGGTAGGCGCTGTCGCCGAGGACGGGCAGGAAGGCCCGGCGACGTTTTCTGACCCAGGCCGTTTCGGCCAGCTCATGGGCCTCGGTGAGCAGGACGATGAACACGCCCAGCGCGCCGATGCCGAGCAGGCCGCCGACGGTCAGGCTGAACCAGGTGCTGTACTGCTGGCTGTAGTCGTAGGCAATCCACACCAGAGCCGAGCCGCCAACGAAGGCGACGAAGGTGAGGAAGGTGCGCCCGCGCTGACGCAACGAGCTGCCGTCGATGAGCATCAGGGCCAGGGCCAGCAGGCCCATGACCACCGAAGCGACGGCCAGCATGCGCCATTGCGGAATGGCGATCACCGGGCCCTCGAAGGCGAACTTGGGCTGGCGATCGAGGTTGTACACGCCCCAGTAGGCGCCGACCGAACCTTCGTCGCTGGCCTTCCACGGCTGGTCGAAGGCTTCGATGACGAAATAGTTGTAGCCCTTGGCGTTCAATGCGTTGACCAGGGTGCGCAGGTACACCGCCTGTTCGGCCTGATCCGCCTCGGCGCCGCCACGGGTACGGCCGTTGCTTGGCCAACCCACTTCGGAGAGCAGCAGCGGCTTCTTCGGGAACAGCTTCTTCAGGTCCTTGGCACGTTCGAGGACGAACTCGGTGGAGTCCTCCATCGGCACGAATTCCCAGTAGGGCAGGACGTGGGCGGCGATCAGGTCGACGTGGTCACCGAGTTCCGGGTGCTCCTGCCAGATGTGCCATTGCTCGGAGGTGGTGACCGGTACCTTGACCGCGGCGCGCACCCGGTCGATGTAGGCAACCAGCTCCGGCACCTTGATTTCGTTGCGGTACAGGGCCTCGTTACCCACGGCCACGCGCACCACGCTGCGCGAGGTGTTGGCCAGTTCGATGGCCTTGGCGATTTCGCGCTCGTTGCGCTCCAGGTCGGTGCTGATCCAGATGCCCAGGGTCACGCGCAGGCCGAACTCTTCGGCGATGCGTGGAATATCGGCCAGCTTGCCGTCCACCGAGTAGGTACGGATGTTGTCGGTCTGCCGGCTGAGCAGTTCCAGGTCCTGACGGATCTGTGCGTCGTCCGGGTAAACACCGGTCTGCGGGTTCTGCCCGACGCGGAAAGGCGAGAAGGAGTAACCGGCGATCTGCTCCGGCCAGTCGGGGGCGCTGACGGGGCGGTTGTAGAGCGCCCAGAGGCCGGTGAACAGCGCGGCGACCGCGACGATGACCACCAGATTGAGTCCGAATTTGCGCGTTGGCATCTTGCTTGTGGGTTCCGTAAGGAGGAACGAGGAAGGCCCGGTGAACACCGGTCGGCGCGCATGCTACTCCGCCTCCCGATGCCTGTATAGCGGCGCCTGGAGCGCCCTTCGCTTGGGCCTTACAGGCGTCGGAAAGTTCGTTGTTTTTGCAGCCGGGGCGCAGGCGCTGACTGGCGAAGGCGAGCCCGGTGCGAACAGTTGCAGAGGGAGAACATCAGCTGAGCGATTGGCGTGCACGATGTCGGCGTGTGCATAACGAAAGCGCGTTGTAGCCGTATAATGGCGCCCTGATTTCGAGGGTGTACGGCAAATGACAGACGAACAGCGCTTCGGCGGCATCGCCCGGCTTTATGGGCGTGAGGGGCTGGAGCGCCTGGGCGCGGCCCATGTGGCGGTGGTGGGTATTGGCGGCGTCGGCTCCTGGGCGGCCGAGGCGCTGGCCCGTTCCGGGGTGGGCGAGATCTCGCTGTTCGACCTGGACGACGTGTGCATCACCAACACCAACCGCCAGGTGCATGCCATCGAGGGGGCCGTGGGCAAGGCCAAGGTCGACGAGATGGCCGCGCGCATCCATGCCATCAACCCGGCCTGCACGGTGCACGCGGTAGCCGACTTCGTCACCCGCGAGACCATGGCCGAGTACATCACCGAGCAGCTCGACGCGGTGATCGACTGTATCGACAGCGTGGCGGCCAAGGCCGCGCTGATCGCCTGGTGCAAACGGCGCAAGATTCAGATCGTCACCACCGGTGGTGCCGGTGGCCAGGTCGACCCGACACAGATCCAGGTGGCCGACCTCAACAAGACCTTCAATGACCCGCTGGCGGCCAAGGTGCGCAGCACCCTGCGCCGCGACTACAACTTCTCGCGCACGCCGGGGCGTACTTACAGCGTACCTTGCGTGTTTTCCACCGAGCAGCTGCGCTATCCCAAGCCCGACGGTACTGTGTGCCAGGCCAAGGGTTTCGTTGGTGAGGGTGTGAAACTCGACTGCGCTGGCGGCTTCGGCGCGGTGATGATGGTCACCGCCAGCTTCGGCATGGCGGCGGCCGCGCGCATCATCGACAAGCTGGTGGCTGGCGCACGGCGCCCGTCAGAGCGCAGCGCCAAGCCTGTTTAACACGCAGGAGCCGTGGTAGCGGCTTCGACCGCGATCACTCCATTACCCGATCACTTGCGCCGCCGGCGCCTGCATAAGAGTGTGCTATGAACAACAACGACGTACTGCGCAGCCTGCGCTATCTGCTGGATATCAATGATGCCGAGCTGGCAGGTATCTGCGGGGTGGCCGATTTCGACCTCGACCCGGCACTCGTGCCCGCTTTGCTGAAGAAGGATGACGAGGAGGGGTTCCAGCCGTGCACCGACGCAGTGCTGGCGCATTTCCTGGCTGGCCTGGTGTTGCACAAGCGCGGGCGTGATGAGAGTCGCCCGCCGCTGCCGGTGGAGAAGCGCCTGACCAACAACATCATCCTCAAGAAGCTGCGAGTGGCCTTCGAGCTGCGCGACGATGATCTGCACGAGATCCTGCGCCTGGCCGACCTGCCGATGACCAAGGCCGAGCTGAGTGCGTTGTTCCGTAGCCCGGAGCACAAGAACTACCGCGCCTGCGGCGATCAGGTATTGCGCAATTTCCTGCGTGGGCTGACCGAGCGCCAGCGTGGCTAGGCTCGGGTGAGTTCGCGCATGCGCTGCAGCACGGCGTTGAGGCCGTTGCTGCGCGAGGGCGAGAGCTGCCGGCTCAACCCCAGCTGGCTGAACCACTCGGCCAGGTCCAGGCTCTGCAAGGCCTGAGTTTCCAGCCCGTCGATACGCGCCAGCAACAGGGCCAGCAGGCCGCGGATCAGGCGAGCATCGCTGGCGGCGCGAAACTGCCAGACGCCCTGGTGGCAGTCGCCGACCAGCCAGACCAGGCTCTCGCAGCCGTTGACGCGGTTGGCTTCGCAGCGTTCCGCCTCGCTCAGTGGTTGCAGGCGTTCGCCCCACTGCATCAGCAGGCGTGCACGTTGCTCCCAGCCGGGGCAGGCGGAGAAGGCGTCGAGCGCCTCCTGGGCGTTGCCGGGCAGACTCATCGCAGCAACTCCAGGGCCTTGTCCAGGGCACTGAAGAAGCGCTCCAGATCCTCGCCATTGTTGTACAGGGCCAGCGAGACCCGGATCGCGCCAGGCAGTCCGAGGCGCTTGAGCAGCGGCATGGCGCAGTGATGGCCGTTGCGCACCGCAATCCCCTGATCAGTGAGCAGGTGGGCCAGGTCGGCGCCGTGCACGCCGTCCACGGTAAAGCTGGCCAGGGCCACCTGCGGCGTGCCCAGCAGCCGAATGCCGTCGCGGATGCTCAGGCCAGCCAGCAGCTTGGCATGCAGGGTGGCTTCGTGGCCGTTGACGGCGGCCTGATCCAGTCCGTTCAGATAGTCCAGTGCTGCGCCCAGGGCTATCACGCTGGAGACGGCTGGCGTGCCAGCCTCGTACCCCAGCGGCGCCGGACGAAAACGGGCGTGCTGATAATCTGCTTCCAGCACCATCTCGCCGCCAAACTGCCAGGGGCGCAGCTGCTCCAGCGCGGCGCGTCGGCCGTAGAGCAGGCCCACCCCGTCCGGGCCATAGAGCTTGTGGCTGGAGCAAACGTAGAAGTCGCAGCCCAGCGCTTGCAGATCATGGCGGCCATGCACCACGCCCTGGGCGCCGTCGACCACGGTTAGCGCGCCATGTGCCTGGGCCATGGCCAGCAGCTCGGCCAGCGGTTGCCAGCGACCGAGGACGTTGGAGAGCTGCGACACGGCGAGCAAGCGAGTATGCGGGCCGATCAGCTCGCCAGCTTGCGCCAGGTCTATCTGGCCCTCGGTGTCGAGCGGCAGGATCACCAGGTGCAAGCCGCGGCGTTCTGCCAGTTGTTGCCAGGGCAGCAGGTTGGCGTGGTGCTCCAGGGCGCTGACGGCTATTTCATCGCCGGGTTGCAGCAGGTGCTCCAGGCCGTAGGCGAGCAGGTTCAGCGATTCGGTGCTGCCTCGGGTGAAGACGATTTCCTCGCGACTGGCGGCATTCAGCCAGGCGGCAGCCTTGTCGCGTGTGGCTTCGAAGGCGCGAGTGGCACGCTCGCCCGGCAGGTGCTGGGCGCGGTGCACATTGGCCGCGCCGCTGGCGTAGTAGCCAAGCAGGCTATTCAGCACAGCTTGCGGCTTTTGCGCGGTGGCGGCGCTGTCCAGATAGGTCTGGCCTTCGGCTTCGAGGGCGAGGATGCCGGGAAAGTCGGCGCGCCAGGGAGAGATCAGAGACATGGGCGATGGCACTGCTGGGAAATGTGCTCAGTATAAATAGAGAGGCCGGGCATGAGCCCGGCCTTCTTTAACACCCTGCGCTCAGTTGTGCGCGTGCAGCGCCTCGTTCAGCTCGATGGCGGTCTTGTTGGTCTTGCATTCCACCGCGCCGCTCTGCGAGTTGCGGCGGAACAGCAGGTCGGCCTGACCGGCCAGGTCGCGGGCCTTGACCACTTTGACCAGGTTGTTGGCGTCGTCGAGCAGCGCCACTTTGGTGCCGGCGGTGATATACAGGCCGGATTCCACGGTGTTGCGGTCGCCCAGCGGGATGCCGATGCCGGCGTTGGCGCCGATCAGGCAGCCTTCACCGACGGAAATGACGATGTTGCCGCCACCGGACAGGGTGCCCATGGTCGAGCAGCCGCCGCCCAGGTCGGAACCCTTGCCGACGAACACGCCGGCGGAAACGCGGCCTTCGATCATGCCCGGGCCGGCGGTGCCGGCGTTGAAGTTGACGAAGCCTTCGTGCATCACGGTGGTGCCTTCGCCGATGTAGGCGCCCAGGCGCACGCGGGCGCTGTCGGCGATACGCACGCCGGCCGGCACCACGTAGTCGGTCATCTTGGGGAACTTGTCCACCGAGAACACTTCCAGCAGATCGCCCTTCAGGCGCGCTTCCAGCTGGCGCTCGGCCAGCTCGCTGAGGTCGACGGCGCCCTGGCTGGTCCAGGCCACGTTCGGCAGCAGCGGGAACACGCCGGCCAGGCTCAGGCCGTGCGGTTTGACCAGACGGTGGGAGATCAGGTGCAGTTTGAGGTAGGCCTCGGGGGTGGAGGACAGCTCCTTGTCTTCGGCTAGCAGGGTGGCGACCAGCGGCTTGGTGCTCTCGGCCAGACGGGTCAGCAGGGCGGACTGCAGCGGGTCGATGTTACGCAGCTCGTTGGCCAGCTCAGCCGCCTGATTGGTGCTGATGGCGATGGCCTGGTTGCCACCGGTGTAGCCCAGCTTGGCGGTCACGGCGCTGACCAGTTCGGCGCCCGGGTTGAGCAGCGGCTGCGCGTAGAAGACTTCCAGCCAGGCGCCCTGGCGGTTCTGGGTGCCGACGCCAAAGGCCAGGCTGAACAGGGAGGAGGTTGTCATGTTGGATTCCTTTTCTTTCAATTCGTGTTCGGCCGGGTCAGGCCAGCGCTTGGGCATAGAGGTCAGGCTTGAAACCGACCAGTGTGCGGTTGCCCAGGTCAAGTACCGGGCGTTTGATCATCGAAGGCTGGGCCAGCATCAGTTCGATGGCCTTGGCCTCGTCGAGGTCGGCCTTCTGCGCATCGTCCAGCTTGCGGAAGGTGGTGCCGGCACGGTTCAGCACGGTTTGCCAGCCATGCTCGGCGCACCACTTCTGCAGGTTGGCGCGGTCGATGGCGGCCGTCTTGTAATCGTGGAAGGCGTATTCGACCTGATGCTCGTCGAGCCAGGTGCGGGCCTTCTTCATGGTGTCACAGGCTTTGATGCCGTAGAGGGTGCAGGACATGGGCGTTCCTCACGGGTCTGAGGGGCAGACCGAATAGCGTGTTCCGTCAAGATTGGCCGGCGATTATGCCATGTCGGCACCGACGATAGCCCTGCATGCTGGCGGACGATCGTTTCACGATCTTTTCACTTGTGGCTGGGCAGGGTGAGGTTGTGATGCTCCTCCTCCTGCCCGGCCCAGTGCCGGGTTTCTTTTATCCGCTGTTCAGCCCTGTACGAAGGCGCGAATCCGCTTGGCGGCCTCGATGCATTCGGCCAGCGGCGCGACCAGGGCCATACGGATGCGGCCGGCGCCCGGATTCTCGCCGTTCACTTCGCGTGACAGGTAGGAGCCGGGCACCACGGTGACGTGTTCGCGGGCGAACAGTTCGCGGGTGAAGGTGGCGTCGTCCCCCGGGGTTTTGGCCCACAGGTAGAAGCTGCCGTCCGGGCGCTGCACGTCCAGCACCGGCTGCAGGATTTCCAGCACGGCGTCGTACTTGGCACGGTACTGGTCGCGGTTGGCGCGCACGTGGTCTTCGTCCTGCCAGGCGGCGATGCTGGCCAGCTGGGTCTGCACCGGCATGGCACAGCCATGGTAGGTGCGGTAGAGCAGAAAGGCCTTGAGGATGTCGGCATCGCCGGCAACGAAGCCGGAGCGCAGGCCCGGCAGGTTGGAGCGCTTGGACAGGCTGTGGAACACCACGCAGCGTTTGAAGTCGCTGCGGCCCAGTTCGGCGCAGGCGGTCAGCAGGCCGGGCGGCGGATTCTCTTCGTCGAAGTACAGCTCGCTGTAGCACTCGTCGGCGGCGATCACGAAGTCGTGCTCATCGGCCAGGGCGATCAGCTTCTTCAGCTGCGCCATCGGCACCAGCGCACCGGTAGGGTTGCCCGGCGAGCAGAGGAAGAGGATCTGGCAGCGCTGCCAGACCTCGGTCGGCACGGCGTCGAAGTCCGGGTTGAAGCCATTGTCTTCCAGGCACGGCAGGTAGTGCGGCGCGGCGCCGGCGAGCAGGGCTGCGCCTTCGTAGATCTGGTAGAACGGATTGGGGCTAACCACCAGGCCGCGCTCTTGTGTAGGTTCGGCACGCTGCACCACGGTCTGGGTGAAGGCGAACAGCGCCTCGCGTGTGCCGTTGACCGGCAACACGTGGCGGGCGGCGTCCAGCCAACCTTGCGGTACGCCGAAGCGGCGCTCGCACCAGGCGGCAATGGCTTCGCGCAGCGCGGGAATGCCCAGGGTGGTCGGATACACGGCCAGCTGATCGAGATTGTCCGCCAGGGCCTTGGCCACGAATTCCGGCGATTTGTGCTTGGGCTCGCCGATGGACAGGGCGATGGGGGGCTTGTCCGCGGGCGGGGTGATGCCGGCGAGCAGGGCGCGCAGTTTCTCGAAGGGGTAGGGCTGCAGCTGGGTGAGGGCGTGGTTCATGCGGTCTCTACTTGCGTACTCAGATGCTCAGCGAGCTGGGCGTGGCGGTTTCGCCGCCGGAGGGCGACAGCTGACGGGTGATCTCGTCCTGCAGGCGGGCACACAGCTCCGGGTCGGACAGCGGCTGGTTGTTGGCGTCGGTGATGAAGAACACGTCTTCCACCCGCTCGCCGAGGGTGGCGATCTTGGCGTTCTGCAGCGACAGGTCGAAGTCGAGGAAGATCTTGCCGATGCGTGCCAGTAGACCAGGGCGGTCCGGCGCGGTGATTTCCAGTACCGTCACCGGGCGCTGGGCGTCGTTGTGGATGGTGACCTTGGGTGCGAAGGCGAAGTGCTTGAGCTGGCGCGGTACGCGGCGCTGGATGATGTCCGGGTAGGCGTCCGGGTTCTTCAGTACTTCAATCAGGCCTTCGCGGATCTGCTTGATGCGCGCCGGGTTGTCGCCGATACGCCCGCCTTCGGCATCCAGCACGATATAGGTGTCGAGGGTGAACTGGCTGGTGGAGGTGATGATCCGCGCGTCGTGGATGTTCAGGTTGAGCTGGCTCATCGCGGCCACGGTCACGGCGAAGAAGTCGTGCTGGTCCGGAGCGTAGATGAAGATCTGCGTGGCACCTTCGAATTCGCGCTGGGCGGTTTCGCGAATCAGCACCAGCGGGCCCTTGCTGGCCGGGTGCTGCAGGATGGCCTCGGTATGCCAGGCAACATCTGCGGCGGTGTGGCGCAGGAAATAGTCGTCGCCCAGCTGGCTCCACAGCTGCTCGGCGTCGTCCTGGTCGATACCGCCGCGCACCAGGATGTCGATGGCCGCGCTCTGCGTGGTGCGGATCTGTTCCTCGCGGTCCAGTGGGTTCTCCAGGCCACGGCGCAGGGCGCGTTTGGTCTCGGTATAGAGCTGGCGCAACAGGCTGGCGCGCCAGGAGTTCCACAGGCTGGGGTTGGTGGCGTTGATATCGGCCACGGTCAGCACGTAGAGGTAGTCCAGGTGGGTCTGGTCGCCAACCAGACGGGCGAAGTCGAGGATCACCTGCGGGTCGGACAGATCCTTGCGCTGGGCAGTGGTCGACATCACCAGATGCTGCTGGACCAGCCAGACGACCAGCTGGCTGTCCCAGGTGGGGAGTTGGTGGCGGACACAGAAGGCTTCCGCGTCCACGGCGCCCAGCTCGGAATGGTCGCCTCCGCGACCCTTACCGATATCGTGGTAGAGGCCGGCGATGTAGATCAATTCGGGCTTGGGCAGCTTGTCGATCAGGCTGCTGGCGAGGGGGAATTTTTCCGCCAGCTCTGGCCACTTGAACTTGCGCAGGTGCTTGATCAGGTGAAGGGTGTGCGCGTCGACGGTGTAGATGTGGAACAGGTCGTGCTGCATCTGGCCGACGATATGACCGAACTCTGGCAGGTAACGGCCGAGGATGCCGTAGCGGTTCATGCGGCGCAGGTTGCGATGGATGCCTTGCGCGGATTTGAACAGCTCGATGAACAGGCTGGTATTGCGGATATCCGAGCGGAAATCGTCGTCGATCAGGTGCCGGCTGTCGCGCAACAGGCGGATGGTGTCGGCGCGCACTCCTTTGAGCTCGGGGTGCTGGGCCATCAGTACGAAGACTTCGAGGATGGCGAAAGGCGTGCGTTTGAAGACATTGGCGTGGGTGACTTCGATATAGCCGTCGCGTACCTGGAAGCGACTGTTGAGCGGCTGCGCCGGTGCGGCCTCATCGGTGCGCAGCAGGACTTCCTCGAAGTGCTGGGTGATCAGGTCGGATAGCTCGGCAACCGCCATCACCACCCGGTAATACTTCTGCATGAAGCGCTCGACGGCGAGTTTGCCGTCGCCATCTTCGAAGCCGAGGATGCCGGCGATCTTGCGCTGGTGGTCGAACAGCAGGCGGTCTTCGGCGCGGCCGGCCAGCATGTGCAGGGCGTAGCGGACCTTCCACAGGAACTCCTGGCTGGAGGCGAGCATGCTGTATTCGCTTTCCACCAGAAAGCCCTGCTTGACCAGGGCGTGCAGATCCAGGCTGGCGAACTGGCGGCGGGCAACCCAGAGGATGGTCTGGATATCGCGCAGGCCGCCAGGCGAGCCTTTGACGTTGGGCTCCAGGTTGTACTCGGTATCGTTGTACTTGGCGTGGCGTGCCTTGCTTTCCTTGCGCTTGGCCAGGAAGAACTCCTGGCTGGGCCACATTTGTGCAGTGCTGGTCACCTCCTGCATACGCAGGCGTAGGTGTTCCGGGCCGGCGATGGTGCGGCTTTCCATCAGGTTGGTGATGACTGTCAGGTCGGCGCGCGCCTCTTCGGCGCATTCGCCCACGCTGCGTACGCTCTGGCCGACTTCCAGGCCGATATCCCAGAGCAGGGTGAGAAAGCCTTCGATGGGCTCTCGGAAGACCTCATGGTCGGCACTGTCGAGCAGGATCAACAGGTCGATGTCGGAGAAGGGGTGCAGCTCACCGCGGCCATAACCGCCAACCGCCAGCAGGGCGATGTCGGCATCCTCGCTCCAGGCGAAGCGCTTCCAGGCCTCCTGCAGAATCTGGTCGACGAACCAGGCGCGGTCTTCGATCAGGCGGCGGATGTCGCGGCCGCTGCGAAAACGCCCGTCGAGCACCTCGCGGGCCTGCTTGATGGCCTTCTTGAAGGCAGGGATGGGGCTGGACTTGAGCGCCAGTTCCGCCTGGAACTGGCCGCGATCAAACAACTCCGGATCCATCTGCGGCATGCGGACCTACCTTCTATATATGTGGGCTCAGGCGGAGGTGCGCGGCAGGGTGTCGTCGCTGCGCAGGGTGAGGATTTCGTAGCCGGTCTCGGTGACCAGCACGGTGTGCTCCCACTGGGCGGACAGCTTGCGGTCCTTGGTGATGGCGGTCCAGCCGTCGCCGAGCAGGCGGGTCTCCGGGCGGCCCTGGTTGATCATCGGCTCGATGGTGAAGGTCATGCCTTCCTTCAGTTCCATGCCGGTGCCGGCGCGGCCGTAGTGCAGGATCTGCGGTTCTTCGTGGAAGACGGCGCCGATGCCGTGGCCGCAGTATTCGCGCACCACCGAGAAGCCCTGTTTTTCCGCGTGCTTCTGGATCACTTCACCGATATCGCCCAGGCGTGCGCCCGGCTTGACCATCTCGATGCCCTTGTACATGCACTCCTGGGTGACCTGGGCCAGGCGCTGGGCCCATTCCGGCACCTTGCCGACCATGAACATCTTGCTGGTGTCGCCGTGGTAGCCATCCTTGATCACGGTGACGTCGATGTTGAGCACGTCACCGTCCTTCAAGGGCTTGTCGTTGGGGATGCCGTGGCAGACCACGTGGTTGATCGAGGTGCAGATCGACTTGGGAAAGCCGGGCCGGCCGGGTGCGGCGCCATAGTTCAGCGGGGCAGGGATGGCCTTCTGTACGTTGACGATATAGTCGTGGCAGATGCGGTCGATTTCCTCGGTGGTGACGCCCGGCTTGACGTGCTCGCCGATCATCTCCAGCACTTCGGCTGCCAGGCGGCCGGCGACGCGCATTTTTTCGATTTCAGCGGGAGTCTTGATGGTGACGGTCATAGCGGCTCTCGGGCGAATCCATAAAGGTGGCAATGGTAACAGCTGCGTACGGCAAGCTTGAAGCTGCAATGCGCCAGCAAGGTTAAGTCGGTGCAGTGTTTTTCTAGCTTAGCTATGGCTTGTGTGGTATAAAACGCGCCGCTTTGTGGGCAGTGCTGCCCGCAAGGCTTAAATCCGCACACGTATCGACACGTTTATCCTGGGTGCTCGCAAGGGTTGGATAGCGGGATGCGTGGAGGCCTAACCCGACTTATCAAGGAACTATCATGTCCCAAGTCAACATGCGCGATATGCTGAAGGCCGGTGTGCACTTCGGCCACCAGACCCGTTACTGGAATCCGAAAATGGGCAAGTTCATTTTCGGTGCTCGCAACAAGATTCACATCATCAACCTGGAAAAAACCCTGCCGATGTTCAACGACGCTCTGTCGTTCGTTGAGAAGCTGGCTGCCGGCAAGAACAAGATCCTGTTCGTAGGCACCAAGCGTTCCGCCGGCAAGATCGTTGCTGAAGAAGCAGCGCGTTGCGGTTCTCCCTACGTTGACCACCGCTGGCTCGGCGGCATGCTGACCAACTACAAGACCATCCGTGCTTCGATCAAGCGCCTGCGCGATCTGGAAACCCAGTCCCAGGACGGCACCTTTGCCAAGCTGACCAAGAAAGAAGCCCTGATGCGCTCCCGCGACCTGGAAAAACTGGATCGCAGCCTGGGCGGTATCAAGGACATGGGCGGTCTGCCGGACGCTCTGTTCGTGATCGACGTTGACCACGAGCGCATTGCTATCACCGAAGCCAATAAGCTGGGCATCCCGGTTATCGGCATCGTCGATACCAACAGCAGCCCGGAAGGCGTTGACTACATTATCCCGGGCAACGATGACGCCATTCGCGCCATCCAGTTGTACATGGGTGCCATGGCTGACGCCGTGATCCGTGGTCGTAGCAATGCCGGCGGCGCTACCGACGAGTTCGTCGAAGAAGCTGCAGCCGAGGCTAGCGAAGGCTGATAGCGGGTAACCTCAGGTTTCCCGTTGCGCAAGAAGGGGGCTAGGCCCCCTTTTTGCCACTTGAGAATTTTATGCCCGGCGTGGCCGGGTTGAATGGTTGAACACCACTTCAAGAGGATTAGGAACATGGCAGAGATTACTGCAGCCCTGGTTAAAGAACTGCGCGAGCGTACTGGCCAAGGCATGATGGAGTGCAAGAAGGCTCTGGTTGCCGCTGGTGGCGACATCGAGAAGGCCATTGACGATATGCGCGCTTCCGGTGCCATCAAGGCCGCCAAGAAAGCCGGTAACGTCGCCGCCGAAGGCGCTATCGCCGCTCGTGTCGAGGGTGGTCGTGGCCTGCTGATCGAAGTCAACTCGCAGACCGACTTCCTGGCCCTGCAGGACGACTTCAAGACCTTCGTCAAGGAGAGTCTGGACGAAGCCTTCGCTCAGAAGCTGACCGAAGCCGCCCCGCTGATCGCTTCCCGTGAATCCGCTCGTGAGGCGCTGGTTGCCAAGTGTGGCGAAAACGTCAACATCCGTCGTCTGGCTGCCGTTGAGGGCGACGTTGTAGGTTCCTACCTGCACGGCCACCGCATCGGTGTTCTGGTTGTCCTGAAAGGCGGCAACGAAGAGCTGGCCAAGCACGTTGCCATGCACGTCGCTGCTTCCAACCCGGCCGTACTGAGCCCGGCCGACGTTTCCGAAGAGCTGATTGCCAAGGAAAAGGAAATCTTCTTGCAGCTGAACGCCGAGAAGATCGCCGGCAAGCCGGAAAACATCGTCGAAAACATGGTCAAAGGCCGTATCGCCAAGTTCCTGTCCGAAGCTAGCCTGGTTGAGCAAGCCTTCATCATGGATCCGGAAGTCAAGGTTGGTGAGCTGGCCAAGAAAGCCGGTGCTGAAATCGTTTCCTTCATCCGCTTTGAAGTGGGCGAAGGCATCGAGAAGCCGGTTGACAACTTCGCTGACGAAGTTGCCGCTCAGGTAGCTGCTGCCAAGCAATAAGGCAGTCGTTACAGCAGTAAAGAAAGAGGCTGCCCGCTCCTGCGTGCGGCCTCTTTTGCAAAGCGCGAGACACAATTGTGGCGCGCTGCACCAATTCACCGGGCAGTGGTCTGACTGCCGGGTAAACTGATTAGCCAAATAAACGCCGCAGGAGAGACAAGCAATGGCTCAGCAGATGAGTGGTCGTCAAGCACGCTATAAACGCATTCTGCTCAAGTTAAGCGGCGAGGCCCTGATGGGCTCCGAAGAGTTCGGTATCGATCCCAAGGTGCTGGATCGCATGGCGCTGGAAGTCGGCCAACTGGTTGGCATTGGCGTGCAGGTCGGTCTGGTGATCGGTGGTGGCAACCTGTTCCGTGGCGCGGCCTTGTCTGCTGCCGGCATGGATCGTGTCACTGGCGACCACATGGGGATGTTGGCTACCGTGATGAATGCGCTGGCCATGCGTGACGCACTGGAGCGTTCCAACATCCCGGCCATCGTGATGTCGGCCATTTCCATGGTGGGTGTGACCGATCACTACGATCGGCGCAAGGCCATGCGCCACCTGAATTCCGGTGAGGTGGTGATTTTCGCTGCCGGTACCGGCAACCCCTTCTTCACTACGGACTCTGCCGCCTGCCTGCGCGCCATCGAAATCGATGCCGATCTGGTGCTGAAAGCCACCAAGGTCGATGGCGTGTACACTGCCGATCCTTTCAAGGATCCCAATGCGGAGAAGTTCGAGCGTCTGACCTACGACGAGGTGCTCGACCGCAAGCTGGGCGTGATGGACCTGACGGCCATCTGTTTGGTGCGCGATCACAAGATGCCGTTGCGGGTCTTCAACATGAACAAGCCCGGTGCCCTGCTGAATATCGTGGTAGGTGGCGCCGAAGGAACCCTGATCGAGGAGGAAGCACAATGATCAACGAGATCAAGAAAGATGCTCAGGAACGCATGAGCAAGTCCCTTGAGTCCCTGGGGCGTAACCTGGCCTCTATTCGTACCGGTCGTGCGCACCCGAGCATTCTTGACAGCATTCGCGTGCCGGCCTATGGCAGCGAAATGCCGCTGAATCAGGTGGCGGCGATTACCGTGGAGGATGCGCGCACCCTGAAAATCGTGGCCCACGACAAGACCCTGAGTGCGGCGATCGAGAAGGCCATCATGATTTCTGACCTTGGCCTGAACCCGAGCAGTGCCGGCGCCACCATCCGCGTGCCGATGCCGGCTCTGACCGAGGAAACGCGCAAGGGCTACACCAAGCAGGCCCGCGGCGTTGCCGAGGATGCCAAGGTGGCCGTGCGCAACGTGCGTCGCGATGCTCTGGCTGAGTTGAAGAAGCTGTCCAAGGACAAGGAAATCAGCGAAGACGAAGAGCGCCGCGCTGCTGATGAAGTGCAGAAGCTTACCGACAAGTTCGTTGCCGAAGTCGACAAGGCTCTGGAAGCCAAAGAAGCCGATCTGATGGCGGTGTGATGTGAGCAAGGCCAAGCAGGAAGCCTCGGCGGCGATACCGCGTCACGTCGCCATCATCATGGATGGCAATAATCGCTGGGCGAAAAAGCGCTTGCTGCCTGGTGTTGCCGGTCACAAGGCGGGTGTCGATGCGGTGCGTGCCGTGATCGAGGTGTGCGCCGAGGCTGGTGTTGAAGTGCTGACCCTGTTCGCCTTCTCCAGTGAAAACTGGCAGCGCCCGGCCGAAGAGGTGGGCGCGCTGATGGAGTTGTTCCTTAGTGCTTTGCGTCGCGAGGCGCGCAAGCTCAAGGAGAACGCCATCAGCCTGCGCATCATCGGTGATCGTTCGCGGTTTCATCCGGAGCTGCAGGCGGCGATGCGTGAGGCCGAGTTGCAGACTGCTGGCGACAACCGTTTCGTGTTGCAAATCGCGGCCAACTACGGTGGCCAGTGGGATGTCGTGCAGGCTGCCCAGCGCCTGGCGCGTGAGGTGCAGGCGGGGCATCTGCGGCCCGAGGACATTACTCCGGGGCTGCTGCAGGGTTGCCTGGCAACCGGTGATCTGCCGCTGCCTGATCTGTGCATCCGTACTGGTGGCGAGCATCGCATCAGCAATTTCCTGCTCTGGCAGCTGGCTTACTCGGAGCTGTACTTCTCCGACCTGTTCTGGCCGGATTTCAAACACGAGGCCATGCGCAATGCGCTGGCCGACTTTGCCACTCGTCAGCGTCGCTTCGGCAAGACTGGTGATCAGGTGGATGCCGAGGCTCGCAGTCAATGCTGAAACAACGCGTTATTACGGCGCTGATTCTGCTGCCCATCGCCTTGGGTGGTTTTTTTCTGCTCGAAGGCGGCGCTTTTGCCCTATTTATTGCGGCGGTTGTCTGTCTTGGTGCGTGGGAGTGGGCGCGTCTGGCGGGCTTCGCAAGCCAGGCTTTGCGCGTTACTTACGCCGGTGCGGTGGCGGCACTGCTTTATGCACTCTACCTGCTGCCGCAGTTGGCGCCCTGGCTGCTGGGCGGTGCGGTGTTGTGGTGGCTGCTGGCTACAGGGTTGGTGATGACGTACCCGAAAAGCAGTCGCTATTGGGGTGGTTTACCCGGAAAATTGCTGATCGGCTTGCTGATTTTGCTGCCGGCCTGGCAAGGGTTGGTGCTGCTCAAGCAGTGGCCGCAGGCCAATGCCCTGATCATCGCTGTGATGGTGTTGGTGTGGGGGGCCGATGTAGGGGCCTATTTTTCCGGGAAGGCCTTCGGCAAGCGCAAGTTGGCGCCCAGGGTTAGCCCTGGCAAGAGTTGGGAAGGTTTCTTTGGCGGCCTGGCGTTCAGTCTGCTGCTGACCCTGGTTGTCGCCGTGCAGCAGGGTTGGTCGGTTGCCGCTGTGCTGCTGGGGTTGGCGGGTGCTGCCTTGGTGGTGGCTGCATCGGTGATTGGCGATCTGACCGAAAGCATGTTCAAGCGTCAGTCCGGGATCAAGGACAGCAGTAATCTGTTGCCTGGTCATGGAGGCGTGCTGGATCGCATCGACAGCCTGACGGCGGCCATTCCCCTGTTTGCCGTGCTGTTGTGGTTGGCAGGGTGGGGTGCTTTGTGAGCATGCCTCAGCAGATCTGTGTGCTGGGTGCGACGGGCTCCATTGGTCTCAGCACGCTCGATGTGATCGCTCGTCATCCTGAACGCTATCAGGTGTTCGCCCTAACCGGGTTTTCCCGTGTGGCCGAGTTGAAGGTGCTTTGCCTGCAACATCGGCCTGCTTTTGCGGTGACGGCTGACGAGGCTTCGGCGCGAGTGCTGCGCGAAGCGCTGCGGGCGGCAGGCCTGAGTACTGAGGTGCTGGCCGGCGAGGCTGGGTTGTGTGAGGTGGCGGCGCATCCGGCGGTAGATGCGGTGATGGCGGCCATCGTCGGTGCAGCGGGGCTCAGGCCGACGCTGGCTGCCGTGCGTGCCGGCAAGAAGGTGCTGTTGGCCAACAAGGAGGCGCTGGTTATGTCAGGCGACCTCTTTATGCAGGCCGTGCAGGAAAATGGTGCCACCTTGTTGCCGATCGACAGCGAGCACAATGCCATTTTCCAGTGTCTGCCGGTCGATCATGCGCGTGGGCTGAAGGCCGTTGGGGTGCGGCGCATTCTGTTGACGGCCTCAGGCGGGCCTTTTCGCGAAACGCCGCTGGCTGAGTTGGCGCATGTATCGCCTGAGCAGGCTTGTGCGCACCCGAATTGGTCCATGGGGCGCAAGATCTCGGTCGACTCTGCCAGCATGATGAACAAGGGCCTGGAGCTTATCGAGGCTTGCTGGCTGTTTGCGGCGCATCCTGATCAGGTCGAAGTGGTGATCCATCCGCAAAGCGTGATTCATTCGCTGGTCGATTATGTGGATGGTTCGGTGCTGGCTCAGTTGGGCAATCCGGATATGCGCACGCCAATCGCCAATGCCCTGGCTTGGCCTGAGCGGATCGATTCCGGCGTGGCGCCGCTGGATCTGTTTGCGGTGGCCCGGCTGGACTTCCAGCGCCCGGATGAGCAGCGTTTTCCTTGTCTGCGCCTGGCGCGACAGGCTGCCGAGGTGGGTGGCAGTGCGCCGGCCATGCTCAATGCGGCCAATGAAGTGGCAGTGGCGGCTTTTCTTGAGCAGCGCATTCGCTTTCCCGATATCGCGCGTATGATCGAAGAGGTCTTGCAGCGCGAGGCAGTCACTGCGGTAGAGTCCCTGGATGCGGTGTTCGCGGCTGATGCCCGGGCCAGGGTTCTTGCCAACAACTGGCTGAGTCGCTATCCGGCCTGAGTTCGGAGGAGTATGCAATGAGCGGGCTGTATATGCTGTTCGGTACGCTGATCGCCCTTGGGGTGCTGGTGACCTTTCACGAGTTCGGTCATTTCTGGGTGGCGCGGCGCTGTGGGGTAAAGGTGCTGCGCTTTTCCGTTGGTTTTGGCAGTCCGTTGGTGCGCTGGCATGACCGGCATGGAACGGAGTTCATGGTGGCCGCCATCCCGCTGGGTGGCTACGTCAAGATGCTTGATGAGCGTGAGGGTGATGTAGCACCCGAGCAGCTCGATCAAGCGTTCAATCGCAAACCGGTATTGCAGCGTATTGCCATTGTCGCAGCAGGGCCGATTGCCAACTTCCTGCTTGCTATCGCGTTCTTTTGGGCGATTGCCATGCTCGGCAGCCAGCAGGTGCGGCCGGTAATAGGCAAGGTCGAGCCGGATAGTCTCGCGGCTGCCGCAGGTTTGCAGGCTGGCCAGGAGATCGTCGCCGTGGATGGCGAGGCCACGGCAGGCTGGGCGGCGGTCAATCTGCAGCTGGTGCGCCGCTTGGGTGAAAGCGGCACCTTGGAGTTGCAGGTGCGTGAGCATGGTGCTCTGCAGGTAATGTCCCGTCAGGTGGTGCTGAATGACTGGCAGAAGGGCGTCGACGAGCCTGAGCCGCTGGCATCTCTTGGGCTAGTGCCTTGGCGGCCTGCGGTGTTGCCGGTGGTCAGTGAGCTTGATCCGGACGGTCCGGCCCAGGCGGCGGGCGTTCAGTTAGGGGATCGATTGTTGGCCCTCGATGATCAGGTGTTGGATGACTGGCAGCAGGTGGTTGACTGGGTGCGTCAGCGCCCGGGCGAGTCGGCGACATTGCGCCTGGATCGCGATGGCCGACAGGTCGAGTTGCCGCTGACTCTGGCCGAGCGTGGTGAGGGGCAGGCGCGTAGTGGTTATCTCGGGGTGGGCGTGAAGGGTGGCGAGTGGCCTGCCGACATGTTGCGCGAGGTCAGCTATGGTCCCGCCGAGGCGGTGCTTGAAGGCATGCGTCGTACCTGGGGTATGACGGTGCTAACCCTTGATTCGCTGAAGAAAATGCTGTTCGGCGAGCTCTCGGTAAAAAACTTGAGTGGGCCGATAACCATTGCTAAAGTGGCGGGCGCTTCAGCTCAGTCGGGCGTCGCGGATTTCCTGAATTTCCTCGCCTATCTGAGCATTAGCCTGGGGGTTCTCAATTTGCTGCCCATTCCTGTGCTGGATGGGGGGCATTTGCTGTTTTACCTGGTCGAATGGGTGCGTGGTCGCCCACTGTCCGAGCGGGTACAGGGCTGGGGTATTCAGATCGGTATCAGTCTGGTGCTGGGGGTCATGTTGCTGGCCCTGGTGAATGATCTGAGTCGTCTGTAACGAATAGCTGAATTCCGAATCTGCCGCGCTTTGCGGCAGTTTCTTTATTATCAGTTGGAATAAGAAAGGACTTCATGAAACGTCTGCTGCTACCCGCGGTGCTCTCCGCACTGATGATCGCCGAAGTTCACGCCGAGTCCTTCACTATCACTGACATTCAGGTCAACGGCCTGCAGCGGGTTTCCGCTGGCAGCCTGTTCGGCGCCTTGCCGCTGAACGTGGGCGATCAGGTCGACGATGGCCGTTTGGTCGAGGCGACTCGTTCGCTGTTCAAAACGGGTTTCTTCCAGGATATCCAGCTGGGCCGCGATGGCGATGTGCTGGTAATCAGTGTGGTTGAGCGTCCGTCGATTTCCACCATTGAAATCGAAGGCAACAAGGCGATCAGTACTGAAGACCTGATGAAGGGCCTGGAGCAATCCGGTCTGGCCGAGGGTGAGATCTTCCAGCGCGCTACCCTCGAAGGTGTGCGTAACGAGCTGCTGCGCCAGTATGTGGCGCAGGGCCGTTATTCCGCAGAGATCGAAGCAGAAGTTATTCCGCAGCCGCGTAACCGCGTTGCGCTGAAGATTGACATCAACGAAGGCTCGGTCGCAGCGATCCAGCACATCAACGTGGTGGGTAACAGCGTTTTCCCGGATGAAGATCTGGTCGGCCTGTTCGAGCTGAAGACCACCAACTGGCTGTCTTTCTTCAAGAATGATGACAAGTACGCTCGCGAGAAGCTCTCCGGTGACTTGGAACGTCTGCGCTCCTATTACTTGGATCGCGGCTACATCAACATGGATATCTCTTCTACTCAGGTATCCATCACACCTGACAAGAAGCACGTGTACATCACCGTCAACGTCGACGAGGGCGAAAAGTACAGTGTCAGCGAGGTCAAGCTGTCCGGCGATCTGAAAGTGCCGCAGGCAGAAATCGAGAAGCTGATGCTGGTGAAACAAGGCCAGGTCTTCTCGCGCAAGGTGATGACTACCACCTCTGAGTTGATTACCCGTCGCCTGGGCAACGAAGGTTACACCTTCGCCAACGTCAACGGCGTGCCGCAGGCCAATGACGCAGACAAGACTGTTGCCATTACCTTTGTGGTCGATCCGGGCAAGCGTGCCTATGTCAATCGCATCAACTTCCGTGGCAATACCAAGACCGAAGATGAAGTACTGCGCCGCGAAATGCGCCAGATGGAAGGTGGCTGGGCGTCGACCTACCTGATCGATCAGTCCAAGACCCGTCTGGAGCGTCTGGGTTACTTCAAGGAAGTCAACGTTGAAACCCCGCAAGTGCCGGGTAGCGACGATCAGATCGACGTCAACTACAGCGTGGAAGAGCAGCCGTCCGGCTCCATCACTGCCAGCGTTGGTTTTGCGCAGAATGCCGGTTTGATCCTGGGCGGTTCTATCAGTCAGAACAACTTCCTCGGTACCGGTAACAAGGTCAGCCTGGGTCTGACCCGTTCGGAGTACCAGACTCGCTATAACTTCGGCTTCGTCGATCCCTACTGGACAGTGGATGGCGTCAGCCTGGGTTACAACGCCTTCTATCGCACCACTGACTACGATGAACTGGACGTAGATGTCTCCAGCTACTCGGTTGACAGTTATGGTGCGGGTGTCAGCATCGGCTACCCGATCAGCGAGACCTCGCGCCTGACCTACGGTCTGACCATCCAGCAAGATAGCCTGGACACCGGTTTCTACACCGTCGACGAAATCGTTGATTTCATCGAAGAGGAGGGTGACGACTTCCTCAACCTGAAAGCCTCCATCGGTTGGTCGGAGTCGACTCTCAATCGAGGTGTGCTGGCAAATCGCGGTCACTCGCAGAGCCTGGTACTGGAATCGACTGTTCCGGGTAGTGATCTGTCGTTCTTCAAGCTGGACTACCGTGGCCAGATTTTTGCGCCGCTGTCGAAGGACTACACCATGCGTTTCCATACCGAGCTGGGTTATGGCGATAGCTATGGTTCGACGTCTGAACTGCCGTTCTACGAGCATTACTATGCGGGTGGCTTCAACTCGGTGCGGGGTTTCGAGGACAGCAGTCTTGGTCCTCGCAGCACGCCGAGCGTTGTCCGCAACTCGCAGGGTGAAATCGTCTTCGACACCGAGGACAAGTACGGCCGCTTTACAGACCCGGATCAGGATCCGTTGCCGTTCGGTGGTAACGTATTGATTCAGGGTGGTGCCGAGCTGCTGTTCCCCCTGCCATTTGTCAAGGATCAGCGCTCGCTGCGTACCTCGCTGTTCTGGGACGTGGGTAGCGTCTTCGATACCAATTGCACTGACAGCCAAAAGGCGCTCAGCGATAGCTGCGATATCGACTTTGGTAACCTGGCCAGCTCAGTGGGTGTTGGTGTGACCTGGATTACCGCTCTCGGCCCGCTGAGCTTCAGTTTGGCGATGCCGGTGAAGAAACCGGATGACGCGGATACCCAGGTATTCCAGTTCTCCCTGGGCCAAACTTTCTAATTTGCTAGACAACAGTGTTTGTTGCAGGAGTGCATCGTGCGTAAGTTGACTCAATTGGTTCTGGTTGCTGCCACCATGCTGGCAACCCCGGCCTTCGCCGAGATGAAGATCGCGGTGATGAACTATCAGATGGCCTTGCTTGAGTCGGATGCTGCGAAGAAGTACGCCGTCGACGCCGAGAAGAAGTTCGGCCCGCAACTGAACAAGCTCAAGCAGTTGGAAGGCGATGCCAAGCGTATCCAGGATCGCTTGGTCAAAGATGGCGAGAAGATGCAGCAGGCCGAGCGTGAGCGCCTGGAGCTCGAGTTCAAGCAGAAAGCCCGCGATTTTCAGTTCCAGTCCAAGGAGCTGAACGAAGCCAAGGCCATTTCCGACCGTGACATGCTCAAGCAGCTCAAGCCGAAGCTGGATAAAGCGGTTGAGGAAGTGATCAAGCAGGGTAACTACGATCTGGTGCTGGAGCGTGGCGCCGTTGTGGACGTCAAGCCGCAGTACGAGATCACCCGCCAGGTCATTCAGCGCATGAACTCGCTGCGCTGAAGATGAACGCTCCGTTCTTTACCCTCGGCCAATTGGCCGAGCGTCTCGGCGCCACCCTGCGCGGTGCTGCGGACAAGCCGATTCGCGGCCTGGCGACCTTGCAGGACGCCGGTCCGGATCAGCTGAGTTTTCTGGCCAATGCCCAGTACCGCAAGTTTCTCCCCGAAACCCGTGCTGGCGTAGTGCTGCTGACTGAGGCCGATGCTGAGGGTTATGCCGGCGATGTGTTGCTGGTGGCGAATCCCTATCTGGCTTTTGCCCGTATATCCCATTTGTTTGATCCTAAGCCCGTCGCGCCCGCCGGGGTGCACTCGACTGCTGTGATCGCTGACGACGCTCAGGTTGATCCGAGCGCCAGTGTCGGTGCGTACGCGGTTATCGAGAGTGAGGCGCGGATAGCCGCTGGTGTTCGCATCGGTGCACATTGTGTGATCGGTGCCCGTAGCGAAGTAGGCGAAGACAGCTGGCTGGCGCCACGTGTGACCTTGTATCACGACGTCAAACTCGGCAAACGTGTAGTGATTCAATCCGGCGCTGTGCTCGGCGGTGAAGGTTTCGGTTTTGCCAATGAGAAGGGCGTCTGGCAGAAGATTGCACAGATTGGTGGCGTGGTGCTGGGCGACGATGTGGAAGTCGGCGCCAATACCACCATCGATAGAGGTGCCCTGGCTGACACCGTGATCGGCAACGGTGTGAAGCTGGATAACCAGATCATGATTGCGCACAACGTACAGGTCGGCGAGCACACCGCGATGGCTGGCTGCGTGGGCATTTCCGGCAGTACAAAGATCGGCAAACACTGCATGATCGCTGGCGGTGTTGGCATGGTTGGGCACATCGAGGTGTGCGACAACGTGTTCGTCACTGGCATGACCATGGTGACCCGTTCGATCACCGAGCCGGGCGCCTACTCTTCCGGTACGGCCATGCAGACCGCAGCCGACTGGAAGAAGAGCGCGGCTCGCATACGTCAACTGGATGACATGGCAAAGCGTCTGCGCGAGCTGGAAAAGCGCCTTGCCGCCGTGACCTCTAACGATCAGGCCTCATCAGATGCCTGATCGTGCCCGAGGCACGCCCCCCTATTTAGTAAAGGCTTTCCGCACATGATGGACATCAACGAGATTCGCGAATATCTGCCGCACCGCTACCCTTTCCTGTTGGTGGATCGGGTCGCCGAGCTGGATATCGAAGGCAAGAGCATTCGCGCTTACAAGAATGTCAGCATCAACGAGCCTTTCTTCAACGGCCATTTCCCCGAGCATCCGATTATGCCGGGCGTGCTGATCATTGAAGCCATGGCCCAGGCTGCCGGCATCCTGGGTTTCAAGATGCTGGATGTGAAGCCGGCCGATGGCACCCTTTACTATTTCGTCGGTTCGGACAAGCTGCGCTTTCGCCAGCCAGTGCTGCCCGGTGATCAGCTGATCCTTGAGGCCAAGTTTCTCAGCGTCAAACGCAGTATCTGGAAGTTCGAGTGCCGTGCCAGTGTCGATGGCAAGGAAGTCTGCTCGGCCGAAATCATCTGTGCGGAACGCAAGCTATGAGTTTGATTGACCCTCGCGCCATCATCGATCCGTCGGCCAAGCTGGCTGCGGATGTCCAGGTCGGCCCCTGGTCGATCATCGGGCCCGATGTGGAAATTGGTGAGGGTACAGTGGTCGGCCCGCATGTGGTGCTCAAGGGGCCCACCGTGATCGGTCGACACAACAAGATCTACCAGTTTTCCTCGGTGGGCGAGGACACCCCAGACCTCAAGTACAAGGGCGAGCCGACCCGCTTGGTCATCGGCGATCACAATGTGATCCGCGAGGGTGTCACCATTCACCGTGGCACGGTGCAGGACCGCAGTGAGACCACCATTGGCGATCACAACCTGCTGATGGCCTATGTTCATATCGGTCATGACAGCGTGATCGGTAATCACTGCATTCTGGTCAACAACACCGCTCTCGCCGGTCACGTTCATATGGATGACTGGGCGATTCTTTCCGGCTTCACCCTGGTGCATCAGTTCTGCCGCATCGGCGCGCACAGCTTTTCCGGTATGGGCACCGCCATCGGCAAGGATGTTCCAGCCTATGTCACCGTGTTCGGCAATCCTGCCGAAGCGCGCAGCATGAACTTCGAGGGCATGCGTCGCCGTGGCTTCAGCACCGAGGCCATCGCCGCGCTGCGTCGCGCCTACAAGGTGGTCTATCGACAGGGTCTCACCGTCGAGCAGGCGCTCACCGAGATGGCCGAGTCCGCGGCGCAGTTCCCCGAAGTCGCGGTGTTCCGTGACTCGATCCAGGCTTCGACCCGCGGCATCACGCGCTGATATGGCGGCTACGTTACGTGTCGCGCTGGTCGCTGGCGAAGCGTCCGGCGATATTCTCGGCGCCGGTCTGATGCAGGCGCTCAAGATGCGCTATCCACAAGTCGAATTCCTCGGTGTTGGCGGGCCGCGCATGGGGGCCGAAGGCCTGGTTTCTAAGTTTCCCATGGAGCGCCTCGCGGTGATGGGGCTGATCGAGGTGCTTGGTCGCCTGCGCGAGCTGCTCGGGCGGCGCAAGCGACTGATTGCCGAGCTGATTGCCGCCAAGCCGGATGTCTTCATCGGCATCGATGCCCCCGACTTCAACCTGACCCTCGAACTCAAGCTGCGTGAGGCAGGGATCAAGACCGTGCATTACGTCAGCCCGTCCGTCTGGGCCTGGCGCCAGAAGCGGGTGCTGAAGATTCGTCAGGCCTGCGATCTGATGCTGACCCTGTTCCCCTTTGAGGCGCGCTTCTACCTGGATCATCAGGTACCGGTGCGCTTCGTCGGTCATCCGCTGGCCAATACCATTCCTCTGCAGGCCGATCGTGCAGGTGCCCGCGAGGCGCTGGGCATGGGCTTGGAGGACGCAGTGGTTGCCTTGCTGCCCGGCAGTCGTGGCGGTGAGGTGGCGCGCCTGGGCGCGTTGTTCCTCGACGCTGCTGAGCGTCTGCGCGCCCTGCGTCCGGGCGTGCGCTTCGTGCTCCCTTGTGCCAATGCCGAGCGCCGCGCCCAGCTGGAGGCCATGCTGGTCGATCGTGATCTGCCGCTGTTGCTGCTCGACGGCCGCTCCCACGAGGCGCTGACGGCCTGCGACGCGGTGCTGATCGCTTCCGGTACCGCCACCCTCGAGGCGCTGCTGCACAAGCGGCCGATGGTGGTGGCCTACAAGGTCGCGCCACTGACCTACCGCATTCTCAAGCATCTGGTGAAGAGCCCGTACATCTCGCTGCCCAACCTGCTGGCTGAACGCATGCTGGTACCCGAGCTGATCCAGGACGCTGCCACCCCGGATGCCCTGGCTCAGGCGCTGGCCCCCCTGCTGGATAACGGCGCCGTGCAGACCGAAGGTTTCGACACCATTCACCGCGCCCTGCGTCAGGATGCCTCGCAGCAGGCTGCGGACGCCGTGCTCAAGCTGGTAGGGCGGGCCTGATGCAACTGGGGCTGGACTTTGCTCTGGTCGAACAACTGGTCGCCGGCGTCGACGAAGTGGGCCGTGGCCCGCTCTGCGGCCCGGTAGTGACTGCTGCGGTGATTCTCGATCCGGCCCGGCCGATAGCCGGTCTCAACGACTCGAAGAAGCTCAGCGAGGCGCGCCGCGACAAGCTGTTCGATGAGATTCGCGAGAAGGCTCTGGCCTGGTGTATCGCCCGCGCCGAGGTGGAAGAGATCGATCGCCTCAACATCCTGCATGCCACCATGCTGGCCATGCAGCGTGCGGTGGAGGGGCTGCAGGTCACGCCGAGGCTGGCACTGATTGACGGTAACCGCTGCCCAAAGCTGGCGGTGCCCAGCGCACCGGTGGTGGGTGGCGACGCGCAGGTGCCGGCCATTGCCGCCGCTTCGATCCTTGCCAAAGTTAGTCGCGACCGCGAGATGGCCGAGCTGGATGCGCTCTACCCAGGCTACGGCATCGCCGGGCACAAGGGTTATCCCACGCCGGTACATCTGGAGGCTCTCAAGCGCCTGGGGGCCACGCCCATCCATCGGCGTTCCTTTGCGCCGGTGCGCCAGGCGCTGGAAGCGGCCGCTCAGCAGTAGATGGCTGCGGCTGTCCTTTGTAACCAGGCCCGGTACAATCCGGGCCTTATCGTTTCTGTGTCACCAACGGGATTGCCATGACCGCCACGTTCGTCCATCTGCGCCTGCACACCGAGTTCTCCCTGGTCGATGGCCTGGTGCGGGTCAAGCCGCTGGTCAAGGCGGTGGCCGCTGCCGGCATGCCGGCCGTGGCCGTCACCGACATGAGCAACATGTGTTCGCTGGTGAAGTTCTACAAGGCCGCCATGGGCGGCGGCATCAAGCCGATCTGCGGTGCCGATATCTGGCTGGCAAGCCCGGAGGAAGACGGCCCGTTGTCGCGTTTGACCCTGCTGGCCATGAACGCCAGGGGCTACCGTAACCTGACCGAGCTGATTTCCCGTGGCTGGGCCGAGGGCCAGGACAATGGCCTGGTGATTATCCAGCGCGACTGGGTCAAGGGCGCCGCCGAAGGCCTGATCGCACTTTCCGGTGCCCGCGAGGGCGAGGTGGGTATGGCCCTGCTGTCTGGCGACCTCACCCGTGCCGAGGCTTTCCTTGGCGAGTGGTTGGAGGTTTTCCCCGAGCGCTTCTATCTGGAGGTGCAGCGTACCAATCGGGTGGGGGACGAGGAGCATCTGCACGCAGCTGTCGAACTGGCGGCGCGTACCGGTGCACCGCTGGTGGCGACCAACGATGTGCGCTTCCTCAAGAAGGGGGACTTCGAGGCCCATGAAACCCGGGTGTGCATCGGTGAGGGGCGTACTCTCGATGACCCGCGTCGGCCGCGCAACTACTCCGAGGAGCAGTATCTCAAGAGCCCGGAAGAGATGGCCGAGCTGTTTTCCGACCTGCCCGAGGCACTGGAGAACACCGTCGAGATCGCCAAGCGCTGCAACATCGAGGTGCAGCTGGGCAAGTACTTCCTGCCGGACTTCCCCACGCCAAACGGCATGGGGATTGACGATTACCTGCGCCACGCCTCCTTCGAGGGCCTGGAAGAGCGCCTGGCGGTCCTGCTGCCGAAGGAAACCACGCCAAATTACGAGGAAAAGCGCCAGGTCTATGTCGACCGCCTGAACTTCGAACTCGACATCATCATCCAGATGGGTTTCCCCGGTTACTTCCTCATCGTGATGGACTTCATTCAGTGGGCGAAAAGTAACGGCGTGCCGGTTGGCCCGGGGCGGGGTTCGGGTGCTGGCTCGCTGGTGGCCTACGTGCTGAAGATCACCGACCTCGATCCGCTGGCCTATGACCTGCTGTTCGAACGCTTCCTCAACCCCGAGCGGGTTTCCATGCCCGACTTCGACGTCGACTTCTGCATGGACGGTCGCGACCGGGTGATCGATTACGTGGCCGACAAGTACGGCCGCAATGCGGTGAGCCAGATCATCACTTTCGGCTCCATGGCGGCCAAGGCGGTGGTGCGCGACGTGGCGCGGGTGCAGGGCAAGTCCTATGGCCTGGCCGATCGCCTGTCGAAGATGATCCCCTTCGAAGTGGGCATGACCCTGGAGGCTGCTTACAACCAGGAGGAAGTACTACGCGACTTCCTCAAGAGTGACGAGGAGGCCCAGGAAATCTGGGACATGGCCCTCAAGCTCGAAGGCGTGGTGCGCGGTACCGGCAAGCACGCCGGGGGGGTGGTGATCGCGCCGACCAAGTTGACCGACTTTGCGCCGACCTCCTGTGACGAGGAGGGCGCCGGCCTGGTGACCCAGTTCGACAAGGACGACGTCGAGCAGGCCGGCCTGGTCAAGTTCGACTTCCTCGGCCTGCGCACCCTGACCATCATCAAGTGGGCGATGGAAACCATCCACCGCATCCAGAAACGTGATGGTGCCTCGGATGACGAGCTGATCAACATCGACTTCATTCCGCTGGATGACAAGCCGACCTACGCCATGCTGCAGAAGGCCGAGACCACGGCGGTGTTCCAGCTCGAATCGCGCGGCATGAAGGAGCTGATCAAGAAGCTCAAGCCCGACTGCCTGGAGGACATGATCGCACTGGTGGCACTGTTCCGCCCCGGCCCGCTGCAGTCGGGTATGGTGGACGACTTCATCAACCGTAAGCACGGTCGCGAACCGCTGTCCTACCCGCACCCGGACTACCAGTACGCCGGTCTCGAACCGGTGCTCAAGCCCACCTACGGTATCATCCTGTATCAGGAACAGGTGATGCAGATCGCTCAGGTCATGGCGGGCTATACCCTGGGCGGCGCGGACATGCTGCGTCGCGCCATGGGCAAGAAGAAGCCCGAGGAGATGGCCAAGCAGCGTGGTGGCTTCATTGAAGGCTGCGCGCAGAACGGCATCGATGCCGACCTGGCGGGCAACATCTTCGACCTAGTGGAAAAGTTCGCCGGCTACGGTTTCAACAAGTCCCACTCCGCCGCCTATGGCCTGGTGTCCTACCAGACCGCCTGGCTCAAGGCGCATTACCCGGCGCCGTTCATGGCCGCGGTACTGTCGGCGGATATGCACAACACCGACAAGGTGGTGATCCTCATCGAGGAATGCCGCAGCATGAAGCTGCGCATCGACGCGCCGGACGTGAATACCTCGGAGTACAAGTTCACCGTCAACGACGACGGTCGTATCGTCTACGGCCTGGGCGCGGTCAAGGGCGTGGGTGAAGGGCCGGTGGAGGCCATTGTCGAGTGCCGTGCCGAGGGCGGTCCTTTCAAGGATCTGTTCGACTTCTGCAATCGTGTCGACCTCAAGCGCATCAACAAACGCACCCTGGAGGCACTGATCCGCTCTGGTGCGCTGGACCGCCTCGGTCCTTACTACCAGGACGAGCTCAAGGCCTACCAGGCGACGGTAGACCTCAACCGTGCGGTGCTGCTGGCGTCCATGGAGGAGGCCGTGCAGGCCGCCGAGCAGACCGCGCGCAGCCACGACAGCGGTCACATGGACCTGTTCGGCGGCGTGTTCGCCGAGCCCGAGCTGGATGTCTACGCCAAGCACCGCAAGGCGCGCGAGCTGTCGATCAAGGAGCGTCTCAAGGGCGAAAAGGACACTCTCGGCTTGTACCTGACCGGGCATCCGATTGACGAATACGAAGGCGAGATCCGCCGCTTCGCCCGCCAGCGCATCGTCGAGCTGCGCGCGGCGCGCGATACCCAGACCATCGCCGGACTGATCGTCAACCTGCGGGTCATGAAGAACAAGAAGGGCGACAAAATGGGCTTCATCACCCTGGACGACCGCTCCGGACGAATCGAGGCCTCGCTGTTCGCCGACGCCTTTGCCGGCGCCCAGGCGTTGCTGCAGACCGATGCGCTGGTGGTGGTCGAGGGCGAGGTGAGCAATGACGAGTTTTCCGGCGGTCTGCGCCTGCGTGCCAAGCGGGTGATGAGCCTGGAGGAGGCGCGCACCGGCCTGGCCGAGAGCCTGCGCATCCGTGCCCCGCGTGAGGCCCTGGCGGGTGACCGCCTGCGTTGGCTGGGCGAGCTGTTCGGCAAGCACAAGGGTGCCTGTCCATTGACCCTCGACTACAGCGGCAGCGAGGCCAAGGCGGTGTTGCAGTTCGGTGAGCAATGGTGCGTCGACCCGGCTGACAACCTGATCCAGGCCCTGCGTGACCAGTTCGGTAAAGACAACGTCTTCCTCCAATATCGCTGAGCGGCAGGTATCTGCCCTTGGCCTCGACCGCTGGCGTTCTATCCCGTAAGGTAGGGCGCCATATGGAATCAGCCGCCCCCGGCCGCCAGGCCGCTGACGCAAACGGATGCCTATGAACCCGAACTTTCTCGACTTCGAACAGCCGATCGCCGACCTGCAAGCCAAGATCGAAGAGTTGCGTCTGGTCGGTAACGACAACGCGCTGAACATCACCGACGAGATTGCCCGCCTGCAAGACAAGAGCAGCGAGCTGACCAAGAGCATCTTCGGCAATCTCAGCAGCTGGCAGATCTCCCAGCTCTCGCGCCACCCGCGCCGCCCCTACACCCTGGACTACATCGAACACCTCTTCACCGAGTTCGACGAACTGCACGGCGACCGTCATTTCTCCGACGATGCCGCCATCGTCGGGGGTGTGGCTCGCATGGGCGACAAGCCGGTGATGGTCATCGGTCACCAGAAAGGCCGTGAGGTGCGCGAGAAGGTGCGCCGCAACTTCGGTATGCCGCGTCCGGAAGGCTATCGCAAGGCCTGCCGGCTGATGGAAATGGCCGAGCGCTTCAAGCTGCCGATCCTGACCTTTATCGACACGCCGGGCGCCTATCCGGGCATCGATGCCGAGGAGCGTAACCAGAGCGAAGCCATCGCCTGGAATCTGCGTGTCATGTCTCGCCTGAAGACTCCGATCATTGCCACCGTCATTGGTGAGGGTGGTTCCGGCGGTGCGCTGGCCATTGGTGTGTGCGATCAGCTGAACATGCTGCAGTACTCCACCTACTCGGTGATCTCGCCGGAAGGTTGCGCCTCCATCCTGTGGAAAACCGCCGAGAAGGCGCCGGACGCCGCCGAGGCCATGGGCATTACCGCCGAGCGCCTGAAAGGCTTGGGCATCGTCGACAAGGTGATCGGCGAGCCGCTGGGTGGCGCTCATCGTGATCCGGCCGCTGCTGCGGCCAGCATCCGCAAGGAGCTGGAAGGGCAGTTGGATGAGCTGCTCAAGCTCGATAGCGAGCAACTGCTGGCGCGCCGTTACGAGAAACTGATGAGCTTCGGTGTAGCCTGATTCCAGGTGGGATAGAGACAACGGGCCTTCGGGCCCGTTGTTGTTTTAAGCTTGGCCGATGAACATCCTCGAACGACAGCTATTGGCTGCCTTGCAGCCCTGGCGTGACGCGCCCGCCTGGCATATCGCCCTGTCCGGCGGCCTGGACTCCAGTGTGTTGCTGCATCTGCTGGTGCGCCTGCGCGAGCAAGAAAGGTTGCCAGCGCTGAAAGCCATCCATGTTCACCATGGACTGCAATCGGCGGCCGACGCCTGGCCGGCGCATTGTCGGGAGCTGTGTGATCGCCTGGGCGTGCCGCTGCAGGTCGAGTTCGTGCAGGTGGCCGCCAGCGCGAGCCTTGAGCGGGCAGCTCGGGAGGCGCGCTATGCGGCGTGCGCGCGCAGGCTGGGCGTTGGCGAGCTGCTGCTTACTGCGCAGCACCGTGACGATCAGGCCGAGACGCTATTTTTTCGTCTGCTGCGAGGCGCCGGTGTGCGTGGCTTGGCGGGCATGCCTATTGCTCGGCCTCTGGGCAACGGGCAGCTGGTGCGTCCGCTGCTTGGGGTGGCGCGCGCCGAGCTGGCGCGTTACGCCAGCGAGCAGCGGCTGAGTTGGGTGGAGGATCCCTCCAACGCCGACACTGGACTGGCGCGCAATTTTCTGCGCCACGAGATACTGCCGGCGCTTGCCCGGCAATGGCCGCAGGTAGGCGCCACCCTGGCGCGCACGGCCGGGCAAATGGCCGAGGCCGAACAGCTGCTTGGCGAGCTGGCCGAGCAGGACCTGGTGCCTGCCCGCAGTGCACACCCTTTCACCTGGCTGGGTTTGCCTTCCCTTGAGCTTGCGCCACTACTTGATCTGTCCGAGGCGCGTCAGCGCAATGCCCTGCGTCACTGGCTGGCACCGCTGACGCCGATGCCGGACCGCGAGCACTGGGCCGGCTGGTGCGACCTAAGGGACGCCGCAGTTGATGCCGAGCCGATCTGGCGGCTCGGCCAGGGAGAGCTAAGGCGTGCCGACGGGCGGTTGTGGTGGCTGGCCGACGAGTGGCTGCAGAGCCCTTTACCGCCCCCGCCCTGGCTTGATCCGCAAGCGGCGCTGGCACTGCCGGGCAATGGTGCAGCGCAATTGCTGGGACAACCGCCCTTGGGTGAATTGGCGCTGCGCTACCGCCAGGGTGGGGAGCAAATGATTGTGCCGGGGCGCGGGCGGCGCGACCTAAAGCGTCTGCTCAATGAGTCCGGCTTGCCGGCATTCGTGCGTGGCCGCGTGCCCTTGCTGTACCGCGACTCGGAGCTGGTTGCGGTCGCGGGTGTCGAGGGGCTGGACGGTCCGCGCTCGGGAGAGTGGCGCCTGCACTGGTACCCTCCGACCGGCGTACAAGGTTTGAGCTGCTAGACCCTTTCGCGTAGACTACGCTCCCGTCTTGTTACTGCTTCTGTGGGCTCCCTCCGGAACCCGCAGTGCTTTGCTTATTTCAGGTTGGCGAACGCCAGCCTGCGCTCTTACCCCGGCGGCGCCGACCGCTTGAACGCAGACTTCTAGGATTTTTCATGACGCGCTACATCTTCGTCACGGGTGGTGTTGTTTCTTCATTGGGGAAAGGCATTGCCTCGGCTTCCTTGGCAGCCATCCTGGAGGCACGTGGCCTGAAGGTCACCATGCTCAAGCTGGACCCCTATATCAACGTCGATCCGGGCACCATGAGCCCATTCCAGCACGGTGAGGTGTTCGTCACCCACGACGGTGCCGAGACCGATCTCGATCTGGGTCATTACGAGCGGTTCATCCGCACGACCATGACCAAGAACAATAACTTCACCACTGGCCGCGTCTACGAAGACGTGCTGCGCAAGGAGCGCCGTGGTGATTACCTGGGCGCGACCATCCAGGTCATCCCGCACATCACCGACGAGATCAAGCGCCGCGTGATCAAGGGCGCCGGTGACGCCGACGTTGCCATGGTCGAGATCGGCGGCACCGTGGGCGATATCGAATCGCAGCCGTTCCTCGAGGCAGCCCGTCAGCTGCGCGTGGAGCTGGGCGCCAAGCGTGCCATGTTCATGCACCTGACTCTGGTGCCGTACATCGCCACCGCCGGCGAAACCAAGACCAAGCCGACCCAGCATTCGGTCAAGGAACTGCGCTCCATCGGCGTGCAGCCTGACGTACTGGTGTGCCGCTCCGACCATGAGATCGACCTGTCCTCGCGCCGCAAGATCGCGCTGTTCACCAACGTTGAAGAGCGTGCGGTGATCGGTCTGGAGGACGTCGACACCATTTACAAGATTCCATCCGTGCTACACGCCCAGGGCCTGGACGACATAGTCGTCGAGCGTTTCGGCCTGCAGTGCCAGCCGGCCGACCTCTCCGAATGGGATCGCGTGGTAGATGCCAAGCTGCACCCGGAGAAGGAAGTCACCATCGCCATGGTCGGCAAGTACATGGAGCTGCTGGATGCTTACAAGTCGCTGATCGAAGCGATGAGCCATGCCGGCATCCAGAACCGCACCAAGGTCAATCTGCGCTACATCGATTCCGAAGACATCGAGAATCAGGGCACTGACCTACTGGCCGGTGTCGATGCCATCCTGGTGCCTGGCGGCTTTGGTCTGCGCGGCGTGGAAGGCAAGATCAAGACTGTGCAGTTCGCCCGCGAGAACAAGATTCCCTACCTGGGCATCTGCCTGGGTATGCAGGTCGCGGTGATCGAGTACGCCCGTAACGTAGTGGGCTGGAAAGATGCCAACTCCACCGAGTTCACGCAGGACAGCGGTCATCCGGTGGTCGGCCTGATCACTGAGTGGCAAGACGCTACCGGCGCTACGGAAATCCGTACCGATGCCTCCGACCTGGGTGGCACCATGCGCCTGGGCGCCCAGGATTGCCAGCTGATGGCCGGTTCCAACGTGCGTGAGTGCTACGGCAAGGACGTGATCGTCGAGCGCCACCGCCATCGTTACGAGGTGAACAACAATCTGCTGCCGCAGTTGGAAGAGGCCGGGCTGAAGATCACCGGCCGCTCTGCTGACGGGGCACTGGTCGAAGTGGTAGAGGCTCCGGATCATCCGTGGTTTGTCGCCTGCCAGTTCCACCCCGAATTCACCTCCACTCCGCGTGACGGCCACCCGCTGTTCAGTGGCTTCGTCAAGGCTGCACTGAAGCAAGCCGGCAAGGCATAAGGAACGCTCATGGCTCAGAAGATCATCAAGGTTGGCGATATCGAAATCGCCAACGACAAACCCTTCGTGCTGTTCGGTGGCATCAACGTGCTGGAATCGCGCGACCTGGCCATGCAGGCCTGCGAAGAGTACGTGCGGGTGACCGAGAAGCTCGGCATCCCCTATGTGTTCAAGGCCAGCTTCGACAAGGCCAACCGTTCCTCCGTCACCTCCTTCCGCGGCCCGGGCCTGGAAGAGGGCATGAAGATCTTCGAGGAAGTGAAGAGGACCTTCGGCGTGCCGGTGATCACCGACGTGCACGAGCCCTATCAGGCCGCCCCGGTGGCCGAGGTGTGCGACATCATCCAGCTACCGGCCTTCCTCTCCCGGCAGACCGACCTGGTGGTGGCCATGGCCAAGACCGGTGCGGTGATCAATATCAAGAAGGCCCAGTTCCTCGCCCCGCAGGAAATGAAGCACATCCTCAAAAAGTGCGAAGAAGCCGGTAACGACCAACTGATCCTCTGCGAGCGCGGTTCTTCCTTCGGGTACAACAACCTGGTAGTGGACATGCTTGGCTTCGGCATCATGAAACAGTTCGAGTACCCGGTATTCTTCGACGTCACTCACGCCCTGCAGATGCCGGGTGGCCGTGCCGATTCCGCCGGCGGTCGCCGTGCGCAGGTCACCGACCTGGCCAAGGCCGGTATGAGCCAGGGCCTGGCGGGCCTGTTCCTCGAGGCTCACCCGGATCCGAATAATGCCAAGTGCGATGGCCCCTGTGCCTTGCGCCTGGACAAGCTGGAGCCCTTCCTCAGCCAGCTGAAGCAGCTGGACGATCTGGTGAAGAGTTTCCCGCCGATCGAGACTGCCTGAACGAGCAGTTCTCCGGTAAAGTGCGCGCCCGTTGGCCGTGACCGGCAGGCATCCTCTCTCGTGAACATTTGGAGTGTTAAACGCGATGGCAAAAATCATCGATATCAAGGGTCGTGAAGTTCTCGACTCCCGTGGCAACCCCACCGTTGAAGCCGATGTGATCCTCGAGGGTGGCATTGTCGGCAGCGCTTGCGCGCCGTCCGGTGCCTCCACCGGCTCCCGTGAAGCGCTGGAACTGCGTGACGGCGACAAGAGCCGTTACCTGGGCAAGGGCGTGCTCAAGGCCGTTGCCAACGTCAACGGCCCGATCCGTGACCTGCTGCTGGGCAAAGATGCGCTGGATCAGAAAGGCCTCGACCTGGCCATGATCGACCTCGACGGCACCGAGAACAAAGGCAAGCTGGGCGCCAACGCCATCCTCGCCGTGTCCCTGGCCGCCGCCAAGGCCGCCGCCCAGGCCAAGGGCGTGCCGCTGTACGCGCACATCGCCGATCTGAATGGCACCCCGGGCGTCTACTCCATGCCGGTACCGATGATGAACATCATCAACGGCGGCGAGCACGCCGACAACAACGTCGACATCCAGGAGTTCATGGTTCAGCCGGTGGGCGCCAAGAACTTCGCCGACGCCCTGCGCATGGGCGCCGAGATCTTCCATCACCTCAAAGCCGTACTGAAGGCCCGTGGCCTGAACACCGCGGTGGGTGACGAAGGTGGCTTCGCGCCGAACCTGGCTTCCAACGAAGACGCCCTGGCGGCGATCGCCGAAGCCGTGGCCAATGCCGGCTACAAGCTGGGCGATGACGTGACCCTGGCGCTGGACTGCGCTTCTTCCGAGTTCTTCAAGGATGGTCAGTACGACCTGGCTGGTGAAGGCAAGGTGTTCAGTGCCGAAGGCTTCGCCGACTACCTGGCCGGTCTGACCCAGCGTTACCCGATCATCTCCATCGAAGACGGTATGGACGAGTCCGACTGGGCCGGCTGGAAAGTCCTGACCGACAAGATCGGCGAGAAGGTACAACTGGTCGGCGACGACCTGTTCGTGACCAACACCAAGATCCTCAAGCGCGGTATCGAAGAGAAGATCGGCAACTCGATCCTGATCAAGTTCAACCAGATCGGCTCGCTGACCGAGACCCTGGAAGCCATCCAGATGGCCAAGGCCGCCGGTTTCACCGCAGTGATCTCGCACCGCTCGGGTGAAACCGAGGACAGCACCATCGCCGACCTGGCCGTCGGTACCGCTGCCGGCCAGATCAAGACCGGTTCGCTGTGCCGTTCGGATCGCGTGTCCAAGTACAACCAGCTGCTGCGTATCGAAGAGCAGCTCGGCGGAAAGGCGCCGTATCGCGGCCGCGCCGAGTTCCGCGGCTAAGCCGGGAATGGTAAAAGGGCAGCGCAAGCTGCCCTTTTTGTATGGATACCCTGAACAACATGTCAAAGGCGCCTTACTGGCTGTTCGTTGCGCTCATTCTGGTTCTTGCCGGTTTGCAGTATCGTCTGTGGGTGGGCGAGGGTAGCCTGGCCCAGGTCAGCGAACTGAAGCAGCAGATTGCCGAGCAGCAAGGCGAGAATGAGCGCCTGCTCGAGCGTAACCGTATCCTTGAGGCTGAAGTGGTCGAGCTGAAGAAGGGTATGGAAACGGTCGAAGAGCGTGCTCGTCATGAGCTGGGCATGGTCAAAGAGGGCGAAACCCTCTATCAGCTCGCCGAATGAACCCTAGTCCTATTCCTTCGTTCTGGGTGGTGATTCCCGCCGCCGGCATCGGCTCGCGCATGCGTGCCGACCGTCCCAAGCAGTATCTGCAGCTGGCCGGCAAAACCATCCTCGAACACACCCTCGATTGTTTTCTCGAGCATCCGCAGCTCAAGGGCCTGGTTCTGAGCCTGGCGGCGGACGATCCGTTCTGGCCAACCCTGCCGGGCGCAGCCGACCCAAGGGTGCAGCGCGCCGACGGCGGGGCGGAGCGTGCCGACTCGGTGCTGGCCGGCCTGCTGCGCCTGCTGGAGTTGGGCGCGCAGCCGGACGATTGGGTGCTGGTGCATGATGCGGCACGGCCCAATCTGGCCGCCGAAGACCTGGACAAGCTGCTGCAGGAGCTGGCCGACGACCCGGTCGGCGGCCTGCTGGCCGTGCCGGCGCGCGACACCCTCAAGCGCGTCGGGGCGGACGGACGTGTCGCCGAAACTGTGGATCGCAGAGTGATCTGGCAGGCTTATACACCGCAGATGTTCCGTTTCGCCGCCTTGCATCAGGCCCTGGCCGATGCGCTGGTAGCGGGCGTGGCGATCACCGACGAGGCCTCCGCCCTGGAGTGGTCCGGGCAGTCGCCGAAGCTGGTGGAGGGGCGGGCGGACAACCTGAAGATCACCCGCCCCGAAGACCTGGAGTGGCTGCGCCAGCGCTGGACGCACAAACACTGACCGCGGTGTAGCCCGGACTTCAGTCCGGGATTTCGCCGTTTCCCGGACTGAAGTCCGGGCTACCCTGGTGTCAGCGGCAGAGCGAGCCCTGTTTGCGGAGCTCCGCAGCTCGCTTCTGCCAAGGCTGGCGTGGCCGGATACTCTGACGTACTCACCTTAGACGCGGAACTGATTAATCAACCGCCGCTGCTGCTCGGCCAGTTTGGTCAGCTCGGCGCTGGCCTGGCTGGCTTCGTCGGCACCGCCCGCCACTTCGGCGGCTACCTGGCCGATGTTGGTGACGTTGCGGTTGATGTCCTCGGCCACCGCGCTCTGCTCCTCGGCGGCGCTGGCGATCTGGGTGTTCATGTCGTTGATCACCGACACTGCCTGGGTGATGTTCTCCAGCGCTTCGGCGGCGATCTGCGCCTGCTGCACGCTGTCGTCGGTGCGTGTCTGGCTCTGCTCCATCACGCTGACCACCTCGCGGGTGCCATTCTGCAGCTGCTGGATCATGCTCTGGATTTCTTCGGTGGCTTGCTGGGTCTTCTGCGCCAGGTTGCGCACCTCGTCGGCCACCACGGCGAAGCCTCGGCCCTGTTCTCCTGCGCGGGCGGCCTCGATGGCGGCATTGAGCGCCAGCAGGTTGGTCTGCTCGGCGATGCCACGAATCGCTACCAGAATGGCGTTGATGTTCTCGCTGTCTTTGGCCAGGGTCTGCACCACGCCCACGGCGCGGCCAATTTCACCGGCGAGGCCGGAGATCGCCTTGGCGGTGTTCTCGACGATGCGCTTGCCGTCGTTGGCCGAGCGGTCGGCATGGCTTGCGGCTTCGGCTGCCTGGGTGGCGTTGCGCGCCACATCCTGGGCGGTGGCGCTCATTTCCTGCACTGCAGTGGCGACCTGGTCAATCTCGGCCATCTGCCGTTGCACGCCCTGGTTGGTACGGATGGCAATGTCGGCGGTGTATTCGGAGGAGTCGCTGACTTTCTGCACTGAGGTAACCACGTCGCGGATCATGCCCTGCAGCTTGTTGAGGAAGGTGTTGAAGCCGCCGGCGATCTGCCCCAGTTCGTCGGCGCGATCGACCTGCAGGCGTACGGTGAGATCGCCGTCGCCTTTGGCAATATCGTCGAGCATGCCAACCATCTGCCGCAGGGGGCGGGCGATGCCGTAGCCAACGAACCAGATCACCAGCAGGCCTAGGGCGGCCACCAGCAGGCCAACCAATGTCATGCCGAAAGTATCCTGGTTGGCCTGCTCGGTCAGCTCACCCTGCAGCTGGCGCAGTTCGGCCATGACGGCCTGGGTGGGTAACTCGATGGCCAGAGCCCAGCGTGTTTCGGTGCCGGCCACGCGAAACTGCTGGATCAGCTGGATCTGCTGGCTCTGCTCATCCAGCCGCAGGATGGGATCTTCACTGCCGCTCTGCTGCAATTGCTGCAGCAATTGGCTATCGACTGCCTTTTCCGCAGGCTGGTTAACCAGGCTGGCGTCCTTGGTGGCGGCGATCAGGCTGCCATTGGCGGAGATCAGCGCCAGTTCGCCGGCCCCGCCATAGAGTTGCTGTTTGGCCTGGTTGAGCAGCGCCTGGATAAAGTCCAGAGCCAAGTCGTTGCCGACAACCCCCTTGAACTGGCCGTCGACCATGATGGGGGCGTTGAAGGACGCGACCAGCACTTGCTTGCCACCGAAGTCGTAAGAGGCCGGGTCGATCACGCAGGGCTTGCCGGTTTCCTTCGGGCACAGGTAGTACTCGCCGGTGCGCACGCCCGTTGGCTGGCGTTCCTGGCTTTCCATCTGCTCAAGGGTCAGGGCCTCACGCTTGAACTGACCACCGTCGCGATACCACCAGGGCATGAAGCGGCCCGAGGCGTCGTAGCCGATATCCTGCTGGCCGGCATAGAGGTCGTCATCCTGATCGAACGCATTGGCTTCCCAGCCGATATACAGGTCGATCAAGTCCGGGTTGTCCTTCAGATATTCACCGAGCAGCGCACTCAGTTCTTCCCGGCTGGTGCCTAGTACGGTGCCGTCAGGCAGGGTTTGGCCGATACGGCTGTTCAGCGTGGCGATGGACTGGGCCAGCAGCATGGGCTGTTCGAACTTGCGCTGCAGTTCACCAACCTGGGCATTGGCCATGGCCTGCAGGCGCTGATTGATGGTGTTCTGCAGCAGTTCCTGGGTGCGTTGCTGCACCAGTGCCTGGGTGCGGGTGTTGGCGAACAGGGCGTATAGCACCAGGGCGATGACCACGGCGAGAATGCTCGCTCCGGCCAGGAGAACCACGGAGAACTGAATCGACTTGAAGCGCATAGAGACTCCACAACATTGGGTTGTGCCTGTCCCTGGCTTATCGGCCGACACATGCCAAAGCATGAGCCGACCTCTGCAACTAGCAAAGTTGCCCGAGGGTCATAGTGCAAGTGGGGCGTTGCTCTGCGTCTGAGGGCGCCCTAGCATACGGCGCTTGTCTTACCCGGAGATTCGTTATGTACAGCCTGTTTCGCCTGACAGCCCTGGCCGGTCTTTCCCTGCTCACGGCCTGTCAGGCTGTGAATACCACGAGCGGTGGCGCGGTGGGTGTGGAGCGTAAGCAGTACATGTTCAGCATGCTCTCCGCCCAGGAAGTAGACAAAATGTACGCCCAGGCCTATCAGCAGACTCTCAGCGAGGCGTCGAGCAAAGGCGTGCTGGACAAGAGCAGCCAGAATGCCCGGCGCGTGCAGGCCATCGCCAAGCGCCTGATCGCTCAGGCCCCGGTGTTCCGGGCGGATGCCGCGCAGTGGGACTGGCAGGTCAACCTGATCGACAGCCCCGAGCTGAATGCCAACTGTGGACCTGGCGGCAAGATCATTGTCTATAGCGGGCTGATCGAGCAGTTGCAGCTCAGCGACGCCGAGCTGGCCGCGGTGATGGGCCATGAGATCGCCCATGCCTTGCGCGAACACAGCCGCGAGGCCATGTCCAAGGCCTACGGTACGCAGATGGCCACTCAGCTTGGCTCGGCATTGCTGGGGCTGGGGGAGGCCGGTAAGCAGATGGCGGATACCGGGGTGGAGTACCTGATGACTCTGCCGAATAGTCGTTCCAATGAAAACGAGGCGGACATCATCGGTCTGGAGCTGTCGGCGCGCGCCGGCTATGACCCGAATGCGGCGATCAGCCTGTGGCAGAAAATGAGCCGGGCCGGCGGTGGTGCGCCGCCGGAGTTCATGAGCACTCACCCGTCTTCCAGCTCGCGTATAGCGGCGCTGCAGGCGGCAATTCCGAAGGTAATGCCGCTCTATCAGCAGGCTCAGAAATAATGAAAACGGCGCCAGCAGGCGCCGTTTTCATATCAGGGCAGGGCCTTTTCTGCGTAGGGACGAGTCTCCAGACCCAGTTGGGCGCGGAAACTCTCCATGTCAAACATGGTGCAGATCTCACGAATATCGCCATTTGGTGCCAGGGTCCAGAAGGCCATGGCCGAAATGCTCAGCACCTTGTCGCTCGGCGGGTAGCCGAGCGCGGGTTTTTCGATGGTGCCGATCAGGGTGCTCCAGGTCACCACCTTGTAGCCCTCGGCGATACATTCCTCGACCACGACCTCCATGTCCGGCATGGCGCTGCGGATTTCCTGCACCATCTGGGTAAAGGCTGCGCTACCCAGCGGGCGGCCGATGAATGAGCTTTTGTAGAGGAAGTCCGCACCGTGCATCTGCTCGGCGAGGGCCAGGCGGCCCTTGTTCCAGGTCAGGTCGATGTGCTGGCGCACCCGTCTTTTCATTTCGTCCATTGACATGTACTGCTCCTTTAGCGGGATTGTGCAATCCGTTGCACAGAATACCAGCGCTGAGACCTGTTTCAGCCTCTGTTCGTGAAACCGTTCATGCAAGCGCTGACTGCAGCTATGCGCCCAAACCCAGTGCCTGGCAGGCCGCGTAGATGGCCAGGGCGGCGAAAGCCAGGGCCGCCAGGCGACGAATGAGCGTCAGCGGCAGACGATCGGCGGCGAAGTGGCTGGCCAGTACCACGGGGACGTTGGCAATCAGCATGCCCAGGGTCGTGCCAATCACCACCAGTACAAAATCAGGGTACTGGGCGGCCAGCATCACAGTGGCGACCTGGGTCTTGTCGCCCATTTCGGCGAGGAAGAAGGCGACCAGGGTGGTGAGGAAGGGGCCGAACCGCTTGAGGTTGGACTCTTCGTCATCGTCGAGTTTGTCCGGAACCAGCGTCCACAGCGCGACAGCAGCGAAGCTGGCGGCGAGAATCCAGCTCAGGGTGCTGGGGGAGAAGAATCCGGCAACCCAGTTGCCTACCGCGCCTGCGGCGAAGTGGTTGGCCAAGGTGGCGACGACTATGCCCCAGATGATTGGCCAGGGGCGGCGAAAGCGGGCAGCGAGCAACAGCGCGAGCAGCTGCGTTTTGTCGCCGATTTCGGCGAGGGCCACGATACCGGTGGGGACGAGCAGGGATTCAAGCATCATCAGGCGTTCCTACAGGGGCGGGTTTGACGGTTAGCTATGACACGTACGACCTTCCCGCCCCGGGTGAGGTGTGCGTGTCATAGGTCTTGTCAAACCCAGGCCTCTGCGGGCCTTGGGTCGCATGCGCCATGCTCTGTGGAGCAAGTGTGTTGACGCATGCCGGGTGAGCAGGGCGCTCACGGGAGACTACTCCCCTAGGACGGCGCGCATTGTGCCCAAAGCGTGCCGGTGGGGCAACCTCAGTCTTCGCTGCCGCGCACATCCATGTCGCGGTAGGAGACGAGTCTGCTGCCATTCTTCAGCCGATAACCCAGCCAGATGACGAGGAACAGCGGCAGGCTGATGTAGGTGGCGACCAGCCCGGCCCAGTCGATGGTTGTGCCGACGAAGGCCTGGTAGTTCTGCCCCAGGGTGATCAGCAGGCACAGGGCAAAGGCGAACAGGGGGCCGAAGGGGAACAGCTTGGCGCGATAGGGCAGGTCCTGCAGGCGCCCGCCCTGTGCCTGGTAGCCCTTGCGGAAGCGGTAGTGGGACACGGCGATGCCGAGCCAGGCGATGAAGCCGCACATCCCGGAGGTATTGAGCAGCCAGGTGTACAGGGTGCTATCACCGACGATAGAAGTGAAAAAGCACAGCGCGCCAACCAGCGTCGTGGCGTAGAGCGCGTTGCGCGGCACACCACTGGCGGACAGGCGAGCGAACAGCCGGGGGGCTTTACCTTGAGTCGCCAGGTTGTAGAGCATGCGGGTCGAGGCGTACATGCCCGAAGTGCCGGCGGAGAGGATGGCGGTGAGGATCACGGCATTCATCACGCTGGCCGCCGCGGCAAAGCCGGCGCGCTCGAACAGCAGGGTGAAGGGCGACACGCTGATGTCGCTGGCGTCGTTCTGCAGCAGGCTCGGCTCGTTGTAGGGGATCAGCATGCCGATCACGAAGATCGCCAGGATGTAGAACATCAGGATGCGCCAGAACACCTGACGGATGGCGATGGGGATGTTCTTCTTCGGGTTCTCCGACTCGCCGGCGGCGATACCGATCAGCTCGGTGCCCTGGAAGGAGAAGCCGGCGATCATCATCACCCCGACCATGGCCTGCAGGCCGCCCACGAACGGCGCTTCACCGGTGGTGAAGTTGCTGAAGCCCGGTGACTCGATGCCGCTCATGATGCCGAAGATGGTGGCCAGGCCGATGCCGATGAACACGACCACGGTGACTACTTTGATCAGGGCGAACCAGAACTCGCTCTCGCCGAAGCCTTTCACTGAAAACACATTGAGCAGGAACATCAGGCCGAGGAACAGGGCGCTCCAGTAGATGCCGGGTACATCGGGCAGCCAGAAGCTCATGATCAGCTGCGCTGCGACCAGTTCGGCGGCGATGGTCACCGCCCAGTTGTACCAGTAGTTCCAGCCCAGGGCGAAGCCGAAGCCATCGTCGACGAAGCGGCTGCCATAGGTGCTGAACGAGCCGGAAACCGGGATATGCGCGGCCATCTCGCCGAGGCTGGTCATGAGGAAGTACACCATTACTCCGATCAGCGCGTAGGCCAGCAGGGCGCCGCCGGGGCCGGCACTGGCGACCGTGGCACCGGAGGCAACGAACAGACCGGTACCGATCGAGCCGCCGATGGCAATCATGTTCAGGTGGCGCGGTTTCAGGACGCGATGCAGATGAGG
Source organism: Pseudomonas sp. GOM6 (assembly GCF_029537485.1). Lineage (GTDB taxonomy): Bacteria > Pseudomonadota > Gammaproteobacteria > Pseudomonadales > Pseudomonadaceae > Aquipseudomonas. The sequence goes on from NZ_JARPUS010000002.1 coordinate 292,300, forward strand.
TTGGGTGTTTTCGGTCACAAATGGGCTCCAGGGCGTTCGGCTGTGCCGACGCCTGAGTCTGATTCAGGGCGTGTGCTTAGCGGCGGTGGGCGTTGTAGATACGAAAGCCGTCGCCTTCGTTGAGGAGCGTGCAAGGCCCCAGGTGTTGTTCGATCAGCGGTGGGTACTTGAGGAAACTGTTGGCCACCAGGCGCAGCTCGCCGCCTTTGTCCAGATGCCGTGCGGCCTGGCGCAGCAGGTGTTCGCTGGCCTGGTAGTCGGTGTGCACGCCGGTATGGAAGGGCGGGTTGCTGATGATGGCGGCCAGGCCCGTGGGTGCCGCATCGATACCGTCACCGGCGATAACCTCGGCATCCAGGCCGTTGGCGGCCAGGGTCAGGCGGCTGCTCTCGACGGCGAAGGCATCGACATCGAGCATGCTGACCTGACTCTGCGGATAGCGGCGTTTGAGCGTGGCGCCCAGCACGCCGGCGCCGCAACCGAAGTCGAGCAGGTGGCCTGGCGGCAGGTTGTCCAGGTGCTCCAGCAGCAAGGCGCTGCCACGGTCCAGGCGGCCGTGGCTGAATACACCTGGCAGGCTCAGCACCTGCAGCGGGCCGTCGGCCAGTTGCAGCTCGAAGCGCTGGGCCAGGGCGTGCAAATCGGGGGCTGCCGGTGCGTTCTCTATCGTCACCTGCCACAGCTGACAGTGGCGGGCGCTGTCCAGCTTGCGCGGTTTGCCGAACGCGCTCAGCTGTTTGGCGGCGCGTTCGATGCCGCCGCGTTTCTCGCCGACCAGATACAGCGCGCGACCGGCCAGGCGCGTGGCCAGGGCCTGCAGCAGATAGTCGGTCAGTTCGCGCGATTTCGGCAGGAACAACACGGCACCGTCGAAGTGGCGCTCGGGAGCTCGGGTGCCGAACTGGCAACGCCCGGCGAAGCGGGTTTCGAGCCTGTTGTGTTCGCCGGCATGCCAGCTCCAGCCCTGTGCACGGGGCAACTGGCCCAGCAGGTCATCGGCCGGCAGACCGGCCAGCAACAGATCGCCCTGGAACAGCTCTGGCTGGCGCAGCAGCACTTCGCTTCGTGGGTCCATGGCGATCTCCGGGTCAAAAAAGCCGCGTAGTTTACCCGTTGACCACGCGGATGGGGGCGCCGGAGAAGAACGCGCGGGCATTCTCCGACAATTGGCCGACGATGCGCTGGCGGGCCTCGCGGCTGCCCCAGGCGTTGTGCGGGGTGATGATCAGGCGCGGGATATCGTTCGCCAGCAGCGGGTTGCCATGGCGCGGCGGTTCCTCGCTGAGCACGTCGAACGCCGCGCCACCCAGATGGCCGGCACGCAGGCAGTCGGCCAGCGCCTGCTCGTCGATCAGGCCACCGCGGGCGGTGTTGAGCAGCAGTGCCTGGGGTTTCAGCAGCGCCAGCTCGGCGGCGCCGATCAGATGGCGGGTCTGCTCGGTCAGTGGGCAGTGCAGGCTGAGGGCATCGACTTGCGGCAGCAGTTCGCTCAGTGGCAGGCGATCGGCGCGTGGCGGGCGACCGGGCAGGGCGCCATACAGCACGCGCATGCCCAGGGCTTCGGCCAGGCGGGCGAAGGCTCCGCCCAGTTCGCCATGGCCGAGGATGCCGAGGGTCTTGCCTTGCAGTTCGATGATCGGGAAGTCCAGCAGACAGAACTGGCTGGCGCGCTGCCAGGCCCCGTTACGAACCGCGTCCTGGTAGTCGGGCAGGCGTGTGGCCAGGGCAAGCAGCAGCATCAGCGCGTGCTGCGCCACCGAGGCGGTGCCGTAGCCTTGGCAGTTGGCGACGGTGATGCCGTGCTCGCAGGCGGCGGCCAGGTCAATGTTGTTGGTGCCTGTGGCGGACACCAGGATCAGCTTCAACTCGGGGCAGGCGGCCAGGGTGTCCGCGTCCAGGCGCACCTTGTTGCTGATCGCCACCTGGGCGCCCTGCAGGCGCTCGGTCGCCTCGGCGGCAGTGCTGGTGGCATGCAGAGTAAGTTCGCCGAATACCTGGCGCAGCGGCGACATGTCGAGGTCGCCAAGATCAAGAGAAGCGTGGTCGAGGAAGACCGCGCGGGTGCTGTTGCTCATCAGCTGTACCTGTCTGGATGCGTTGCAGTGGCGTAAGGTTGCCAGCCTGTCTCACCGATTCCCACCCTTCGGAGGTCGCATGTACTGGGCGGAGTTTTTGACTGTGGCGTTGATCCACTTGCTGGCAGTGGCCAGCCCGGGACCGGACTTCGCTGTCGTGGTGCGCGAGAGCGTGGCTCATGGTCGCCGCGCAGGCACCTGGACGGCGCTGGGCGTGGGTACCGGCATCTTCGTCCATGTCGCCTACTCGCTGCTGGGCATCGGTCTGATCGTGTCGCAGTCCATCGTGCTGTTCAACGCGCTGAAGTGGCTGGCAGCGGCCTACCTGTTCTACATCGGCATCAAGGCCCTGCGCGCCAAGCCGGCGGCGCCGGGTGGCCTGGACGTGGCCGTGGATGGCGCCGAGCGCTCGCCACGCGGTGCCTTCATGACCGGCTTTGTTACCAACGGTCTGAACCCCAAAGCCACGCTGTTCTTCCTCTCGCTGTTCACCGTGGTAATCAATCCGCATACGCCGCTGACGGTGCAAGCGGGTTACGGCGTCTACCTGGCCTTCGCCACGGCCACCTGGTTCTGCCTGGTTGCGCTGCTGTTCAGCCAGCGCCGCGTGCGCGCCGGCTTCGCGCGCCTGGGGCATTGGTTCGACCGGTTGATGGGCGCTGTCCTGGTGGGGTTGGGCGTCAAGCTGGCCTTTACCGAGCTTCGATAAGAGCGTCGCCCATAAAAAAGCCCCGCCTAGGCGGGGCTTTTCATTCGCGTGCTGGTTACAGCAGTTCGATGGCCACGGCAGTCGCTTCGCCGCCGCCGATGCACAGCGAGGCCACGCCGCGCTTGCCGCCCTTCTTCTGCAGGGCGTTGATCAGGGTGACGATCAGGCGCGAGCCAGTGGAGCCCACCGGGTGGCCCTGGGCGCAGGCGCCGCCGTAGACGTTGACCTTGGCGTGGTCCAGGCCGTGCTCACGCATGGCCAGCATGGTGACCATGGCGAAGGCTTCGTTGATCTCGTACAGATCGACGCTGTCCTTGCTCCAGCCGGTCTTCTTGAACAGGTTGCTCATGGCGCCGATCGGCGCGATGGTGAACTCGCTCGGGTCCTGGCTCTGGGTGGCGTGGGCGACGATCTTCGCCAGCGGCTTGAGGCCGCGCTTGGCCGCTTCCTCGGCAGTCATCAGGACCAGCGCGCTGGCGCCGTCGGAGATCGAACTGGCGTTGGCGGCGGTGATGGTGCCGTCCTTCTTGAACGCCGGCTTGAGGGTCGGGATCTTGTCCAGATTGGCGGTCAGCGGCTGTTCGTCGTCCTTCACCACCACTTCGCCTTTACGGCTGGTGACGGTGACCGGGACGATCTCACTGGCCAGTTCGCCGTTCTGGATGGCGGCCTGGGCGCGCTTCAGCGACTCGATGGCGTAGGTGTCCATTTCCCCACGGGTGATGCCGTACTTGTCGGCGGTTTCCTGGGCGAAGGAGCCCATCAGGCGGCCGGTGCGGGCATCTTCCAGGCCGTCGAAGAACATGTGGTCCTTGATCTCGCCGTGGCCCATGCGCAGGCCGGTGCGGGCCTTCTCGATGATGTAGGGGGCGTTGGACATGCTCTCCATGCCGCCAGCGACCATCACCTCGTTGCTGCCGGCCTTGAGGGCGTCAAAGGCCTGCATCACGGCCTTCATGCCGGAACCGCACAGCTTGTTGATGGTGGTGCAGCCGGTGGCGGCTGGCAGGCCCGCGTTCAGCGAGGCCTGGCGGGCCGGGCCCTGCTTGAGGCCGGCGGGCAGCACACAACCCATGATTACTTCCTGCACGTCAGCCGGTGCGATGCCGGCGCGGGCCACCGCCTCGCGAATGGCGATGGCGCCCAGTTCCACGGCCGGAACACTGGACAGGCTGCCCTGGAAGCCGCCCATGGGGGTGCGGGCGGCGCTGACGATGACGATATCGGACATCGGTATTACCTCTGAAGAGTGAAGCCGGAGCGGCGTAACGCAACGATTCTACTGTGTGACCGAAAGTGGCCAAAGGGTCACCTGGAAAATCATTCTTTGGGTTGATTAAGCCATGCCGGCACGGTTCTAGATTGTCGCTCAACAACAACTTCAAACAATCAGGTGATCGCCATGCTGCAGACCCGTGTCATTCCGCCAACTGAAAACGCCAACCAGGCCCCCCTGCTGATCAAGCGTCTTTTGCTGTCCGGCAGCCGCTATGAGAAGACCCGGGAGATCGTCTACCGCGACAAGCTGCGCTATAGCTACGCGACCTTCAATGAGCGAGTGGCCCGCCTGGCCAATGTGTTGACGGATGCCGGGGTCAAGGCTGGTGACACCGTGGCTGTGATGGACTGGGACAGCCATCGTTATCTGGAATGCATGTTCGCCATTCCGATGATCGGGGCGGTACTGCACACCATCAACATTCGCCTGTCCGCCGACCAGATCCTCTACACCATGAATCACGCCGAGGACAAATTCGTCCTGGTCAACAGCGAGTTCGTGGGCCTGTACAAGAGCATCGAAAGTCAGCTGACCACGGTGGAGAAGACCCTGCTGCTGACCGATGAGGCCAGTAAAACAGCGGATCTGGCTAATCTGGTAGGCGAGTACGAGAGCCTGCTGGCCGCCGCCAGTACCCAGTATGACTTCGCCGATTTCGACGAAAACTCGGTGGCCACCACCTTCTACACCACCGGCACCACCGGCAACCCCAAGGGCGTGTACTTCACCCACCGGCAACTGGTGCTGCACACCCTGGCCGAAGCCAGTGTGCTGGGCAGCCTGGACAGCGTACGTCTGCTGGGTACCGCCGATGTCTACATGCCGATCACACCGATGTTCCACGTGCATGCCTGGGGTATTCCTTATGTGGCCACCATGCTCGGCATCAAGCAGGTCTATCCGGGGCGTTACGAGCCGGACATGCTGTGCCGGCTGATCCGTGAGGAAAAGGTCACCTTCTCCCACTGCGTGCCGACCATCCTGCAGATGATGCTCAATGCGCCGACGGCCCAGGGTTACGACTTCGGCGGGCTGAAAGTGATCATTGGTGGCAGTGCGCTCAATCGTGCCCTATATGAGGCGTCCAAGGCCCGCGGCATCCAGCTGACCGCTGCTTACGGAATGTCCGAGACCTGCCCGCTGATTTCCTGTGCGCATATCAACGATGAACTGATGGCTGGAACCGAGGATGAGCGCACCACTTACCGCATCAAGGCTGGCGTGCCGGTGCCTCTGGTGGAAGCTGCGCTGATGGGAGCGGACGGCCAGTTGCTGCCGGCCGACGGTGAAACCCAAGGTGAACTGGTGCTGCGCGCGCCCTGGCTGACCATGGGCTACTTCAACGAGCCGCAGAAAAGTGCCGAGCTGTGGGAGCACGGCTGGCTGCACACCGGTGACGTTGCCACCCTGGATGATTTCGGCTTCATCGATATCCGCGACCGTATCAAGGATGTGATCAAGACCGGCGGCGAATGGTTGTCCTCGTTGGAGTTGGAGGATCTGATCAGTCGCCATGCGGCCGTGCGCGAGGTAGCGGTGGTGGGTATTCCCGATCCGCAGTGGGGCGAGCGTCCCTTCGCTCTCTTGGTGCTGCGTGATGGTCAGGAACTGGATGCCAAAGGCTTGAAGGAGCACCTCAAGCCCTTTGTCGAGCAGGGCAATATCAACAAGTGGGCTATTCCCAGTCAGATTGCGATTGTTACTGAAATTCCCAAGACCAGTGTGGGGAAACTGGACAAGAAGCGAATCCGCCTGGATATCGCCCAGTGGCAGGCCTCCGGCAGCGCATTTCTTTCCACTCTTTAGGCTGAATGGGCCCGGATTTGCGGTTAATACCCGCAAATCCGTTTAAATGTTTGGCTTGTTAATTGCTATTCCAGGTGTGCTTGGCCGGTCTCTTGATTGCGTGACTGGCCGGTCTAGAGAGGCTGCTGGCTTGAAATCACACTTTAGGGGGATCTAGCTCTAAAGGGGGGTGACTATAGTCCGCCGCATCCATAACAAAAAACACATGGAGTAGCGTCGATGACAAAAACCAACCCATTCTGGCAACTGGCCAAACTGCCCCTGGCAGTCAGCCTTGCCTCCACCATCGCTGCCCCGGCCTTCGCTGTTTCATTCGATATCGGCGAAATTGAAGGCCAGTTCGATTCCTCCCTTTCCGTAGGCGCCAGTTGGTCGATGCGTGGTGCCGACCCGGATCTTATTGGTAAGAACAACGGTGGTGATGGTCTGTCGCAAACCTCCGACGATTCTCACCTGAACTTCAAGAAAGGTGAGACTTTCTCAAAGATCTTCAAGGGTATCCACGATCTGGAACTCAAGTACGGCGACACCGGTGTCTTCGTACGTGGCAAGTACTGGTATGACTTCGAGCTGAAGGACGAGAGCCGTCTATTCAAAGATATCGACGACCACAACCGCAAGGAGGCTGCGCAGGCTTCTGGTGCGGAGTTCCTCGATGCCTTCGTTTACCACAACTATTCCATTGGCGATCAGCCGGGATCGGTGCGCTTGGGTAAACAGGTTGTGAGCTGGGGCGAAAGCACTTTCATCCAGAACTCGATCAACTCGATTAACCCGGTTGATGCTGCCGCATTCCGTCGCCCAGGTGCCGAGATCAAGGAAGGTCTGATTCCGGTCAATATGTTCTATGTATCGCAGAGTCTGACTGACAATCTGTCGGCTGAGGCGTTTTACCAGATTGAGTGGGATCAAACCGTTGCCGACAACTGCGGTACTTTCTTTGCGCAACCGGATGTTGTTGCGGATGGTTGCTCTGACAACCTGGCGGTTCTCTCCCCTGCGCTGGGTGCGTTCTCTGGTGCCGCAGCGGCAAGAGGGTATGGTTATCAAACGACCCCAGAGGGCGTGATCGTTCCTCGTGGTGCTGACCGCGATGCGCGTGACAGTGGCCAATGGGGCACTGCGTTTCGCTATTTCTTCGAGCCGCTCGATACTGAGTTTGGCGCCTACTTCATGAACTACCACAGCCGCTCGCCGATCTTCAGCGCGCAAGGTGCGCCGGCCGGTGCATATGCTGCCGCAAGCGCGGCGGGTAGCGCGGTGGCCAGTAATCTTGGTGCGCAGCTCGGGCAGCAATGCGCAGCGCTATCGGGAGCGGCTCGGGCGCAGTGTCTGGCAGCGGTGCAGACTGCAGCTCGAACGGCCGCTACTGGCGTCGCCAGTGCCACTGTTGCCGGCAACAGCAACTACTTCATTGAGTACCCGGAAGATATTCGTCTTTACGGCCTGAGTTTCTCCACTACGCTGCCTACAGGCACCGCCTGGAGCGGTGAGGTGAGTTATCGCCCCAATGCGCCGGTACAGCTCAATACAACCGATATTTTGTATTCGGGGCTTACTCCGCTCAACCCGAGCGTATCGGTACTGCAGGGCACTCCGGGCACGGATCAGCATGGTTATCGCCGTAAGGAACTTACTCAATTCCAGACCACGTTTACACACTTCTTTGATCAGGTTATGGGGGCTTCACGTCTGACACTAGTTGGCGAAGTTGGTGTGGTTCACATCGGTGGTTTGGAGCATACCTCCGAGGCACGTTACGGCCGTGATCCGATCTACGGCCCAGGTCCGCTCCCCAACAATCAGTGTGCGACGCTCAATGCTGGCACTCTCGGCAGCACGACTGCGGAGAATGTGAGCAAGTACTGTGAAGATGATGGTTTTGCTACTTCTACCTCTTGGGGCTACCGCACTCGCGCTATCTGGGATTACCCGGACGTATTTGCCGGTGTCAACCTCAAACCGAGCATTGCTTGGTCGCATGACGTCGATGGCTATGGCCCGAACGGCCTGTTCAACGAAGGTGCCAAGGCTGTCAGCCTGGGTCTGGATGCTGAGTACCAGAACACCTACACCGCAAGCCTGGCCTACACCGATTTCTTTGGCGGTGATTACAACACCTCCATCGATCGTGACTTCCTCGCTTTCAGCGTTGGCGTGAGCTTCTAAGCGCAGAACAAGAATAAGGATGACTATGCAGATGAAAGCTAAAAAAGCATTGTTGCAATCGGGCGTGCTGGCGCTGTCCATGCTAGCCACCAGTGTCATGGCTGCCGTTTCCGCCGAGGAAGCAGCCAAGCTGGGCACCACCCTGACTCCGCTGGGCGCTGAGAAGGCCGGTAATGCGGATGGCACCATTCCCGAGTGGACCGGCGGCCTGCCGCAGAACGCCGGCACCGCCGACGCTCGTGGCTTCCTGTCCAACCCGTTCCCGAACGAGCAGCCGCTGTTCACCATCACCGCGCAGAACGTCGACCAGTACAAGGACAAGCTGACCCCTGGTCAGCAGGCCATGTTCAAGCGCTACCCGGATAGCTTCAAGATCCCGGTGTACACCACTCACCGCAGCGCCACTGCTCCGCAGAGCGTGCTGGATGATGTGAAGATCAACGCCACCAACACCAAGCTGGTCGAAGGCGGTAACGGTCTGGAGAACTTCAAGACCGCATACCCCTTCCCGATCCCGCAGAACGGTCTGGAAGCGATCTGGAACCAGATCACCCGCTACCGCGGCGGTAGCGTGCGTCGCCTGGTGACCCAGGCGACTCCGCAAGCCAACGGTTCCTACAGCCTGGTGTACTTTCAGGACGAGTTCACTTTCCCGACCAGCCTGACCGACTACGATCCGAGCAAGCCGACCAACATCCTGTTCTACTTCAAGCAGCGTGTGACCGCTCCGGCGCGTCTGGCCGGTAACGTACTGCTGGTTCACGAGACCCTGAACCAGGTGAAGGAGCCGCGTCTGGCCTGGCTGTACAACGCCGGTCAGCGTCGTGTGCGTCGCGCCCCGCAGGTGTCCTATGATGGTCCGGGTACCGCTGCCGACGGCCTGCGTACTTCCGACAACTTCGACATGTACAACGGTGCGCCTGACCGTTACGACTGGAAGCTGAACGGCAAGAAGGAGATCTACATTCCGTACAACTCCTACAAGCTGGACTCGCCGAACCTCAAGTACGCCGACATCATCAAGGCCGGCCACCTGAACCCGGAGCACACGCGCTACGAGCTGCACCGCGTTTGGCATGTCACCGGTACCCTGAAGGCCGGCGAGCGCCACATCTACGCCAAGCGTGATGTGTTCATCGACGAGGACACCTGGCAGGCCGCGGTGATCGACCACTACGACGGTCGCGGTGCCCTGTGGCGTGTCGCCGAGGCTCATTCCCAGTACTACTACGACAAGCAAGTGCCGTGGTACACCGTGGAAACCCTGCACGACATCATCTCCGGCCGCTACCTGGCCCTGGGTATGAAGAACGAGGAGAAACAATCCTACGACTTCAACTACAAGGCTGCGACCAGCGACTACACCCCTGCTGCTCTGCGTCAGGCGGGCGTTCGCTAAGCTGCGCGTTGCACGAAGAAGCCGGCCTAGTGCCGGCTTTTTTGTGTTTGCCTGTCGCTATGGGCTTCTTTTCATGGCCATGAGGGGATAGGCTGCGGTCATTTCGCGCCAGCCGAAGACTCATCCTGCTTGTGACCGATCTCTCCCGTTCCTCCCTGACTCACGCCTCCCCAGACACTGCTGGCGATGTCCGCTTCTATCGTCCGCCATTGCCGGCCGGGCATGTCCGCAGGCCGCGCTTGTGCGAGCGCCTGGAGGATGGCATGGGTGGGCGCCTGCTGCTGATCAGCGCGCCGGCAGGCTTCGGCAAGAGCTCGCTGGCGGTGGAGTTCTGTGAGCGGCTGCCTGACAACTGGCACAGTCTCTGGCTGGGGCTCAGTCGGCGCGACAGTGATCCTGGACGTTTCCTCGAACGCCTGCTCGAAGGCTTGCGCGAGCACTTCCCGGGCATCGGCGAGGAAGCCATGGGCATGCTCAAGCTGCGCCAGCGTCATCAGCCATTCGCCTTCGAAGAGTGGCTGGGCAGCATGCTTGATGAACTCAATGATCGTCTCGATCCCGAGCGCCCTTTGCTGGTCGTGCTGGATGACTATCACCTGGCTCAGGGCGCGGTGCTGGATCGCTGCCTGCAGTTTTTCCTCAATCACCTGCCTGCGAGCATGCTGGTGCTGGTGACCAGTCGCCAGCGTCCAGACTGGCATCTGGCGCGCTTGCGCCTGTCGCGTCAGCTGCTGGAGCTGCAGGAGCAGGATCTGCGTCTTAGTGCCGAAGAAACGCGAGAACTACTGGGTGCACAGGGGGCAGATATGCCCCAGGCTACCCTGGATAACCTGCTCGAGCGTAGCGAGGGGTGGATAGCTGGGCTGCGCCTGTGGTTGCTGACCGCGAGCGAAGGCGAAGAAAGCCTGCATGGCGCGCGGGGCATGATTCGCGAATATCTACTGGAAGAGGTGATCGAGCGTCAGTCGGCCGAACTGCAGGCCTTTCTCTACGACACGGCTTGCCTGGAGCGCTTCTGTGCCGAGCTGTGTGATGCCCTGCGCGACAGTCATGACAGTGCGGCCATGCTCCAGCACCTGCAGGCGCATCAGGTCTTTCTGGTGCCGCTTGACGAGCAGGGGCGCTGGTTCCGTTACCACCACCTGTTCTCCGACCTGTTGCGTGCCAATCCGCAACAGCACCAATCGCAACCTACGGCACGTCTGCATTTGCGCGCCTGCCGCTGGTACAGCGAGCAAGGCATACTCGATGAGGCGGTGGAGCAGGCCCTGCGCGCCGGGCAGCCCGATGTGGCTGCCAGTCTGGTACAGAATTTTTCTGAAGAGCATCTGCTGGCCGAGCAGAACGTAGCCTTGCTGCTGCGCTGGAAAATGGACTTGCCCGACAGCCTGCTGAGCAGCACGCCGCGGCTGATCCTGCTTTACAGCTGGGCGTTGGCCCTGGCCTGTCAGCTGGATGCGGCAGAAGAGTTGGCCAGCCAGCTGGTGCGTTTCCTGCCTGCTCCCAGCCAGGCCGAGCAACAGTCCTTGCTGGCTCAGTGGCTATCGGTCAGTGGCGTCATCGCCCGTGGACGCGGTGATAGTCAGCGTGCCGAGGCCTATTGTGGCGAGGCATTGGCGGCAATGCCTGCGGAGCATTACGGCTCTCGCCTGCTGTGCCTGTCCACACTGGCCAATCTGGCCATGGTGCATGGCGACCTGTGGCGTGCCCGGGGTCTCAACCGTGAAGCTCTGGAGCTGGCCCAGCGCCAAGCCAATCCATTGTTTGAAGCCTTCTGCCACTACGACAGAGCCCGGGTACTGCTGGTGCGTGGGGAAATACTGCGCGGCCAGGAAGAAGTGCAGGCTGGACTGGAACGCTTGCGCGGGCTGCCGCTCCAGCGGATGTACGCGGTACGCGCGCGACTGGCGTTGTACGAGGGCTTCCTGCTGGCGCTGCGGATGCGTCCGCAGGACGCGCGCCAACGCCTACTCGAAGGCATTGCCGAGGCGCGCAACTGTCGCGACATCAGTCTGCTGGTCGGCTATTGCCTGCTGGCCAGCCAGGAGGGACGTGCGGGGCATCTGAACGAGGCTTTTGCCTTTCTGGCCGAAGCTGAGCGGCTGATGCATATCTGGGATGTGCCACCGGTGTATTACCTGTCGATGATCACCCTGACCAAGTGTGAGCTGTGGCTCAGTCAGGGGCAGATTGACCTGGCAGGTGCCTGGCTGCTTCGTCTGGCAGATACCTATTCTGGCGAGCAGGCGGCCACGGCGCCGGAGTTTCACCCGCAGCTTTCTTTGCATATCGAGTTGCAGCAGGCGGCCTTGGAGCGACGCAAGGGCGAGGGCGAGGCGGCCGAGCGGCGTCTGCGGGCTCTGATCCTGCGCGCTCAGGGGCGGGGGGCGCAGCTGTTGAGTAGCTTCGCTCAGGTGCAATTGAGCTTGTTGCTGCATGCTGCGGGGCGCGAGCGTGAGGCTCAGTTGCAGTTGCATGGCGCTTTCGAGATCAGCTCCGGTGGTGCTCTGCTGCCTTTCCATGAGTTGCTGATGCATCAGCCAGCCTGGTTGCATGAACAGTTGCTGAGTGCACCCCGTACGCCGCTTACCGAAGCGCTGCGCCAACATCTGCCGCAAGGCCCGGACGAGCCCGTGCATGACGCTTCCGTTCTCGCCGAGGCGTTGAGCAGTCGCGAGCTGGCCGTGCTGCGTCTGATCGCTCAGGGTTGTTCCAACCAGGAAATCAGCGACAAGCTGTTCATCTCCCTGCACACGGTCAAGACTCACGCCCGCCACATCAACGGCAAGCTGGGTGTGGAGCGGCGCACCCAGGCCGTCGCGCGGGCCAAGAGCCTGGGGCTGCTCAACTGAGTTCGGGGTCGAACTCGCGCCGGGTGGCGTGGATCAGTTGCAGGTTGTCGTGTTGCCAGGGGTGAAAGTCGGCGCGGTAGTAATCGCAGTACACCCGCACCAACGGACGCAGGATGCCGCGACTGCCCCACAACCAGGCCAGGCCGTCGCGCCATACGCGCCAGTTCCACAAGAGTCCGTCGCGGCGCAGCATGTGCACCAGGCCCTTGAAGGTATCCAGGCTGAAGAAGAACGTGCTCTGCAACATGGCCCGGCGCCGTAGCCAGACGTTGCCGCAGACCTGCTGATAGAGGTCGAAGGCCACGGCCTTGTGCTCGCTCTCCTCCAGGGCATGCCAGCGCCAAAGACGCGCCATTTGCGGGTCGGCGCCGGCCAGCCAGTCCGGGTTCTGCAAAATGGCATCGGCCATGATCGCGGTCAGATGCTCGACCGACACGGTTGCCGCCAGATGCACCTTGGCGGGCAGATGCTTGCGCACGAAGGCCAGGCGCTTTTTCAGGCGCTTCTCCAGGTAGTCGAGGTCGTAGCCACTGGCACGCAGGGCCTCGCTGTAGTGTTCGTGCTCGCGGCTGTGATGCGCCTCCTGACCAATGAATCCGCGGATCTGCGCCTGTTGCAGCGGGTCACTCACCTGGTCGCGGAAGGCCCGTACCGAGTCGATGAAGAAACGCTCGCCGTCCGGAAACAGCAGCGACATGGCATCGAAAAAGTGGCTCTTGAATGCGTTGTCGCCATGCCAGTGGCGCGCCCAGGGTGCGGGCAGCTCGAGCGCTGGCTGGCGAGGCTTGATCTGCAAGTCCTGCGGGGTCGTGCTGGGCATGCGGCCTCCCGTTTCATTTTTATGATTTGTCGGGACTATGGTCTTGCCGGTCATTTCCGGACAAGGTTATCTTCAGCCAATCTTCAGGTCATATCCGGCCAAGCCCCGCCATGAGCAAAACCTCCGTCCTGACCGCCGAACTGGCACCGCTGGCCTATGCAGAGGCTTTGTTGCAACTGGCCGAGGAGTGCGGTGTAAGCCGCACCGCGGTGTTGACCCGCGCGGGACTGCGAGCCGAAATCCTGCTGAACCCCACGGGGCGACTGGCTCTAGCCGACTTTCATCTGCTGGCCAGCAGTGCGCTGGCGCTGTGTGACGAGCCGGCACTGGGGTTGCTGCTTGGCCTGCGTCTGAATGCTTCGGCCCACGGCATTCTCGGCTATGCCCTGCTATCGAGTGCCGATCTGGGCAAGGCCATCCACTTCGCGTTGCGTTATTACCGGGTGCTTGGACTGACCTTCGAACTGCAGCTGGTGGAGCTGCCTGACAGCCTGGAACTGCGCGCCAGCGAGTCGGTTCCGCTGGGGGCGCTCAGCCGCTTTTCCGCAGAAGGCCTGTTCGGCAGCCTGTTCAGCATTGCCGAGTTCCTCCTCGGCGAGCCGCCGCAGGGCATCGAGATCGGCTTTACCTTTCCCGAGCCGGCGCATGCCGGGCGCTACCGCCAGGCATTTGGCGTCGCCGCCTGCTTCGATCAACCCTGGCACTGGTTTCGTCTGCCACGGGCTTATCTGGCGCACCCCATGGCGCTGGCCAATCCGGCCACCATGCAAATGTGCGAGCAGCAGTGCGAGGCGTTGCTGGCCAGTCTGGACTTGCAGGAGGGGCTGCTCAGTCGGGTACGACGTCTGCTGCTGGCACGCCCGGGAGATTTCCCCGACCTGGCCGCTGCCGCGCGGGCCTTGCACACCAGTGAGCGCAGTTTGCGCCGGCATCTGGCGGCCAGCGGTACCAGCTATCAGCACGTCTTGGACGAGGTGCGGCGCAGCCTGGCGCTGCAGTACCTGAGCACCACCCACCTGCCGCTGTTCGAAATCGCCCACTTGTTGGGCTTCAGCGACCCGTCCAACTTTCGCCGGGCGTTCCGCAAATGGACGGGCAGGGCGCCGAGCGATTATCGTGCCGCCCCTGTGCCAGCGACGAGGAGCACCCCATGAGCGAGACTGCCCAGCCCAGCCTGATCCGCGAAACATTCCCTGTCGGCCCTTTGCAGTGCAACTGCACCATCATTGGCGACCCCGTCAGCAAGAAGGCCATCGTTGTCGACCCGGGTGGCAATCCCGAGCTGATCATGGCGCGTCTGGAGGCTCATGGCCTCAAGGTGGTGAGCATCATCCATACCCATGCGCACCTGGATCATTTCCTTGCGTCGGGGCAGATGAAGGAGAAGACCGGCGCCACCCTGCACCTGCACAAGGACGATCAGTTCCTCTGGGACAATCTGGAGATGCAGTGCCGCATGTTCGGCGTGCCCTACACGCCAGTGCCGGCGCCGGACCAGTGGTTGGCCGATGATGAAGAACTGGCCTGTGGCTGCGGCGTGGCGCTGCACACACCGGGGCACACGCCGGGCTCCACCAGCTTCTGGTTCCCCGAGGCCAAGCTGCTGATCGCCGGCGATACCCTGTTTCGCCGTGGTATTGGTCGCACCGATCTGTGGGGCGGCGACCAGGCCACCATCGTGCGATCGATCAAGCGCCTGTATACCCTGGACGAGGATGCTACCGTGGTCACAGGCCATGGCCCGGACACTCGACTGGGCGACGAGATGCGCGAGAATCCCTTTGTTCGGGGCTGAGGAATCTTTCCCACTCCCGCCGTTCTAAGTTCTAGCCGGTATTGCCGGCCGTCAACTCTGCTTCAGGAGCCAATAACATGTTCAACACTTCACGCCTGACCCTTGCCGCAGTACTGGTTGCCTTGGTGACAGGCTGTGCCTCGCAGAACCCTTATGACGCCCAGGCCGGCGGCCAGAGCGGTGGCATGAGCAAAACTGCCAAATATGGCGGCCTGGGCGCGCTGGCGGGCGCCGTGGCCGGCGCGGCGATCAACCATGACAACCGGGGCAAGGGCGCGCTGATTGGCGCCGCAGTCGCGGGTGCCGCGGGTGCCGGCTACGGCTATTACGTCGACAAGCAGGAAGAAGAGCTACGCCGCAGCATGCAGGGCACTGGTGTGGAAGTGCAGCGCCAGGGCGACAACATCCAGCTGATCATGCCCGGCAACATTACCTTTGCCACCGATTCCGCGGACATCGCCAGCAGCTTCTATGCACCGCTGAACAACCTGGCCGCGTCCTTCCGCCAGTACAACCAGAACAGTATCGAGATCGTCGGTCACACCGACAGCACCGGCAGCCATGCTTACAACATGAGCCTCTCGCAGCGTCGTGCGCAGAGCGTGGCCAACTATCTGTCGGCTCAGGGCGTCGATGCTTCGCGCCTGAGCACCCGCGGCGCCGGCCCGGATCAGCCGGTGGCCAGCAACGCCACGGCCGATGGTCGTGCACAGAACCGTCGGGTGGAAGTCACCCTGCGCCCACTGCCCGGCGCGCAGTACTGAGTTAGAGGCTCCAAACCAAAGGCTCCGCAAGGGGCCTTTGGCGTTTCTGGGGCTCTCCGCACTTTTTGTGGCGATTGCGAGCAGGTGTGCCGGCAAGAGGGCGCGCCGCCGCTGTGACAATAGCCCGTATGCGGCTTGGGGCTGTCGTGCCGTTGTTCAGCCCGGGAACTGTCGGTGCAGCTCAGCCAGCTGGGCATCCTTGGCCTGCCACAACTGGTTGACCCACTGCTGAAACTGCAGGCGGTAGGTTTCATCCTGGTCGTAGTTCTTGCCGATGAATTCGGCGGGAATGGCCATCTTCTCGAAACGCACCACGACCTCACCGAGGCGCCCGCAGAGCAGGTCCCAGAAACCGGGGTTGCCGCCCGGGTAGTGGATAGTGACATTGACCAGCGCGTCCAGCTGCTCGCCCATGGCATCCAGGACGAAGGCGATGCCGCCGGCCTTGGGTTTGAGCAGATGCTGGAAGGGCGATTGCTGCTGCGCATGCTTCTGCGGCGTCAGGCGCGTGCCTTCGAGGAAGTTGAACACTGACACCGGGTTGCTCTTGTAGCGCTCGCAAGCCTTGCGCGTGGTGGCCAGGTCCTGGCCGCGCTTCTCCGGATGCTTGGCCAGGTAGTCCTTGCTGTAGCGCTTCATGAAGGGGAATTCGAGCGCCCACCAGCACAGGCCGATCACCGGCACCCAGATCAGCTCCTGCTTGAGGAAGAACTTGAGCAGCGGCATGCGTCGGTTGAGCAGGTACTGCAGCACCAGGATGTCGACCCAGCTCTGGTGGTTGCTGGTCACCAGGTAGGAGTGGCGCATATCCAGACCCTGAATGCCTTCGACATCCCACTGGGTTTTGCGGGCCAGACGCATCCAGAACTTATTGATGTCGATCCAGGCTTCGGCGATGCCGTGCATGACGAAGCGCAGCGCGCGTTGGGCGCTGGGAAATGGCAGCAGCAGCTTGAGCAGGGCAGTGAGGAACAGTGGCCAGCACATGACCAGCGTGTTGAGGGCCAGCAGCAGGGCGCTGATGATGCCGCGCAGCGGGGCAGGCAGAAAGTGCAGCATGGGCTCGGACAGCTCCAGGTCTGGGGGCTTATGGTCTGCCCCGTGGTTTGGGATACCTGCAGCACTCCCTGCGGCAAGCGGCTCCGGCGCAAAGGTTAACGCTTGTACACTGAACGGCAAGTGTCATGACCGACTCGGCGGTCAGCTCCGTCGTCCATGCCTGGCCGAGCGCGGCGGATTCTAGCCTAGTTGCCACTGCGGCGAGGCATCTGCAGGGGCAACTGTCCCGAGTTGGGTCTGGCTTGCACCGATCGCAGCAGCGAGCACATGCAGGAGGAAGGCTCTTTGTGGGAGCGGCTTTAGCCGCGATGCCTTTGAGCGGCGCTCATCGCGGCTAAAGCCGCTCCTACTCAAGCCTGGCGCAACCTGTAGGAGGGGCCTTGGCCGCGACTGTCTGTGCTGCCTGGGTCGCGGCCAAGACCCCTCCTACATAAGACCCGACTCAGCCTTTGGCGGCGGCCTGAATCGCGGTCAGGGCGATGGTGTAGACGATGTCGTCCACCAGCGCGCCGCGCGACAGGTCGTTCACCGGCTTGCGCAGGCCCTGCAGCATGGGGCCGACGCTGACGCAGTCGGCGCTGCGCTGCACGGCCTTGTAGGTGGTGTTGCCGGTGTTCAGGTCGGGGAAGATGAACACCGTGGCACGGCCGGCCACCGGACTGTTGGGCGCCTTCTGCAAGCCGACGCTGGCGATGGCGGCGGCGTCGTATTGCAATGGGCCATCCACCAGCATGGCCGGGTTGGCTTCGCGGGCCAGGCGGGTGGCCTCGCGGACTTTCTCCACTTCGGCGCCGCTGCCGGAGTCGCCGGTCGAATAGCTGATCATCGCCACCCGCGCCGGTACGCCGAAGGCTTCCGCCGAGGCCGCGCTCTGCCGGGCAATCTCGGCCAGCTCGGCGGCATTGGGTTCCGGGTTCACCGCGCAGTCGCCATACACCAGCACCTGTTCGGGCAGGAGCATGAAAAACACCGAGGACACCAGGTTGTAGCCCGGTGCGGTCTTGATCAGCTGCAGGGCGGGGCGGATGGTGTTGGCGGTGGTGTGGATGGCGCCGGAGACCAGACCGTCGACCTCATCCAAAGCCAGCATCATGGTACCCAGCACTACGGTGTCTTCCAGCTGGGCCAGGGCCATCGGGGCGTTGAGGCCCTTGCCCTTGCGCAGCTCGACCATGGGCTCGACATAGCGCTCGCGGATCAGGTCCGGGTCGAGGATTTCCAGGCCGGCCGGCAGTTCGATGCCCTGGGACTTGGCGACGCTCTGCACCTCTTCCGGTTTGGCCAGCAGCACGCAGCGGGCGATGCCGCGCGCCTGGCAGATGGCCGCGGCCTGCACGGTGCGCGGCTCGCTGCCCTCCGGCAGGACGATGCGCTTGTTCGCCGCCAGGGCTCGGCGCACCAGCTGGTAGCGGAACGCCGGCGGCGACAGGCGCAACTCACGCGGGGCGCCGCAGCGCAGCTTGAGCCAGTCCAAGTCGAGATGCCCAGCGACGAACTCGGTGACTTTTTCCGCGCGCTCGCGGTCGTCCACCGGGATTTCCTTGTTCATCCGGTTGAGGTTGGTCGCCGTGTCGTAGGAGCCGGTGCTGACGCTGAGCACCGGCAGGCCGCCCTGCAGGGCGCCCTGACATAGTTCGAGGATGCGCGGGTCCGGCGGGAAATCGCTGCACAGCAGCAGGCCAGCCAGTGGCACACCGTTCATCGCGGCCAGGCTGGTGGCGAGGATGATGTCGTCGCGATCACCCGGGGTGACCACCAGTACGCCGGGCTTGAGCAGGGCGACGGTATTGGGCACGGCGCGCGCGCAGAGCACGATCTTCTGTACACGACGCTGCTCGTAGTCACCGGCGTTGATCACCCGAGCGTTGAGCAGGTCGGCTACGTCGCGGGTGCGCGGGGCGTTCAGCTCGTCCTGCCAGGGAATGCAGCCGAGCAGGCGGAAGCTGTCACCACGCAGCAGCGGCGACAGCTGGCCGAGCTGCTCGGTGAAGGCTTCGATGCCTTGCGGGTGGCGCACCTTGTTGAGGATCACGCCGACCACCTTGGGGTCTTGAGGACCGCCGAACAGCTGCGCCTGGATCTCGATACGGTCGGATAGCTCGGTGAGGTTTTCGCTTTCCTCGCCTTCCGGGGCGGACACCAGCAGCACGTCGGCATCCAGGCTCTTGGCCAGGTGCACGTTGACCCGCGCCGCGTAGCTGGCGTGGCGGGTCGGCACCATGCCTTCGACGATCAATACGTCCATGCCCTCGGCAGCCTGCTGGTGCAGGCTGATGATTTCTTCCAGCAGCTCGTCCAGCTGGCCATCGCCGAGCATGCGTTCGACCTGGGCCAGCGGCAATGGCTTGGGTGGGGTCAGGCCGTGAGTGCGGGCGATCAGTTCGCTGGAGCGTTCCGGGCCCTCGTCGCCCTGATGCGGCTGGGCGATCGGCTTGAAGAAGCCGACCTTGAGCCCGGCGCGTTGCAGGGCGCGAACCAGGCCCAGGCTGATGGAGGTGAGACCGACACCGAAGCCGGTGGGGGCGATGAAGAAGGTATGCATGGGCTGTCCTTGATGAAATCAGGCGCTGAGCAGGGCCAGAGTGTCGAGGGCGATCTGCCGCTCCTCGTTGGTCGGTACCACCAGCACACGCGGGTGTCCCGGGGCGTGAATATTGCCTGCCACGCCGCGGATGCAGCGGGCGTTGGCGTCCTGGTCGAGGGCAAGCTTGAACAGCTTCAGGTGACTCACCGTCTTGCTGCGGATCAACGGCGAGTTCTCGCCGATGCCGCCGGTGAAGATCAGACCGTCCAGCTGCGGCAGGGCGCAGCTCATGGCGGCCAGGGATTTGGCCAGGCGGTAGCAGAACACCTCGATGGCCAGGGTGGCGCCGGGGTGGCCCTGCTCGCGGGCCTGTTCCAGGCTGCGCATGTCGTTGGACAGGCCGGACAGGCCGAGCAGGCCGCTGTCCTTGTTGAGCATGGCGTCGATCTGCTCCAGGCTCCAGCCCAGGGTGCGGGCCAGGTGGCCGTGCAGGTTGGGGTCGACATCGCCGCTGCGGGTGCCCATCACCAGGCCCTCCAGCGGGGTTAGGCCCATGCTGGTGTCGCGGCTCTGGCCATCGACGATGGCGCAGGTGGAGCAGCCGTTGCCCAGGTGCGCCGAGAGCCAGCTGCTTCCGGTGTAGTCCAGCCCGGCCATTTCAGCGGCGAGCTGACTGACGTAGCGGTGGCTGGTGCCGTGGAAGCCATAGCGGCGCACACCGTGCTCGCGGTACAGCACCTCCGGCACGGCATAGCGGTAGGCGTGCTCGGGCAGGCTCTGATGGAAGGCGGTGTCGAATACCGCCACCTGCGGCAGCTCGGGGAACAGCTTGAGCGCCGCCTCGATGCCCAGCAGGTTGGCCGGGTTGTGCAGCGGTGCCAGCGGCGCGGTGGCACGGATCGCCAGCAGACTTACGGCGTCGATGCGGCAGGCGGCGGTGAACTGCTCGCCACCATGCACGACGCGGTGGCCGATGCCGTGCAGCTGGCCGCCGGTAGCCCGCTGTACCAGGGGCAACAGATGCTGCAGGGCGGTGCGGTGGTCACCACCTTGCAACAGCAGGCTGTCTTTCTCGCCGTTGTGCTGCCAGTGCAACACCGCCTCAGGGCTGCCCAGGCGCTCGGCCAGGCCGCTCAGGGTGAAATGTGCGTGGGCCTCGTTGACCAGGGCGAACTTGATCGAGGAGCTGCCGCAGTTGATGACCAGAATGTTGCGTGCCGACATGACTATTCCTTATCCGTGAGGGGCGCCTGGGCTGCACACCAGCCGCAGGGAAAGGGCTGGCCCAGGTGCTGCTGCCGCTGCTGCGGATCGAGCACCCAGGCGCGATTCTGCCACGGTGGCTGATGGCGCAGGTGCTGCGTATGGCCGCAGGACAATTCGGCCACCCAGTGGCCATCTTCGTCCTGGTGAAAGCCCAGCAGTCGGGGCCGTCTGTCAGGCGCGCGGTCGCATTCGCCGGGCGTGACGGGTAGACTTGGTTCCTTTCCATTCTCCAGCAAAAGGTTCTTCCTCCATGCAGATCGCCGCCAACAAGGCCGTGTCCATCGACTATACCCTCACCAACGATGCCGGCGAGGTAATCGATAGCTCTGCGGGCGGCGCGCCGCTGGTCTACCTGCACGGTGCCGGCAACATCATCGTCGGCCTGGAAAAGGCCCTGGTGGGCAAGCAGGTCGGTGACGAAGTCACCGTGGCCATCGAGCCGGGCGAAGCCTACGGTGAATATAGCGCCGAGCTGGTCGCCACCCTGAACCGCAGCATGTTCGAAGGCGTCGACCAACTGGAAGTGGGCATGCAGTTCCATGCTTCCGGTCCGGATGGCGGCATGCAGATCGTCACCATCCGCGACATCGACGGCGACGACGTGATCGTCGACGGCAACCACCCGCTGGCCGGTCAGCGCCTGAACTTCCAGGTCAAGATCGTCAACGTTCGTGAGGCCAGTGCCGAAGAAGTGGCCCACGGCCATATCCACGGCGAAGGTGGTCACCACCACTGATAGATCACCTGATTGGCGGCCGCGCAATACGACTTATGGTCGTCTCAAATTGCGCAGTGGCTGCTAAGCTCAGGTAACCGAAAAAGGCGCCTACGGGCGCCTTTTTTGTCCGCTGCGGCCTGCTCAAGGAGCTACTCATGAGTGCCTTTCATGATCTCAATTTACGTGCGTTGGACGGCCAGGATCTGCCGCTGGCGCCCTACAAGGGCCAGATAGTGCTGGTCGTTAACGTGGCCTCCAAATGCGGGCTCACCCCGCAATACGCCGGTCTGGAGGCGCTGCACCAGCAGTATCAGGCGCGCGGTTTCACGGTGCTGGGCCTGCCTTGCAATCAGTTCGCCGGCCAGGAGCCGGGCAGCGAGGACGAGATTCGCGAGTTCTGCAGCCTCAACTATGGCGTGACCTTTCCGCTGGGCAGCAAGCTGGACGTCAACGGCCCCGAGCGCCACCCGCTGTACCGCCTGCTGGCGGGCGAGGGCGCCGAGTTCCCCGGGGACATTACCTGGAACTTCGAGAAGTTTCTGGTCGGCCGCGATGGTCGTGTGCTGGCGCGCTTCTCGCCACGTACGGCGCCGGACGATCCCGCCCTGGTGCAAGCCATCGAAAGGGCCCTCGACTAAGCGGCGATTGCGCCAAAGTCCGGTCATCCCCGCCTGCCACCTTGCCCCCTCGGCACCTCGATT
Source organism: Pseudomonas sp. GOM6 (assembly GCF_029537485.1). Classification (GTDB taxonomy): domain Bacteria; phylum Pseudomonadota; class Gammaproteobacteria; order Pseudomonadales; family Pseudomonadaceae; genus Aquipseudomonas. The sequence goes on from NZ_JARPUS010000002.1 coordinate 314,236, forward strand.
GCTTAATCGAGCCATTCTGCCGAGGAGGTAGGCGATGAGCAGTTTCTCACCTGATGATTTTCCTGCCGCAGCTTCACCGGCGGCTTTACGCGCGTTGATCGAGAGCCGCCGAGCGGTGCGCCGCTTTACCGATGAGCCAGTGCCGGAGCAGGTAATCCGCGATAGCCTGGAACTGGCGGTGCTGGCGCCCAACTCCTGCAACCTGCAGCCCTGGAGTTTTCAGGTGGTGCGCGATCCGGCGTTGCTGGCGCGCCTGCATCCGGTCTGCATGAGTCAGAATGCGGCCAAGGCGCCGCTGATTATCGCCGTGCTGGCGCGCCCGGATACCTGGAAGCAGGCCTGCGCCAATATGGTCGAGTACTGGCCGGAGCCGGAGGTGCCGGCTCGCATTCGTCACTTCTACGCCAAGACGGCGCCGTTCCAGTACAACCAGGGGCCGCTGGGCCTGCTCGGTCTGTTCAAGCGTCAACTGGTGCGCCTGCTGGCCCTGCGCAAGCCGCTGATGCGCAAACCCAACAGCAAGGCCGATATGCGCATCTGGGCGGTGAAATCCACGGCGCTGGCGGCCGAGAACCTGATGCTGGCCTTCCAGAGCCACGGTTACGCCACTTGCCCGATGGAGGGCTTCGACGAGGTGCGCCTGCGCCAGGTGCTGGATATTCCGCGTCAGGCCATCCCAATCATGCTGCTGGCGGTCGGGCGCCAGGGCGAGAAGGGCGTGTACAACCCGCGCCTGCGCTTCCCGCTGGAGCAGCACGTCTCCTGGCTCTAGTGCCGCCTGCGCCTCAGGCGCGCTGCGACAGCCAGGCGTGGATCAGCCCGGCCTGGAAGAACGGCACCGGCAGGGCAAAACCCCCTGCGGCGATGATTTCAGCCGTGCGCTGGGGCGACAGTACCCCGACGTCGTTGGCGTAGGCCTGGCGTAGGTGGGCCATGGCCTGCTCCGAAACATCGGCCGCCGCCATCATGTGCATCCAGGCGCGCAGCAGCACCGCGTACTCCGCGGAGCTTACGTCGGCGGCCAGGTCGGAACTGGCAAGCAGGCCACCTGGCTTGAGCCTGGCGGCGATCTCGGCAAAGAAGGTGGAGCGCTCCTGCGGCTCAAGAATGAACTGGGAGACCAGGAAGCAGGTGGCTGCGTCATAGGCCTCGGTCGCCGGTAGCGACTCCAGATAGCCCTCGTGGAAGTTGCAGCGGGAGGCAAAGCCTTCGCTGTCCGCTCGTTGCCGGCATTCGTCGAGCATGGCGGCGGCGGGCTCTACTGCAGTGAAGTGCCAGCCAGGGTTCTTCAGTGCCAAGTGGGCAATTTCCGTCCCGGTCCCAGCACCGACGCAGAGAATGCGCGCATCGACAGGCAACTCGGCGAACTGCGAGTCGAGCAGCAGGTGCAGGCAATGCCGGATCGGCGCCGTCTTCGCCCACTGGCGGTCATAGCTGGCGGCCTGCTGCTGGAAGATTTCCGTGACCTCGTCGCGATGCATGCGCTGCTCCTCAAAAAATGCGGGTTCAGTAACAGCCTACCCTGCGTGTCAAGAGGGGCGGTCACCGTGGGAGCGCGTGCCAGCTTCTTGGTCGCAATCACCGCGATCAATAGTGCTGGGCGAGGCGAGACGACCGGTCATATTCTTGCCAGCATGAACAGCCGCATCCGACTCGACAAGCGTGACCTGATCCTGGCCAAGGGCTCGGACGTGATGACCCGTCGCGGTTACCACGGCACCGGTGTGCTGGAAATCGTCCAGGCCGCCGGCATTCCCAAGGGCAGCTTCTATCACTACTTCGCCAGCAAGGAAGACTTCGCCCTGCAGGCCCTGGACTTCGTCTATCAGCCGCGCCTGGCGCGTTATGCCGAGGCCCTGGGCAATACGGCGCTGAGCCCGCGCGAGCGCATCCTCGGCTATTACCGCGAGCTGCAGCAGCACTTCAGCCGCCAGGAAAAGGCCCAGTACCACTGCTTCATCGGCAGCCTGAGTTTCGAGATGGCCGAGCTGTTGCCGGCCATCGGTGAGCAGGTCGAGAAGATCCAGCAGGCGTCGGTGGACATTCTTCAGGCGTGTCTGGAACAGGCTCAGCAGGCCGGTGAACTGAACGCAGAGGAAGACTGCGCCAACCTGGCCATCTTCATCAGCAATGCCTGGCAAGGCGTGCTGGCGCGGCTCAAGGTCGGCGGCAATATCCAGGTGCTGGATGCCTTCATCGCCCGTTTGCAGCTGCTGCTGCGACCCTGAATTTTTTACATCCATTAATGAGACGACCGGTCATCTGGCCGGCCCAAGGAGACCGCATGAGCGCCCCCGTACAAGCCCTGTTCGAACCCTTCCGCCTGGGTAACCTGGAGCTGCCGACCCGCGTGGTCATGGCACCGATGACCCGTTCTTTCTCGCCGGGCGGCGTGCCCAACGCCAAGGTAGTCGAGTACTACCGTCGTCGCGCTGCGGCCGGCGTCGGTCTGATCGTCACCGAAGGCACCACCGTCGGCCACAAGGCGGCCAACGGTTACCCGAACGTACCGCGCTTCTACGGTGACGACGCCCTGGCCGGCTGGAAGCAGGTGGTCGACGCGGTGCACGCCGAAGGCGGCAAGATCGTTCCGCAGCTATGGCATGTGGGCAATGTGCGCAAGGCGGGTACCGAGCCGGACGCCAGCGTGCCGGGTTATGGCCCGAGCGAGAAGGTCAAGGATGGCAACGTTATCGTCCACGGCATGACCAAGGACGACATTGCCGAGGTCATCGCCGCCTTCGCCCAGGCCGCCCGCGACGCCAAGGCCATCGGCATGGACGGCGTGGAAATCCACGGCGCCCACGGCTACCTGATCGACCAGTTCTTCTGGGAAGGCAGCAACAAGCGCACCGACGAGTACGGTGGCGACCTGGCCCAGCGCTCGCGCTTCGCCATCGAGTTGATCCAGGCCGTGCGTGCCGCCGTTGGCCCGGACTTCCCGATCATCTTCCGCTTCTCGCAGTGGAAGCAGCAGGACTACACCGCGCGCCTGGTGCAGACCCCGGAAGAGCTGGGCGCCTTCCTCAAGCCGTTGAGCGATGCCGGCGTGGACATCTTCCACTGCTCGACCCGCCGCTTCTGGGAGCCGGAGTTCGAAGGCTCCGATCTCAACCTGGCCGGCTGGACCCGCCAGCTCACCGGCAAGCCCACCATCACCGTGGGCAGCGTCGGCCTGGACGGCGAGTTCCTGCAGTTCATGGTCAACACCGACAAGGTGGCGCAGCCGGCCAGCATCGAGAACCTGCTGGAACGCCTGAACAAGCAGGAATTCGACCTGGTGGCCGTCGGCCGCGCCCTGCTGGTCGACCCGGACTGGGCGGTGAAGGTGCGCGACAGCCGCGAGCAGGACATCCTGCCGTTCAGCCGCGAGGCGCTGATGACCCTGGTTTGATGCATTACCCCTGATTCGCTTCGGCGAGTCTTTTCAGCCCCGGCACACCGGGGCTTTTTTTATGTCTGGGCGAGTGGCAAGGGTGGGGTGCAGGCGACCAGCAGATGCTGTTCGAACTGCTCGACGATCGCCGGCCAGCCCTGGCGGCCGGCATGCTGGCGGGCGTTGAGGCGAACCCGGCGCAGGCTTTCGGCATCTTCCAGCAGCCACTGGGCGGCATCGATGAAGGCCTGTTCGTCACCCGGGCTGGCCAGGGCGCCGTTATGCCCGTGACGGATGTGCTGGGCGGCGGCGGCCTGGTCGTAGGCGACCACGGCCAGGCCGGCGGCCAGGGCTTCCAGCACCACGTTGCCGAAGGTTTCGGACAGGCTGGGAAACAGGAACAGGTCGCCGCTGGCATAGTGCTCAGCCAGCTGCTCACCGCGCTGGATGCCGCAGAACACGGCCCCGGGCAGTTCGGCCTGCAGTTGTAGGCGTTGCGGGCCGTCACCCACCAGCACCAGGCGCAGATTGTGTTGTGGGTTCTGCTGTTGCAGGGTGCGGAAGCTGCGCACCAGCAGGGGCAGGTTCTTTTCCGCGGCCAGGCGACCGACATGCAGCACGGCGATATCGGCCTCGCTCAGGCCCCAGGCGGCGCGCAGCTCGGCCGAGCGGCGGCAGGGGTGAAACAGCTGGCCGTCGACCCCGCGCGCAAGCAGTTCCAGGCGCTCGAAACCGCGGCGTTGCAGCTCCATGCGCTGGCTGAGGCTGGGCACCAGGGTCATCCGCGTGCGGTTGTGGAACCAGCGCAGGTAGCCGGTCAGCAGACGGGTCAGCAGGCCCATGCCGTAGTGGCCGGTGTACTGCTGGAAGTTGGTATGGAAGCCGCTGACCACCGGGATGCCCAGGCGCCTTGCTGCCCGCAGGGCAGAGAGGCCCAGCGGGCCTTCGGTGGCGATGTACAGCACATCGGGCCGCCGCTGTTGCCAGCGGCGCAGCAGCTTGTGCAGCGCCGACTGGCCCCACTGCAGACCGGCATAGCCGGGCAGTGGCCAGCCACGGGTCAGCAGCAGCTCGTCATCGGTGTGTGATCGGGCGTCGCCATCCTGTCTTGGACGGATCAGCTGCAGGCGATGGCCACGTTCGCGCAGGCCCTGGCACAGGCGCCCGAGCGTGTTGGCCACGCCGTTGATTTCCGGCGGAAAGGTTTCGCTGACCAGGGCGATATGCAGGGATGTGACATTCATGACGCCAGTCTGCGACGGCGCCATGAAGCCTGGGTGACGTGATTGTTACGGAGCGATGACGCTGCGCTCGCGCACCCAGAACAGCGTGGCGCCGGCCACGGCAGCGGGCATCACCAGGATGTTGACGAAGGGGATCATCAGCGCCAGGTAGGTGGCGCCGCCGAAGCCCAGGCTCTGCCAGCGCTTCTCGCGCAGCCAGGCGAGCATCTCGTTCCAGCCCAGCTTGTTGTTGTCCGCCGGGTAGTCGATGTACTGCACGGCCATCATCCACACGCCGAACAGAATCCACAGCGGCGCGGCAATCAGATTGAGGCCGGGGATGAAGGTGAGGATCAGCAGCGGAATGGCACGCGGCAGGAAGTAGGCGAGCTTGCGCAGTTCGCGGCCGAGGGTGCGCGGCACCATGGCCATCAGCTCGGCCCAGCTGAAGGGCGGGAAATCATCGCGACCGCGCACCACCACTTCCACCTTCTCGGCGAGAAAGCCGTTGAAGGGCGCGGCGATGATGTTGGCCAGCAGGGTGAAGCTGAAGAACATGATCACCAGCACCATGAGCACGAACAGCGGCCAGATGAGGTATTCGAGAAAGCTCAGCCAACTGGGCAGGCTGGGCATGAAGGTGTCGACCCAGCCGCCAAACTGCTGCATGGCCAGGGCGATCAGGCCAATGAACAGCAGCGTGTTGATCGCCAGGGGCAGCAGCACGAACAGGCGTAGGCCTGGGCTGAGGACCAGTTTCAGGCCTTCGCCGAGGTATTGGGGGCCAGACAGGGCGGGTGTGGGCATGGCAGGCGGCTCCGCGCAGTGACAAACGCGCCGACCTTAACCACTTTGCGTGGACGAGGAAAGCAGCCGCGGGTGGAAGAGGTCGACGCGGTTGCGTTCGCGCTTGGCCTCGTACATGGCGCTGTCGGCGGCCTTGATCAAAGCCTCCGGGTTCTGTGCGTGGTCCGGGTAGAGAGCGATGCCGATACTCGGCGTAACAAAGTCGATGCTCAGTGCGCCGATCTGTGCGGCGTTTTGCAGCTCGGCGAGCAGGCGCTCGGCAAGCTTTTGCGCTGCGACGCTGTTGCTGTCCGGCAGCACCAGGGTGAATTCGTCGCCACCCAGGCGATACACCCGGTCCGGTTGCCGTACCGTGCGGCGCAGGCGTTCGGCGATGTCCTGCAGCAGGGCGTCGCCGACATCGTGACCGTAGCGATCGTTGACCTCCTTGAACCGATCCAGGTCCAGATAGAGCAGGGCCAGCCGGCCCTGCTCGCGCTGCGCCTTGTCCAGGGCATGGCGCAGTTGTTCGCTGAAGGCCTTGCGGTTGCCCAGGCCGGTTAGCGAGTCGCGATAGGCCAGATCGAGCAACTGGTTCTGATAGGCCACCTGTTCGCTGATATCGCGCAGGATGCCGCGAAAGCCGGCGAAATGGCCCTGGCTGTCGCGAATCAGCGAGAAGCGCGTTTCATAGTGGCCAAGGCTGCCGTCGCCACGCCGCAAGGGCGCGCTGAAGCGGATCTGTTCGTTATTGGCCAGGGCCAGGGCGAAGTCCTGGCGGGCCCGTTCGGCATCCTCGCGGCTCAGCAACCTTTCGTAGCTTTGGCCAAGCATGGCTTCGGCCGGGTAGTCGAGCAGGTTGCACAGGGCTCTGTTGACGGCCTGTACCTGGCCATCGGGTGCGATCTCGAAATAGCCGTCCTGAATCGCGTCGAGAATTTCGCGGTCGCGCGTCTCGCTTTGCTCCAGGCGTTCGAGCATGCGGTTGACCTCGCAGGCGAGGCGGCCCAGTTCGTCCGTGCCGCGATCCTGCAGGCGCTGCTGGCTGGAGTCCGGGCCAATGGCGGCGATGTCCTGGTGCATGCGCGAGACACGGCGCAGGATGGCGAACTCCAGGCCCAGGTAGATCAGCAGCAAAGCCAGCAGGCTGACACCCGTGGCCTGGGCCAGGAAGATGGCGATGGCCTTGCGGCCTTCATGATAGAGGCGGCGGTCGCGGGTCAGCTCGAACAGCATCTGCGGCTGGCCCAGGCTGTTGCTGAAGCGCAGAAGGATCTGTTGCTGTTCCTCATTCGGCAGGTGGCGCTGGCTCAGTTCCGCGCGATTGAGGCTGAACACCCCGGGGGAGGGGAGTGGGGCCCAGCGCTCGACCGAGTGATCCGCTGCCAGCAGGCGCAGGGTGCCATTGATCTGTTGTTGCAGGTTCTCGCTACGTTCGCCGTCGAGGAAGTGTCCGGCAATCAGGGTGCCGGCGCTGGGTAGGGTGCTCTGGTTGTCCTGGATGCTGCCCATGGCCAGGTTCAGGGGCACGCCCTGTACAGCGATCAACGCGCCATAGAGATCCTCATCGCTTGTCTGTATCAGGCCCCTGGCTTGCTCCAGTATTGCCCGGCGCAGTGCTTCCAGGCTCCTGGGGGGCTGGCCGTCGAGCACGAACATGTCCGTCAGGGTGGGCGGCAACCACTGCTCGGCATGCACGCGCCCCTGCAGGTCGAGGAACACCATGAAGTCGAAGTTCATTTCGCTCAGAGCTTCAGGGTCGGCATTGCGGCGCAGGTAGTCCGGATGCTGGCCGTGCATGAATTCGTAGCTGGTGTCCCACTGTGCATAGCTTTGCACCAGATCGAGATTGCGCCGCAGATTCTGTTCCAACAGGTTCTGCAAACGCACTGCCTCACCCTCCAGCAGCTGTGCGTCCTGGCGGTCGAAGCGGCTGAGAATAAGGCTTTGCGACAGGCCATAGGCAAACAGCAGGGCCAGCACCAGCAATGGGGCGAACAGCCAAAACAGACGTTTGCGCAGGGTCATGCCGGTCGCACCGCTGAGGTGGGAATGTGCCGAGTATAGCCAACGCCCTCAGCCCCCCGGCCGTATAGTGCCGCTCTATCGAGCGGATTGGCATTGGGCATTTTCCAGCTTGCCTCGCACTGGGTAGCCTTGCCGGCAATTCCCTTTAACGGGGCTGTTCGATTGATCCAAGCCTTCCCCAAGTGCTTCCGGATGGCCCCTTTTTCTTTTGGAGTTGGCCATGAGCGCTACCCGTCACGCCCGCGTCATCATTCTCGGTTCCGGCCCGGCCGGCTACAGTGCCGCCGTGTATGCCGCCCGCGCCAACCTCAAACCGCTGCTGATCACCGGCATCCAGGCCGGCGGCCAGCTGACCACCACCACCGAGGTCGACAACTGGCCGGGCGATGCCCACGGTCTTACCGGCCCGGCGCTGATGCAGCGCATGCAGGAGCATGCCGAGCGTTTCGAGACCGAGATCGTCTTCGACCACATCAATGCCGTGGACCTGGCCGGCCAGCCCTTCACCCTGGTCGGCGACAGCGGTACCTACACGGCTGATGCGCTGATCATCGCCACCGGCGCCAGTGCGCGCTATCTGGGCCTGCCGTCCGAGGAGGCCTTCATGGGCAAGGGCGTGTCCGCGTGCGCCACCTGCGATGGTTTCTTCTACCGTAACCGCGAAGTGGCGGTGGTCGGCGGTGGCAATACCGCCGTGGAAGAGGCGTTGTACCTGGCCAATATCGCCAGCAAGGTGACCCTGGTGCATCGCCGCGAGACCTTCCGCGCCGAGAAGATCCTGCAGGACAAGCTGCGTGCGCGCATCGCCGAGGGCAAGATCGAGTTGCGCCTGAATGCCGAGGTGGACGAGGTGCTGGGCGATGCCGGTGGCGTCACCGGCGTGCGGCTCAAGCACAACGACGGCGCCAGTAGCGAACTCAGGGTCGATGGCCTGTTCGTCGCCATCGGCCACACGCCCAACACCTCGTTGTTCGAGGGCCAGCTGGCACTCAAGGATGGCTATCTGGTGGTCAACGGCGGTCGCGACGGCAATGCCACCGCGACCAGCGTGCCCGGCGTGTTCGCCGCCGGCGACGTGGCCGACTCGGTCTACCGCCAGGCCATTACCTCGGCCGGCGCCGGCTGCATGGCGGCGCTGGATGTGGAGCGTTACCTGGACTCGCTGTGAGCTAGCCGGGGTCTACGTTCATTCGCCCGCGACCGGCGTGCTTGGCTTTGTACAGCTGTTCGTCGGCATCGCGTACCAGTTGGGTCGGATCGGCCTGTGCCGATGGCACTAGCGTGGCCACGCCGATGGACAGGCTGACCCTGTCGCCCACGTCCGAGAGGGGGTGGGCGATTGCCAGCGCCTCGACTTCCGTGAGCATTTTTCGGGCGATCAAGATGGCGCCCTCCTGCTGGGTATCCGGCAGGAGGCAGGCGAATTCTTCGCCACCGTAGCGCGCCACCAGATCAGAAGGGCGGCTGGTGGCGCCAGCGAGGGCCATGGCAACCTGCTTGAGGCACAGATCACCCTGCTGATGGCCGTAATGGTCGTTGTAGCGCTTGAAGTAGTCGATATCGATCATCAGCAATGACAGCGGGCTACCACTACGGCAAGCCTGGGCCCAGGCATTGTTGAGGTTGTCGTCGAAGCAGCGGCGGTTGGCAATCCCGGTCATGCCGTCGAGCCGGGTCAGGCTGCGCAGGTAGTCGCTCTGTAGCTTGAGGGTGAGGTGAGTCTTGGCTCTTGCGCGTACGATGTTCGAGTTGAAAGGTTTGCTGATGTAGTCGACAGCACCCAGTTCCAGGCCGAACGCCTCGTCCTCCTCCTCGCCCTTGGCGCTGACGAAAATGATGGGAATGTCGCGGGTCAGCGGGTCAGCCTGCAGCTCACGGCACACCTGATAGCCGTCCATGCCCTCCATGACCACGTCGAGCAATACCAGGTCGGGGCGCTGCTCCCGGCAGATGGCGATGGCCTGCTCACCGCGGGTGGCCATGAAAACATCGTGATCATGGCGAAAGAGTTCGTTCAGCACCCGGATGTTCAGGGGCTGATCGTCGACCACCAACAGCTTGGGGCGAATCTTGCGGTGCTCTATCCAGGACTCCATCTCAGGCTCCTTGAACGGCGGTGAGGATCGCATGGCAGAGTTGTCGTGCCTGCTCGAACTCTAGCAGTTCGCTGGCCTGCAGCAGTTCGCTGTAGCTGTCGCGCCAGTTCTCGGGCACTGCCGCCGCCAGGGTCTGCGCCTGTTCGAGTGCCTGCAGGTTGCCGCTGGCCAGCAGGTCGTGCAGGTGTTGCAGCTCCGAGATCCAGTCATTGTCGCTGCTTGCGGGCAGCGGCGAGGTGGCCGGCTCGCTCTCGGTAAATATCTCGTTCAGCTCGCGTACGCTGCTGGCGAGCAGTGTGGTCAGTCCTTGCAGCCAGGTCGGATCGGTCAGTGGGGTGGCAAGTGCGCTGTCCTCGCTGTGCTTGAACGAGTGCTCCCATCGCGCCGCTTCCGCTGCCAGGCCGCTGGCCCCCATGGTGCCGGCACTGCCCTTGAGCGTGTGCAAGGCCATCAGCACACCGGGGCGGTCATTGTTAGTCGCACAGGCCGCCAACTGCTCGAGCTGCCTGCTCATCTGCGTGTCGAAACTGCTCAGCATGTTGCGCAGCAGTTGCCGGTTGTTGCCGAAGCGGCGTAACAGCGACTCGCGTGATTCGATCAGGCCGCCGGCGCTATCTGTCGGCGTGCGGGTGGGGCTGTCAGGCACTGCTCGGCCGGTCCAGTGCAGCAGAACCTGTACCAGTTGTTCGAGGTCTATGGGTTTGCCCACGTGCTCGTTCATGCCTGCCTCCAGGCAGTTCTGTCTGTCACTTTGCGAGGCGTTGGCCGTCATGGCGATGATCGGCAGGGCGCTGAGCTGTGGGTGGCTGCGCAGAGCGCGTGTGGCTTGCAGGCCGTCCATGCCCGGCATCTGGATGTCCATCAGCACGGCGTCGTACTGAGGCGCTGCGCGCAGCACGGCATCCACACCGGCCTGCCCATCCTCGGCCAAGTGCACGCGGGCGCCCTCAGCCTGCAGCAGCTCCTGGGCGACCTGACGGTTCAGGGCGTTGTCCTCGACCACCAACAGGTTCAGGCCGACGAGACGTTCGGGTTGTACGTTGCGAACTGGCTCGCTGGTTTCCGTTTGTCCGGTCAGTACACGCTCGATGGTGCTGGACAGTTGCATGGGGGTTACGGGTTTGCTCAGGAATGCAGCGAAGGGCGCGTTGCCTTCGTGCTGGATATCACTCATTACCTCGCGGCCGTGGGCGGTAATCATCACGACCAGTGGTGGCCGCTCAAGGTGACGGGTGTTCAGTTGGCGGGCCGTGTCGATACCGTCCATGCCGGGCATGCGCCAGTCCATCAGTACGATCTGGAAGGGTTGGCCCTGCTGCGCTGCGCTCTCGATGGCCGCTAGCGCCCGTTCGCCGCTGTCAACGTAGCTGGCGTGCCAGCCAAGGTCGGCAGCAAGTTGCAGCAGCAGCTCGCCGGCCATCGCGTTGTCGTCCACTACCAGCAGGCGTAGTTCACTGTCGATGGCGCTGCAGGAGGTGCGCAGGGAGCTCTGGGTGGCCATGTCCAGTTCGATGTCGAACCAGAAGCTACTGCCCTGGCCTATCTGGCTGGTGACCTGCAACTCGCCGCCCATCAGCGCGATCAGGCGCTTGCAGATCACCAGACCGAGCCCGGTGCCACCAAAGCGGCGGCTGGTGGAGGCTTCTGCCTGGGTAAAGCCTTCGAAAATGCGGCCGAGCTGTTCTTCGCTGATACCGATACCGGTGTCGTTGATGGCGACGCGCAACTGCACCCGCTGGCCGATTCTGCCGAGCTGGCGCAGGCTGACGACCACCTGGCCATGCTCCGTGAACTTGAGCGCGTTGCCGGCCAGGTTAATCAGGATCTGCTGCAGGCACAGGCTGTCACCGAGCAAGGCCTCTGGCAGGTTGGGGTCGAGGTCGAACATCACCTCCACGTCCTTGAGGCCCTGGTTACCGGCGAGTATCACCGCCAGATCACGCATCAGCGGCTCCAGCTCGAAGGGATGCAGTTCGAGTTGCAGTTTGCCGGCCTCGATCTTCGAGTAGTCGAGGATGTCGTTGAGCAGGCCGAGCAGGGACTTTGCCGCGCCATGGGCCTTGCGCACATAGTCGAGCTGGCGTGGCGTCAGCTGCGTTGCCTGAACCAGCTGCAACATGCCCAGCACCGCATTCAGCGGCGTGCGTATTTCGTGACTCATGTTGGCGAGGAACGTGCTCTTGGCGGCATTGGCGGCGTCCGCCTGTTCCTTGGCATAGCGCAGATAGGCCTCTACCTCATGCTGGGCGCTGATATCGATGTTGATCCCGATAACCCTGATGGGCTTGCCGTCAGCATTGCGTTCTACATGGGCCCCCGCCTGAATGAAGCGCACTTGTCCATTGCTGCGCACGACGCGAAGAACCGGGGCGTAGCTATTCTCGTTGGCTATGGCCCTGAGCAGGTCGGCCATCACGGTTTCACGGTCATCGGGGTGAATCCGGCACAGCCAGTGCTCGTAGCGCAAGCCCTGCTCGCCAAGTTGCGGAGGTTGTTCGTATAGCTCGAACATCCGTTCGTTCCAGTGCAGGCTGTTGTCTGCCAGATCCCAGGACCAGATGCCGAGCTGCGCCACTTCGGCAGCCACCGTCAGTTGGTCGCGGATCGCGAGGAGTTCCTTGCGTAGGGCTACCTGCTCACTGAGGTCGGTAATGACGCCCACCAGCAACGGCTGATCAGTCGATGGCATGGAGCCGATCGACAGGTGAATGGGAAATTCCGTACCTCTTTTGTTCAGTGCGGTCAGCTCGACGGCTTTGCCCTGCTGCGAATTGCCTTGGCTGACATGGCTCTCGATCATGTCTTTCAGGCGCTCTCGTGAACTCGGGCTGATCAGGTCATACAGGACGCGCTCCCCCATTTCATCGGCGCTGTAGCCGAAGGCCTGTTGTGCGGCGGGGTTGAAGCTCTGCACGCGACCGTCGGCATGGAAGGTGATCACTGGGTTTACTGCTGTGTCCAGTATCGCGCGGGTGGTCTCCAGGCTGTCTGTCAGGCGCCGTGAGGCCTCTCTTTGCTCGGTAACGTCAACGGCGATGCACAGGTAGCCCACCAGCTGTCCTTGTCGGTCACGTATGGCATTGACTGCCAGGCTGACCAGGAAGGTGTTGCCGTCCTTGCGTACATAGGTCCACTCGCGGATGTCGGCGCCCTGGGTCTCCGCCAGGTACACCAGTGCGCGAAAACCGCTGATCGAGGTGCCGTAGGTGCCGCTCAGCTCCGTGCTGCGGCGAGCCAGTTCGTCTTGCTGATGGAGCAAGGTCGGGCTCTGCTTGCCGACCATGTCCGTGTCGCTGTAACCCAGCAGGTTCTGCGCGCCGTAATTGAATACGGTGATGGTGCCGGCGGTGTCCGTGGCGATAATCGCCACCGCCGAGGCCGAGTCCAGCACGCTGGTAAGCAGCACGTTGAGTTCGCTCAGTTCGGCGGTTCGTGCCGCTACCTGCTGCTCCAGGCTGGCATTGAGTTCAAGGATTTTGTTTTCGATGGCCTTGCGCTCGGTGATGTCGCGCACGGTTTTGGATATCCCCACTACCTGTCCGGCCTCGTCATGTATCGGCGAGATCACGGCCGAGACGTCGAGCATCCTGCCGTCCTTGCGCTTTCTCAGGGTCTCGAAGGCGTTGATTGTTTCGCCGGCGCCGACCTTTTGCAGGATCATGGTTTCTTCATGAGCCAGTTGCGGTGGCACGATCAGTTGGACCAGCCGCAGCCCGATGGCTTCTTTGGCGCTGTAGCCGAACATCTTCTCGGCACCTCTGTTCCAGCTGGTAACGGTGCCGTCCAGGGTCTTGCCGATGATGGCGTCGTTGGAACTCTCGACGATGGCCGCCAGACGCGCCTGCCCGGCGAAGATCTGCCGGCGGCGCTGGCGATTGATGCTGGAGATGCCGGCCAGCGCCGCCAGCATCAGACTGAGCAGGCCGCCGGCGATATAGATCATCTTCGGCGAGGTCAGGTGCAAGCTCTTGGCGAAGCCTGGATAGGCGTTTAGTTCGATTTGCCAGCGGCGGCCAAAAATGTCCCGCTCCACAAGGTGCGTGGCGATTGTGGTCGCACTCTCCGGCTGATTGTCCGCCTCGTACAGCACGGGGCTGTAATTGGGTTCGGTAATGTCGAGCAGACGCAGGTGCACGGCCTGGTTGTGCAGGTGCAAGTCCTGGATCATGGATGAGGGCGACAAGGGGGCGTAGCTCCAGCCCAAGCCATTGCGCGTGCGCTCGGCCAGGCTGGGCGGAGTGCTGCCGGTACGGTAGATGGGCATCAATATCAGCAGCGATTGCTGCGTTTCGCCCTTGATTGGGGACGGGGTGATCAGCCCGGTCAGGCGCGCTTCGCCACTTTGCATGGCGGCCAGGGCGACGCTGCGCAGGGCGGCGTCCGAGGCAATATCCAGCCCTACGGCCGGCAGGTTGGGCTCCAGCGGCTCGATGTACTGGATGACATAACGGTCGCCGTCATGGGGGGCAAACTGCTGGAGGTTGAACGCGGAGTGGCTATCGGTTCTGGCTCGGGCAAGGAAGGCGCCTTCCTCTGCCTGCGGCACGCGGCGAATAAAGCCGAAGCCGGCGGCGCCAGGAAATTCCTGTTCGAGATTACGGGTCTGGCTGTAGCGCTGGAAGGCTTCCCTGGTGATGCCATCATCGCCGCCGGAAAGCACGGCGCCGCGTGCGCCGCGTAGACCGTACTGGTAAATCTTGACGCGCTCGGTGATGGCGTCTGCGGCATGCGTGGTCGCGTTTTCCAGTGCGCTGTGCAACTTTTGCTGGTTGGTGTTACGCAGCCATTCGGCGATCAGTACGGTGGTGGCCAGGCCCAGCAGCAGGATCCAGGCGATGCTCCATCTTGCCGAGAGGTTTTTCTTCATAGGCGAGCTTGTCCCAGGAGGCGATCGAATGCTGCCGGCGCTTATCCGGCACTGCCGTAGCCCGCATGTCGCAGTGGTGAAAGCCGACGATGGGGGTACGGATGTATCCGGAGTGTAGGTTTCTGCCTGGGCGCCGGCTCATGCCGTGCCTGCCAGGCTCTTCAGGCGCTCGGTGGTTTCCTCTGGCTCGTTATTGAACAGGGCGGCTGCCAGACGCATCAGCACCTGTTCGCGGCGGACCTGGGTCTTGGGCAGTGCATAGGTGGCACCGATCAACTGGCGCAGCGCCATGGGCAGTCCCCACTGGGCTTTCAGGGCAATAGCGAAAGAGGTGGCGTAGTCGCTGATGGCTTTGTCGATCAGTGTCGTGTCGAGCGATCTACCTTGCGCGCTCCACTGCTGTGCCTGGAGCAATACGCTCAACTCGCCCATGCGGTGTAACAGAGCCGCGGCATGCAGGGCACCGTGGTCGATGCCACACTGGCGCGCTAGGCCGATCACCTGTTCGGCTATCCGTTCGGCGGCATTGAGGTGCTCCTGGATCAGCGAGGACAGTATGGGATCGTCGCTGGTGCAGGCCTGGCGCAATGCCTGGGCGATGGCCAGGTTGAGGCTGGTGCGCCCGCCCAGGCGTATCAGCGCTTCCTGCAGGCTGTTGCACGGCTGGCCGTCGACTTTGTAGGCCGGGCTGTTGGCAGCCGAGATCAGGTAGGCGCAGAGCGCCGGATCACGCTGCCACTCTTCGGCCAGTTTGCGAAAATCCAAGGGCGTGCCCTGGTAGGCTTGCTGGAGCTTGTCCTTGATTCCGCTCAATAGGGGGAGATCGAGGTCGGCGGCGCAGAGTCCGGCGAGGTGGTCGAGGAAATCACTTGGCGTCGGCTGCTGCGGGGTTTGCGCTTCGACCGCTGGTAACAGCCGGTCGATACAGGCGATCACCTTGGGTACCTCGAAAGGTTTGGTGATGTAGGCGCTGATTCCCAGGGGTCTGGCTGCGAGCACGCTGTCTCGATCGGCACGGCCGGTAATCATGACCAGGGGGGTGCTTTGGTCCTGCTGGCGAATGCTTTGCAGCAAGCTGAGCCCTGAGCCATCCGGTAAATTCCAGTCGGCCAGCACCAGTTGGTAACTATTCAGTTTCCAGGCACTCAGGGCGCTGTGTAGATCACCAAAGCAGTCGATGGTAGCCGTGGGTCTCGTGTTCAATACCAGTTGCTGCAGCAGTCCCGTCAGCCAGGGGTCGTCGTCCACGATCATGACGTGCATCCAGTAAGCCTCGCGAAGCTGTGGGCGATGGGGCGTTCCTTGTGCCTCACCTGCAAGGTAGCACTTTAGTCGCCGCGACAACTTTATTCAGGCATCGCGCAGCAGGTCATGCTCGTCGAGCAGGCGCCAGGCGATTTCCGGCTTGTGCTCCAGGCCGCGGCGGATCGCGGCGGGGATCGACTGGCGGGTTTTGCGGCACAGGCCCGGGTGTGGCTCGATGTGGATGGCGATGCCGCGCATGCTGCGCACTTCATTGAAGCCGGGGGCAACCTCGACGCGGATACCGAGCTGCTGGTACATGCGCTGCTGCAGGTGGCGCAGGTCGTTCAGGTCGCGCAGCTGCTCCAGGCGCTCGAGCAGGCGCTTTTCCTCGTTGCGGGTCAGCAGGAGGATGCGCAGGTCGGCGCCGGGAGCCTCCAGCAGGCGCTCGCGATCACAGTCGCAGGCGCCGGGCGGGCAGGGTTGGCGAAGCTGGGGAGCGGCAGTCATGGGCTCCGATCATAGCCAGCCTGATAGCCCTTTGTGCAAGAGCCTTGGCCCCTTACCAGGCCAGCGGTTGTTGCTGATAGTCGAGGAACAGGCAATTGCGGGTGCCGAGCTGACTGGCGATGGTCGCGACCAGACCGGCGGCACTGGTGGCCACATCCAGGTCGGCGGCGCTGCCGCCCATGTCGGTGCGCACCCAGCCCGGATGCAGGGCCAGCAGGCTGGCGGCGGGGCGGTCCTCGGCCTCGCTCCAACTGCGCAGCAGGCTGTTGAGCGCAGCCTTGCTGGCACCATACAGCGGCATATCGCTGGCGCGGGCGAGCTGCACGCTGCCCATCTGCGAACTCATGAAGGCGAGCACGCCACCCTCGATGACCTGCGCGGCCAGTTGCCGGGCCAGGCGCAGCGGGGCGATGGCGTTGCAGAGGAACAGCTCGGCGATCTCGCTGGCGCTGGCCTGGGCCACGTCCTGGTGGCTGGGCCCCATGATCCCGGCATTGAAGATGGCGATATCCAGGGGGTGCCCGTTAAGCGCTTGGGTGATCTGTGCGGCTGCGTCATCGTGGTTGAGGTCGCAGGCGATCAGGTGCAAGCGATCAGGGTAGGTCTGTTGCAGTTGGCGCAATGCTGGCGAGTCGGCATTGCGCACCACGGCGTGCACGTGTGCGCCACGGTCCAGGTAGGCCTGGGCCAGACCCAGGCCGATGCCGCGGGAGGCACCGGTGATCAGAATGTTCTGCATCGGTCTTTCCTTGAGTGGGCTGTGGGCCGGTGCGGTGCACCGGCCGTGGCCTATTACAGGCGTGGGTAGTCGATGTAGCCGACCGGGCCCTGGGCATAAAACAGCTCGGGACGCGGCTCGTTGAGCGGTGCATCCTGGGCCAGGCGTGCAGGCAGATCCGGGTTGGCGATGAAGGGGATGCCGAAGGCCACGGCATCGGCCTTGCCTTCACTCAGCCAGGCGTTGGCCTGCTCCTTGGTGAAACGCTCGTTGGCGATCACCAGGCCGCCGAACTGTTCCTTGATGAACGGCGTCAGGCTGTCCTCGCCTTGCTTTTCACGGGTGCAGATGAAGGCGATGCCCCGCTTGCCCAGTTCGCGGGCCACGTAACCGAAGGTCTCGCGCGGGTTGGCGTCGCCCATGTCGTGGGCGTCCTGGCGTGGTGCCAGGTGCACGCCAACGCGGTCCGCGCCCCAGACGCCGACCACGGCATCGGTGACCTCCAGCAGCAGACGTGCGCGGTTCTCCGCCGAGCCGCCGTACTGATCAGTGCGCTGGTTGGTGCTGCTTTGCAGGAACTGGTCGAGCAGGTAGCCGTTGGCACCGTGGATCTCGACACCGTCGAAGCCGGCGGCCTTGGCGTTTTCGGCACCGTGGCGATAAGCCTCGACGATGTCGGCGATTTCCTCGGTTTCCAGGGCGCGCGGAGTGACGAATTCCTTCATCGGGCGTACCAGGCTGACGTGTCCGGCCGGCTTGATCGCGCTGGGGGCGACCGGCAGTTCACCGTTCAGGTAAACCGGGTCGGACACCCGGCCGACGTGCCACAGCTGCAGGAAGATGCGCCCGCCATTGGCATGGACGGCACGGGTGACATTGAGCCAGCCGCGCACCTGGTCTTCGGACCAGATGCCGGGAGTGTCCGGGTAGCCGACACCCATCGGCGTGACCGAGGTGGCCTCACTGAGAATCAGGCCGGCGCTGGCACGCTGCACGTAGTACTCGGCCATCAGCGCGTTGGGCACGCGACCCTCGTCGGCGCGGCAGCGGGTCAGCGGGGCCATGATGATGCGGTTGGGCAGCTCCAGGCTGCCGATCTTGATGGGGTCGAACAGGGTAGTCATGGTGAAGCCTCCGGGTCAGTCAAACACGGCATTGGCGAGGTTGTCGCCGCTGCGGGAAAGGTTGAGCAAAGCGACGATCAGCGCGGCGGCGCCAAGCGCGGCAGCAGCGATGGGCACGGCCGTCAGGCCCAGGCCCTGGGCGATCACTACGCCGCCCACCCAGGCACCAAGGGCATTGCCCAGGTTGAAGGCGCCGATATTCAGGGTGGCGACCAGGTTTGGAGCGCTGTGGCCGAAATTCATTACATTGATCTGCAGTGCCGGCACGGCGGCGAAGGCAGCCATGGCCCACAGCAGCAGGTTGAGTTCCAGGGGAATCAGGTGCGGGCTGCTCCAGCGCACCAGGGCGCTGAAGATGGCCAGCGCCAGCAGTACGCCGACCAGGGCGGCGGCCAGGTTGCGGTCGGCCAGGCGCCCGCCAATGACGTTGCCGAGGGTCAGGCCCAGGCCGATCAGCAGCAGCGTCCAGGTGATGCCGCGCGGCGATACGCCGGTGACGTCGCCCAGCAGTGGGGCGATGTAGGTAAACAGGGCGAACATGGTGGCGGAGAACAGCACCGTGGTCAGCAGGGCCAGCCACAGGCCGCTGCCGCGCAGGGCGCGCAGCTCGCTGCGTATGTCGCTGCGATGCTGTTCGCGTGGTTTGGGCAGCGCCCAGAGCAGGCCGGCGAAGGCCAGCAGGCCGATGCCGGTCACCGCCCAGAAGGTGGCACGCCAGCCGGCGTATTGGCCGAGCGCGGTGCCCAGCGGCACGCCGAGCACGTTGGCCAGGGTCAGGCCGGTGAACATCAGGGCCACGGCCGAGGCGCGGCGGTTCTCCGGCACCAGGCTGGCGGCAACCACCGAGCCGATGCCGAAGAAGGCGCCGTGGCACAGCGCGGTGACAACGCGGGCGAACATCAGCAGCTCGTAGTCGGCGGCGGTGGCGCACAGCAGGTTGCCCAGCACGAAGACCGCCATCAGTACCAGCAGGGCCAGCTTGCGTGGCCAGTTGGCCGTGACCAGGGCCATGAAGGGCGCGCCGAGGGCCACGCCCAGGGCGTAACCGGTGACCAGCCAGCCGGCGCCGGGGATGGACACGTCGAGGTCGGCGGCGACTTCGGGCAGCAGGCCCATGATGACGAATTCCGTAGTGCCGATGGCAAACGCGGACAGCGCGAGGACGAGAAGCGGTAACGGCATCGGGCCGGCTCCTGAGTGATTCGGGTAAGTTGTCCTGCCGCAGCAGGTCGTTCTTAGAGTTGGGCGTCGAGGTCGTGCAGGAAGGCCTGGATGGCGTCCTCGTTGCGTTTGTAGAAACTCCACTGGCCGACCTTGCGGCAGGTCACCAGGCCGGCGCGCTGCAGTGTGGCCAGGTGCGCGGAAACACTCGACTGCGACAGGCCGCAGCGCTCGAACTTGCCGGCGCAGACGCCGAGTTCCAGCGGGTGGTCCTGGTCGGCGAAGTGCTTTTCCGGCTCCTTCAGCCACTGCAGGATCTCGCGCCGCACGGGGTGGGCGAGGGCCTTGATGATGTCGTCGAGGTCGTTCATGGCAGCGGGTCGTGTATCGGGTTGAGGCGAACTCTATATCGGGTTTGCCCGATATGCAGATCGTTTGTGCCGATACCGATCATCGACGGAGGTGATGTTTCCCCAGGCGGGAATGAGCGAAGGCCGCCTCAGTCGGGCAGCGCGACGAAGTCGGCCTTGGCCCGTACGGCACAGTCCGGGCAGACGAAGTCCTCGGGCAGCGCCTCCCAGCGCGTGCCCGGCGGGTGGCCTTCGTGGGGTTCGCCTGCCGCTTCGTCGTAGCAGTAACCGCACTCCGGGCACTGGTAGCGGCTCATGCCGGCTGCTCCTGCAGGCCGTAGCGGCGCATGAGCGGCGCGCGCAGGCCGGGCTGGAAGTTGATGCGCGTGACGTCGCCGTCCACGGCGCTGATCAGCCGGGGATTCATCAGGTGGAACCACAGCGGCGGCACATAGGCCACCAGGTACATGCCGAAGTAGCCGCTGGGCAGGCGCGGCAGGTCGGGGAAATTGCGCAGCGACTGGTAACGCCGGGTGGGATGGGCGTGGTGGTCGGAGTGGCGCTGCAGGTGGAACAGCGCCCAGTTGGAGAACAGGTGATTGCTGTTCCAGGAGTGATGGGGCTGGCACACCTCGTAGCGCCCGCTGTCCAGCCGGCGCCGCAGCAGGCCGTAGTGTTCCAGGTAGTTGGCCGAGGTCAGCTGGAAGGCGCCCCAGAAAGCACTGAGCAGCAGGAAGGGCAGAATGCCGATGCCCAGGACCAGCACCAGACCGCCGTAAAGACCCAGACTGATCAGCGCGGTTTGCAGGATCTCGTTGCGCAGCGACCAGGGACCTTTGCCGCAGCGGGCCAGACGTTCCTTCTCCAGGTGCCAGGCGCGCAGCAGGCCGCCCGGCAGCTCGCGCAGGGCGAAGCGGTAGATGGATTCACCCATGCGCGACGAGGCGCTGTCTTCAGGGGTGGCAACGTCGCGGTGGTGGCCGCGGTTGTGTTCGATGTAGAAGTGCCCATAGCAGCTCAGGGCCAGCGCCAGCTTGCCCAACCAGCGCTCCAGTGGCGGCTTCTTGTGGCCCATCTCGTGGCCGAGGTTGATGGCGAAGCCCAGGCCGCCGCCGGTATTGATGATCATCGCCAGCACGCCGCTCCAGCTCAGTGGCTGGCTGGCGACGAACGTGACCACAGCGATGAACGACAGCCACAGCACCGGAACCAGCAGGTAGGTGATCCAGCGGTAGTAGGGATCGGCCTCCAGCTGCGGCACTTCGGACTCCGGCGGGTTGCTCGGGTCCTCGCCGATCAGCGCATCGAGCAGGGGAATGCCGAAGTAGAAGAACAGCGGCGACAGCCACAGCCACAGTTCATTGGGCGACACCAGCAGGTATAACGCCGGGCCGACCAGACCCAGCGTAGGGACGAACAGTGACAGCAGCCACAGCGGGCGTTTGCGATCACGGTAGGGCAGGGCAGCAGCTTGGGCATCCATTGTTGTTCTCTCCTCGGTTCTTCGACCTGATGCCAGCATGCGCCACCTCGGCGGGTGTGGTAACCGTTGAGGTGGGCAATAAATCGTCTTATGGTGACAGCCTTGCTGGATGCGGAGGCTGCCATGCCCTCGACCGAAGATTCCCTGCAACCCTGCCTGCACCCGATCTACGCGCGCATGCTCTGCGCCGCGTTGCAGCAGCGCGGTTTCACCCCTGAGCAGATTCTTGCCGGCACCGGGCTGGACTGGTCGCAGCTGCACGGCGACAACCGCAGCCTGTGCTTTGCCCAGATACAGCGCCTGATCCGGCGCGCCATTCAGCTGACCGACTGCCCCTGGCTGGGCTTGGAAATCGGCTGCGCCACCCAGGTCTCGGCCCATGGTCCGGTGGGCTACGCGGCGGTGGCCTGCGCCGATTTGCGCGGGGTGCTGCAGGTGGTCGAGCGCTTCAGTGTGCTGCGCATGAGCGGAATACGCCTGACCGGGCAGGCGCGGGACGGGCGCTACTGCATGACCGGTGATGAGTCGTTCGATCTGGGCGACGCCCGCGAACACATCCTGGCCACCATGGCCGGCACCGCGCTGCGTCTGCTGGATGCCGTGTGCGGTGGGCTGGCGCTGGCGGAGCTGGAGTTCAGCTTTCCCTTCGCCGAACCGCCCTGGGCTGCGCGCTACCGCGAACGTCTGGGGCAGGTGACCTTCGCCGCGCCCGCCTATGGTGTCAGCCTGCCACTGCAGTGGCTGGATCGCCCCAGCCTGAGTGCCGATCCGCTGGCCGCGCGTACGGCGCTGCGCGATTGCGAACAATTACTGCAGGGTGCGCAGCGCGGTGGCGAATGGACGCGGCGGGTACAGCTGCGCCTGCTGGCGTGCGAGGGCCGTTATCCGACCCTGGAGCAGCTGGCCGGTGAGCTCAATCTGTCCGAGCGGACCCTGATCCGCCGTTTGCGCGAGGAGGGCGTGCACTACCAGCAACTGCTCGACGAGGTGCGCCAGGAGCTGGCCTGCTGGTTGCTGCAGAACACCCCCATGAGCGTGGAGGCGATTGCCGAGCGGGTCGGCTATCAGGACAGCAGCAATTTCAGTCGCATCTTCCGTCGCTGGCTGGGCGTCACGCCCAGGGCCTGGCGCCAGGGGGCGGCGTGAACTACCTGGCCCACCTGCACCTGGGCGGCCCTGCACCGGCGCAGCTGCTCGGCAGCCTGTATGGCGATTTCGTCAAAGGGCGCCTGGACGGGCGCTTCCCGGCGCAGGTCGAGGCGGCAATTCGTCTGCACCGGCGCATTGATGCCTTTACCGATCAACATCCTCTGGTCGAACGCGCCCGGGCGCGCTTTCCCCGTGAGCGCCGGCGCACGTCGGGGATTCTGCTGGATCTGTTCTTCGACCATTGCCTGGCGCGGGACTGGACGGATTACGCGCACGAGCCGCTGTCGCTGTTCACCGAGCGGGTCTATCGGCTGCTGACGGTACAGCCGGATTTGCCCCAGCGCCTGGCCTTCATTGCCCCGCGCATGGCGGCACAGGACTGGTTGGGCAGTTATCGGGACTTCGCCGTGCTGGAGCAGGTCTTGCTCGGCATGGGGCGGCGCCTGTCGCGCCCCGCGTTGCTGGACGGCGCCATGGCCGAGCTGGAGTCGCTATACGAACCGCTGGGTGAGGATTTTCGTGCCTTCTATCCCGAACTGCAGGCGTTTGTCGGTCGCGAGCGGCGCTAGCGGCTCAGGCCGGGGCGACTTCCAGGATGTGAATCTGCTCCGGCGTCGGATAGTGCCAGCGCACCTGCACATCCCATAGCCGCACACCGTAGCGTCGCTGCGGCTGTGGCTGCTGGTAGGCCGGGCGCGGGTCCTGAGCCAGACACTGCTCGATCAGCTCGGCCAGCGGCTCGCCCAGACGCTGGGCGTGCTGCCGGGCCTGCTGCAGCGCCGTATCGTCCCAACTCACCGCGACCAGCGGCGGGGCGCTGTCGGCAATGGCGTTGTGCGCGGTGGCAACGTAATCGGCGTAGGGCACGTAGGGCTTGATATCCAGCACCGGGGTGCCGTCCAGCAAGTCGATGCCGGATAACCACAGGCGGCCCGGCTCGACGCGCTCCAGCTTCACCACCGACTGGCCGATGCCGTTCGGGCGATGGGTGGCCCGGCTGGCGAACACCCCCAGCGAGGCATTACCGCCCAGGCGTGGCGGACGCACCTTGAGGCGCGGCTTGTCCTCCAGCGCCTGGTGAAAGAGAAACAGCAGCCAGACATGACTGACCTGCTCCAACCCCTGCACCGCCTCGGCCCGGTCAAAGGGTGCAACCAGCTCCAATACGCCGCGGGCGGCAGGAGCCAGCTGCGGCTGGCGGGGAATGGCGAATTTCTCCTTGAAGCAGGAGCGCATGAAACCGATGGGATTGACGGAGTACGACATAGGGATACGCATGACGGGCTGTCCGCGCATGGTAGCGGATTGAGCGGCTGGCCAGTGGCAGCCGCTCGGCATTGCGCTTAGGAGCGACGCGGCAGCATGCGGGTCAGGGTGTTGTCACGGCTGATGTAGTGGTGGAACAGCGCTGCCGCCGCATGCAGGCCGATCAGCCAGTAGCCGGCTTCGGCGATCAGTACGTGCCAGTGCTCGATCTGCTCGGCCAGGTCGGGGTTCTTGCCGATCAATGCCGGCAGCTCCAGACCATAGAAAGGAATGGGCTTGCCCTTGGCACTGAGGATCAGCCAGCCGGCCAGGGGTAGACCGATCATCAGTGCATACAGCGCCAGGTGCATGAGCTTGGCCGGGATGGCTTGCCACAGCGGTACAGCCGGCACTATCTGCGGCGTGGGCGCGATCACGCGGGCCAGAAGGCGCAGCCAGACCAGGGCAAAGACGGTCAGGCCAAACATGAAGTGGGCTTGTACCATCAAGGTACGTCCGTCACTGCCCTTCGGGAAGAGGCTGCGGAATTCCATGGTGCAGTACACGGCGACGATCAGTACCAGCATCAGCCAGTGCAGGGCAATGGACAGGCTGCCATAGCGGTGTTCGGTATTCTTCCAGCTCATGCTGCGTCCTCGAGGGTGGCTTTGATGTGTGCAGCATAGGCAGCCTTTCTTAAGAAAGGCTGAGGACACTTTTCTCGACGCAAAAGAAAACGCCCCGATCAGTTGCCTGATCAGGGCGTTTGGTAGCTGGTTGCGGGAGCCGGATTTGAACCGACGACCTTCGGGTTATGAGCCCGACGAGCTACCAGACTGCTCCATCCCGCGGCCGCCATTCTACTGTCGAACGACTTCATGTCAACCGGTTTTTCAGAAAAAGTGTTTTTCGTTCAGATGCTTAGCGCGTGGCGGGTGATAGACTCCAGGCTTTCAGGGCATGCCACACGGGGCTTTGCGGCATTCGTGCGCAAGATCATCCACATCGACTGCGACTGTTTTTACGCCGCCATCGAAATGCGCGACGATCCGCGCCTGGCCGGCAAGCCGCTGGCGGTTGGTGGGGCGGCAGACCGGCGTGGGGTGATCGCCACCTGCAACTACGAGGCGCGGGCCTGGGGGGTGCGTTCGGCGATGCCCACCGGGCAGGCGCTTAAGCTCTGCCCGGATCTTCTGGTGGTCAGGCCGAGGTTCGATGCCTACAAGGCGGCCTCCCGGGATATTCACGCAATCTTCCGCGATTACACCGAGATCATTGAGCCTCTATCGCTGGACGAGGCCTATCTGGATGTTTCCGCCAGCCCGCATTTCGCCGGTAGTGCTACGCGCATTGCCCAGGAGATCCGTCGGCGGGTGTCGCAGGAGCTGCATATCACCGTGTCCGCCGGGGTGGCACCAAACAAATTCCTGGCCAAGATCGCCAGCGACTGGCACAAACCCAATGGGCTGTTTGTGATCACCCCGGAGCAGGTCGAGGCGTTCGTCGCCGAGCTCCCCGTGAGCAAGCTGCATGGTGTGGGCAAGGTCACCGCGGACAAATTGGGGCGCCTGGGCATAGGCACCTGTCTGGATCTGCGGGATTGGAGCAAGCTGGCCCTGGCCCGCGAGTTCGGCAGTTTCGGTGAGCGCCTGTGGAACCTGGCAAGGGGCGTCGACGAGCGTCCCGTGCAGGTCAACAGCCGGCGCCAGTCGCTGAGCGTGGAGAACACCTTTGACCAGGACCTGCCGGATTTGGCGGCCTGCCTGGAACAGCTCCCGACGCTGCTGGAAGAGCTCAATGGACGGTTGTCTCGACTGGATAGCAGCTACCGCCCGGACAAACCGTTCGTCAAAGTGAAGTTCCACGACTTTAGCCAGACCACCCTGGAGCAGGCCGGCGCCAGTCGTGAACTGGACAGCTATCGGCGGCTGTTGAGCGCCGCCTTTGCGCGCGGCAACAAGCCGGTGCGGCTGCTGGGAGTGGGGGTGCGCCTGCTCGATCTGCGCGGCCGGCAGGAGCAGCTGGTGCTGTTCGAGTAGGGCAGTAGCCCGGATGTAATCGGCGGGTTGCCGGCTTTCCCCGGATTGCATCCGGGCTACTGCTGTCCGGTGCGCTGGGCTTCGCCTTGCTCAGCCCAGCCTGCGCGTGCCCGAGAGTGGGCTCGGAATGCTCAGCCTTCTTCCGGCCACAGGCGGATCGGTTTGCCGCTGGCGGGCCAGAGTTGCAGTTGGCCGGTGGCGGAGAAATCCCAGCGCTGTACCTGGCCGAGGGCTTGGAGGAAGCGCTGCTCCTGCTCCATCAACGCTGGCGGGCACATCTTGCGGGTAGATCCGGCCTGCTCGAACCTTAGTGTGTCGCCGTCGCGCTGGTAGCCGGCGAACCAGTGGTTGCAGCCGGCGCTGCCATAGGCACGGCCGTCCGCGCCGAGGGTGATGGTCAGGTGGCTGCGGTCGATCAACGGTCGCTCGCCGATCCATTCCACTCGGTAGGCCTTGTCGCTTTCAAGTTGCGGGCCGCTGGCGCAGGCGCTCAGGCCGGCCAGTAGCAGGGTGGCGATCAGGGGGTGTTTCATGCGCTTTGCTCCTTGCACGCGGGGCAGAGGTGTTGGCCGCGCTGACTTGCCCAGCCTAGCTCTTGCAGGCGGGCTTCGGCGGCGGCCGGGTAGGCTTTTTCGCCCAGACTGGCGTCGGCGGCGAATTCCAGCTCGATGCGTTGGTCGCAGCCATCGCAGGCCACTTGCCAATTGAGGATGGCCAGCTCGCGGAAGGCCGGGCCGCTGGCCACGGCCATCCACTGCCCTGGTGGGTTGATCAGGTGGCGGACTTTTTCCACCGTCAGGCTCATCGACAGGTCGCGGCTGCCCTTGAGAGTGACCAACAGGGTGTCGCCAGCCTGGATGGCGCCACCGTTGCCGGTGACCTGATAGCGACCGGGAGCCAGGGCGCGGCATTCGGTGAGGGTGTGCTGCGGGCTGAGCAGGGAGTAGCGGAAATCGTGGGTGGTCATGAAGCCTCCTGAGTTGGCGGCGATGCTATCACGCGTTGCTGCTCACCCGATTGCTCGGCGTGCCGGCGAGCCAGGCGGCGACGTTGCTCAGTGTGGTGGCGGCAATGGCAGCCAGGGCTTCCCGGGTGAGGAAGGCCTGGTGGGCGGTGACGATGACATTGGGGAAGGTCAGCAGGCGGGCCAGTACGTCGTCCTGCAGCGGCAGGTCGGAGCGATCCTCGAAGAACAGCTCGGCTTCCTCTTCATAGACGTCCAGTCCCAGGTAGCCAAGCTGGCCGCTTTTCAGGGCGCCGATTAGCGCCGGCGTATCGACCAGGGCACCGCGCCCGGTGTTGATCAGCATGGCGCCACGTTTCATCTGCGCCAGGCGCTGGGTGTTGATGAGGTGGCGGCTGCTGTCGTTCAGGGGGCAGTGCAGGCTGATGATGTCGCTTTCGCTCACCAACTGCTCCAGGGGCACCTGATGGATGGTCAGCCCGGGCAGCTCGCCCAGAGGATACGGATCGTATACCCGTACCTGGCAGCCGAAGCCGGTCATGATGCGGGCGAAGGCCTGGCCGATCTGCCCGCAGCCGATGATCCCGACGGTCTTGCCATGCAGGTCGAAACCGGTCAGCCCGTGCAGGCTGAAGTCGCCTTCGCGGGTACGGTTGAAGGCGCGGTGGATGCGCCGGTTGAGGGCCAGGATCAGCGCCACGGCGTGCTCGGCCACGGCATAGGGCGAGTAGGCGGGGACGCGCACCACGCACAAACCCAGGCGTTCGGCAGCCTGCAGGTCGACGTGGTTGTAGCCGGCCGAGCGCAGGGCGATCAGGCGCGTGCCAGCGGTGGCCAGGCGCTCCAGTACGGGGGCGGAGAGGTCGTCGTTGATAAAGGCGCAGACTACCTCAGCCCCTTCGGCTAGAGCGGCGGAGTCGTAGCGCAGCAGGCACTCCTGAAACTCCAGTTGCCAGCCCTCAGCCAGGGGGTGAGCGAGGAAGCTGCTGCGGTCGTAGGGCTTGCTGCTGAACAGGACGATGCGCATGGGGGCTCCTTCAGGCGTCGACCAAGGCCTGTTCGGCCAGGCGGGCAATGGCGGCGTCCAGCTCGTCGAGAGCCGTCGCGGTATCGGGGGCTTCCTGCTTGAGCAGGGTCTCGCTGCGCTGGCAGGCCGCCCGCAACTGCGGCACGCCACAGTAACGGGTAGCGCCGTGCAGGCGGTGCACGCGCTCGATCAGGGCGTTGCGCTCGCCGCTTTCCCGAGCCTGGCGGATTGCCTGGCGATCCGCTGGCAGGCCGGCCAGCAGCATGTTCAGCATGTCGGAGGCCAGGTCGGCCTTGCCGGCTGCCAGACGCAGGCCTTCCTCGGGATCGAGTACCTGCAGGCTGCTGCTGATGGGCTGGACGGGGCGAGCCGGACGTTGCTGGTCGCGCAGCGGCAGGCCGGTCCACTTGAGTACCACTTGGGCCAGTTGGCGCTCGTTGATCGGTTTGGTCAGGTAGTCATCCATGCCGCTCTGCAGCAGGGCGCGCTTTTCATTGGCCAGGGCATGGGCGGTCAGGGCGACGATCGGCAACGGACTGCGCTCGCGCTCCTGTTCCCAGCGGCGAATCGCTTCGGTGGCCTGGCGGCCGTCCATGCCTGGCATCTGCACGTCCATGAACACCAGATCGAAGGCTTGTTGCTGGACGGCTTCGACCGCCGCCTGGCCGCTGTCGACGGCCAGCACTTCGGCGCCCAGGTCGTCGAGCAGGGTCCGGACCAGCAGCAGGTTGGCCGGATTGTCGTCGACACAGAGAATCTGCGGTGCGCGGCTGGGCGGTATGGCCTGGGACTGGGCAGTTGGCTGGCGCGGGCCGAGCAACTCAGCAAGGCCGCGCAGCAACTTGCGCGTGCAGGCCGGTTTGGCCTGCAGTTGCAGATGACTATCCGGCAAGGCTTCGTGGTAACTCGCCTGCTCGGTGGTGGGGCAGAGCACCAGGGCCTTGCAGCCCAGGCGCTCGAGATCCCACAGCCGTGGCGCCAGCTGTTGGGGGGGGAGTTCCGCCAGGCTGGCGGAGATCACCGCCAACTCTATCGCCTCGGTTTGACGAGCCTGGCTGACCTGCTCCAGCAATTGTTCGAGATCGGCGCATTCGAGCACTTTCAGCTCGCAGTCTTCGAGCTGATGACGCAGGGCCTGGCGGGTCAGTTCATGGGGCTCCAGCAGGGCAATGCGGCGGTCCATCAGCGGGGCGCGGGGCAGGTCGTCAGCGTCGTCGCGGGCCTTGGGCAGGCTCAGGCTGATCCAGAATTCCGAGCCGCTGTCCGGGGTGCTGTCGACACCGATCTCGCCGCCCATCTGTTCGATCAGACGTTTGGAGATCACCAGGCCGAGCCCGGTGCCTCCGGCCTGGCGGCTCAGCGAGTTGTCGGCCTGGCTGAAGGCCTGGAACAGCGCGCGCAGGTCTTCGTCGGAGAGGCCGACGCCGGTGTCCTGCACGCTGATGCGCAGCTGGGCACGGTCGGCGCTTTCGTCCTCGACCATGGCGCGCACCACGATGCTGCCTGCGTGAGTGAACTTGATGGCATTGCTGACCAGATTGGTCAGCACCTGGCGCAGGCGCAGCGGGTCGCCCTGCAGGCTCAGCGGGGTGTCGCGGTAGATCAGGCTGACCAGCTCCAGCTGCTTGTCGTGGGCGGCTGGGGCGAGGATGGTCAGGCAGTCCTGGATCAGGTCGCGCAGGTTGAACGGGATGCTTTCCAGGATGAGCTTGCCGGCCTCGATCTTGGAGAAGTCGAGCACCTCGTTGATGATCCCCAGCAGGCTTTCCGCCGAGTTTTCGATGGTGCCCAGGTAGTCGCGCTGGCGCGAGGTCAGCTCGCTTTTCTGCAGCAGGCCGGTGAAGCCGATGATGCCGTTGAGCGGGGTGCGGATCTCGTGGCTCATGTTGGCCAGGAACTCGGATTTGATGCGGCTGGCCTCCAGGGCTTCCTTGCGCGCCATGTCCAGCTCGATGTTCTGGATTTCGATGGTCTCCAGGTTCTGGCGAACGTCCTCGGTGGCCTGATCGATGCTGTGCTGCAGTTCTTCCTGGGCGTTCTGCAGGGATTCGGCCATGCGGTTGATGCCAGCGGCCAGGGCGTCCAGTTCGTGGTCGCCCAGGGCAGGTAGACGAGTCTCCAGCTGGCCATCCTTCAATAGATTGACGCCTTGCTGGATGCTGCGCAGTGGGTCGCTGATGGCGCGGCTCAGGCGCAGGGCGAGCAGGGCGGTGATGGTCAGGCCAGCGAGGATCAGCAGCAGGCTGACCAGCAGGTTGCGGTAGCCCTGCAGCAGGGTTCGATGATGCGACAGCTCCAGCTCTACCCAGCCCAGTAGGCGGTCGGCGCCGGCGGCCTGATCCGTGTCGGGCAGGCTCTGGTGGCGACCGAAGACCGGCATCAGGAAGCGCGTGGTGTCATCGAGGCTGCTGCTGGTCAGCGGCTCCACGGTGGCCTGGGGCGGCGGGCTGAGCATGTCCGGGCCGGCCTGGGCCAGGCGCTTGCGGTTGGCCGAGAGAAAGCCGACGGCACGCACGTCTGGCTGGTTCAGCGCCTCGTTGGCCAGGCGTACCAGCTGCGAGGCGTCGCTGCGTGCCAGGGCCGGGGCCGCCAGTGAGGCCAGATGGCGTACGGCCAGCTCGCCGCGCTCCTGCAGTTGGTGATTCAGGTCAGCCAGCTGTACCCAGGTGAAGTAGCCGCCGAGCACCAGTGCCAGCAGGCTGGTGGGAAGCAGGGTGAGCAGCAGCACGCGGCCCTTGATACCGAGATCCTTGAACACAGCACTCTCCATTGCGGGTGTTGCCTGCAGTTTAGCGATTAGTCGGGTGGGAAGCTGCAGTGGTGTGTGGTGCGATCGCGGTTGTGTGCCCCTTTGCGCCTGTCTGCCGGTGACGGTTCTGGTGTTGATCGAGGCGGGTTGACCAGTAGGGTGCGGGGGCTGCAAAAACTATCTATGCCCAGGCCGGCTGATCTGGGGCAGCGTTGCCGGGCTGGGGCCTGAGCGCTTGCGCCGCTGAGTGAAGTGTCCGTGCCGATATGGTCGACGGCGGTTTGCCGGTATCATGGCGGCCCTGTTTGATGAACGGATGGCCGCCTCGCCATGACCTTGCAGTTCCCCACCATCGCCGACTGCATCGGCAATACCCCGCTGGTTCGCCTGCAACGCCTGCCCGGCAACACCAGCAACACCCTGTTGGTAAAGCTGGAGGGCAACAACCCGGCCGGTTCGGTGAAGGATCGCCCGGCGTTGTCGATGATCACCCGTGCCGAACTGCGCGGGGACATCCAGCCCGGCGACACCCTGATCGAGGCTACCAGTGGCAACACCGGCATCGCCCTGGCAATGGCGGCGGCGATCAAGGGCTACCGGATGATCCTGATCATGCCGGACAACTCCACCGCCGAGCGCAAATGGGCGATGACCGCCTACGGCGCCGAGCTGATTCTGGTGAGCAAGGAACAGGGCATGGAGGGCGCTCGCGACCTGGCGCTGCAGATGCAGGCCGAGGGCAAGGGCAAGGTGCTCGATCAGTTCGCCAACGGCGACAACCCCGAGGCGCACTATCACGGCACCGGCCCGGAAATCTGGCAGCAGACTGGCGGGCGCATCACCCACTTCATCAGCTCGATGGGCACCACCGGCACCATCATGGGCACCTCGCGTTACCTCAAGGAACAGAATCCGGCGATCCAGATCGTCGGCCTGCAGCCGCAGGAAGGCTCGGCCATTCCCGGTATCCGCCGCTGGCCGGAGGAATACCTGCCGAAGATCTACCAGGCCGAACGTGTCGACCAGGTGATGGACATGTCCCAGGCCGAGGCCGAGCACGTCATGCGTCGCCTGGCGCGCGAGGAAGGCATCTTCTGCGGCGTGTCCTCGGGTGGCTCGGTGGCCGGCATGCTGCGCCTGTCGCAGCAGGTGGAGAATGCGGTGCTGGTGGCGATCATCTGCGACCGTGGCGATCGCTACCTGTCTACCGGCGTCTACGAAGATCCGCAGCAATAATGAAGTACGGGATGGCAGCCGCCGCCCACTGATAAATAGGTAATGAAGATGGCCAAGCGCAGCGGCGGTTTGCGTTTCCAGCCCAGTGGGGGCGAGCGCAAGGCGCAGGTGCCGGTGGGCAAGAAGCAGAAGCTCGACATCGAGCGCCTGGCTAACGATGGCCGCGGTATCGGTTTCGTCGACGGACGTAGCTGGTTCGTGGCGGGTGCGCTGCCGGGCGAAGAGGTCGAGGCCCGCGTACTGGCTACTCGTGCCCAGGTGGTGGAGGCGCGCACCGAGCGTGTGCTACGCGCCGTGGAACAGCGCCGTCAGCCGCCGTGTATCCATGCCGGCCAGTGCGGCGGTTGCACCCTGCAACATCTGCCCCATGGCGAGCAGCTCGCCCTGAAACAGCGCAGTCTGACCGAGCAACTGCAGCGGGTCGCCGGTGTGCAGCCCGACGAATGGGCGGCGCCGCTGGTCGGTTCCGAATTCGCCTACCGCCGCCGCGCCCGCATCGCGGTGCGCTGGGACGTCAAGAACAAGCATCTGGACGTTGGCTTCCGCGCCGCCTCCAGCCAGGACATTGTTGCTATTGGCGACTGCCCGGTACTGGTACAGCCCTTGCAAACACTGTTGCGCGCGTTACCGGCGCAGCTGCGTGGTTTGGACAAGCCCCAGGCCATCGGTCATGTCGAACTGTTCCATGGCACCCAGTCCGCGCTGCTGGTGCGCCACACGGCGCCGCTGGGCGAGGCTGATCTGCAGCGCCTGCGCGCTTTTTGCAGCGAGCACGCCGCCCAGCTGTGGCTGCAGGGTACTGGCAAGCCAGAGGCCGACCAGCAGGGGCAAAAGCTTGGCTATCGCCTGGAACCCTGGAGCCTGGAGTTGCAATACCGACCGGGGGATTTCGTTCAGGTCAACGGGCAGGTCAATCAGGCCATGGTCGAACAGGCGCTAGACTGGATGGCGCCGCACACTGGCGAGCGGGTGCTGGATCTGTTCTGCGGCCTGGGCAACTTCGCCCTGCCGCTGGTGCAGACGGTGGCCGAGGTCGTGGCGGTGGAGGGCGTAGAGGCCATGGTGCAGCGGGCACAGGCCAACGCAGAGGATAATGGCCTGGGCAATGCGCACTTTTTCCAGGCCGACCTGTCGAAGCCGCTGGCCGAGGCACACTGGGCATCCCGGGGCTTCGACGCGATATTGCTCGACCCGCCGCGTGACGGCGCGTTCGAGGTGGTCAAGGGGATTCATCGGCTGGGTGCGCGGCGCCTGGTCTATGTGTCCTGCAACCCGGCGACCCTGGCGCGCGATACCGCCGAACTGGTGGCGCAGGGTTACCGGCTGAAACGGGCCGGGATTCTCGACATGTTCCCGCAGACGGCACATGTGGAGGCGATGGCATTATTCGAGGCGAGCTAGGACGCTCGCGCAATCCGACTGGCCCATAGAAGGCCAGAGATCATCCGGCAGGGCTGCGGCCCGCCGTAGGGAAGGCAGAAAGATGGTACAGGTGAGAGCACACCAGCCCGTCAACCTCGACGGCAGCATCAACCTCGAGGCCTGGCTGGATCACACCCTCAGCGTCGACCCGGCGCTGGATCGCGCGGCGCTCAAGGCGGCCTGCGAGTTCGCCCGCGAGGTGGAACAGCAGGCCAACGCTGCGCAGAACCTGTGGGTCGAGGGCGCCTCCAGCTTCCAGACCGGCCTGGAGATCGCCGAGATCCTCGCCGACCTCAAGCTGGATCAGGACAGCCTGGTGGCCGCGGTGATCTACCGTGCCGTGCGCGAGGGCAAGACCACGCTCAAGGAGGTACAGGACAGGTTCGGCCCGGTGGTGGCCAAGCTGGTCGATGGCGTGCTGCGCATGGCGGCCATCAGCGCCTCGCTCAACCCGCGCGACTCCCTGGTGCTCGGCTCGCAGGCTCAGGTGGAGAACCTGCGCAAGATGCTGGTGGCCATGGTCGACGACGTGCGTGTCGCGCTGATCAAACTGGCCGAGCGCACCTGCGCCATCCGCGCGGTGAAGGAAGCCGACGACGATAAGCGCCACCGCGTCGCCCGCGAGGTGTTCGACATCTACGCGCCGCTGGCCCACCGCCTCGGCATCGGCCATATCAAGTGGGAGCTGGAGGACCTGTCCTTCCGCTATCTGGAGCCGGAGCAGTACAAGCAGATCGCCAAGTTGCTGCACGAGCGTCGTCTGGACCGTGAGCAGTACATCGCCAACGTGATGCAGCAACTGCGCGACGAGCTCACCGCCACCGGCATCAAGCCGGACATCAGCGGTCGCGCCAAGCACATCTATTCGATCTGGCGGAAGATGCAGCGCAAGGGCCTGCAGTTCAGCCAGATCTATGACGTGCGTGCGGTGCGCGTGCTGGTGCCCGAGGTGCGCGACTGCTACACCGCGCTCGGCATCGTCCACACCCTGTGGCGGCATATTCCCAAGGAGTTCGACGACTACATCGCCAACCCCAAGGAGAACGGCTACCGCTCGCTGCACACCGCGGTGATCGGCCCGGACGGCAAGGTGCTGGAAGTGCAGATCCGCACCCACGCCATGCACGAGGAAGCCGAGCTGGGCGTGTGTGCCCACTGGAAATACAAGGGCACCGACGTCAAGGGTGGTTCCGACCACTACGAAGAGAAGATGGCCTGGCTGCGCCAGGTGCTGGAGTGGCACGAGGAGCTGGGCGATATCGGCGGTCTGGCCGAGCAGCTGCGTGTCGACATCGAGCCGGACAGGGTCTACGTGTTCACCCCGGATGGCCATGCCATCGACCTGCCCAAGGGCGCCACGCCGCTGGACTTCGCCTACCGCGTGCACACCCAGATCGGCCACAACTGCCGCGGCGCCAAGGTCAACGGACGCATCGTGCCGCTGACCTACAGCCTGCAGACCGGCGAGCAGGTGGAAATCATCACCAGCAAGCAGGGCGCGCCGAGCCGCGACTGGCTCAACCCCAACCTCGGCTACATCACCACCAGCCGTTCGCGGGCCAAGATCGTCCACTGGTTCAAGCTGCAGGATCGCGAGCAAAACGTCGCCGCCGGCAAGGCCATGCTCGAACGCGATTTGGCGCGCCTGGCGCTGTCCTCGGTGGACTTCGCCAAGCTGGCCGAGAAGTGCAACCTGAAGACCGCCGAGGACATGTATGCCGCTCTCGGTGCCGGTGACCTGCGCCTGGCCCACGCGGTCAACCTGGCCCAGCAATTGGTGGAGCCGGAGCGCGGCAGCGAGCAGCTCGAGCTGATCCCGCGGCGGCCTCAGAGCCTGCGCCCGGGCAAGCGGGGCGATATCCAGATCGAGGGCGTGGGTAACCTGCTGACGCAGATGGCCGGCTGCTGCCAGCCGCTGCCGGGCGACCCTATCGTTGGCTACATCACCCAGGGGCGTGGCGTGTCCATTCACCGCCAGGATTGCGCCTCGGTGCTGCAACTGGCCGGTCGCGAGCCCGAGCGGATCATCCAGGTCAGCTGGGGGCCGGTGCCGGTGCAGACCTATCCGGTGGATATCGTGATCAAGGCCTATGACCGTTCCGGTCTGCTGCGCGACGTCTCCCAGGTGCTGCTCAACGACCGTCTCAATGTGCTCGCGGTAAACACCCACTCGAACAAGGAAGACAACACCGCCTCCATGCTGCTGACGGTCGAAATTCCCGGCTTGGACGCCCTGGCACGTTTGCTGGCGCGGATCAGTCAGCTGCCCAACATCATCGAGGTGCGTCGCAGTCGCAACGGCAGCTGAGGTGAGATATCGCAAAGGGCGTTCGTGGGAGTGGCTACAGCCGCGATGATCTCAGCGCCGCTGTTCGCGGCTGAAGCCGCTCCCACGCGCACGCTGGAGCCTATGAAAGACATCTATACCCTGGACGACCTGCTCTACCTGATGGCCCGCCTGCGTGATCCGCAGCATGGCTGCCCGTGGGACCTCAAGCAGAACTACGCCAGCATCGTGCCGCACACCCTCGAGGAAGCCTACGAGGTGGCCGATGCCATCGAGCGGGGCGACTTCGACCACCTCCCGGGCGAGCTGGGTGACCTGCTGTTTCAGGTCGTCTACTACAGCCAGTTGGCGCGTGAGGAGGGGCGTTTCGACTTTGCCAAGGTGGTCGACGCCATCACGACCAAGCTGGTGCGCCGTCATCCCCACGTGTTTCCCGATGGCGATCTGTACGGCGCCCCGGATATGGCCCGCCTGGAAGAAGCCGCGATCAAGCAGCGCTGGGAAGAGATCAAGGCCGAGGAGCGCGCCGAGAAGGCTGCAGTGCCTGAGCAACTGTCGCTGCTCGATGACGTCCCCGTCACGCTACCGGCGCTGTCGCGGGCGGTGAAGCTGCAGAAGCGTGCGGCCCAGGTCGGCTTCGACTGGCCCGAGGCGCTGCCGGTGGTGGATAAGCTGCGCGAGGAACTGGACGAAGTGCTGGAGGCCATGAGCGAGAACGATCCTGAGGCGATTGCCGAGGAGGTGGGCGACCTGTTGTTCGTTGTCACCAACCTGGCGCGACACCTCAAGGTCGATCCGGAGTCCGCCCTGCGCGCGGCCAATGGCAAGTTCGAGCGGCGCTTCCGCTATATCGAACAGGCATTGCGCGAGGCCGGCCTGGCCATCGAGAATTGCAACCTTGAACAACTGGATGCCCTCTGGGGCGAAGCCAAGAAGATGGAAAAGCAGTCTCCGGGCTGCTGACGACGAGAGCGAGTACCGATGAGCCTTTCCCTCCGTGACCAGTTACTGAAAGCCGGGCTGGTCAATGAAAAGCAGGCTAAACAGGCCGGCAAGCAGAAACAGAAGCAGCAGCGCCTGGAAAAGAAGGGTCAGGCCGAAGTGGATGACTCGCAGAAGCAGGCCGCCCTGCAGGCCATGGCCGAGAAAGCCGCGCGCGACCAGGAGCTGAACCGTCAGCAGCAGGAGAAGATCCAGCAGAAGGCCATCGCTGCGCAGATCAAGCAGCTGATCGAGAGCGCTCGTCTGCCTAAACTGACCACCGAGGACTACTACAACTTCGTCGACGACAAGAAGGTCAAGCGTCTGTCGGTGAACAACCTGATGCGCGACAAGCTCAGCCGTGGCTCGCTGGCCATTGTCCGCCATGGTGGTGGTTACGAGGTGATCCCGCGTGAAGCGGCGCTGAAGATCCAGGAGCGTGACGAGCGCCGCATCGTGCTGCTCAACACGCCGACCGAAGCGCCGGACGAGGATGATCCGTATGCCGCCTACCAGGTGCCTGACGACCTGATGTGGTGATGCCAAAAAGCCGGGCCCAGCCCGGCTTTTTCATGCGTGCTCAGCAGCGTGCATTGCCCAGCAGTACCCGGCCGAAACTGGCGCCGTGGTTGAGTGGCGTGATGGCCAGCAGGCGATCCAGGCGTAGCGGTTGTTCGCCGTTCTCGGTGCGCACGATAAAGAACTCTTCCTTGCTGCTCTCGGTGCGGGTGGTCAGGGCCTGGGCTGTCAACTCGCCGCCACCGACCAGTTCGATCCGCAGCTGGTAGTGATGCATGCAGGCGATTTCCAGGTAGTCGTACAGGTCGCAGGACAGCGGGCGATAGGCGTCACTCATGGCAAGGCCCTCCGGGAGGAGAGAGTTATCCTAGCGCCGAATGGCGGGCATGAAAAAGCCGGGCGTCGCCCGGCTTTCGTTGGTATCTGCGTTTAGTCGCGTTTGCCTTCGACAGTGCGGCCGTCGACCGTGCCGTCCTTGAGCATGATCTGGTATTCCTTGCCGTCTTTCTCGACCTGGTGCAGGCGTACCAGCAGGTAGTTCCAGTCCTTGGCGAACCACAGCACGGTCTTGCGGTTGCTCTGGGTCGGATCGCGCACGCGCTCGACCTTGATCGCAGCGAGCAGGCCGGCCTTGGTGCGTACGTTTTCTTCGCCGAGTACGCGGAAATCGTAGGTTTCGACCTCGTCGCCGTCGATCACCTGGTAGCTCATGCTCTTCTCGCCGGCGGCCACATCGTGCTGCAGGACCAGTTGGTAGGTGGACTTGTCCTGCAGGCCAAGGTTGAGCGGTACGCGCACCGCATCACCCCGGTCGTTGCCGATCACCTGCTTCTCGGTCCAGTCGAAATCCAGCTCGATTTGCTTGCCTTTACCCAGGCCGCTGCGGTCGAAGCGATAGGTCAGCGGCAGGAAGGCATCGTTCTCCACGCGGAAGGTGCTTTTCTCGCTAAGGCTGGCGACCAGCATGGAGGCTTCGAAATCCAGCTCCCAGCGGCCGTTGTCCAGTTGCTTGAGGCTACGGCCGGCGGTGCCGCTGATCGGTACCTGCTTCCAGTCGGCGGTGTAGCTGGCGGAGAACGGCTTGATCTCCAGGGCCTGTGCCGGCAGGGCCAGCAGGGCGAGCAACATCAGCAGAGCGCGGGGCATGTGATCTCCTATGTGCGAATCAGGTGTCCGGTGGCTGGCAGGTCCTTGCCGTCCAGTTGTGCGCCGGTTTGGCCCAGGCGCAGGCGACCCTCGGCGAACCAGCGCATGGCCAGAGGATAAATGTGGTGCTCCTGGCCATGAACCCGTTGCGCCAGTGACTCCGGCGTGTCGTCAGACTCTACCGGGACCACCGCCTGTACGACCAGAGGACCGCCATCGAGTTCCTCGGTGACGAAGTGCACGCTGCAGCCATGCTCGCGGTCACCGGCCTCCAGCGCGCGCTGGTGGGTGTGCAGGCCCTTGTATTTGGGCAGCAGCGAGGGATGGATATTCAGCAGTCGTCCCTCGTAGTGGCGGACGAAGCCGCCGGTGAGGATGCGCATGAAGCCGGCCAGTACCACCAGCTGTGGATCGAAGCCGTCGATGGTTTCGATCAGCGCGGCGTCGAACGCATCACGGCCGTCGAACTGCTTGTGGTCGAGCACGCGGGTGGCGATACCGGCCTGCTTGGCCCGCTCCAGCCCGTAGGCATCGGCGCGGTTGGAAATCACCGCGGCGATGCGTGCCGGATTGCCGTCATGGGCGATGCTGTCGATCAGTGCCTGCAGATTGCTGCCGGAGCCGGAGATCAGCACCACGACATTGCAGTCGGCCATCAGTGGGCTTTCAGGTTGTTCAGTTGAACCTGGGCAGCGCCATCGGCGGCCTGGGCGATGCTGCCGATGACCCACGGGGTTTCGCCGGAGGCACGCAGGTTGGCCAGAGCGCTTTCGACCTGATCCTGAGCCACGCAGATGACCATGCCGACGCCGCAGTTCAGGACGCGGTGCATCTCATGCTCGTCGACGTTGCCCTTCTCCTGCAGCCAGTCGAAGACCGCCGGGCGGTTCCAGCTGGCCACGTCGATCACCGCCTGGGCGCCTTCCGGCAGCACGCGTGGGATGTTGTCGAGCAGGCCGCCACCGGTGATGTGGGCCATGGCCTTGACCGCGCCGGTGTCCTTGATCAGCTTGAGCAGCGGCTTGACGTAGATGCGGGTCGGCGCCATCAGCAGTTCGGTCAGCGGCTTGCCGTCAAGCTGGATGCTTTCGATATCGGCACCGGAGACTTCGATGATCTTGCGGATCAGCGAGTAGCCGTTGGAGTGTGGGCCCGAGGAGGGCAGGGCGATCAGGGCATCGCCGGTAGCGACCTTGGAGCCGTCGATGATTTCGGCCTTTTCCACCACGCCCACGCAGAAACCGGCCAGGTCGTAGTCTTCGCCTTCGTACATGCCCGGCATTTCGGCGGTTTCACCACCGACCAGGGAGCAGCCAGCCAGCTCGCAACCGGCACCGATGCCGGTCACCACGGTAGCGGCCACGTCGACATTCAGCTTGCCGGTGGCGTAGTAGTCGAGGAAGAACAGCGGCTCGGCGCCACACACCACCAGGTCGTTGACGCACATGGCGACCAGATCCTGGCCGATGCTGTCATGCTTGTTCAGGTTCAGCGCCAGGCGCAGCTTGGTGCCGACGCCGTCGGTGCCGCTGACCAGGACCGGCTGCTTGTAGCCGGCAGGAATTTCACAGAGGGCGCCGAACCCCCCCAGGCCACCCATGACTTCCGGGCGCGCGGTGCGCTTGGCCACGCCTTTGATGCGTTCGACCAGGGCTTCACCGGCGTCGATGTCTACACCGGCGTCTTTGTAGCTGATGGAGGGTTGCTTGCTCATGGGATCAGGCCTTTAGAGGGGAGAATGCTGAGGGCGGGCGCCGTTGTGCGGGCCGCTGCGCGAAGGCGCGCGATTTTATCAGGCTTGCCCGGCAGCGGCCACCAGCCCCGACGGTTGCCGGGGAACAGGCGGCTGTTTAAGGTATAGCCCTTCGCCTGGCCGATCAGGCATTTGCTTCCCCTTCCGAGAGTCTGTCGATGCGCGTGTCCGCCCGTCTGTTCGCCGTTTGTCTTTCGCTGCTCAGTCTGCCGGCCCTGGCCGCTCAGGTCGACGACCTTTATCAGGTGCGCGAGAGTGTTACCAGCCAGCAGCCGGAAGAGCGCAGTGCCGCGCTCGGGCGCGCCCTGGAAACCCTCATGCTGCGCCTGACCGGCGATGCCAAGGTTGTGCAGAGTGCGGGGCTGGAGGGCGTGCGCAAGGACCCTCAGCAACTGGTCAGTCAGTACGTGTACGAGGGCGATAGCCTGGTGGTGGATTTCGATCCGCTGACCACCGAGAACAAGTTGCGTCAGGCCGGTGTGCCGATCTGGGGCGCCAACCGTCCGTTGATCCTGACCTGGTGGCTGAATAACAGCGAGGGTAGCAGCAGCCTGATCGGCGATGGCCAGGAGGCTGCAACACCTCTGCGTCAGGCAGCCCAGCATCGCGGTCTGCCGCTGCGCCTGCCGCTGGCTGACCTTGAAGAACAGCTGGTCGCTACCCCTGAGAACCTTGGTGTCAGCCAGCCGGATGCGTTGCAGCCCGCCTCCGAGCGTTATGCGGCCGATGCCCTGTTGGCGGTCAATGCCCGCGAGCAGGATGGCCAGTGGCAAGCCGACTGGCGGCTGTGGCTGGGTGATGCCCGTGAGCAGGGCAGCGCACAAGGCGCGGATCAGCAGGCCCTGGCCGATGCCGTGCTGTTGGCTGTGAGCCAGCGTTTGGCGCCGCGTTTCCTGGTGAAACCGGGAGCGGCTGGAGCCATGACCCTGGAAGTGCAGGGCGCGGATCTGTCGCGCTACGCAGAGCTGGAGCGCCTGCTCGACCCGTTTGGTGCCCGCCTGCTGAGGGTCAGCGGTGATCTGCTGGTGTGGCAGGTCAATGCCAGTGCCGAGCAGTTGCGTGCCCAGCTGGGGCTGGCAGGCTTGCGCGAAGCACCGGTTGAGGCTGCGCCGCTGGATGCCACTGGCGAGCCGCAGGCCACGCCGGCTCAGGTGCCGGCCAACCTGATGCGCTTCAGCTGGTAAGCAAACGGTCGACGCGCTGTCACTATTGCTGCTGTTTACTGTCGTGTTGCCGGTGCGTTGTGACGCACCGGCCTCTTTCCTTTAGGCGGAGTGCCTGAAATGACCGATTCACAGCGCTGGCTATGGCTGGCTGGGCTGTTTCTCTGTGGCTGGCTGATCTATCTGCTGATGCCGATCCTGTCGCCCTTTTTGGTCGCCATGTTGTTGGCCTACATGGGCGATCCGCTGGTGGATCGCCTGGAGCGGCGCAGGCTCTCGCGTACCTGGGGCGTGGTCGTGGTGTTCGCCGTGTTCAGCCTGCTATTGCTGATTCTGTTATTGGTGCTGATCCCGATGCTGGGACGGCAGCTGGTGCGGCTCTACGAACTGGTTCCACAGGGGCTCGACTGGGCGCAGCACCAGGCTTTTCCCTGGATGCAGGCGCAGCTCGGTCTGGCCGAGGGTTTCTGGCGCTTCGACCAGCTCAAGCAGGCCTTTTCCGGACAGCTTGGCAAGACCACCGATATTGTCGGTGGCCTGCTGGCGCAAGCCACGGCGTCGAGCCTGGCGCTGCTCGGCTGGTTGGGTAATCTGCTGTTGATACCCGTGGTGGCTTTCTATCTGTTGCGCGATTGGGACCTGATGATGGCCCGGTTGCGCAGCCTATTGCCGCGTGCCCGCGAGCGACTGATCGTGCAGTTGGTCGGTGAGTGTCATGAGGTGCTGGGCGCTTTCATGCGTGGGCAACTGATGGTCATGTTGGCGTTGGCGGGCATCTATTCAGTCGGTCTGATGGTGGTCGGTTTGGAGTTGGGACTGCTGATCGGCTTGCTGGCGGGACTGGCCAGCATCGTGCCGTACATGGGCTTTATCGTGGGTTTTGGTGCTGCCGTGGTCGCCGCGCTGTTTCAGCATGGCGGCTTTGAGCTCTATCCACTGATCGGCATTGCCGTGGTCTTTGGCATCGGTCAGCTGCTCGAAGGCATGCTACTGACTCCTTTGCTGGTCGGTGATCGCATTGGCCTGCACCCGGTAGCCGTGATCTTCGCCATCCTTGCCGGTGGTCAGCTGTTCGGCTTCACCGGTGTGCTGCTGGCCTTGCCAGTGGCCGCGGTGATCATGGTTTTGCTGCGCCATGCTCATGATTTCTATAAACTTTCCGACCTTTACGGAGAGTCTTCCGGCGATTCGCAAGAACCGCCGTCCAGTGCATGAAACCAGTCCAGCTGCCTCTTGGCGTGCGCCTGCGCGACGACGCCACCTTTGTGAACTACTACCCCGGCGCCAACGCGGCGGCCCTCGGCTATGTCGAGCGCCTGTGCGAGGCCGATGCCGGCTGGACCGAGAGCCTGATCTACCTCTGGGGTGGTGAAGGTGTGGGGCGCAGCCACCTGCTGCAGGCGGCCTGCCTGCGTTTCGAGCAGCGTGGCGAGGCGGCGGTCTATCTGCCCTTGGGCGAAGTGGCCGAGTACGGCCCTGAGCTGCTCGATGGCCTGGACCAGTCCGAGCTGGTCTGTCTCGATGATCTCGACGCCGTGGCCGGGCGCGCGGACTGGGAAGAGGCGCTGTTCCACCTGTTCAACCGCCTGCGCGACTCCGGTCGGCGCCTGCTGCTCGCGGCCACCGTTTCACCGCGCGAATTGCCGGTGCAGCTGCCCGATCTGCAGTCGCGTCTGACCCTGGCGCTGGTGTTCCAGTTGCATGAGCTGGGTGATGAAGACAAGCTGCGCGCCCTGCAGTTGCGTGCTTCGCGCCGTGGCCTGCACCTGACCGATGACGTTGGGCGTTTCATCCTGACCCGTGGCGAGCGCAGCATGAGCGGTCTGTTCGAGCTGTTGGAGCGCCTCGACCAGGCATCCCTGCAGGCCCAACGCAAGCTGACCATTCCCTTTCTCAAGGAAACCCTGGGCTGGTAAGGCCCAGGGTTCGACTTACTCGCCCGCCAGCTTACGGTCGTACTGGAACTTCCAGCGCACATAGAGCAGGGCGCTGCAGAACAGCCCCAGGCTGATCACGGTTTCCAGGGCACCGAACAGTGCGCGGGCCGGATCGATGGCGGCCAATACGCCCTGAATGAAGTAGATGTTGACCACGAAGCAGGCCCAGGCATGGGCGCGGGCGTTGCCCAGCAGCAGGCCGGGGGCGAGCAAGAGCAGTGGTAACAGCTGAATGCTCAGCACGACCCAGATGCGTGCGCCGTGCAGGTCGGCGAAAGCGAGGTTCCAGACCAGCAGCAGTGCCAGCAAGGCGAGGAAACTGAACAGGCTGAGCGCGCGGCTGAGCCGCAGGCGCGGGGTCAGCCATTCCAGGCTGGGCAGGGGTTTGGGCGTTTTAGCCACGTGAGGACTCCAGTGTTGCAGCGGTGGTCGCCAGGCGCTGGCCAAGGGCGCGGCACAGGGCGATTTCATGTTCATCCAGGGAGCGCTTGCCATCGGCGCCGGCGTGGTGGCTGGGGCCATACGGTGTGCCGCCGCCCCGGGTTTCGAGCAGGGCTCCTTCGCTGTAGGGCAGGCCGCAGATCAGCATGCCGTGGTGCAGCAGGGGCAGCATCATCGACAACAGGGTGCTTTCCTGGCCACCGTGCAGGCTTGAGGTCGAGGTAAACACGCCGGCCGGTTTGCCTACCAATTCGCCCGTCAGCCACAGGCTACTGGTGCCATCGAGGAAATACTTCATCGGCGCGGCCATGTTGCCGAAGCGGGTCGGGCTGCCCAGCGCGAGGCCAGCGCAACCTTTGAGGTCGTCATGGCTGACGTACAGCGCGCCGTCGGCAGGAATCGCCGGAGCGACGGCCTCGCACTCGCTGGAAACCGCGGGGACGGTGCGCAGGCGTGCTTCCAGTCCACCCAGTTCGACGCCGCGGGCAATCTGCCTGGCCATCTCCGCCGTGGCGCCATGGCGGCTGTAGTAGAGCACCAGGATGTAGGGCGTACTCATACCAGCAGCTCCAGCACTTTCTCCGG
This sequence comes from Pseudomonas sp. GOM6, assembly GCF_029537485.1. Taxonomy (GTDB): domain Bacteria; phylum Pseudomonadota; class Gammaproteobacteria; order Pseudomonadales; family Pseudomonadaceae; genus Aquipseudomonas. The sequence continues at coordinate 357,843 of NZ_JARPUS010000002.1, forward strand.
TGGGCGGCCGATCACAGCACGTTCACCGGCGATCAGGATGGGGCGCTCGATCAGTTTCGGGTGGCTGGCCATGGCGGCGATCAGTTGCTCGTCGCTCAGGCTGGAGTCGGCTAGCCCCAGTGCTTTGTATTCGTCCTCACCGCTGCGCAGCAGCTGGCGGGCCGGGATGCCCAGCTTGCCGAGCAGGGTGTGTAGCTCATCGGCGCTGGGCGGCGTATCCAGATAGCGTACGACGGTGGGTGTCAGGCCGCGGGCTTCGAGCAGCTCCAGCGCGCCGCGAGACTTGGAGCAGCGCGGGTTGTGATAGAGGGTCAGGTCGGTCATGGCGGGTGCCCATTGGCGAATGAGGGCGCTATTCTAGCTGCCAAGAGCGCGAAACGGCTAAGGAGAGGGCATGCGACGGCGGCTGGATGACTGGGTGGAGTTCTGGGGCTTCCTGTTCCGGCGTTTTCTGGCCGATCGCGCGATCAACAGTGCGGCCGCCTTGACCTACACCACGCTGTTCGCCGTGGTGCCGATGATGACTGTGACCTTCTCCATGCTTTCGGCCATCCCGGCGTTTCAGGGGACCGGTGAGCAGATCCAGAGCTTCATCTTTCAGAACTTCGTGCCGTCGTCCGGCGAGACGGTGCAGGAATATCTACGCGAGTTCACCACCCAGGCACGTAAGCTTACCTGGGTCGGCGTGGTGTTGCTGGCGGTGACGGCATTCATGATGCTGGTGACCATCGAGAAAGCCTTCAACACCATCTGGCGCGTGCGTCAGCCGCGTCGTGGCATCTCCAGCTTTCTGCTGTACTGGGCGATTCTCAGCCTGGGGCCGATCTTGCTGGGTGCGGGTTTTGCCGCGACCACCTACATCACCTCGCTGTCGCTGCTGTCCGGGCCGGATGCGCTGGTCGGCGCCAAGACGCTGCTCGGTTTCGCTCCGTTGCTGTCCAGTGTGGCGGCGTTCACATTGCTCTACTCCAGCGTGCCGAACGCCCGCGTGCCGCTGCGCCATGCCTTCGCAGGCGGGCTGTTCACCGCCGTGCTGTTCGAGCTGGCCAAGGGGTTGTTCGGGCTCTACGTCAGCCTGTTTCCCGGTTACCAGCTGATCTATGGCGCTTTTGCCACGGTGCCGTTGTTTTTGCTGTGGATCTACCTGTCCTGGTTGATCGTGCTGTTCGGCGCCGAGCTGGTGTGCAACCTGTCCTCTTCCCGCCTCTGGCGGCGGCGTGCTTTACCGCGGGTGCTGGTATTGCTTGGCGTGTTGCGGGTCTTTCATCAACGACAGCAGCAGGGGCGAGCGGTGAGCCATGCCGAGATACAGCGTGAAGGCTGGTTGCTGCCAGAGGACGAATGGGCCGAGCTGACCGAGTTTCTCGCCGGTGAGCAACTGATCTGTCGCACCAGTGGCGGAAATTGGGTGCTGTGCCGGGATCTGCAGCACTACAGCCTTTATCAACTGCTGATGAGCAGCCCCTGGCCGCTACCGCGGCCGGGGCAGTTACCCGAGCAGTTCGAGGAGGCCTGGTACCCCTCGGTACGCGTGGCGCTGGAGCAGCTTCACCAGCAGCAGGCTGAGCTATTTGCTGGCAGTCTGGCCCAGTGGCTGGACGGGACTGGTCAGAAGTGACGAAAAAAGTCAGTTTAGTGCGGGGTGCAGTCGGCTCCGCGAGGCTATAAAGGCGAGCAAACGCAGCAATACCGGCCTGGGAAGGCTGGCACGCTTCTGGCTATCTTCCAGCTATATGCTGGCAGAGTGCCGGCGGCCTGAGACTCAGGGAAGTCGAGTGGATGAGCAGTAGCAAGAACAAAGTAGTGCCGTTGCAACCGCGCGATACCGATGAAGCGCTGGAGCGGCTCAACCGCATTACCGGTCTGCGTTTTGTTCGCTGGCCACAGTCACTGGCTGCGCTGGCGCGTCAGGCCGGTGAAGAAACCGAGCCGGAAAAGCCCAGTTCGGTTGTGCGTTTCGGGGTGTTCTGAGCCCACAAAGCAAAACCCCGCCGAAGCGGGGTTTGCCTAAGCAGTCTGGCTATCAGGCCATGGCCTGGCGATTGGCGCTTTCCTGTAGCTCTACCGCCTGGACGAAAAGTTCTTCGACGATCAACGACTGCGTGGGGACTGCCGAGCGCAGGCGTACCTGCATGTCCTCAATCTTGCCTTTCATCGGCAAGCGGGCGATGCCCGAAAGCATGACTTTGTTATGGCTGTTGACCTTGCCGTGATCGACGGCCACGTCACGCACCTGATTGCCGTCGCGATAACGCACCATCAGCGAAACCGGCAAGTTGGCCAGGCCTGGCAGATGCAGCCAGGTAGCCACGTTGTATTCCGCCACACGCCCCTCGTAGGGCGTTACGTTGCTGCGTGCGCTGTTGACGATGCTGGAGGGAACGGGACCGATCAGCTTGTCATTGGCTTGGGACATGGATGGGGCTCCGGCAGAACGTGTTGGTATAGGTATGGGGCGATTATAGGCAGGTGAGGTGCACGCAAACTGTGCACTGCAGCGGAGTTAGTTGAGACTTTCTTCGCAGAACCTGGCGGTTTGTTCAGGCCAGACGCAGTGGGTGACGAACCACGCTGGGGGTGTCGAGATTGGCGGCAGGCAGAAGGATAACGGCCTGATTATTCACGTTGGCCAGCTGCAGCCAGAGGTTTTCTCCTTCAACGAACTGCCCGCGCGGCAACCATAAGCCGTGATGCCAGCCGGCGCCCGGCTCGGGCGTGCTCTGCAGAACCCCCGGATGAGTCTGGGCGCTGGGAGCGCGGCGCAGCCAGACCGGTCTGGGCAGGCCCTTGAGGTAGCGCAGGCCAAGGTGTAACCCCTGTTGATTGAGATGACGCCAGCGCACCAGCGCCAGAGTCGGAGTACCACTGTGCGTCAGCACCAGTACCAGCTGGCCGACCGGCAGCTGGTTGCCCTGCTCGTTGGGACAGCGCAGGCGGGCGCCCCCAGGGCTTGCATCGAGCATCTGGGCTGTACTGCTCTGCGGGCGCTTTTCCAGCAGGTGGTCGTGAATAGCCGTCAGCCCGACAACCAGGCTGCAGTCTGCGCTGAAATCCGCACGCGGATGGCGGCGCTGCTGGCGTCCGTGCCAGTGTTGGCGAACGCGCTCCAGCAGTTCGCGTTCGATGGCGCTCTGTAGTGGTGCCGGTTCGTGCAGTGCTACCAGCAGGGCGCCCAGCTCGAGGCGGCGCAGGTAATCTGCTGTACCTTTGATCGGGGCTTCGTAAGGCAGGCAGGGTAGCGATTGGCTCAGGTCGATCAACGGGCCATCACTATCATCATCTTCCTCCCAGGGCAGCAGGCGCGCGAGCTCTGCGAGTGGTGTAAGTGCACCAAACAGAGCGACGCATTCGCCGCTGGCCAGGTGGAAGGGGCTGCTCAGGGCAAGTAGCAACATTTGCTGGTACAGGCCACGCAAGGTGCTGGCAGGCGTTGGCTGGAAGGGGGCTGCGACATGCTCGTCCAGGCAGTCCTGGTGCTCGCCAATCCAGTACAGCAGGTGGCTGTCACTCCACAGCGACTCGCTGGGTTCCTGGTACAGCTGATAGTGACGTAACAGACTCTGCGCCAGGAAATGCTCTGCCATGTACAGACACCAGGCCAGGTGTGGACGCGATGGCTGGCGTCCCTGAAGGATCTGCAGTAGCAGGCGCTTGAAGCCGCAGGCCAGCTCGTTGCACAAGTGGACAAAGCTGGCGGAGGGCAGCTTGCCGCTCAGCAGAGGGGCGCTGTAATGGCGGTATTCCTCGCAGAAGCTTTGCAGGGCACGCTGCCTTTCCAGTAAGGTCATGGCGCTGCGGTTGAGGCGGAAGAGCAGTTCGAGCAACTGCTGTAGGCCTTCCTCGACGGGCAATCGGCGCGCGCCACTCAGGCGTTCATTGAGGTCGCTGAGTGACGTGGCGTTCTCGTCGAGTATGTCCGGCACTTCAAGATGCAGGGCATCCAGCGTCATAACAACCCCGCGCGCACGAGGAGCGAATGCATGGGACGGTCACTTCGGATGATGGTGGGTTGCATTGCCGCGCTTCTCCTGGCCGGCTGCGCCGAGGATTGGGGCCTCGATCAGCATGGACGAAAGGTAACGGCTGAGCAGCTGGATGGCCAGTGGTTGGTCATCAATTATTGGGCAGAATGGTGCAAGCCCTGCCGCACAGAAATTCCCGAGCTGAATCAGCTGAGTGAGCAGTTGAATGGCACTGGTGCGCAGGTGCTGGGTGTCAATTTCGACGCCCTGCAAGGTGGTGATCTGGCTCGGGCTGCCGATGCCTTTGCCATTCGCTTTACCGTGCTGGCAACAGACCCGGCTACACGTCTCGAACTGCCGCGCAACGACGTGTTGCCGGTGACCTATATCATCGGTGCCGATGGCAGGTTGCGTGAGCGCCTGCTTGGCGAACAAACGGCGGCGGGCCTGCAGGCGCGCTTAGCCCATTGGCAATCTCGGGAGTAAGGATCATGCGTATCTGTCTGCACGGTTTCGTCAGCGGCAAGGTGCAGGGTGTGCATTTTCGTCAGCACACCCAGGAAGAGGCAGAGCGGCTGGATCTCGATGGCTGGGTGCGCAACCTGGCTGACGGCCGTGTGGAAGTCCTGCTCGAAGGTGAGGAGCAGGCCGTGCGTGAGCTGACGGCCTGGCTGGAGCATGGTCCGGAGCGGGCTGAGGTCAGCGGCCTGGCTCTGGAGGAGCAGCCGCTGCAGGGGATCGCGGGTTTTCTGGTCCGGCGCTGATCAGTCCTCGCCAGGGTCTGCCGCCAGGCGACCAGCATCCTTGAGCAGGGCGTGGAGAAATTCCTGCTGCAACTCTGGGTCGTTACGAGTCAGTTCGATCAGGCTCTGCTCCAGTTCGCTGGCTTCCTCCTCCAGGCCTAGGTCGGATAGACGCTTGACTCGATGAACCCAGTGCGACACTTCGTCTTCTTCGAGGTCGTCGTAGATCAATGCATGCGCTTCGCGCAGTTTGCCGCGCAGGTCACGGCTGACCAGCAGGGTGGCATCGGCGCTGGTCCCATCCTGTGGGTCTTCGACACTGAGTAGCAATGTGCCGATCTGACTGGCGTCGTGGTCGGCGAAGGGGCCGTCGAGCAGGTTCAGGCGCAGCATGCCGGCGCGGTCGGTGCTCAGTTCATGGGTTTCCTTGCCGGCCTTGACCAGCACGGGGCGTTCAGCCCAGGGCAGGCTCGAATACTCGGTTCGCTTGTCCTGCTGAACCTCGTCGATCTTGGCCAGGTTCTGTTCCGAGCGACCATTGGACTCGACGTTCATCGCTGGGTTGAGGCCGGCGAAACCATAGTTGATCCAGTCCTTGGTCACGCTGTCCGGCAGGCGGCCGAGCATCACCACGTTGACGATGTTGGCACCAATCCCGGCCACGACCGCCACGGCACCCAACGGTACTTCGTACAGCTCGCGCCAGGGCTGGTAAGGCGTGTAGCGGTCGTAACGGCGGGTGACTTCGAAGGCGGTGACCTCGAAGGTCTTCTGCTCGTGGATGCGCACGCGGCGCTGCGGCAAGGCCAGTACGCGAGGCTCGCCAACATCAATCTGCAGGCTGTGAGCGAGCAAGCGCCGTTCAAGGCGCTCCTCGTGCTCACTGCGTTGCGGTAGCTGGTTGGCGCAGCCGCCGAGCATCAGGGCGCCGAGCAGGGCGGCGCCAATTCGAAGGGTGTTTCGCTGGTACATGTGGGTTACTGGGTCTGAGGTCAGCGGGCGATGCGCTCGGCAAGGAAAGTCAGGATGTCGGCTGCCGAAACCTGCTGGCTATCGCTTTCGCGGCGGTTTTTGTATTCCAGGTTGCCATCGGCCAGGCCGCGCTCGCTGACGACCAGGCGGTGCGGAATACCTATCAGCTCCATGTCGGCGAACTTCACACCTGGGCTGGTCTTCTTGTCGCGATCATCCAGCAGCACTTCGTAACCGGCGGCGGTCAATTCGGCGTAGAGCTTGTCGGTGGCTTCGCGCACGGCTTCGTTTTCGTACTTCATCGGCACGATGGCGATTTGGAACGGCGCCAGGGCGTCGGTCCAGAGGATGCCGCGCTCGTCCCAGTTCTGCTCGATGGCTGCGGCGACCACGCGGGAGACGCCGATGCCGTAGCAACCCATGATCAGGGTGACTGGTTTGCCGCTCTCGCCGAGTACCTTGCAGCCCATGGCTTCGCTGTATTTGGTCCCGAGCTGGAAGATATGGCCGACTTCGATACCGCGCTTGATCACCAGGGAACCCTTGCCGTCCGGGCTGGGGTCGCCCTCGACCACATTGCGCAGGTCGGCAACGGCAGGCAGCGGCAGGTCGCGCTCCCAGTTGAGGCCGAAGTAGTGTTTGCCGTCGATGTTGGCGCCGGCGCCGAAGTCGCTCATCAGGGCGACGCTACGGTCGATCACGCAAGTGATCGGCAGGTTCAGCGGGCCAAGCGAGCCAGGGCTGGCACCGATTGCGGCACGGATTTCGGCTTCGGAGGCAAATACCAGCGGGCTGGCGACCAGTTCGTGATTGGCGGCCTTGATTTCGTTGAGTTCGTGGTCGCCGCGCACGATCAGTGCAACCAGCTTGCCTTCCTCGGCTGCATGCACGACCAGGGTTTTGACGGTTTTCTCGATAGCCAGGTCGAACTGGTTGACCAGCTCTTCGATGGTCTTGGCGTCCGGCGTATCGACCAGGCGCAGCTCTTCAGTGGCGGCGCCACGTTCTTTTTCGCGCGGGATGGCCTCGGCCTTTTCGATGTTGGCGGCGTAGTCGGAGCTGTCGCTGAAGGCGATATCGTCTTCGCCGGACTCGGCCAGTACATGGAATTCGTGGGAGCCAGTGCCGCCGATGGAGCCGGTATCGGCCTGCACCGGGCGGAAGTTCAGGCCCAGGCGGGTGAACACGTTGCAGTAGGCCTGGTGCATGCGGTCATAGGTTTCCTGCAGCGAGGCCTGGTCGATGTGGAAGGAGTAGGCGTCCTTCATCAGGAATTCACGGCCACGCATCAGGCCAAAGCGCGGACGGATTTCGTCGCGGAACTTGGTCTGGATCTGATACATGTTGATCGGCAGCTGCTTGTAGCTGTTCAGCTCGTTGCGGGCCAGATCAGTGATGACTTCTTCATGGGTCGGGCCGAGGCAGAAGGCGCGGTCATGACGGTCCTTGATGCGCAGCAGTTCGGGGCCGTATTGCTCCCAGCGGCCGGACTCCTGCCACAGTTCGGCAGGCTGCACGACCGGCATCATCACTTCCAGGGCGCCGGCGGCGTTCATTTCCTCACGTACCACGGCTTCGGCCTTGCGCAATACGCGCAGCCCCATTGGCATCCAGTTGTACAGGCCCGAGGCCAGTTTGCGGATCATGCCGGCACGCAGCATCAGCTGATGGCTGATCACCACCGCGTCGGAGGGAGTTTCCTTGAGGGTCGAGAGCAGGTACTGACTGGTACGCATGTTTGGCCGTTCTGTCGGTTGCGAGGGCAAATAATGACTCGGCATTGTACGGGGCAAGCTAGGTGGCGTACAGGATGGAGCGGAAGTGAATATGGCGGAGCTGACAGCTGACCAGGTTCAGGCATTGATTCGTGCCGGCGTGCCCATGGCGGAAGACATCGACCTGAGAATCGATCATCTGGATGCCGATAAGGCGGTGGCCAGAGTGCCATTTCACGGCAAGCTGGTGAGGCCGGGGGGCACTGTTTCAGGGCCGACCATCATGTCGCTGGCCGATGCGGCCATGTATGCGGTGGTGCTGGGGCGTTTGGGTAGGGTGGAGATGGCGGTGACGGCCAACCTGAATATCAACTTTCTGGCCAAGCCCAAGCCTGTCGATTTGGTTGCCGAGGCGCGAATCTTGCGCCTTTCGCGGCGTCAAGCGGTGTGTGAGGTGCAGCTTTATTCACAAGGAGGGGAGGGGGAGTTAGTGGCGCATGTCACGGGGACCTACGCGTTGCCTCTTTGAGTTTCTTCGGCGGATAAAAAAGAACCCGGCCTAGGCCGGGTTCTTTTTGTCATGAGACCGCGGAGCGCTATTACAGGATGCTCAGCGGGTACTCAATGATCACGCGAACTTCGTCGCTCGACGGTGCGCCGTAATAAACGCCATCGCTGCTGCGGTAGGTTGCCTGGCGGACACGCACGTTCAGATCTTTGGCGGCGCCTTCTTGAACGGTGTAGCCGATCTGGACGTTGCGCTCCCACTCTTTGCCGTCGTCAGTAGTTGCGGTTTTGGCATCGGAGCCGCTGACGTAGCGGGTCATGAAGGCCAGGCCAGGTACACCAAACTCGGTAAAGTCGAGGTCATAGCGTACTTGCCAGGACTTCTCGTCTTCGGCGTTGAAGTCGGAGCGCTGGATGGAGTTGGCCAGCCAGACTGTGCCGCCGCCGTCCACGCCGTAGTCATAACCGGTACCATCAAAGCCGCCAATGGACTTCTGGTAGGCTGCAGTGAATGTGTGAGCGCCGATGTTGTAGGCGGCTGCGAGACTCCAGATGGTGTTGTCTTCGTCGCTACCGGTATCGGTGTACTCTTTATCGTAATCGGTCTGATAAATATTAAAGTCGAAGTTCAGCGATTGGTTGTCGCTGATGCCGTAGGTGTAATTGAGGTTGCCGTAGTACTTCTCGAAGGAGTCTTCCACGTCCGAGTAGTACAGAGAAGCGGACAGGTTGTCAGTGAAGCTGTAGGAGCCGCCGAATACGTCAGCGCCTTTCAGGCCCAGGCTATCGTGATAGGTTTGGTCTTGGGCGTTGATGGCGGTGAAGTGACCAGCATTAAGCTCTAGACCTTCGATTTCGCTGCTGGTCACCATGAAGCCTTCAGCAACTTCTGGCAGCAGGCGGCTATCATCGGTGCTCAGTACAGGCAAGGCAGTGAACTGGTCGCCATACTTGAGGACAGTGTTGGAAACGCGCAGTTTGACCGCGCCGCCAGCCTCGGAGTAATCGTCCTGAGAGCGGCCGTCACTGCCGGTGGGGAATAGACCGGAGCCGCTACGACCTTTGCCGCTATCCAGTTTCAGGCCCAGCAGGCCGATAGCGTCAACGCCAAAACCTACAGTGCCCTCGGTGAATCCCGACTCGAAGGTGGTGATGAACCCTTGGCCCCACTCTTGAGGATCATCGTCACGGTCTGGGCCGGCGTTGCGGAAGTCGCGGTAGAAGTACAGATTGCGGCTCAGAACATTGAGGCTGCTGTCCTCAACGAAGCCGTTAGACTCGGACTGCGCGCTGGCGGAAGCCAGTTGGGTGGTTGCGGCGGTCACGGCGAGAGCCAGTGCGCTCCACTTCATCACTTGCATTGTGATTGCTCCTTTGGTTTAGAAGAGTTGTGCTGCCCACTATTTTGTTATATGGGCGGCTCTTTCTTTTTGTGTCGGCGCTAACTTATAGCACGGAGGTTTAAGTTGGCGACAGATATCATTGATTCCCTACGCTTTAGTTAGTGAGCTTGTCGCAAATTTGCATCTGCGATGTCGCCTTTATGTAGGTTTTTGCCGCTGCTTTCTCCGTGCGAGTCGCCTTGAAAAGGCTATCAATCCAAGCGCTTACAGCGTTAAGCGGTAATTCGCGCTGAACCGAAAGCCCCTGCGGCGCCGACGGTGGCTGTTCCAAAGCAAGTTCCGTGCACAAGTTGCCTGAGTGATGAGAAAAATCCTCTGTGGCTGATTCCTCTGCGGCTGAGAGGCTTTTTCGGCATTGTGTTGGGTGCGTTCTGGCGTGTGGGGTGGTGTCTTTGATTCGGGTTGGTACGATGGTGCGAGCGTGTCTGGCTGCGCGGTAACGCTTTTATCGGTGTGCTTGTTCGATTTGTGGGCGCGTATGCCACTTTTTTGCCCACTTATGGGGCGTTGGTTTTCTTGTTAGCGCCAGAATCGGCCGTGCATGCCTGTTTTTGGGGCTTGGTGGGTGAGCAGCTCATGTCTTCCCGCTATGCTGCGCGCTCGAAGAATCATGTGAGCTGAGCTGGAGGGGTTCGAATGTTCAGTCTTGATCCGCGTTTGCAGCAGGACACCCTGGTGCTAGGTGATTTTGCCTTGTGTCGTTTGTTGCTGATGAATGACTCCAGTTATCCCTGGCTCATTCTCGTGCCGCGCCGGGAGGCGGTTAGTGAGGTATTTCAGCTGGCTGCAGATGAGCAGCAGCTACTCTGGCGAGAGACTACGCTGCTGGCCGAGACGCTCAAGGATGCCTTCGTGGCTGACAAGTTGAATATTGCGACGCTGGGTAATGTGGTGAGTCAGTTGCATATGCATGTGGTGGTGCGCCATCGCGATGATGCTGCCTGGCCCGCTCCGGTCTGGGGGCGTCAGCCCGCAGTGCCTTATTCGCAAGAGCAGCTGAGAGCCATGCGTGAACGCTTGCGTCTGGCGTTGACGAGTGACTTTCAGTGGTTGGAGGTTTGATATGGATCTGGAGCAGAGGGTCGTGGAGTTGGAAAGCCGGCTGGCGTTCCAGGACGACACCATTGCCGCGTTGAATGATGAGCTGGTGGAGCAGCAGCGGCTGATTGAGCGCATGCAGGTGCAGATGAAGGAATTGGCTCGGCGTTTGGAAGAGGGGGCTAATCAGTTCGGTTTGGCCGAAGGTGATGCGCCGCCACCGCACTACTGAATATGAAGAAGCCCGCGTTTGCGGGCTTCTTTCATTTGGGTTTAGCGGTAGCCGGGGAGTGCGACTATGACGTCTTCGGCCTGCAGGCCTTTGTCTCTGTTCATGACGGAGAACTCAACACGCTGACCTTCTACCAATACGCGATGGCCTTCGCCGCGAATGGCACGAAAGTGCACAAAGATGTCATCGCCACTGTCGCGGGAGATGAAGCCGAAGCCTTTCGAGGTGTTGAACCATTTGACCGTGCCGGTCTCGCGGTTTTCGCTCGGGGTGAGGCTGGGCGGGTTGCTGCGCGGGGTGGAGGTTGCCTTGCTCAGGCTGATGCTCAGATGCAGGACGGCTGCTGCTACCAGAATAATCAGGCTGAGGAAAACTGCTGGCTGGCTGCCGATCTGTGGGAGCGGGGCAAGCAGCACGAGTGTTTGCAGTGCAGTGGCAAACACCATGAGCGCGCTGACCAGTACTTGCAGCTGGTTGCGTGCGCCTTGCGGGTGGGCTGGGAGTGGCGCCATGAACAGGTTGCTGAGGCCGAACAATGCCAGGTAGAGCGCATCCGGTTGCTGCAGGAAGGGAAGGGCTTCGTTTCGTAGGCTGGGAAGGAAGGACAGCAGCAGGGCGCCGCCGCCTGTGATCAGGTGGACGATCTTCAACATGGGTGGTGAGCTCACTTATTTCACTATTTGGCTTGAGCATGCTGGCAGCGCCGCCGCAAGCCCGATGAATGGGCTCAAATGGCCGGCCTGACCGCCAGGCGCTACAAGGGCAGCGCCAACGTATTTAACCGCAAAGGGGAGGGGCGCTCAAATCAGGCGCTCAGGGCTGGCTCGGAGGTGGCGGGGCTGATCTGGTTGCGGCCGTTGCGTTTGGCCTGGTACAGCGCATCGTCTGCCCGGGTGACCAGGGTGTCGAAGGTGTCGCCAGGTACGGCCAGTGCCAGGCCGAAGGAGGCGGTGATGGTGTCGAGAACCTTGTCGGTGCTACGAACCTTGACGCGCAAAGCCTGGATCTTGAGGCGTAGTTGTTCGGCGAAGGCGCTGGCGGTGGCCAGGTCGAAGCAGTCCTTGAGGATGATGCAGAATTCTTCGCCGCCGTAACGGGCTGCCACGCCGCGCGCAGGCAGCAGATCGCGAAGCAGTTGGCCAACATGTTGCAGTACCCGATCTCCCAGGGGGTGGCCGTACTGGTCGTTGAACTGCTTGAAGTGGTCGATATCCAGCATGATCAGGGCCAGGCCGTCGGTGTCGTTGGCCAGTGCCTGCTCCAGCAGGCGAGTGAAGGCGTGACGGTTGAACACGTGAGTCAGGCTGTCCAGTGTTGCGGCGGCCTGGGCGCGTTCCAGCTGGCTGCGCAGGCTCTGGATTTCACCCTGGGCGGCGCGTAGCCGGTAGAGGAACTTCTCTTGCTGATCGTGCATTTGCTGGGTGCTCAGTTGTAGCTCGTTGAGCACCGCAGGCAGGTCGTCGACGATGGGTTCCTGCAGAGCTGCCAGGCCTTGGGACAGGCTGTCTTGGTAATGCTGGCTGCCGGTTACGCTGCGTTGTACGTCGCCCTCAATATCGTCGACCAGTTCGATGACTTGTTGCTGTCCGCAGCGTGCTTCTTCAAGCTCGCCGCGAATGACGTAATCACGAAACAGTTTGGCGGCGGTTTCCGGCGGGAAGCTGGAGAAGTCCGCGACGATCTTGTCGAGGCGACGGTTCAGTTCGGGCTCGTCTCCCCGGCAATAGCTATACCAGAGCGCATAGTGGATGGGGTTCGGTGGGATGTCGTGCCGCACCATGTGGGGTACGGCACGCTTGAGCAGCTCTGCAGCCTCGCGTGTTTCTTCCGGATACTGTTCGAGGATAGAGGGGGCTTTCGGCTGCTGGCTCATGCACATCACTGTGGCGGATGGTGGTATGGGCAAAGAATAGAGTAGTTGCAGGGCGGGTGCCTAGCAAAAGGCCCGTCTTGGACGGGCCTTGGCTGGATGCGCTTCAGGCGGCGAGCAGGCTGCGCAGCATCCAGGCGGTTTTCTCGTGCACCTGCATGCGCTGGGTGAGCAGGTCTGCAGTGGGCTCGTCGCTGACCTTGTCCAGCAGTGGAAAAATACTGCGAGCAGTGCGCACGACGGCTTCCTGGCCTTGGACCAGGAGCTTGATCATCTCTTCGGCGCTGGGTACGCCTTCCTCTTCCTTGATCGAGGACAGGCGGGCGTAGGCTGCATAAGTGCCCGGTGCGGGGAAGCCCAGGGCACGGATGCGCTCGGCGATTGCGTCCACGGCCAGGGCCAGTTCGGTGTACTGCCCTTCGAACATCAGGTGCAGGGTGTTGAACATTGGTCCGGTGACGTTCCAGTGAAAATTGTGGGTTTTCAGGTATAGGGTGTAGGTGTCCGCCAGCAGGCGGGAAAGCCCTTCAGCGATGGCGGCGCGATCTTGTTCAGCAATGCCGATGTTGATTTCCATGCCGGTATCTCCTCTCAGGTGGCCGGGGTAGACGCTCCCCTTGATGTCCGGAGCCTATCACAGGCGGGCTTTTGCCCGGGTTGTCTTGTGTCAATTGGGGGCATGCTTGGAGGCTATGAGTGGGTGTTGGTTTTCCTAGAGTTTCGCCAGTTCCGGTCTGGCTTGCAGGGTTTGGTTGAAAATATCCACCCATTTATGGCTGAACTGTTGGCCTGACAGGTTGTTGATTTCCAGGATGGCACGTAGTCGTGGGCGCTTGCTCAGGGTTTGGTGGGCGCGCTCATGGGTGCGGGCGTCGAAAGTGTCAGCCACATTCAGCAGTAGGGCTCCGGGGTGGATTTCCGCTTCCCGCAGGCCTTTGGGGTAGCCGCTGCCATCCGCGTGCTCCTGATGCTGCAGAATGATCTCGCTGGCCGTGTTCCAGGCCGGCATACGCTTGAGCAGTTCACATGCCTGGCGCGGATGGCTTTGCATCTGGCGGCGTTCTTCCCGGCTCAGTTCGCTCTCCTTATGCAGGAGTTCGAGTGGGAGAAAGGCCATGCCCAGGTCGTGCAGGCAGACAGCTGCGGCCAATTGCTCGGGTTCCACGGGGCTGCCGGCTATTTCATTCATGCTCAGCGCCAGGTCGAGCAGGCGTAAGCCTCGACCGTGCCAGTAGGGAGAGCGGTGCTCGCCGGCGCTCATCAGTTCGCTGAAAAAGAGCAGGTCGGCGTCCATGGCTACGCCGTGGCTCTCCAGTAACTGCTGGAGAGGGGCGTTGCCGACTGCGACAGGCTGCAGACGAGTGCTGGGGTCGAGGTGCTGCAGCAGGGTGCGGCGAATTTCACTCTGGCGTGAGGCGGGTGCGTTGGCCAGGGCCTGTAGGGCTTGGCACTGGCTGGTGATCTGGTGCGGCGAGGGGGCTTCGACAAGGCCCAGGGTGGCGTCGATCAGTTTGCGTAGTTGATCGAGGCTGAGCAGCAGAATATCGCCGAGCAGGCTGTCGAACTGCAGGTCACCTTCGCGCAGGCCGCCCAGTACATCCTCGATCGCTTGGGGGAGTGGCAGTAGTTGATTCAGGCCGACATAGCCCAGGCTGCCCTTGATGGTGTGGATTCGGCGGAAAAGCTCGCGCAGGCGCGCGCTGTCGCCCGGGTGCTGCTCCAGTTCGATCAGGAGCTGTTCGCAGCGTGGCAACTGCTCGTGGGTGTCGAGGCGAAAGTCCTCAAGTAGATCCTGGGGGATGTCGGCGGGGCGTGCTAGGGCCATGGCAAAGCTCTCCGCGTGGCTGGAATCTCAGTATAGAGAGGTCGAGCTTCCCTGCTGCGGCGGGCGGCTGCGTCGATGCGATTAACCATATATAATCGCGCCCCTTGTCCCGGGCACGGCATCGTGCCAGTCGAGCGCTATGGCGCCGCTGATCGAGTATTCGCGCATTTTCGTCTCAGATTCTCAGAAAATGCCTGCAAGATGCCTGGGCCCGAATTCAGACTGATTAGAGAAGCGAACACGATCATGATGCGCAGCCACTATTGCGGCCAGTTGAACGAGAGCCTGGACGGTCAGGAAATCACCCTTTGCGGCTGGGTGCACCGCCGTCGTGACCATGGTGGCGTAATTTTCCTCGATATCCGTGACCGTGAAGGCCTGGCCCAGGTGGTGTTCGACCCGGATCGCGCCGAGACCTTCGCCAAGGCCGACCGCGTGCGCAGCGAGTACGTGGTGAAGATCACCGGTAAGGTGCGCCTGCGTCCGGAAGGCGCGCGCAACGCCAACATGGCCTCCGGCGCCATCGAAGTGCTGGGTTACGAGCTGGAAGTGCTCAACGAAGCGGAAACCCCGCCGTTCCCGCTCAACGAATACACCGATGTGGGTGAGGAAACCCGCCTGCGCTACCGCTTCATCGACTTGCGTCGCCCGGAAATGGCCGAGAAGCTGAAGCTGCGTTCGCGCATCACTTCGAGCATCCGCCGCTATCTGGATGACAACGGCTTCCTCGACGTGGAAACGCCGATCCTGACCCGCGCCACACCGGAAGGCGCGCGTGACTATCTGGTGCCGAGCCGTACCCACGCCGGTAGCTTCTTCGCCCTGCCGCAGTCGCCGCAGCTGTTCAAGCAGCTGCTGATGGTGGCTGGCTTCGACCGCTACTACCAGATTGCCAAGTGCTTCCGTGACGAAGACCTGCGCGCCGACCGCCAGCCGGAATTCACCCAGATCGACATCGAGACCAGCTTCCTCGACGAGGCCGACATCATGGGGCTGACCGAGACCATGGTGCGTAACCTGTTCAAGGAGGTACTGGGTGTCGAGTTCGGTGAGCTGCCGCACATGACCCTGGCCGAGGCCATGCGTCGCTTCGGCTCGGACAAGCCCGACCTGCGTATCCCGATGGAGCTGGTGGATGTCGAAGACCAGCTGAAAGACGTTGAATTCAAGGTCTTTGCCGGTCCCGCCAACGATCCGAAGTGCCGCGTCACCGCGCTGCGCGTGCCGGGCGGGGCGAGCATGCCGCGCAAGCAGATCGACGACTACACCAAGTTCGTCGGCATCTACGGCGCCAAGGGCCTGGCCTACATCAAGGTCAACGAGCGTGCGGCCGGTGTTGAGGGTTTGCAGTCGCCGATCGTCAAGAACATCCCGCTGGACAACATCAACGTGATCCTCGATCGCGTCGGTGCGGTCGACGGCGACATCGTGTTCTTCGGCGCCGACAAGGCCAAGATCGTTTCCGAAGCACTCGGCGCCCTGCGTATCAAGCTCGGTCACGACCTGAACATGCTCACCTGCGAGTGGGCGCCGCTGTGGGTGGTCGACTTCCCGATGTTCGAGGAAAACGACGATGGCAGCCTGACCGCGATGCACCATCCGTTCACCGCACCGAAGTGCACGCCGGCCGAGCTGGAAGCCAATCCGGCGGCCGCGCTCTCACGCGCCTACGACATGGTGCTCAACGGCACTGAGTTGGGCGGCGGTTCCATTCGTATCCACGACAAGGCCATGCAGCAGACCGTGTTCCGCGTGCTGGGTATCAGTGAAGAAGAGCAACAGGAGAAGTTCGGCTTCCTGCTTGACGCCCTCAAGTACGGCGCGCCGCCCCATGGTGGTCTGGCCTTCGGTCTGGATCGCCTGGTGATGCTGATGACTGGCGCCAGCTCGATCCGCGAAGTGATTGCCTTCCCGAAAACCCAGAGTGCGGCCTGTGTCATGACCCAGGCGCCGGGCGAGGTGGACAACAAGTCGCTGCGCGAGCTGCATATTCGCCTGCGCGAACAGCCCAAGGCTGAGTAAATCGGTACAAGAAGCCTGGATTTCCAGGCTTCTTCGTTATGGGGCCATGCCCCGTTAAACCTGAGTAGAAAGAGACGGAGTGAGTTATGGCTGGTCATTCCAAATGGGCCAACATCAAACACCGCAAAGGGCGCCAAGACGCCAAGCGCGGCAAGATCTTCACCAAGCTGATTCGCGAGCTGACCGTGGCGGCCAAACATGGTGGCCCGGTTCCGGCGGACAATCCGCGCCTGCGCCTGGCGGTAGACAAGGCGCTGACGGCCAACATGTCCCGCGAGGTGATCGACCGCGCCATCGCCCGTGGCGCCGGTAATACCGAAGCCGACAACATGACCGAGCTGAGCTACGAGGGCTACGCGCCCAGTGGCGTGGCGATCATCGTCGAGGCGATGACCGATAACCGTAACCGTACCGCGGCCGAAGTGCGCCATGCCTTCACCAAGTGCGGCGGTAACCTCGGCACTGACGGTTCCGTGGCCTACATGTTCGACCGCAAAGGGCAGATCAGCTTTGCTCCAGGCGTGGACGAGGACGCCTTGATGGAAGCTGCTCTGGAAGCCGGCGCGGACGATGTGGAGATGGGCGAGGACGGCTCGGCGCTGGTGTCGACCAGTTTCACCGACTTCCTGGCGGTCAACGAGGCGCTCAACGCTGCCGGTTTCAAGGGTGAGGAAGCCGAGGTGGCGATGGTGCCGTCCATCAGCGCGCCGGTTGCCGACCTGGAGACTGCCAAGAAGGTGCTCAAACTGATCGACATGCTGGAAGATCTGGACGATGTGCAGAACGTCTACCACAACGCCGAAATTCCGGACGAGATCATGGAGCAGCTGGACTGATTGCGTCTGAGCTACAGAAGCCGGAAGTCGCCTCAGGTGCTTCCGGCTTTTTTATATCGGTGCCACTCCGTATACTCGCGGCTGGATAAATAGACAGTATGCCGGCCTTGGCCGGTTATGGAGCGCACGGCGGCATGACCCTGATTCTCGGCATTGACCCCGGCTCGCGCATCACTGGCTATGGCGTGGTGCGTGATACCGGTCGGGGCTGTGAATATGTCGCCTCGGGTTGCATTCGCACGGGAGAGGGCGCACTGCCTGAGCGTCTGCAGAAGGTGTTTCGTGGCGTCAGCGAGGTAATTCGCCTGCATGGGCCGGTAACCATGGGTATCGAGCAGGTGTTCATGGCCAAGAACGCTGACTCGGCGCTCAAGCTCGGTCAGGCCCGTGGCGCGGCCATCGTCGCCGGCATCGAGGCAGGGCTTGAGGTCAGCGAATACACCGCCAGTCAGGTCAAGCAGGCCATCGCCGGCACCGGCGGCGCCGACAAGCAGCAGGTGATGATGATGGTCATGCACCTGCTCAAGCTGGTGCAGAAGCCTCAAATCGACGCCTCCGATGCCCTGGCCATCGCCCTCTGTCATGCCCACCACCGACAAAGCCTGATTCCCCACGGCCTGCTTGGCGCCAAGCGTCGTAGCGGTCGCCTGCGTTTGTAAGAAAAGGAAACGAAATCGTGATCGGACGCCTGAAAGGCACTCTGGCGGAAAAGCAGCCGCCACACCTGGTTCTCGATGTGAATGGCGTCGGTTATGAGCTGGAAGTGCCGATGACCACCCTGTATCGCTTGCCTTCGGTCGGCGAGCCGGTGACCTTGCACACCCACCTGGTGGTGCGCGAGGACGCCCATCTGCTCTATGGCTTCTTCGAGAAGCGCGAGCGCGAACTGTTCCGCGAGCTGATCCGTTTGAATGGCGTCGGGCCCAAGCTGGCGCTGGCGCTGATGTCCGGGCTGGAAGTGGACGAGCTGGTGCGTTGCGTACAGGCCCAGGACACTTCGACCCTGGTGAAGATTCCGGGAGTCGGCAAGAAAACAGCCGAGCGCCTGCTGGTCGAGCTCAAGGATCGCTTCAAGGCCTGGGAGAGCATGCCGACCATCGCCCCGCTGGTGGTGGAACCTCGCGCCGGTGTGGCAGTCTCAAGCGCGGAGAGCGATGCCCTGAGTGCATTGATCGCCCTCGGCTTCAAGCCGCAGGAGGCCAGCAAGGCCGTGGCGGCGATCAAGGAAGACGGGTTGAGCAGCGAAGAAATGATCCGCCGCGCCCTGAAAGGAATGGTGTAACCCGCGATGATCGAAGCCGACCGCCTGATCACAGCCAGTAGTCGTGAGCGCGATGAACAGCTTGACCGTGCCATTCGCCCGCTCAAGCTGGCCGAATACATCGGTCAGCCCGTGGTGCGCGAGCAGATGGAGCTGTTCATTCAGGCCGCCAAGAATCGTCAAGAGGCACTGGATCACACCCTGATCTTCGGCCCGCCGGGCCTGGGTAAGACCACCCTGGCCAATATCATTGCTCAGGAAATGGGTGTCTCCATCAAGAGTACGTCGGGCCCGGTGCTGGAACGTCCGGGCGATCTGGCTGCGCTGCTGACCAACCTGGAAGCCGGAGATGTGCTGTTCGTCGATGAAATCCATCGTCTGTCGCCGGTGGTCGAGGAAGTCCTGTACCCGGCCATGGAGGACTTTCAGCTCGACATCATGATCGGCGAGGGCCCTGCGGCGCGTTCGATCAAGCTTGATCTGCCGCCCTTCACTCTGGTCGGTGCGACTACGCGTGCGGGCATGCTGACCAATCCGCTGCGTGACCGCTTTGGCATCGTCCAGCGCCTGGAGTTCTACTCCAATGCCGATCTGGCGACCATCGTCAGTCGTTCCGCCGCCATTCTCGGGCTGGCCATCGACGCCGAGGGGGCTTTCGAGATCGCCCGCCGCGCTCGTGGCACACCGCGTATCGCCAACCGACTGTTGCGTCGGGTGCGCGATTTCGCCGAGGTGCGTGCTGGTGGGCAAATCAGCCGCGCGGTGGCTGATCAGGCGTTGAACATGCTGGATGTGGATGAGCGTGGCTTCGACCACCAGGACAGACGTCTACTGCTGGCCATGATCGACAAGTTCGATGGCGGGCCTGTCGGCATCGATAACCTGGCGGCGGCCATTGGTGAGGAAAGGGGCACCATCGAGGATGTGCTCGAGCCCTATCTGATCCAGCAGGGTTACATCATGCGTACGCCGCGGGGCAGGGTGGTCACTCGACACGCATATTTGCACTTCGGCTTGAATCTGCCCAAGCGCCTGCTCGATACGCCAACCGCCGACTTGTTCGGCGGCAGCGACGAGTAACAAAAAATAGTTGCCGACCCCAATTGGCAACCCAGGGAGCTAGCACTAGAGTATGCGCGCACAAAACGAGGCCAAGCCTTTCGTCCTCCGCAGTCGGGTGTATTACGAAGATACCGACGCCGGTGGCATCGTCTACTACGTCAATTACCTCAAGTTTATGGAGCGGGCTCGTACCGAGCGCTTGCGGCACCTGGGTTTCGCCCAGTCGCAGCTGGTCGACGAGAACCTGCTGTTCGTCGTGCATTCCGCCGAGGCGCGCTATCACGCACCGGCCAAGCTGGACGACGAAATCTTTATCAGTGCTGAGGTGATGGAGTTGAACCGTGCCAGCATTCGCTTCCGTCAACAGGTGAGGCGAGTCATGGATGATGCGTTGCTTTGCGAGGGGCAGTTCCTGGTGGCCTGCGTACGTGCCGACAATTTGAAACCCCGTGCCATACCCGAGGCGCTGCGTGCGGCCTTCGCCGGTGCGGCTTCCGTTCCAGTAGGAGAGTAAGCGTGGAAGCAGCCAACACCGTTGACCATATGTCGATGTGGAGCCTGATCAGCAATGCCAGTGTCGTGGTGCAGCTGGTTATGCTGAGCCTGGTCGCCGCTTCGGTGGTGTCCTGGATCATGATCTTCCAGCGCAGCACCATGCTGCGTGCCGCGAAGAAGTCCCTGGAAGTGTTCGAAGAGCGCTTCTGGTCGGGCATCGACCTGTCCAAGCTCTATCGCCAGGCCGGCAGCAATCCTGACCCCGATTGCGGTGTGGAGCAGATCTTCCGTGCCGGTTTCAAGGAATTCTCCCGCCTGCGTCAGCAGGCCGGTGTTGATCCTGATGCGGTCATGGATGGTGTGGCTCGCGCCATGCGGGTGGCCATTTCCCGCGAGGAAGAGAAGCTGGAAACCAGTCTGCCGTTCCTCGCCACCGTGGGCTCCACCAGCCCTTATGTCGGCTTGTTCGGCACCGTGTGGGGCATCATGAACTCTTTCCGTGGGCTGGGCGCCGTGCAGCAGGCCACCCTGGCGACCGTGGCGCCAGGCATCGCCGAGGCGCTGATCGCCACTGCCATTGGCCTGTTCGCCGCAATTCCCGCGGTGATCGCCTACAACCGTTTCTCGGCACAGGGCGAGCGTCTGATTGGTCGCTACTACACCTTCGCCGACGAATTCCAGGCGATCCTGCACCGCAAGGTCCACACCTCGGACGACTGAGATCTAGCCCATGGCCCGAATTCGCAACAGACGCAAGCCCGTCGCCGAGATGAACGTCGTTCCCTACATCGACGTCATGCTGGTGCTGCTGGTGATCTTCATGGTGACCGCGCCCATGCTCAACCAGGGCGTGAAAGTCGACCTGCCCAAGGTCTCCAGCGAGGTGCTACCGCAGGATAACGACTCCCGCGTGCTGACCATCTCGATCAAGGCCGACAAGACCTACTACTGGAACATGGGTGAGGAAGTCGACCCGGACCAGGGCAAGGCCAGCGAAACCGCGACTGCACTGCCGCAACTGGTGCAGACGGTTGGCGCGATCCTCAATCAGAACGCCAGCCAGGGCAAGAAGGTGCAGGTCTTCGTGCGTGGCGACAAGGCGGTCGACTACGGCTCCGTAATGGCCGTGATGGGCGGCCTGCAAGAGGCTGGCGTGGCTAACGTCGGGCTGATCACCGAGGCGCCCTGATGCAGCAGCAGAGCACGCGCTCCTCTTCGGAAAGCTACTTCTGGCCGACCATCTGGGCTGTAGCATTGCACGCCCTGATGTTCGCCATGCTGTTCGTCAGCTTCCACTTCGCGCCTGAGCTGCCGCCGAGCAAGCCGATCGTTCAGGCGACGCTCTACCAGCTCAAGTCGCAAAGCCAGGCGACTACCCAGACCAACCAGAAAATCGCCGGCGAAGCCAAGAAAACGGCTGCGCGCCAGTTCGAGGCCGAGCAGCTGGAAGCCAAAAAGGAAGAGCAGCAGAAACAACAAGCTGCGGAACAAAAGAAAGCTGAGGCGGCCAAACAGGCCGAGGTAGCGAAAAAACAGGCTGAAGCCAAGAAAGCCGAGGAGGCGAAAAAAGCCGAGCAGAAGAAGCAGGCTGATATCGCCAAGAAGAAAGCGGAAGAAGAGAAAAAGAAAGCCGCCGAAGAGGCCAAGAAGAAGGCTTACGAGGCGCAGAAGAAAAAAGCCGAGGAAGCCAAGAAGAAGGCTGAAGAGGCCAAGAAGAAAGCGGAAGCTGAGCAGAAGCGCAAAGCCGCCGAAGCGGCGCGCAAGTCGGCGGAAGAGAAGAAGGCGCAGGCGCTGGCCGAGCTACTCTCGGATACCACTGAGCGCCAGCAGGCGCTGGCCGATGAGGTCGGCGATCAGGTGGCAGGTAACTATGATGATCTGATCCGCCAGCTGGTATCGCAGAACTGGAGCCGCCCGCCATCAGCGCGTAACGGGATGAGTGTAGTGGTGCAGATCAACATGTTGCCCGACGGCACCATCACCAACGCAGCTGTGTCGCGCTCCAGTGGCGATGGCGCTTTCGACAGTTCGGCGGTCACTGCAGTGCGTAATGTGGGCCGCATACCGGAGATGAGTGGCATGAACCCGAGTGACTTCAATGCCTATCGTTCGTTCAAGATGACCTTTACCCCAGAGGATCTGGATCTGTGATCACTATGTTTCGAGGCCTGCTGCTGACGCTTTGCTGTGTTGCCAGTCTGGCCATGGCCGAAGAGAAGAACATTCTGGTGACCAGTGGTGCCGATCGGGCTATCCCCATCGCGGTGGTGCCGTTTGGCTGGCAGGGCGGCACCGTATTGCCGGAGGATCTAGCCACCATCATCGGTAACGATCTGCGTAATAGCGGCATGTATGAGCCGATTCCGCGGCAGAACATGATCAGCCTGCCGACTTCGGCAGCCGAGATCATCTACCGCGACTGGCAGGCCATCGGCGCCCAGTACGTGATGGTCGGCAGCATCGTGCCCAACGGCGCGCGCCTGCAGGCTCAATACGCACTGTTCAACGTCGCGACTCAGCAGCAGGTGATGGCCGGCACCGTTGGCGGTACCACCGATCAATTGCGTGATATGGCGCACTACGCTGCCGATCAGGCGTTCGAGAAACTCACCGGGGTCAAGGGCGCTTTCTCCACCAAGATGCTGTACGTCACCGCCGAGCGTTTTGGCGTCAACAATACCCGTTACACGCTGCAACGCTCCGACTATGACGGTGCCCGTGGCGTGACCTTGCTACAGTCGCGCGAACCGATTCTGTCGCCACGTTATGCGCCAGATGGTCGCCGCATCGCCTATGTGTCCTTCGAACAGCGTCGCCCGCGCATCTTCATTCAGCATGTCGATACCGGTCGCCGCGAGCAGATCACCAATTTCGAGGGGCTCAATGGTGCGCCGGCCTTCTCGCCGGATGGCAACCGCCTGGCCTTCGTGCTGTCCAAGGACGGTAACCCGGAGATCTACGTGATGGATCTGGGGACCCGTCAACTGCAGCGCGTGACCAACCACTACGCCATCGATACCGAACCGTTCTGGGGTAAGGACGGACAGACTCTGTATTTCACGTCTGACCGCGCCGGCAAACCGCAGATCTACAAGCAGCGGATCGGTGGCGGAGCCGAGCGGGTAACGTTCACCGGCAACTACAACGCCAACCCGAAACTTTCTGCCGACGAGAAGACCCTGGTAATGATTCATCGTCAGGATGGTTTTACCAACTTCAAAGTGGCGGCTCAGGATCTTGTAACCAGTCGTTTGCGCATCCTTTCCGAGACCAGTCTGGATGATTCGCCCACTGTTGCGCCAAATGGCACCATGCTAATCTACGCCACCCGCCAGCAGGGCCGGGGAGTCTTGATGCTCGTGTCCACCAATGGGCGCGTTAGGCTCCCAATTCCTACCGCTCAAGGCGATGTCCGAGAGCCTTCGTGGTCCCCATACCTGAACTGATGCGGTATCAGAACCAACACTTTCTTAAACACACCTGGGATCATTAGGAGTCCATCATGGATATGCTTAAATTCGGCAAATTTGCTGCTCTGAGCCTGGCTCTGGCCGTGGCTGTAGGTTGCTCCTCCAAAGGCGGCGACACCTCCGGCGAAGGCGCTGTAGACCCGAACGCTGGCTACAACGCTGGCGGTAGCGGCGTTGACGGCGCTCTGAGCGAAGAAGCCGCTCTGCGCGCCATCACCACTTTCTACTTCGAGTACGACAGCTCCGACCTGAAGCCGGAAGCCATGCGCGCTCTGGACGTACACGCCAAGGACCTGAAAGGCAACGGCGCTCGCGTCGTTCTGGAAGGCCACACCGACGAGCGCGGCACCCGCGAGTACAACATGGCTCTGGGCGAGCGTCGTGCTCAGGCCGTTCAGCGCTACCTGGTGCTGCAGGGCGTTTCCCCGGCTCAGCTGGAACTGGTTTCCTATGGCGAAGAGCGTCCGGTTGCTACTGGTAGCGACGAGTCCTCCTGGGCTCAGAACCGCCGCGTAGAACTGCGTAAGTAATTCGCTATGCATAAGTGCCCTCGTATCCTGACCTCTCTGGTATTGGCCCTGCCGCTCGCGGCCTGGGCTGAGGTTCCCGTGGTGGATGGCAGTGCCGGTTACGGCAGCAGCTACCCACCTGCTGGTTACGGTACGAGTGGCGCCTACGCCGGGGGCGGGGCTGTAACCCCGACCTCGGCGCAGGGCGAGCTGTTCATGCAACTGCAGCAGATGCAGCAAGAGATTGCTCAGCTGCGTGGCATGGTTGAAGAGCAGCAAAACGAGATTCAGCGCCTCAAGCAGGAAAGCCTGGCGCGTTACCAGGATCTCGATGGCCGCCTGCAAAGCGGTACTGCCGGTGCTCAGGCACCTGCCCAGAATTCTCAGTCCGGTGCGATCAATGCGGCCGGTACTCCTAGCGCACCGAGCCAGCAGGCTCCGGCGGCGAGCAATGAACCTGCCGATCCGGCGAAGGAAAAGCTGTATTACGACGCTGCCTTCGATCTGATCAAGGCCAAGGACTTCGACAAGGCCAGTCAGGCTTTCGACGGTTTCCTGCGCAAATTCCCGCAAAGCCAGTACGCCGGTAACGCGCAGTACTGGCTGGGCGAAGTCAACCTGGCCAAGGGTGACCTACAGGCTGCAGGGCGTGCCTTTGCCTTGGTCAGCGCCAACTACCCGACCCATGCCAAGGTGCCGGACTCCCTGTTTAAGCTTGCTGATGTCGAGCAGCGCATGGGTAATACCGCCAACGCCAAGGGTATTTTGCAGCAGTTGGTTGCCCAGTACCCGGGCACATCGGCCGCTCAGTTGGCGCAGCGCGATTTGCAGCGCTTGCAGTAGGAACCCCTGTCGACCAGAAAGCCCGCGCTCGTCGCGGGCTTTTTCGTTACTATCGCCGGCCTTATTCAACCGCAACGGAGGCGGATGGCCTGTTTCGCCGTCACGCCCGGTGCCTATATGCAAGAAACCCTGCGCATTACCGAGATTTTCTACTCGTTGCAGGGCGAGACGCGTACCAGTGGCCTGCCCACGGTATTCGTTCGCCTGACTGGTTGCCCGCTGCGCTGCCAGTACTGCGACACTGCCTATGCCTTTAGCGGCGGCGAGATCATGACCCTGGAGGCGATCTGTGCCCGGGTCGCCAGTTTCAAGCCGCGCTATGTCTGTGTGACGGGTGGCGAGCCTCTGGCTCAGCCGAACTGCATCCCGTTGCTTGAGCGCCTGTGCGATGCCGGTTACGACGTGTCGCTGGAGACCAGCGGCGCCATGGACATCGCGGCCACCGATCGGCGGGTGAGCCGCGTGGTCGATCTCAAGACGCCGGGCTCTGCGGAAGTTGCGCGCAACCTCTACAGCAATATGGCCGAGCTGACCGCCAGGGATCAGGTCAAGTTCGTCATCTGCTCGCGCGAGGATTACGACTGGGCGGTTTCCAAAATGATTGAATACCGCCTCGATCAGCGCGCTGGCGAGGTGCTGTTTTCGCCTAGCCATAAGCAGGTCAGTGCCCAGGCCTTGGCCGACTGGATCGTCGAGGACAATCTGCCCGTGCGTTTCCAGCTGCAGTTGCACAAGATTCTCTGGAACGACGAGCCGGGTCACTGAACAGGAGCGTACTCGCATGACTGACAAGAAAGCCGTGGTACTGCTCTCGGGCGGCCTCGATTCCGCAACCGTGCTGGCGCAGGCCAAGGCGCAGGGGTTCTCCTGCTACAGCATGAGCTTCGACTATGGGCAGCGGCATCGTGCCGAGCTGCAGGCCGCCGAGCGGGTCGCGGCGCAGCTGGGTGCGGTCGAGCACAAGGTGATCGGCCTGAACCTGAACGGCATCGGTGGCTCGGCGCTGACCGATACTTCCATTGCCGTGCCGGAGGGGCCCACCGAAGGGATTCCGGTGACCTACGTGCCGGCGCGCAACACCGTGTTCCTGTCGCTGGCGCTGGGCTGGGCCGAGGTGCTGGGCGCCCACGATATCTTCATCGGGGTGAACGCGGTCGACTACTCGGGCTATCCGGACTGCCGTCCGGCCTTCGTCGAGGCATTCGAGCGGATGGCCAACCTGGCGACGCGCGAGGGTGTCGAGGGCGATGGCTTTCGTATTCAGGCCCCGTTGCAGAACCTGAGCAAGGCGCAGATCGTCGAGGTCGGGCTGCGTCATGGCGTGGATTACAGCCTGACCGTTTCCTGTTACCAGGCTGATGATGAGGGGCGCGCTTGCGGTAAGTGCGACAGCTGTCGCCTGCGAGCCGCCGGTTTTGTCGCGGCGGGCGTCGCGGATCCGACCCGATATCGCTAATTTTTTTCGTGGAGTGTTGATTTCCTGAATTAAATCAGTATTATACGCCCCGCGTTGGGTCGTTAGCTCAGTCGGTAGAGCAGTTGGCTTTTAACCAATTGGTCGTAGGTTCGAATCCTACACGACCCACCAGATCGCAAAGCCAGTCGCAAGACTGGCTTTTTTTTGCCCCGCGAAAAGATGTCGCCCGGGTCGGCTCCCCAGCCGGCTGCCGGGACCTGGGTGTATACTCGCCGCTCGCGTATGAGCGCCCGCAGGTTTGATGATATGACGCAGATTTCCGAACGCCTTCTGGTTCAGGCGCATCTCGATGCCAAGCAGCCGGTGGCACTGACGCCAGAGCAGGAAGCCTTCTACCGCAGCGAAATCGCTGCCGAGTTGAAGAAGCAGAATGCCGTGTTGGTGGCCCACTATTATTGTGACCCGGTCATTCAGGCGCTGGCCGAGGAAACCGGTGGTTGCGTATCCGACTCCCTGGAAATGGCCCGTTTCGGCAATCAACACGAGGCGCAGACCGTGGTGGTCGCTGGCGTCAAGTTCATGGGGGAAACGGCGAAGATCCTCAATCCGGAGAAGCGCGTGCTGATGCCGACGCTAGACGCCACTTGCTCGCTGGATCTGGGTTGCCCGGTGGATGAGTTCTCGGCTTTTTGCGACCAGCATCCGGACCGTACCGTGGTGGTTTACGCCAATACCTCGGCGGCAGTGAAGGCGCGTGCCGACTGGGTGGTGACCTCCAGCTGCGCGCTGGAGATCGTCGAGAGCCTGATGGACAACGGCGAGAAGATTCTCTGGGCGCCGGACCAGCACCTGGGGCGCTATATCCAGCGTGAAACCGGTGCCGATATGCTGCTGTGGGATGGGGCTTGCATCGTCCACGAGGAGTTCAAGGCCAAGCAGTTGCAGGACATGAAGGCCCTGTATCCGGATGCTGCGGTGCTGGTTCACCCGGAATCGCCGGAGGCGGTGATCGAGCTGGCCGATGCAGTCGGTTCAACCAGCCAATTGATCAAGGCCGCGCAAACCCTGCCGAACAAGACCTTCATTGTCGCCACTGACCGCGGCATCTTTTACAAGATGCAGCAGCTATGTCCGGACAAGGCGTTCATCGAGGCACCCACGGCGGGTAATGGCGCTGCTTGTCGCAGCTGTGCACATTGCCCCTGGATGGCTATGAACACCTTGCAGCGCACCCTGCAGTGCCTGCGCGAGGGGAGCAACGAGATTCTGGTCGACCCGGCGCTGATTCCGCGGGCGGTGCGACCGCTCAAGCGTATGCTGGACTTCACTCAGGCGGCGCGGATGAAGCTGAGCGGCAACGCCTGATTGTCCATGCAAACAAAAAGCCCGGCCAAACGCCGGGCTTTTTCATGGTGCGAGTTATTAGCGCATCATCTTGTCGATAGCGTTCTTCTCTTCCTGCAGCTGCTGTTGGCGAGCGTCGATGCGTGAGGCCATTGGGAAGTTGCTGCTGGCACGGCGCTTGGCCAGGTCGAGTTGTTCCAGGGCCTGGTCGTAGTCGCCAACCAGGGCGAAAAACTCGGCGCGTGCTCGGTGCAGGCCGATGATATTGCCGGTCAGTCCGCGGACTTCGGCAACCTGATACCACACGTCCGGGTCATTGCCACGTTGCTTGAGCAGCTGATCGAGAGCCGCTTCAGCCTGCTGGTTCTGGCCTTGTTTAAGCAGCAGATCGATCCGTGCCTGTTCCAGTGGATAGCTCTCCGGATACAGCTCGCGTAAGCGCTCGATACGGCGCTGTGCGTCGCTGAGGCGCTTGGTGGCACTGTCCACATCGACCATGGCCAGGTTGTAAGGCAGGCTGTTGGGCGACTTGCTCAGTAACTCGTTCAGTTCTTTGCGGGCCTGCTCGTGTTGGCCGCCCTTGATCAGGGCGATCGCTAGGCCATAGCGGGCGGCTTCGAGCGTGGGGTCGGTATCGAGCATGGCGCGAAAGCGCTTGGCGGCAATGCCGGGTGTTTCCTCGAAGAGCAGCTGGGTGCGCGCACGCATCAGCTGGTAGTTCAGGCTGTTTACGATACCGCCTGCAGGGAATTGTTCGGCGCGGTTGCGGGTGTCGGCGATACGCGATTCGGTCACCGGGTGAGTCAACAGGAATTCCGGTGGGCGCGAGTCGTAGCGGTACTGGCGCATCAGCAGTTCGAACATGCTCGGCATGGCGCGTGGGTCATAGCCGGCTCTTTCCAGGTTGAGCAGGCCAATTCGGTCGGCTTCCTGTTCGTTCTGTCGTGAGAAGCGCCGCTGTTCCTGAATGGCAGCAGCCTGAGCGCCCATCATGGTGGCAATGCCGGCATCGCCTGCGCCAGCCGCTGCCGCGACGATGCCGGCGAGCATGGCCGCCATGACTGGCACCTGCATACGCTGCTGCGCTTCCACGCCGCGGGCGAAGTGGCGCTGGGAAAGGTGCGCCAGTTCGTGGGCCATCACCGAGGCGTACTCGGCTTCGGTTTTGGCATTGAGCAGCAGGCCACCATTGACCCCGACAATGCCGCCGGGGGCAGCAAAGGCGTTGATCTGCGGGCTATTGAGCAGAACGAACTCAAGACGCTTGTCCTGTAGCTCACTGGTTTCAGCTAGGCGGTAAACACTGGTTTCCACGAAGTCTTTGAGCTGTGGGTCGGACAGCTGATCGACCTGGCCGCGCAGCATGCTGAGCCAGGCCCGGCCGAGGCGGTGCTCCTGCTCGGGTGAGATGATGGAGGAGCTGGCGTCGCCCAATGAGGGCAGATCACTGGCGCCTGCTGGCAGCGTCAGGCAGGCAAGGGCAAGCAGGGTCGGGCGCAGAAAGTTCATGCAGAGGCTCTGGCTTGGACAAAGTCGTTACTCTAGCTGGCTCGGTGGGCCGCTGGCCAGGCTTGTACGGTATCCTTGCCGGCCCTCGAGGAGATGCCCATGACTGATATCCCTGCCTGCGATGCCGAGCTCGACGCCAGCGGCCTGAGTTGTCCGCTGCCGCTGCTCAAGGCCAAGCTGGAGCTGAACCGTCTGGCCAGCGGCGCGGTGCTCAAGGTGACGGCCACCGATGCTGGCTCGCAACGTGACTTTCGTGCTTTCGCCCGGCTGGCGGGCCATGAACTGTTGCGCGAGGAGGAGGAAGGTGGCGTATTCCGCTATTGGCTGAAGAAAGCCTGATGCCATTGACGAAGAAGGCCGCGGTTGCGGCCTTCTTTATTAGATGGGTCAGGCTTGGTTGAGGGCCTGTGCGGCGGCCAGTACTTCTTCGACATGGCCCGGCACTTTCACGCCGCGCCATTCGTGACGTAGCACGCCCTTGGCGTCGATCAGGAAGGTGCTACGGTCGATGCCCAGGTATTCCTTGCCGTACAGTTTCTTCAGTTTGATCACATCGAACAGCTGACAGAGCGCTTCATCCTTGTCGCTGATCAGCTCGAAGGGGAAGGCCTGCTTGCACTTGAAGTTCTCATGAGATTTCATGCCGTCGCGCGACACCCCGAAGACCTGAGTGTTGGCCGCCTGAAACGCCGGGTAGTGGTCGCGAAAGCCCTGGCCTTCGGTGGTGCAGCCGGGCGTGCTGTCCTTCGGGTAGAAATAGATGACGACCTGCTGGCCCTTGAGGGCGCTCAGGCTCACCTGCAGGCCGCTGGTGGCGGCGGCGCTGAAATCGGCAACCGGTTGGTCAAGGGTCACGGCCATCGTCTGCTCCTTCTATCTATTACGGATTCTGCGGGCGCCAGGGTTCGATCAGGGCGTCCAGGTTGAGGGCATCGGCAAAGTCGAGGAACTGGTCGCGCAGCCAGCTGATCTGGGTGCCTGCGGGCAGTGTCACGGTGATGGTGACATTCAGCAGGGTGCCGCCGGTCTGTGGCGCCTGGTAGGTGTCGCAGGTGATGTTCTCCAGTTCGACGCGATGATCGGCGAAGAACTGGCACAGCTCGTTGAGGATGTCCGGGCGATAGGCGCAACTGACATAGGCCACGTAGGGCAGAGCATTGGGGCGTACATCGAGGGCGGCGCTGCGGGTCATGTTGACGCTGAAGCTGTGGCGCTTGGCCAGGCCCGGCAGCGCACCTTCCAGGCGGGCCAGGGCGTCCCAGTTGCCGCTGACCTGAAGCGTCAGGGCGCTGTATTCGCCGTGGCGGGTGAGGCGGCTGCTAACCACGCCGCAACGGTTCTCCTGGGTCGCGCGGCAGAGCACGCTGGTCAGCTCCATGGGGTTGGCGCCGAGGGCGCTGATGACGAGGAATTGTTCGCGAACCGAGGGGGTGGACATGCAGCCTTCCTGAAAAGGGAGAGAGGGTGCCTGAGCAGCACCGGGTAAAGCCGGAAGGGTAGCGAAAAGCGCCGCTCAGGGGAATGCTGGCAGCCCCGCGGGTTCGCTTGTGCAACACAGGTGGCGCCAGTACCATTACCGCTCTCTTTTTCCGGCAGGAGCGGTTGCATGATTTCGGGCAGCATGGTGGCACTGGTCACGCCCATGGATTCTCAGGGTGGTCTGGACTGGGATGGCCTGCACAAACTGGTGGATTTCCACCTGCAGGAAGGCACCAATGCAATAGTTGCCGTCGGCACCACGGGCGAGTCCGCCACGCTGGATGTGCACGAGCATGTCGAAGTCATTCGTCGCGTGGTCGATCAGGTTGCCGGGCGTATCCCGGTGATCGCCGGTACCGGCGCCAACAGCACCCGTGAAGCCGTCGAGCTGACCCAGAACGCCAAGAGCGTCGGTGCCGATGCCTGCCTGCTGGTGACCCCGTACTACAACAAGCCGACCCAGGAAGGTCTCTACCAGCACTTCCGCCATATTGCCGAGGCTGTGGCCATCCCGCAGATTCTCTACAACGTACCGGGCCGTACCGTGTGCGACATGCTGCCGGAGACCGTCGAGCGCCTGTCCAAGATCGCCAACATCATCGGCATCAAGGAAGCCACTGGCGATTTGCAGCGTGCCAAGGACATCCTGGACCGCGTCAGCTCCGACTTCCTGGTCTATTCCGGTGACGATGCGACCGCCGTCGAGCTGATGCTGATGGGCGGCAAGGGCAATATCTCGGTCACTGCCAACGTCGCCCCGCGTGCCATGGCCGAGCTGTGTGCTGCCGCGATTGCCGGTGATGCCGCTACTGCCCGCGCCATCAACGAGCGCCTGATGCCGCTGCACAAGAATCTATTCATCGAATCCAACCCGATTCCGGTGAAGTGGGCCCTGCACGAGATGGGCTTGATGGCCGACGGTATTCGTCTGCCGCTGACCTGGCTCAGCCCGCGCTGTCACGAACCGCTGCGTCAGGCCATGCGCCAGACCGGCGTCCTGGCTTAATCGAGGAAGTAATACGCATGAAGCGACTGGCTGGTCTTTCCACCCTTGCCCTGATCATTTCCAGCACCAGCGGCTGCGGCTGGCTCTGGGGTGACGAAGGTTACTTCCGTGATCGTTCCACCGATTACCTCGACGCGCGTCAGACTGCGCCGATGCAGCTGCCGGCCGATGTCGATGCCAAGCGTCTCGATCCACTGTTGCCGGTACCGGCGCATGTCGCGACCAGCACCCAGACTCCGCAGGAGTTTGAAGTGCCGCGTCCGCAGCCGATGGGCGTGAGTGGTGAAGCCAGCCAGTTCAGCCTGCAGAAGAGCGGCGACTCGCGTTGGCTGGTGGCGCAGCGTGATCCGTCGGCGGTCTGGCCGGTGGCCCGCTCCTACTTCGAGAACAATGGTTTCCGTATTGCTGAAGAGCGCCCGCAAACCGGCGAATTCAATACCGAGTGGCAAACCCCGGCAGAGCTGGCGCCGTCCATGGGGCGCCGAGTTGGCAGTCTGCTGTCCGATGAGGACAACCAGGTCCGCGTGCGTGTGCGCATCGAACCGGGTGTTGTGCGCGGCACCAGCGAAGTCTTCGTGGCCAGTGTTGAGCGTGATGAGGACAGCACTGCCGATGTGGCTTTCCCGGCGCGTACCGGGATCGCCAGCCTGGAAGCCTCGTTGCTTGATGGCATGCTCGCCGACCTGAGCAGTACCGCCGAACATGGATCGGTCTCTCTGCTGGCCGCGCGCAGCTACGACGCCCCCAACCGCGTCAACCTGACCACCGATGGTGCCGGCAACCCGGTGCTCAACCTCAGCACCGATTTCGATCGTGCCTGGTCCAGCGTCGGTCGCGCACTGGAGCTGGGTGATGTGCGCATCGATGACATCAACCGCAGCCTGGGCGTGTACTACGTCAACATGGCCGAAGGCGCGAAGAAGCCGGAAGAAGAGAAGGGCTTTATCAGCGGTCTGTTCAGTAGCGAGCCGAGCCAGGAAGAGATCGACGCGCGTGCCGAGCGTTATCAGGTGCGTCTGACCAGCGGTGCCAATGGCGAGGTCCAGGTCTCGGTGGAGAAGGACATCAATACCGCCGCTCCGGCAGACACGGCGCAGCGCGTGCTGACCCTGATCAAGGACAACCTCGGCTGAGTTGAGCGCCGTGCTCGCAGCCAATCGATAGGCGAAACCCGGTGGGTTTCGCCTGTTTCGTTTAAACCAGGCGGAAATTCGACATGACAACTCCCAGCACCCTGAGCCTGAAGAAAATCTATTCGGGCAAAGTCCGTGATCTCTACGAGATCGACGCCAAGCGCATGCTGATGGTCGCCACGGATCGCCTGTCGGCCTTCGACGTGATTCTCAACGAACCGATTCCAGAGAAGGGCAAGATTCTCACTGCTATCTCCAACTTCTGGTTCGACAAGCTGGGTCACTTGGTACCCAACCACTTTACCGGCGACAAGGTCGAGGATGTGGTGCCGGCTGCCGAGTTGCCCCTGGTCGAAGGGCGTGCCGTAGTCGCCAAGCGCCTCAAGCCGGTAGCCGTGGAAGCCATCGTGCGTGGCTATATCGTCGGCTCGGGCTGGAAGGAATACCAGAAGAGCGGCACCGTCTGTGGTATCCAGCTGCCGGCCGGCCTCAAGGAGGCAGCCAAGCTGCCGCAGCCGATCTTCACGCCCTCGACCAAGGCTGCTGTTGGTGATCATGACGAAAACATCAGCTTCGAGCAGTGCGAGGCTATCATCGGCAAGGAACTGGCCGCCAAGGTGCGCGACACCGCCATCGCCCTGTATAGCGCCGCGGTCGAATACGCAGCGACCCGCGGCATCATCATTGCCGACACCAAGTTCGAGTTCGGTCTGGATGAAGACGGTACCCTGACGCTGATGGACGAGGCGCTGACTCCTGACTCCAGCCGTTTCTGGCCGGCCGACAGCTATGCCGAAGGCAGCAATCCACCGAGTTTTGACAAACAGTTCGTACGTGACTGGCTGGAGTCCACCGGCTGGAACAAGCAGCCGCCCGCGCCAGCCGTGCCGGCTGACGTTGCTCAAAAGACCGCCGACAAGTACCGCGAGGCGCTCACTCGACTGACTCAATGAGTGATTGGGCTATAGAAGGAGGGCGCTGCGGCGCCCTTTTTCATGGGTGCGGCGCAAGCATCTGATCAAACAAGAAAAATTTCTGGACTACGTTTCGTCAACTGGTATCATGCGCACCGCTTTGGGAAGATGCCGGAGTGGTCGAACGGGACGGATTCGAAATCCGTTGTGTCAGCAATGGCACCTAGGGTTCAAATCCCTATCTTCCCGCCATTCATGGAAAACCCCTGGAATCACTGGTTCCAGGGGTTTTTTGTTGTCTCGGAAAATTGGCTGGCATCGAGTCATTGGTGTTTGTTTTGCTCTTTATCTGCTACTTTTGAGTTTAACGAACATTTAAGAGGCTACCATGAGTGCCCTCAGCAAACCCGGAGTCGAGGCCGAGGCTGTTCTGCTCAAGGCCCTGCTCAATACCCGTGAACAATTGGGGCTGACCCAGCAGGAGTTGGCTGCCATCGTGGGCGTTAACCGTTCTGCCATCAGTCGCTGGAGCGAGAGTGGCGGGTTACGGCCACAGAGCAAGACGGGAGAGTTGGCCCTGCTGCTGGTTCGTGCCTATCGCGCCCTGTTCGCCTTGTTCGGCGGTAATCTTGAAGACATGCGCCATTTTCTGCGCACCGAGAATCGTCACCTGGCCGGTGTGCCGCTCGAGCAGATGAGCCGGGTCCAGGGCCTGGTGCGGGTGGTGGAGTATCTCGATGCCATTCGTGGCAAGGTTTGATGGTCTGGGCGACCTAAGCGAGTTTCGATATGGACATCTGGCATGCCTGCGCGGGCGTCGAGCAGATCATTCCGCTGCGGGGCCGTCTGGTGCGGCTGGTGGAGAATCAGGAGCAGGTCGCCACCTTGCAGTTGGTGGACACCCTGGAAGAGCAGGCTTTGCTCGAGCAGCTATTGGAAACCAGCAAGCCGCCGCTGCCGCGCAGCGATGAGCCGCTGCACTACCTGCTGCATACGCCGTTTCGTTATCCGCCGCTGCGCTGGGGCTCGCGTTTCGGGCGGCGCCATGAGCCGAGTCTGTTCTACGCCGCCTGTCGCCTGGAAACGGCGATGGCGGAAACGGCTTTCTACCGCTTTGTGCTCTGGCAGGGCATGGTCGAGCCGCCACCGAGTGGGCGGATTGTCTCTGAGCATTCGTCGTTCGAGGCGCGCTATCAGGTCGAGCATGGTATTCGGCTGCACATGCCGCCTTTTGATCGCTTTCGCGAGGCATTGATGCACCGCAGTGATTACGCCGCCACTCAGGCGCTGGGTAGCGCCATGCGCGAGGCAGGTGTGGAGGCTTTCGAGTATCCATCGGCACGCTGTCCCTTGCAGGGCAGCAACGTGGCGCTGTACGCGCCGAGTGCGTTCAGTGAGCAGCGCCCGCGCAACCAGCAGACCTGGCTGTGCGAGACCACGGCAGGCTATGTGGCGTTCAAGAGCGCCCAGGCGCCGGATATCCCGCGCCTGTTTGCCCTTGATCTCTATCTGGTGGACGGGCGCCTGCCGCAGCCCGCCTGATCAGTGTTGGTGCTCGCTGGCCGGAGCATCCTTTTGCACGGCAACCTCGACCTGCACCTCACCGGCCTTTTCGAAGCGCAGGGTAAGCGGAAAGCGCTCTCCATCCTGGGCCTGTTTCTGCACGCCGAACAGCATCACGTGGTAGCCCATGGGCTGCAGCTTCACCTCGGCGCCGGCCGGTACATCGATGCCTTGCACCTGCTGCATCTTCATCAGGCCATCCTTGTGCACATGCTCGTGAATCTCGGTCTTTTGCGCCTGCGGGCTGCTGGCTGAGATCAGGCGGTCCGCGCTGTCGCCCTGGTTATGCAGGACGAAGAAGGCGGCGGCATTGGGCACGCTCGGCGGCATCGCACGCGACCAGGGGTGATCGATGTGGATCTGACCGGCGCTGTACTCGTGGGCTTGGGCCAGCAGCGGCGAGACCAGCAGGCCGGCCAGCAGCAGAAGCTTGTGCGCTTTCATGGTGTTTCTCCTTGTGGGGCGGTGAATGAGGTGGCAGGCGCACGGCGCGGTCGCCGGGCGTACAGCCAGAGGCCGCTGAGGGCCAAGACTACCAGTGCCAGGGCGGTCAGGCTCAGAGCCAGGTCCTTGACGGGCTTGCTCAGATGGCCGAGCAGCTCCCATTTGTGCAGGTAGGCGAAGGTGGCACCTTCACTGCGGTCGGCATCGTCGACACGGGCGGCGAGGGCTCCATCCAGTGGGTCGATATACAGGGCGGTGTTGCCTGCATCGGCATAGCTGGCCTTGAACACCGGCAGGCGCTTGAAGATGAAGCCGTAGTCGTGGTCGAAGCCGGTCTGCAGGCTGACCTGCAGTGGTTCGCCGAGCCCAGCCTGTGTGGCGTAGTGAGCAAGGCGTTGCTGCAGATAGCGCTGGACGGCAGCCGCATCCAACGCCTGGCCGCTGGCGCTACGGTAGTGCAGGGCACGGTCTGTCTGCAGGCGCCAGGCGGGCTCGCCATCCAGCTCGACCAGACTCAGCTGTCGCAGCCTGCTGCCTGCGGGGAGCCAGCCTGCGTCGGGTGCGGCGATCAGGCTGGCACTGGCCAGTTGCGCGGTGAATGGCTGCAGCGCAGTCGGAGCCTTCTGCTTGTGCAGCAGGTGCCAGGTGCCGCTGAAGAGGAAGCCGAAGCCGGCCACGGCCAGCAGCAAGCCGCCCCAGCCATGCGCGCGGCGCAGGCGGGTGGGAGCCCGGCGCCTGGCCAGGAACAGGGTGATACCCATTGCCAGGGTGAGGGCTACGCAGACCAGCAACAGCAGCATCAAGGCGATGCGCCAGCCCTCCACGGGCTGCAGCCAGGCGAAGTTGTGCAGCTGCTGGAACAGTAGGCTGAACCAGGCCTTGCGGTCGTCCACCAGGGTGCCGAGGCGATCCTGATAGAGATCGACATACAGCCTCAGGCCATCCTCACGCGCGCTATCGACCCGCGCTGCCGGCAGCAGGCGGTTGATGAATCCATATTCGCTGTCGAAGGCTGTCAGGCTACCGCTGTAACGCAGGGGCTCCTGGCTGCTGAGGTAGTGGGCGGCCAGTGCCCGCGCATGGCGGGCGGTAAGGTCGGCGGGCGCTCCGCTGCGAGCATGCCAGTAGCGTGGCTCGGCCTGGCCGGGTAGGCGCGCCTGGTAATAGGGTTCGCCATCCACCCGCAGCAGGCGCAGGCCTGCCACCGTGGCGATGCCCGCGTCGGCCAGTACCTGCGCCGGTGCCCGCAACTGCTCCAGCGGCAATACCGGACGGGGCGCCATGGTCTGCGCCGGACGTGGCTGCAGTGCGCTCATCAGAGGGTGCAGCATGCCGCTGATAGCCCAGGTGAAGATGCCGACGCAGGCCAGCAGTGCCAGGCGTCGGTGCCACGGCATCAGCCGCAGCAGTCGCTGACGCCAGCTCACATCCGCCACTCCAGGCCGACATACAGGCTGCGGCCATCGCCCGGCAGGAACAATGCAGCATCCTGGCCGTTGGCGTTGGCCACTACGCCGGTGGTGGCGATGTAGCTCTTGTCCGCGAGGTTGCGCCCCTCGACGAAGAAGCCCAGGCCCTCGCCTGGTCGGTAGCCACTCTTCAGACCCCAGATGGCGTAGCCTTCGGCGTACAGGCTTTCGGCATGGTCAACCGCGTAGTGGGTCGGCACCCATTCCAGCGTCGGGCCGGCGTACCAGCCGGCGCGCTGCCACAGCGCTTCACCCTTGAGGAACTGGCGTGGTACGCCGGCGATGCGGTTGTCGCCGTAGGTTTCGTCATTGTCGAAGCGGAAATCGTTGAACAGGTACTGACCGCGCAGCACGAAGTCGCCCAGGCTCCAGGCCGCGCCGAGCTCAATGCCTTGGTGGATGGTGCGGTCGGCGTTGGTGGTGATCACGTTGCTGGGGCGAGTCGGGTCGGTGTAACCAATCAGCTCGTCGCGGATCTCGCTGCGGTAGACCGCCAGGTCGATATCCAGGTGGTCGCGATTCCAGCGCAGGCCGGCTTCCAGGGTGTTGGCCTTCTGTGCGTCGTTCTCGCTGACGATGGCGCCGCCGGACAGCTCGCTGAAGGTCGGCGGCTCGAAGCTCTGGCTGAAATTGGTGAACAGTTGCAGCTCTTCATTCAGGTCATGGCGCAGGCCGATGCGCCCGCTGCGCCCGATGTAGGTCTTGTTGAAGGATTCGTCCTGCGGCAGGCAGAAGCCGGTGACGAAGGCGTTGCAGCGCAGGCGGTCGTCCACGTCGCGCTCCTGGTGCTGCCAGGCCGCGCCGGTGATCAGCGCCCAGCGTTCGGCCAGCGGGATTTCCAGCTCGCCGAACAGGTTGAGGTTGCGCGCGGTCTGGTGCAGCTCATTGAGCTTGTTGCCCCGGTGTCCGCCCAGGTTGGCGTAGCGCGAGTCCCAGGCGCGGCCGTGGCTGCTGTCCAGGCCACCCTGCCAACGCCAGCCGGCGTCGTTCTGCCACTTGTGGGTCAGGCGCAGGCCGTAGTCTTCGTAGTCGACGTCCAGTACCTGGAAGATGGGGTGAAACAGCGACTTCTCGCTGTAGTAGGTGGCCAATTCGAGGCTATGGCCGCCGTCCAGTTCCAGGACGCTGATATTGCCCAGGCGGTTGAGGGTGAAATCGCGCTGCTGGTCCAGGGCCAGGGAGGTCGCCTGCTCCGGATTGTCGCGTAGCTGGGCCTTGGTCAGGTTGCCCGGCAGGTCCGAATCGGTTTCCACGTGGGTCAGGTAGAAGCGCGTGGACAGGCGCTCGTTGATGCGCCCGCCGAGGTTGGCGAAGTAACGCTGGTTGTCCTGGTGGGCGTGGTCGCGAAAGCCGTCCTGGGCATAGTCGTTTAGGCTGATGAAGGCGTCCCAGGCGCCGAAGTCCTGGGCGAAGGCGGCGTACAGGCGCTGGTAGTCGAAGCTGCCACCTTCCATGCGCAGGGTGACTGGCGGTGCGGTCTTACCGGTGGGGCTGACGAAGTTGATCGCGCCCCCCAGGTTGGCCGCGCCGTAACGCCAGGCGTTGGCACCGCGCAGCACTTCGATATGGTCGGTGGCCAATGGCTCGATGCTCTGGAAGTCAAAGCTGCCATCGGGCGAGTTGATCGGCGCGCCATCCTGCATCAGCAGCAGACCGCGGCCATGGAAGGTGCGTTGCAGCCCCGAGCCGCGAATCGACAGGCGCGCCTCCTCGGCGCCGAAGCGCGGCTGGATGAACACGCCGGTGGCCAGGCCTAGGGCGTCCTGCAGGTTGCTGGTGCGGCCGTTCTTGTAGCTTTCCGCGTCCACCACCTCGGCGCCGCCGGGAATGTGGGCGAACTCGGCCTGTTTCTCGGCCAGGCTGGGGGCGGTGGGGTCACTGGCCTGGCGACCTTCGATATGGGTGCTGTCCAGTTCCAGGCTGTGCGCGGCGCTGGTCTGTTGGGCGAAGCCCAGGCTCAGGGCGAGCAGGGTGGGCACGAAGAGGGGGCGCAGGAGTACGTCTGTGGTTCTTGTCATGGTTCCGATCCGGTACGGCGAGGCACGGCAAGCGAGCCGTTGCACTCGTAAATGGCAGAGATGAATTACCAGTGGCCGGGATGACGGCCGGGATCAGAACTGGGGAGAGGCGCGGGGATTGGCCGAGGGCCAGAAGTAGCGGGGAGGGGCCTTGCTCTGCTGCTCGCGCAGGGCACGCGGTGTGCGGGCAGGGCGTAGCAGCCAGGCGAGGACAAAGAGCAGGCCAAGGCTGACCACGGCATTGGCACCCAGCGCGCAGGTGAAGGGGTTGCTCATGCTGGCGCTGTCGCTGCTGTTGAAATCATCGGCGAACCCGATGCCGGTGTTGCCGCTCGTCGAGCAGTACAGCCCGCCGATGCCGCTCAGCTGCAGCCCAGCATCTTGGCCGTGGGCGATGGCGCAGGCCAGCAGGTTGCTCAGGATGCACACATAGAGCATCCAGGCGGTGGCGGCGCGATGTAATGGGCTGAGCTTCATGGCTGGCCAATCTAGCAGCTAAAGGGGCGTGCGGTCACTTGCCGCAGAGGGTTCAATTGTCGCACCTGCCGCGCTCTGAAAAGGGGCATTGCCGGCAGCTAGGCCAAGCACTTGTGCACAATAGCGGCGCAGCTTGTCAAGCTAGTGTCACAATCCGTCGTAACTGCTTGATTCTTCTTATTCAATTTTTAAGTTATTGAAAAATATAGATTTTTATTGCTGGTGAAAAAATCGACAGTTTGTCTGTGAACCCCAGTGGACGGGGGTTGAGACCGATTTTCACCAAGTTATCCACGGAGTTATCCACAGCTTCTGTGGACTGTTTAGAGTCCTCGCTCTAGAACGCAAGCGGTCGGGTTTTGCAAGTCTTTACCCGGCGAAAAAAGAGAGTAGAGTGGCGCGCCCCGATGTCAGCCAAAGCCTACATGAAGTCTCGCGCTCTCCACGCCACCCAGCACCCGTCCGACGCCGGCACTCGCCTGCCCACCCGCCTGGCCCTGTGGCTGCTCGATCGTCCACGCCTGGGGCATCACGCCAGTGTCAAACGTATCGCCGGACGCATGCTCAAGCAGCCTGCTCGTCAGGGGGTTGTCGTGGCACAGAGTCGTCTGGGGCAACTGCTGTGCCGCGACTGCGGCAACACCCGCGACCGTCGCATCGGTCTGGAGCTGCTGCGCCAGGCTGCCCGGGCAGGTGATCTGCGTGCGCAGCTGGAGCTGGCGCGTTATTACAGCCAGCCGCGTCAGGCCGAGTTCGCACAGGCGCGCCACTGGCTGGAGATGGCGGCTGCCCAGGGCTCCCACGAGGCAGTGCGTCTGCTCAAGCGCTTGCCCTGAGCGCCGGCTCTCCAAGCTCGCGTAGCAGCCACAGTTTTTATTGGCCCGGCCCTGTTTTATGTGCTCCCCCTAATCGCAGGGGCGATGCCGAGACAGGCTTTTGCGGGAGCGATTTCAGTCGCGATCAGGTCAGGCCAAAGGCATCGCGACTAAAGTCGCTCTCACAGAGAAACTGCATGGCCTATCAGGCCCTTCGTGCGTAGTGCTCGCTTCTCAAGCCCTGAGGTCTGAGCGCCCCATGGGTATACTGCCGGAAGTTCTTAACCCGCTGCGAGTGTGCCCGTGCCTCTGTCCTTTGCTCCTGATCTCCCCAATCTGTTACTTGGTCTGTTGCTGGGCGCCGTACCCCTGGCCGTACTGGCCTGGCGTCTGCAGAGTGCGCAGGCGGCTCAGGCCGCCGAACGCCTGCTGTTGGAGGAACGCCTGGCCCAGGCGCGCCTGGCCCAGGAGGGGCTGAGCGCACAGATCGACGGCCTGCAGGACGATTTGCGCGCCCTGCAGCAGGACAACAGCGGCCAGCAGGCCGAGCTAGCCGCGCTGCGCCGTGAGCGTGAGTTGCTGGGGCGCGAGCGCGAGACGGCGCAGCAGGCGGCGCAGGACTGGAACCGTGAGCGTGAACAGAAGGAAGGCCAGCTGCGCCAACTGGAAAGCCAGCGCGCCAGCCTGGCCGCCGAGCTGCGCGAGCAGCAGGAGCACCATCAGCAGCGTCTGACCGACCTGCAGGCCGCCCGTGACGAGCTGCGCGCGCAGTTCGCGGAGCTGGCGGGAAAGATCTTCGACGAGCGTGAGCAGCGCTTCGCCGAGACCAGCCAGCAGCGCTTGGGCCAGCTGCTCGACCCGCTCAAGGAGCGCATCCAGGCCTTCGAAAAGCGTGTCGAGGAGAGTTACCAGAATGAGGCCCGCGAGCGTTTCTCCCTGGCCAAGGAGCTGGAGCGCCTGCAGCAGCTGAACCAGCGCCTGGGTGATGAGGCGACCAACCTGACCCGCGCGCTCAAGGGCCAGAAAACCCAGGGCAACTGGGGCGAGCTGGTGCTGGAACGGGTGCTGGAGCATGCCGGCCTGGAGAAGGGGCGCGAGTACCACACCCAGGTCAGCCTCAAGGGTGCCGACGGCGAGCGCTTCCAGCCGGATGTGCTGATCCAGCTACCCGGCGACAAGCAGGTGGTGGTGGACGCCAAGGTCAGCCTCACCGCCTACCA
The DNA here is from genome assembly GCF_029537485.1 of Pseudomonas sp. GOM6. Lineage (GTDB taxonomy): Bacteria > Pseudomonadota > Gammaproteobacteria > Pseudomonadales > Pseudomonadaceae > Aquipseudomonas. The sequence continues at coordinate 399,416 of NZ_JARPUS010000002.1, forward strand.
GGCGCTGCTCGCCGCCGAGGACGAAGACGCCCGCGGCGCGGCGCTCAAGCAGCATGTGCTGAGCCTGCGCAGCCACCTCAAGGGCCTCTCGGTGAAGGACTACCAGCGCCTGGAGGGCCTGCACAGCCTGGATTTCGTGCTGCTCTTCGTGCCGATCGAGGCAGCCTTCGCCGCCGCCTTGCAGGCCGATCCGGGCCTGTTCCAGGAGGCCTTCGAGCAGCACATCGTGATCGTCAGTCCGACCACCCTGCTGGCCACCCTGCGGGTGATCGACAGCCTCTGGCGTCAGGAGCGGCAGAGCCAGAACGCCCGCGACATCGCCGAGCGTGCCGGGCAGCTGTACGACAAGTTCGTTGCCTTCATCGGCGACCTGGACGAAGTCGGCAGCCGCCTCAAGCAGCTGGACAAGGCCTACGACGCGGCGCGCAACAAGCTCTGCGAAGGGCGCGGCAACCTGATCAACCGGGTCGAGAATCTCAAGCTGCTTGGTGCCCGTGCCAGCAAGAGCCTGCCGGCCGAGCTGATCGAGCGCGCCGCGGGCGTGCCGCAGCTGGACGAGGCGGGCGAGTAGGTCAGACCAGCAGCAGGGCCGCCAGCCCCAGCAAAAGACCTGCACCCATCACCGGTAAAGTGCGTAAGGCCAGCTCGCGGCCGCCGATCAGGGCGATCAGCCCGGCCTTGACCAGGCTGTTGCTGAAGGCGGCCAGGTAGATGCCCTGTATGGCCAATTCCGCGGCCATGTCGGCTTTTGCGCTACGTGCCAGGGACAGGGTGATGGCATCCACATCGGTCAGGCCGGAGAGGATGGCCACCCCCCATACCCCGGCATGACCGAACCAGGCACGCGCCGCTTCGATCAGCAGCAGGATGACTGCCAGCAAGGCGGCGAAGCGTAGGGCCGGACCCAGCTCGAAAGGGTTTTTCAACGGGGGCTCGATTGCCTCGCGCAGCTCGCCATCCGCGATGCGGTAGAACACCAGGGCGCCGGCCGCATAGACCAACCCGGCGAGGCCCAGTGGCAACAGCAGGGATGGCAGCAGCTCGGGGTTGATGAGGCCGACTTCCAGTAGCACGCGCGGAAACATCAGGGCCGAGGTGGCCAGCAGGGCACTGGCCAGCAAGGCGCGCATCTGCCGGCCAGTGTGCAGGCGCGACAGGGTCATGGTCATGGCGGTGGACGAGACGATGCCGCCGAGCAGCGCGGTGACCAGCATGCCGTGGCGAGTGCCAATGACGCGGATGGCCACGTAGGCGGCGAAGCCGATGGCGGCGATCAGCACCACCATCCACCACACCGCGTAGGGGTTGAAGGCCTGCCAGGGGCCATAGCCCTGATTGGGTAGCACCGGCAGCAGAACCAGAGAGATGAACAGCAGCTTTAGTGCACCTGACAGCTCTGCCTCGGAGAGCCGGCGTAGGCCGCTGTGCAGGGGCTCCTTGAGGCTCAGCAGCAGGGCCACCACGACCGCACCGCCGGCCGCCAGGCTGCGTTCGTGGGCCAGCGCCAGGCTGCCGAGGAGAAAGGTGACCAGCAGGGCGATCTCGCTGGTCAGGCCCAGGTCGCCGCTGCGTTTGACCTCACCCAGGTAGCCGGCCAGCGCCAGCAGGCCAACCACCACCAGCACGGCGATCCAGCTGGCCATGCCGAACTGCTGGCCGAGCAGGGCGGCCAGACCGCCCAGCAGGCCGACCAGGCCGAAGGTGCGGATGCCTGCGACCAGATGGGTGTCGTCACTGGCGCGAGCGCGCCAACCCCGCTCAGCGCCAATCAGCAGGCCGGCAGCCAGGGCAGTGGCAAGATCGAGGACAAGTTCGAGACTGGCTGGCATGGTCGTTCCTTCGGCTGGCCGATGGGCGCAGTCTAGCCGCTCGCGGCGTCCTGCCGCTTGCTCCAGGTCAAGCCACGTCGACCAGCACCACCTCGCTGTCTTCGAGGGCGGTCACGCGTACCACCTCCTCATCGGCAATGGCCACGCCGTCGCGCTCGTCGGCCGCCACGCCGTTGACCTCGATGCGGCCCTTGGCGGCCACCAGGTAGCCCTTGCGCAGACGGCCCAGCGGGTACTCGGCGCTTTGTCCGGCGTTCAGGGTGGCGGCGGCCAGCCGCGCATCGGCACGGATGCGCAGGGCCTCTTCGTCACGCCCATGGCCGCTGGCCAGGATGACGAACTGGCCGGCACGTTCGCCCTTGGGAAACGGCTTGGCGCCCCAGGACGGTGCTTCGCCCTGCTGATCCGGGATGATCCAGATCTGGAATATCTTGCTGGTCACCGCTTCCAGGTTGTACTCGGAGTGGGCGATGCCGGTGCCGGCACTCATCACCTGCACGTCACCGGCCTCGGTGCGGCCCTGGTTGCCCAGGTTGTCGCGGTGGGTGATGGCGCCTTCACGGACGTAGGTGATGATCTCCATGTCGTGGTGCGGGTGCGTCGGAAAACCCGAGCCAGCGGCGATTTCGTCGTCGTTCCAGACGCGCAGGCGGCCCCAGTTGACCCGCTCGGGGTCCCGATATTCGGCGAAGGAGAAATGGTGGCGGGCATTCAGCCAGCCGTGGTCGGCGTGGCCGAGGGAAGCGAAAGGGCGTACGTCGATCATGTTGATGGCTCCATGGCCTGGGCGCCAGAGTGCGCCGCAGGAGATGGAGGGGATGATCTATCGATTTATTGCTGATAAAAAGCGCAAAAATCCGCTTTTATGTATCGACTAAGTGAATTATTTGCGCTGTCGGTTGCGCCTAGCTGAGTGGCAGGTGGCGGCTGATCAGCGCGCGCAAGGCTGCTGGCTTGACCGGTTTGGCCAGGAAGTCCAGGCCAGCCGCATGCACGGCGGCGACCAGCTCGGGACGGCCGTCGGCGCTGATCACCACGCCGGGCAGCGGCTGGCCCATGCGCGTGCGCAGCCAGGCCATCAGCTCGGTACCGGTGTCACCTTCGTCCAGGTGGTAGTCGACCAGGGCCAACTGAGGCTGCACCGCCTCGTCCAGCAGGTGTTCGCACTCCAGACGGTTGCGTGCCGTCCACACCTGGCAACCCCAGCGCGACAGCAGGCTGTGCATGCCGGTAAGGATGCTGTCCTCGTTGTCGATGCACAGCACCTGGGCGCCGCCCAGGCTGTGGCCATTGACCTCGCTGGCGGAGAGCACCGGCTGAGGTTGCGGGGCAGGGCCGCGCACCAGCGGTACGCGCACGCTGAACACGCTGCCTTTGCCCGGCCAGGAGCGCACCTCCAGGCGATGATCGAGCACCCGGCACAGGCCGTCGGCAATCGCCAGGCCGAGGCCCAGGCCTTTTTCCGCACGGGTCTGGTGGCTGTCCAGGCGCTTGAACTCTTCGAAGATCACCTTGCGCTTGTCCTCGGGAATGCCGGGGCCGCGGTCCCACACTTCCAGGCGCAGGTACTGGCCTTCGCGCCGGGCGCCGAGCAGTACATGGCCCTTGGCATAGCGGAAGGCGTTGGTGAGGAAGTTCTGCAGGATCCGCCGCAGCAGGCGCGGGTCGCTGTCGATGCGCTGCTGGCTGCTGACCAGACGAAAATCCACGCCCTGTTCCTGGGCCAGCACCTTGAATTCGGCGCCCAGGGCGTCAATCAGCTGGCCCAGCGGGAAGACGTGGCGCTCCGGGGTGATGCGCCCGCTTTCCAGGCGCGAGATGTCCAGCAGGTCGGTGATCAGGTCCTCGGCCGAGCGCAATGAGCTGTCCAGATGGCGCACCAGTTCGCGGGCCTCGCGCGGCAGGGCCTCCTGCTGGTGGGCGAGGGAGGCGGAGAACAGGCGGGCGGCGTTCAGCGGCTGCATCAGGTCGTGGCTGACGGCGGCAAGAAAGCGGGTCTTGGAGGCGTTGGCCGCTTCGGCGTTGGCTTTGGCATCGCTCAGCGCCTGGTTCAGCTGGGACAGCTCCTGGGTGCGTTCGGCGACCCGTTGTTCCAGGCCCTCGTTGGCGTCCTTGAGGTCGCGCTCGGCCTGGCGGAAGGCGGTGATGTCGGTGAAGCTCATGACGAAGCCGCCACCGGGCATGGGGTTGCCGATCAGTTCGATGACCCGGCCATTGGGAAACAGGCGCTCGGAGGTGTGTGCGTTGCCCTGGCGCATCCACTGCAGGCGCCGGGTGACGTGGCTTTCCACCTCGCCCGGGCCGCACAGGCCGCGTTCGGCATTGTGGCGAATGATGTCGGCAATCGGCCGGCCGACGCCGATCAGGCCTTCGGGGTACTCGAACAACTCCAGGTAGCGGTGGTTCCAGGCCACCAGGCGCAGGTTTTGGTCGACCACGCTGATGCCCTGGGTGATGTTTTCGATCGCGCCCTGCAGCAGGGCGCGGTTGAACTGCAGGACCTCGGAGGCTTCGTCGACGATGCGTACCACGTCTTCGACCTGCATCTCGCGGCCTTCGATGGCAGCGCGCACCACGGCTCGGGTGCTGGAGGCACCGAGCACACCGGCAAGCAGGCGCTCGGTGTGGGCGATCCATTCACTGTCGGCGTTCTGGCTGGGGTTGAAGGGTTTGTCCTGCTGGTAGGAGAAACGCACGAAGCTCTGTCGGGCGCGTTCCTCGCCGACGAAGCGTGCGGCCAGCTGCATCAAATCCGCCACTTGCACGGCCAACTGGCTGCGGCCGCTGGGGCGGCTGCCGAAATCCTGGCCGATGAAACGGCCGGCTTGCCAGTGCTCGGAGACGCGGGTGCGGGAGAACCAGGACACCAAAGCGAAGATCGCCCAGTTGGCCGCCAGTGACAGCAGCACGCCGCGGGTCAGCGGGTCGATCTCGATACCGACCGGGTAGTAGAGCATCTCCGGCAGCAGCGGGAAGCGGTCCAGCGACCAGCGCATGCCACCGGCCATCAGCGGCAGTACCAGGGTGTAGAACCACACCAGGCTGCCGGCGCCAAGGCCGGCGAACACGCCGCGACGGTTGGCCTGTTTCCACAGCAGCGCGCCGAACATGGCCGGGCCGAGCTGGGCGATGGCGGCGAACGACAGTTGACCGATGGTGGCCAGGCTGGCGTTGGTGCCGAGCAGGCGGTAGCAGACATAGGACAGTAACAGGATGATCAGGATGCTCACCCGGCGGGCGCTGAGCATCCAGTGGCGGAAGGCCTCGAAGGGCCGCTCGGTACTCTGCCGGCGCAGCAGCAGCGGCAGCAGCATGTCGTTGGAGATCATGGTCGACAGCGCCACCGAGGCGACGATCACCATGCCGGTGGCCGCCGAGGCGCCGCCGATGAACGCCAGCAGGGCCAGTGCCGGGTGCGCCTCGGCCAGCGGCAGGCTGATGACGAAGGAGTCCGGCAACACGCCCTGGGGCAGGTACAACTGGCCGGCCAGGGCGATAGGCACCACGAACAGCGCGGCCAGCAGCAGGTAGGCGGGGAATACCCAGCGCGCCAGGCGCAGGTCGCTCGGGTCGTTGTTCTCCACCACGCTGACGTGGAATTGGCGCGGCAGGCAGACGATGGCGGCCATCGCCAGGCCGGTCTGTACCAGCATGAACGGCCAGCTCACCGTGTGCGCCCAGAAGTCGTTCAGCTCCGGGGCCTGGCGCGCCTGGCTCCACAGGTCACCAAAGCCGTCGAACAGGCCCCAGGTAACGAAAACGCCAACGGCGAGGAAGGCCAGCAGTTTGATCAGTGACTCGAAGGCGATGGCCAGCACCATGCCGCGATGGTGTTCGGTCACATCCAGGTTGCGGGTGCCGAACAGTACGGTGAACACGGCCAGCACCACGGACACGATCAGCGCGGTGTCCTGGCCTTTGAGGCTGGATGAGGCGCCGATCAGCAGGTTGACGCCGAGCACGATGCCTTTGAGTTGCAGGGCGATATAGGGCAGCACGCCGACCAGGCAGATCAGCGCCACCACCACCGCCAGCGACTGGGATTTGCCATAGCGGGCGGCGATGAAGTCGGCGATCGAGGTGATGTTCTCCTGCTTGCTGATCATCACCATCTTTTCCAGCACCCAGGGCGCGAAGAGCAGGACGATGATCGGCCCCAGGTAGATCGGCAGGAACGACCACAGCTCGCCGGCGGCCTGGCCCACCGCGCCGAAGAAGGTCCAGCTGGTGCAGTACACCGCCAGCGACAGGCTGTAGACCCAGGCGCGCACCCGTGGCGACAGGGGCGTGCGGCGGCGGTCGCCATAGAAGGCGATGGCAAACAGGACGGCCATGTAGACCAGGGCGACGAAGGCGATCAAACCGCCGGACAGCGACATGCGGGCTCCAGGTGTGGCAACGGCTGCGCTAAGTCTCGCACGGGACATGCCGTTCGTCAGGCGCGACCAAGGTCGCAGGCCGCTTGAGGCGGGCGCTGCGGGCTGATAGCGTGATCGGCCGTAAACGTGTGAGAAGAGTTGCCCCGATGTTCCAGCCCCACCCCGTTACCCTGCAACAGGGCGCGCTGCGCCTGGAGCCCCTGACCGAAGCGGACCTGCCCGCCTTGCTGGAGCTGGCCGAAGCCAACCGGGGCAACCAGCAGTACATGAGCGGCACCCTGCGTCCGGATTACTACCGCACGGCACTGCTCGACCAGCGCGAGGGGCGCGCAGTGGTATTCGCCATCCGCCTGGCCGGCGAACTGGTCGGTACCACGCGCTTCTTCGATTTCAATCCGGTGCTGCCGGCGGCCGAGATCGGCTCGACCTGGCTCGATGCGCGCCAGCACGGCAGCGGCCTGAACCTGATGATCAAGTACCTGATGCTGCGCCACGCCTTCGAGGCGTGGCAGCTGGTACGCGTGCAACTGAAAACCGCTGGCAGCAACCTGCGCTCCCAGGCCGCCATCGCCAAGCTCGGTGCGGTGCGCGAAGGCGTTCTGCGCAACCACCGGCGTCTGGCCGAGGGCCGGCTCGATGACAGCGTGATGTTCAGCGTCACCGATGCTGAGTGGCCGCAGGTGAAGCTGGGCCTGGAGGCGCGCTTCGGCGCCTGAGCCGCATGACCGGTGAACAGTCTCGTTTCAGTTCCGTAGCCGATCTGGAGGGGCTGGAGCTGCTCTCCGCACGCTTCATCGAGCACAGCTTCGATCCTCATGTACACGAGGGTTATGCCATCGCCGTGCTGGAGGAGGGCGCCGAACGCTATCGCTATCGCGGGGCCGAACACCTGGCGGCGGCGGGCAGTATTGCCCTGCTTAACCCGGGCGAGGTGCATACCGGCTCCAAGGCCAGCGAGCAGGGCTGGCGCTACCGTGTCTACTATCCACGTGCGGAGCAGTTCCGCGAGCTGTTGGCGGAGCTCGAACTGCCTCATGGCAGTGCGCCCATGTTCGATGGCAGCGTGCATCGTGACGCCGAGCTGGTGGCGCTGCTGATTCAGTTGCACCGCCTGCTGGAGAGTCCGGACAGCTCGACGCTGCAGCGCCAGACGTTCTGGCGCGAGGCCATGCTGCTTCTGCTGCAGCGCTATGCCCGGGTGCCCTCGACGCGCCCGGCTGGAAGAGAGCCTGGCGCGGTGGCGCGGGCCAAGGAGTTGCTGGCGGCCAGCCTGGTCGAGCCGCCATCGCTCGAAGCACTGGCGGCGGCGGTTAATCTGTCGCCGTTTCACTTTGCTAGGGTGTTTCGTCGCGCCACGGGGTTACCGCCGCATGCCTGGCTCAAGCAACGCCGCCTGGAACAGGCGCGGGCGTTGCTGAAAAGCGGTTGCACGCCACTGAACGTGGCGATGCAGCTGGGCTTTGCCGACCAGAGCCATCTTGGTCGTCAGTTCAAGCAGGCCTATGGCGTGGCTCCGGGTGAGTACCGCAGTGCCTGTGCGGGTTGATGGGGTAGCAGTTTCTTCATCAGACTTCACTTGAGTCGCGACTGAAAACGGAGCGCCATCCAGTCGCTGTCCTCGGCTGGTGCCCTCTTTATATGCGCAAGATTGTTCAAGACCCGACCTGACCCATTGGTTAACCTCCGCAGCTCAAGGAGGTTCCATGTCCCGTCAACACGAGTTTTTCCAAGGCCTGCGCGACATGCTGCCGATGCTGCTCGGTGCCATGCCGTTCGGCATCATCTATGGCAGCTTGGCCGGCGCCGCCGGTCTCACGCCCTGGCAGACCATCGGCATGTCGGTGCTGGTGTTCGCCGGCTCCGCCCAGTTCATCGCCATCAGCCTGCTCGGTGGCGGCGCGACCCTGTTGGTGCTGTGGCTGACCACGCTGGTGGTCAATCTGCGCCACGCCCTCTACAGCGCGACCCTGCAGCCTTTCGTCCGCCATCTGCCCAAGCGCTGGCGTGTGCCACTGGCATTCTGGCTGACCGACGAAGCCTTCGCCGTGGTCCAGCACCGCTACGCGGAGAAGGATGCGTCGCCGCACAAGCACTGGTACTTCCTGGGTGCCGGGCTGGCCATGTATGGCAACTGGCTGGCCTGCACCCTGATTGGCCTGTTGTTTGGCCAGGCAGTGCCGAACATCGGCGCCTGGGGTCTGGATTTCGCCATGCTGGCGACCTTCATTGGCATCGTCGTGCCCATGCTGCGCAACCGCCCGCAAGTGGCGGCGGCGCTGGTGGCGGGTGCAGTGGCGCTGGCCTGCCATGGCCTGCCGTACAAGCTCGGGCTGATGGCTGCGGCGGCTGCCGGTATTGTCGTTGGCGTGGTGCTGGAGCAGCGCTACCGCCTGTTGCTGGACAAGGAGCTGTGATGGACAACTGGATACTGATCCTTGGCATGTTGGCGATCACCTTCGCCACCCGTTACAGCCTGTTCGCCTTTCCCGACCTGCGTTTTCCGCCGCTGGTGCGCCAGGGCCTGCACTACGTACCGACCGCCGTGCTGACCGCCATCGTGGTACCGGGTATGTTCCTGCCCGATGGTCAGCACTGGGCGCTGAGCCTGGACAATGCCTACCTGCTGGCCGGTCTGGTGACCATCGCCATCGCGGCGCTGACCCGTCATCTGCTGGCCACCATTGGCGGTGGCCTGCTGGTGTTCTTCCTGCTGCGCTGGGCGCTGGGGCAACTGCCGATCTGAGCCTGTCACTGCGCAAAAGCTGCATTCGGGTGTGGCTTTGCGCAGGCCAGATGGAGTCCAATGCAGGACGGCCGTTTGGCCTCAGACAGGTACAAGGACGATGACCCAACACTCGCAATTCGCCCTGCTCGGCACCCGGCGCTTCCTGCCCTTCTTCATTACCCAGCTGCTCGGCGCGTTCAACGACAACGTGTTCAAGCAGGGGCTGATCCTCGCCATTCTGTTCAAGCTCAGTGTCAGCGCCGACCGCGATCTGCTGGTCAACCTCTGCGCGCTGCTGTTCATCCTGCCGTTCTTCCTGTTCTCCGCCCTGGGCGGCCAGTTCGGCGAGAAGTTCGCCAAGGACAGTCTGATTCGCCAGATCAAGCTGGCCGAGGTGTTCATCATGCTGCTCGGCGCGGCTGGCTTTCTGCTCGGCAGCCTGCCGCTGCTGCTGGCCACGCTGTTCGCCATGGGGACTCAGTCGGCGCTGTTCGGGCCGGTGAAGTACTCGATCCTGCCGGCCGCACTGGAAGAACACGAACTGGTCGGCGGCAACGCCCTGGTGGAGATGGGCACCTTCCTCGCCATTCTTGCCGGCACCATCGGCGCCGGCGTGCTGCTGGCCAGTGACAGCTATGCCGCGCTGGTGGCGGCGAGCGTGGTGCTGGTGGCGGTGCTCGGCTACCTGGCCAGCCGCGCCATCCCGGCCGCCGCGGCAGGTCTGCCAAGCCTGGTGCTGGACTGGAACATCTTCCGTCAGACCTGGCGGATCATGCGCCTGGGGCTGGGCCAGCGCCCGGCGGTGTCGCGCTCGCTGGTGGGCAATTCCTGGTTCTGGTTCCTCGGCGCGGTGTACCTGACGCAGATTCCGGCCTTCGCCAAGGAACTGCTGCACGGCGACGAGAGTGTGGTGACGCTGATTCTCGCGGTGTTTTCGGTGGGCATCGGCCTGGGTTCGATCCTGTGTGAGCGCATGAGCGGGCACAAGGTGGAGATCGGTCTGGTGCCGTTCGGCTCGGCTGGTCTAAGCCTGTTCGGCATTTTGCTCTGGGCGGTGTCCAGCAGCTTTCCGCCGGCGCCGGCCAGCTACGATTGGCTCAGTCTGCTCGGCGTGGGCCAGGCGTGGTGGGTACTTGGCTGCATTCTCGGCATCGGTATGTTCGGCGGCTTCTACATCGTGCCGCTGTACGCCCTCATCCAGTCGCGCACCGAGGAGCATGAGCGGGCGCGGGTGATTGCCGCCAACAACATACTCAATGCGCTGTTCATGGTGGCGGCGGCCATTGTCTCGATTCTGTTCCTGAGCGTGGCCGAGCTGTCCATTCCGCAGCTGTTCCTGGCCATCTCGCTGATGAACATCGCGGTGAACCTGTACATCTTCAAGGTGGTGCCCGAGTTCACCATGCGCTTCCTGATCTGGATGCTCAGCCACTCGATGTACCGGGTGCGCCACGAGAATCTGGACGTGATCCCGGACGAGGGGGCTGCGGTGCTGGTGTGCAACCACGTGTCCTTCGTCGATGCACTGCTGATCGGCGGTGCCATCCGCCGGCCGGTGCGTTTCGTCATGTACTACAAGATCTACAACATGCCGGTGCTCAACTTCGTGTTCCGCACCGCCGGCACCGTGCCCATCGCCGGGCGTAACGAAGACCCGCAGGTGTTCGAGGCGGCCTTCGCCCGTATTGCCAAGTACCTGGAAGAGGGCGAGGTGGTGTGCATCTTCCCCGAGGGCAAGCTGACCACCAGCGGCGAGATCGACGAGTTCAAGGCCGGGGTCGAGCGCATCCTCGCGGCCAACCCGGTACCGGTGATCCCCATGGCGTTGCAGGGGTTGTGGGGTAGCTTCTTCAGCCGCGCTCCGCACAAGGGCCTGTTCAAGCGCTTCTGGTCGCGGATCAACCTGATCGCTGGCCAACCGCTGCCGCCGGACACCGGCAGGCTGGTGTTGCAGGAGCAGGTTGCGCAGTTACGTGGCGATCAGCGCTGAGCCGAGCTGCAAGAAAAAGCCTGCCAATTGGCGGGCTTTTTCGTCGATGCATTTTCAGTGGCTGAGTTTGAGGCCGACCAGCCCCGCGACGATCAGGCCGACGCTGGCCAGGCGCACCAGCGTCATGGCCTCGCCGAACAGCAGAATGCCTGCGATCACCGTGCCCACCGCGCCGACTCCGGTCCAGATGGCGTAGGCCGTGCCCAGCGGCAGTTCCTTCATGGCCACCCCGAGCAGGCCGATGCTGACCACCATGGCGCTCACGGTGAGCAGGGTAGGCATGGGGCGGGAAAAGCCGTCGGTGTACTTCAGGCCGATGGCCCAAGCGACTTCGAACAGGCCGGCAAAAAGCAGGATGATCCAGGACATGAGAGGGCTCCTAACTACTGATGAGCGGGCCGTCCCGGATGATGACTCGAAGGGGAGTTGCGAGGTCGTCCCCGCGTTGTTCGCTATTCTGCACAGTGGATTGCACAGGGCAAGCCCGAGAGGACGAGCGAGCCCTGGCAAAGGTTACCAAAGTTGTCCGGCTGGTCAGATACCTTGCGGGATTTCCTCGCCGCCCAGAGCTTCGACCAGTGCCGGCAGGAAGTCGCAGAAGGTCAGCATCATCAGGGTGAAGCTGGCGTCCTGTTGGCCGAGGTCATCGTCGCCACCGTCCTGGGCAGCCTGATCCTGTAGCAGATCCTCGAAGCGCAGGCGCTTGATCACCAGCTTGTCGTCGAGCACGAAGGACAGCTTGTCCTGCCAGGCCAGCGACAGTTGAGTGACCAGCTTGCCGGACGACAGGTGCAGCTGGATTTCCTCGCTGGTCAGGTCCTGGCGCTTGCAGCGCACCACGCCGCCGTCTTCGTTGACGTCACGCAGCTCGCACTCATCAAGCACGAAGAAGTCCGGCGCGGCCTGCTGGGTCTTGACCCAGTCGGTGAGGGTGGCAGTCGGCGCCATCTTCACCGCCAGCGGGCGAACTGGAAGGCTGCCCAGCACTTCGCGCAGGGTCGACAGCAGGTCTTCGGCCTTCTTGGCGCTGGCCGAGTCGACCAGGATCAGGCCGAGCTTTGGGGCGATGGCGGCAAACGTAGCCGAGCGGCGGACGAAGGCGCGGGGCAGCAGGGACATGACGATCTCGTCCTTCAGCTGGTCGCGCTCCTTCTTGTAGACCTTGCGCATCTGCTGCGCTTCGATCTCGTCGACTTTCTCCTTCAAGGCATCACGCACCACACTGCCCGGCAGAATGCGTTCTTCCTTGCGCGCGGCCACCAGCAGGAAGTCGCCACTGACATGTACCAGCGGTGCATCGGCACCTTTGCCGAAGGGCGCGATGAAACCATAAGTGGTCAGCTCCTGGCTGGCGCAGGCGCGGGCCAGTTTGCTGGCCAGTGCAGCCTCCAGTGCCTCGGCGTCGAACGGCAGATCCTGGGTGAGGCGATAGACGAGCAGGTTGCGGAACCACATGTGGCGGTCTCTCCAAAGTACGCAAAGCGCGCATTATTCTCTGCCGGGACGTATTGGCCAACCCATCGCTAAGCCTTTGGAACGATTGCAGATTTTTTTAAAAAAAGAGCTTGCCAAGGTTCGGATCGCTCTCTAGAATGCGCCCCACTTCGAGAGTGAAGGGTGATTAGCTCAGCCGGGAGAGCATCTGCCTTACAAGCAGAGG